>NZ_CP077083.1:4800000-6289056 GCF_014268375.2 Pseudomonas salmasensis
AGCCCGCGAGCTCAGGGCCGCCCAGGGTGACGCGACGCATGCGTGGGGTGATATCGACCACCCGCAGCACTTGCAGGCGGCGGCGTTTGATTTCGTGGGTTACGCGATGAATGGTTTGAGTGTTCATTGGTCTGTCCCGTCGGCAATGGCTTGGGCGGTGCGATTGAGCAGCGCCGCGACACGAATGATTTCTTCCGGGCTCCAGTGCCCGTTGTGCGAATGCAAGGCGTGGCGCAGGTTGTGCACCGCCTCATGAATCTCTGGTGGGCGGTCGTGGCCACGCAACGAGCGTTTGCTCACCTCCAGGCGCATGCGCACACCGTCCAGGGCAACGGCTTGCTCGCTTAAGAAGAGACGACCGGGGTCGGTGATTGTGTAGCGTTTTTTTCCGCCATCGGCGTCGCCGCTGATCAGCTCGCTTTCTTCAAGAAAGGTCAGGGTAGGGTAGATCACCCCAGGGCTGGGGCTGTAGGCGCCGTCGAACAGGCTCTCGATGCGCCGGATCAGGTCGTAGCCATGGCAAGGTTGCTCGGCGATCAGCGACAACAGCAGCAGCTTCAGATCGCCAGGGGCGAACACCCGGGGGCCGCGACCGCCGCGTTTTTCAAACTCGCCGCGATGTTCGTGTTTCATGGGCAGGTCCTCTGTGCAGGTTGAGATATAACGTAAGATATATCTTAATGCGAATGATAGTGCCTGGCGACCAACGGTCGTTGGCGGCTGCACAGGCTTGGTCCGCGAAGCAACTAACAACTATTGGACCTGATTGAATTTTAGAGCTATAACTTTAATTAGAGTTGTCGCTCGACTTTATATCTGGTCTTGTTATTT
This sequence comes from Pseudomonas salmasensis, assembly GCF_014268375.2. NCBI lineage: Bacteria > Pseudomonadati > Pseudomonadota > Gammaproteobacteria > Pseudomonadales > Pseudomonadaceae > Pseudomonas > Pseudomonas salmasensis. The sequence continues at coordinate 4,800,832 of NZ_CP077083.1, forward strand.
GCCAGGCGCTGCTTGGTCTTGTGGTACGCTTCTTACAGCAACTTCTTTAGCGTATTTTTAGCGTGTAGCTTATTTCCTACGGATACTTTTAAAGTTTTGGCTAAATGCCATCTTTTTCTCTCAAGCCCTGTTTACAAGGGCTACGTGCGTTTTCGAATGTGCCTGCATACCTGCTTTTAGTTTCGGTTGATCATTGTCTGGCAGTGCGTAGTTCAACTAACCACGCCTGTTAATTCGTTGTCAGGGAGTTCCTTGGCAATGAACCACTCAATGTTGTCAACTACAGGTATTGACCATGTTCAAGAAGTTTGCTGTCGCTGTCCCCCTGGCCGTTCTGGCGCTGTCTTCCTCGGTAACGGCTATCGCTGCCGGTGAAGCCAGCCACACCGTCAACCTCAAGGCAAACATCCCCACCACCGTGTTCCACGCCCAGCCGCGTGACCCGAATTGGGGCCGTGACGAAACCATGTCCTACAACTTGGTCAGCGGTGAGTTGGCTCCTCTGAGCGCCATCTACGACATCAAGAACACCAACGGTTCGGTTCACGCCTACATCGAAGGCGGCCCGGCTGTGCTGTTCAACGGTGATGCTGCGCAGAACATCGCGCTGACCACCACCCTCAATGGCGTGACCCTGACCGGCTCGCCGCAGGAAGTGGTCAACGAAGCCGACTCCACCCCAGGCGTGGGCGCTGAAATGCGCATCGTCGCGGCCAAGCCTTCGGCGACTCAACGCGGTTCCTACACCGCAGTGATGCCGGTGGTATTCGACGCGGTATTGCCAACGCCTTGATGCCAATGAATGCCCGTTGAATACGGGCATTTGCTTGCAGGTCGGCTGACTTTCCCTCCTCGGTCCGCCGGCCTGATTTTCTCTTCAGTCTTTTGGCATACAGAGTGTTCCGTTCATGTTTCCGATGACGCCTATCGCGGCTGCGCTTGCGCTGTTGATGTGTACGAGTGCCCTGGCCGCACCTGCTGCCTCGGGCGCTTTGACGACGGGCAGCCTGCTGAGCCAGGCCCAAGGCCTGCCGGCTGGTTTTACCGATCACTTTTTCGACGTGCCGCTGGCCGTGCGCATAGACCTTGACCAGCAGTTGCTGGGCGAGGCACTGATTGTGTTGACCCGGGATGATCGCGTCACCTTGCTTGAATTCACCGATACCGCTGACAGCAAAGTGCCGGCCGCTACCCGCGACACCTGGCAAGCGCTGTTGGAGAAAGGCGTGGCGCTGGGCACCTGTACCCAGTCCTGCCCGGAAAAAATGCTCTCGGCGTTCTACAACCTGGAAAACTCCCAGTTGGCGATCATCACCCAGAATGTCGAGCTCAATGACGATGCGCCGCGCTTCTACGCGCAACCGGAAGGCGGCAGCCTCGGGCTGATCGTCAACAACCAGCTCAACCTCAACGGTGGCCAGGACAACAAACTGGGCGGGCGCTACGGGTTGCAGGCCAGTTCCAGCGTCGGCAACTGGAGCCAGGTGTTCAACCTGCAACTGGCGCGACAGAGTGGCGATGACGAACAGGTGCGCCACGCGATCCATGAGCTGTACACCCAACGAGAAATGGAAGGGCAATTTTTCCGCCTGGGCCATTTCACCCCCAATTCCGATGGCCTGACCCGTCAACTGCGCAGCTTTGGTGCCAGCCCCGATACGGCGCTGGGCCTGATGTATGGCAGTTCCGACAGCCTGGCCATCCACAATGCCAAGCCCAGCGTGTACCCGATCTACGTCACCGCCAACCGCCAGGCGGCGGTGGAGATCTACCGCAATGGCCTGTTGATCAATACCCAAGCCGTGGCGGCCGGCCTGCAAACCCTCGATACCCGGCCATTGCCTGGCGGCATCTATGAAGTGGAAGTGCGCCTGGTAGAAGACGGCCTGACCACCAGCACCACCCAGGAACTGGTGTACAAACCCAGCAACTGGCGCAACGCCGAAGACCCGTGGCGCTACAACCTGTTTGCCGGGCGCGAGACCAAGCTGTTCAGTAACTGGGACGAACAAGCCTCAGGCGCGATGACCGCCGGCGCCTCCATCAACTACCTGCTGCACCCACGGGTGATCCTCGGCCTGTCGGCGCGCCAAGTGCGAGAACAACTGCAATACGGCGGTTCGGTGGACTGGACGGTGGCCAACAACACCAGCCTCTACACCAACCTGTATCAAACCCAGGACCACGGCACCGGCATGGACCTGCAAGCGCTCTACACCTTGGGCGCCACCAACCTGGTGTTCAGCCACAACCGCAGTTGGCTCGACACCCGCGACACCTACGAAACCCTGCCCGACGGCACCCGCCTGCGCCGCAATACCTTTGTCGGCCAAGCCAGCAATACGGCGCTGTCGGTCAACCACCGGCTCGATGCGAAAAACACCCTGAACATGCGCCTGTCCCACAGCGAAGGCAATGTCGAGGGCGCCGGTATCGACCTGGGCTGGAGCCGCCACGACAACCTGTTCGGCAGCGATGCCAACTGGCGCTTCTCGGTGTTCGACCGGCCCGGCAGCGCGGGCACCAACGATCGACGCAACCGGGGCGTGGATGTGAGCGTCAGCGTCAACTTGGGCCGCGATGGCCGGCAGATCTCCGGCAGCATCGGCACCCGCACCGCCCGCGATGGCGGGCGCGACAACAACGCCTCGGTGACTCTGCGCCAAGACCTCACCGACCACTTCCTGCAAAGCGTCTCGGCCACGGCGATCACCGACACCTATGGCGTCGGCCTGTCGGGCATGGCCAGCTTCAGTACGGACGCGGTCAGCGGTGACGGTTTTGTGCAGCGCAGTTCCTTCAACGGCGACCTCAGCGGCGGCTTGAACCTCAACAGCACCCTGGTTGCCGGGGCCGGCAAGGTATTGCTGAGCAGCCAGTACCAAGGCAACGGCGCCGGCATGATCATCGACGTGGAAACCGACCTCGACGAGATCGCCCTGCGCGCCGACGACATGGGCGGCGGCAGCACCCTGCTGAGGCCTGGGCGCAACTATGTGCCGGTCTCGGCCTACAAGAGCAGCAGCGTGGCGTTCGACTTTGAAGGCAACCACCCACCGGCGGCCAATATCCAGCCGGCACGTTCCAGCTACCACCTGAACAAGGGCGGCGTGGACTATCGCAAGGTCAGCGTGATGAAAACCGTCACCGTGCTGGGCCGATTGCTGGATGAACGCGGCGCACCCTTGCGCGGCCATCACGTGATCAACCATGCCAGCCGCGGCGTCAGCGAAGTGGACGGCTTCTTCTCCATGGAAATGAGTGCCAGCTCGCCCACCCTGCAAGTGCGCTACCAGAACCAGTTGCTGTGCCAGTTCCGTCTGGACCCGAGCAACGCACCGAGTGAAAGCGATGTGTTGATGATCGGTGATCTGCGCTGTACGCCGGATACCTTGGCCGAAGTCGCCCACGCGTCAGAGGCGGCCGGATGAATTTTTCACCCAGAACACCCTGTGTTCGCAGCGACGAGTTGATCAGCATGAGCAAGCCTGGCAACACAATGTGGCGCGCTGTCGTATTGGCCGCTTTGTTGTGTTCGTTCACCCCTTTGGGCCTTGCAGCCACGCAAGACATCACCGCTGAATTCCGACCGGATCCCAGCAATCCCATGGTGAACAGGTTCACCAACACCACCCCACAGAGCGGGGTATGCCCTGGGCATATGCCGGCACGCTGTGAGGCGTTGGGGATTTTCAGTATCCGCACCTGGGATATCAACTTTGTCGCCACCGGCCCGATAGAGGCCAACCATGCGGATCCGCGCCAAGGCCTGATGTTCAAGGTTCCCTCCGAGTGGCGCAGTTTCGAGGTGGTCTCACCCAAGGGCGACCGCAAAACCGTAGAGATGCGCATCTCGGGTATCGGCAGCCGTTTCAATACAACCAACCCTCCGGGTGTGCAGGCCTGGAGCCCATTACCTGCCAACTGGACGCATCCACCTTCCCCCTGCCAATACACCGGCATGTGGGCGGCGGCCCCCACGTTGCGGCTGTGGTTCTGGCTGGTACCGGAGGGCGCCGGTGCGTGCAATCTAGTGACGCCGTTCAATGTTCCCTCCTCCAGCTTCAGCATGCTTGAGTACACCTATGAACTGAGGACACCTAACCCCCTGGACATGGACGCTGGGCAATACAGAGGGTCGATTACTTACGGGGTCGGGCCGCACCAGGATTTCGATTTTGGTGACATTTACCGGCCAAACGATGATGTGCTGACCTTCAACTTCGACCTTCGAGTGGAACACAACCTCAAGGTGGACCTGCCACCTGGGGGCAATCGCGTCGAGCTGTTGCCCGAGGGGGGCTGGCAGGCGTGGCTCAATCGCGGGCGGCAACCCTCGCGGCTGTTTCGCGACCAGACCGTCGTCATCTCCGCCAGCACCCGCTTCAAGATGCAACTCGAATGCAGCCTGGCCATCGGCAACACCTGCGGCCTGCGCAATGAGGCCGGGGATGAGGTGCCATTGCAGGTCGGCGTGACCCTGCCTTTTGGCCTGCGCGATCAGTACGGCCAGGCCGTCGACAAGCTGCCCTTGCGCCTGGACGGCACGGGCACCGAGCTGTTCCAGCCGGGCCACTACGTCAACAACCGCCCCGCCAGCCTGCACTTTTCCGTGGAGCGCGACGACGTCAAGGAGATGCTCAAACACCCGGGCAGCACCTACAACGGCGTGGTCACCGTGATCTGGGATTCGGAAGTCTAGGCGGGCATTTACCGCATATCAGCCGTTTGGCTGGGTTCAACCAATGAGGCGTAATCAAACATGAAACATGCAGTGTTATCGGTCGGGCTGTTGCTGTTGTCGCTGACCGCCCAAGCGGGGCCGGCAATCAATGTCGGGGTGGTGTATGACTATCTGGAAGGTGATCGCAGTTCCTACCTCAAGCGTGTCTACAACGGCGGTACCAGCACCGCGTTTATCAAGGTCAATGTGCTGGAGATCATCTACAACGCCGATGGCACGTCCAGGGAAGTGCCCGTCGCCTCAATGACTGACGCCAAGGGTGCCGCCACCAACCGCGACGGCCTGATGGCCAGCCCGGCGCGGCTGATCGTGCCCGCGGGCGGGCGCCAGGGCACGCGTTTGCTGTACATGGGCCTGCGCGACAAGGAGCGGTATTTCCGCGTGCGCTTCATCCCGGTGGTGCCGGAAAAAGAAGACGACTTTGCCGTGACCGACGAAGAGCGGGCCGATTACAAAGACGCCTTGGCGGCCGGGGTCAACGTCATGGCCGGTTACGGCACAGTGTTCTTTGTACGCCCGCAGAACACCCGTTTCGATACACAGATCAGCCAGACCGACAGCCAGTACACCTTGCGCAATGCCGGCAACAGTGTGGTGGTGCTCGATGAATTCAGGGACTGTTCGGTGGCGAAAAAGTCCGACTGTGAAGCCACCACCAAGCACCACATCCTGCCCGGCCGCCAGCTGGTGTTCGAGAAAAAGCCCGAGCGTCAGTTCAGTTTCCAACTGATCGAAGGCCGTGACAAAAAACCGATGACGGTCAACAGCAACGGGTGATGACAATGTTCAAGCAACTGACAGCACTGGCGGTACTGATCACCCCTGTGATCCTGGGCGAGCCGGCGCAGGCGTTCCAGGAACGCCACAGCTTCGATGTGTCGGTGACCATCCCGATCGAGGAGGCCTATGTGCTGCCCTCCGAGCCGGACTGGATGGGGCATGACCAAGTGCTGGCGTGGGACCTGGCAACGGCGCGGCTTGGCCGCCTGCGCAAGAACTTCGACGTCAAAAATATCAATGGCGGCGTGACTGCACGCTTGGGCGACACGCCTTATTTGCTGAGCGGGCGCAACCGTATCGACTTGCAGGTGCTGTTCAATCGGGTGCCGTTGACGTTGGACCCGACGCAGGTACTCAGCGCCGAGGAGGCCCGCCCGGGCCGGCGCGCCGAACTGGAGATCTCAGCCATCGAGCCGCAGGACGGTTACCGGGGGGGTGAGTATTACGGCACGGTGCACTTGGTGTTCGACTTTCCGGCGCCTTGAGCCTGGCGCGTGAAAACCAATGGGTCGCTGAATCGGAGTCTCTATGCAGTTAGTTACCGCAATCAAAAAGTGGCTGGGGCCTTGCGCACTGGCAATGGGCCTGGGCTGGGCGAGCCTGCCTGTGCAGGCGTGGGAGCAAAATATCACGGCGGTGTTTCGTCCTGACCCCACCAACCCGATGGTCAACAAATTCCAGAACACGACCCCGCACAGTGGCATCTGCGCCTGGCACGTGCCGGCGCTGTGTGAGTCGTTCAACACCTTTAGCATTCGTAACGACTCAATGCGCTTTAACTCGATAGCACCTATTGAGGCGTTTCATGAAGACCCACGCAAAGGCGCGTATTTCAAGGTGCCCTCATCGTGGCGCGATGTTCAGGTGACCCATGTCGCCACGGGAGCGGTTGAAACGGTACAGATGCGTATCGCCGGTATCGGCGGCAGATGGGACGTGGGCGGCGGCGTCGGCGTGTCTGCGTGGAACGCACCTGGAAGGCCGTGGGACCATCCCTGGCGGTACGGCGTGGATTCTTGTCGAGGCGTTAACTACATCGCGGCATCCACCACTTACTTGCTGTACTTCTGGATAGTCCCGGAAAACGGAGGAGCCTGCAGTGTGATCCCCAGTACGACTATTCCGCGGATGTCGTATCAACCCGTGGAGTATGGCTACGAGCTCAAGACCCCGAACCCGCTGGGCATGGCCAGTGGTGAATATCGCGGCTCGCTCACCTACAGCATCGGGCCGGGCGCGGATTTTGACTTCGGTGACGTGATGATACCGACTGACAATGTGTTGACCTTCAACTTCGACCTTCGCGTCGATCACATCCTCAAGGTTGAACTGCCTCCAGGAGGTAACCGCGTCGAGCTGTTGCCTGAAGGTGGCTGGCAAGCCTGGCTCAATCGTGGCCGCCAACCGTCGCGCCTGTTTCGTGACCAGACCTTCCGCATCTATTCCAGCGGGCACTTCAAGATGCAGCTTGAGTGCAGCCTGGTCATCGGTAACACCTGCGGCCTGCGTAATGGAGGCGGGGACGAGGTGCCACTGCAGGTCAGCGTGACTCTGCCCTTCGGTCTACAAGACCAATATGGCCAAGCCGTGAACAAGCTGCCCTTGCGCCTGGACGGCAGCGGCAGCGAGCTGTTCCAATCCGGCCATTACGTCAACAACCGCCCCGGCAGCCTGCACTTTGCCGTAGAGCGAGATGACGTGAAGGAAATGCTCAAACAACCCGGCAGTACCTACACGGGGGTGGTGACGGTGATCTGGGATTCGGAGGTTTAGGTTTCAAATATTGCGGTGGCTGATCCATCGCTTTCGCGGGCAAGCCCGCTCCCACATTGGCCCTCCTGTAGGAGCGAGCTTGCTCGCGAAAAACGTCAACGATAACGCGTGCTTGCTGAATGAACGCGGCGCCTTTGAGTTTTTCGCGAGCAAGCTCGCTCCTACAAAAAAGCCTTAACTGACTGGCATTAGGGCTTGCTCGCGAAAGCGGTCGTGCGGCCAATCACTTACCCGACTGACGCACAAGCCAATCACGAGCCTCGACACATCATCCCTCCCGACCCTTGCAAATAAGGCATCAACATCGGCGCCATGCCTTTGAGCACTTGCACCGGCAACGCCGAGGTGAACTTGAAACCTTGCGCCGAACTGCCAGGCACAAAAGCGGTGAGCGTGCCGAAGTGATGGTCACCCATAAAAAATACAAACGTGGCGGTGCGGTTGATCGACTTGGAACTGATCAAGCGCCCGCCCGCGCCCATTGCCTGGATGCGGTTATCGCCCGTGCCGGTCTTGCCGCCCATGGCCATTGGCGTGCCGTCGGCCTGGGTGAAACTGCCCGACACGCGTTTGGCCGTACCCGCGTCCACCACCTGCGACAACGCCCCGCGCAAGGCACTGGCGACTTCGGACGGCATCACCCGTTTGCCGGGGTCGGGCGTGTTGACCACACGGGTGTCATACGGGGTGCCGGCGGCAAAGTGCAGGCTGTCGATGCGCAGCACTTTGCCGCGCACCCCGTCGTTGAGGATGATGCCCATCAGTTCCGCGAGCGCGGCGGGGCGGTCTCCCGAACTGCCGATGGCGGTGGCCAGCGACGGCACCAGGTGATCGAACGGATACCCCACCGCTTGCCAGCGCTGATGGATATCCAGGAATGCTTCGACTTCGAGCATGGTGCGGATACGGCTGTCGCGCGCGCCTTGATGACGGCTCTTGAACAGCCAGCTGTACACCTCCTGGCGCTCGAACTGGCTGGCCTTGACCACTTCGCTGAAGGTGGCCTGCGGGTGGTTGAGCAGGTAACCGAGCAACCACAAGTCCAGGGGGTGGACCTTGGCGATATAGCCTTGGTCGGGCAGGTCGTAGGTGCCGGGGCCGTAGTCCTTGTACAGGCGTTGCAGGCGCTCGTCGCTGAGGGCTGCGGTGGTTTTCACGCCGGTCAAATGGGAGCGCACGAAGCGGTTGAAAGTGTCCTGGTTCGCTTCGGGAAACAGGTAGCGATGTACCGCCGCCAAGCGAATCGCGGTGGGATGAAGGCTGTCGAGGAAGGTTTTCAGGCGCGCCTGGGTGTCTTTTTTCTGGTACTTCTTCCAGAACTTGAGCAGGAAGGTGGTGCCTTCGCGGTCGGCGAATCGAGCCAGGTATTCCTGGCGGCGTGGGTCGCCGTCATCCTTGAGCAATTGCGCACTGTTGTTGGCGCCCGCGTAGGTGACGTACCGCGTCAGGTCACGCATGAGGCGAATGAACGGCAGGTTGATCGACTCGCGCAGCGCGTCCCGCAATGTGGGGCTGCGGCCGTTGTCTTCGTTGCGAAAGTTATGAAAGTAATGCATCCCGCCACCCGTGAAAAACCCTTCGTTGGGGCTGGCTGAATAGGTGCGGTCCAAGGCCGCCTCAAGCATGGCTGCCAGGGATTTATCCGGGGCCTGCAGCAAGTAATCGATGGCCCATCGACTGAGCCGGTCCTGCTCGGCGATGTCGGCTTTTTTCAACGCCGCCGGGGTTTGTGTGGCGTAGCGATCATGCAGCTCGCTGATGATTTGCAAGTAAGTGGTGAGCACCCGCAACTTGGCGGTGGAGCCCAGTTCCAGCTTGCTGCCTTCGTTGATATCGAAGGGCTGGTCGGTGTTGTCGGTTTGCACCCGCACCCGTGAGCCGTCGGCGGTGCGTTCGAACAAGGTAAAGCTGTAGCGCACTTGCGGCGTGCTGGCGGGCGTCAGCAGGCGTTCGCCGAGCAGGCCGATCTTGCCCGCGAATGCCGGGTCGGCCAGTTGCTTGAGGTAAGCGGTGACCTGGGTTTGCAGCTCGGCCTGCAAGGTGCTGGTGGCCGCGAGGTCAAGGCGGTCGAGGTCGTACAGCGGCCGGTTGAGCAGGGCCGCCAGGCGGCTGCGGGCCACGCTCACGCCCTTGTTGCTGTCGATCGGTTGCAGTGTGGGCTGTTGCAGCCAGTCGCGATAAGTAACCCGCGCGGCGAGTGCGGCCTTGAGCAGGGGCGGGTCGATCACCGCGTTCTGCGCCAGCAGCCGCAGGTGGCTGTCGGTGAGTTGCTTGAGTTCGTCGCGACCGTTGGCCAGGTAATGGGACGGGCGGCGCTGGGCGATCATCAACGACAACACCTCACGCAATGCCAAGCCCCGCGCCGCCAGGCTGGCCGGTGTGGTGGCGGTATCCTGCAGAGCACGGTTGACCTGGGCGAAATCGGCGCCGTACCACACCCGCAACCCTTCGGCCATGCCATGCACTTCGCCATGGCCCGGCACGGCCGACAGGGGCACGCTGTTGAGGTAGTCGCGCACTATGTTGCGCCGCGCCGCAAGCGTATCGGGGCCATGCTGGTAAGCGCGCACGCTGGCGGAGAGCATCTGGCGGATTTTCTCGCTGCCCGACAGGGTCAGGCCGTCGGGCGAGTGGCGGTACTTTTCCAGCTGGGTGGCCAGGGTGCTGCCGCCCGCCGACTGCCCCGGCAAGTGCAACTGGCGCGCCACTTGAGACCACGCCGCCTTGGCAAAGCGTGGCCAGTCCACGGCGGGGTTGGCTTGCGCAGGGTCGGGATCAAGCAGTGCCCGGTTTTCGATAAACAGCAGGCTGTGGATCATCAGCGGCGGAATGTCATCGAAACGCGCGTACAGCTGGGTCGGGTAGTTGAATTGATACAGCGGCGCCGCGCGGCAATCGGTGATAGTCAAGCCGGCCTGGATCTTCTCGGCGTAGGGTATAAACAAGCCGTGACGGCTGTAGTTCATCAGCGCCTCGGAAAAGCGCGCCTGGGACTCGATCATGTAATTGCGCTTGAGCAAGCGCGGCAGAAACTCGCCCAGTGCGCTGTAGCCCAGGCGCTGATCGAAGGGGCCCGCGCCTGGGTACACCATTGCATCGCTGGCGCCTGGGGCCACCCGGTAGGTCAGCTTCGCCGCCCATTCGCTGAATACGCGGGCCTGCCAGCGTGAGGTCTGCACCTCCCGGTGCACGGCGAAAGCCAGGGCGATCAAGGCCATCAACACAATCAGCCAACCCACGCGACGCCAGGGTCTGTTTTTTTTCGGCAAAGGCGCTGGTGACGGGCTGTCGGGGTCGAGGTCAGCCTGGGTGGCATCGGTGTGCTGCAGAGCGCCCATAGTCGATTGATCCATTCTTACAGATTGATCGGACTTGTCTGAAGCGTAGACGCAGATTGCCTGTGCCATGAGATTTGTCGGCCAAAGGCGCTTCTGTGGGGGCGGGCTCGTTGCTGCGGTTAATGACACCTGCGCTCGGTGAGCCCCATGTTTTGGAAGTTATGCAATACTCTGCGCCGTTTTGCCCTGGCAGGGCCGGTCTAGACAGCGGGAAGCCGATCCGTCGAAGCCGGTTTTTCCGGGGCTTATCGCCAAATTTTGCCGTTTATTGAGTGAAAAGCCCTATCGGTAGCTTTTTATACTGCACGCCCCGCTGTCCTGGCCGCGCACTTGCGCCAGGCGGGTTTGCCCACGAGGCAGGCCCGGTCCGGCCGGTGTATGAGCCCACCGGCTGATACGCCTGAGACTCGGTGGCTAAATCCAATAACAAAATGAGGTTGTATCCCTATGCCTGTTGGCAAACCACTGCCCCCTGGCGAGACCGCTCAAGGCGGCCCGCTCAAACGTGAACTGGGCGAGCGCCACATTCGCTTGATGGCCCTGGGCGCCTGTATCGGTGTCGGCCTGTTTCTCGGCTCGGCCAAGGCAATCGAAATGGCCGGCCCGGCCATCATGCTCTCGTACATCATTGGCGGCCTGGCGATCCTGGTGATCATGCGCGCCCTCGGCGAAATGGCGGTGCACAACCCCGTAGCCGGTTCGTTCAGTCGTTATGCCCAGGACTACCTTGGCCCCTTGGCTGGCTTTCTCACCGGTTGGAACTACTGGTTCCTGTGGCTGGTGACCTGCGTCGCGGAAATCACCGCCGTGGCGGTGTACATGGGCGTGTGGTTCCCCGACACGCCGCGCTGGATCTGGGCCCTGGCGGCGCTGATCAGCATGGGCACCATCAACCTTATCGCGGTCAAGGCGTTCGGTGAGTTCGAGTTCTGGTTCGCGTTGATCAAGATCGTCACCATCATTGCGATGGTGATCGGCGGCGTGGGCATCATCGCCTTCGGCTTTGGCAATGACGGCGTGGCACTGGGCATTTCAAACCTGTGGACCCACGGCGGCTTCATGCCCAACGGCGTGCAGGGCGTGTTGATGTCGTTGCAGATGGTGATGTTCGCCTACCTGGGCGTGGAGATGATCGGCCTCACTGCCGGTGAAGCGCGCAACCCGCAGAAGACCATTCCCAGCGCCATCGGCTCGGTGTTCTGGCGCATCCTGCTGTTCTATGTGGGGGCGTTGTTCGTGATCCTGTCGATCTACCCGTGGAATGAAATCGGCACCCAGGGCAGCCCGTTCGTGATGACCTTCGAGCGCTTGGGTATCAAGACCGCTGCGGGCATTATCAATTTCGTGGTGATCACCGCCGCGTTGTCGTCCTGCAACGGCGGCATCTTCAGCACCGGGCGCATGCTCTACAGCCTGGCGCAGAACGGCCAGGCACCGGCGACGTTCGGCACCACCTCCAGTAACGGCGTGCCACGCAAGGCGTTGCTGTTGTCGATCTTTGCCTTGTTGCTGGGCGTACTGCTCAACTACCTGGTGCCAGACCAGGTGTTCGTGTGGGTGACCTCCATCGCTACTTTCGGCGCGATCTGGACCTGGCTGATGATCCTGCTGGCCCAGCTCAAATTCCGCAAAAGCCTGAGCCCGGCCGAGCAAGCGGGCCTCAAGTACCGTATGTGGCTGTACCCGGTCAGCTCCTACCTGGCATTGGCGTTCCTGGTGCTGGTGGTGGGCCTGATGGCGTACTTCCCGGAGACCCGTGTGGCGCTGTATGTAGGGCCTGCGTTCCTGGTGCTGTTGACCGTGTTGTACTACGTATTCAAGTTGCAGCCCGCCGTTACCAACAGCAGCGCGACCCGCTCCGTCTAAATGTAGGAGCGAGCTTGCTCGCGAAGAACTCACAGGCGCCGCGTTTATTCTGGATGGGCGCGTTATCGTTGACGTTTTTCGCGAGCAAGCTCGCTCCTACAGGGGGGTTGGTGTTGGGTGCTGATTCCGTGGGCAATACCCAACTGCGATAGCGGTGGCTCAGTTAAAGCTTCAGTGACAGACACACCGCATTTTTTGTAGGAGCGAGCTTGCTCGCGAAGAACTCACAGGCACCGCGTTTATTCTGGATGGGCGCGTTATCGTTGACGTTTTTCGCGAGCAAGCTCGCTCCTACAGCGGGCGGTGTCTGGCCTTCAGGAGGTTGTTTTTGTGGCCTGCACCGCCAGGGTCAATTGGCGTACCAGCAGCGCCAACTCGTCTTTTTCTTCATCGATTATGGCCTGGCGGCGCTCCAGATAAAGGTCTGAGCGCCGGTCCGATTCTTCCCGGTTCAGCCGCTCGATCTTATGGCGAGTGGTGGCGCTGATCGCCGCAAAGGGCTCGGGTAAATGGCGGGCTATGAACTCGATCCAGAACGGTTCGGTCATCAACACGTTGATTGCCGCGTCGCTGGCCTTGAACCTTTGCAGCCTTTGACGGGCGCTGCGTACGTCCTGTGGTTTGATCCAGCGTTCTGCTGAATACAGCATTTCTTCATGCCCGATCGGCAGGTTGAACTCTTCAGCCAGGGCGATGCGAAGGTGCAGTTTGATTTCCACATCGTCCGGGTTTTTTCTAGCAGCCTGCAGCGCGAGGATGTGCTCATCAGCGAACTGATCCAGCTCACGCAGGAAAAACACACGGATGGACAAGTCCATCAGGTCTCTGCTGGCCTGCAGGGTGGCGGGCTGCACCTTGGCGATATGGCGCTGGTGGGTGATTTCCATGTCGATGAAAATCAGCAACGCACCATCGCCGCAGGTGCCGGCCAGGTAGGTGGTGAGAAAGATCTCATTGCGTAACTCGGTGGAATTGCCCATCGCCTCCAGCAGCTTCCAGACTCTTGCCGTCAGGGCACGGCGCGCGGTTGCCTGAGTGTAGGCATAGGCCTGGGTCAAATCCCGCAGCACGCGAAACGCATCATCCGGGCTGGGTTCTTCGATGGACAACAGTTGGTCCCACAGAAGGCGGCGTTGGGCGTGTTGTTCGGCGGGTACGCCGCTCAGCCAATTGGCAAAGTCGGCCTCGCGGGGCGGTTGGTGGGCGATGCCTGGCAGCGGGCCGCCGAGGGCGGTTGCTGTGCGGTTTGCATGTGCTCTGATCCGGGCCAGGGTGTCGGCGTCCAGTGGGTTGTCATGTAACTGCAGATCAAGGTGTACCTGAGCGATGCGTCCGGGCTGGAACAGCGTGTGCGGCAAGGTGGTCAGGCGGTTTTCCTGGAGCAGCAGGCGGCTCAGCACTGGCCTGTCGTCGGCGCCCAATGGCCACTGATCAATCTGGGTGTTGCGCAGGTTCAGTATTCGCAAGTTGTCCATCGCGCTGACATCCGGTGCCAGGCGCAGTGGGTTGTCGTTCAGGTTCAACTCACTCAGCGAGGTCATTTGCGCCAGGCGTTGGCGGGCATCTGCGTCCAGGGTGATGCGGTTGCCGCCCAGGTTCAGCACTTCCAGGTGCTGCATCTGGGTAATTTGCGTCGGTAGTTCGTCGAGCTGGCAGTCGATGTCCAGTTGTCGCAGGTTGGAGAAGCGGCTGAGGAATGCGTGACCGGTCGCCGGGAATGCGTTCCCTGAGAGGCTCAGATATTCGATATGTTCAAAGCCCCTGGTGCCGAGGATGAAGTCGGCATCGGGCAGGTTGTTGTTCTCGAGCTGCAAGTGCAAGAAATGACGCTCAAAGAAATCGTACCGATGCGCTCGCGAAGTTTCGCGGCGCCAGGCTTGGCGAATGTGCTGGGCCAGGTAGCGTCGCCGTCCCAGGTTGAGCCCCATGGGGTCGGTGGCCGGGTCGTCGATGGGTTGCGGGGTTTCGGCCCATTGGGTCAGGCCGTGATCCAGCGTGGCGTATTCGGCTTCGCGGCGCTCCAGTTCCAGCAGGGTGGCGGGTGCTGACAGGTCCAGTGAGTCGATCAGTTGCTCGGCCTGCTCCACGCTGAAGCTGGGGTAGAGTTTTTGTACCTTGCGCACCAGGTCTGCGGTCCTTGGGCCACGGAACGGCCAGAGGTTTTGCAGCGAAAGTGGATAGGCCACAAATGAGCTGTCTACCTTCATCGGCGGCTGCAACCATGGCGGTATCGCGGGCAGGTCGAGCAACCGTTTGACTGCCACGCGTTGGTTCAGCGCCAGGTCTGCAACCCGTGATTGCAGAGTGGCCAGGTCGAACCGGTCGGCCATGCCCAACGCGGTGCATTCGCTGGGCGACAGCAGCAGGGCAATGGCGCTCAGCAGATCGCAGGTGCTGTCGGCCGGGTCGTTGAGCGTGCGGCCTTGCCTATCCCATGCGCGGTAACGACCCGCGACCCGGATAAGCGTGCGGCGGTCGCTGCCATTGAGGTGCCCGCCGCTTTCCAGCAGGCGGCCAATGTCGGTGTCCTCGTGGATGTCCACGCGCAACTCGCCAGGCCAACCGCTGAGTGACTTGAGCATATGCAGGGTAATGGTGTCGCTGTCGGGGTTCATCAGCGTGGTCAGGTACAAGCCTTCATAGGCGCGGTTCAAACGCAGGTCGTGGGCGGTCAGGTGCGCCTGTTCGGCCAGGCGCAGGCCTACCTGGTTTTTATCCAGCAGTTGGCGTTGCTCCTTGGCCGTGGCCTGGCCCAGGATCGCCCGCACAGCGCTGACCGGCAGTTGTGGGTGATGCTGTTTCAGGCGGGTTTCCAGCAGCGTGCCGGGTTGCTCGCTTTGCGCGTAGAACTGCTCGAACAGTTGGGCTCTTTCGCGGTAGGCGTATTCGGCGATGCGTTTGGCCAGCTTGAACTGGCGCTCTTCGACGGTAGCAGGCAGCTCGCCCAACAGCGCTTGAACCAAGGTGTCGTTGAGCGCCGCATCGTAAAGCGGCGTGGCGCCACGCGCATTGCCCTGGGATACGCGAATGATCTGTACAGGTGCCTTGACCTTGGCGGGGTACTGGATCAGCACCTGATTGTGTTTATCCACCACTTGCAGTGCATGACTGTCGGGCCAGCCGGGCAGCAAGCTCAACAGCATCAACTGCAGGGTGGGCCGCGCGTTGTGGCGCGCCGATGCAGTGCTCATCGCCTGGATAAAATGCAGTATCTGCCGCTCGATACCTACGCGCTTGGTGGTGTCCTCCAGCAGCGGTGGCGGGGGCAGGCCGGCACTGTGTACCTCGCGCAGGGCCCGGGCCGGTGTGTCGGTAATGGCGAGGATGCGCGCCGAGGTGGGCTGGTCGACATGGGCGTTTTCCGGCCCCAGGCGGTACAGCAAGCGGTGGTCATCCCAGCTCATCGGGTCTTCACTCGCCAAGCGCCAGGCGCCGTGCCGGTTGTGTTCGAGCAATGGCGTATCGACCCCCACTTTCTGCGGGTGCTTGAGTCGCCATTTGAGCAACTGCTCGTCAAACGTAATCGGATACAGCGAGCCGTACAGGCTGATCAGTTGTTGGTCCTGCCACGTGTAGATGCCCTCGGCATTGGCCGGGTGTTCGGCGGGCAATACCAGAGGTTGTTCGTATTGGCCCAGGGAGCCATTGAGCAGGCTGACATAACCCTCGGGGCTGCGTTGCGCGCTCATCAGATCCCCCAGGGTTTTGCGCAGGCCCTTTGCGTCGGTGTCGGCGCTCATGCCCAGGCGGGTGCGTTCGTGAGGTTGCAGCACCGAACCGATCGCCAGGTAGAAACTGTCGATGGCCGGAACTACCGGAATGGGGCCGGCATTGCGCATGTCGTACGCCTCGTAGCGGCCTTCGCCGTAATGCAGCAGTTCCACGGTGGTGTCGTCCGGCCCGGTGGGCACATAGCGATTGGTCGGCGCGCCGTTGGCCATTTCGGTGACCACGAAGTGGCGGTTGAACAACTTGCGCAGCAGGCTTGAGGCAAATTCCCTGGCCCATTGATCGTTGTCGGGGTTGAACGGGCGTGGGTGATACAGGCCGTCGATGGCGGCGTCGATGCGCAAGGCGGTGCGGTGTTGTTCCAGCAGTTGCCGGGTCGCGGTGGGCAGGCTGGCGTCGTGCAGGAAACGTGTCTGTTGCGATGGGCTGAGCGGTTGTTGCTCGAGCAGTTGCGCAAGGTTGGCCGGGGTGAGTGGTGGGTACAGCTCATGGAGTTTGTGCAGCAGTGGCGTGATGGCCACCAACGGCTGCGCCACCTTGATGGGCACCAAGTCGCGGGCCGCATGGGCCTGCGGCACTTCATGCCTGGCGTAACCGGCGTAACGGGTGAGGGCCTGGAACAGGTCCAGGCGCCGGGTCTGGGCCAAGGCGCTGATTTGCACGCGCAGGCGCGCAATGCGCTGGGCCTCGGTCAAATGCGGGCTGCCGGCTTTGCCCAGTACGGAGCCTGGCGGTTGCTGGCGCAGTATCAGTGCGAAGAGTTGCTCATCGACGCCAGGGCGCTCGTCGAGCCCGGTGTAGGTTCCGTCGTCACGGCGCTTGAGGCTGATGAGCGTGCTGGCCGCAGCACTCTGTTCAAGGGCGCCATAGGTTTCGCTGACGGCGCCGTCGGCGGTGTGCACATTGATCAAGGCACTCGCCGGCCATTCCGGCAATTGGGTCAGCAGGCACAACACCGCACCGTCGGCGTGGGGCGGCATGTGGCCTCGGCGATGGAACTGCGTGATGAGCTGCTCGATCACCCGGTCGGCTTGCAACCGGCGTACCCCTTCGACGAGGTTGACCGGCGTGGGTTGGCCCTGCCAGATGGCGTCCAGGGTACTGCGGGTGGTGGCTGTGCTGCGCAGCAAAGTCTCCATGGCTTGAGCGGGCACGGCGGTCGAGCCGTTGGGCAACATGCGTTCGGCCAACTGCACGTTGCTCAGGGTGTGCGCGTTTTTAAGGTCCAGCGTCCAGGCTTGCACGTGCGGGTCGTACACAATGGGCGGCGCGAAGCCGCCGCGATGATCGTTCTTGAGTACGAAGCGCATCAGGCTGGTGTCATAGCCGACCTCTACCACATGCTTTTGCTCAACATGCTGCAGCCAGGCGTAATGTTTCTCCCGCAGCGAATAGATGCCCTGGGCGTTGGCGACCTGCCCGTCGAGCAGGTGTTGATCGAGGATTGCATAGGGGCTGATATCCGGTTTCCACAAGGTGTGGGTGCCATCGCTGTGTGTCACTTTGCGTGGGTTGCCCAGTTGCTCTAACAGCCTGTTCATGCGCCTGCGATGCACGCTGCCAGCGGTGGAAATCAGCAGGCCGCTGACCGCCAGGTCGGCCACATCCCCCATGGCCGCGGCAAAATTGGCGGCCTCGCCCTTGAGGGCTTCGTTCACGCCCTGGAGGACGCTGTGGCCCAGGCTGCCGAACACCGCGACCTGCATGATCCGGTTCAGGCCGGTCACCCCTCCTGGCACGGGGGTGAGCAGCAGCTCCAACACCTCGGCGGCAATGGCTGCGGCGCCGTCGACGACAGCTTGCACGTCACGGTCGGTACGGCGGTTGGCCAGCGTCGCCAGGTTGGCCTGGAATTGCTGAACCAGCGACCCGGTCAAGGTCTCGACCAGGGACGCGGGTCGTGAGGGCCTGGGCAATGCGCTAAAGCGCAGGTCGGCCACGGTGCTTTCGGGGAACAGGTAGTGAAGGCTGTCGTACAGGAAACTGGCGGCGGCAGACAAGCCAGGCGGGCGCTGTTCCTCGTGGAGCAGGCGCTTGAATTCGTTGAGTTCAACCAGCGGTAGCTGGCGGGCAAACCATCCCAGGTCGTGCTTGCGATGACTGTCTTTGAGTTGCGCCACAAATTGCGCGTTGGCACTGCTCGCATCCGGGTGATAACGCAGGGCGCCGCCGGGTCGGAAGGGGAAATAGGAAATGACTCCGCGGCTGGCCACCGGGATCAGCAACAGGGGCAGCGGTACGGCGGTGGCGGGCGGTGCCAGGGTCACCTCGGGAAATACGCCTGAGGGTTTACTCATCGCCAATCGGTCGATGGCAGGGAGCGGCTCATCGCTGTCTATAACTTGGGTCAGCGTCTGGTAAAGGGTGAGGGTCAGGCCGCTGGCACTGCGGTTTCGATACGCTTCAAGCGCTTCGAAACGCAGGCAGGCGCGTGCGCTGGTGCGCAGCAAGGTGTACAGGCTGCCACCGCTGCCCAGTTGCGCGGTAAGCACGCCTTGCAGTTCACCCCCCAGGTCCAGTTCACGGGTGATCTGGATGAAGGCTTCGACGGTCAGGCTTGGGTCTTCGTTGCCGGAAAGATAGGTGGCATCGACGAAGGTCTGGCCGGATGCCTGGGGCGTCTGGGTGGTGTGGCTGAAGTTCAGGCAGGCCGCTTCCCACAGGGACATCGTCGACAGGTGTGGGCGGTACTTCCATTCGTCGTAGGCGCGGCGAAAGCGCCCCTGGCGTTGGTCGTTGACGTCACTGCTGCGGGGCTCCCACGGCAGCGGCGGGGTGACCGGCTCCAGGTAGCGGGTGTGCAGCAAGACTTTTTCCGGGTCTTGGCCACCGATTTTTTCGCGCAGGCGCACCAGGCCCTGGGTCTTGAAGGTGCTGATCAACGCGGCGTTTGCGTGCTCCACCGCCGTCAAGGCGGCGTGTGCCTCGCGTTGCAGTTTTACGTAGGTTTGCTGTTGGTCGGGTGTGAGGCTGGCCAGGCTTTGGGTAACGGTCTGGCTGATCATCTCCAGGGCTTGTTGTCGGTTCCAGGACTCGCTGTCTTGCAGGTTGCCGGATAAGCCGTTGAGGCGTAACTGAGTGGGCATGGCGCCATTTCCTTTGACTGTAGGGTGCAAAGGCAAATGGAACCATCCCGGCGTCCAGCGGCGTCGCTAACTATGTAGTCGCGACGACGGCGCGGCTGATGTAGCGTTGGTCCAGGCGCTTGTTCAGGTCCAGCCATGCCGCCAATACGCCCATCAGCACAGCGCCGGCCAAGGCCGTGGATAACTTGATCGCCACGCTGTCGCCGGCCATGGCATTGAGCATGTCGGCCAATGGCGCCAGCACCACACCCAGGCAAAATACCTCCAGGGAGTAACGCCCCATCCGCGCCAGTTGCAGGGCCAGCCACTGCTGTGTCCAGCCGACGTCGGGCAGTAATTTGGCGGTGACGTAGGCCAGGGCCAGGAAGTGCAGCAGGCGCACCGGCGACAGGTCGGTCTTGCTGATGGGGTACAGCCATTCGCCAATCACGCGCGGCATCCAGGCGTCATGCACCTCGGGCCAGCGCCACGACAGGGTAATCACGCAAGTAACCAGCACGTAGAGCGCAGCGGCCAGGAACACGGGCTGGCGCAGCAACGGGCGCGCTTGGGCGGGGCCAGGTGAGCGCAACGCGGCTGCGCCGCCGAGGATGAACAGGCATTGCCAGGTGATGGGGTTGAAGTACCACACCCCGCCGTTGCTCGCTGGCAAGTTCCAGCCTTGCCAGGGCGCCAGCAGGTACACCGCCACCGAGATCGCCACCATTACGTTGGGCACATACACCAGCAGCGGCAGGGTGAGCGGCAGGCTCAGAATCAGCACGATGTACAAGGGCAACGGGTCGGTGAGGTTGGGCTTGAAGCGCAGCAGCAGTTCATCCTGCAAGGCCTGCTGGGTATTGGTGAGGAAATATTCCAGGCCCATTTCCTGCACCAGGTCGCGGGTCTCGATATGGCTGTTGGCGAAAATCACGATGCCCATCAACAGCGCCAACAGGAAAATATGCGCCACGTAGAGCGTCCACACCCGACGCAGGATTTTCAGGCAGGCAATGAAATAGCCATCGCGCTGCAGAATCTTGCCGTAGGCCAGCACGGCTGCGTAGCCGGCCAGGAACACGAAGATTTCCGCGGCGTCACTGAACCCGAAGTTCTGCACGGTGACATTGGCCAGGGGGTTGTGGGGCACGTGATCCCAGAAAATGAAGATCAACGCCAGGCCCCGAAAAAAATCGATGCGCGGGTCGCGTCCGTTCAGCATGGCAGCGGGCTCTTGAACAAGTAGTTGAATGACGATAGGTGAGCGCGGGCGTCGCCGCACGTCGGGCGGGCGCAGGTTGGCGGTATTTGTAAGCAATTGCAAAGGCTGGGTATTGCTGAATGTCTCAATTGCGCTTGGGGCGTACCTGTCAAGGTTGACAGTAGACGGCGTTGGGCGGTCGTGGCTTGCTTGGCGTAGCCGCACAGGACTGAAACATGACTCGACTCTGGAAAGGATTCTCCAGCTACACGCTGATCGGTATCGCCAATACGGTGATCCATTGGCAGCTGTTTTTCATGTTCCGGGCAGGGTTTGAGTTGAATCAGGCGCTGAGTAATTTGCTGGCGTTCTGTGTGGCAGCCTCCTTCTCGTTTTACATCAATGCCCTCTTTACGTTTGATAGCCCCGTTTCCTGGGGCCGCTACTTGATGTTCATGACCTGCATGGGTGGCTTGAGCCTGGCTGTGGGATGGTTGGGCGACCATCTGCGTATGCCAGGGGTTATCACTGTGCTGGTGTTTTCGCTGGTCAGCCTGGTGTGCGGTTTTTTGCTGTCGCGCTGGGTGGTGTTTCGCGAGCGTGGACAATGAAAATCTCGCTGGTGGTGCCGCTGTTCAACGAGGAACAAACGGTGCGCGCGTTTTACCGCGCGATTCGGCATGAGCCCTTGTTGCGCGAGCATGCGGTCGAAATTGTGTTTATCAACGACGGCAGTACCGACCGCACCGCCGAACATGCCCAGGCGCTTGCCATGGCCGACAGCGACGTGATGCTTATTAATTTCTCACGTAATTTCGGCAAGGAAGCTGCCTTGTTCGCGGGGCTGGAATATGCCACGGGCGACGCGGTGGTGCCCATGGATGTGGACTTGCAAGACCCGGTCGAGGTAGTGCCCCAGCTGGTCGCCGAATGGCAAAAAGGGGCCGATGTGGTGTTGGCCAAGCGCAGGGATCGAACCAGCGACGGCTACCTCAAGCGCCACAGCGCATCCCTGTTTTATCGCCTGCTCAATCGTATCGCCTACACCCATATCGAGGAAAACGTCGGTGACTTCCGGTTGATGGACCGCAAGGTGGTCGACGTGATCAAGACCCTGCCCGAGCAGCAGTTATTCATGAAAGGCGTGTTGTCCTGGGCAGGGTTCACGGTTGCCATCGTTGAATACGACCGCGCGCCCAGAGCGGCGGGGCAGAGCAAGTTCAATGGTTGGAAACTGTGGAACCTGGCGCTGGATGGCATCACGTCGTTCAGCACGTTGCCGCTGCGGTTATGGAGCTATATAGGGGGATTTATTTCGCTGGTGGCGTTGATGTATGCGGGTTTTTTGATTGTTGACAAAGTGTTGTTTGGAAATGATGTGCCGGGGTATCCGTCGTTGATGACGGCTATTTTGTTTTTGGGAGGGGTACAACTGATTGGGATCGGGATATTGGGGGAGTACGTAGGACGGATTTATATGGAGGCGAAGCATCGGCCGCGGTATGTGATTGAAAACATAGTGAAGGTAAGTGAGGTATTTGATGAGCTCATCTGAAAGCAGCGGACGTAATATTTATAATAGCCTGATGAAAGGTGCGTTGTGGAAGAGTTCATTGGTTTGGTTTGTCGTTTTTTTTGTTGCGGCGATTGCTCGGTTCTATAATCTGACGACAACAGGTATATGGCTGGATGAAGCCTTTAGTGTATTGCTGAGCGTGAAGTCGGTTTCTGAGATTTTATTCCATACTGCACGAGATGTTCATCCGCCACTTTATTATTTGATACTGCATGGGTGGATCAATATTTTTGGTGAAGGTGTGTTTTCAGTTCGTAGTTTAAGTTTGTTTTTTGGTATGGCTTCGGTTGTGTTGGGTATATGGTTAGCTCGATTGTTGATGTCGCAGCGAGCTGTAATAGTGGCTGGTGTGCTTCTGGCGATTTTTCCGGGTGCCGTTCGTTACAGTCAGGAAGTTCGTATGTATTCACTCTTGGGTGCGCTGATGTTGGGCGCTACAATTGCGTTTGTTTATTGGCTAAGGCAGCCAGAAAATAAACGTATATTGCTGGTGTATACTGGTTTGATGGTTGCTGGACTCTATACTCATTATTTTGCGGTTTTGTGTATATTTTCTCATTGGATTTATTTGGTTTTGCAGTCCACGTGGCGTTCAGTGCGGTATAAATATATAAAGAACAGCGGTTGGTGGCTGGCCAATATTATGATTGTATTATGTTTTTTACCTTGGGTGCCAAGTCTTCTGAATCAAATGAGATACTCTGCGGTCGATTGGGTGCCAGAAGTGAGTGTCGATAAGGTCGTCGATTTAGTTGGGGTCTTTCTCCATTATAGCGAGGGTGCTTCACTACCTGATTGGATGATTTACGGTCTGGCGTTAATGGTGTGGGCGGGGTCGATAGCCATTTGGGTAATGGACAAAAGTGTTGGTAGAAATAGCGTGTTATTAGTTGTCTATGTGTGGTGTCCAGTGGTAGTCATTGCATTGGTGTCATTGATTCATCCTATGTTTTATCCGCGGTATTTGTTTTTTGCCATGCTTGCGCTGCCTCTTGTGATAGCTGTAATGCTTGATCGTCTGTTGGGGCGAAGCAATATGGCTTTTGGTGTTGGTGTTCTACTATTCGTGGTCGTTGAGTTGCTGGGCCTGGGGCATGTGTATAACAAGCTTTGCGAAGAGTGTTGGGAGAACAACCAACTTGGGGAGTCGGCTGAGTATGTCAATAGCACTGCGCAGCCGGGTGACGGTGTGTTGGTGTTGCAGTCTTTTATGTATTTATCGATGGTCTATTACAATCGTTTACAGCGCCTGCCCATGGAGTACACGCCGCCCCATACAGATGGAAGCTCTGGGCGCCCTAACGGATATCAAATTTCCACGTTGCTTCAAGACAAAGCCGACGAGGTTTATGTGGAAAATCTCGAGTCTTTAAGGACCGAGTCAGGTCGACTCTGGTTGGTTGATGAGCAGGGTGGTGGTACCTTGACACTTAAAATTCCCAAGCATTGGAAACTGCTCAGTACCCAACGGATAGGTAAAGATAAAGTGCAGCTTGTCGCCATCTGTCCTGTGGCCGATAGTTGTCTGTAACGTCTTTAATCCTGAAGTTGAGTATTAAGGGGAGTGGGTTTGAATGGTGCCGTTTCCGGCGCCTGTTCATGTTGACTAAAATTATCCGCCCGCGCCATCTGCCACATGAACGAATAGAACTTGCTGTTCACTTCACCCCGTGAGTAAGTCGCCGAGCTTTAAGAGCACAGGCGACTACGTGAACAGCTTGGTCTCCATCACCCACATCGGCACTTGTAGGTATATTCAGTGGGGCAACGCCCTTGAGACAGACTGCCCCGCAATAGGCAACCCGCGCGTATCGCTCACCTCGAAATGCGCCTGGTTGGTAGTCGTCGAATCCGGCCCAACGAAGACGGTAAAACTGCCGGCCTCGACCTTCGGCGAAAACTGCTCGTCGAGCAAGGCAAAGTCCTGTTGGCCCAGGGTAAAGCTGACGCTGCGGCTTTCGCCCGGTGCTAAATGAATTTTGCGAAAACCCCGTAACCGGCGCACTGGTCGAGTGACGCTGGCAATATCATCGCGCAGGTACAACTGGACGATTTCATCACCGGCGCGTTTACCGGTATTGGTGACGGTGACTTCAACCTCCAGCGTCTGGGTGGAGGTCAGTCGAGGGCTACTCAGGCGAGGAGAGGAGTAGACGAACGAGGTGTAGCTCAGGCCGAAGCCAAACGGATACAGGGGTGTCCAGGGCACATCAATGTAGGCGGAAGCGTAACTGCCATCACCGCTGGGTGGGCGCCCGGTATTTTTATGAGCGTAGTAAATCGGTATCTGGCCCACATGACGTGGGAACGTCATTGGCAGCTTGCCGCTGGGGTTAACGTCACCAAAGAGCACATCGGCCACGGCATTCCCGGTCTCGCTGCCCAGGAACCAGGTTTCGAGCAAGGCAGGCGCTTGTTGGACTGACTCATCGAGCACCAGCGGGCGGCCGTTCATCAGGACGATGACCAGCGGCTTTCCTGTGTTTAGCAACGTGCTTAGCAGCGCATTCTGCCCACCCGGCAGGCCGAGTTCGGCGCGACTATGGGCTTCGCCGCTCTGTTCTGCGGTTTCTCCGAGCACGGCGATGAGCAGGTCGCTTTCACGCGCCGTGCGTTCGACCTGCTTGATATCCTGCAGATGCGGGTTGCTGGGCGAGGCGCCGGGCAGATAAACAATCTCGCTGCCGGGTGCGACTGCATTGCGCAGTCCTTGCAGCACTGTGACGGACTCTTCGGCGCGTCCGGCTCCGGCCCATGGGCCGATCGTGGCGCTGGCGTCCGAAGCGAGGCTGCCGACAACCAAGACCTTGCCCGGTTGTTTGGAAAGCGGCAGCAATGGGCCGCTGTTCTTCAGTAAGACGATGGATTTCTGCGCCGCTTCTCTAGCCAGGGCGCGGTATTGGGGCGTGAGCTGGCTGGCCCGCTCGCGGGCTTCGTCGCTGTACCGATAGGGGTCATCGAACAGCCCTAGGCGTTGCTTCGTCTTGAGTACGCGACGCACGGCGTCGTCCACGCTTTTGCGCGACACATGACCGTTGCGCACCAGCGTCGGCAGGTGTTGGCGATAGGATTGACTGGCCATCTCGATATCCACCCCAGCAGTGAACGCCAGCCGTGCGGTGTCGGCCGCCGTGGCGGCAATGCCTTGTGGGCCCAGTTCCCAGACAGCATTGAAATCACTGACCAGCAAGCCGGTAAACCCCCATTGTTTGCGCAACAGACCGGTCAGCAGGGCGGTATGGCTGTGCATGGGAATGCCGGCCAACTCGTTGAAGGACGGCATGATTGCATCGACACCGGCCGCGACGGCGGCCTGGAAAGGAGGTAAGTACACTTCTCTCAAGGTACGTTCCGACAGGTCGGCAACGTTATAGTCTCGACCGCCTTCGGCAGCGCCGTAGGCCACGAAATGTTTTGCCGTCGCAAGCATCGAAGAGACATCAGGGGCACCTGCGCCCTGAAAGCCATGCACGAAGGCAGCAGCCAGTGCAGAACCCAGAAACGGATCTTCACCTGCGCCTTCCACCACGCGCCCCCAGCGCGGGTCACGGGTAACATCGACCATGGGCGCAAAGGTCCAATGCACGCCACTGGCGGTGGCTTCTACGGCTGCTGCGCGTGCGGTTCGTTGTGTCAGGTCCGGGTCCCAGGCCGAGGCTTGCGCCAATGGCACTGGAAACACCGTCCGAAAACCGTGCAGTACGTCATAGGCGAATAACAAGGGGATATGCAGGCGAGAGCCGTTGACCACTTGTTCTTGCAACTGGCGGGTCTGTTGCGCGGTACTCGCCCCCAGTACCGACCCCACCAGGGTGACGGGCATCTGTGTTTGCGTGCCTTGATCAATGACGGGGCCGGTGGGCGTAGCCTGGATGCCAAGTTGGCTGAGCTGGCCAATTTTTTCTTCAAGGGTCATTTGCGCCAGCAAGCGTTCAACCGGATCGTCTTGGGCTAGCGCCAGTAGCGGGAGGCAGGCGAGCAGCAATGAAGCAATATGTATAGGCATGGTTCACCCGTCCATGGGTAGGGTTGATGCCTTGAAGTGTTTTGCATCAGAGCAAAATCATCTACTGTCAGAATTGACAGTGCGTACCCGTTTCAGACAAGCGGGGCATTCTCAGAAAGCGTCCATCAGCAAGACCCTGCACGGTTTGGCCTGATACGCATTGATCTGCGGTACCAAACGGGTGAAGTGCTCGGTCTGGCAATGCGCGTCCAGCGCCGCCTGATCGGGCCACTGTTCGATAAAGACGAAGTGCCCGGGGGCCTTTTGATCGACGAACAGATCGTAGGCGATGCACAGCGGTTCCTGGCGAGTTTTTTCCACCAGTTCGGCGTACCACGGGCGCACGGTTTCCAGATGTTCGGGCTTGATAAAGTCTTCAGCGATGACTTTCAACATGCTAGGTGTCCTTTAGGCCGCAGCGATTTCATGGGGCTCAAAGCTATCCGCCCGCGCCATCTGCCACATCCGCGAATAAAACTCGCCGTTCACCTCCCCAGTGAGCAACTCGCCGGGCTTCAAGAACACATGCAGCTGCGAAAACAACTTGATCTCCGTCGCCGACATGCGCCGTACCAAGTGCTTGGCCGACAATTGCGACGGATGCTCCAGACCTGCGGCAGCGAGCATTTCTGCCAGGGCGTGCAGGGTGTTGCGGTGGAAGTTGAATACGCGCTGGGCCTTGTCCGGCACCACCAGGGCGCGTTGACGCAGCGGGTCTTGAGTCGCCACGCCGGTCGGGCATTTGTTGGTGTGGCATGACTGAGACTGAATACAGCCGATGGCGAACATAAAGCCGCGTGCCGAGTTGGCCCAGTCGGCGCCGATGGCCAGGACGCTGGCGATGTCGAAGGCGCTGACGATCTTGCCGCTGGCGCCGAGCTTGATCTTGTCGCGCAGGTTCAGGCCCACCAGGGTGTTGTGCACGAACAGCAGGCCCTCACGCAGCGGCACGCCGATATGGTCGGTGAACTCCACCGGCGCGGCGCCGGTGCCGCCTTCCTTGCCGTCGACCACGATAAAGTCCGGGAGGATGCCAGTTTCGAGCATGGCCTTGGCGATGCCCATGAATTCCCATGGGTGGCCCAAGCAGAACTTGAAGCCCACTGGTTTGCCACCGGACAGTTCACGCAACTGGGCGATGAATTGCATCAGCTCGATTGGCGTGGAAAACGCGCTGTGGCGCGACGGCGAGATGCAGTCTTCACCCATCATGATGCCGCGGGTGTCGGCGATTTCCTGGGTGACCTTGTGCTTGGGCAGAATTCCGCCATGGCCGGGCTTGGCGCCTTGGCTCATCTTGATTTCGATCATGCGCACTTGCGGGTTCTGGGCCTGCACGGCGAAGCGTTCGGGGTCGAAACGGCCGTCACTGGTGCGGCAGCCGAAGTAACCACTGCCCAGTTCCCAGGTGAGGTCGCCGCCGTTTTCGCGATGGTAGGGGCTGATGCTGCCTTCGCCGGTGTCGTGGGCAAAGTTGCCGAGCTTGGCGCCGTGGTTGAGTGCGCGGATCGCATTGGCGCTCAACGAGCCGAAGCTCATCGCCGAGATATTGAACACCGACGCCGAGTACGGCTGCGTGCACTGCGGGCCGCCGACCATCACGCGAAAGCTGCTGGGGTCGCTCAGTGGCGCAGGGCGCATGGAGTGGCCGATAAATTCGAAGCCTGACTGGTACACGTCGATCAGGGTGCCGAAGGGTTTGTCTGCTGTTTCGTTTTTAGCCCGCGAATACACCAGCGAGCGCTGGGCGCGAGAGAAGGGCAGGGCGTCGCTGTCGGACTCCAGCAGGTACTGGCGGATCTCCGGGCGGATGGTTTCCACCAAGTAGCGGATATTGCCCAGGATCGGGTAGTTACGGCGCACTGCGTGAGGCGTTTGCAGCAGGTCGAAAATGCCGATCAGGCTGAGTACACCGGTGACTATCGTAATAGGCCACAGCCATTCATGTTCGATAAAGGGGAGGCTGGCGAGGGTGAAAATGACGCACACAGCAAAGAAGGCGTAGCGGCTTAACAAGGACAGGCTCATACGGTTTCCTTGGGTTCGGACTCTTCAGGTCGATTGCCCATTCTGCACCTGTCGTTAAAGCACGGACAAGGATTGATCGCCCAGTCGCCTTTTTATACCTCGGCTTATTTGTACAGACAAAAATATCTATCAGCTTGATAGAGGAACGTATTACGCCCCCGACACCATTCATTGGGCGTCTGGTTATTACCGGGCATTGAGAAAGTAAGGACACTTTTATCAAGAGGGAATTTATAACGATATAAGCGAGTGACGTGCATATGACAATAACAGCATCGGTATCGAATGGTTTTTATAGTGCCTCGGCCTCTATCCCTTCCTACCCCCACTGGAGCAAAAGCCAGTTAACCAGCTCGCAACGGGAGCAAATCGCTCAAGAGCATAAACGCATGCAAGGCATTGAGAGGCCTGAGCAGGATGTGAGCCGAAAGCCGGAATTCGCCACAGGCCGTCCACCGGGTGATACCCGCACCGCCGAGCAAATTATCGAAGACAATCCGATCCTCAAAAACCTCGGTCATCAGAAAGACATCAATCGTTCATTGGCTTATCAACAGCTGGGTGATTGGACGAGCAATAACAAAGACCCTGAAGCACGAGCGGATGCCGCCTTCAACGTTGCACGGGTGCTCAACTATATCGATACGTCCTTATCGGCTGACGGCGAACATCGAGGCAAAGCCCATGGCAATGGCGACCTTGAAGGAATCACCCGTAGCGGCGATGCCCGGCGCGGAACTCCGGCTGGTATGTGGAAAGATTTTACGGAGCAGGGTTATTCCGCCTTGCGCGACGATCACCGCCTGGACAGTACCAGCGATACCCATGTCAAGGCCGACGGCACCAACAAAGATAATCTGCAGTGGGCTGCTAGCGCAGCTGGAAAGAGAACCTGGTTTATCCCGGGGCTCAGCAATATTCTTCTGGGGATCGGCGATTCAGACCCGGGGGTGGAGGGGGCCATCAAGGGGGCCAAGGCTGGTTTTGACAAAACCCGAGCCGATGGGTTTGATCAAGCACTCGACAGTGCTGTGAAGGGGGATATCTTGGGCGCCCTACAAGGGTATGCCAGTGCTGTGAACAAAAATGAGGCCACGCCGGAATTGGTCAAGACTGTGTTGAATAAGGCGGGCAGCTAAGATCGGAGGGGAGACAGGTTTGGTTCTTGGAAAGGGATTTCCAGCAAGCCCCATAAGGCCATAAATATCTATAGAAGATCTCGGCCCGGCAGGTAGGCATGAGTAGGCTGTCCGGCCGCCTTCGCGAGCAAGCCCGCTCCCACAGTTTGATCGCGGGGCGTGACGCAATACCTATGAGCAAAGAATGGCGCAAACTATTCTTATTGCAATAGGTTCTCGTTTGGCTGCTTGATCTTGTGTTACTGTATAACAAATCAACCGCACCCAGACGCCCCGGAGGCCTCATGAAAGCTGGTATCCACCCCGACTACCGCACCGTGCTGTTCCACGACACTGCCGCCGACGTGTTCTTCCTCATCGGCTCCACCGCCGACAGTGATCGCACTCATAAACACAGCGACGGTAACACCTACCCCTACATCCCGCTGGACGTCTCCAGCGCCTCGCACCCGGTCTACACCGGCCAGCAGCGCAAGACCCAGGCCGAAGGCCGGATTGCTGGGTTCAACAAGCGCTTTGCCTCGTTCGGGTCGAGCCCGAAAAAAGCGGATGAATGAGCATGATTCGGCGGCGTGTCCTACGCCGCCGTCTGCCGAATCGGCAGTACCACCCGAAACCTCGTACCCTTGCCCAGCTCACTGCTGACGCTGATATCGCCACGGTGTTTCTTGACGATCCCGTAGGACAACGACAACCCCAACCCCGTACCTTCGCCCACCGGCTTGGTGGTGAAGAACGGGTCGAAAATCTTCTGCACGGTGTCTGGGGCAATCCCACAGCCGTTGTCTGCGACTTCCAGCCACACGTTTTCGCCTTCCACCCCGTTGCTGATGGTAATGGTGCCGCGCTCAGGGCCCATGGCTTGTGCCGCGTTGATCACCAGGTTCATCACCACCTGGTTGAGTTGGGAGGCCAGGCATTCGATTTCCGGCAGCGGCGCGTAGTGCTTGACCACATCGGCCTTGTACTTGAGTTCGCTGGCGACGATGTTCAGCGTCGAATCGATGCCTTGCTGCAGGTTGGCGAATTGCCAGGTCTGGTCGTTATCCACCCGTGAGAAGTTCTTCAGGTCTTTGACGATCTGCACCACACGGCCGATGCCGTCCTTGGACTCGCGGATCAGGATCGGAATGTCGTCCTTGAGAAAGTCCAGGTCCAACTCGCTGCGCAATGCCGCGAGTGGGTCGCGATGTTCTGGCTCAGCAATATGCGCTTCGCTGCGCTGGTAAGCATCGAGCATCTGTTGCAGCTGTTTGAAGTAGCCGTCGAGGGTGCTGAGGTTGGAGGAAATAAAGCCCACCGGGTTGTTGATCTCATGGGCGACGCCGGCCGCGAGTTGCCCCAGTGAGGCGAGTTTTTCCGACTGCACCAGTTGGCTTTCCAGATGCTTGCGCTCTTCAATTTCCAGTTGCAGCGCTTGGGTGCGCTCTTCCACCAACTGCTCCAACTGTGAGGTTTGCAGGCAGGCGCGGCGGGCCATGTCCCATTTATTGGCCAGGGTGTTGGCCATTTGCTGGACTTCGATGTTGTCGAACGGTTTTTTCAGGATCAGCAGGCGGTCGTGGGCGTGCAGGCGAAACAGCAGGTCATCCCAGGAATAGTCCGAGTAGGCGGTGCACACCACCACTTGCAAGTCGGGGGCCACTTTCCACAGTTCTTCAATGGTCTTGGCGCCGTCCCAGCCCTGGGGCATGCGCATGTCGACGAAGGCCAACGCATAGGGGCGCTGTTGCGCCATGGCGGTGGTCAGCAAGGCCAGGCCTTCCTCGCCGCCGTAAGCGCCGTGCAGCTCGAACGCCTGGGCTTGAGGTTTGGCGGCGTCGCCAAACAGTGCCGACTCCATCTCATCCAGCGCTTCGGTCGAGGCTTCGTCGGGCATCAGGATCTTGCGAAAATCCTCATGAATGGACGGTGTGTCATCGATCAGCAGGATGCGCCGGTTGGGAGGTTGGTTCATGAGGGGCTTCCGGCAAGGGTCATGGGGATGGTCAAGGTGAAGACGGCGCCAAGGCCCGGCCCGTCGCTGTGGGCACTGAGCTGGCCGTTCATTTCTACGGCGGCCAGGGCGCAGCTGTGCAGGCCGAAGCCGTGGCCTTCCTTGCGGGTGGTAAAACCGTGGGTGAAGATGCGTGCCATGTTCTCGGGCGGTATGCCTTCGCCATCGTCCTTCACGCTGATCTTCAGGGTCTGGTCGCCTACCGATTCCACCGCCAGGGTGATCTGCCGTGGCCGCTCAGACAGTTTGTCCATGGCGTATTTGGCGTTGCTGATCAGGTTGACCATGATCAGTAGCAACCGGTGCTTGTCCCCCAGAATCTCCGGCACCGGCTCGTACGCCTTGACCACCGTGACATGGTGACGGCTCAGCGCGCCGGCGTTCATGCGCAGGGCGTCGTCCATCAAGGCGCTGATATTGACCGGCTCCAGCAAGGTAGACGCACCCGCATAGGATTGCTGGGTCGAGACGATGTCCTTGATGTGGTCCACGCTTTTGCTCAACTGCGCCAGCTCATCGCTCATGCCTTGCTGTTCGATGGCAATCGCTTCGACCAACTGGTTGAGATAGCCCGGCAGCAATTTGCCTTTTTCATCCTCGGTGAGGAAGGTGCCCAGGTCGCCTGGGTGGGCGTTGATCAACTGCATGGCCTTGCCCAGGCCGAGCGCCTTGCTGGCGCGCAGCTTGCGGCTGACCAGGTCGGCGGAGATATTCACACTGTTGAGCACGTTACCGACGTTGTGCAGCACGTTGGTGGCGATTTCCGCCATGCCGGCCTGGCGGGCACTGTCCATCAGCTCGCTCTGGGCGTCCTTGAGCTGTTGCGTGCGCCGTTCCACCCGTTGCTCCAGGGTTTCGTTGGCGGCCTGCAACGCGCGGTTGACGCGGTTGATCTCGGCAAAACTGCGCAGCAGGCGCACCGCCAGGTACAGCAACAGCAGCATCAGCAGTGTCGAGAAAATCAGCATATAGCGATGATATTGATGATCAACGAGGTCCGCGGCCTGCTGGTCCCGGTTGAGGTGCGTGGTCAGATCATCCAGACGCTCTGCCACCGGCACGGCGGCAATCCGTTCGAGCAGCCCATTGACCACCGGCTGTTCGCGCAGGATCAGTGAAATGTGATTGCTCAGAACCTCCACCGCGGCCTGAAACTCACTGGGCAGGCTCTCTTTGTTCACCGCCAGTTTGCCCAGGCCCACCAGGATGTCGGCGGCACGCTCGTCGCTGGTGACCTGGGCGAACTCCAGGCTGCTGAGCAGCAGGTCGTAGGTGTCGGTGGCCACGCTTTGCAGTTGCAGCCGGCCTTCATCGCCCATCAGGTTGAACTGGGCCTGGATGTCATCCTCAGCGGTCGGCAAGAAGGCCAGTGAGTTGCGTAGCACTGCATTATGGGATTTGAACTGGTCTACCAACCGGGCTTTATCCTGAATCGCCGCCTGGTAGGCTGCTCGAGCCGTCTGCCATTGGCTCAGGTCTTCGGGGCCGTGGTACGTAGCGCTGTTGTCCAGGCTGGCCCATAGCTGGGTCATTTCCGCGAGTGGCGTGACCAGCGGGTCGTAATTGTGGGTAATCGCGATGCGCGCCTTGAGCACCTCGCTGTCCCATTGGGCATTGAGCTGCTTGAGATGACGAATCAGGTCTCGTGACTGGGTATAGCTGGCGATCTGGTCCCGAGAAGATTTGAGGTATAGAAACACCAGTGTCGAGGCCAGGAACAAGGTCATGAGGCCTAGCAGTATCTGGCTGGTGCGCCGGCGTGAAATTCGTCTCATAGCGGCTTGCCCGCCCATTCGCCGGTCAGGGTCTTGAGAAACTGGATAATCAGGTCCTTGTCTTCCTGGGACGGGTTGCGCCCCAACTGGTACTTGAACATCACGTCAACCGCCTCTTCAAGGGTCCTGGCCGAGGCGTCGTGGAAGTACGGCGCCGTGACGGCCACATTGCGCAGGCTGGGCACCTTGAACACATGGCGGTCCTCTTCATCCTGGGTCAGCAGGTAGCGCCCCAGATCCGATTCCAGCGGGTTGCCGCGGGCCTTGAAGTAATCGCCCATCACGCCGAACTTCTGGAACATGTTGCCGCCAATGTTCACGCCCTGGTGACAGGCGATGCAGCCGTAATCCTTGAAGCGTTGGTAACCGTATTTTTCCTGGCGGGTCAGGATATCGGTGTTGCCCAGCAAGTATTGGTCAAACCGCGAGTTGGGTGTCAGCAGCGTGCGCTCGTAGGTGGCCAGGGCGTTTTGCACATTGGAAGCGGTGACGCCATCGGGGTAGGCCTGTTTGAACGCGTTCTGGTAAGCGGGCAGGGCGGAGAGGTTGCGCACCACGGTATTCCAGTCGCTGCCCATTTCCACCGGGCTGATCACCACCTGCTCGACCTGGGCCTCCAACGTGTCCACCCGACCGTTCCAGAACTGTTTGAAATTAAGGCTGGCGTTGAACACAGAAGGGGTATTGATCTGCACCGGCTTGCCGTCAAAGCCAATGGAGAACGGCTTGTTGTCGGCGCCGCCGCTGGTCAGTGGGTGACAGCTGGCGCAGGACAAGGTGTTGTTGACCGACAAGCGCGGCTCATTGAACAGCTGGCGACCCAACTCAACCTTGGCCGGGTCTAGTACGGGAACCGCCGGCAAGGGCTTGAGCGCTTCGTTCAGCGGCGCGGCTGCGAGCGGTGCGGTGCCCAGGCATAACGCGAACATCAGGCCAGAACGGTGGTTTACGACGTTGCTCAAGCGAGCACTCCTTGCAGGCCTAGGGCTATTTATTTTCTTGATCGGGCATCAGTGTCGCGCAATCCGTTTGCAGCAACTGCACAAAATCTTTCGAAGGCAGCGCCTTGCTGAATAGAAAGCCCTGGCCCTCTTCACACTGCTGGGCTTTGAGGAAATTCAGTTGGTCGATGGTTTCCACGCCTTCGGCAATGATGTTCAGCTCCAGGCTCTTGCCCATGCCGATGATAGCGCTGATCAGCTGTTCGTCCTGGCTATTGATGCGCAGGCCGCGCACGAAAGATTGGTCGATCTTCAGCACGTCGATGGGAAAGCGTCGCAGGTAGCTGAGGCTGGAATAGCCGGTGCCAAAATCATCCAAGGCCAGGCGGATGCCCATGGCCTTGATTTTTTGCAGGGTTTCCACGGTTTCGTCGACGTTCTGCATCAGCACGCTTTCGGTGATTTCCAGTTCCAGTTGGGTGGGCGGCAGGCCGGTGTCCTTGAGGATGGCGGCCAGGTTGTCGACGAAGTCTCGTTGGCGAAAGTCGATCGCCGAAATGTTCACCGACATGCGCAAGGGCGCCAGGCCCATCTCGCGCCAGGCTTGGGCTTGTGCGCAGGCTTGGCGCAGTACCCACTGAGTCAGGCGCACGATCAGGCCGCTGTCTTCGGCCACCGGAATAAACTCCGCCGGGCTGACCCAACCCGACTGCGGTTGAAACCAGCGAGTCAGCGCTTCCGCGCCGACGATGCGCCCGGACTCCAACGCCAGCTTGGGTTGGTAATGCAGCACAAACTCATCGCGGTCCAGCGCCTGGCGTATCGCGCTTTCCAGGTTTTGCTGGTGCTGGGCGCGCAGGTTCATGTCTTCGGTGTAAAAGCTGAAATCCCCCGGGCCGCGTTCTTTGCTGGTGCGCATCGCGGTTTCAGCGTGCTTGAGCAAGCCCACGGCGTTGTCGCTGTCATTGGGGTAAATACTGATGCCCAGGCTGGCGCTCACACTCAGGTCATGCCCCGCGACATGGCGAGTCGCGCTGACGGCATTGAGTACCTTTTGCGCAATGTGCTGGGTTTGCTGGGGATGCTGGATATCGTTGAGCAGCACCACGAACTCGTCGGAGCCATAACGAAACACCGAGTCCGAGGCCCGTATCGCCGCCACCAGGCTCAGGCTCACCTGCGCAAGCACCTCATCGCCTGCCGGATAGCCCAGGGCGTTGTTGATGCGCTTGAAGCGGTCAAGCCCCAGAAACATCACCGCCAGTTGCGTGTCGTGCCGCCGGCTCAAGGCGATCGCCTGGGTCAGTCGGTCGCCGAGCAAGGTGCTGTTGGGCAACTCGGTCAGTGCGTCGTATTGCAATAAATGCGAGACCTTGAGCAGCTCCTGCACGCGTTCCTCGATGGTGCGCTCCAGGCTGATCACCTTGAGGGCCGCATCCTGGGCCAGCTGCCATTTCCAGGTCAGCGCGCTGGCCATCTGGCGGATTTCCAGGTGGTCGAAGGGCTTTTTCAGGATCAGCAGTTGGTCGTTGTATTTCAGGCGCGCTTCGATGGCCTCGAAGGAATAATCGGAATAGGCCGTGCAGAGGGCGATTTGCAGGTTGGGGTCCACCTCCCACAGCTGTTCGATGGTGTGCAGGCCGTCCCAGCCAGGGGGCATGCGCATGTCGATAAACACCATGGCGTAGGGTGAGTGGGCGTCCAGGGCTTTCTTGACCAGTGCCAAGGCTTCCTGGCCCTGGTAGGCGGAATCCAGGTCAAACGCCTGGCGCACCGGCGCCGTGGTGCCGAACAGGGCGGACTCCAGAGTATCGAGGGAGGGCTCGCCGTGCTCGTCGGCACAGAGGATCTTGCGAAAATCCTGGTGGATCGAAGCGGTGTCGTCGACGATCAGGATGCGCCGGTTGGCCCGGCCCGATTCCGTCTTCATGGCGCACTCGGCACATGCAAAAGGCTTGATGGCATGACAATTCCTTCCCTGGTTCTACAACTGAACGGGGCGCGAGTATGCAATGCAGCATAGTTGAGTTCCCTTGATATCGACGGCCAGTTGGCGTCAAATCAATCGCGCTTTGTATTGCGCGGATTCAATTTAGCTTAACTTCGTTTAATTTGAAGGCAGAGTCGCCATGGATGAACAACTCGCTACGAAGTCCGCTGTTTTGCTGGTCGACGATGAAGAGTCGATCCTAAACAGCCTGCGCCGCCTGTTGCGCGGCCAGCCCTATGACGTGGTATTGGCCACCAGCGGCGCCCAGGCGCTGGAGATCATGGCGACCCGGCCCGTCGATCTGGTGATGAGCGATGCGCGCATGCCCGGCATGGACGGCGCCACGCTGCTGGCCGAGGTTCACCGCTTGTATCCCGCCACCAGCCGTATCCTGCTCACCGGTTACGCCGACCTCACCACCATCATCAAGGCGATCAACGACGGGCAGATCCACCGCTACATCAGCAAACCCTGGAATGACGAGGAGTTGCAGCTGGTGTTGCAGCAAACCCTCGAGCACCAACGGCTTGAACGCCTGGCCCGAGACCAGACCGAACAGCTCAAGCTGCTCAACGCCACCCTGGAAAAGCGCGTGGCGGCGCGTACCGCCGAATTACAACAAACCGCCGACATGCTCGACCTGGCCTACGACGAGCTCAAGCGCAGCTACGTGACCGGCACCGAAGTGTTTTCGCTGCTGGCCAACCTGCGCTTGCCCAAAGACAAACAGACCAACCGCGCGTTGATCGAGTTGATCCGCGTGTACTGCGCCGCCCAGTCCATGGACGAAGCCAGCACCCGCGACCTGACCATGGCCGCCGCGTTGTACAACATCGGCAAGTTGAGCTGGACCGACAGCATGATGGTTGCACCGTCGGACAAACTGCATAGCACCGACCGTGGCTTGTACCGTGAGTATCCGGGGCAGAGCGAGTCGCTGCTGATGACCCTGGAGCCGATGAAGGACGCGGCGCGGATCATTCGTCATCACCAGGAACGCTGGGACGGCACGGGATTTCCCGACCACCTCAAGGGCGATACCATCCCGCCCGGTTCACGGCTGCTGAAGCTGGCGGTGGACTTTATCGAATTGCAAAAAGGCCTGATCCTGGAGCGGCACCTCAACAGCGACGAAGCGCTGTTGTATATCCGCAAGTACGCCGGGCGCCTGTATGACCCGGCGTTGGTGGAAGATTTTGTGCAAGCCTGCGCAACCTTCCTCAGCGACGTGACCCTGGGCGATCCTACGGTCAAAGTCCTCACCACCCGTGAGCTTGAGGCCGGTATGGTGCTGGCCCGCAACCTCAACGCCGATAACGGCATGCTGCTGCTCAATGCCGGCAAGGTGCTGAACTTGCCGCTGGTGGACAAGTTGATCGCGTTCGAAGCGATGGAAGGCGCCAAGTACAGCGTATTTATCAAACAACCCGAAGAGACCTCGATTCTTTCATGAATGATTCAACCATCCGCATCGCCGCCGCCATCCTCATTGATCCAGCCGGCCAGACCCTGCTGGTGCGCAAGCGCGGTACCCAGGCGTTCATGCAACCTGGCGGCAAGATCGACGCGGGCGAACAACCTGTCCAGGCGTTGGCCCGTGAGCTGTATGAAGAGCTGAACCTGCACATCAAGGTAGAGGACGCCAGATACCTCGGCCAATTCTCGGCGCCTGCCGCCAACGAGCCAGGCTTCACCGTGCAGGCCGAGCTGTTCCAGGTGCAGATCGACGTTGCGGTGACGCCAGCGGCGGAAATCGAAGAAATCCGCTGGATCGACCCCACCGGCGATGGCGGCCTGCCATTGGCGCCGCTGACCCGCGATACGATCCTGCCGCTCTACCGCGCTTCGCTGATCGACGCATGATCATTCGCCCCCTGGAGGCTCACGACGCGCCTGCTTACCGGGCGTTGATGCTGCAGGCCTATGGCGCTTACCCCCAGGCGTTCACCTCCAGCGTGGCCGAGCGTGCTTTGATGCCCTTGAGCTGGTGGGAAAAACGCCTCGGCAGCCCGCTGGACCGGCTGTTTGGCGCCTTCGACGGCGATCAGCTGGCGGGTATTGTCGGGCTTGCATTCGAGCCGCGGGAAAAGGCCCGGCATAAGGTCACCTTGTTCGGCATGTACGTGACCGAGGCTTATCAACAGCAGGGGCTTGGGCGGCAACTGGTGCAAGCCGCACTGGAAGAAGCCCGCCGCCACCCGCGCCTCAAACTGATCCAACTGACCGTCACCGCCGGCAATGACGCCGCCTTTGCGCTCTACCAGCGCTGCGGTTTCATTCAATACGGCCTCGAGCCACTGGCCGTGCGGGTTGGCGTCGACTACTTCGACAAGATCCACATGTGGCGTGAATTGCAGATTGACTAATTGTCCGATCGCTCCTACGCGCGGGAACGATCGGGCACTGTAGGAGCGAGCTTGCTCGCGAAAAACGTCAACGATAACGCGTGCTTCCTGAGTAAACGCGGCGTCTGTGAGTTTTTCGCGAGCAAGCTCGCTCCTACGGCAAGGCGATGGCGTTATTTCAATGAAGCTGTTCCCCGCTCAACGCACCGCGCTGACGCCATCCAGCGTGGAAAACGAGGTGTCCTTGGCCGTCAGCAGGAAGTCGCGCATATAAGGCGCATCGAGCATGTCGGCACGAATGCCCGCATACAACGTTGCAAACAAGCCTTTCTCGCCCAACCGCTTGGCCTTCACATACCCCCGCGAGCTGTATTCATGCAGCGCCCAGTGGGGCATGCCGCACACCCCACGGCCGCTGGCCACCAGTTGCATCATCATCACCGTCAGCTCCGAAGTCCGCACCTGGGCCGGTTCAACGTCGGCCGGTTCCAGGAAGCGGGTGAAGATGTCCAGGCGATCACGTTCCACCGGGTAGGTGATCAGGGTTTCTGTCAGCAGGTCTTCGGGCACGATGTAAGACTTGTTCGCCAGCGCGTGCTGGTTGGCCACCGCCAGCATGGCTTCGTAGGTGAACAGCGGCACGTAGGTGATGCCCGGCAATTCCAGCGGGTCGGAAGTCACCACCAGGTCCAGGTCGCCACGGGCCAGGGCCGGCAGCGGCGCGAAGGCAAAGCCGGACGCCAGGTCCAGCTCGACTTCCGGCCAGGCATCGCGGAACTGGTCGATGGTCGGCATCAGCCACTGGAAACAGCTGTGGCATTCGATCGCCATGTGCAATCGCCCGGCGGTGCCGCCAGCCAGGCGCGCAATATCGCGCTCGGCACCGCGCAGCAACGGCAGGGTGGCGTCGGCCAATTGCAGCAGGCGCAGGCCGGCGCTGGTGAAGCGCACCGGTTTGGTCTTGCGCACGAACAACGGCATGCCCAAGCGCTCTTCCAGCTCTTTGAACTGGTGGGAGAGGGCGGACTGGGTCAAGTGCAGGCGTTCGGCGGCTTCTACCAGGCTGTCGGCTTCGCGCAAGGCGTGCAGGGTTTTCAAGTGACGGATTTCGAGCACAGGCGCTCCATGAAGAAAATTTGCGGCGAAAACGGATTGCGTGATTTTGTCTCATGTTGTGGGGCGTGTCGACCATGACCACTGGGCACTCTTCATCAAACTGTCATCGAACTGTGGCAGCGCGCTTGAACAAACTTCATCAGACTCGCGCTCTACTGGGGTTCTGCGTTTCGGTGTTTTTCATGCGTGTGTTGTTTTTAGTGGCCGCTCTCCTGTTCGGCCTGCCGTCTTTTGCGGCTTCTCGATGCGATGTCAATGTCCCGACCCAAACGGTCGACCTGGCTCAGGTGAGCATCGCCTATCAAAGTATCGGCCGTGCGTCCGACCCTGCGTTATTGCTGGTGATGGGCCTGGGCGGACAGTTGATTCACTGGCCGGATGAAGTGGTGGTGGCCCTGTGCGAGCAAGGCTTTCGGGTGATCCGCTATGACAATCGCGATGTCGGCCTGTCCACCTGGCGGCAGGCGCCGGCGAGCGCCAACCTGACTTTCGAAGTGCTGCGCTACAAGCTCGGCCTGCCGGTGGCGGCCCCTTATACCTTGACCGATATGGCCGACGACGCTCTGGGGTTGATGGATGCGTTGCAGGTGCAGCAATTTCACGTACTCGGCGCGAGCATGGGCGGCATGATCGCCCAACACCTGGCGGCCATGGCGCCACAGCGCGTGGAAAGCCTGACCCTGATCATGACCAGCTCCGGCGCCGAGGGCCTGCCTGCGCCGAACGCGGCGCTGGTGCAATTGCTGTCGCGGCGCAGCGCGCCCAACCGTGAGGTGGCGCTGGAGCAACAGGCGGATTTGCTCGCGGCGTTGGGCAGCCCGGATATCAAGGACGATCGCCAGGCGTTGCTGCACCAGGCGGCGCTGTCCTATGACCGCGCCTTCAACCCCGAGGGTGTGAAGCGCCAGATCATGGCGATCCTGGCCGAGCCAAGCCGCGTGCCCTTGCTCAACCAACTTCGGGTGCCTGCCCTGGTGGTGCATGGCACCGCCGACCCCTTGCTGCCGGTGATGCACGGCGTGCACCTGGCCGCGCATATCCAGGGTAGCCAGTTGAAATTGATTCCCGGCCTGGCCCACCGTTTTCAGGAAGCGTTCAAGGCGCCCTTGCTGGCGGCGGTGTTGCCTTACCTGCAAGCCCATCGCCAGGATACCGCGCACTGGGCGCAGATCGATTTGAGCGAGCCTTCGAAGGTGCTGTGAAGGTGGTGTATCGTGCAACCTTTATGCGCATGACTGCCTGCGAGGTTGCCCACCATGAGTACTCCCCTGAAAATCGATTTCGTCAGCGACGTGTCCTGCCCTTGGTGCATCATCGGCCTGCGCGGCTTGACCGAAGCCCTCGACCAGCTCGGCAGCGAAGTGCAGGCCGAGATTCATTTCCAGCCGTTTGAACTGAACCCGAACATGCCCGCCGAAGGTCAGAACATCGTCGAGCACATCACCGAAAAGTACGGCTCCACGGCTGAAGAGTCCCAGGCTAATCGTGCGCGCATCCGTGACATGGGCGCCGCTTTGGGCTTTGCTTTTCGCACTGACGGCCAGAGCCGTATCTACAACACCTTCGATGCGCACCGCCTGTTGCATTGGGCCGGGTTGGAAGGTTTGCAGTACAACCTCAAGGAAGCGCTGTTCAAGGCGTACTTCAGCGATGGCCAGGATCCTTCCGACCACGCGACCCTGGCGATCATCGCCGAGAGCGTCGGGCTGGACATTGCGCGCGCCGCCCAGATTCTGGCCAGCGATGAATACGCCGCCGAGGTCCGCGAGCAGGAGCAGCTGTGGGTTTCCCGTGGGGTGAGTTCGGTGCCGACCATTGTCTTCAATGACCAATATGCGGTGAGCGGTGGGCAACCGGCTGAAGCCTTCGTGGGCGCGATTCGCCAGATCATCAACGAATCGAAATCCTGAGGCCTAGCACGGAGCAAAATGTGGGAGCTGGCTTGCCTGCGAGGGCCATAGGTATTTAACAACTTTGTGGGTTGTAACAGCAGACGGTAACCACGATGCGAAGCGAGTCGCTCTTGATCTTGCTCTTGCTCTGCTTTTGATCTTAAGCGCCCCGTTAAACCACGCTGGCCGAACGCAGGCTTGAATTCGTGGGTAACCCGGCAGGACGCCGGGTTAGCCGCCCCGCGCCATGGATGGCGCGTGGCGGCGGCCCACGGATTCAAGCCTGTGTTCGGGCACACCGAGCCTAAGCGAGGTGCCGAGTGGTGGGGCAAGAGCGTTTTGCTTACTTTTGCGCTTTTCAAAAGTGAGCCGCCGTCAGGGCGGAACCCTAAGTGGCCGTTACCTAAATAACGGATATGTACCCGGCCCAACTGTGTTGACTGTTAGGCCGTCTTCGCAGGCAAGCCAGCTCCCACATTTGATCTGTGTCGGCATTAAGAGAAGCGCTGGCCCATCCCTTGCATTACCCCCCTAAAGCCCAACCGGCCTGCGGTTGGGCGCTGCCATTAGGGGTGTAACTTACCTTGAATATTCTTGACCTTGACCACAGCCTCACCGGCCAGGCGCCGATTGCCCGGCGGTTGGCCAGCGGTCGGGCCACGCGCCTGGACCTGCTGGACCTGGGCCCGAAATTGCGTTTGTGGTCCACCGAAAAAACATGGAAGCGTTTCGTCGAGCGCCTGGCCCAACGGCCACGGCCCCGTGACGCGCGCCCGGAAATCCTGTTTGTCGGCTCCGGCGATTATCACCACCTCACGCCGGCATTTTTGGCCGACCTCAAAGAGCCTGTCAGCCTGATCCACTTTGACAACCACCCCGACTGGGTGCGCTTTGCGCCCAAGCGGCACTGCGGTTCGTGGGTCAATCGGGCACTGAAGATGCCGGCGATCCAACGCATCGTCACCCTCGGCCCGTGCAGCGATGACCTGCATAACCCGCAACTGCGCGGCGGCAACCTCGGCGCCCTCAAGCGCGGGCGTTTGCAGCTGTTTCCCTGGCAGCATCCGCCGTCCAAGGTCTGGGGCCGGGTCGGTGACGGCGCCGGCCACCAGCAACAGGAAAACCACCTGCACTGGCGCAACCTGGCGGACCTGGATTGGGCCGCCTTCCTCGACCAGATGATTGCCAGCCTGCCCACCGAGGCGATCTGGATCACCATCGACAAAGATGTGCTCGCCAGTGAAGACGCTGCCACCAACTGGGACCAGGGCGGCATGCGCCTGACCCATTTGCTCCAGGCCCTGCGGGCGTTGGCGGCGCATAAACGCATCATTGGCATCGACGTTTGCGGGGAGTTCGCTACGCCGGCATTCAGCAACGCGTTCAAGCGCTGGGAAGCCAAGTCCGACCAGCCGCCACCGGAGCGCTGGAGCCCGCAAGACTTGCAGCGCAATGCTGCAACCAACGAAGCCTTGATCGACCTGTTTGAGGAGCTGTTCCCGTGACCCTGACCGTGGTGTTGTTACTGGCGTTTTCCATCGTTCTTGATGTGATTGGCCAGCTGTGTTTCAAACTGGGCGTGGACCGTTTGCCGCAACTTGATGGCGGTTTTCGCCTGCGCGCGTTCTGGGGCCAGGTGTTCAATGCGCCGCTGTTGTGGGCCGGCGTCGGGGCCTATGTGATTGAGTTTTTTGTCTGGCTCGAAGCATTGTCCCGCGCGCCCTTGAGTCTGCTGTTTCCGCTGGCGGCGTTGGCCTATTGCCTGGTGGTGCTGGCGGGCAGGGTGGTGCTCAAGGAAACCGTCAGCCGACGCCGTTGGCTGGGCACGTTAGTGATCACTTTGGGTGTGATGTTGGTAGCAATCGCGGGGAATCAGGCATGACAACGCAAACAATCAATACTGGCTGGCTGCATGGGCGGCTTGGCACCCTGGTGCTGTGGGCACTGCTGATCGCCACCGAAAGCGCCGGGCAGTTGTTCACCAAGGTGGCCGGCGATCAATTGGGGCCGATGGACTTCAGTTGGCAATGGCTGGCCGACGTGGCGCGCAACCCGGGAATTCTGGCGGCGATTGCCAGCTATCTCGGGGCGTTTTTTGTGTGGATGCTGATTCTGCGACGTAGCAGTTTGTCCCTGGCGTTTCCGCTGAGTTCGCTGGTGTTTGTGGCCGTATTGCTGGGTTCTTGGCTGGGGCTGGGCGAGCACATCAGCGTGCTGCATTGGGTGGGCGTGGTGGTGATTATCGGTGGTATCGCGCTGTTGGCTGAAGGCGAAGAACACTGAACGTAGTGCTATGAAACACAGGCCCAATGTGGGAGCGGGCTTGCTCGCGAATGCGGTGGGTCAGTGAAGTATCGGGTGACTGACACACTGCTTTCGCGAGCAAGCCCGCTCCCACATTTTGCTCCCGTGTAATTCAGTCGAAGGTGTAGCTGATCGCCGTCTGCACCTGGCCCTGATTCACCTGGCCAGCCTCCTTGACGATGCTGCTCTTGGCCGCCGACCCCACCAGGTGTACCCAGCTGGCGCTGGTCAGCAGTGACCAATGGGGCGCCAGGGGAAATGCGAAGCTCTGGCTCAGCGTCACGTTCTGGAAGCCCCCGCTCGCGTTATACGGCCGCAAGCCCGAGGCGACAGCTTCGTTGTTGTCCACGCCGAAGAAGGTATTGGTCTGGCGCGCATCGGCAAAATGCGCAACCAGGCCACTGCTGCCGATAATCCCGCCACCCACGGGGTAACCCAGTTCACCGCCGATTTTACCCAGGGCGCCGCTCTGGGAATGCCCGCCGCCCACGGCCTGGCCCAATTGCGCATAGACCCGCCAGAAATTGGCCGGGGCGTATTGGACGAAACCGCCCACTTCCGCCATGTCCGACACGTTGCGCAGGCCTTGCAACTCGCCGTTGGAGGTACGCCCCGCGAGGTAGTTGATATAGGGGCCAGCGGTAAGGCCGTGGGTATCCAGGGCGCTCCAGGTCAGGCCGTCATCGGTGCTCAGGCTGACGTTACCCCAATCCAGGTCCAGGTACGGCACAGGCCGGGTTTCGTAGCGGCTGCCAGTGGGGTCGTGGGGCTGATAGCTGAGGCCCGCGCCCACATCGCCCGTGATGCCCTCTGCCCATGCGGCCCCGCAAAGGCCCCACCCTCCAAGTAAACCGGTGAATACAGCAGCAGCGAGCTTGGACATGGGGACGTTTCCTGAAGGTGGGCAGGCGCGCATGAACGCGCAAACCGACGCGCCCGCGCAAGCACTCATGTTGTTTGTAGCAAGCTACAAAAATTGTAGCTCCTGCGACACCCATCGCTGCGCATTTCACGCCAACCCCCAGCCCTGCGGGGGTTTGGCCAGTTGGCACAGTCCCTGCTCTATCCCTTGGCAAGCGCAGACAGCGCGCTCCTCCAAGGCCCTTTACCTAAAGGAAAGGCAGATGATCAACTGGCATATCGTGTGTGACTTCGACGGGACCATTACCCCCACCGATGTCATCGACAACGTCCTCCAACGCTTCGCCGGCCCCGAGTGGGAAACCATTGAGCAGGA
This sequence comes from Pseudomonas salmasensis, assembly GCF_014268375.2. Lineage (NCBI taxonomy): Bacteria > Pseudomonadati > Pseudomonadota > Gammaproteobacteria > Pseudomonadales > Pseudomonadaceae > Pseudomonas > Pseudomonas salmasensis. The sequence continues at coordinate 4,845,673 of NZ_CP077083.1, forward strand.
ATGGCTGGATGGGCATATCGGTTCACGCGAATGCCTGAGCCGCCAACTGGCGCTGATCAAGGCCACCCCGGCTGAACTGCTGGCGTACTTTGACAGCGTCGAGATCGACCCGGACTTCCCGGACTTCGTCGATCACGTCATGGGCCTGGGTGCCTCCATCGAAGTGGTCAGCGACGGCATCGAGCAGGGCATTGCCCGCATCCTTTCGCGCAACTACGTGACCTTGTTGCCGATCCTCGCCAACCGCCTGCGCCAGGTCGACCAGGACAGCTGGCGCATCGACTTCCCGTATGCCAGCGATGCCTGCCGCGCCGCTTCGGGCAACTGCAAGTGCAAATCCACGCCGCGCAACAAGCGCGTGCTGGTGATCGGCGACGGCAAGTCCGACATGTGCGTGGCCTCCACCGCCGACTTCGTGTTTGCCAAGGGCAGCCTCGCCGACTACTGCGTCGCCCACCAGATCCCTCATGCGCGCTTCGACACCTTTGCGCAAGTGCCGGCGTTGCTGGCCAAGCTGCCACAAGGCCTCGCTGCCAACGCCACCCCCTTCAACACCTCTTCTGACCATCAGGAACTCTTCCATCATGTCTGATATCCGTATCGCTACCGCCGAAGACCAGGTGCTTCTGGATAAAGAAGCCAAGTACTGCTCCTACGGCGACACCGTTCACTACATCGAGCCACCGCGTATCTTCAGCCGCTGCGAAGGCTCGTATGTATGGGACACCGAAGACCAGGCCTACCTCGACCTGCAGATGTGGTACTCGGCCGTCAACTTCGGCTATGCCAACCCGCGCCTGAACAACGCGCTGAAAAAACAGATCGACACCCTGCCGCAAATCGCCAGCCAGTACCTGCACAAAGGCAAGATCGAGCTGTCGGAAATGATCGCGGTCGATGCCAAGAACAAGTTCGGCCTCGACGGCCGTGTGCACTTCAACGTCGGCGGTTCGCAGTCCATCGAGGACTCCCTGAAAGTGGTGCGCAACGCCAGCAACGGCAAAAGCCTGATGTTCGCCTTCGAAGGCGGCTATCACGGCCGCACCCTCGGCGCCTCGTCGATCACCTCCAGCTTCCGCTATCGTCGTCGCTACGGCCACTTTGGCGAGCGCGCCAATTTCATCCCATTCCCTTACCACTTCCGTGGCCCGAAGGGCATGACCAAGGAAGAGTACGGCAGCCATTGCGTGCAGCAGTTCGCCCGCTTGTTCGAGACCGAATACAACGGTGTCTGGGACCCTAAAACCAACCAGTGCGAATACGCAGCTTTCTATGTCGAGCCGATCCAGGGCACCGGTGGCTACGTGATCCCGCCGATGAATTTCTACCGCGAGCTCAAGCACGTCCTGGACCAGCACGGCATCCTGATGGTGTCCGACGAAATCCAGATGGGCTTCTACCGCACCGGCAAGCTCTGGTCGATCGAGCACTTCGACGTGCAGCCAGACGTGATCGTGTTCGGCAAGGCGCTGACCAACGGCCTCAACCCACTGGGCGGTATCTGGGCCCGTGAAGAGTTGATCAACCCGAAGGTGTTCCCGCCAGGTTCTACCCACTCCACCTTCGCCTCCAACCCCTTGGGTACCGCGGTGGGCCTGGAAATGTTCAAGATGACCAGCGAAGTCGACTACGGCGCCATGGTCATGGCCAAGGGCAAATACTTCCTGGAAGGCCTGCAAGACTTGCAAAAACGCTTCCCGATCATCGGCGATGTGGACGGCCTGGGCCTGGCGCTGCGCTGCGAGATCTGCGGCCCGGATGGCTTCACCCCGGACAAGGCGACCCTGGACTACATGGTCGAAGAAGGCATGAAAGGCGACATGCTGGTAGACGGCCAGAAGCTTGGGTTGATCCTCGACGTGGGCGGTTACTACAAGAACGTGATCACCCTGGCGCCGTCTCTGGAGATCAGCTACCCGGAAATCGACCTGGGCCTCAAGTTGCTGGAGCAACTGCTGGTGCGAGCGACCACGCGGTGAATGCTCAAGGGATCGACCTCGGTGAAGGCACTGCCGGTTTCGTTCTCGGTGATGGTCCGGTCGGGATCCTGTTGATCCACGGCCTGACCGGCACACCGACCGAGTTGCGCCAGGTCGCCAAGGGCCTGGCCAAGGCGGGTAACTGCACGGTGTATGTGCCCACGCTGGCCGGGCACTGCGGCGACAACAGCGACTTGCAGGCCACCGGCTGGCAGGACTGGTACGAAGGCGTGCGCAACACCTTCGTGCAGGTCAAGCAACGCCATGCCCAGGTGTTTGTCGGCGGCTTGTCCATGGGCGCGGTGATGTCGATGTATGTGGCGTCCGAACACCCAGGGCAAGTCGCCGGGTTGCTGATGTATTCCACCACCTTGAAGTACGACGGCTGGAGCATCAACAAACTGGCGTTTCTCACGCCCTTGCTGATGAAGATTCCATTCGGCGTGCACATGTGCAGCTTCGAAGAGAAGCCGCCCTACGGCATCAAGAACGAGCGCCTGCGGGCCATCGTCGAGCGGCAGATGAAGGAAGGCGAGAGCAGCGAGGCGGGGTTGCTGACCATGGAAGGCATCACCGTGCGCGAGCTGCACCGCATGAACGCCGTGGTCAAGAAACGCATGCCGCAGATCAAGGTGCCAGCGCTGGTGCTGCATTCCATCGAGGACGACATCACCAGCCGATGGAACGCCGATTACGTAGAGCGCCACCTCGGCGGGCCGGTGACCAAGATCCTGTTGGACAACTGCTACCACATGATCACCGTCGATTTGCAGTACCGGCGAGTGATCGAGTTGAGTGCCGGGTTTGTCGAGCAGCACGCAGTGCAACTCAATCGTGTGGCGTGATTAGTTACTTGTAGGAGCGAGCTTGCTCGCGAAGGTCGTTAACGATAACGCGTACTGCCAGGTTGAACGCGGTGGCTGTTCGATTTTCGCGAGCAAGCTCGCTCCTACAGTAGAGCGGTGTTCCGGCGGGTGATCGAGTTGAGTGCCGGGTTTATCGAGCAGCACGCAGTGCAACTCAATCGTGTGGCGTGATTAGTTACTTGTAGGAGCGAGCTTGCTCGCGAAGGTCGTTAACGATAACGCGTACTGCCAGTTTGAACGCGGTGGTTGTTCGATTTTCGCGAGCAAGCTCGCTCCTACAGTAGAGCGGTGTTGATAAGGAAAAACTGTGATAACCACCCAAGCCTACCCGACCATCCGGGCTATCCAGCGCGATGCCTGGAACGACTGTTTTCCAGGTGCCCTGGAGGATTGGGACTATTACCTGGCCGTGGAAAACGCCGTGATCGATGATTTTCAGTGGCGTTACCTGGCGGTCTTTGAAAACCAAACGCTGGTGGCCGTGGCTGCCGCGTTCATCACCCATTATCGCCTCGACACCACGGTGTCGGGCGCCGGCAAGCGCTTGGCCGAGCGCCTGGAGCGGCTGTGGCCGGGCGTTTTGCAACTGGCGTTGTACGCCATTGGTTCGCCGGTGGCTGAACGCTGTGATGCCGGTGTCGCCAGCCATGTGCCCGAATCCCGGCGCCCGTTGCTGTTGCAGCAATTACTGGCGGCTGCGCGCAGCGATGCCGATGCGCTCGGTATCGGCTTGCTGGCGGTCAAGGATGCGCCCACCAACGACCCGCATTGGGCCCAGAGCTGCCTTGCAGCAGGTTTTCAAAGCATGCCCAGCTTGCCCACCGGGGTGTTGCCGCTGCCTTATGGCTCGGTGGATGCCTACCTAGGTTCGCTGGGCAAATCCACGCGCAAGGACCTGCGCCGCAAACTGCGCGCACCGGGGCCGCGGGTCGAGTGGCGGCGTAATATCGACGACGTGCTGCCCGAGGTCATGCGCCTGTATGAAGCCACGCTCGCGCGCGCAGACTTGCAGTTCGAACGCCTGCCCGCCGGTTACTTCACGGGCGTGCTCGAACACCTGCACGAGCGGGCGGTCTGTGTTCTGTACTGGGTGGACGAGCGCCTGGTGGCGTTCAACCTTATCCTGCTGGACGAGCATCGGCTGGTGGACAAGTTCTTTGGTCATGACCTTGAGTTCAGCCGCGAATACAACCTGTACTTCCGTAGCTGGCTGACCAATGTCGACTACTGTATTGAACACCGTATCCCGCTGTACGAGTGCGGCCAGGCCGGGTATGCCAGTAAACTGCGCCTGGGGTGTGAGTTTAAGGGCAACAGCCTGTTCTTCCGCCACCGCAACCGGCTGGTCAACGGCCTGCTCACGCTTGTAAAACTGTTTATTCGACCGGATCGTTCCGACCCTGCCATGGCTGCTGCGATAAGCGAAACCTGATGATTACCAAGACCCGCCAGAAAGCCCGCCCCTTTGCCATCTCGCGTTGGAGCGTCCAGCGCAAGCTGGTGCTGGCGTTCTGGCTGGTCAGCGTGATTCCCACCATGATCGCGGCTGAACTGGCCGCCACCACGCTGTCGCAGATTTTCGACAGCAACGTGCGGATCTGGCTGCAAGAGTCGACCAAGATCGTCAAGGACGAAATCGGCGACATCCTTCACGACAACGCGCGCATGGCCAAGCTGTTCCTGCGCTACACCAGCCCGCCGTCGTCCAAAAATGCCGAGAAGCATGACCGTCTCACCGCTGACATTGCCGATGCCACCGATATCGACGTGGTTGCGCTGATTCGCACCAGCGACCGTAAAGTGATGTTCAGCACGGCCGCCGATGACATCGTCAGGCAGATCAACCTCACCAGCAACGCGGTGCTGCAGACCGTGCAAGTCGCCGGCGTGAGCACGGGCCTGGTGGTGTCTACCTTCGAAACCAGCCGTGATGGCGTCGATTACCTGTTGCTGGTTGCCACTTACCTGGACAGCAGTTTCCTCACCAGCGTGGCCGATGTGCATTCCCTCGACCTGCGTTTGTACCTGGCCAACCCTGCCGGTTTCTCCGAGATATTTTCCACCCAGCGCTTCGCCAATCACCCCTCGCGCATCCCCAAGAATGTCGAGGCCTACCTGCGCAGCACCAAGCAGCCCAGCGAGCAGTTCACTAATCAGTACAGCGGGTTGTATTGGCCGATTTTCAATGACGCCGGCGAGTTGCAAGGCGTGATCTTCAGCGGCCTGCTACGCCATACCAGCCTGGTGGGGCTGGTGAACCAGAGCAACCTGTTCGTGCTGATCTTCCTGGTCAGCTCGGCGCTGTCACTGGCGGCCGGGTTGTTGGTGTCGCGGCGCCTGACCAAGCCCCTGCGCGATTTGTCCCAGGGCGTGGATGCAGTGATCTCGGGCAGTTATGCGCACCGAGTGGTGGTCAGTGGTGGTGACGAACTGGCGCAACTGAGCAGCACCTTTAACCACATGACCGAACGCCTGGGCGAGTTGCATCACCTGGAAGCCCAGCTGCGTCGGCGTGACCGCTTGCATGCCCTGGGTGAAGTCGCCATGGGCCTGGCCCATGAAATTCGCAACCCGCTGGGCATCATCAAGACCGCCACCCAACTGTTGCATCGGCGCGCTGACCTGGCGGAAACCGACAAGCGTCACCTGGAATATGTCATCAGCGAAGTCAGCCGCATCAACGACCTGATTACCGAGTTCCTCGATTTCGCCAAGCCCAACCCGCCGATACGCGTGCAGCAACCGGCACGCGCCCTGGTGGAAGAAATCCTCGGTTTCTGCGGCCCGGAGCTCAGTAGCCATCGCATTGACGCGCAGATCGACGACCAGGCGCCTGGCGCGACGATCTACGCCGATGCCAAGCAGCTCAAGCAGGCGTGTCTCAACCTGATTCTCAACGCCATCGACGCGATGCCCGACGGCGGGCGCCTGACCCTGGGCATTCGCAGCGTGGGCGACAACACCGTGATCAGCATCGCCGATACCGGCGAGGGCATCCCGGCGGACATGGTGGAGCGCATTTTCACGCCATTCGTGACCACCAAGGCCTCGGGCACGGGCCTGGGCCTGGCCAAAGTCTATTCGATCATGGAAAGTCACGACGGCAGCATCGAATGCGCCAGCGAGAAAGATGCCGGCGCGACCTTCAGCCTGTACATTCCGGCTGACGGTGAAGACGACGGTGAAGATGAGGACGGGCATGACGCATAACGTATTGGTGGTCGACGACGAGCCCAAGCTCTGTGATCTGCTGACCCAGGCCCTGAGCCAGAACGGCATCCAGGTGTTCAGCGCAGGCAATGGCCTGCATGCGCTCAAGGTGTTGGGGGAGGAAGACATCGACCTGGTCATCAGCGACTGGCGCATGCCGGGCATGGACGGGCCGGCGTTGCTGGCCGAGATCAAGGTGCGTTATCCGACCTTGCCGGTAATTGTGATGACGGCCTACAGCACGGTAAAAAATGCCGTGCAGTCGATGCGTAACGGTGCCTATGACTACATTGCCAAGCCGTTCGACATCGACGAGCTGGACATCACCGTGGCCAAGGCCCTGCAATTTCGCGACATCATGCGCGACAACGCGCGCATGCGCGCCGAGCTGGACGAACATGCACAGTTCGACAGCCTGGTGGGCGACAGCCCGGCGTTTCGCCAGGTGCTCCAGGCGGTGGACTCCGTGCGCGACAGCAACGCCACCATCTTGCTGACCGGTGAAAGCGGCACCGGCAAGGAGATGGTCGCCCGCGCCATCCACAAGCATGGCAGCCGTGCCGACCAACCCTTCGTGGCGGTCAATTGTGCGGCCATTCCTGAAGGCCTGCTGGAAAGCGAGATGTTTGGCCATCGCAAAGGCGCGTTCACTGGCGCCGTGGCTGATCGGGTAGGGCGCTTCATGCAGGCCGACAAGGGCACGCTGTTTCTGGATGAGGTGGGTGATATGCCCTTGGCGTTGCAGGCCAAGATTCTGCGCGCCTTGCAGGAACGGGTTATTGAACCGGTAGGCGACCCCCGCGAGCGCAAGGTGGATGTACGGGTGATTGCCGCCACCAACAAGAACCTGCTGGACGCGGTGGCGGCCAAGGAGTTTCGCGAAGACCTGTATTACCGCCTGAATGTCTTCCCGATTCCGTTGCCGTCGTTGCGCGAACGCGTGGAAGACATCGCGCCCCTGGCGCGCCACTTCGCCCACACCCTGAGCGCCACCACGGGCAAGCGCATCACCGGTTTCAGCCCCGAGGCCTTGCAGGCCATGGCGGCGTATCACTGGCCGGGCAACATCCGCGAGCTGCAGAACTGCGTGGAGCGCGCGACCATCGTGGCGGCTTCATCGGTGATCGAAGATATTGATTTGCCGGGGTATCTGTTTGCTTCCAAACCGAGCGAGGGCGATGTGACCGCGATCCTCAGCGACGGGCCGGGCGTGCCGCGGGACCTGGATGCGGCGCTGGCCGAGGTGGAGAAAGCCTACATTCTTGCGGCGTTGCAGGAGAGTAATGGGGTGCAGGCCGCGGCGGCGCAGCGGATCGGGATTTCCGAGCGCAGCTTCTGGTATCGCCTGAAGAAGCTGGGCATTCAGGTCGACAAAATAGTCCGCTGACACACTGTGATTAAACATGTTGTAGGAGCGAGCTTGCTCGCGAAAAACGTTAACGATGACGCGTACTTCCTGAATAAACGCGGCGCCTATGAGTTTCTCGCGAGCAAGCTCGCTCCTACAAAGGGCGATCTCACATGTTTAATTATGGTGTGTCAGGTGTGCAGGCGAACCCACACGCTGACCAACACCGTCGCAGCCATCAGCCAGGCCACGGCGGCGACGGCCAGCGATGCCTCCAACCGCAGCCGATCCACCATCACATACAACGTCACCAAATACACAAAATACGGAATGATCGACCACATCCCGAACAGGATCGTAGTCTTCAAGTCTGCAACTGTTCGGCCTTTGCCGACGATGTAATGGGCGATCAGCGCAAAAGTGGGAAACAGCGGCACCAAGCCTGCGATGTAATAATTTTTGGTCTTGGCCAGCGCCGCCAGGATCAGCACCACGGCGGCGCCAAGTGCAGCCTTCAAGAACAGATCCATCAGTGACTCAACCCGTATTTCTTGACCTTGTCGAACAGCGTGGTCTTGGCCATCCCCAGTTCCTGGCTGGCCTGGGTCAGGTTGCCGCCGCTGCGTTGCAGGGCATCGTTGAGCAGGTTGCGCTCAAAGGCTTCCACCGCCTCGGTAAAGGCAACCCCTTGGTTGCCGCTGCCGGCGCCGCTTTTCTTGAAGGCGGGCAGGCCGAGGGCGAAACGTTCGGCGACGTTGCGCAGCTCACGCACATTGCCTGGCCAGTCGTGGCTCATCAGGCTGGACAGGGTCTGGTTGTCCAGCTCCGGCACCGCTCGGTCGAAGCGTAGCGACGATTGCTGCAGGAAATGTTCGAACAGTTGCAGGATGTCTTCACGCCGCTCGCGCAGGGGCGGCAGTTCCAGGGTGACCACGTTGAGGCGGTAGTACAGGTCGCTGCGGAACTGGCTGGCGCGGCTCAATTCGTCGAGGTCGGACTTGGTGGCAGCGATTACCCGGCAATCCACCGCCACGCTCTGGTTCGAACCCAGGCGTTCCAGCGTACGTTCTTGCAGCACCCGCAGTAATTTGATCTGCAGGTTGATCGGCATGCTCTCTACTTCATCGAGAAATAGCGTGCCTTGATGGGCATGCTCGATCTTGCCGATACGACGTTTGCCGGCGCCGGTGAAGGCGTTGGCCTCGTGGCCGAAAATCTCGCTTTCAAACAGGTTCTCCGGCAGGCCACCGCAGTTGAGGGCGACGAACTGGTGGGTATGGCGCCGGCTGAAATCATGCAGGCAACGCGCGACCAGTTCCTTGCCGGTGCCGGTTTCGCCTTCGATCAACACGTTGGCCGAGGTGTCGGCGACATTGGCAATCAGTTCGCGCAGGTTCTGCATGGCCGGCGAGCGGCCGATGATGCGGCCTTCCAGCGAGTCGCGTTCGGCCAGTTGCCGGCGTAGCGACCAGACTTCCCGCGCCAGCCCGCGTTGTTCCAGGGCGCGACGTGCCACCTCTACCAGGCGTTCGGGCGAGAAGGGTTTCTCCATGAAGTCGTAGGCGCCGTTACGCATGGCGCCCACCGCCATGGAGATATCGCCATGCCCGGTGATCAACACCACCGGCAGGCTTTTATCCAGGGCCTTGAGGCGGGTCAGCAGTTCCAGGCCATCGATGCCCGGCAAGCGGATGTCGCTGATGACGATGCCGGCGAAGTTTTCGCCGATGCGCTTGAGCGCTTCTTCGGCGCTGCCCACGCCGACGCTGGTAATGTCTTCGAGCGCCAGTGCTTGCTGGCAACCGAGCAGTACATGGGGGTCGTCCTCGACGATCAGGACGGTGAGGTCTTGGGCTTGTGTATTCATGTCGACTCAGCTCGTTGAGCGCCCACCAATGGCAGGTTCAGGACAAAGGCGGTACCACCATTGGCCGGATGTTCCACGGCCAGGCTGCCGCCGGTGGCGGCCGCGAGGCTCGCGGAAAGCGTCAGGCCCAGGCCCAGGCCTTGTTCGCCGGGCTTGGTGGTAAAAAAGGGTTCGAACAAATGCTTGCGCGCCTCGGGGTCGATGCCGTGGCCATTATCACGCACCAGCAGGCGGTATTTGCCGTCGCCGCTCTGGCCTTCCAGCCACAGCTGCGGCGCCGCTTGGGCCTGCATCGCATCGAGGGCGTTGCCGATCAGGTTGACCAGGATCTGCTCCAGGCGGGTCTGGTCGATCTGCAATTGGGCATTGGCAAAGTCACGGTGCACGGTCAATGGCAGGCTGTCCAGGCGCGCGCCGAGCACTTGGAACGCGGCGTCCACGGCTTTGCCGAGGCTGGCTTCGCCCTGGTCGTCACCGCGCCGGGCAAAGGAGCGCAGGCTGGCGGTGATGCGGCCCATGCGGTCGATCAGTTCGTTAATAGTCTTGAGGTTGGTGCTGGCGGTGTCCAGGGCGCCTCGCTCAAGGAAGCGGACGGTGTTGCCCGACAGCGTACGCAACGCCGCCAGCGGCTGGTTCAGTTCGTGGGCGATGCTGGTGGACATCTGGCCAATGGCTGCGAGTTTGCCGGCCTGCACCAGTTCGTCCTGGGCGTGGCGCAGGGTTTCTTCGGCCTGGCGTCGTTCGCGAATCTGGCCCTTGAGCCGTTCGTTGCTGGCGCGCAGGTCGGCGGTGCGTTCGGCAATCCGTCGCTCAAGCTGGCTGTTGGCTTCCTGCAAGGCTTCCCGTGCGGCGAGGCGGGTGGCGATGACCTTGCGCCGTTCGTTCCAGGCGATCAGCAGGAAGGCGACCAGGCCAAAGGCGACGGCCACCAGGATGCCCTGGTTGATCGCGGCGCGGCGCAGGTCGTTGAGCGGGGTGAGCAGGGTGAAGTTCCACGGCGTGTCGTTGAGCGGGCGGGTCTGGGCCAGGTAGCTGACGGCGTGCTGGTCGTTGACCACTTCAGTGTTGGCCGGGAAGGTCAGTTTCTCGGTGCCTTCGTTCAGGCGCTCACGGGCCAGGGGTTGCAGTTCATTGAGCGTCGCCCAGTAATATTGAAGGCTGTGGGCCAGGCGGTCCTTGGTGTCATCGCTCAGCGGGCGTACAGCCTTGAGGCGACGCGCCGGGTCGCTGGAAAGAATAATGATGCCGTTCTCATCGCTCACGAAAGCTTCGAGGCGCGCACGTTGCCAGCGTTCTTCAAGGGCTTCGAGGCGTACCTTGACCACGGCGACGCCGATGATCTTGCCGTGCTCTTCCAGGCCATGGGCCAGGTAATAGCCTGGTTCGCCGTTGGTGCTGCCGATGCCGTAGAAACGACCGGGCTGGCCGCGTACGGCGTTCTGGAAATAAGCACGAAAGGATAGGTCTTCGCCTTGGTAACTGTCGGCATCGCGCCAGTTACTGGTGGCCAGCACGCGGCCGGTGGTGTCCATCACATAGATGGCGCGGCTGCGACTGCGGCGGTTCAGGCCTTCGAGGTAGTCGTTGACCGTCTTGCGGGTTTCCTGGCTCGGCTCGGCGAGCAATTGGGAAACACTGGACTCCAATTCCAGCAGGCTGGGCAGGTAGGTGTACTTGCTCAGTTCGCTTTCGACGGTGCGGGCGTGCAGCTCCAACTGGCGTTCGCCGTTGTCGCTGAGGGTGCGGATGCCGTAGTAGTCACTGACCCAGAAGCCGATATAACCCAGGCCGACCATCAGGGCGATGATCAACGGCGGCAGGAACAGTTGGCGTATCAGACGAGGCTTCACGGCAAGTGATGGCGGCGCGGCGCGATATTGATTGGGGTCGCATTTCATCACAGATGCCTTGGGTCAGCTACTTCTCGCCTGCCAACTGTAGGAGCGAGTTGCTGTTAGTGCTGCAGGATTTTCTCAAGGAAGTGCTGCGCACGCTCGGAGCGGGCGCTGATGTCGCCGAAGAACTCTTCTTTGGGGCAGTCTTCGATGATCTTGCCGGCGTCCATGAAGATCACGCGGTCGGCCACTTTGCGCGCAAAGCCCATTTCGTGGGTCACGCACATCATGGTCATGCCTTCGTGGGCCAGTTGCACCATCACGTCGAGCACTTCGTTGACCATTTCCGGGTCCAGCGCCGAGGTCGGTTCGTCGAACAGCATGACGATCGGGTCCATGGCCAGGGCGCGGGCAATCGCCACACGTTGTTGCTGGCCGCCGGAGAGTTGGCCAGGGTGCTTGTGGGCGTGCGCCGACAAGCCCACGCGGTCGAGCAGTTGCAGGCCTTTCTTGGTGGCCTCTTCCTTGCTGCGGCCCAGCACCTTGATCTGCGCGATGGTCAGGTTTTCGGTGATGGTCAGGTGCGGGAACAGTTCGAAGTGCTGGAACACCATGCCCACGCGCGAACGCAGTTTTGGCAAGTTGGTCTTCGGGTCGGCGATGGAGGTGCCGTCGACCACGATGTCGCCCTTCTGGAACGGTTCCAGTGCGTTGACGCACTTGATCAGGGTGGATTTGCCCGAGCCGGATGGCCCGCACACCACGATCACTTCGCCTTTTTTAACCTCGGTGCTGCAATCGGTCAGCACCTGGAAGTCGCCATACCACTTGTTGATGTTCTTGATAGAGATCATACGGCAAACCTTTTTTGCAGACGCTTGACCAGCAGCGAGGCGGAAAAGCTGATGATGAAGTAGACGACACCGGCAAAGATCAGGAACTCATTGGAGCGGCCGATGATGTCGCCGTTGGAGCGGGCGGAGTTGAGGAAGTCCACCAGGCCCACGGTGTAGACCAGGGAAGTGTCCTGGAACAGGATGATCGACTGTTGCAGCAGCAACGGCGTCATCTTGCGAAACGCCTGGGGCAGGATGATCAGGCGCATGGTCTGGCCGTAGGTCATGCCCATGGCTTGTGCCGCCGCCATCTGGCCCTTGGGAATCGACTGCACGCCGGCTCGGACGATTTCGCAGAAGTACGCAGCCTCGAACATCATGAACGCTACGACGCAGGAGGTGAACGCACCGATGGGGGTGTCTTCACCGGTGATCCAGCGCAACACGAACGGCACCGCCAGGTAGAACCAGGTGATCACCAGCAGCAACGGGATCGAGCGGAAGTAGTTCACGTAGGCGCCGGCCACGCGGGACAGCAGTTTGTTGGACGACAAGCGCATCAGGGCCAGGATAGTCCCGATGATGATGCCGCCGACCACGCCCATGACCATCAGCTTCAAGGTCATGACCATGCCGTTCCACAGGCCTGGAATGGCGGGGATGATGCCGCTGAAATCGAATTCCATTATTTGCCCCCCACGGAGATCAGGCCGGGCACTGCGACTTTCTTCTCGACCACGCGCATCAGCAGCATCAGGCTCATGTTCAGGGTGAAGTAGATCAGCGTGGCCAGGGTGAAGGCTTCAAACAGGTTGGCCGAGAACTCGGCGGTCTGTTTGGTTTGCGCCAGCAGTTCCATCAAGCCGATCAAGGACGCCACGGAGGAGTTCTTGAACACGTTGAGAAATTCCGAGGTAAGCGGCGGAATGATGATGCGGTAAGCCTGGGGCAGCAGCACGTTCCAGTAGATCTGCGGCAGCTTGAAGCCCATGGCGCGCGCCGCGGATTCCTGGCCGCGTGGCAGCGCCTGGATACCGGTACGCACTTGCTCGCACACACGGGCGGCGGTGAACAGGCCCAGGCACACCACGACACTCAGGTAGGCCGAGGTGGTCGGGTTCAGGTCTTGTTTGTACCAGTCCTGCAGGTTCTGCGGCAGCATGTCCGGTACCAGAAAGTACCAGATGAACAGCTGAACCAGCAGCGGCACGTTACGAAACAGTTCCACGTAGCAGGTCGCGATGCCCGATACGAGGCGGTTTGGCACAGTGCGCATGACCCCCAGAATGGAGCCCAGCAGCAAGGCGATAATCCATGCCACGATAGCGATGGCGATGGTCCAGCCCAGCCCGGAGAGGTACCAGTCGAGATAAGTCTCGCTGCCCACGCCGGTGGACTTGAAGAACACGCCCCAGTCCCAGTTGTAATTCATTAGGGTCTCCCCTCGAGATCGATCGATGTACAAGCACCCGCTTGGGGAAGATCCGTTCCCGCCTGACGTTGAACGCCAGGCACACACGATCGGCTCGAAAACCGCCAGGTCGAGTGTTCCAAGTTAAAGCCAGCAGGTAATTACAGACGCCTGAGGGAGGGTTGGCTCCCTCAGGACATAAGCTTAGTCAGGTATCAGATTTTTACTTCTGGCGCTGGTTTGTCGCTTGGGTTAGCGATCAGCTCCTTGACCTTGTCGCTCATCGGGAAGTTCAGGTTCAGGCCCTTTGGTGGGATCGGGCTTTCGAACCATTTGGCGTAGATCTTGTTGATCTCGCCGGACTTGTACAGGGCGACGATGGCGTCATCCACGGCTTTCTTGAAGTCCGGGTCGCCTTTGCGAACCATGCACGCGTAGGCTTCGAAGGACTGCGGAGTACCGGTAATGACCCAGTCGTTCGGCTTCTTGGCCTTGGCTTCTTCACCGGCCAGCAGGGCGTCGTCCATCATGAACGCAACGGCGCGGCCGCTTTCGAGCATCTGGAAGGATTCGCCGTGGTCTTTGGCGGAGATGACGTTCATGCCCATCTGCTTGTCGGCGTTCATCGCCTTGATGATGCGCTCGGACGTGGTGCCGGCGGTGGTCACGACGTTTTTGCCTTTCAGGTCGGCAAAGTCAGCGTAGGACGGCTTGCCTTCCTTGTCTTTCTTGACCAGCAGACGGGTGCCGATTTCGAAGATGTTGACGGTGAAATCAACTTGCTGGGCGCGTTCGGCGTTATTGGTGGTGGAGCCGCACTCCAGATCCGCGGTGCCGTTCTGGATCAGCGGGATACGGGTTTGCGAGGTCACCAGGTTGTACTTGGCTTTGAGGTCGGGTTTGTTCAGGTCTTTTTTCAGCTGCTCGACGACGGCCAACTGGATGTCGTGGGAATAGCCCACGGGTTTGCCCGAACCATCCGCGATGTAGGAAAACGGAATGGAGCTGTCGCGGTGAGCGAGAGTGATGGTGCCGGAGTCGTTGATTTTCTTCAGTGTGCCGGTGAGTTCGGCGGCAAAAACTGGAGTGCTGATCAGAGCAGCAGCGATAGCTGCGCCCAGGATATGGGGAACGATGCGCATCAATACTTCCTCGACATTTGTTTTTTTTATGAAGCCAGCTGAACGGCTCTCTTGTACAGCGACTGCCCGTGACGGCTCCTAAGGCGCCCCAGGCAATCGTTGAAGAGTGTAGAGCATGAGTCGTGCCATACCGAAAACAAAAGGATAACTACATGATTTATATCGAAATTAACTTTTTGTTTCGGCGATATTTTTGGTCGCTGGTCCGGCAAACCGAATAGTCCAGAGGGGCGCGTTCGGAAAACCGAATAGCCTGTAGGAGCGAGCTTGCTCGCGAAAAACGCAAAAACGCCGCGTTTATGCTGAATAAACGCGGCGTTCTCAGGTTTTTCGCGAGCAAGCTCGCTCCTACAGTGTAGGGAGCGCGGTCAGGCGGCTTCGATCTTGCTGCGGCTCTGCTCGACCTTGGACAGGTAACGCTGCAGGTTTTCCTGCTCCTGCTCGGTGGTGAACAGGCCAAGCTTGGTACGGCGCCACAGCACGTCCTGCGGTTGTGTCACCCACTCTTCGGCGCACAGGTAGTCGACTTCGCGGGTATAGAGGCCGCCACCCAGGTGGTCACCCAGGTCGGCGAGCGATTGCACGCCCTCCAGCAGGCGCCAGGTGCGGCTGCCGTAAGTGGTGGACCAGCGGCGGGCGATCTCGCTCGGTACCCAGTCGAACTTGGCGCGGATGGCATCGGCCAGGGCTTCAGGGGTGCTCATGTTTTCGCCGCCGGGCAGGCTGGCCGTGGCTGTCCAGCTTGGGCGCATTTGGGTGAAGTACGGCGCCAGTTGGGCCATGGCCGACTCAGCCAGTTTGCGATAGGTGGTCAGCTTGCCGCCGAACACCGACAGGATCGGCGCTTCGCCGGTACCGCCGGACAAGGCCAGGGTGTAATCGCGAGTGATGGCCGATGGGTTATCCGACTCGTCGTTGCACAGCGGGCGCACGCCGGAGTAGGTGTGGACAATATCGTCACGGCTCAGTTGTTTCTTGAAGTGCGCGTTGACCACCTTGAGCATGTAGTCGGTTTCACCTTCGGTGATCGCCACTGCAGCCGGGTCGCCGGTGTATTCGCGGTCGGTGGTGCCGATGATGGTCAAGTGGTTCAGGTACGGAATGGTGAAGACGATGCGCTGGTCTTCGTTCTGCAGGATATGCGCGTGGGCGCCTTCGTACAGGCGCGGCACGATCAGGTGGCTGCCCTGAATCAGGCGGATGCCGTAGGGCGAATCCAGCTTCAGGTCGTCCTTGATGAATTTGGCCACCCACGGGCCGGCAGCATTCACCAGCGCGCGGGCGCGGATCGAGAACAGGCTGCCGTCGGCACGCTCCATGTTCATTTCCCACAGGCCGTTGCTGCGGCGGGCGCTCACGCAACGGGTCTGCGTATGGATGTGCGCGCCTTTCTCGCGGGCAGCCATGGCGTTGAGCACGACCAGGCGGGCGTCATCGACCCAGCAGTCGGAGTATTCGAAGCCTTGGGTGATTTCACTTTTCAGCGGGCTGTCGGCACCGAACTTGAGGCTTTTGGAGCCTGCCAGTTTTTCGCGCTTGCCCAAGTGGTCATACAGGAACAGGCCGGCGCGAATCATCCATGCCGGACGCAGGTGCGGGCGGTGCGGCAGTACAAAGCGCATTTGCTTGACGATGTGCGGGGCTTTGCCCAGCAGCACTTCACGTTCTGCCAAGGCTTCGCGCACCAGGCGGAATTCGTAGTGTTCCAGGTAACGCAGGCCACCGTGGATCAGCTTGCTGCTGGCCGATGAGGTGTGGCTGGCCAAGTCATCCTTTTCGCAAAGGAATACCGACAAACCGCGACCGGCTGCGTCTGCCGCAATCCCGACGCCATTGATCCCGCCACCAATTACGGCAACGTCATAGACTTCGGCAAGCGGTGGAGCAGGCAAGGTGGAAGGGTTCATCGGCTGGCCTCGCGATCTTTTCGTCTTGGAATTCGAACATTAATGTTCATTTGCGAAAATGGTAGCTGATAATTGCGGGCACAGCCACCCGACTTCGATTGAAAAAACTCATCGAAGGGTGGGGAAAGGAAGAATTATGAAAAAAGGTGAATGTGTTGGTGCGGGTGAGGCCGTTATCGCGGGCAAGCCCGGCTCCCACATTTGATCGAATTTCAATCTGTGGGAGCCGGGCTTGCCTGCGATGGCGTCTGAACAGGCGCTACACGACTTCCAGCCGCACCTTATGCTCATTCAACACCTGCACCAACGCCGGCACCGGCTGTTGGTCAGTCACCAGGCAATCCACCAGGCTGATCGGCCCCAGGCGAATCATGGCATTGCGCCCGAACTTGCTGGAGTCTGCCGCCAGAATCACTTGCCGCGCATTGGCGATGATTGCCTGGGAAACCCGCACTTCCTGGTAATCGAAGTCCAGCAGGCTGCCGTCCTCGTCGATACCGCTGATGCCCACCAGGGCAAAGTCGACCTTGAACTGGTTGATGAAGTCGACACTGGCCTGGCCCACCACACCACCGTCACGGCGCACATTGCCGCCGGTGAGCAACACATCGAAGTCGTCCTTGGCACTGAGCATGGTGGCGACGTTGAGGTTGTTGGTGATGATTTTCAGGTGGTTGTGATTGAGCAGCGCACGGGCGATGGATTCGGTGGTGGTACCGATGTTGATGAACAGCGAGGCGTGATCGGGAATCTGTGCGGCAATGGCTTCGCCGATGCGTTGCTTCTCGTCGCGCATCTGGTCGGCACGCATGGCGTACGCGGTGTTCTCGACACTGGAGTCATAGGCTGCGCCGCCGTGGTAGCGGCGCAACAGGTTGGCGTCCGCCAGCTGGTTGATATCGCGGCGGATGGTTTGCGGGGTGACAACGAATAGCTGCGCCATTTCCTCGATACTGACGTAGCCGCGCTCGCGGACCAGTTCGAGGATTTGTTGTTGGCGGGGAGGCAGATTCATGGGGCGTCCTTTGGGCTGCCATACAAAAGTGGCCCATGATGACGCAGGAATCCGCTCCCTGCCAGTTACAACCTTATTCAGCGCCTTCGTGCGGCTCCCAGTCACGGGTGCGGCTCACGGCTTTTTGCCAGCCGGCATAGAGTTTCTCTTTGGCCGCCTCATCCAGCTGTGGCTCGAACTCGCGTTCGATTACCGCCTTGCCGCGCAGCTCGTCCAGGCTGCCCCAGAAGCCACACGCCAGGCCGGCCAGGTAGGCCGCGCCGAGGGCCGTAGTTTCACGCATTTGCGGGCGTTCTACCTGGGTGCCGAGAATGTCGGCCTGGAACTGCATCAGGAAGTTGTTGGCAACCGCGCCGCCGTCCACGCGCAGGGCCTTGAGGCGTTCGCCCGAGTCCTGTTGCATGGCGTCGAGGACGTCGCGGGTTTGGTAGGCAATCGACTCCAGGGCTGCGCGAATAATGTGGTCGACGCGTACGCCACGGGTCAGGCCGAACAGTGCGCCACGGGCATACGGGTCCCAGTAGGGCGCGCCGAGGCCGGTGAAGGCGGGTACCAGGTACACGCCGTTGCTGCCCTTGACCTTGCCGGCAAAGTATTCGGTGTCGTGGGCATCGTTGATGATTTTCAGCTCGTCACGCAGCCATTGCACGGTGGAGCCGCCGTTGAAGACTGCGCCTTCCAAGGCGTAGGCCACCTCGCCGCGTGGGCCGCAGGCGATGGTGGTGAGCATGCCGTGCTTGGATTTCACCGCCTTGTCGCCGGTGTTCATCAGCAGGAAGCAGCCGGTGCCGTAGGTGTTCTTGGCCTGGCCCGCTTCCACGCACATCTGGCCGAACAGGGCGGCTTGCTGGTCACCGGCAATGCCGCCGATGGCGATGCCGCTCTTGGTGCGGCCGTAGATTTCCGATGACGACTTCACTTCCGGCAGCATTTCCCGCGGAATGTCGAGAATCTCCAGCATCTTCGCATCCCACTCCAGGGTGTGGATGTTGAAGAGCATGGTGCGCGACGCGTTGGTGTAGTCAGTGACGTGGGTCTTGCCGCCGGTAAATTTCCAGATCAGCCAGCTGTCGACGGTGCCAAACAGCAGTTCGCCATTGCGCGCACGTTCGCGGCTGCCTTCGACGTTGTCGAGGATCCACTTGAGTTTGGTGCCGGAAAAGTACGGGTCGGTCACAAGGCCAGTGGTGTCGCTGATGTATTGCTCATGGCCGTCGCGCTTGAGCTGCTGGCAGATCTCGGTGCTGCGGCGGCACTGCCAGACAATGGCGTTGTAGATCGGGCGGCCGGTGATCTTGTCCCAGACCACGGTGGTTTCACGCTGGTTGGTGATGCCGATGGCGGCCACCTGGTCATGGTGCAGGCCGGCCTGGGCCAGCGCTTCGACCATCACCGCGCTCTGGGTGGCGAAGATTTCCATCGGGTCATGTTCGACCCAGCCAGCCTGCGGGTAATGCTGGACGAATTCACGCTGGGCGGTACACACCACGTTGGCGTCACGATCGAAGATGATCGCCCGGGAACTGGTGGTGCCCTGATCAAGGGCAATGATGTAGTTCTTATTCTGAAGGTCGGTCATGTCAATTGCCTTGGACGAAATAAGGAAGTCAGAAATCAGCCTGGGCCGCGAAGGGCAGGGGACCAGGCTGGCGCTTTCAGGAAATACGAGTCTTGCCGTTGACAGCCGTGTCAGGTGTTTCTTCAGCGATAGCCGGTGCGGCGCTCGGCAGGTGGCGAGCAATCAGCCCGCGATAGGCCGCAGCACCGAGGCATGCGCCGACAATCGGGGCGAAAATCGGCACCAGGAAATAAGGAATATCGCGACCGCCAGTAAAGGCCATTTCACCCCAACCGGCGAAAAAGGTCATCAGCTTGGGCCCGAAATCCCGTGCCGGGTTCATCGCAAAGCCGGTCAGCGGGCCCATGGCGCTACCAATCACCGCGATCAGCAAGCCGATCAGCAGGGGCGCCAGGGGGCCGCGTGGCAGGCCGTTGTTGTCATCGGTAAGGGCCATGATCACGCCCATCAGAATGGCGGTGATGACCATTTCCACCAGAAACGCCTGGGCGGTGCTCAGCAGTGCATGGGGGTAGGTTGAGAACACCGAGGCCAATTCCAGGCTGGCTTGAGAGCCGCGGACCATGTGGTGGGTTTGTTCGTAATCGAAAAACAGATTGCTGTAGAGCGTGTACACCAAGGCGGCGGAGCAGAAGGCGCCGGCGACCTGGGCGAGAATATAGAAGGGCAGTTTGCGCTTTTCAAAATCGGCAAAGATGCACAGGGCGATACTGACCGCCGGGTTGAGGTGAGCCCCGGAAATACCGGCACTCAGGTAGATCGCCATGCTCACGCCGACCCCCCAGATGATACTGATTTCCCACAAGCCAAAGCTCGCACCCGCGACCTTGAGCGCGGCGACGCATCCTGTACCGAAGAAGATCAGCAGCGCGGTGCCCAGGAATTCGGCCATGCATTGGCTCGAAAGTGAAGGCTGTTGAAGAGCAGTTGTCATGGAAAACCTCAATTGTTGTTCTTGTCTTGCGCACGGCCTCAATGGGCAGTTGCGCGATATTCACCGCGACAAGGATCCCCATCCTGGGTCGCGGCTTATTGCAGGAGTACCAGAGGATTATTCCTACGGTATTCGGAAACGAAAAAATATAGACAAGAATGACCGCTGTCAAAGGTCGAAAGTGAACCATTGGTCATTTCCGAACTATTGGTGTGGTGAATGATCATGGTCAAGGTGCGCCGCTTTAGCGGTGATAGGACTGTGCTAGAGCGTTTCAGGCGGTCTTGGCCTAGAATTGGCCATCAGTTTGCCCGCCCGGAGCCGCTATGACCCCCGCATTGGACCTGTTGAAAAAAGTTCGCGCCGAACATCGTATTCACAGTTATGAACATGAGCCCAAGGCAGCATCCTATGGGCTGGAGGCCGCAGAGAAATTGAGCCTGGACCCGGCCCAGGTGTTCAAGACGCTGTTGGCGAGCAGCGAAAAGGGAGAATTGTTGGTGGCGGTGGTGCCGGTCGTCGGAAGTCTGGACTTGAAAGCCCTGGCTCAGGCGGCGGGTGTGAAGAAAGTCGAAATGGCTGACCCGGCAGCGGCGCAGCGCTCCACGGGTTATCTGCTGGGCGGCATCAGTCCGTTGGGGCAGAAAAAGCGGCTGCGCACGTTTATCGATGAAACGGCGCAACTCTTTGCAACGATTTTTGTCAGCGCGGGTAGGAGGGGGTTGGAAGTCGAATTGCCGGCGGCGGTGTTGGCGGAACACACCCAGGCCAAATTCGCACCGATCGGCCGGGCCTGATAAGCATTTTTTGAAGTCTATGAGGATCAAATGTGGGAGCTGGCTTGCCTGCGATAGCATCAACGCGGTGTAACAGATAATCCGAGTTGCATCGCAGGCAAGCCAGCTCCCACAGTTTGATCCGGTTTCGTCAGTGAGCGACGCTGTGGCGGCGCACGCCTGACTCAACAGCGGGAATCTGCGCCGCTGTGCTGCCGGATGCCTGGAACAACACCAGGTGCTCAGCCGCCACACGAATCCCCACCTCTGCGCCCACCTGGTGATCGGCATGGCTGGGGAAAATCGATTCCAATTGCGCGCCGGTCGGCAGTTGCAATCGGTACAAGGTCGAGGCGCCGAGGAAAGTCTTGCCGACGATCCGGGCTTTCAACGCGCTGTCCGGCGCATACACGATGTCGTCCGGGCGCAGCAGCACATCCACCGCAGCACCGGCTGGCAAGGTATAGGCTCGGTTGCCGCGCAGGTCGCCCAGTTCAGTGCTGACCGATTCCGGCGAGTTCAGCCGACCACGGATGAAATACCCCTGGCCGATGAAACTGGCGACGTAGGGCGTTTGCGGTTCGTGATAGAGGTTGTAGGGCGTGTCCCACTGCTCTAGGCGGCCTTCCTTGAAGACCCCCACGTGATCGCTGACGGCGAAGGCTTCTTCCTGGTCATGGGTCACCAGAATCGCACTGGTGCCGCGTGCCTTGAGGATGTCACGCACTTCATGGCTGAGCTTGCGGCGCAGTTCGCCATCGAGGTTGGAAAAGGGTTCATCCAGCAACAGCAGTTGCGGCTCCGGCGCCAGGGCCCGGGCGAGAGCGACGCGTTGTTGCTGACCACCGGAAAGCTCATGGGGGAAGCGCTTGCCCAGGTTCTTCAAGTTGACCAGTTCCAGTAACTCGGCAACTACGCGCTCTTTTTGCGGGTGTTTGCGAATGCCAAAGGCGATGTTGTCAGCCACGCTCAGGTGCGGGAACAACGCGTAGTCCTGGAACACCATGCCGATGCGACGTTTCTCCGGTGCCAGAGTGAAACCGGCACGGGAGATGACGTCGCCCGCCAGGCTGATTTCGCCTTCATGCACCGGCTCAAAGCCTGCAATGGCGCGCAGGGTGGTGGTCTTGCCGCAGCCCGAAGAGCCGAGCAGGCAACCGATATCGCCGGCGTTGAGGTGCAGGTTGAGGTTCTGCACCACGCGTTGGTCTTGATAGCCGCATGCCAGATTGCGCAGGTTCAGCAGTAATGGCTGGCTCATGCGTGGTGGTACGACGGTGGTACGAGGAATTCGAGCAAGGCTTTTTGCGCATGCAGGCGGTTCTCGGCCTGATCCCACGCGACTGAGCGCGGATCGTCGAGCAGGTCCTGGCTGATTTCTTCGCCACGGTGGGCGGGTAGGCAGTGCATGAACAGCACGTCCGGCGCGGCCAGGTCGAGCAATGCGCGGCTCACCTGGAACGGCGCGAACTGGGCCAGGCGCTTGGCGGTTTCGTCTTCCTGGCCCATGGAGGTCCAGACGTCGGTGCTCACCAGGTGCGCGCCGATCACTGCGTCTTTTGGATCGCGTAGCAGTTGCACACGACCGTCGGCCTTGGCCATGAACTCGGCGCTGGGCTCGTAGCCTTCAGGGCAGGCGATACGCAGGTGGAAGTCGAACTGGATCGCCGCTTCTATATAACTGTTGCACATGTTGTTGCCATCGCCGATCCAGGCCACGGTCTTGCCTTGGATCGAGCCACGATGTTCGAGGAAGGTTTGCATGTCGGCCAGCAACTGGCAGGGGTGCAGGTCATCGGACAGGCCGTTGATCACGGGCACACGGGAGTTGGCGGCAAATTCGGTCAAGGTGCTGTGGGCGAAGGTACGGATCATCACGGCGTCGAGCATGCGCGACATCACGATGGCGCAATCGCTGATCGGCTCGCCACGGCCCAATTGGGTGTCTCGCGGTGACAGGAAGATCGCTTGGCCACCCAGCTGGATCATGCCGGCTTCGAACGACAGGCGTGTGCGTGTCGAGGACTTTTCGAAAATCATCCCCAGTACACGGTTTTTCAATGGCTCAAACAGTACGCCGCGGTTACGCAGGTCTTTAAGCTCAATGCCTCGACGGATCACGCTGACCAGCTCTTCGGGCGTGCAATCCATCAGGGAGAGAAAGTGCCTTGCGCTCATCATTAACTACCTTTTGCAACAGACCGCAGATACTCAAAGCCTTGTTTATTGCGACAACGGGCGAGACCTGCGGCGAAAGCCGCACGGGGCGACGAAATAGGGGAAGACGCGATATTGACATTAAATGTCGCGTTTTACCAATAGGGCTACGGCTTAAGGGGTGTTCAAGCAGGGCGCTGGCGCGCGTTTGAAGACGATTTCCTGACAGCAGCGAGCCATTTGTACACTGGCGTCCAGGCCTTTTGCAATGCGCGGGGGCGGGCTTGGGCCAGGCCGCGTCGGTTTCAGCGCCTGTGGGCCGGGTTTCTGAAACATTTGCTCATGCTTAGCCATGCCCTGGCCTATGCCCGTCGATTCACAACGCGAAGGTTGCTGGCGCCCCACGGGCGTGCGGCCCATAGTTGAGCCAAAGCCCCTATAAAGAGACTGGCCATGACCAAGACTCTCCACCACCGTGCCTGCCACCTGTGCGAAGCCATCTGCGGCCTCACCCTGGAAACCACCCACGCCGAAGACGGTAGCCTGTCGATCACCTCGATCAAGGGCGACCCCCTGGACAGTTTCAGTCGCGGCCACATATGCCCCAAGGCCGTGGCCCTGCAGGACATCCAGAACGACCCGGACCGTCTGCACCAACCCATGCGGCGGGTGGGCAGCCAATGGCAGCCGATCGCCTGGGATGACGCCTTTGCCCTGGTGGCCGAGCGGCTGGCGGGCATTCAGGCGCGGCACGGCCAGAACGCGGTGGCGGTGTATCAGGGCAACCCCAGCGTGCATAACTATGGGTTGATGACCCACAGCAACTACTTTCTAGGGCTGTTGAAGACGCGCAATCGTTTCTCCGCGACCTCGGTAGACCAACTGCCTCATCACCTCACCAGCCACCTGATGTACGGCCACGGCCTGTTGTTGCCCATCCCCGACATCGACCAGACCGATTTCATGTTGATCCTCGGCGGCAACCCGCTGGCCTCCAATGGCAGCATCATGACCGTGCCCGATGTTGAGAAACGCCTCAAGGCCATTCAGGCGCGGGGCGGCAAAGTGGTGGTGGTCGACCCTCGGCGCAGCGAGACGGCGGCCATCGCCGACCAGCACTTGTTCGTACGCCCCGGCGGCGATGCGGCGTTGTTGTTTGGGGTGCTCAACACTTTGTTCACCGAGGGGCTGACACGCGACAGCCATTTGCCGGTGGAAGGCCTGGGCGAGGTGCGCAGGGCCATTGCCGGCTTCGATGCCGAGGCCATGAGCCGCCAGTGTGCGGTGCCTGCCGAACAGATTCGCCAGTTGGCCAGGGACTTCGCGGGCGCTGACAGGGCTGTCTGTTATGGCCGCATGGGCGTCTCGACCCAGGCGTTCGGTACGCTGTGCCATTGGCTGGTGCAACTGATCAACTTGGTGACCGGCAACCTGGACCGTGTCGGCGGCGCGCTCTGCACCAGCCCGGCGGTAGACCTGGTGGCCTCCACCAGCGGCGGCCATTTCAACCGCTGGCAGAGCCGCGTGTCCGGGCGCCCTGAGTATGGCGGAGAACTGCCAGTGTCGGCCCTGGCAGAAGAAATGCTCACCGAGGGGGAAGGCCAGATCCGCGCCCTGGTGACGGTGGCCGGCAACCCGGTACTGTCCACGCCTAACGGTCGCCAATTGGAGCAAGCCCTGGACGGGTTGGAGTTCATGGTCAGCATCGACCTGTATATCAACGAGACCACGCGTTATGCCGACCTGATCCTGCCTTCCACCTCGGCGCTGGAAAACGATCACTACGACACCACCTTTAATCTGTTCGCGGTGCGCAATGTCACACGCTTCAATCACGCCGTCCTGCCCAAGCCGGAAGGTGCGCTGCATGACTGGGAAATCTTTGTCGGCTTGGCCCAGGCGTTTGCGGCGCACACTGGCGCGGTGCTCAAGCCCACCCTGCCACCGGCACAGATGATCGACTTTGGCCTGCGTGCGGGTGCCTATGGTGACGCATCCAGTCATAAACTCTCGGTGGCGATGCTGGCGGATCATCCCCATGGCGTGGACCTGGGGCCGCTCAAGCCCAACCTCGCGGCACGTTTGAAAACCGCAGATGCCAAGGTGCAAGCGGCACCGGCCGTGATCCTGGCAGACCTGACGCGTTTCGCCGCGCAGCCGGTGCCGGTGGCCGACGAACTGCTATTGATTGGCAGGCGGCATGTGCGCAGCAATAATTCCTGGATGCATAACTATCACCGGCTGGTGAAGGGTAAGCCACGCCATCAACTGCTGATGCACCCCGATGATCTGGCTAGCCGTCAGTTGAGCGATGGCCAGCGGGTGCGGGTGAGTTCGCGTATCGGTATGGTCGAAGTGGAAGTAGCGGCCAGCACGGACATGATGCCGGGTGTGGTCAGCCTGCCTCACGGTTGGGGACATGGTCGTCCGGGCGTGCAGATGAGCATCGCAAGCGGCCAGCCGGGGGCGAGTGCGAATGACTTGACCGACGAGCGGCAATTGGATGAGTTGTCGGGGAATGCGGCGCTCAACGGCGTACCGGTGAAGGTGGCGGCGGCCTGAGCATCCTGCTGGATTTTTGCGTTACAATGCGCCACCGTGCCGACCCGTGAGTCGCAAAGTTCCTGCAGAGGTGTTCCATGGATATCATCGAAACGATCAAAGAGCAGATTGCCAACAACACCATTCTGCTTTACATGAAAGGCGCTCCAAACGCGCCTCAGTGCGGTTTCTCCGCGAAAGCGTCCCAGGCCGTCATGCAATGCGGCGAGAAGTTCGCTTACGTGGATATCCTGCAAAACCCTGAAATCCGCGCCAACCTGCCAAAGTACGCCAACTGGCCGACTTTCCCGCAGCTGTGGGTAGCCGGTGAGCTGGTTGGCGGTAGCGACATCATCACTGAAATGGCAGCTGATGGTTCGCTTCAAGCGCTGATCAAAGACGCGGCGGCCAAGACTGGCGCCTGATGCGTCTGTAAAGGCCACGCAATAAAAAGCCCCGCTTCTCACAAGAGAGCGGGGCTTTTTTGCTTTTCTGTAGGAGCGAGCTTGCTCGCGAAGGTCCCCCAGGCAACGCGTTAAATCAGATGCGCTGCGTTATCGTTGACGTTCTTCGCGAGCAAGCTCGCTCCTACAGTGATAACAAGCGCAGTTATTCGCCCATCTGCGATTGCAGGTAATTCTCCAGGCTGACCTTGTCGATCAGGCCCAACTGGGTTTCCAGCCAGTCGATATGCTCTTCCTGGTCTTCCAGGATATCTTCCAGCAGTTCACGGCTGCCGAAATCGCCCTTGGTTTCGCAGTGAGCGATAGCGGCCTTCAGGTCACTGTGGCTCTTGCGCTCAAAGCCCAGGTCGCTGCTGATCATTTCCTGAGTGTGCTCGCCGATGTTCAGCTTGCCCAGGTCCTGCACGTTCGGCAGGCCTTCCAGGAACAGGATACGCTTGATCAGCGCGTCGGCGTCCTTCATGGCTTTGATCGATTCTTTGTATTCTCGCTTGCCGAGCTTTTCCAGGCCCCAATCGTCGTACATGCGTGCATGCAGGAAGTACTGATTGATCGCGACCAGTTCATTGGCAAGGATTTTGTTGAGTTGCTGGATGACTGAGATGTCGCCTTTCATGACTGGGGTCCTGCCCTGTAATAGCTGTGTATAGGGCGGAGTCTGAGCGGTGAAAATCCTAGTGTCAAACCTAAGTTATTGAATAATAAATGAAAATTAATCGGAATAAGAATGTTTGTGTTCCGCGTCTTGGCGCTAACTAATTGAATTACAGGCATAAAAAAACCGGACACTAGGTCCGGTTCTTCAAAACATGCCAGTTCAGGCGTGTTTAAATTCTGCTGGGTAGGGGAGCGCGGCCTGGGCAGTCTGCAGCTGCGTCAGGGTTTCCCGTACCACTTGCTTGGCCAGGCAAGCACATTTGCCACACTGGCTGGCAACGCCGGTGGTTTCACGTACTTCTTTATAGCTGCAGCAACCTTCGTAGATTGCTTCGCGGATTTGTCCGTCGGTGACGCCAGTGCAGAGGCAGACATACATAAGTGAGAACCGTCGCGGGTTTGAGGCTTAAGTGCGATGGATCTTAATGTTAACGAGAATGATTGTCAAAATAGTTTCATCCCCAATCCAGTGCACATTGCCCATGCGCTGACGAACGGTTTTTTCGGTGTATGATGGTCGGTCTTTACGAAGCGTGATTGCGTCATGTTTCTGTCGATTTTCACCGGCAGACTCGACCTGTCCTTTTACTTCAATCGTCACCCCCTACATCAGGAGATATCCAATGAGCGTACTCGTCGGTAAACAAGCCCCGGATTTCGACGTACCAGCCGTGCTCGGCAATGGCGAAATCGTTGACAGCTTCAAACTGTCTGAAGCCATCAAAGGCAAATACGGCCTGGTGTTCTTCTACCCGCTGGACTTCACCTTCGTCTGCCCTTCGGAGCTGATCGCCCTGGACCACCGCATGGACGATTTCAAGGCGCGCAACGTTGAAGTGGTCGCGGTTTCCATCGACTCCCATTTCACGCACAACGCCTGGCGCAACACCGCCATCAATGACGGCGGCATCGGCAAAGTCAAATACACCATGGCTGCCGACATGAAGCACGACATCGCCAAGGCCTACGACGTTGAGTCCGAAGGCGGCGTGGCGTTCCGTGGCGCGTTCCTGATTGATGACAAGGGCGTTGTGCGCTCGCAGATCATCAACGACCTGCCGCTGGGTCGCAACATGGAAGAGCTGATCCGCCTGGTCGACGCGCTGCAATTCCACGAAGAGCACGGCGAAGTCTGCCCTGCCAACTGGAAAAAAGGCGACAAAGGCATGAACGCTTCGCCAGAAGGCGTTGCGGCATACTTGACCGAGAACGCTGGCAAGCTGTAAGCCAACTTCACGGTATAAAAAAACCGGCCTGAAAAGGCCGGTTTTTTTGTGGGTGGGGACTTGCTCCCGTGACGGCCTGACAGCCGACGCCTATCGACCTGACACCCCACAGTCCAAATGTGGGAGCTGGCTTGCCTGCGATGGCGGCCTGCCAGCCGACACTTCTCACCTGACACCCCACAGTCCAACTGTGGGAGCGGGCTTGCTCGCGAAGGCGGCCTGGCAGTCAACACAGTTGGATTGTGTGCATATCCATTGCTGCGGTAACGGCTACTTAGGGTTCCGCTCTGACAGCGGGTCACTTTTGGAAAAGAGCCCGGAATGCCGGCCCAGCCAAAAGTAACCAAAAGGGCTCTTGCCCCACCACTCGGCACCTCGCTTAGGCTCGGTGTGCCCGAACACAGGCTTGAATCCGTGGGCCGCCGCCACGCGCCATCCATGGCGCGGGGCGGCTAACCCGGCGTCCTGCCGGGTTACCCACGAATTCAAGCCTGCGTTCGGCCAGCGTGGTTTGACGGGGCGCTTAAGATCAAAAGCAGATCAAGAGCAAGAGCGGCTCGCTTCGCATCGTGGTTACCGTCGGCTGCGACAACCTACAAAATTGCGTAGATACCTATGCTCATCGGGGGCAAGCCCACACCCACATTGGAGCCTCAATCGTTGAAGTCTTCCCAGCCACCCATCTGTTTCCAGCGATTGACGATGCCGCAGAACAGCTCGGCAGTCTTCTCGGTGTCGTAGCGGGCCGAGTGGGCTTCACGCCCGTCAAAGTCGATACCGGCGGCCTGGCAGGCTTTGGCCAGGACGGTCTGACCGTAGGCCAAGCCGGCAAGGGTGGCGGTGTCGAAGCTGGAGAACGGGTGAAACGGATTGCGCTTCATGTCCAATCGCGCCACGGCGGCGTTCAGGAAGCCCAGGTCGAAACTGCTGTTGTGGCCGACCAGAATTGCGCGTTTGCAGCCATTGGCCTTCAACGCCTTGCGCACGCCACGGAAGATATCGGTCAGCGCCGCTTCTTCACTCA
Organism: Pseudomonas salmasensis; assembly: GCF_014268375.2. Taxonomy (NCBI): domain Bacteria; kingdom Pseudomonadati; phylum Pseudomonadota; class Gammaproteobacteria; order Pseudomonadales; family Pseudomonadaceae; genus Pseudomonas; species Pseudomonas salmasensis. The sequence continues at coordinate 4,874,447 of NZ_CP077083.1, forward strand.
CCGCCATGCGCAGTGGGTGATCGAGCTTGATCCCGGTGAATTCCAGGGCAGCGGCTTCGATATTGGCGCCTTCGAACGGCTCGACGCGAAAGAAATGCGTGTGCTCCGGGTACACAAAACCCTGTTCGTCCATGCCGATGGTGGTTGCGGCAATTTCCAGCAAGGCATCGGTGGCGCAGTTGAAACCACCGGTTTCTACGTCGATGACGACCGGCAGATAGCCGCGAAAGCGCTCGGCCATCGGATGGCGCGAGCCGCCACCGCCGTGCTCTTGTTCGTCGTCGTAATGGTCTTCACTCACTTGCTTTCCTCCAGCAGGCGCCAGCGCAGTGTTTCACCGGCGCGCAGCGGGATAACGGTCAGCTCGCCAAAGGGCAGGCTGGCAGGGGCGGTCCAGTCTTCACGAACCAGGGTAATGCGGTCGGTATTCGCCGGCAGGCCGTAGAAACGCGGGCCGTTGAGGCTGGCAAAACCTTCGAGTTTGTCCAGCGCGTTACGCTGTTCGAATGCTTCGGCGTACAACTCGATGGCGGCAAATGCCGTGTAGCAGCCGGCGCAGCCGCATGCAGCTTCCTTGGCGTGCTGGGCGTGGGGCGCCGAGTCGGTACCGAGGAAGAATTTCGGGCTGCCGCTGGTGGCGGCATCCAGCAGGGCTACCTGATGGGTGTTGCGCTTGAGGATCGGCAGGCAGTAGAAGTGCGGCCGAATCCCGCCCACCAGCATGTGGTTGCGGTTGTAGAGCAGGTGATGGGCGGTGATGGTCGCGCCAACGTTGGCCGACGCCTCGCTGACGAACTGCACGGCATCGGCGGTGGTGATGTGTTCAAACACCACTTTGAGCGTGGGGAACAGCTCGACCACACGACGCATGTGTTCATCGATGAAGATTTTTTCGCGATCGAACACGTCCACATCGCCACGGGTGACTTCCCCGTGGATCAGCAACGGCATGCCGACTTCCGCCATGGCTTCGATCGCCGGCAGGATCTTGTCGATACTGGTTACACCGGAATCGGAGTTGGTGGTCGCGCCTGCCGGGTACAGCTTGGCGGCGTGCACATAACCGCTGGCCTTGGCTTCACGGATTTCTTCAGGCTGGGTGCGGTCGGTGAGGTAGAGCACCATCAACGGTTCGAAGCGGCTGCCGGCCGGTCGTGCAGCGAGGATGCGCTGGCGATAGGCGTCGGCCTCTGCGGCATTGCGCACCGGAGGTACCAGGTTAGGCATGATGATGGCACGGCCAAACGTGCGGGCCACGTCGGCCACGGTTTGGGGTAACGCAGCACCATCGCGAAGATGAATATGCCAGTCGTCGGGACGCAGCAGGGTCAGGCGGTCGGACATTGGGGATTCCAGGCGGGTCAATCTGGTGGGAATGCTACCGGAAAAGACTCTTGCAGGCACTCGCTATCAAGTTTTGCCGGATGCTACCGATATCTCCGGGTATGCCTTAACGATGTATGACGCTGTGAAGTGTTGTAGAAACCCATGGAGCCTCCCGTGCGCCAGTATTATCTAGCCCTGCTCAGTGTGTTCGCCAGCCTGCCTGCGGCGGCCCTCACGTTCCAGACACGTCTGGAGAATATTGAGTGGAAGGTAGAGGGCGATCAGTTCGAGTGCCGCTTGACCCAGCCGATCACCGATTTCGGTTCTGGTGAATTCGTACGCCGGGCGGGCGAGCAGGCCACGTTTCGTCTGAAAACCTATGGCAGCAGCCTCGGCGCCGGCTCAGCAACCCTGCTGGCTGCTGCCGCGCCGTGGCAACCGGGCCGAGGTGATATCAACCTGGGGGCCGTGCGTGTCGGCAGCGGCGACGTGCTGTTCAATAGCTCCCAGGCCCAGGCCGGTCGCCTGTTCACGGGCTTGCTCGAAGGGCGCAGCCCGACGGTGCGGCATTACGGGCGTGAAGGTGGTTACTCGGAAATTCGCCTGCTGCCGGTAAAATTCAACAAGGCGTACAACGATTATCAGCTGTGCACCACCAAGCTGTTGCCCATGAATTACGACCAGGTCAAACAGACCGAAGTGGGCTTTCCCGGTGGCGGCATTGAGCTGGACGCGGCGGCCAAGAAGAAGTTGTCCGTGATCCTGGCCTTCATGAAGGCCGATCCCACGGTCAATCATGTCGAGTTGAACGGCCATTCCGACAACAGCGGCAACCGCCTGACCAACCGCGACGTATCGCGCCGCCGTGCCCTGGCGGTGATGGACTACTTCAAGGCCAACGGCATCCAGGAATCGCAGATCACGATGCGCTTCCATGGCGAAAGCTACCCCTTGGCGCCCAACACCAATGCCGCCAACCGTGCGCGTAACCGCCGTGTGAATATTCAGCTTGAGCGGGTGGCTGCCCCTGAGAAGCCGGCGCCCCAGGCCGCTGCGCCGAGCAACCCGGCGGCTACCTCATAAGCATGGGTAGCTGCACAACTTCGGTATGACGCCGAAACTGTGGCGAGGGAGCTTGCTCCCGTGACGACCGAATAGCCGACGCCTATCTATCTGACACCCCACGATCCAAATGTGGGAGCTGGCTTGCCTGCGAAGGCGGCCTGACAGTCAACACAGTTGGACCGGGTACATATCCGTTATTTAGGTAACGGCCACTTAGGGTTCCGCCCTGACGGCGGCTCACTTTCGAAAAGCGCGAAAGTAAGCAAAGCGCTCTTGCCCCACCACTCGGCACCTCGCCTAGGCTCGGTGTGCCCGAACACAGTCTTGAATCCGTGGGCCGCCGCCACGCGCCATCCATGGCGCGGGGCGGCTAACCCGGCGTCCTGCCGGGTTACCCACGAATTCAAACCTGCGTTCGGCCAGCGTGGTTTAACGGGGCGCCTGAGATCAAGATCACAAGCAGATCAAGAGCAAGATCAAGAGCGACTCGCTTCGCATCGTGGTTACCGTTGAACGCTACAAGGTTGTGCAAATACCTCTGCTCCATAGAGGCGACCATCGGTCGCCCACTCGACATAATCTGTCGCTTTATCTTCATTTGCTGTCGCGCCCCTGTAATTTCGCGGTTTTGATCGGTAGAATCGTCGCCTTTCCGTACAACCCCGTGGAGTGATGGCATGGCCGACGTAAACAAGGTCGTTCTCGCGTATTCCGGCGGCCTGGACACTTCGGTGATCCTCAAGTGGCTGCAGGATACGTATAACTGTGAAGTGGTGACCTTCACCGCTGACCTGGGTCAGGGTGAAGAGGTCGAACCTGCACGTGCCAAGGCGCAAGCCATGGGCGTGAAAGAGATCTACATTGACGACCTGCGCGAAGAGTTCGTCCGCGATTTCGTTTTCCCGATGTTTCGCGCCAACACTGTCTACGAAGGTGAGTACCTGCTGGGTACCTCCATCGCACGTCCACTGATCGCCAAGCGCCTGATCGAGATCGCCAACGAAACTGGCGCCGACGCCATTTCCCACGGCGCCACCGGCAAGGGCAACGACCAGGTCCGTTTCGAACTGGGTGCCTACGCACTCAAGCCAGGCGTGAAAGTCATTGCGCCGTGGCGTGAATGGGACCTGTTGTCCCGTGAAAAGCTGATGGATTACGCTGAAAAGCACGCCATCCCGATCGAGCGTCATGGCAAGAAGAAGTCGCCGTACTCGATGGACGCCAACCTGCTGCACATTTCCTATGAAGGCGGCGTGCTGGAAGACACCTGGACCGAGCACGAAGAAGACATGTGGAAATGGACCGTCTCCCCGGAGAACGCTCCAGACAAGGCCCAGTACCTGGAACTGACTTACCGCAACGGCGATATCGTCGCGCTGGACGGCGTTGAAATGACCCCGGCCACCGTATTGGCGACCCTGAACCGTATCGGTGGCCAGCATGGTATTGGCCGTCTCGACATCGTCGAGAACCGTTACGTGGGCATGAAGTCCCGTGGCTGCTACGAAACCCCAGGCGGCACCATCATGTTGCGCGCCCACCGCGCCATCGAATCCATCACCCTGGACCGCGAAGTCGCTCACCTCAAAGACGAGTTGATGCCCAAGTACGCCAGCCTGATCTACACCGGTTACTGGTGGAGCCCAGAGCGTCTGATGCTGCAGCAGATGATCGACGCCTCCCAGGCTCACGTGAACGGTGTCGTACGCCTGAAACTGTACAAGGGCAACGTGATCGTCACCGGCCGCAAGTCCGATGAGTCGCTGTTCGACTCCAACATCGCCACCTTCGAAGAAGACGGCGGTGCCTACAATCAGGCGGACGCGGCAGGCTTCATCAAGTTGAACGCACTGCGCATGCGCATTGCTGCCAACAAAGGCCGCTCGTTGTTCTGATCGTGCGCCTGTTGTGAAAAATGGCCCCTTGTGCAAGGGGCCATTTTTTTTGGCGCGGATTTTAGAGGCTGTGCTGTTTATTAGTGTTTAGCTTGTGTTTAAGGTTTTTTCCGTAACTTGCGCAATTATTTTCCGGTTTTATCTTTTTGTTTTTAAGGTTGAATGAATTTTTACATCTGGGGAGGAACTATGTCTGACAGAAAATTCACTCATGTAGCTGCAATGGATATGTGAACTGTTGAATTTTCTGTAGGAATTGTGGAAGTGTTGAAATATGTTAAATGGAACTAATGGGGACGGTTTTTCCGGGGCGGTTTGCGGGCATCATTGCGACAAGCAAGGGGCATTTCCTGAAAGTCTTGTGCGGCACGTTTACCTTCAGGGGCTTATGCTCAAGACATTTCACTCAAAATATGTGCGCGCCGAGAAAGGTCTGAAAGCAACCATAAAGCTCCAAGCATCTAAGTTGGCGATTTTTTGTAGGTTAATTCCTATCTTCTTGTGGGTTGGGTCTCTGCCTGCTCTTGCTCGGGGTGGAATGCTATGCCAACTAGTAATCGACTAGGCTATTGTGTTTGCTCTAAATAATTCGAACAGCGAAATTGGACTTTCTCATGAATAAAGTGCTGATCGTGGATGATCATCCCGTCATTCGTCTTGCTGTGCGCATGCTAATGGAGCGTCATGGTTATGAGGTCGTTGCCGAGACTGATAACGGTGTCGATGCGTTGCAACTTGCACGGGAACATATGCCGGATATTGTGATACTGGATATCGGAATCCCCAAGCTTGACGGCCTGGAAGTTATTTGTCGGCTGGCTTCAACCAAGCAAGCCGTCTCGTTCAAGGTGCTGGTACTGACGTCCCAGGCGCCTGGCCATTTTTCCATGCGCTGCATGCAGGCGGGCGCCGCCGGCTATGTGTGCAAGCAGCAGGATCTGACGGAGTTGCTCAGTGCCATCAAGGCGGTGCTTTCCGGCTATAGCTATTTCCCGAACCAGGCGCTCAATTCGGTGCGCTCAACCATGGGCAATGCCAGTGAAGCTGACATGGTCGAACGCTTATCGGGGCGGGAGATGATGGTGCTGCAGCAACTGGCGCGTGGCAAAACCAACAAGGAGATTGCCGATGGCATGTTCCTCAGCAACAAAACCGTCAGTACCTACAAGACGCGCTTGCTGCTCAAGCTCAATGCCCGGTCCCTTGTGGACCTGATAGAACTGGCCCAGCGCAACGGCCTGGTCTAGGAGGATATTGCACCCCTTGAATACCCGTGTAACCGGCAGAAAAAAGCCTCCGTCAGGGAGGCTTCCGGCCGTCAACGGCTCGATCAGAAATCGAAGTCGTAATCGGCCAGCTGTTTTTGCAAGCGTCGCTCTTCCAGAAGATTGTCGATAGTGCGGCGTTTGCTCAAATTGGTCTTGGCCACCTCTGGCACAGGTGTTTCTACCACCTCATCGTCATCCGACGCAACGAGGTCGTCTTCCAGGTCTTCTTTGCTGCCAGCGCTCATAAGGTCAACTCCAGGCTAAGACTGCCGTTGGGGCTCCTTATAGCGATAATCCGCGAACGGGTAAAAAAGATTTTTTCAATCGCCTGATCACAAAAAGCAATGATCGCTCAATCGTCGGAGGTCTTGTCCTTGTATTCGCACAAATCTTCGATACGGCAACTGCCACAGCGCGGCTTGCGGGCCTGGCAAACGTAGCGTCCGTGCAGGATCAGCCAATGGTGGGAGTCGAGCAAATAGGGCTTGGGCACGAACTTCATCAATTGTTTTTCCACCTCAACCACATTCTTGCCCCGGGCAATGCCGGTTCGGTTGCTCACGCGGAAAATGTGCGTGTCCACCGCCATGGTCAACTGCCGGAATGCCGTATTGAGTACCACGTTCGCGGTTTTGCGGCCCACACCTGGCAAGGCTTCCAGAGCTTCGCGGGTTTGCGGCACCTCACCCCCATGCAGCTCCAGCAGCAGGCGGCACGTCTCGATCACGTTCTTGGCCTTGCTGTTATATAAGCCGATGGTCTTGATGTATTCGGATAGGCCTTCCACACCCAGGGCGTAAATCGCGGCGGGTGTATTGGCTACGGGATACAGCTTGGCCGTGGCCTTGTTGACGCCAACGTCCGTGGATTGAGCCGAGAGGATCACCGCAATCAGCAATTCAAACGGTGAGGAGTAGGCCAGTTCGGTTTTCGGTTCCGGATTGTCTTCGTGAAACCTGCGGAAAATTTCCAAGCGTTTTGCGGCGTTCATAGGGGCAGGCGTTTCCTTGCAGGCGGTCGGCGTGATGTTAGCAATACAGGGCGCAGTGGGTCAGCCGTTGGCCTCGGCATCCTGCAGCGTTTGCTCGGCGGCGTTCAAGGCGGCTTTCAAGGTTGCCAATTGATGCTCGTCGGCATTGTGATCCTGAGCCTTCTTCCACGCTGCACGGTGCATGGCCAGTTGGATCTTTGCGCGCTTGAGCTCGGCGCTTTTAGTGGCCGCCTTGGGCGGCTGCGGTGCGCTGTTGGCCTCCAGCGCAGCAAGCGCCTGCTCGGATGCCTCGAACTGTCGTTGCAGCATAATCAATTGCGACTGTTGCTCAAAGGTCGGCGGATGCCCAAACGCTTTCAAGGATTTGTGCAGTTGAGCGCGGCTCATGGCGACGTTGGTTTTGGCCTGCTTGATCGCGGCGTCCAGAGCGGCCTGAGGGTTATCGACCGGTGCCACCGCCATCGGCGCTGTGCGCTTGGCTCGTGCCAGGCGCTCGGCGAGCTTGCGGGCCTCTTCACGTTGCAAGCGGGCGTTACGTTGCTCGAAGCGCCGCCGCGCCCGGTCGCGTTTGAGGTCGCGTGCACGCCGTTCATCATCGTTGCTGGCCAAGTCACCGACGATAGGCAAAACGTCAGCCAGCGGACGCATCTCGATGCAGTCGACAGGGCAGGGCGCAACACACAGGTCGCAACCGGTGCACTCGTCGACAATCACCGTGTGCATCAGCTTGGCGGCGCCCACAATGGCGTCCACCGGGCAAGCCTGGATGCATTTGGTGCAACCAATGCATTCGGCCTCACGGATATAGGCGACCTGGGCGGGCGCTTCTCCACGGCGGGTGTCCAGGTCCAGTACTGGCAGGCGCAGCAGTTGCGCAAGCCCGGCAATGGTTTCCTGCCCACCGGGCGGGCACTTGTTGATGGCTTCGCCTTTAGCGATGCCTTCTGCGTAGGGTTTGCAACCCGGGTGCCCGCACTTGCCGCATTGAGTCTGCGGCAGCAGCGCGTCGATACGTTGAATGAGGTTCATGCTGTGATCATAGCGTTGACGCCCGGCCCAGGGAGAAGGGCAAGCTGAGAGGCCCCGCCGTAGCGACAGCGGGGCATTTTGCAGGGGTTACTTGATGCGCTGACCCGGCTTGGCGCCGCTGTCCGGGCTCAGCAGGTAGATTTCTTCGCCGCCAGGGCCAGCCGCCATCACCATGCCTTCGGAAATGCCGAACTTCATTTTCCGTGGCTTGAGGTTGGCGATCATCATGGTCAGGCGGCCATCGAGCTTGGACGGGTCCGGGTAAGCGCTCTTGATGCCGGAGAACACGTTGCGCTGTTCGTCGCCGATATCCAACGTCAGGCGCAGCAGCTTGTCGGCGCCTTCCACGGCTTCGGCCTTGATGATCAGAGCCACGCGCAGGTCCACGGCGGCAAAGGCGTCGAAATCGATTTCCGGAGAAATCGGGTCCTTGGCCAGCTCGCCATTGCCCGCCGGTGCGGATTGGCCGGTATCGGTCTGGCTGGCCACCAGGTCTTCTTTCGAAGCGTCGGTCATGGCCTGGACTTTCACCGGGTCGATCCGGGTCATCAAGGGCTTGAACGCGTTCAACTGATGATTACCGAGCAAGGTGGTGTGATCGTTCCAGCTCAACGGCGCCACATTGAGGAACGCCTCAGCATCGGCGGCCAGCAACGGCAGCACCGGCTTGAGGAAGATCACCAACTGACGGAACAGGTTGACCCCGGTGGCGCAGATAGCCTGGACTTCGGCCTCCTTGCCTTCCTGCTTGTTCAGCGACCACGGCGCCTTGTCGGCGATCCAGGCGTTGGCACGGTCGGCCAGGCCCATGATCTCGCGCATGGCACGGGCAAAGTCGCGGGCTTCATAAGCGTCGGCGATGCTCGGTGCAGCGGCCAGGAAGGCGTCGGTCAGTTCCGGTGCGGCATTCTCGGCCACCAATACGCCGGCGTTGCCCTTGTGGATAAACCCGGCACAACGGCTGGCGATGTTGACGACTTTGCCGACCAGGTCCGAGTTGACCTTCTGTACGAAGTCTTCCAGGTTCAGGTCCAGGTCGTCGACGCCACGGCCGAGTTTGGAGGCGTAGTAATAGCGCAGGTATTCGGGCGACAGGTGGTCCAGGTAGGTGCGCGCCTTGATAAAGGTGCCACGGGACTTGGACATTTTCTGGCCGTTGACCGTCAGGTAGCCGTGCACGGCGATACCGGTCGGCTTGCGGTAGCCTGAGCCTTCAAGCATCGCCGGCCAGAACAGCGCGTGGAAGTTGACGATGTCCTTGCCGATGAAGTGGTACAGCTCGGCGGTGGAGTCCTTGCCCCAGAACGCGTCGAAGTCCAACTGCGGGGTGCGATCGCAAAGGTTCTTGAAGCTGGCCATGTAGCCGATCGGCGCGTCCAGCCATACATAGAAATACTTGCCCGGCTCGCCCGGAATCTCGAAGCCGAAGTACGGCGCGTCGCGGGAGATGTCCCACTGCTGCAGGCCACTGTCGAGCCATTCGGAGAGTTTGTTGGCCACGGCGTCCTGCAAGGTGCCGCTGCGCGTCCAGGTTTGCAGCATTTGCTGGAAATCCGGGAGCTTGAAGAAGAAGTGCTGCGAGTCCTTGAGTACCGGAGTCGCGCCGGAGATCGCCGACTTGGGATCCTTCAAATCGGTGGGTGCGTAGGTCGCGCCGCATTTCTCGCAGTTGTCGCCGTACTGGTCTTCGGTGCCGCATTTCGGGCAGGTGCCCTTGATGAAACGGTCGGCCAGGAACATTTTCTTTTCCGGGTCGAAATACTGGGTCACCGAACGTTGGTCGATGTGCCCGGCTTCTTTCAACCGCAGGTAGATCTGGCTCGACAGCTCGCGGTTTTCGTCGGAGTGGGTCGAGTGGAAGTTGTCGAAGTCCACCAGGAACTCGGCAAAGTCGGCGCTGTGTTCAGCCTGCACATTGGCGATCAGTTGTTCCGGGGTGATGCCTTCCTTTTCGGCGCGCAGCATGATGGCCGAACCGTGGGCGTCGTCCGCGCAGACATAAATGCATTGATTGCCGCGATGCTTCTGGAAGCGCACCCACATATCGGTCTGGATGTACTCAAGCATATGGCCAAGATGGATGGAACCATTGGCATAGGGCAGGGCGCTGGTGACGAGGATCTTGCGTGGCTCGGACATGGGGCTCGGCTACTTGATGAAACGGAGGTCGGCCACTATAAAGCGCCGGGAAATTTATTTCACCCCGTGACGCTGTTTCAGTATCTTGCGCGCCTTCGAAAGCATGCCGTTCGGCGGCTGGAACGGTTAGGATAGCCGCCTGTTTCAGTCAGTCTTTTTTCGGGAGTAGCCCATGAGCGCCGTCAATCGCGCAGCGGTGGAAGCCGTTCTTCGCCAGTACACCGACCCTTATTTGAACCAGGACCCGGTCAGTGCCGGCTGTGTGCGTGCCATCGAGGTCCAGGGCGACCAGGTGTCGGTGCAGTTGCAACTGGGCTATGCCGCAGGTCTGTTCAAAAGCGGTTGGGCACAGATGCTACAAATGGCCATCGAGGGACTCGACGGTGTGGGTTCGGCCAAGGTCGACATCCAATGCGTGATCGCGCCGCACAAGGCCCAGGCGCAGATCCCGGGCCTGGCCAACGTCAAGAATGTGGTGGCGGTGGCGTCCGGCAAGGGCGGCGTGGGTAAATCCACCACCGCGGCCAACCTGGCCCTGGCCCTGGCCCGGGAAGGCGCGCGCGTGGGCATTCTCGATGCCGACATCTACGGGCCGAGCCAGGGCGTGATGTTCGGCATCGCCGAAGGCACACGGCCGAAGGTCAAGGATCAGAAATGGTTTGTGCCCATCGAGTCGCTGGGTGTGGAAGTGATGTCCATGGCGTTTCTCACCGATGACAACACGCCGATGGTCTGGCGCGGGCCGATGGTCTCGGGTGCGTTGCTGCAACTGGTCACACAAACGGCGTGGGGCGACCTTGACTACCTGGTGATCGACATGCCGCCAGGCACCGGCGATATCCAACTGACCCTGGCGCAGAAAGTGCCGGTGGCCGGTGCGGTGATTGTCACCACGCCCCAGGACCTGGCGCTGCTGGATGCCCGCAAAGGTGTGGAGATGTTCCGCAAGGTCAACATCCCGGTGCTGGGCGTGGTGGAAAACATGGCGGTGCATATCTGTTCCAACTGCGGGCACGCCGAGCATCTGTTTGGTGAGGGCGGGGGCGAGAAGCTCGCTACCCAGTATGGCGTTGAACTGCTGGCATCGTTGCCATTGGCGATGGAGATTCGTGAGCAGGCCGATGGTGGCAAACCTACCGTAGCGGCAGAGGCTGATGGGCAGATCGCGATGATCTATCAGGAGTTGGCCCGTCATGTGGGGGCGCGGATTGTATTGCAGGAAGCGGCGGCGCCGGCGATGCCGACCATTACCGTGAGCGACGATTGATTAGGCTTTAACGGATACGCGAAAAGCCTGACGACCAGTGGTGCTCTTGGGTTTTTCGCGAGCAAGCTCGCTCCTACAGGTGGGGCGCCAATAGGGCTTGTTGCTATTTTGCGTAATGGGCGTGTAAGCATTCGCTTACTTTTTCGTAAGTGTTTGGGTTTTTTAGCGGTTGCGTACGTCTTGAATTGACGAAGCTATTGTCTATCTTGTTGAAATATAACGATTATTTTCATGCTGGCGAGCGGCGGAGTTTGTCAGCCTGCCGAGGGCATCGCGTTGAACTTCCCTCGGAACGCTCTAACATCAGCCCTGTGTCCACGGATTGGCACAGCCATCAAGGAACGATGGTTTGAAGGAACGTCGCAGGATGCGATTCATCAGGATGATGAAAAGGAATACAGGGACTAGGGAAAAAATGTGGGCGGGTCATACCGCCCCTTTTTTTGCCTGTAGAAAAGTGAGCGCAGGCACCCGAGCGCAAAAAAGGCCCTCAAGGGGCCTTTTTTTGTTGGGCAGCGGCGCTTTAGCGCTCTAGTTGCTCAATTTTGTTGGGCTTGCCATCCCATTCAGCGGCATCCGGCATCGGATCTTTGCGCTCGGTGATGTTTGGCCACACTTCGGCCAGCTCGACGTTCAATTGAATGAATTGCTCCATGCCCGCAGGCACTTCGTCCTCGGAGAAAATCGCGACGGCCGGGCATTCTGGTTCACACAGGGCGCAGTCGATGCACTCGTCCGGGTGGATAACCAGGAAATTCGGGCCTTCGTAGAAGCAGTCCACCGGACAGACTTCTACGCAGTCGGTGTACTTGCACTTGATGCAGTTGTCGGTGACGACGAAGGTCATTTCTAATTTTCTCCTCAGGCGGCGGCAGCGAAACCCCTTATGGTGGGGTTCGCGAGGTTTGAGAGCGATAGTCTGCGGACCAGGCTAAAAGCCCGCAGCATCCCAAACCGCGCGAGATTCTATCAGCTTGCAAGCGTCTGCGTTATATCCGAGTCTTCAGTGCATATAACATTTCGAGCGCTTTACGCGGCGTCAAGTCATCCAGGTCAAGCTTTGCCAACTCATCCAGCACCGGATGGGGCAGGCTGGCGAACATATCGCTCTGGTGCGGCGCGGCAGGTTTCTTGCTGGCCTTGGCCGGGCTGGCGACTACCGTTTCGTGTGGCAGCGCCGTGGTTTCCAGGCGGCTTAAGTGTTCACGGGCACGGGTGATCACCTCGTTCGGCACACCCGCCAATTGCGCTACGGCCAAGCCATAGCTCTGGCTTGCCGGCCCTGGCAGCACATGGTGCAAGAACACGATGCGCTCATTGTGCTCGGTGGCATTGAGATGCACGTTGGCCACCAGCGGCTCGCTTTCCGGCAACACCGTCAGCTCGAAGTAGTGCGTGGCGAACAGCGTGTACGCACGCAGATGCGCCAAGCGTTCGGCCGCGGCCCAGGCCAGGGACAGGCCGTCGAAGGTGCTGGTGCCGCGGCCCACTTCGTCCATCAGCACCAGGCTGCGTTCGGTGGCGTTGTGCAGAATGTTGGCGGTTTCGCTCATTTCCACCATAAAGGTCGAACGGCCACCGGCCAGGTCATCGCTGGAGCCGATCCGCGTGAAAATGCGGTCTACCAGAGACAATTCGCAACTGGCTGCCGGTACGAAGCTGCCGATATGCGCCAACAACACGATCAACGCGGTCTGACGCATGTAGGTGGATTTACCACCCATGTTCGGACCGGTGATCACCAGCATGCGGGTATCGTCGTCCAGCGACAGGTCATTGGCGACGAACGGCGTGGTCAGCACTTGCTCCACCACCGGGTGACGACCTTGCACGATGCGCATGCACGGTTCGCTGACAAACCGTGGGCAATTGAGGTCCAGGTTCAGCGCACGTTCGGCGAGGTTGCTCAACACATCCAGCTCCGCCAGGGCGGCGGCGGTGTCTTGCAACGGCGCCAGGCGGCTGATCAAGTCCTCGAGCAAGGCTTCGTAGAGCATCTTTTCCCGCGCCAGGGCGCGGCTTTTGGCCGACAGTGCCTTGTCTTCGAACGCTTTGAGCTCGGGGGTGATAAAACGCTCGGCGCCTTTGAGGGTCTGGCGACGTTGATAGTCGATAGGCGCCGACTCGGCCTGCTTGCTTGGCAGCTCAATAAAGTAGCCATGCACACGGTTGTAGCCGACTTTCAGATTAGCCAGGCCCGTGCGGGCTTTTTCGCGGGCTTCCAGGTCGATCAGGAACTGGCCGGCGTTTTCGCTCAGGGACTGCAGCTCATCCAGCTCGCTGTCGTAGCCAGTTTTCAACACGCCGCCGTCACGGATAATCGCCGGTGGGTTGTCGATGATGGCCTTTTCCAGCAGCGCTGCGAGGTCCGGGTAAGTGCCGGCGGTGACTGCAAGCTGTTGCAGGTGCGGCGTGTCCAGTTCGGTCATCGCGACTTGCAGCTGTGGCAGGGTGCTCAGCGCATCACGCAGGCGCGCCAGGTCTCGGGGCCGCGCGTTACGCAGGCCGATCCGCGCCAGGATGCGCTCGATATCGCCGATTTCTTTCAGTTGCGGTTGCAGCTTTTCAAAGCGATAGCCGTCGAGCAGGCAGGTAATAGAAGACTGACGTGCTTGCAGCACCGTCAAATCCCGCAGCGGACGGTTCAACCAACGGGTTAGCAAACGGCTGCCCATGGCAGTCTGGCAACGGTCCACCACCGATTGCAGGGTGTTATCACGCCCACCGGCCAGGTTGGTGTCCAGTTCCAGGTTGCGACGGCTGGCGCCATCGAGCACTACGGTATCGTCCAGACGCTCATGGCGCAGGCTGCGCAAGTGCGGCAGGGCGGTGCGCTGGGTTTCCTTGGCGTAGCTGAGCAGGCAACCGGCGGCACCGATGGCCAGGGTCAGCGTCTCGCAACCAAAGCCTTTAAGGTCCTGTACCGAGAACTGCTGGCAAAGACTTTTCAGCGCCGAATCACGCTCAAAATCCCACGGCGCACGGCGCTTGGTCCCACGACGTTTCTCCGCCGGCAAGTCCTTGGGCCAATCATCCGGAATCAACAACTCCACCGGATTGATGCGCTCCAGCTCCGCCAGCAGGTTCTCCCAGCCTTTGATCTCCAGCACGCTGAAATTGCCACTGGTGATATCCAGCACCGACAGGCCGAACAAACGCTCATCGCCCAACACCGCCGCAATCAGGTTATCGCGACGCTCATCCAGCAATGCCTCATCACTCACCGTACCTGGCGTAATAATGCGCACCACCTGGCGTTCCACCGGCCCTTTACTCGTGGCCGGGTCGCCGATCTGCTCACAAATCACCACCGACTCGCCCAGCTTCACCAGCTTGACCAGGTAGCCTTCCAGCGAATGGTAAGGAATCCCACACATCGGAATCGACTGCCCCGCCGACTGCCCGCGCGCGGTCAGGGTGATATCCAGCAGCTTGGCGGCCTTCTTCGCGTCTTCATAGAAGATCTCGTAGAAGTCGCCCATGCGATAGAACATCAACTGATCAGGGTGCTGGTTTTTCAGGCGCCAGTACTGCTGCATCATCGGGGTGTGGGAGGACAGATCGGAGGTGTTTTTACTCATTGGGTAATAGGCAAATTCGTTGAAAGTGATGGGGCAAAGGGGGCGCTTGGCCCAGCATTTTTTGCGATGGCGGCAAGGTTAACACGCGAGGTGGCGGGTTCGCAGGTTGCAAACGGCTAGGTAAAACGCAAATTAACCCAATAAAAAGCCCGGCACAGGGCCGGGCTTCGAAAGGCGGTGTGCAATCAAGCTCTTTTCGCTTCTGCCTTCATCATCACGAGATTCTGCTGCTTGGTGGCTTCAGTCAGAACCTCACTGTAGACGCGCTTTTTCTGCTCGGATTTTGCGTCACGGATAAAGTCGGCAAAGGAGCTTTTTGCGCCTTTGGACAAGCCCAGCTTGATCGATATCATCAACGCGCTCCTGATGGTGGCCCCAGCTTAGCCGCTAGATCGGCCCGTGTATGTTGCTCGGGAATATGGTAGTCAATTTTGTCGACACCTGCTTTGTAAAGTCGTCCAGAGTTGTCGATATGCTTGATGAGCAAATCCAGGTGAACGTCGCCCCTGACTAAGCGGCAAACTCGTTGCGAAGCTCATCGGGGTCGATTCGGAGGAGGTAGAGACTTTCATGCGATTCCAGCTCCTTTATTGGCCGAAACTTCACTTAATACATCCGTCTTATGTATAGATATGCAAATTAGCATTTGCCAACCCCAAAAACTCCCGTCACTATCCGCGCTATGCAAAAACGCAACGTTTCTATCGTCTTAAGAGAACTGCTGGACCGCGACCGGATCTCCCCCACGGAGCTTCACCGACGCACTGGCGTGCCTCAATCCACACTGTCCCGGATCCTCAGCGGCAAGATCGTTGATCCGTCGGATAAACACATCTCCCGTATCGCCGAGTATTTCCGCGTGAGCACTGATTACCTGCGCGGGCGCGCAGCAGTGGGCGCTTTGCGCGATGACGGGCGCGACCCGATGCATTCGGAACTCAAGGACATAAGCCTGTGGGACGACGATACCCCCGTTAATGATGACGAGGTGTCGATCCCCTTTCTGCGCGAGGTTGAATTGGCTGCTGGATCAGGAAGATTCGTCATCGAGGAAAGCGAGAAGGCCAGCCTGCGGTTCGGCAAGCGCAGCCTGCGGCATAACGGTGTGCAGTTCGACCAGGCCAAGTGCGTGACGGTACGCGGCAACAGTATGTTGCCGGTGTTGCGCGACGGCGCCACGGTAGGGGTGAATGCCGGCAAGAGCGGCATTGGCGATATCGTCGATGGTGACTTGTATGCCATCAATCACAACGGCCAGTTGCGGGTTAAACAGCTCTACCGCCTGCCTTCCGGCATTCGCCTGCGCAGCTTCAATCGTGATGAGCACCCCGATGAGGACTACAGCTTCCAGGAGATCCAGGATGAGCAGATCAGTATCCTCGGTCATGTTTTCTGGTGGGGCATGTACGCCCGCTAACCTCCACGCGTAAGAAGAAACCCGCCCATGTGCGGGTTTTTTTTCGCCCTTAGAAAACCGGCCAAGCCCAAGCCCGTAAGGCTTCCAATGCATTAGTGCATTTCCATAGTAAAAATAAATGCATCTGTGCATTGACTGTATATGCATACATGCATATTCTTCACCTCAAGCCAGCCAACAAGGCCTGGTGGAGGCGGCAAGGATGCTGCCAAGGAAGACAAGGAAGGCACGCAACATCGGCAAGGACGCCATCGAAGCGATGGCAGGGATGCCAGGCAACACCGGCAAGGATGCCGACGCTCTTTAGTTTCAACGCTTCAACAACAGGCAGCGATGAACCGGCCTTAACGGTTCAGAGGGTTGGCAACTGACCCGGGTGTGCAGCGTAAAGCACCAGAAGCAGTTATCCGGCAGACAGGGATCGTGGTCGGAAAAACATTGAGGAAAGGACCGTACCGCGCCAGTAGCGCCGAAAGTCCGAGGACAGCATTACTGAAAAGCCCGGGCGACCGGGCTTTTTGGAATGCCTACCTACCCAAGCATTTGTAAATGAAATACGGACTATTTATTGCTCAGCCAGGAGGCGTGACATGACAAATGAACAGCAAGCGTTAGCGGAAATGCCTATCTGGCTGGTGATCGTGTTGGCGGTGATCGGCGGGGTCTCAGGTGAAATGTGGCGCGCCGATAAAGAAGGCGCACGTGGCTGGTCGCTGATCCGCCGATTGGCCCTGCGTTCCGGGGCGTGCATGGTTTGCGGGGTGTCGGCCCTGATGCTGTGCTACGCCGCCGGCATGTCGATCTGGACCGCCGGCGCCATTGGTTGCCTGACCGCCATGGCCGGTGCCGACGTGGCCATCGGCCTTTATGAGCGATGGGCGGCCAAGCGCATCGGGATCAACCAAGGCTCCGGCCAGGACCCGCACTAATCGTTGCAAGGACGCGACTTAAAATGACGTTTATCGAAAAGCCATCCCAACTGCCCCAAGCCATCGGCGCGGTGCTGCATGCGGCCTTCCCGGACATCAAGGTTGGCAGTCACCAGGACTTTCAAGGCGATGCTGAACAAACCGGCGTAATGGTCACGGTCGAAGGCAATGGCCCGGGCATTCGCTCCCGTGAAGGGCGCAAGGCTCACGTTCTGGCCATTTCACTCAGGGCCATGGTCGCCCCCGGTGCATTGCCGTTCGACGCCTGCGACCTGGCCAGCCAACTGATGGACCTGGTGCTGGATAACCGTTGGAACCTGCCCCAGGCACAGTGCGATTTGCCGGCGAGTATCGTCGCGGCTCCCGCTGTGCGCACTTCCGCGCAAACGGACTACGACACCTGGACAGTTTCCTTCACGCAAACCCTCTATCTGGGGCCGACGCTACTCGACGATCCCACAGGCCAACCGCTATTTGCCTGCACCTGGGACGTCTCCAACATCGACGACCCGGCCCAATACAAGCCACTGGCGGAGTAGCCCATGTTCGACGCGCTGTTACGCATGCAATTGGGACCGATCGTCGAACGCCTGGCCGAGATGGAGTCCCAGCTCGAGGACCTCTACCGCCGCGCCGAGAGCTTCTGCCGGATCGGTATTTGCCAGCAGGTCGATGCGGCCAGCAACACCTGCAAGGTCAGCCACGGTGACCTGCTCACCCCGGCGATCCGTTTTTTCAACCCCAGTGCCGGTGCACAAACCGAAACCCGCATTCCCACGGTGGGTGAGCAATGCCTGCTGCTCAACTACGGCGGGGGGGAGGGTGGTGTGCAATCCGTGGCCCTGTTCGGCCTTAACAGTGATCGCTTCCCGCCGGTCTCCAGCGTGGCAACGCTGACTCGGCGCCGGCATCAAGATGGCACCCAAAGCGACTACGACGACGCCAGCCATACCTTCAACTGGGTCAACGGCCCGACCACCTTCAGCGGTTCCCGCGAACAAGTTGACGTCAAAGTCGGCGCCGCCAGCCTGAGCCTCAACGCCCAAGGCATCACCCTGCAAGTCGGCGGCACCAGCCTGTTGCTGGATGCCGGCGGCGCGCACTTCAGCGGCCCGGTGGTGGACCATCAAGGACGCGTCATCAGCCCCCGATAAGGACACCCCATGCTCGGAATCGATAGGAACACCGGGGCGGCCGTCGACGACTGGCTGCAATTTGTGCAGCGCGCCACCCGAGCGCTGACCACCCCCGTGGGTACTCGGCAAAAACGCCCATTGTACGGCTCGCTGATCCCGCAGTTGCTCGGCCAGAACCTCGGTGACGACCTGTTGATCCTCGCCCAGAGCCACGCCGCGCAAGCCTTTTACAACACCCACAACGGTATCGGCGACTTCGACCCCCAGGTCATCGTCGCCACTCGCCAAGGCGCCGGCCTGCTGTTGCGGTTTGCCGGCACCTGGAAAAACCGCCAACAATCCTTCGAGGTCGTGACATGAGCATGCTGATCCCCGGCCAGAACCAACTGGCGGAACCGGCCATCATTAAGGTCGATGAGTTCGAGCCGTTGCTGGCCGAATTCAAAGCGTTTGTCATCGACTACGTCGCCACCCGCGCGCCGCAAAGCGCAGCCAAACTCCAGGTCAGCCTCGACAACGAAAGCGAACTGCTGACCTTGGCCCTGGAAGCTTTTTGCGTGCGTCTGCAAACCCACGAGCGCAAGTACAACGCTCGCATCAAGCAGATGCTGGCGTGGTGGGCCACCGGTAGCAACCTGGATGCGCGCCTGGCCGATATGGGCCTGGAACGCCAAATGCTCGACCCTGGCGACCCGGCCGCGTTCCCGCCGGTGCCGCCTACTTTGGAAAGCGATGACGACGCTCGCCTGCGTTACTACCTGGCACCCCACGCTCCAGCAGCAGGCTCGCGGATGCAGTATCGCCGTGAAGTGTTCACCTTGGGCGAGCGCCCAGCAGTGAAAGTGCAAAGTGCGACGCCCGGTGTGGTCACGGTGACCTACACCTTCGACCCGGACGGTTACGCGGCCCAGGTCAAGGACGGCAACGCCCGACGCACCGCACCGGGTGAAGTCATGGTCACCGTGCTTTCCAGGGAGGGTGACGGCACGCCATCTGCCGACTTGCTTGACGGTGTACGTCGACATTTCGCACGGCCGGATGTAAGGCCCGAAACCGATCTGGTCAGCGTCCAAGGCGCGCAGATTCAACCCTACAAAATTCGCGTGGTGGCTAAGATCAACGCCGGCCCGGACTCGGGGCTGACCCAAGTGGCGGCGCAGAAACTGCTGCAAGACTACGCAGAGTCCTGTCACCGCCTGGAAGGGCGGGTGGACCCCAGCTGGATCGACTACGCCATCCACAGTGCCGGCGCTGCGCAACTGCACATCCTCGAACCGCTGGCGCCGATTGTCAGCACCGCGTTCCAGGCCCCGTATTGCACGGGTGTCGAGGTGGAGGTGCGCACGCTATGAGTGAACCCAACGCAAGTTTGCTACCGGCCAATAGCTCACCGCTGGAAAAGGCCCTGGACCTGGGTTTCGGCAGATTGCTTGAGCGCGTCACCCCGCCGTTTCCGGCACTGATGAATCCGCTGTACACGCCCAGCGAATTCCTGCCTTACCTGGCCGCCGACCGTGGCGTCAGCGAATGGGATGCCGAGGCCAGCGAGGCGGAAAAACGCCTGACCGTGGCCTTGTCCTGGCAGATCCAGCGCCAGGCCGGCACACCCAAGGCACTGAGCCATGCGGTGGAGTCATTGGGCTTCACGCCCAATATCAGCGCCTGGTACCAGCAACGTCCGCTCGGCGTGCCTTACACCTTCGACGTGCAGGCGATCATCGGGCGCAGTTGGTCCAGCGGCGACCACAACCGGCTGATCCGGCGTATCAATGCGGCCAAGAGTGAGCGCGATCAGGCGACGATCACCATCGTGCATGAGACCGAAGGCCAGCTCGCGCTCACGCAAGTGCTCGACGCGCCTTTAAGCGACGGCGAGTTCTATCTGAACGGCGCGTTGCCGGAATTGGCGCTGGTGGCTCGGCTCAACAGTGCCGGGGTTGCCCAGCACTACACCATTAACGATTACGACCTCAGGGCGCAGCCATGACAGATGAAATCACGCGCCTGGTGCGCTTCACCTCCAAAGGTTTGGATGAAGTGCTGCAGGCAAAGAACCAGGGCCTCAAAGGCGAAATCACCCACATCGGCGCCGGCACCGGCCGCTACAACCCCGACGGCACCGAAGTGGCCTTGCGTGACGAGCGCCAACGGGTGGCCATCGTCGACTACGAAGACCTGGGCGAGCGCCAACTCAGGATGGCCGCGCTGTTTGATGGCGACGGCGAGTATGAGATTGGCGAGTTCGGGTTTTACCTCGCCAGCGGCACCTTGCTGGCGGTGTATTCCGTGGCGGGGAAGTTGCTGACCTATAAAGCAGCGGCGGCGCGGGTGCTGCAGAAGTTTACGCTGGATGTTTCGCCGTTGCCGGCGGATAGCGTGACGATTGTGGTGGGGAGTGAGAACTTGAACCTGTTGTTGGCGGAGGAGATCGCGATTATGGCGGCGGCTTCGGTTGGCAATATGTCCCGCCACGTTGATTTGATGTTTCGGGTTATGCATCTCGAAGCGAAGTAGTAGCACTGACAAAAGTGCTGGAAAGATTAACTGACAGGGAGTTGATGATGGGACTTGAAGCGACTATCACGAAAGTTGTGGAAGCATGTAATAAGCTTACGGAAACGGTTACCAACCAAATTGGGAAGATTGATGCGCGGGTAGAGGCCGCTTCGGATCAGTTTACTGCTTGGCGTAATAGTGTGCAGGCTAAGGATATTAATGGTCGTGCCTCTTATACGCAAACAATTGATCTTACGGGACTTTCTACCAATATTTTTTATCCGGTCTGGTGGCGTATGCCAGGTAACGAAAGAGGTATGTCGGAGATCATAATTTCCAGAAACTATGGCTTGGACGCAGGCCTTAATCCATTCAACAACAATTTTGAGCCACATGTCGCCGGTCTAAATCTGCAAATGGAGGGCTGTGGGATCCCATGGAATGGGGACGCTAATTTTTTGACTATCAAGCGCATCTCTCAAACTTACCGAGAGACCGTCCGTCGTGCTCAATTCGGGATGTGGTCGTACGTCCGTCCGGTCACTGGCTTGAAGCCCATCTGGCTTAACCAGATACCAGGCACATTGGTCTCGTCCCCGCAGGAATCTGGCTGCTATTTGCGTGGCGGGCTGACGTATATCGTCACCAAGAGCTTTGAGGAGCCTGTGAAGTACAGTCGCTCAGATGCTGAAGTGGAATTGAGCCAAGCAGTGACCCCTGAATATGAAATTTGCTGGAAGGTGAAACCGTTTGCGATAACCGCCACCGAACTTGGAGAAACTTATCCGGAAAGCCGCTTGGCTTATACGTTGGATAACGATCTGCGTTACACAGCAAAAGGGGTATGAAGATGGTTGGATATATCAAAACACTACTGCTTCCCTCCGGTGAGACGCTGATCAATGTCCCTGCGGACCGCCCAACGTTGATGGCATTGGGACTTGACGAGGTTCGCGCAGATGAACTCGTCATGCAGGCGGAAAGCAATGCCAAGTTGGAGAGCGTTATCTCTGCGCGTCGTACGTTGTACGTAACTGAAGCTGATCCATTATTTCTGGAGTGGCAATACGACGAAACTCCAGAAAAAGAAAAGGCCTGGCGTGACAAAGTCGCCGAAATCAAGGCGCTCTATCCCTTGCCTGATCGCAACTGATCCCCACCGCGAAAGCGGTTTTTTTTCGCCTCCCCAAAGCCCCTCCCCGCAGGGGCTTTTGCATTTCCCACCCGGAGATTTCCACCCATGCCCACCCGCCAAACCTACACCGTCCTCATCCCATTCCCCATCGGCAACGGCCATTGGTCCACCGCCGGCGAGGAGCTGGAACTGCTCGACGTCGAAGCATCCGCCCTGCGCACCGCTGGCCGTCTGGAACTGACCAGCGTCCTCAACTCCACCCCCAAGAAGGCTGAATAACCATGGCAGAAGTCCTGAACTTCGAGCACAACGGCATCACTGTGAATGCCACTGAATCCCCCGAGGCCATGGGTGGCCTTGGCGATAACGTCATTGGCCTGGTCGGCACTGCGCCGAACGCCCATGCGTCGATCCCGAAAAACGCGCCGTTTCGCATCAACAGCTTCACCACCCAGGCGCTGCTGGACCCCACCGGCACCGAGTCGGGCACCTTGTTCCAGGCGGTGTACCAGATCCTCAAAGTGGTGAAGGTGCCGGTCTATGTAGTCATCGTCGAAGAGGGCGCTACCCCGGCCGACACGATCAACAATGTGATCGGCGGCAACGACCCGGTCACCGGTCGCAAGCTGGGCCTGGCTGCCCTGAGCAGCGTGCCTGAAGACCTGACCATCATCGGTGCTCCAGGCTTCACGGGCACCAAAGCCGTAGCCGGTGAGTTCGCCTCGTTCGGCAAGCGCATCAAGGCCCGTGTGGTGCTCGATGGCAAGGACGCTTCGGTGGCCGACCAAGTGACCTACAGCGGCGAACTGGGCGGTGCCGACCTGGGCTTCGACCGTTGCCTGCTGGTGCACAACATGCCGTCGGTGTACTCCAAGGCCGCGAAGAAAAACGTGTTCCTGTCGCCATCCTCGCTGGCCATCGCCGCACTGGCCAAGGTCAAGCAGTGGGAAAGCCCGGGTAATCAGGTGACCTTCGCCGAGGACGTTTCCCGCGTGGTCGAGTACAACATCCTCGACACCTCCACCGAAGGCGACCTGCTCAACCGCTATGGCGTGAGCTATTACGCCCGCACCATCCTCGGCGGCTTCTCGCTGCTGGGTAACCGCTCCATCACCGGCAAGTTCATCAGCTACGTCGGCCTGGAAGATGCCATCAGCCGCAAGCTGGTCAAGGCCGGCCAGAAAGCCATGGCCAAGAACCTCACCAAGTCCTTCATGGACCAGGAGGTCAAGCGCATCAATGACTGGCTGCAAACCCTGGTGGCCGACGAAACCATTCCCGGCGGCAGCGTGTACCTGCACCCGGAGCTGAACAGCGTCGAGAAGTACAAGAACGGCACCTGGTTCATCGTTATCGACTACGGCCGCTACGCGCCGAACGAACACATGGTTTATCAACTCAACGCCCGCGATGAAATCATCGAGCAGTTCCTGGAGGACGTTCTCTAATGTTTACCAACCGAGTCAGACAGGCCATTGCGGCCACCCTTCAAGGCCTGCCGTTGTCGGCAACCGTTGATTCCTTTACGCCGCCGAAGATCGAGTTCGAGATGGACCCGATGACCGGTGGGCGCTTCATCGCCGAGGAGGTCGCCAAAAGCGCCAAGGTGCTGAATGCAACCCTGGTACTGCAAGGAGTTGGCGCCCAAGTCCTGCTGGCGCTTGGCGTCACCCAGGGTGACGACATCCTGTTGAACGTGCGTGAAGCCGGTCAGGATCAGGACGGCAAGACCTATTTCACCTACCACACCGTGGGCGGCAAGCTGAAGTCCCTGGCCGAGACGGCGCTGACCATGAACGCCAAGCCGGTCACCACTCTGGAATTGTCCTGCCGTACCTACAACCGTCTGGAAAATGGCATTTCGGTGATCGACATCGACGTGCGCACCCAGAAGTTTGTGCTCAACGGCGTCGACATTCTTGGCGATGCCCGCCGCGCCGTGCTGATGCCTTAAGGGCCGGCGCAATCTGAAGCGAGCACGGTCAAGGTGGGAGCTGGCTTGCCTGCGATACAGGCGACTCGGTCTCCCTGGAGCATCGAGTGGATGCCATCGCAGGCAAGCCAGCTCCCACAGGGGCCCTGCTCAGGTTTAGATTTTTCGCACTTTTCCATACCGCTCAACAAGGAATTGCCCCATGGCCTGGATGCCTCCGTTGCACATCCTGCTGTCCCCGATCACCGCCGACACCGGCGCGACGATCGAGCAGGTTCAACTCAAACCGTTGTTCTACGCCGCGCAAAAAGATGCGCTGGCCCGGGCCGGTGATGACGAGGACGATCAGTTTTTTGAACTGGCCAAACTCGCCACCGGCCTGTCGGAAAAAGAGCTCGATCAACTCAAGCGCCCGGACTACGTGAGCATTGCTCAGTACGTACACGAAATGTCGACCCGGCCTGCATCGTTTTTTCTCGCGCAAACCGATAGCCCGCGCGAGTCGTTGACGTGCGAACAGGTTGCCCTGCTGCTGCCGCTGGACGCGAGCGGTCGCACTCTCACCAGCGTCACCCTGGAAATGCCCGCCTTGCGCGCTACCAAGGTGATGAAAAAACTCGCCACTAACAAAGACCGGGCCGAGTTCATCACCGCTCACTGCACCGGCCTGATGATTCCCGATCTTGCCGGCCTGACCGTGCCCGACTGGACCGAGCTGCAGGAGCGCATCGACGATTTTTTAAACAAACCGGCGGACTTCTTTCGGAACGCGACATCGAAGTGATCCTCGATGTAGTACCGCTGGTTTACTCGGTAAGCGAAGCGGAAATCCTCGACTGGGAAGCCGGAAAAGCAATGCGCCGCTACGACATCGCAATCAGTCGTCTTGGTGTTAAACAGGAGTAGAGCGCAATGGCAGACGGTAATCATGGAGCGGGGTCAGCCATTGCCAAGGAAGGCGTGATGACTCAGGGCTCACTTGCAATGGCAGGGGCACAAGCCAGCCTCAAGCCTATGGCGCAAACTCTGGCGAGCCCGCTGGAGGCACCGGGGAGTACGGCGAATTTGGCATTGGCATTGGCCGATGCCAGCTTGCAGATCAAGCATCTGGCGGACGGGCAGGTACGGTTGGTCGATACGCTGGAGCTGTTCAACGTCTCGTTGCTCAAGGTGATGGACGCCCGGCAAGCTCAAACTGCCGTGAACGCAGAGGGTACGAGGACCGTCGCGGCTACAGACAAGCGCACACCCTCGCAGGCGCTGGACGCCGCGATGACCGATATTGATCAACTGTTGATGTTTGCCCGGCATGAGCGCAAGGCATTGCGTGAAGCTAACCTTGCCATGGCGTCCGAGCCGGTGGTGGCTGCCAGTGGTGCCAGTGCCGTCGACCTCGCGAAGGTCGAGTATGCCGCCGCCCGTTCCGGTATCGGCAGTGATCGTAAGGACGCTTCGGGCAATATCGACCCCGTTGGGCGCCGGGCAGACCTGCAGCAGTTCGCTCGCGACGCTGCGATCATGGCGACGGCGTTCAAGATCGACGTCAAAAATGCCGGCGAAATCATGGGCGGCTGGCGCGAGTCCATGCACCTTGATCGCGCACAAGCGTTGGACCTTGCCGACGCAACAAACGTGCTGGGCACCGAGGTTTCGCTCAAGGCCGAATCGGCGGATATCGGCGCTATTGTGCAACTCCAGGGCGCTGCCGCGAAGGCTGCGGGCATGAGCCCCGAACAGGCTGCAGCGCTTTCGGCGGCGTTGTTGAGCGCAGGTAACAGCAAGGCTGTTGCTGGTGCCGGGCTGGAAAAAATCAGCGCCGTCCTGGCTAAAGGCGACAACGCCTCTGCAGGGCAACGCAGTGCCTGGGCAGAGCTCAAGCTTGATCCAAAAGTACTCGCGGCCGGCATGAAACAGGACGCCCCACAAGCCGTGCTTACGGTGCTGGAGGCGCTCAAGTCGCAACCAGCTGAAAGGCAAGCGGTGCTGGCGACGCAGTTGTTCGACGGCAACCAGACGATTCTGAGCCTGGTACCGGTGATCGACAGCGTGAAACAGGCCTTTTCGCTGGTCGCAGAAAAATCCACCTACGCCACTTCGACGCTGGGCGACCAAGGTTCGGTGCTGCGTTCGGCCGCGGTTCGTGCGGACTCTACTTACGCACGTCGGCAAGCCTACGAGGCCAGTACCACACGCTTGAGCACCGCCTCTGATACAGCGCTGGCCCCCGTTGTGGATGCCTCGCTGACCGCAATGAATGGCCTGGTCAGTGGCGTGGCTTGGCTCGCGGAAGGCCTGCCCAAGGCTGCCGCTACAGTCACCCTGGCGGGGGCGGTGCTGATCCCGGTGGTTTCCGGTGTTTTCGGTGCCGTGAAGGACAAGATTTTCGAAAAGGTCGCCGGGAAAGTGCTCGGAGAGGGGCCGGCAGCAGGGAATAAAACCACACCGCCGGACAGCCAGCGCAAAGCCCCGAGCAATGACGAGCACAGCGGTAATCGCCCGTCTGCTTCCGGCCCTGGCATCTCTGGCAAAGCGGCGAAGGTGAGCAAGCTGGCCAAAGGGGTCCCCCTGGGTTTGGTGGTGGCCCAGGCCGGTGTCGAGATGACGCAAGGCGCGATGACCGGAAACCTGGGTCAAGCGGTTGGCACTAGCGTGGGCTCGATCGGCGGCGGTGTTGCCGGCGGTGTCGTCGGTGATGTGGCCGGGATGGCGATTGGCCGAGCGGTCGGCACGCTGGCGGGAGCTGTTATCGGTTCGGTCGTTCCGGGTGCCGGCACAGTGTTGGGCGGTGTGATGGGCGGCGTCGCCGGGGGCGCAATCGGTAAGGTAGTCGGTGGTGCCGTGGGCACTTTCGTGGGCAGTGACGTCGGTGCGTGGCTGGCTGAAAAAGTGATGGGGACGGGTGATCGCCTGCCATCCCCCACAGAGGTCAGCAAAAACCTCAACGCCCCTCAAGCCGACAACCGCCAAATCAACTTCGCCCCGCAAATCACCATCACCGCGCCTGAGCAAGCCAGCCATCAACAACTGGCGGCGCTCGTGGTGCAACAGATCGAAGCGCAATTTACTCCGCTGTCGATGGACAACCTGCTGGCGACCCGACGCGGCGCAGCACTCACCGATGGAGCTGTGTGATGCGACAACAGATGGTCTTGGGTACTTTTATTTTCGGGCTGTCCCGTGGGTTCGCCTACGACACGCTTGATCGTGGGAGCAGCGGGGGCTGGGTCAGTCTCGACATCATTGCCGGCAAACCTAAATCCAGCCAGGTCGGCCAGGGGCTAGAAACGCTGGCATTGGGCGGCAAGGCTGCGCGTGCCAAGGGCATGGCGCGCCTGGATGAGTTGCGCACCTTGCAGGCCCTGCGGGCGCCGTTGCCGTTGGTGGACGGGTTAGGGCGTAACTGGGGGCTATGGACCATCCAGTCGATCAGTGAAAAACAAGCCAGCGTGATCGACGACGGGACGGCCATGGTGATCAATTGGACGTTGTTACTGGAGGAGTTCGTCAATGCGTAGGGTTCGAAGTATTGCCGGTGACTCGGTGAACCTGTTGCTCTACCGCCAACTGGGGCGCAGTGATGATGCCGCAGAAGAGGCGTTGTGGCGCTTGAACCCGGAGTTGGCCGAACAGGGCGCGGTACTGCCTGCGGGCGTCAGTGTGCTGGTGCCCGAATTGGATGCGCAACCGGTCGCAAGCCGGCCGGTTTCCGCCTGGGATTAAGGAGCCATCATGGCACTCGGATTTACACCTGTAGTGGAGCTATACGGAGCCAATGCCGCGTTATTCAACGAGCGGCTATTGGAGTGGGAGCATACCGACGCAGCGGGGTTTGTGTCTGATCAACTGAAGCTGACCCTTGATATCGAGGGGCTTGAAGGGCTGCCCGATCTGGGCGGCAAAATTGGCCTACGTATCGGCTACCTGGAATCGGGCCTGGTGGATAAGGGGGTGTTCAAGATTACCCAGCGCACGCCGTCGATGTTCCCATTGCGACTGGTGCTGGTGGCCACGGCGGCACCGTTCGACGAGCACGAATTCAAGCAGCGTCGCACGGCCAGCCATGGGCCGATAACCCTGGGGGCGCTGTTTCGCCAACTGACCACCCGTTACGGTTTTTCCCCGCGCGTGGCGCCTGAACTCGACGGTGAGATGATCGCGCACATCGATCAGACCAATGAAAGCGACATGGCTTTTCTGACGCGCCTGGCCAAGCGCTTCGATGCGGTGGCCAAACCTGTCGATGAGCTGTATGTACTGGGGCGCAAAGGCCAGATCAAGACGCTGTCGGGCAAGGCATTGCCGGATGTACGGTTGTCGATTACCCACGACAATCGTCCAGGTGAGCGCGCGTTCATCAGCGCCAGCTTCACCGACGCCAGCCGTGCCAAATACAACGGCGCGCAAACCTCATGGTGGGACGCCGCAGGCGGCAAACAGCATGTCATCCAGGTGGGCGTCGCTCCCTTCAAAGTGGTGACACAGCGCTACCAGAGCGAGGACGAAGCGCGCTCGGCGGCGCAGGGAGAGATGCGGCGGGTGGGGCGCGAAGGGTTGCAGATCGATGTGGTCTGCCCTGGTAATCCTTCGTTGGCTGCTGAAGGCCTGTTGCTGTTGGATGAGTCGTGGCCGGGGTTCATGCAAGGGCGCTGGTCGATTAAAACGGTGAAATCCAGGGGCGAGCGAAAAGGTGGCTATCGGAGTACGGTCCAGGCCAGCGGTTTGTCGGTGTAGAGGCTTCCTTAGAGTAAAACCCATGGTAATCACACATGCTCAGCTTCTGGGTGTAATGCCTGGAGCCCGCCTTCGCGCGGGCATTTTTTTAACCTTTCTAAATGCGGCCTTTGCGGGGCGCCAGATCAATACGGCCCGTCGCGTCGCCGCCTTCCTCGCCCAGATCGGCCATGAGTCCGCTCAGTTGCAGTACGTGCGCGAACTGGGCAGCGATCAATACCTGAGCAAGTACGACACCGGCAGCTTGGCCGCGCGCCTGGGCAACACCCCAGAGGCGGACGGAGATGGCCAAAAGTATCGCGGCAGAGGGCTGATCCAGATAACCGGTCGCCGCAATTATCTTGCGTGCAGCCAAGCGCTGTTCGGTGATGATCGTCTGCTGCTCCAGCCGCAATTACTGGAACAACCACAGTGGGCCTGCGAATCCGCCGCCTGGTTCTGGCAAAGCAACGGCCTCAACGAGCTCGCCGACAAAGACCAGTTCACCACCATCACCCGGCGCATCAACGGCGGCCTCAATGGCCTGGACGACCGTTTGCAGTTATGGGCCCGGGCGAAGGCGGTGCTATGCGTTTCCTAGGTGCGTTTCGCTTGGTCGGTGTGTGCATGCTCATGGCGCTTGTTTGGCAGGTGCAAGCGTGGCGATACGGGGCGCAGTTGGAGATGCAATCGGTGGTCCACGCGCAAGCGCTCAGCCAGCAAAACCAGGCAATCCTCCACCAGCAACAGGCTGAACAGGCCAAACGCCTGGCCCTTGAACAACAGCT
Source organism: Pseudomonas salmasensis (assembly GCF_014268375.2). Lineage (NCBI taxonomy): Bacteria > Pseudomonadati > Pseudomonadota > Gammaproteobacteria > Pseudomonadales > Pseudomonadaceae > Pseudomonas > Pseudomonas salmasensis. The sequence continues at coordinate 4,903,552 of NZ_CP077083.1, forward strand.
CAACACCAGCGACCAGCACCACACCCAGGAATTGAACGATGCCCAACGCAACCAAGCTGCTCTGCGCGACCGCCTGGCCACTGCTGATGTGCGGCTGTCAGTCCTTCTCGACACCGTCGCCAGTGGCTGCACAGTGCCTGCCACCCCCACCGCCAGCGGCGTGGTTCATGCAGCCCCGCGAGCCCGACTTGACCCGGCGCATGCTCAGCGAATTATCCGCATCACCGACGACGGCGATAACGCCCTGATCGCCTTGCGTGCTTGCCAGGCCTACGTGCAGGCCGTCGCGCATTAGTCTCTTGATGCACTCTGTGTCTTGCATGGTCGATGGGCTCCTGTAGGGTAGGCAAACCCCCGCCCATTCCTGGAGACGACCGTGAAGGAAATCACTCAACTGGCTGCCGAACTGGGGCGCCGTTTGCAGGTGCTCAGTGCCCACGTCACCACTGCCGAGTCCTGTACCGGCGGCGGCATCGCCGAAGCCATCACGCGGATCCCGGGCAGTTCGGCCTGGTTCGAGGCGGGCTATGTCACTTATTCCAACCGACAGAAGACTCGGCAGTTGAATGTACCGGAAAAACTGTTCGCCAAAGTCGGGGCCGTCAGCCAGGAAGTGGTGGAAGCGATGGCCCGGGGCGCGCAGGAAAAAAGCCTGGCCCGATTTGCCGTGGCGGTCAGCGGTGTGGCCGGCCCTGATGGTGGGTCGCCGGACAAGCCGGTGGGCACCGTTTGGCTGGCCTTTGCCGTGGGCGACGAGGTGACGGCCGAGCTTGCGCACTTTCCTGGCAACCGCGACGAGGTCCGCCGACAAACGGTAAAAGCCGCGCTGGAGGGCTTGTTGCGACGAGCTGCAGCAGAAATAGACAATCAGGGGTAGGCGATCACCGATCTTTGTGGAACAATACTGTCTACTTATACAGGTGTTGGCCGTCAGGCCTTATTGATTACGTGAGGACTTTAATGGACGACAACAAGAAGAAAGCCTTGGCTGCGGCCCTGGGTCAGATCGAACGTCAATTCGGCAAGGGTGCCGTAATGCGTATGGGCGATCACGACCGTCAGGCGATCCCGGCTATTTCCACTGGCTCTCTGGGTCTGGACATCGCGCTCGGCATTGGCGGCCTGCCAAAAGGCCGTATCGTTGAAATCTACGGTCCTGAATCTTCCGGTAAAACCACCCTGACTCTGTCGGTGATTGCCCAGGCGCAAAAGATGGGCGCCACCTGCGCGTTCGTCGACGCCGAGCACGCCCTGGATCCTGAGTACGCCGGCAAGCTGGGCGTCAACGTTGATGACCTGCTGGTTTCACAGCCAGACACCGGTGAGCAAGCCCTGGAAATCACCGACATGCTGGTGCGTTCCAACGCCATCGACGTGATCGTGGTCGACTCCGTGGCTGCTCTGGTGCCCAAGGCTGAAATCGAAGGCGAAATGGGCGACATGCACGTGGGCCTGCAAGCCCGCCTGATGTCCCAGGCGCTGCGTAAAATCACCGGTAACATCAAGAACGCCAACTGCCTGGTGATCTTCATCAACCAGATCCGTATGAAGATCGGCGTGATGTTCGGTAGCCCGGAAACCACCACCGGTGGTAACGCGCTGAAGTTCTACGCTTCGGTCCGTCTGGATATCCGCCGTACCGGCGCGGTGAAGGAAGGCGACGAGGTTGTGGGTAGCGAAACCCGCGTCAAGGTTGTGAAGAACAAAGTGGCGCCTCCATTCCGTCAGGCTGAGTTCCAGATTCTCTACGGTAAGGGTATTTACCTGAACGGCGAGATGATCGACCTGGGCGTACTGCACGGTTTCGTCGAGAAGTCTGGTGCCTGGTATGCCTACAACGGCAGCAAGATCGGTCAGGGTAAGGCCAACTCGGCCAAGTTCCTGGCGGATAACCCGGATATCGCTGCCACGCTTGAGAAGCAGATCCGCGACAAGCTGCTGACCGCCGCGCCAGATGTAAAAGCGGCTGCCAACCGTGAGCCGGTTGAAGAAGTGGAAGAAGCCGACACTGACATCTGAAGCAAGCGATGACTGTTGTATTGGATACACTCGTCGCCGTTCGGCGCACTGCGATGGACCTGCTCGCTCGCCGCGAGCATGGTCGAGTCGAGCTGACGCGTAAGTTGCGCCAGCGTGGTGCAGAGCCTGAGATGATCGAAACAGCCCTCGACCGGTTGACGGAAGAAGGGCTGTTGTCGGAAGCCCGTTACCTTGAAAGTTTTGTGTCTTACCGCGCACGTTCCGGTTATGGCCCTGCGCGGATTCGCGAAGAGTTGAGCCAGCGTGGACTGCAACGTGCCGATATTGACCTCGCGCTACGTGAGTGCGGTATCAGTTGGCAGTCGCAGTTGGAGGAAACCTGGCGTCGCAAGTTTGCGGGGCACCTTCCAATTGATGCCAGGGAACGTGCGAAGCAAGGTCGCTTCTTGAGTTATCGCGGGTTTTCGATGGACATGATCAGCCGCTTGTTAAGCGGTCGGGATATGGACGACTGAACGCCAAAAAACAAAAGGCCCACTATGAAAATAGTGGGCCTTTTTTTTCGCCTGTAAAAAGTCACGCTGTCTCTGGCGTCATCCGTTGCTGCGCCTTGCCCTGAGCCTGCGCCCAGTTCTCCGGCAGGTTGATGTAATCCACCAACTCCCGCAATCGCCCTTGATCGCGACCGTTGAAATTGAACACAAGGCGCGTCAAATGGCTGAACCGCGGTTCGTCATGGTCTTCGCCCGTGTAGGCGAGTTGCTGAAACTCGCCACTGAGCCGCAGGCTGGCAAACGCTTGCTGCATATGGGCCAGGGCGCGATCACTCAGCGGATGATTCATGCGCACCACAAACTCACGTTTCAACCAACGGGTGGAGTGGAAGTTGGCGTAGAACTGGTTGATTTCGTCTACCGCCTCTTCAGCGCTGTAGACCAGGCGGACCAGTTTGAGGTCGGTGGGCAGGATATAGCGATTGGCTTCCAACTGACTGCGGATGAAGTCCAGGGCGCCTTGCCAGAACCCACCGCCCGGCGCATCCAGTAGCACTACCGGCACCAGCGGGCTTTTGCCGGTCTGGATCAGGGTCAGCACTTCCAATGCCTCGTCGAGGGTGCCGAAACCACCGGGGCACAACACCAGCGCGTCGGCTTCTTTGACGAAGAACAGCTTACGGGTGAAGAAAAAGTGGAATGACAGCAGGTTGTCGGTGCCATCAATGGTTGGGTTGGCGTGCTGTTCAAAGGGCAGGGTGATATTGAACCCCAGGCTGTGCTCCAGGCCCGCGCCTTCGTGGGCAGCAGCCATGATGCCGCCACCGCCACCGGTGATGACCATCAGGTCGGAACGTGCCAACGCCGCACCCACTTCTCGGGCCAGCGCATACAGGGGGCTTTCCACTGGCGTGCGCGCCGAGCCGAATACCGTGACTTTGCGCCGGCCCTTGAATTGTTCGAGCACCCGAAAGGCATGGTCCAGTTCACGGATGGCGCGCAGGGTGATCTTGGCGTTCCAGCGATCACGGTCGTCCTGGGCCATGCGCAGGACGGTGAGGATCATGTCTCGATAAAGAGGGATATTCGGGCTGTTGGGGGCGATCAACTGAATTTGTGCGTCGACCTGCTGGGTGAGTTCGGTCCCGTTTTCTTCAAAATGACGAAGCAGCAAATCATTCGATTCATAAGGCATTCAATTTCTCCTTCTTTACAGGGCCTGGGCAGTCGACGGGAACGTCGCCTGGGCCACGACACTGCTTGTGTCGCGGCATGCCGCAGGAGGGCAGGCCTTTTTTGCCCTGAAAATGTGACAGAACAGCATTAAAAACTGTGGTGGGCGGGCATCTGGGATGAACTGATCATGGGCCGAAAAACCCTTGGCTGGCAACCGCTTATTGGTGGCTTATTACGCAGTTTAGTCGTTGGCGGCAAACGCAGAGCAAGCGTGCGCGCCGCTGGGAAGCAGCGCGGGAGGATCAAGCAGGAGTTACTTTTTCTTCTTCGTCGGCGCCGGGCAATCGGCCTCTGCAAACTTGACCGAAGCCACCGGGCGATTGGTTTTGTTCTCGGTGATTTCATAGCGCATCACTGCGCCCTTGGCCATCAGCTCGCGATAGCCTGGGTTGGTGCACACACTGCGCCCCAGCTGGAAATACACAGCCTTGGGGTTGGCGCGCATCTGTTCGGCACGGTCAGGCAGCACGCTGAGGTGATCAATCAGCTGCATGCCTTCAACGGTGTAGGCGACTTCCAGGGTTTTTTCATCGATTTCCCGGGGCAGGTCTTTGTTGCTTTCAGCCGCGACGCTTTGCAGCTTCTTGTTCATTTGAGCCTCCAGCAGCGAGGCCGCATGGGCGCCCATAGGCAAGACCAGCGCAAGGGCGACGGATGGGGCAACAAGGCGCAGCATGGAACGCAGCATGAAACTCTCCTGATTCGGTTACTGGTGCATAGACCAGCCACTGGGCTGTGCGTTCAGTGGCGCGCAATTATAGGTGAGCCCTTGCCACTACAGCCAGGCGTATCGCTGGTAAACTGCGGGACTTCTGTTTTTCACGAGTTTGTTCCGTGTCGATTTCCTTTTCTTCGCCGCGTGCCCGATGAGCCACGCCGTCTCCCGTTTGCGTACCCAGCGTCTGGCGCGTGCCGTCAGGCCGTTTCTCAATCGGGGTTCGCGTGCTGAGCGCTGTCCCGGCTGTCGGGTCATTCCTGAATACTGCCTATGTGCCTGGCGGCCGCAGGTAGAAGCCAAGTCCGCCATGTGCCTGTTGATGCATGACGTAGAGCCGATGAAACCCAGCAACACGGGCTGGCTGATCGCCGATGTCATACACGACACCACCGCGTTCGCCTGGTCGCGCACCGAAGTCGACCCCGAACTGCTCAGGTTGCTGGCCGACCCGCAGTGGCAACCATACATCGTGTTCCCCGGTGAATTCGTGGTACCGCAGCGGGTGGTCAGTGAAGTGTGCGTGGAGGAGGGCAAGCGCCCGCTGTTCATTCTGCTGGACGGTACTTGGAGCGAAGCGCGCAAGATGTTTCGCAAAAGCCCCTATCTGGAACATTTACCCGTGCTGAGCCTGGCGCCCGAGCAGTTGTCGCGCTACAAGCTACGGCGCTCCAAGCGAGATGACCATTTCTGCACCGCCGAGGTGGCGGCACTGTGCCTGGAGCTGGCCGATGACCTGGCCGCCAGCGAAGTGCTGGATGCCTACCTTGATGTGTTCAGTACCCATTACCTGGCTGCCAAGTTTCAAATGCCACTGGATGCAGCGGATACCGTGCATACGCGCCTTGCACCCTACATCCCGGCGGTATAACCAGACGACGTTTGCATGATGGCACTGTAAGCCCGCAACCCGCTAAAATCCCCACGGGCGTAGTGCTTGACCCTCCAGGCTACGCTGGGCATGCTGTGCGCCGATTGGGCGCAACCGTGAATTATTGACGTCGTTTCAGGTGTTTTTGACGTTGAACGGGCCCTGTGGCGATCGCTGCCTGGCCGTCGCCTCGTGTATTGGTGAATCCTGAACCCATCAGGGCTCCCATAAAAAACAGGATCATTTAACCAATGGCCACATACGAAATCCTGATTGCCGATGACCACCCGCTGTTTCGCAGCGCACTGCATCAGGCCGTAACCCTGGGCCTTGGCCCCGATGTACGTCTGGTCGAAGTGGCCAGCATTGCCGAACTGGAAGCCCGCCTCACTGAAAAATCCGACTGGGACCTGGTGTTGCTCGATCTGAACATGCCGGGCGCCTACGGTTTCTCCGGGCTGGTGCTGCTGCGTGGCCAATACCCGCAGATCCCCGTGGTGATGGTGTCAGCCCAGGAAGAAGCCGACGTGGTGGTGCGCTCCAAGGAGTTTGGCGCCAGCGGTTTCATTCCCAAGTCCAGCGCGATGGAAGATATCCAGAAAGCCGTGCGTACGGTGTTGGACGGCGATGTGTCCTGGCCACCTCAGGCGTTTGAAGAAATCAATGTGTCCGATGAAGCCAAGGCCGCCCGCGATGGCCTGGCCAGCTTGACGCCCCAGCAGTTCCGGGTATTGACCATGGTCTGCGAAGGGTTGTTGAACAAGCAGATTGCCTACGAGTTGAGTGTGTCCGAAGCGACCATCAAGGCCCACGTTACGGCGATTTTCCGCAAGTTAGGCGTGCGTACGCGCACCCAGGCGGCGTTGCTATTGCAGCAACTTGAGTCTATTTCGCAACATTAAGTTACAGCCGCTTCACGCTTTTTTGACTTTGCGTGATCTAGCTTCCCCACTTCTTTGGTTCAGTTGCCTACATCTATGTCGCCTTTCAAGGGTCAAACCGGTATCAAACGTATCTTCAATGCAGGGGGCTATTCCCTGGATGGCCTGCGTGCGGCTTTCACTGGCGAGGCGGCGTTCCGTCAACTGGTGTTGCTGAACGTCATCCTGATCCCCCTGAGCTTTTTCCTGCAGGTCAGCCGGGTTGAACGGGCGCTGCTGATTGCAGTGTGCCTGTTGGCGCTGATCGTCGAGTTGCTCAACTCAGCGGTAGAAGCGGCCATTGACCGTATTTCCTTGGATCGCCACCCGCTGTCCAAGAACGCCAAGGACATGGGCAGCGCCGCCCAATTCGTGGCGCTGACCATGATCACCCTGGTATGGGCCGTGATCCTGATCTGAGGATCACGCGATACTCGGCAGCACGATCTCGTCGCTGCGCTGCACCCCAGCGGTGAAGGCGCGGCACAGTTCGAGAAACTCGCGCATCGCCGAGGTCTGGTACTTCTGTTTGTGCCAGATGAAGTAGAACTGCCGCGCCAGGTCCAGGTCCGGGGTTTCCACCGGCACCAGGCTGCCACGGCGGAAGGCATCGCGCAGCGCCAGCCGCGAAATGCAGCCAATGCCCAAACCCGACTCCACTGCCCGCTTGATCGCCTCGGTGTGTTCCAGCTCCAGGCGGATATTCAGTGCGCTACGGTGATGACGCATGGCCTGGTCGAAGGTCAGACGCGTGCCCGAGCCCTGTTCCCGCAGAATCCACGCTTCGTGGGTCAATTCGTCCATGGTGGCCACGCCACGCTTGGCCAAATGATGCTGGGGCGCACAGAACACCACCAGCTCATCTTCTACCCAGGTTTGCACCTCGATATCCGGATGGCTGCAGTCGCCTTCGATTAGACCCAGGTCAATTTCGTAATGAGCAACCTGGTGCACGATATGCGCAGTGTTCTGCACGTGCAGCTTTACCTGGCTCTCGGGGTGTTGCTGCATGAAGCTGCCAATCAACAGCGTCGCCAGGTAATTGCCAATGGTCAGCGTCGCGCCGACCGCCAGCGAGCCGAAGCCAGACTTGCCGTTGAGCAGGTCTTCGATCTCCTTGGCCTGGTCCAGCAATGCCACAGCCTGGGGCAATAGCTGATGACCAAGGGCGTTGAGGCTCAGGCGTTTACCGGCGCGGTCGAATAATTGGCAGCTGGATTGACGCTCCAGCTCGGTAATTGAGGTGCTGGCGGCGGATTGAGATAAGGCCAGAAGGCCAGCAGCGCGCGAGACGCTTTCTTGCTGGGCGACGGCGACGAAAACTTGCAGTTGACGGAGAGTAAATCGCATATCGATATAACCGATAACCCTTATCTTAATAATCCAGTTAACAGATATTGTCGCCGCCATTAGAATGCTGTGCAATTGCGCATCCTTACCTTTGGCGCAGACCCATTTCCAGGAGTCCCCCGTACATGAGCAACATGAACCACGAGCGTGTCCTCAGTGTTCATCACTGGAACGACACTCTGTTCAGCTTCAAGTGCACCCGCGATCCGGGCCTGCGCTTCGAGAACGGTCAGTTCGTGATGATCGGCCTGCAACAGCCCAACGGCCGCCCGCTCATGCGCGCTTACTCCATTGCCAGCCCGAACTGGGAAGAGCATCTGGAGTTCTTCAGCATCAAGGTGCCCGATGGCCCGCTGACTTCCCAGTTGCAGCATCTGAAGGAAGGCGACGAGATCATCATCAGCAAAAAACCGACAGGCACCCTGGTGCTTGACGATTTGAAGCCGGGCAAGCATCTGTATCTGCTCAGCACCGGTACTGGCCTCGCCCCATTCATGAGCGTGATCCAGGACCCTGAAACCTACGAGCGTTTCGAAAAAGTCATCCTGTGCCACGGCGTGCGCTACGTCAACGAAGTCGCCTACCGCGAGTTCATCACCGAGCACCTGCCGCAGAACGAGTTCTTCGGCGAGGCCCTGCGTGACAAGTTGATCTACTACCCAACCGTGACCCGCGAGCCGTTCGAAAACGAAGGCCGCCTGACCGACCTGATGCGCAGCGGCAAGCTGTTCAGCGACATCGGCCTGCCGCCAATCAACCCCGAGGATGACCGCGCCATGTTGTGCGGCAGCCCAAGCATGTTGGACGAGACCAGCGAAGTGTTGAACAGCTTCGGCTTGAAGGTTTCGCCACGGATGCGTGAGCCGGGTGACTACCTGATCGAACGTGCGTTTGTCGAAAAGTGACTTCGGGTCACTTGTAGGAGCGAGGGGGACGCCTAGTTCTTGCTCGCGAAGACCGTCAACGATAACGCTGGCATCTTGACTGAACGCGGTGCCTGCTCGTTTTTCGCGAGCAAGCTCGCTCCTACAGTTGAATGTGTTTGCAAAGAAAAGCCCGCGTTGCCTGTAAAGGCAGCGCGGGCTTTTGCGTTTGTGCGATTTACTGCGCCGGAACCACTTCCAGCACACAAATCATACCCGGCTCCGGGTAGTGCCAGCGCACATCCACATCCCAGAACCGCACACCGTACTCCCGTTCGGACGTAGGAACCTGGTACGCCGGCCGCGGATCTTGCGCCAAACACTGTTCAATCAGCTCCACCAACGGTTCACCCAGGCGCTGGGCATGGCCTTGCGCCTGTTGCAGTGCAGCCTTGAGCCATTGCACGCCGATCAGTTCGGGCGCATCGCTGGCGATGTGGTTGGTGGCCGCATCAACGCTATCGGCATACGGCACATACGGTTTGATATCCAGCACCGGCGTGCCATCGAGCAAATCTATACCGGATATCCACAGCCGCCCCGGCTCCACCTTGTCCAGCTTCACCACCGACTGGCCGATGCCATTGGGGCGATGGGTTGCACGGGTAGCAAACACGCCCATGGAGGTATTGCCCCCCAGGCGTGGCGGGCGCACTTTCAGGCGTGGCTTGTCTTCCAGGGCCTGATGGAACAGGAACAGCAGCCACACATGGCTGACCTGCTCCAGCCCCTGCACAGCCTCACCCTGGTCGAACGGCGCCACCAACTCCAGCACGCCGCGGGCAGCCGGTGCCAGTTGCGGTTGGCGCGGGATGGCGAACTTCTCCTTGAAGCAGGAACGCACGAAGCCGACCGGTGAGACTTGATAGCTCATGGCTTAAGCACGAACCCGCAGGGTCAAGCCCTTGAGGAAGTTGCGCAGCAACTGGTCGCCACAGGTGCGGTAGTTGGTGTGGCCGAACTTGCGGAACAGCGCGCTCAGCTCTGGCTTGGACACCGGGAACTCCGCCGCCTTGAGGATGGCATGCATGTCGTCTTCCTTCAGTTCGAAGGCCACGCGCAGTTTTTTAAGGATGATGTTGTTGGTTACCGGGGTTTCGATCGGTTGCGGCGGGCGGCTCTCGTCCTTGCCGCGTTTGAAAATCACCAGGCCATCGAGGAAGTGAGCCATGACGTCATCCGGGCAGAACACGAAGCCTTCTTCCTCGTCTTTCTTGAGGTAGGTCAGCAGGTCTTCCTTGGTCACGTCCATGCCGCCGAGCTTGATGATCTCGACCATCTTGTTGTCGCTGATGTCGAGCATGTAGCGCACGCTGCGCAGTACGTCGTTGTGAATCATGGTGGGCAATCCTGGTATTCAACGGATGACACCGCCGGAATCAGGCGGTGTCGGGAAAAGGGGAACGGCTTAAAACTTCTCTTTGCCGGACAGGTAACGCCATTGGCCCACTGGCACCTTGCCGATGGACACGCCGCCGATGCGGATGCGGCGGATGGCGATGACTTTCAGGCCAACGGCTTCGCAGAACAGCGCGATCACGCCGGGTTGCGGGTTTTTCATCGCAAAGCGCAGGCGGTTCTCGTTCTGCCAGCTGGCTTTGACGGCCGGCAGCTCTTTGCCTTTGTAGGTCAGGCCGTGGTTCAGGCGGTTGAGGCCGTGGGCAACCATGTCGCCTTCGACTTCCACCACGTATTCCTGCTCGATCTTGGCGGCATCGGCGGTCAACTTGCGCAGAATCTTCCAGTCCTGGGTGAACACCAGCAGGCCACTGGCCTTGGCTTGCAGGTCGGCGCTGGCGCTCAGGCGCAGAAAGTGCCCCTTGAGCGGGCGTTTGCCGAAGCGGTGTTCTTCAGAAAGGGTTTCGGCGCTGATCGAGGCCATGGCGGTTTCAGCGTCCAAGCCTGCGGGGGCGTGCAGCAGGATGGTCACCGGCTCTGGCGCGGTGGCTTTGGCTTCTGGGTCCAGCTCGACTTTTTCGTTAGTGACCTTGAACTGCGGCTCGTCGATCACTTCGCCGTCCACCGAGACCCAGCCGCCTTCGATAAACAGCTCAGCCTCCCGACGGGAGCAACCGACCAGTTCGATAAGGCGTTTGGAGAGGCGTATGGGGTCAGTCATGACAAGGGCCGTAACAAAAGGGGGCCACTATTGTACCTGCCTGGCGCCGGTTAATCCCGGCTCCATTTCAGCGCATGTGCCTTAACAATTATTAACTGACATGCCACGGGCCAAATGTGGGAGCTGGCTTGCCTGCGAAGGCGGCCTGGCAGTCAACACAGTTGGACCGGGTACATATCCGTTATTTAGGTAACGGCCACCTAGGGTTCCGCCCTGACGGCGGCTCACTTTTGAAAAGCGCAAAAGTAAGCAAATGTATGGTCAGCCCACCTCCTGCAACCACAGGCGATGAGCGGTAAAGCATGCTTGCGCTAATGTATCCGGGCTCATAGTTGGCAGTTTCACCGCTCGGCCCTTGATGAATAGTCGCTCCCGCCTGTCCTTGAAAAACGCTTCAGCTTCGAAAGCTGTTTTGCTTACCAGGTTTTCAAGCAGGATCTGAGCTGTTTATCGTCATCATCGTTGTCGTCGCAAAAGCCGGTAGTGTTTCGCTCAAGTCACCAACTGCGCGTTGTAGCTGCCTCCACGAGCTAAAACGGCCCATACGATTCTTGCCAATTTATTGGCTAAGGCGCAGGCAACCTTGTTTGGGTGCTTTCGTGCAAGGAGGTCTCTGCACCACCTTCCAAGAGCATCGTTGCGTTTGTCGATCCGCACCAACACTGCCCGCGAACCTTGGACCAGAAGCTTTCGAAGATACTTATCACCACGTTTGCTGATGTTCAAAAGGACGGTTTGGTCGCCTGTTGAGTATTGCCTCGGCACCAGTCCTAGCGAAGCGGCAAAGTCTCGAGCCGAATGAAAATTGGAAGCGTCCCCGATGTCGGCCAGCAGCGCGCTAGCGATGATCGGGCCGATGCCGGGGATGCTCATTAAGCGTGTTCCCGCATCATCAGCTGCCACTTGCTCTTTGATACTTCGGTCAATTGCCTTTATTTCCCCGGTGAGCCGTTTGATCTCTTCCAGCAGATATTCAATATCGCACTTCAGCTGTTGAGGCAGCTCTGCGGCAGGATCGTCCAGAATTTGGTGAATCTGATTCATCGCCGCTTTTGTCGCAGGCAACGCAATTCCAAACTCAAGCAAGAACCCATGAATGCGATTTATGGTTTGAGTTCGATGACCTACCAGCGCCTCTCGAAGGCGGTGCTGGGTCGAAAGCACTTGCTGCTCCACTGTCTTGATCGCGACGTAGCGCGTTCTGGGGCGGGACGCGGCTTCACAGATGGCAGCAGCATCGATGTAGTCGTTTTTATTGCCGGTAACGTAAGGTTTTACATGTTGCGGCGCGATCAACTTCACTTGATGCCCGAAAGATATAAGTTTTCTGGCAAGCCAGTGCGAACCGCCGCAAGACTCCATCACGATGGTGCAAGGCTTTAGTTTTGCAGCGAACTCAAGCAAGCGATTGCGATTGAATTTCTTGCGTAGTACTTCATGGCCTTTGCCGTTGTGCCCGATGAGATGAAAAGTGCTTTTTCCAATATCCAGGCCAAGCAGTTCCAAGGTGTCCATGAGAGGTCTCCTCAAGTAAGTGAGAACCCCGGTAAGTCTAGATTTACCGGGGTTCCCGTGCCGGGCTGACCATCTCATTAACGCTCTTGCCCCACCACTCGGCACCTCGCTTAGGCTCGGTGTGCCCGTAATCCGCCAGTGATTTGGGGGGCCGCCGCCACGCGCCATCCATGGCGCGGGGCGGCTAAACCGGCATCCCTGCCGGTTTACCCCCCAAATCCCTGTCGAATTCCGGCCAGCGTGGTTTAACGGGGCGCCTGAGATCAAAAGCAGATCAAGATCAAGATCAAGAGCGGCTCGCTTCGCATCGTGGTTACCGTCTGCTGCTACAGCCTACAAAGTTGTGTGGATACCTATGGCTATCACAGGCACGCCAGCTCCCACCGTTGCACGGGGTGACTTCAGGCATTACGGGCTTGTTGCTGTTGCTGCAAACGCAGGTGCAGCAACGGATAAGGCTGCCCAAGCCCATCATGTTCCGTGCGCCCGATCACCTCGAAGCCTTGCTTGAGGTAAAAACCCAGGGCCTGGGGGTTCTGTTCGTTGACGTCCAGTTCATCGGCATTCATGTGTTCGATCGCGTAACCCAGCAATTGCCGGCCCAGTCCCTGGCCACGGTAGTGCGGGTCGATAAACAGCATCTCCACCTTGCCCGCCGACACCCCGGCGAATCCGGTGATGCGTTGGCGCGAGTCCTTGGTGCAGATCAGCATCACCGCATCGAGGTAGCGGGTCAGCACCAGGTTTTTCAGCAACTCGATATAGCTGTCCGGGAGGAAGTCGTGGGTGGCGCGTACCGAGTCCTCCCAGATCTGCACCAGGCGCGCGTAGTCGCTGGTTTTAGGTGTGTGAATCACCGAATGCTGATGCATACCCGCTGTCCCTTGCTGTATTCGGGGTTGATGGGCAATACGATAGACCTAAAAAAGCCCCGCATCTTCTCAGAGGCGGGGCTTTTTTATCATCGGGCGATCAGTCGCGCTTTTCAGCCCACAAGTCGTACTCGTCGGCATCGGTCACGGTGCACCACACTTTGTCACCCGGCTTCAGGCCGCTGGCATCGTCGATGAATACGTTACCGTCGATTTCAGGGGCGTCGAAGAAGCAACGGCCTACCGCGCCTTGCTCGTCGACTTCATCGATGAGCACTTCGATTTCCTTGCCGATGCGCAGTTGCAGGCGCGCCGAGCTGATGGCCTGCTGGTGCGCCATGAAGCGCTCCCAACGGTCTTGCTTGACGTCGTCCGGCACCACGGCCAGGTCCAGCAGGTTGGCCGGCGCACCTTCCACCGGCGAGTACTGGAAGCACCCGACGCGGTCCAGCTGCGCTTCGGTCAGCCAGTCCAGCAGGTACTGGAAGTCTTCTTCGGTCTCGCCGGGGAAACCGACGATGAAGGTGGAACGGATGATCAGCTCCGGGCAGATCTCGCGCCAGTTCTTGATGCGTGCCAGGGTCTTGTCTTCGAACGCCGGGCGTTTCATCGCCTTGAGCACTTTCGGGCTGGCGTGCTGGAACGGGATGTCCAGGTACGGCAGGATCTTGCCGGCGGCCATCAACGGGATCAGCTCGTCCACGTGCGGGTACGGGTAAACATAATGCAGACGCACCCACACGCCCAGGCTGCTGAGGGCTTCGCACAGTTCGGTCATGCGGGTTTTCACCGGCGCGCCGTTCCAGAAACCGGTGCGGTATTTCACATCGACGCCGTAGGCGCTGGTGTCCTGGGAGATTACCAGCAGCTCCTTGACGCCAGACTTGACCAGGCGCTGGGCCTCGTCGAGCACGTCACCCACCGGGCGGCTCACCAGTTTGCCACGCATCGACGGGATGATGCAGAAGCTGCAACTATGGTTGCAGCCTTCGGAAATCTTCAGATACGCGTAGTGGCGTGGGGTCAGCTTGATGCCTTGAGGCGGCACCAGGTCGATCAGCGGGTTGTGATCCTGGCGTGGCGGCACCACCTCGTGCACAGCGTTGACCACCTGCTCGTACTGCTGCGGGCCGGTCACGGCCAGCACACTCGGGTGCACGTTGCGGATATTGCCTTCTTCCACCCCCATGCAGCCGGTCACGATGACCTTGCCGTTTTCCTTGATGGCTTCGCCGATCACTTCCAGGGATTCAGCTTTGGCCGAGTCGATGAAGCCGCAGGTGTTGACCACCACCACATCGGCGTCCTGGTACGTGGACACGACGTCATAGCCTTCCATACGCAATTGCGTGAGGATGCGCTCGGAGTCGACCAGCGCCTTCGGGCAACCCAGGGAAACAAAGCCAACCTTGGGGTTGGCTTTTGCGATGGTGGTGGACATGTCTAACCTCGGTATTGAATGACGCTGCCGGTCGTGCACGACAAGGCAACGGATGGGCGCTTGGTGCGCCTCTGATCAAAAAGTGCGCAATTCTATCGGTGGGCAACGCACTTGACCAGCTTTATGCAGGGAAATGCGACGAGTGCTGCGCTATGCTTCGCGCCGTTGCGCACGGGTAAAGCCCTTGGGTCAATAAAACGTCTGTTACGAGAAGTAAAACAGCGCATGCTAGGGTCAGCTTAGAAGCGCTGTTTATAAAAGACCTCAGGTCAAAGGGCAGGAGTGGTTGATGGGTCAGGCAAGTAGTCAGGCAGCAGGTGCCGAGCATTCAAAAGCCAAGCCGATTGGCATGCTGGTGGCGGCGGTCGGGGTGGTTTATGGCGATATCGGGACCAGCCCGCTCTACACCCTTAAAGAGGTGTTCAACGGCGGGTATGGCGTGCAGGTCAACCATGACGGTGTTCTGGGGATTCTGGCGCTGATTTTCTGGTCGCTGATCTGGGTGGTGTCGATCAAGTACGTGCTGTTCGTGCTGCGTGCCGATAACCAGGGCGAGGGCGGGATCATGGCGCTCACCGCGTTGGCGCGGCGAGCTGCCGGCACGCGGGCCAAATTGCGCGGTTTCCTGGTGGTGTGTGGCCTGTGTGGCGCGGCGCTGTTCTACGGCGACAGTATGATCACCCCGGCGATTTCAGTGTTGTCGGCCATCGAAGGCTTGGAACTGGCGTTCGACGGCCTGGAAAAATGGGTGGTGCCTATTGCCTTGGTGGTGCTGGTGGCGCTGTTCCTGATCCAGAAGCACGGCACCGACCGCATCGGCAAGCTGTTCGGCCCGGTGATGGTCACCTGGTTCTTGGTGTTGGGCGGCCTGGGGGTGTACGGCATTTTGCAGCAACCCGAAGTGCTCAATGCGCTGAACCCGGCGTGGGGCGTGCGCTTCTTTATGGTTCACCCCGGTATTGGCGTGGCGATCCTCGGCGCGGTGGTGCTGGCCTTGACCGGTGCCGAAGCGTTGTACGCCGACATGGGCCACTTTGGTCGCAAACCCATCGCCCGCGCCTGGTTCCTGCTGGTGCTGCCGGCGCTGGTGCTCAACTATTTCGGCCAGGGCGCGATGCTGCTGGGCGATCCGGAGGCGGCGCGCAACCCGTTCTACCTGCTGGCGCCGAGCTGGGCGCTGGTCCCGTTGGTGGGCTTGTCCACTATGGCCACGGTAATCGCTTCCCAGGCGGTGATTTCCGGCGCGTTCTCGTTGACCCGCCAGGCGATCCAGTTGGGTTACATCCCGCGCATGCATATCCAGCACACCTCCAGTGCCGAGCAGGGCCAGATCTACATCGGTGCGGTGAACTGGTCGCTGATGGTCGGCGTGATCCTGCTGGTGCTGGGCTTCGAATCTTCCGGTGCCCTGGCCTCGGCCTACGGTGTAGCGGTGACCGGCACCATGCTGATGACCACTATTCTGGTGTCGGCGGTCATGCTGCTGCTGTGGAAATGGCCACCGGTGCTGGCCGTGCCGCTGTTGCTCTGCTGCCTGTTGGTGGATGGCCTGTTCTTCGCGGCCAACGCGCCGAAGATCATCCAGGGCGGCGCCTTCCCGGTATTGGCGGGGATCGTGCTGTTTGTGCTGATGACCACCTGGAAGCGCGGCAAGCAGTTGCTGGTCGAACGCCTCGACGAGGGTGGCCTGCCTTTGCCGATCTTTATCAGCAGTATCCGCGTACAGCCGCCCCATCGCGTGCAGGGCACGGCGGTGTTCCTCACCGCGCGGCCCGACGCCGTGCCCCATGCGCTGTTGCACAACCTGCTGCATAACCAGGTGTTGCATGAGCAGGTGGTGCTGTTGACGGTGGTTTACGAAGACATTCCGCGGGTGCCAGCGGCGCGGCGCTTCGAGGTGGATGCCTACGGCGAAGGCTTCTTCCGGGTGATCCTGCACTTCGGGTTTACCGATGAACCGGACGTGCCCGAAGCGCTGAAACTGTGCCATCTGGATGATCTGGACTTCAGCCCGATGCGCACCACCTACTTCCTCAGCCGTGAAACGGTGATTGCCTCGCGCATCAAAGGCATGGCCCGTTGGCGCGAAGTGTTGTTTGCCTTCATGTTGAAAAATGCCAACGGCAACCTGCGGTTCTTCAAACTGCCGGTCAACCGTGTGATCGAGCTGGGCACCCAGGTCGAGATGTAAGGCGCTGCCTACCGGGAGCCGGCAATCGGCTCCCGCTTTCCTTTCTGAACCCTGTGCAAACGATGGTTGTCGACTAGGCTGGTAGGAGCGAGCTTGCTCGCGAAAAACGTCAACGATCACGCGTTAATCCTGGATAAACGCGACCCCTGTGAGGCCTTCGCGAGCGAGCTCGCTCCTACAAAAATGCCTATGAAGCCCAGAAGAGGTGCGCCATGAGTCAGCTGCTCGAACCTTACACCCTGCGCCAATTGACCCTGCTCAACCGCATCGCGGTTTCACCCATGTGCCAATACTCCAGCGACGATGGCCTGGCCAATGACTGGCACCTGGTGCACCTCGGCAGCCGGGCCGTGGGCGGCGCCGGGCTGATCTTTACCGAAGCCACGGCTGTTACCGCCGATGGCCGCATCACCGCCCAGGACCTGGGCCTGTGGAACGACGCCCAGATCGAACCATTGCGCCGCATCACTCGGTTTATCGCGGCCCAGGGCGCAGTGGCCGGAATTCAGCTGGCCCATGCCGGGCGCAAGGCCAGCACCCATCGGCCATGGATCGGCAAACACGGCAGCGTCAAGCCGGAGGAGGGCGGCTGGGTGCCGGTGGGGCCCTCACCGATCGCCTTCGACCCCAATCACACCCAACCCAAGCCACTGGACGAAGCACAGATCCAGCAAGTGATCGCCGATTTTGTCGCCGCCGCCAAGCGCGCCCTGACCGCAGGCTTTGAAGTGGTGGAAATCCATGCCGCCCACGGGTACCTGCTGCACCAGTTCCTCTCGCCGATCAGCAACCAGCGTCAGGACCACTACGGCGGCTCTTTTGAAAACCGCATCCGCCTGGTGCTGGAAGTGACCAAGGCCGTGCGCGCCGTGTGGCCTGAGGAGTTGCCGCTGTTTGTGCGCGTGTCGGCCACTGACTGGGTGGAAGACGGCTGGAACCCGGATGAAACCGTGGAATTGGCGCGCCGCCTGAAAGACCTGGGGGTGGATCTGATCGACGTGTCGTCCGGGGGCACTGCCGCCAATGCCGAGATTCCCACCGGCCCCGGTTACCAAACGCGCTTCGCCGAGCGCGTGCGCAAGGAATCGGGCATGGCCACCGGCACCGTTGGCATGATTACCGAGCCCGCCCAAGCCGAGCACATCCTGCGCACCTGCCAGGCCGACATTATCTTCCTCGCCCGTGAACTGCTGCGCGACCCCTACTGGCCACTGCACGCCGACGATGACCTGGGCGGGCGCAAGGCAATCTGGCCGGCGCAATACCAACGGGCGACCCACCGGGATCAGCCGATCCATGAGTCAGACCTGCGGGATTGACCCTGTTCACCTCTGTGCCAAACCCACCCTGATACGGTGGGTTTTTTCTTGCGCGCGTTGTAGGCGTTGCGCAGCCGATATCGGCCACCCTGTGAGCAATCGCTGTAGGTTTTTATTACCGACGTTATTTTTTAAGTTAATACTCTAAAAAAATCCCACGAATGATGAGATAGTTTCTACGCTAAGGGTAAGCCCGACTTCTGGCCCAGGGAGACAGGCGGTTGGTCCGCGAAGCCGTTGCGCTTCTCGGGAGTTGGGAAATGGGCACCAGGAGTGTTTGACTGATATCAGGAGTAGCGGTCCATGGCCAAGTCCTATGGCGTAGCGGGTGCGGTGGCGTCTTTTCTGAGCCGCCGGATGTCCTTGCGGGGTCGAAGGTTGAGTTCAGATGAAATGGAGTTGCTGGCGCAATACCGGGCGCTGACCGAGAGCGATCAGGTGGCGATGCGCTATCTGATTGGCGCGATGAAAAGCGTGTCGCGGTTCTGAGCCAAATCCGATCATTCCCACGTTATTGCGTGGGAATGATCGTGCAGTGTGGCATCAGGTGTACTTGCGTTGCTCTGGCGCAGGCGGGAAGTACTGATACAGCCAGGTTTCACTTAGGGTGCGGTCCTGGGTGCGAATAAACAGGCGTAGCTCGACCGGCTCCACGCTGTCGCTGGTGGGGTACCAGTCGAACAGGATGCGGTAACCCTTGATGTTGTCCAGCACCAGCACGCTGAAGTCCTTTACCTCACCGTGGGAGCAGGTCACCACAGGCTCGATGCCGGTGCCCGCCGGCAGGCGATCCAGGCCGCCGCCCTTGAAGTCCACGGCAAAGCGCCGCGCCCATACCTTCGGATAATGCTCGCCGGGTGCCCAGCCTTCGGTGAAGCCGCCCATGCCCGAGCGGGTCGCGTCGACCTGTGCCAGCGGCGTGCTCACCGGCGGCAATGCACTCCAGTACAGCTTGTAGCCATAGTTGAGCGAATCACCGGCGGCCACGGGCTTTTTCGGGGTCCAGAAGGCCACGATATTGTCCAGGGTTTCGCCAGTGGTGGGGATTTCCAGCAGGTCGATCGAGCCTTCGCCCCAGGCCGTGGTCGGTTCAACCCACAGGCTTGGGCGTTTGCTGTACCAGTCGACGGTGTCCTGGTAGCTGGCGAACTCATGGTCGGTCTGCACCAGGCCGAAGCCTTTGGGGTCGGTGTCGGCGAACGCATTGAATTGCAGCTTGGCCGGGTTGTTCAGGGGCCGGCAGACCCATTCGCCGTTGCCGCGCCACATGGCCAAGCGGTCGGAGTCGTGGATTTGCGGGTGGATGGTGTCGCACATGCGGCGCTCATGGGTGCCGCAGCTGAACATACTGGTCATAGGCGCGATGCCCAATTGTTCGATGGCGGTGCGCGCATTGATGTGCGCGTCGATCGCCATCACCACTTGGTCCGCCTGGCAGTCGATGTCGAATCGATAGGCGCCGGTGGCGCTTGGCGAGTCGAGCAGGGCGTAGACCACAAAACGCGTGGCGTTCTTGTCCGGGGTTTCGAACCAGAACTGCGTGAAATCGGGAAATTCCTCGCGTTTTTTCGCGTAGGTATCAATCGCCAGGCCACGCGCCGAGAGGCCGTACTGGCCGGTGGAATCCACCGCACGGAAGTAGCTGGCGCCGAGAAACGACAGCACATCATGGCGGTCCAGCTCCGGCGCCTTGAACAGCTTGAAACCGGAGAAACCCAGGTCGCCGGTCAGTTGCTGGGTGTCCACCGTGGTTTTTTCATAGTTGAACAGCGAAGGGCGAAAGTGCACTTCGCGGGCTTCACGGGTCTTGGGGTCGACGCTGTGCATGCGCACCGGCGTTTTGAAACCCATGCCGACGTGGAAGAACTGCACGTCCAGTTGGCCGTTCAACTCCCTCCACAGCGAATGGTTACGGTCATAGCCAATGGCGTTGAAATTCTGCGGGGTCATGGTGGCCAGGGTCGGCGGCAGCACCTGCTTAGTGTCCTGGTAGCCACGGGTGGCCAATTGCTTGGCCTGGGCCTTGAGCGATTCGAAATCGAACGCCACGGCCTTGCCATCGGCAGCCCGATTCCCGGCCCAGGCCTGCGCGGCCAGCAGGCCACTGGCCGACAAACCGGTGTAAGCCGCAATGGCCATGGATGCTTTGAGCAAATTCCTGCGGTGCATAGAGACAACCTGTCGTGAGCAAATCCCGCGCCGTTCCTGGCACGTAGCGGATCAGAAATAACGGTTCGGACATGCCTTCGGCCAAACGCAACGGACAATAAACAGACGCCGGATAGCTTAAGCGGTTCGATGAACAAGGCAAATTGATTGATGGCGGGATGATGGCGTTGCATGTGCAACAAGACATTTCCAGCATCGCAGTAGAACGTTACATCTGGAAGCACTCTAGATCGCGGCTTTTTGGCACTTAGCCTTACGCTGGAGGCCTATTGGTCCTACGAACCCAAGTGTCTGGAGGCTACGAATGAATACCCGTGGATTGCTCGATCAGTTGCTCAAGTCTGGCCAGGACATGTTGCAAAACAAGGCCGGCGGCCAACGCAAGTCCAATGACAAGGGCGCCCTCGGCGGCTTGCTCAGCGGTGGCGGGCTCGGCAGCATGCTCGGCGGTGCCGGCGGCGGCGCCCTGGCAGCGGGAGCCATGGGCTTGCTGCTGGGTAACAAGAAAGCACGCAAATTCGGCGGCAAGGCGCTCACCTACGGCGGCCTGGCCGCACTCGGTGTGATTGCCTACAAGGCTTACGGCAACTGGCAAGCCCAACAGGCCAGCGCCCCCCAAGGCGAGCCGCAAACCATCGACCGTCTGCCACCGGCCCAGGTGGAGCAACACAGCCAGGGCATTCTCAAGGCACTGGTAGCCGCGGCCAAGGCTGACGGGCATGTGGATGAGCGCGAGCGCGCCTTGATCGAAGGCGAATTTACCAAGCTGGATAACGACCAGGAACTGCAACACTGGCTACACGCCGAACTCAACAAACCCCTGGACCCCACCGACGTCGCCCGCGCCGCCAGCACCCCGGAAATGGCCGCCGAAATGTACATCGCCAGCGTGATGCTGGTGGACGAAGAAAACTTCATGGAAAAAGCCTACCTGGACGAACTGGCCCGCCAGCTGAAACTTGAACCAGGCTTGAAGCTGGAGTTGGAAAAACAAGTACGGCTTAACGCGTAAATAGGGCCACACGCCAGTCAAACCTGTGGGAGCGGGCATTGCTCGCGAATGCGCTAGACCAGTCACTCTATTTCCGACTGACTCACCCCATCGCGGCATAGGTACCCACACCGTAACCACGATGCGAAGCGAACCGCTCTTGCTCTTGCTCTTGATCTGCTTTTGATCTTGATCTTAGGCGCCCCGTCAAACCACGCTGGCCGGAATTCGACAGGGATTTGGGGGGTAAACCGGCAGGGATGCCGGTTTAGCCGCCCCGCGCCATGGATGGCGCGTGGCGGCGGCCCCCCAAATCACTGGCGGATTACGGGCACACCGAGCCTAGGCGAGGTGCCGAGTGGTGGGGCAAGAGCGTTTTGCTTACTTTGCCGCTTTTGCAAAGTGAGCCGCCGTCAGGGCGGAACCCTAAGTGGCCGTTACCGCAGGAATGGATATGTACTCGGTATAGCTGTGTCGGCTGGAAGGCCGTCATCGCAGGCAAGCCAGCTCCCACATTTGGATCCTGGGGTGTCAGGTAGAGATGCGTCGGCAGTCAGGCCGCCACGGGAGCAAGCTCCCTCGCCACAGGTCCAGCGCCGTACCAAAATTGTGTAGATACCTATGGCCAACGCAAGCACATCTGCATTCTGTGCACTGCACATCAAAAGCCTTGATAAAAGCGCGCAGCCGCTCAGCTATACTCCCCTCCATTTGAATGGCCCTGCGAGGAATTACTGTGAAGAACTGGACCCTGCGCCAAAGGATTTTGGCGAGCTTTGCGGTAATTATCGCGATCATGCTGCTGATGGTCGTGGTCTCGTATTCGCGCCTGCTGAAAATCGAAATCAGCGAAAACTCAGTCCGAGACGATGCGGTGCCCGGGGTGTTTTTCAGCTCGATGATTCGCAGCGCCTGGGTCGACAGCTACCTGCAAACCCAGGAGTTGGTCGGCATCCACGAGAATCAGGGTATTTCCGAAACCGACAAACAGGATTACAAGTCTTTCGAAGCGCGGCTTGAGCAACATATGGCCAGCTACGCAGGGACGATCAATATCACCCAGGATCGCACCGAATTCGATGCCTTCGAAAAACTGCACCAGAACTACAACCAGATTCTCGCCCAGGTCCTGGCGGCCCATCAGAGCAATAACGCAGCCGAAGCGCTGCGGTTGTTCAACGAGCAACTGACCCCCGCCTGGACCGCAGGCCGCATGAAGCTCAACGACATTATCAATGAGAACAAACAGGTCGCCGACAACGCCACCGCCGCCATTGATGATGCGGTAGCGGCCGCGAAGATCAGCATGGGCGTCTCGCTGTTGCTGGCGATTCTCGCCGCCGCGCTGTGCGGCCTGTTGCTGATGCGCGCGATCATGGCGCCGATGCAGCGCATCGTTCAAATCCTCGAAGTCATGCGCACCGGCGACCTGAGCAAGCGCCTTAACCTGGAGCGCAAGGACGAATTCAACGCGGTTGAAACCGGCTTCAACGACATGATGACCGAGCTGACAGCCCTGGTGTCCCAAGCGCAGCGTTCATCGGTGCAGGTCACTACCTCGGTCACCGAGATTGCCGCGACTTCCAAGCAGCAGCAGGCGACTGCTACCGAAACGGCAGCGACGACCACCGAAATCGGCGCCACTTCCCGCGAAATCGCCGCCACGTCCAAAGACTTGGTCCGCACCATGACCGAAGTGTCCACCGCCGCCGATCAGGCCTCGGTAGCAGCAGGTTCCGGCCAGCAGGGCCTGGCCCGCATGGAAGAGACCATGCACTCGGTGATGGGGGCTGCCGACCTGGTCAACGCCAAGCTGGCGATCCTCAATGAGAAGGCCGGCAACATCAACCAAGTGGTAGTGACTATCGTCAAGGTGGCCGACCAGACCAACCTGTTGTCCCTGAATGCGGCCATCGAGGCAGAGAAAGCCGGTGAATACGGGCGCGGCTTTGCCGTGGTTGCCACCGAAGTGCGCCGCCTGGCCGATCAGACCGCCGTGGCGACTTACGACATCGAACAGATGGTGCGCGAGATCCAGTCGGCGGTGTCGGCGGGGGTGATGGGCATGGACAAGTTCTCCGAGGAGGTGCGCCGGGGCATGTCTGAGGTGCAACAAGTGGGCGAGCAACTGTCGCAGATCATCCATCAGGTACAAGCTTTGGCGCCGCGGGTGTTGATGGTCAACGAAGGCATGCAGGCCCAGGCCACCGGCGCCGAGCAGATCAACCACGCGCTGGTGCAATTGGGCGATGCCAGCAGCCAGACCGTCGAATCCCTGCGTCAGGCCAGCTTTGCCATTGATGAACTGAGCCAGGTTGCGGTCGGTCTGCGCAGCGGCGTCTCGCGTTTCAAAGTCTGATGAGCGAGCTCGCGGCTAAACGCGGTGCCGTCCCGGCAGCGAAAAAGGCGTTGTTCCTGGTGTTTCGCATCGGCAACGAACGCTTTGCCCTCAAGGCCACCGAAGTGGCCGAGGTGCTGCCGCGCCTGGCGCTCAAACCTATCGCCCAAGCGCCCTTATGGGTGGCGGGTATCTTCGCCCATCGTGGGGTGCTGGTGCCGGTCATCGACTTGAGCGCGCTGACCTTCGGCACTTCGGCCCAGGCGCGCACCAGTACGCGCCTGGTGTTGGTCAATTATCAACCGCAGCCCTGGAGTGAAGCGCGTTGGCTGGGGCTGATCCTGGAACAGGCCACCGACACCCTGCGTTGCGACCCCGCCGAGTTCCAGCCCTATGGCCTGGACAACCGGCAGGCGCCGTACCTGGGGCCGGTGCGTGAAGATGCCCAGGGCTTGATGCAGTGGATTGGCGTTGCGGATCTGTTGACCGCGCCAGTGCGCGCCTTGCTGTTTTCCGCCGAGTTGAGCCTATGAGCAATGACCCGCGGTTTTTCGCGTTTTTGAAAGAACGCATCGGCCTGGACGTCGCTTCGGTGGGCGAGGCGATTATCGAACGCGCGGTGCGCCAGCGCTGCCAGTCGTCCCAGTCGCCGTCGGCGCAGGCTTACTGGCAACACCTGCAAACCTCCCATGACGAGCAGCAGGCGCTGATCGAAGCGGTGATCGTCCCCGAGACCTGGTTTTTCCGCTATCCCGAATCCTTTGCCACCCTGGCCCGCCTGGCCCAGGTGCGTCTGGCCGAGATCAATCAGCTGCGCGCCCTGCGTATTCTCAGCCTGCCGTGTTCGACCGGCGAAGAGCCCTATTCGATTGCCATGGCTTTGCTCGATGCGGGTTTGGCGCCCCACCAGTTCAAAGTGCAGGGCATGGACGTCAGCCCGCTCTCGGTGGAGCGCGCGCGTCGGGGTGTGTACGGCAAGAACTCGTTTCGCGGCGCCGACCTTGAGTTTCGTGACCGCCACTTCACTGAAGACGCAGGTAATTACCGCATCGCCGACCGGGTACGCGAACAAGTGCGCCTGCAAGTCGGCAACTTGCTGGACCCGGCACTGCTGGCGAACGAGCCAACCTACGATTTTGTGTTCTGCCGCAACCTGCTGATCTACTTCGACCAGCCGACCCAGAAACAAGTTTTTGATGTGCTCAAGGCGTTGACTCACGTAGACGGCGTGCTGTTTATCGGCCCGGCCGAGGGCAGCCTGCTGGGGCGCCACGGCATGCGCTCCATCGGTGTGCCGCAGTCCTTTGCTTTCAGTCGGCATGTTGAACCGACCCCGCCGCCAGCACCTGTGGTCAAACCGACGCCCGCGCCGCTACCGCAGCGCAGGGCGGCGCCGATACCGCTCAAGCCGCGGCCGTTCAGCACGGTCAGCCCCCACGTGCCACCGGTCAAAGTAGTGCCTACCGATGCCGGGGATCTGCTCAGCCAGATCGCAACCCTGGCCAACGAGGGCAAAAGTGCCGAGGCCCGTGCGGCCTGCGAGCGGTATTTGAGCAGCCACCCACCGGCCGCCCAGGTGTTTTACTGGTTGGGGCTGCTCAGCGATGTGGCTGGCAGTGCCCTGGAGGCCCAGGGGTACTATCGAAAAGCCCTGTATCTGGAACCGCAGCATCCCCAGGCCCTGATGCACCTGGCCGCGTTGCTCGAGTCCCAGGGCGACAGTGCCGGCGCGCGTCGTCTTCAGGCACGCGCCGCCCGTAGCGAGCGAGCTGACAGTGAGTCCAAACGATGAGTAGCCCTGACGTGCTCGACACCGCAGGCCTGGACCTGACGCTGACCGATAGCCAAGCCATTGACGACTGTTGGAACCGCATCGGTATTCATGGCGACAAGTCCTGCCCGTTGTTGGCCGAGCACATCCACTGCCGCAATTGCTCGGTGTATTCCGCCGCCGCCACGCGCCTGCTTGACCGCTACGCCCTGCAACAGGACGACCATCACGCGCAGGCAACTGCCGAAGCGGATAACGAGGTGGTCACCCGTTCGCTGTTGATGTTCCGCCTCGGCGAAGAATGGCTCGGTATCGCCACCCGCTGCCTGGTGGAAGTGGCGCCGTTGCAGCCAATTCACTCGCTGCCGCACCAGCGCTCCCGGGCGCTGCTGGGCGTGGCCAACGTACGCGGGGCGCTGGTGGCATGCCTGTCACTGGTGGAACTGTTGGGCCTGGACAGCACCAGTACCGGCGCCAGCGGCGGGCGGATCATGCCGCGCATGCTGATCATCGCTGCCCAGGACGGCCCGGTCGTGGTACCGGTGGATGAGGTAGACGGCATCCACGCCATTGATGAGCGTACCTTGAAGGCCGCGTCGGTTTCCGGTACCCAGGCCAGCGCCCGCTACACCCAAGGCGTGTTGCAGTGGAAAGGCCGCAGCCTGCGCTGGCTGGACGAAGCGCAATTGTTGTCCGCCGTGACCCGGAGCCTCGCATGACCCCCGACCAGATGCGCGATGCCTCGCTGTTGGAACTGTTCAGCCTGGAAGCCGATGCGCAGACCCAGGTGCTGAGCGCGGGCCTGCTGGCGCTGGAGCGCAACCCGACCCAGGCCGACCAGCTCGAAGCCTGCATGCGCGCCGCGCATTCACTCAAAGGGGCGGCGCGGATTGTCGGCGTGGATGCCGGGGTCAGCGTGGCCCATGTCATGGAAGACTGCCTGGTCAGCGCCCAGGAAGGCCGCCTGTACCTGCAACCTGAACATATCGACGCGTTGCTGCAAGGCACCGACCTACTGATGCGTATCGCCACCCCGGGCAACGATGTGGGGCCGGCGGATATCGAGGCGTACGTTGCGCTGATGGAGCGCTTGCTCGACCCCTCGCAGCCGATTGCCACGCCGGTGCCAAAAACCGAGCCCATCTCCGCGCCGCGGATTGACGCCTTGCTGCTGGAGCCTGAGCTGGAGCCCGCGCCACCGCTCGGCAGTGAAGCGCCGCGCCAGAACAAGCGCATGACCGAAGGCGGCGAGCGTGTGCTGCGGGTCACAGCCGAGCGCTTGAACAGCCTGTTGGACTTGTCCAGCAAATCCCTGGTGGAAACCCAGCGGCTCAAGCCATACCTGGCCAGTCTGCAGCGGCTCAAGCGCATTCAGAGCAACAGCTTGCGTGCCCTCGACGCCCTGGATGGCCAGCTCAAATCCCTGGATTTGAACCTGGAAGCCCAGGAAGCCCTGGCCGATACCCGTCGCCTGCTGAGTGAAGCCCAGGCCCTGCTGGCGGAAAAAAACGCCGAGCTGGATGAGTTCGGCTGGCAGGCCGGCCAGCGCGCCCAGGTGCTCTACGACACCGCATTGGCCTGCCGCATGCGGCCGTTTGCCGATGTGCTGGCCGGCCAGGTGCGCATGGTGCGTGATCTCGGTCGCAGCCTGGGCAAGCAAGTGCGCCTGGAGATCGAGGGCGAAAAGACCCAGGTCGACCGTGACGTGCTGGAAAAACTCGAGGCCCCGCTCACCCATTTATTGCGCAATGCGGTCGACCACGGTATCGAAACCCCTGAGCAGCGCGTGCTGGCGGGCAAACCGGCCGAAGGCTTGATTCGCCTGCGCGCGTCCCATCAGGCCGGGCTGCTGGTGCTGGAGTTGAGCGATGACGGCAACGGTGTCGACCTCGAGCGCCTGCGCGGCACCATTGTCGACCGGAATTTGTCGCCGGTGGAAACGGCCCTGCGCCTGAGCGAAGAAGAACTGCTCACGTTCCTGTTCCTGCCGGGGTTCAGCCTGCGTGACAAGGTCACCGAAGTGTCCGGGCGCGGTGTGGGCCTGGACGCGGTGCAGCACATGGTTCGCCAGTTGCGCGGCGCGGTGGTGCTGGAACAGACAGCAGGGCAGGGCAGTCGCTTCCATCTGGAGGTGCCGTTGACCTTGTCCGTGGTGCGCAGCCTGGTGGTGGAGGTCGGCGAAGAAGCCTATGCCTTTCCCCTGGCGCATATCGAACGCATGTGCGACCTGGCCCCCGACGATATCGTGCAGTTGGAAGGCCGCCAGCACTTCTGGCATGAGGGCCGTCATGTCGGCCTGGTTGCCGCCAGCCAGTTGCTGCAGCGCCCGCCGGGGCAGACCCCGTCAGATACCTTGAAAGTGGTGGTGATCCGCGAGCGCGATGCCGTGTACGGGATTGCCGTGGAGCGCTTTATCGGCGAGCGCACCCTGGTGGTGTTGCCACTGGATGATCGCCTGGGCAAGGTCCAGGACATTTCCGCCGGAGCCCTGCTCGATGACGGCTCCGTGGTGTTGATCGTCGACGTCGAAGACATGCTGCGCTCGGTGGACAAATTGCTCAACACCGGCCGCCTGGAGCGCATCGCCCGGCGCAGCCAGCAGGCCACCGAAGCGCCGCGCAAGCGTGTGCTGGTGGTGGACGACTCACTGACGGTGCGCGAGCTGCAACGCAAATTGTTACTCAACCGTGGTTATGAAGTTGCCGTGGCGGTCGATGGCATGGATGGCTGGAACGCATTGCGCTCCGAGGACTTCGACCTGCTTATCACGGATATTGATATGCCTCGCATGGACGGTATTGAATTGGTCACACTTTTGCGCCGTGACAGTCGCCTGCAATCGTTGCCGGTGATGGTGGTTTCCTACAAGGATCGTGAAGAAGACCGCCGCCGTGGCCTCGACGCCGGGGCCGACTATTATCTAGCCAAAGCCAGTTTCCATGACGACGCCTTGCTCGACGCCGTGGTTGAACTGATTGGAGGCGCCCGGGCATGAGGATTGCGATCGTCAATGACATGCCCCTGGCGGTGGAGGCCTTGCGCCGCGCCCTGAGTTACGAGCCCGCCCACGAGGTGGTGTGGGTGGCCAGCAATGGCCTGGAAGCGGTGCAGCGTTGCGCCGAGCTGACCCCGGACCTGATCCTGATGGACTTGATCATGCCGGTGATGGACGGTGTGGAGGCCACCCGCCAGATCATGGCCGACACGCCTTGCCCGATTGTGATTGTCACTGTCGACCGCCAGGCCAACGTCAGCCGCGTATTTGAAGCCATGGGCCATGGCGCCCTGGATGTGGTGGACACCCCGGCACTGGGCGTGGGCAACCCCAAGGATGCGGCGGCGCCCCTGCTGCGCAAGATCCTCAATATTGGCTGGCTGATCGGCCAGCGCGGCACGCGGGTGCGTGCCGAAACCCCGCCGCAGAGGGTCACTGGCAAGCGTCAACGGCTGGTGGCGATTGGATCTTCCGCCGGTGGGCCGGCGGCTCTGGAAGTGCTGCTCAAGGGGTTGCCCCGGGATTTTCCCGCCGCCATCGTGCTGGTGCAGCATGTGGACCAGGTGTTTGCCGCCGGCATGGCCGAATGGCTGAGCAGCGCTTCCGGCCTGCCGGTGCGCCTGGCCTGTGAAGGCGAGCCGCCTCAACCCGGCGTGGTATTGCTGGCCGGCACCAACCACCATATTCGCTTGTTGAAAAATGGCACGCTAGCCTATACCGCAGAGCCGGTGAACGAGATTTACCGGCCGTCGATCGACGTATTTTTCGAAAGCGTCGCCAGCCACTGGAACGGTGACGCCGTCGGCGTGTTGCTCACCGGCATGGGGCGCGACGGCGCCCAGGGCCTCAAGCTGATGCGCGAACAAGGATATTTGACCATCGCCCAGGACCAACAGAGCTCGGCGGTGTATGGCATGCCCAAAGCGGCGGCGGCGATTGATGCTGCTGTTGAAATTCGCCCACTGGATAGAATTGCGCCCCGATTGCTGGAGGTCTTTGCAAAATGAACAAGAATCTCCCGCCGTGCTGGCTTGCAGGTAGTAATTCAGGTGACTGCACATGAATGATTTACAGCTCGACGACTTCAAGACCGACGAAAACGCCGCCATGGTGTTGCTGGTCGACGACCAGGCCATGATCGGTGAAGCCGTGCGGCGTGGCCTGGCCCATGAAGAAAACATCGACTTCCACTTTTGCGCCGACCCGCACCAGGCCATTGCCCAGGCGATCCGCATCAAGCCTACGGTGATCCTGCAAGACCTGGTGATGCCGGGCCTGGACGGCCTGACCCTGGTGCGCGAGTACCGCAATCACCCGGCCACCGCGAATATCCCGATCATTGTGCTGTCCACCAAAGAGGACCCGCTGATCAAGAGCGCGGCCTTTGCGGCCGGGGCCAACGATTACCTGGTCAAGCTGCCGGACAACATCGAACTGGTGGCGCGCATCCGCTATCACTCGCGCTCCTACATGACCCTGTTGCAGCGCGACGCAGCCTACCGCGCGTTGCGCGTCAGCCAGCAACAGTTGCTGGACACCAACCTGGTGCTGCAACGCCTGATGAACTCCGACGGCCTGACCGGGCTGTCCAACCGCCGCCACTTCGACGAATACCTGGAGCTGGAATGGCGCCGCGCCATGCGCGACCAGACCCAGCTGTCGTTGCTGATGATCGACGTGGACTTCTTCAAGACCTTCAACGACAGCTTCGGCCACGTCGAGGGCGACGAAGCCTTGCGCAAAGTCGCCAACACCATCCGTGAAGCCAGCAGCCGACCTTCGGATTTGCCGGCGCGCTACGGCGGCGAAGAGTTCGCGCTGGTCCTGCCCAGCACCTCGCCGGGCGGCGCACGCCTGGTCGCGGAAAAACTGCGCATGGCGGTGGCGGCATTGAAAATCCCGCACATCGCCCCGGCTGAAGGTGCCAGCCTGACCATCAGTATTGGGCTGTCGACGTTGACGCCGGCTCAGGGCACGGACTGTCGGCAGTTGATCATGGCGGCGGACAAGGGGTTGTACACGGCCAAGAACAATGGGCGTAATCAGGTGGGTATCGAGTAATTAGAGGCCAACTTCAATGTGAGAGGGGGACTTCCCCCTTGCACTCCTGAGTTTCGTACTCATCCGAATTGATTACATATGAAACGTTTTTGAGCTAAGACATCTGCCATCGTTGTAGAGCCGATGGCAGGGGGCAGGACGGCGTTATTCTATTCTGAATCCAGGCTTGCCATTATTCGCCCGCCACTCTTTGACCTCTTTTACAATGCCTTCTGGGCTGTCCTCTCTACCATCTCTTGGGTAGTAGATTAGATCTGCTCCGTCCGGGTGCTCCGTCAGGCGTTCAAACTCGAAAACCATTTCAATGTCTTCTTCTTCGGTGCGAACGCTGCTGTCACAAAGAGAGATTACAAAGCTTAAAAACTCGCTTTCTGTGTACTCGGAAATTGATGTTTTCATCTTAATTACCTTCGCCGTGAATACGCTTGTGAAGTTTTGGAACATCAGCCCCGGTTGAAGGTGCCAGCCTGACCATCAGTATTGGGCTGTCGACGGTGACGCTGGTCCAGGGTACGGACTGCCGGCAGTTGATCATGGCGGCGGACAAGGGACTGTACACGGCCAAGCATAATGGGCGTAATCAGGTTGGTATCGAATGACCCGAGGGCTGTACACCAATTCAAATGTGGGAAGGTTGCCCCTCACACATTTAAACTTCAGAGTTTTTCCTGGTTTAGAAAAAAACGTAGGGGCGTTGAGTAGAAACGCCGCTCTAAATATCAGTAGTTTAATGGCCGTATTTATTATGGCTCAACCTTAAATCCAGGCTTGTTATTGGTGGCTCGCCAGTTTTCAACTCTTTCAGTTATGGCTTCAATTGTACTTTCTGCATCCGATGCGGCGTAATAAATAAGGTCTGTTCCTGCCGGGTGTTCAGTAATTAACTCAAAGTGTTGCAAAAGCTTATCTAGTCGCTCATCGGTTGGAGCGGTGTTTTCCTTGAATATTTCTTGCATGAGTAGTAGAAACTCATCTTTTGTATACTCGGAAAAGCTTTGTTTGAGTTTCATTGTTTGGCTCCTTTCTTATGAAGTTCCATGTGACGTTTAGGGGTTAATATGCGTAAATTTTCAGCATTATAGACATCACCACCCTTCGAAACTTCTGTCAGATGATGAATTTCAAAGGAAGTGCGGCTTCCTAACGCGCCTGATTTCTTTGTCTTAGCTGCTTTTCCTGTCGCCATACGCTCTCGATTCAGAATGATGAACTGTTCGGATAGCTCAGAGTCTGCTGCCACAGCACGCCAAAGGGCTTCTCTATATGTCTTAAAGTTTTTGAATTCCCTTCCACGTAGTAGATCGGCAATTTGGGAGGGGATAGGAGCACCCTCTGCCTCAGTTGGCGCTCCGAGCCAAATGCCTGTGACTGTTTGTCCGGTCCCCGTAGCAACTCCTGGTTCCTCCCGCCTATCCCTAAACATCACATAGATGGGAGGCAGTCCCGAATCTATTGGGAACACGGTTATGAAATCATCAAAACTGGCCTCCCTAATTCCCGGAAACGAATCAATCCTGACTTCAACTGGAGTAACCGTAGCGCCAGCGTAAATGGGGGGATCAGACTCGCCAATGGGCAGCGTTGTTGAGCTATCCCCAGGGGCAACGATAGGTGTCCAAATCAACGTTCTTGGTGGAATGTCACTTGTCGTGACGGTGTATACCTTCTGCCCAGGATCATAGGTCGCAGCAACCACATTGACCTTGGAAGGCACGCTTGCACCATCGGCGTTGACCACAAAAACTTCTGACCGCCCATCCGCAGCCGTCTTCGAACTCATTCGAACCGGCAGGTCGATTGTGCCGTTGACTGCCGAACTTATCGTCGACTCGTCGAGGTCTGGTACCAAGGTTGAGATCGGTGTGCCAAGCGCATAACGCTCTGGAAGTTCTCCGTTCGCGAGTTTGGGAGAATAGATCAGCGCTGAAACACCGACCATTAAGCCACTGGCTGTACTGGCGGCCAACTCCGTCAATGCGGCCACTGCTGACCCAATAGCGGCTCGCAGCGTGACGGTAACCCCCTCTGCTGTAGCGATAGTCCCGACTGAGGTCATGACTATCGCTTGAGTCGCAGCAGCAGTGCCCGACAGTCGATAGGTATTGGCTACTCGTACCGCTTCAATACGCGCCTGGGCCGTTGCTATCTGCTGCGCACGTTCCGCGAGGTCGCTGATTGCATTGGAGGCGTTGGCAAGAAACCGCGCGGACTCTGACTTCAGCACAAAGTCATGATGGCTGAGCCATCTCACCCCAAGAGCGGTATTCTGCTGCAGATAAATAAGCTGTTTGAGTCCCTCAAGCTCGGGTTTGCTCAGTGGCGGTGTAACCCGTGGGTTGGCTGCGGGATAGTAAATCATCAACCCGTTCCGGTTTATGGCTAACGGTGGGTCAATCGGTTTGATCGCAGCCATCGTTTCTACGATCATTTTGTCCAGTGTGTTTTTGTAAAGCATGAGGGTCTGGTTGGGTGTCAATCCAACGACCGAACCGGCAAGAGAGGCGAGTTCCACCTGCAGGTATTCCGGCAGCAACTGCACCTGAATTTCCAACTCATCTGCAATGGCCTTCAGATACTCATTGTGTAAATTTGCCCAGCCAGGATCATGTTCGGCTAAATTGGCCTCCAGCGTTTGCCGGGCCTTTGCCAACCCTGAAAGTTTTTTAGTCAGAATGTCTATGGAGAGCGAGAGAGCCTTGAGTTCTTGTGCGGCCCTCCAGACGTTGTCGTAAAGTGTGTAGGCATCGCCCAGATTTTTTATTGGGTCAGAAGAGGCAAGCGTTTCACGTAGCTTTGTATACGTTAAGTTTTCCATCAGGTAAAAAGGGCTTTGATCATAGAGCCCATAGATGAGTGGCGCAGTACTGGCGTATTTGGATTTTTTCGCGTCGATGATTTCAAATGCGATTTTTTGATCGAGAATGGCTGAGGCTGTCTCTGTGAGTGCCTGTGAAGCTTTCGCGGCGTGCTGTTTCTCTGCGAGTTCGCGTTCAGTGTCAGTAGTGAGCGTTGCGAACCGTGCGCTGTACTCCGCGTCAATCAAGGATTGATTGTACTTTTGCTCTCCAATGAAATCGGCGGTGGTGCTAGGGAAGTCAAACTGCTTGAAGCGGCTGCGGTCTCCTTCACCTCGACGTGGTCCTTCTTGAAGGCCCCAGCCATCTCCACTTCCTACGTAGCCTCCGCCTTCACCACCCCAATAAGTGTTTCGTCTCCCTGCGGTAATTATCGTCGGTTTGAGTTCTAAAGGTTGTCCTGGCTGCCACCCTTGTTGTGCCATAGGGCCTCTCCATTTTTATGAGAGTGATCGTTAGAGTTTGTGCGTCCTGAAGAAAAAAACTCAGGCGCTTTGATCAAACTTATTTGAGAGGGAAGAAAGAAAAAACTGATGGCGTTTTGATTTGATTTTATGCGTGTAGGAGTCTTTGTAAGACGGTTCTGAAACTGATGTATTTATATTCTTGTATGTTTGTGACTTGAGTCTTAGGATGATTTGGCTAGAAACCTAATTGTTTGTTTTTATTGGAGTGGGTTGGTTTGTGGTCTTTTAGGCAGGCTCTGATTTGATTTTTCAAATTATTTGTATAAACAGATGAGCGGTCTGGTTTTAGCGAGTAGTAGGTCGGGTTTTCTAACGCGCGGCATCGTCAACCTATAGGAAATGCTGTGATGGTCGCGTGTCTGTCACCGAAGCAAGCGTGACGAGAGGGAAGCGCTGTCTTGGCAGAATCGACCAAGCGGGCTGCCGTTTCCAGCCGTTTGCCGTTATACTCGCCGGCTTTCAAAAGTTCGCCAACGAGTGCTGCCCGCCATGGAAATCAACCCGATCCTTAACACCATCAAGGACCTGTCCGAGCGCTCCGAAACTATTCGGGGGTATCTTTGACTACGATCAAAAGCATGAGCGTCTGACCGAGGTCAATCGCGAGCTTGAAGATCCGAGTGTCTGGAACAAACCTGAATACGCCCAGGAACTGGGGCGCGAGCGCGCTGCGCTGGCACAGATCGTCGATACCCTCGACGAACTGAACACCGGCCTGGGTGATTGCCGCGACCTGCTGGACATGGCCGTCGAAGAAAACGACGAAGGCGCAGTGGGCGATGTTGTCGCCGAGCTGGCCCGTCTCGAGGAAAACCTCGCCAAGCTTGAATTCCGCCGCATGTTCAGCCATGAAATGGACCCGAACAACGCCTACCTGGATATCCAGGCCGGTTCCGGCGGCACCGAGGCCCAGGACTGGGCCAACATCCTGCTGCGCATGTACCTGCGCTGGGCCGACAAACGCGGTTTCGACGCGACCATCATGGAACTGTCCGCCGGTGAAGTGGCCGGTATCAAGGGCGCGACCGTGCACATCAAGGGCGAATACGCCTTTGGCTGGCTGCGCACAGAGATTGGCGTGCACCGCCTGGTGCGCAAGAGCCCGTTCGACTCCGGCAACCGTCGCCACACCTCATTCTCTGCGGTGTTCGTCTCGCCAGAGATCGACGACAAGGTGGAAATCGAGATCAACCCGGCCGACCTGCGGATCGACACCTACCGTTCCTCCGGTGCCGGTGGCCAGCACGTAAACACCACTGACTCGGCCGTACGTATTACCCACGTACCGACCAACACCGTGGTCAGTTGCCAGAACGAACGTTCCCAGCACGCCAACAAGGACACCGCCATGAAAATGCTGCGGGCCAAGTTGTACGAGCAGGAAATGCAGAAGCGCAACGCCGCTTCCCAGGCGCTGGAAGACACCAAGTCGGATATCGGCTGGGGCCACCAGATCCGTTCGTACGTGCTCGATGCCTCGCGGATCAAGGATCTGCGCACTAACATCGAACGCAGCGACTGCGACAAGGTACTCGACGGCGATATCGACGAATACCTGGAAGCCAGCCTGAAATCCGGCCTCTAAATTATTCTGTAGGAGCGGGCTTGCCCGCGATCCCCAGCCGAAGGTTGGGGAAAACGTACCTGTGATGGAATTTCAAAAGACATGAGCGACCAACAACTCGACCCGCAAGCCCTGCAACAGGAAGAAAACTCCCTGATCGCCCTGCGCAAGGAAAAGCTTGCTGCCGAGCGCGCCAAGGGTAACGCCTTCCCCAACGACTTCCGCCGCGACAACTACTGCGATGCCTTGCAGAAGCAATACGCGGACAAGACCAAGGAAGAACTGGCAGAGGCTGCGATCCCGGTCAAGGTGGCAGGTCGCATCATGCTTAACCGTGGCTCGTTCATGGTGATCCAGGACATGACCGGTCGCATCCAGGTCTACGTCAACCGCAAGACCCTGTCCGAAGAAACTCTGGCCTCGGTGAAAACCTGGGACATGGGCGACATCATCGCAGCCGAAGGCACCCTGGCCCGTTCCGGCAAGGGCGACCTGTACGTCGAGATGACCAACGTGCGCCTGCTGACCAAGTCCCTGCGCCCGCTGCCAGACAAGCACCACGGCCTGACCGACACCGAACAGCGCTATCGCCAGCGCTACGTTGACCTGATCGTCAACGAAGACGTGCGCCAGACCTTCCGCGTGCGTTCGCAAGTCATTGCCCACATCCGCAGCTTCCTGATGCAGCGTGACTTCCTGGAAGTGGAAACCCCGATGCTGCAGACCATCCCCGGTGGTGCCGCAGCCAAGCCGTTCGAAACCCACCACAACGCGCTGGACATGGAAATGTTCCTGCGTATCGCGCCGGAGCTGTACCTCAAGCGTCTTGTTGTTGGCGGCTTTGAAAAGGTGTTTGAGATCAACCGCAACTTCCGTAACGAAGGCGTCTCGACCCGTCACAACCCAGAATTCACCATGTTGGAGTTCTACCAGGCCTACGCCGACTACGAAGACAACATGGACCTGACCGAAGAACTGTTCCGCGAGCTGGCACAGCTGGTGCTGGGCAGCACCGACGTGCCGTACGGCGACAAGGTGTTCCACTTCGGTGAGCCGTTCGTGCGCCTGTCGGTGTTCGACTCGATCCTCAAGTACAACCCCGAGCTGACCGCTGACGACCTCAACGACATCGACAAGGCTCGTGCCATTGCCAAGAAAGCTGGCGCCAAGGTGCTGGGCTTCGAAGGCCTGGGCAAGCTGCAGGTGATGATTTTCGAAGAGCTGGTGGAGCACAAGCTGGAGCAGCCGCACTTCATTACCCAGTACCCGTTCGAAGTGTCGCCGCTGGCCCGTCGCAACGACGACAACCCGAACGTCACCGACCGTTTCGAGCTGTTCATCGGTGGCCGCGAAATCGCCAACGCCTATTCCGAGCTTAATGACGCGGAAGACCAGGCCGAGCGTTTCATGGCCCAGGTGGCCGACAAGGACGCCGGTGACGACGAAGCCATGCACTACGATGCAGACTTCGTGCGGGCCTTGGAATACGGCATGCCGCCCACCGCCGGTGAAGGCATCGGCATCGACCGTCTGGTGATGTTGTTGACCAACTCGCCGTCGATCCGCGACGTGATCCTGTTCCCGCACATGCGGCCACAAGCGTAACCGTAGCGAAATCCGAAGCCGCCTTTTATAAGGCGGCTTTTTTATGTGGCCTGTTCAAGTGGTGTTCGTCAGTGATCATTCCCACGCTCTGCGTGGGAATGCACCCTGTGACGCTCCGCGTCACCTCTAAAGGAAGAAGTGTGGTGAACCGCGTAATAGCTCAAGAAGGTGCCGCCGGCATTGCTGCTGCCGTGGCTGAAAGCGTTCAGTACCAGGGCCGCAAGGCCAGTCGGCGGGGCAGCGAGCAACGCCGGCAAGACATTCTCGATGCGGCCATGCGTATCGTCGTGCGCGATGGCGTGCGCGCCGTACGTCACCGGGCAGTGGCGGCAGAGGCGGGAGTGCCGCTGTCGGCCACCACCTATTACTTCAAAGACATCGACGACCTGCTCACCGATACCTTCGCCCAGTACGTGGAACGCAGCGCCGCGTTCATGGGCAAGCTGTGGGTGCGCAACGAAGGCCTGTTGCGCGAGATGGTCGCCTATGGCGACGGCAGCGCGCAGTCGCGCTCGCAACTGGCCGATGACATCGCGCGCCTGACCGCCGACTATGTGCTGCGCCAACTGACCAACCGCCGCGAATACCTGATGGCCGAGCAGGCCTTTCGCCAGGAAGCCCTGCTGAACCCGCGCCTGGCCGAACTGGTACGTTCCCATCAACAGATCCTGTTGCAGGGCACCGGGCAGTTTTTCCAGGTATTGGGTTCCCGTGAGCCGCAGCAGGATGCCAAGGTGTTGACGGCTATCATCAGTCGGATGGAATATCAGGGCCTGTTGGGCGGCGCAGAGCCTCTGACCGGTGAAGAGATGCTTGAAATTCTCAAGCGTTACATGCACCTGGTATTGGCCTCGGTCTAGCCCAGTGCGCTACCTGCGCGTGGGCCAATAACGTTTAAAGAGGAAGCACCGGGTGGACGATTACCAGCAGACGATACGCACCTTGTCCGATCGCATTGTGCTGGCGCAAACACCGATCCGCGTCCTCGATGCGGTGAAATGGGACGATAACATTCGCCAGGGATTCCTCAAGGCCAAGGGCAAGGCGATGCCTGCCGTAGACCGTGATTACTACCTGAACCGGCCGCTATCGTTCGATTCCAGTGCGGTGAAGCTGGAATTCCAGAACATCGAGCGTGACATTACCCGTCGCCTTGGGCAATTCAGTCCGGTGGGGCAGATCATGCGGCGCATGTGCCGCGAATACCGCATGGTGGTGCGCATGCTTGAAGCGCGCGGCACCGAGGACTTCGGCCTGATTTCCCAGGAGCTGTACGGCGCTGCCTCCGATGCGTTTCACGCCGGTGACCCGACCCTGGCCGACCTTGGCCTGATGCTCTCCGACTACCTGAACAACATCGACGGCCGGGGCGACCTCAAGGACGAAGCCAAGACCCTCACCGCCAAGGATGCGGTCAGCCTGCTGCAAACCCGTCTGAACAAGGTGTTTGGCGAAGCGGAGGAGACCATTCGGGTATTCGAGTCCGATGGCATCGTCGCCGATGCCGCGGCGGGTGCCGACTACATCAAGATCCGCGCCGACGCGATGTTCAACGACCGCGACGTGCGCGCCCTCGAAGTGCATGAAGGCCTGGTGCATGTGGGCACCACCCTTAACGGCCAGAACCAGCCGATCTGCACGTTCCTGTCCAAGGGCCCGCCGTCGTCCACCGTCACCCAGGAAGGCCTGGCGATCCTGATGGAAATCATCACGTTTGCCTCCTACCCCAGCCGCCTGCGCAAGCTCACCAACCGTACCCGCGCCATCCATATGGTGGAGGAGGGGGCCGACTTTCTGCAGGTGTTCGAATTCTTCCGCGAGCAAGGCTTTGAAATGGCCGAAAGCTATGGCAATGCCAGCCGGGTATTCCGGGGTTCGGTGCCCACCGGGCTGCCATTTACCAAGGATTTGTCCTACCTCAAGGGCTTTATCATGGTCTACAACTACATCCAGCTCGCCGTACGCAAAGGCAAGCTGGAACAGGTGCCGCTGCTGTTCTGCGGCAAGACCACCCTTGAAGACATGCGTACCCTGCGCCAGTTGGTCGACGAAGGCCTGGTGGTGCCGCCCAAGTACCTGCCAGAGCAGTTTCGAGACATGAACGCGCTGGCGGCCTGGATGTGCTTCTCCAACTTCCTCAACCACTTGAGCCTGGATCGGATCGAGGCGGATTACTCCAATATCCTCTGACCCGCAATCCAATTTGTAGGAGCGAGCTTGCTCGCGAAGAACGCTCAGGCACCGAGTTTCTTCAGTATTAGTGCGTTATCGTTGACGATCTTCGCGAGCAAGCTCGCTCCTACAGTGGGGCGTCAATCACCATGAGGCTTCAACGGATGAGAATCCTCGGCATTTTATGCCTGCTACTCACATTGAACGGCTGCAGCGCCTTGCTGTTCTACCCCGAGCCCGGCCTGCCCTTCACCCCGGAAAAAGCCCACCTGCAATACCGCGACGTCACGCTCACCACCGCGGACGGGGTGAAGCTGCACGCCTGGTGGCTGCCGGCCAAACCCGGTGTACCGCTCAAGGGCACCGTCCTGCATTTGCACGGCAACGGCGGTAACCTCGCCTGGCACTTGGGGGGCAGTTGGTGGTTGCCGGAGCAGGGCTATCAAGTGCTGTTGCTGGACTATCGCGGTTATGGGCTGTCGCAAGGCAAGCCATCGTTGCCGGCGGTCTACCAAGATATCGACGCCGTATTCAGCTGGATCGACAAGGCGCCTGAAACCCAAGGTCAGCCGCTCATTATCCTCGGCCAAAGCCTGGGCGGTGCACTGGCCGTGCATTACCTGGCAGCCCACCCGGAGCGTCAAGCTCAACTGAAAGCCTTGGTACTGGACGGCGTGCCAGCCAGTTATCGTGACGTAGGACAATTCGCCCTGAGCACTTCGTGGTTAACCTGGCCGTTGCAGGTGCCGCTGTCGTGGCTGGTGCCTGACGGTGACAGTGCGATCAATGCCATGCCTCGGTTGGCGGGCGTGCCCAAGTTGCTGTTCCACAGCCTGGATGATCCGATTGTGCCGGTGGCCAATGGCATCCGCCTGTATCAAGCGGCACCACCGCCCAGGGTGCTGCAGCTTACCCGCGGCGGCCATGTACAGACCTTTGCCGACAAAACCTGGCAGACCGTCATGCTGCGTTATCTGGACGATCCGCAGCACTTCAACGGCCTGCGTCGCCTGGGCGAGATTCCGAATTACCCTATTCCTAAAATTGATTCATCAGAGAGCCCGCAATGAGCGAAGAACGCAACATGATCCCGCTGATCCTCACTGGCATCGGTACCATCATTGGTACCGTCGGCTGCCTGTGGTACTACGGCTACCTGCACTTCGCCAAGCCGGAAGATGCGTTGCTGCTCAGCGACTTCACCATGCTCAAGACCGTGCCGGGTGAGGATTACAAAATCTCCCTGACTCCGGCCGCGCAAGTGGCGCAGTGCGTTGACGGTGTGTTGGTGATGTTTGACACCGAGCAGAAAGGCTTGAGCGGCGTGCTGGTGAACAATAAGAAGCAGGCCGTGCGTTGCATGGGCCAGGAAACCCCGCAGCTACAACAGTGAGCCCGGGTCTTCGCGTGGTATGAAAAACACCGTTGAGTGTGCAGGTTAGCCGCTCAGGGATCGCCCGAACCTTTTTTATAGGCTGGAACCATCTTCACCCGTGCGCCACAGATGATGGACTGATTGGTCTGGCTGATCAGTCCACTTTCATTTATCACTCTGGAGTACGCGTTTTATGAATGGTATTGGCGCAGCATCTTCAGCTGGCGTGGGCAATTCGGGAGGCGCCCAGGGCCCTTCGCAAAGTCTTGATCAGCAAATTCAACAGCTCAAACAGCTAATTGAAGCTAAACGCGGCGAAGGTTCGCAAGATTCTGGTTCTGGTTCTGGTTCTGGTTCTGGTGGCTCCGGTGGCTCCAAGGGCGCT
Source organism: Pseudomonas salmasensis (assembly GCF_014268375.2). NCBI lineage: Bacteria > Pseudomonadati > Pseudomonadota > Gammaproteobacteria > Pseudomonadales > Pseudomonadaceae > Pseudomonas > Pseudomonas salmasensis. The sequence continues at coordinate 4,944,246 of NZ_CP077083.1, forward strand.
GGAGGCGCTCAAGGTTCCGGTGGCTCCCAAGGCGCTGGCGGGCATGACAGTCTCGAAGAGTTGCTTGAAAAACTGCAGAAGCTGCTGGCAGAAAAACAGGCGGCCCAAGGTGCACAAGGCGGTGAAGGTGGCGCATCGGGCCAAGGCCAAATTCAGATCGACGGTGCAGAGAGTCAAGGCTCGATCAACTACTGATCGGGATCCCTCCCAGAGCCCGCCTTTTAGCGGTGGTTTTTCATATCAGCGGCCTTACAGACATCATCGACGTGCCAGGATCTCGTAACGAAATTGTTTGGAACCCAATTGCGTCTGATGCCACAAAGGGCAATGTAATTACGCGAAGTGGGGGCGGGAAGGCAGTGATAAGAATTGATGCGATATGCAATATGCTGGCCATGGCCAGGGCGCATCAGGCGTTGGAGCGGGCGGATGCGCAAGAACAGGCGCGTAATCAGTTGGCAGGTTGCTCAACTGATACTTCCCGTCATAACAACAAGATAACGCCGCCAGATGAAGATACTGATCGCAAGATCAAGTTTCCCTAGTCAAAAAAACCACCGTTTCTGGTGGTTTTTTTTCGTTTCAATTTTATCCATCAACAATGGGCGACAGCGCTCGTGAATACCATGGGGGCATGTCCAACGCAGCAGCGTCGGATACTTCAATTACTAAAGCTTGAATTCGCTTTCATGAGCGGCAACGAAAAAGCCCCGCCTAAAGGCGGGGCTTTTTACCAGGCTATTGATCAGTTAGCGACGGAAGACCGTGGCTTGACCGGCTGGTTGTCGTTGGAGATGGTCACTTCAACGCGACGGTTCATGGCACGGCCGGAAACGCTGCCGTTATCGGCAACCGGGTATTCCTTGCCATAACCCTGGGTCACGATGCGCGAGATATCCACGCCTTGTTGAGCCAGTGCACGTTGAACGGAAGCAGCACGACGCTCAGACAGGCTCTGGTTGTACGAGTCAGAACCGGTGCTGTCGGTGTAGCCTTCAACGATCACTTTACGGTCTGGGTTATCGCGCAGGAACTGAGCCAGTTTGGTGATGTTCACCAGGCCGCTGGACTTCAGGTCGGACTTGTTGGTAGCGAACAGCACGTCACCGAACGTCACCAGGGTGCCGCGATCGGTTTGCTTGGCGTTCAAGCTGTTTTGCAGTTGCTTGATTTGCGCATCACGAGCGTCCAGCAGGGCGCGGGCACGTTCGTCACCGGCGTTTTTCAGCTTGGCTTCGGATTCGCGCAGGACGATGGTGTCCTTGGCCACTTCAACGCGCTGGTTGGTCAGGTAGGCCAGTTGGTCGACTTTCTTCTCGTCTTCCTTGTCGCGGTAGGCCTTGTCAGCCTTGTCCAGCCAGTCGCTGGCGTCTTTGGTTTCCAGCGCGGCCAGCTTGGTGGCTTGCGGGTTGGTTTGCAGGGACGAGAAATTGGTCCGCGCATTTTCCAGGTTCGCGTTCGGCGGGGTGGAGCAGGCCGCCAAGGCAACGCTCATCGCCAGCAGGGCAGGGATCATCAATTGTTTACGCATAGTCGTGTCGTCCTTTCAATTCGATATCAGGTGCGATGCAGTCAAGAGGCTGCGGCTTACTTCTGCATGATTGCAGCTGGGCGCATGCCTTCTTTACGCAGCTCGTCAACAGCCTTCTGGGAATCCTTCACAGCCTGTTGAGCCTTGGCAGCCTGGGCTTTACGCTCAGCGACGCGGGCATCCCACTCGGCTTGTTCAGCCAGTTGGCGAGCCTTGTCGTAGTTCTTGTCGTGCATGGCAATCTCAGCTTCTTTGAGCTTGTCCTGGGCCGACTTCATTTCCACCGCCGCGTACTCGGTGCCGCCGGCGCTGACTGCGCTGTTGACGGCCGATTGGGTCACGGCGTACTGCTCGGTTGGAGGGTTGCCGGCGCAGCCCGCCAGAACGAAGCTGGTGCCGATTGCCAGCGCGGCCAATTTGAGCCCGCGCAGGTGGTTAAACGAGGATTTGGCAGTGCTGGTGTTCATCGTCTTCAACTCCATTGGATAACTCCTGAAAAACATTAAAATCCATCGGGGCGTATCGATTTCGGGCCCGTCGGTAAAGCACATGGCGTCCGTTCAAACGACCGTTCCACACGTGATGGCTACTGGCTGTGACCGGAGGCTTTTTTCAAAAGTTCAGCGGATATGGCGATTTGCCTAAAAAAATATCTGACTGACTGGTCAATGTTTAAAAAATGGAACTTTCGCGGCGTGTGGCGGTACCTCCGGGCCTGTAAAAGGCCCGGAATACGTGGGTTTAATTGACGTCAATAAATGTTTATCAGTGCTTTTGTTCGTCAGCAACGGCTGACAAATCATGCAAGTGGCGACGGGATAAAGTGAGAAAACGTGGGGTGGGGCCGACGTCTTCATACAGCGGGTCACCCTCTTCATCGGTGGCGATCACCTGCTGGCCCTGGATGTAGGGAAAGCTGGCTTCCAGCTCTTCAAGGGCGGCGCCGATCAGCTCGCCGAGCAGTTCTTCGACGTGGCGCTTGGGGTACATCTCGGCAATGGCGGCCAGCCGGGCGGCGGCTTCCACATCCAGATGAATCGCGTATTCAGTTTTCGTCAGGCGGCCCTTGGCGGTTTCTTCCCAATGCTGGGCCAGTTCTCGAATTTTCATGGCTACCTCAATAAAGCCCGCAATCGCAGGCGGTGATGAGTGACCAGCCGCCTGCGTGAATAACGCGGCGACTCATCGTTGAGACTAGCTGCAAGCGCCAAGGTTTAAAGTCGTTTGCGTTCGGCCTTGTCAGAAACCGACGTCGGCGGCACTCTGAACCCCCTGCGCGTCCCGGATTTCTGGCTGGAGATTGGCTGATGAGTGATATCGATGCACGCTTGCGTGAGGATGTTCACCTGCTGGGTGAGCTGTTGGGCAACACCATTCGAGAGCAGTATGGCGAGGCTTTCCTCGATAAGATCGAGCAGATCCGCAAAGGCGCCAAGGCCGACCGCCGTGGAGCCGTTTCGCAGAATGCCGCGGGTGATGAACTGAGCGCCAGCCTCAACCAGTTGCAGGAGCAGGAGTTGCTGCCCGTGGCGCGGGCCTTCAACCAGTTCCTCAACCTGGCCAACATTGCCGAGCAATATCAATTGATTCATCGGCGCGATGAATCGCAACCCGCGCCGTTCGAATCCCGGGTCTTACCGGAGTTGCTGGCCCGCCTGCAACGCGAGGGGCACAGCAATGAATCCCTGGCCCGGCAATTGGCGCGGCTGGACATCGAGCTGGTGCTCACCGCCCACCCCACCGAAGTGGCCCGCCGTACCCTGATCCAAAAGTACGATGCCATCGCCGCGCAACTGGCCTTGCAGGATCACCGTGACCTCACCACCGCCGAGCGCGAACAGATCCGTGAGCGCTTGCAACGCCTGATCGCCGAAGCCTGGCACACCGAAGAAATCCGGCGCGTGCGCCCCACCCCGGTGGATGAGGCCAAGTGGGGCTTTGCGGTGATCGAGCATTCGCTGTGGCACGCCATTCCCAATTACCTGCGCAAGGCCGACCAGGCCCTGCACGCCGCCACCGGCCTGCGCCTGCCTTTGGAGGCTGCGCCGATTCGCTTTGCTTCGTGGATGGGCGGCGACCGTGACGGCAACCCGAATGTCACCGCACCGGTCACCCGCGAAGTGTTGTTGCTGGCGCGTTGGATGGCGGCGGATTTGTATCTGCGTGACATTGATCAACTGGCTTCCGAGCTGTCCATGCAGCAGGCCAGCCCGGCGCTGCAAGCCAAAGTCGGCGACAGCGTCGAACCCTATCGTGCCTTGCTCAAGCAGCTGCGTGAGCGCCTGCGCGCCACACGCCAGTGGGCCCACGCCTCGTTGACCAGCACCATCCCGGCGCCGACCGAGGTGTTGCAAAACAACCGCGACCTGCTCGACCCACTGCAGTTGTGCTACCAGTCTTTGCACGAATGCGGCATGGGCGTGATCGCCGATGGCCCACTGCTCGACTGCCTGCGCCGTGCCGTGACGTTCGGCCTGTTCCTGGTGCGCCTGGATGTGCGCCAGGACTCCAGCCGTCACTCGGCGGCCATGACCGAAATCACCGATTACCTGGGCCTGGGGCGTTACGAGGACTGGGACGAAGACGCGCGTATCAAGTTCCTGTCCCAGGAGCTGGCCAATCGTCGGCCGTTGCTGCCGGGTTACTTCAAACCCTCTGCGGATACCGCCGAGGTATTGAATACCTGCAAGGAAATCGCCGCCGCACCGGCCGCCTCATTAGGTTCGTATGTCATCTCCATGGCCGGCGCCGCCTCGGATGTGCTGGCGGTGCAACTGCTGTTGAAAGAGTCGGGCGTACAACGGCCGATGCGCGTCGTGCCGTTGTTCGAGACCCTGGCCGACCTGGATAACGCCGGGCCGGTGATGGAGCGCCTGCTGCAACTGCCGGGTTACCGCGCGCGCTTGCAGGGCCCGCAGGAAGTGATGATTGGCTACTCGGATTCGGCCAAGGACGCCGGCACCACGGCCGCCGCCTGGGCGCAGTACCGCGCCCAGGAGCGCCTGGTGGATATCTGCCGCGAGCAACAGGTGGAGCTGTTGCTGTTTCACGGTCGCGGCGGCACCGTTGGCCGTGGCGGTGGCCCGGCGCACGCGGCCATCCTGTCGCAGCCGCCGGGCTCGGTGGCGGGGCGGTTCCGTACTACGGAGCAGGGCGAGATGATTCGCTTCAAATTCGGCCTGCCGGATATCGCCGAGCAGAACCTCAATCTCTACCTGGCCGCGGTACTGGAAGCGACCTTGTTGCCGCCGCCGCCTCCCGAGCCTGCCTGGCGGCATCTGATGGACGAACTGGCGGCAGACGGTGTCAGCGCTTACCGCGCCGTGGTGCGGGAAAATCCGCAGTTCGTCGAGTACTTCCGCCAGTCCACGCCGGAGCAGGAGTTGGGCCGTTTGCCGTTGGGCAGCCGCCCGGCCAAGCGTCGTGCGGGCGGGATTGAGAGCTTGCGCGCCATCCCGTGGATTTTTGGTTGGACCCAGACGCGCCTGATGCTGCCCGCCTGGCTCGGCTGGGAAGCGGCACTGAGCAAGGCGCTGGAGCGCGGTGAAGGTCAATTGCTGGGGCAGATGCGCGAGCAGTGGCCGTTCTTTCGCACGCGCATCGACATGCTGGAAATGGTGCTGGCCAAGGCCGATGCCGATATCGCCCGTCTTTATGATGAGCGCCTGGTGCAGCCGGACCTGCTGGCATTGGGTGCGCACTTACGCGACCTATTGTCGCAGGCGTGTGACGTGGTGCTTGGCCTGACCGGTCAGTCGCAGCTGCTGGCCCATAGCCCCGACACCCTGGAGTTCATCCGTCTGCGCAACACCTACCTCGACCCCTTACACCTGTTGCAGGCCGAGTTGCTGGCACGTTCGCGTCAGCAGGAGGCTGCCCAAGACAGCCCTCTGGAACAGGCGCTGCTGGTGTCCGTGGCCGGTATTGCGGCCGGTTTGCGCAACACCGGTTGAGGTTTTTTGCGTGTACTCAATGGCTTGCGGATAAACCGCAACGACCGCCCGGAAACGGGCGGTCGTCGTTTGAGCAGGTGGGTTGCGCTCAGGCACACCCTGGCGCTGACGCATGTGCGGCGCGGGTTTCTCCTACTTTTGGCGGCTTGTATGGTGAGGGCCCGCTGTGTATCTTGATCAGCCTTTGGCCGTTTGATCGGCCTAGAACCATATTTTTACGAGATTGGCCCCACGCGGCGAATCCGAGCGTCATCTCTATAAAAAATTGAGGAGCACATCGATGCGCGTCATTCTGCTGGGAGCTCCCGGGGCCGGTAAAGGTACTCAGGCAAAGTTCATCACTGAAAAATTCGGCATTCCACAAATCTCCACCGGCGACATGCTGCGTGCGGCCGTCAAGGCTGGCACCGAGCTGGGCCTGATCGCCAAGAGCGTGATGGACAGCGGCGGCCTGGTCTCCGATGACCTGATCATCAACCTGGTCAAGGAACGCATCAGCCAGGACGACTGCAAGAACGGTTTCCTGTTCGACGGTTTCCCACGCACCATTCCCCAGGCTGAAGCCTTGGTGAAGGCGGGCGTGGAGTTGGACGCCGTGGTCGAGATCGCAGTTGAAGACGAAGAGATCGTTCAGCGTATCGCTGGCCGTCGCGTTCACGAAGGCTCGGGCCGCGTGTACCACATCGTCTACAACCCGCCGAAAGTCGAAGGCAAGGACGATGTCACCGGTGAAGACCTGGTGCAGCGTAAAGACGACACCGAAGAAACTGTGCGTCATCGCCTGTCGGTCTACCATTCCCAGACCAAGCCCCTGGTGGACTTCTACCAGAAGCTGTCCGCAGCTCAAGGCAAGCCGAAATACAGCCACATCCCAGGTGTGGGCTCGGTAGAGGCCATCACCGCCAAGGTGCTGCAAGCACTGAGCTGATCCTGTGATCGGCGGCACAGACAACGGCCCGCTTGCGGGCCGTTGTTGTTTATACTGGCGCACTTTTTTCCGACTTGGACACCCACACCGATGAGCACCCTGCTGGCCCTGGACACCGCGACTGAAGCTTGCTCCGTTGCCTTGCTGCACGATGGCAAGGTTACGAGCCACTACGAGGTGATCCCGCGCCTGCACGCGCAGAAATTGTTGCCGATGATCAAGCAACTGCTTGAAGACGCAGGTACCACCCTGGCGGCCGTAGACGCCATCGCGTTCGGCCGTGGCCCCGGTGCATTCACCGGCGTGCGCATCGCCATTGGCGTGGTGCAGGGCCTGGCCTTTGCCCTGGAGCGCCCGGTATTGCCGGTGTCCAACCTGGCGGTGCTGGCCCAGCGTGCGTTGCGTGAGCACGGTGCGTCGCAAGTGGCCGCGGCGATTGATGCGCGCATGGATGAGGTCTACTGGGGTTGCTACCGTGAGACCGCAGGCGAAATGCGCCTGGTCGGTACGGAAGCGGTGCTGGCCCCCGAAGCGGCGCAATTGCCCGCTGACGCCAGCGGCGATTGGTTCGGTGCCGGCACGGGCTGGGGTTATGGCGAACGCATCAAGGTGACGTGTGCGCAGCAGGACGCGGCGATGTTGCCCCACGCCGAAGACTTGCTGGCGTTGGCACGTTTCGCATTTGAGCGCGGCGAGGCGATTGCGGCGGACCAGGCAGCACCGGTGTACCTGCGCGATAAAGTCGCGCAAACCAAGGCCGAGCGCGGGATTATTTGACGCCAGAAATGTGAGCATTCGGCGGCAAATTTCGCCAATCGTCAGAATTTGCCTGGGTTTTTAAACCTTTTACAAATTATGTGTTCTAGTTATCACCAGAGCATTTGCGCGCCATGGAAAGTGCCGCTAAATTGCCATCATTGATACCGAGTCTGCATGTATGCGTATAGACGGTTTTTCCTCACAGTCGTACCCCCTCAAGCGTAAGCCGCGCAAGGCGAGCGTGACGGTAGACGAATCCGTCGAGGATTCACCGGACTTCATCGAAGTACACACCGATACGCCTTCCAAAGCGCAAGGCGCCTCGAGCGCACGCATCAGCGGCGTTCCTGCCCGTCAGCAAGACATGGTCTTTCCCCGTTCCATGAGCAAAAGCGTTGCCACCGCCCTGGCCAGCTACCTGACCACTGCCGGCTTTGTCGAATGGGATATGGAAGTGCTGGGTCTCGATATCCATATCTGATGCGTTTGCCTTATTACATCGGCTGCCCGTCCTGGAGTGAAAACGCCTGGCGCGAGTACCTGTATCCGGTTGAGGCACGTTCCAGCGATTACCTCGGGCTCTATTCCCAGGTCTTCAACGCCGTTGAGGGCAATACCACTTTTTACGCTCGTCCCTCGGCCGCCACTGTGCAGCGCTGGGCCGAAATCATGCCCGATGACTTTCGCTTCACCGCCAAATTCCCCGGCGATATCAGCCATGCGGGCGATTTGCGGGAACAGTTGCCGGCGGCAGAAAGCTTTATTGGCTTGATGAGCCCTTTGGGTGAGCGCGTTTCACCGCTTTGGCTGCAGCTCTCAAAGAGCTTTACGCCGCCACGCCTGGCGGAGCTGGCTGGATTTCTCGATGGCATCGATCGGCCGCTGGCTGTGGAAGTGCGTCATGAACAGTTCTTCGCCAAGGGCGACGCTGAGCGCAGGCTCAACCGCCTGTTGCGTGATCGCGGTGTCGAACGCATCTGCCTCGATCCCCGTGCCCTGTTCAGTTGTACCTCCACCTCGGAAGCGGTGCTGCATGCCCAGTCCAAAAAGCCCCGGGTGCCACCGCGTCCAGCGGCACTGACGCAGTTTCCCCAGGTGCGCTTCATTGGGCATCCGGACCTTGAGGCTAATGATCCGTTTCTGATTCCCTGGGTGGAAAAGATCGCCAGTTGGATCGAAGAGGGCCGCACGCCCTATATGTTCCTGCACACGTCGGACAACCGTCTCGCGGCGCAGCTGGCGCTGCGCTTCCACGCCAAGCTGATGGTGCGCCTGCCAGGGCTGCCGCCGCTGCCCACCTTGCATCGAGAGCCCGTGGCCGAGCAGCTCGGGCTACTTTGAGGATTGAGCCGTGGGTGTGGTCAAGACATTGAGTGTGTTGCTGGTGCTGGTGGGCGCATTTGCGTTGGCTGTGTGGCGCGGTTGGGTGCCGATGCCGGCTGAGTGGAACCCCTGGGCGCCCTTGGATGTGCGGGCCAGCCCCAACCTGTTGACGCGCTACAAGCTCAGTCGCTTGCAGGACGATCCGGCGTTGTGTGACCAGGTATTGAACACCTCCGGTCTGCGCGTGAGCCGCCAGGCCGATACATCGGCGGATGCGGCGTGTCCCTTGCGCAATGTCCTGCGTGTGCAGGGCGCTGACGTGGCGTTGAGCAGCAGCTTTCTCGCCAGTTGCCCGCTGGCTGTGGCGTTCGCGTTGTTTGAGCGCCACAGCCTGCAACCGGCGGCCCAGGCCGTATTTGGCCAGGCGGTGAGCCGCGTCGAGCATTTGGGCAGTTTTGCCTGCCGTAATATCTACAATCGCGCCGACGCAAGGCTCAGCCAGCACGCCTCGGCCAATGCCCTGGATATCGCCGGTTTTCGCCTGGCGGATGGGCGCAGCATCAGCGTGCTCAAGGATTGGTCAGGGCAGGGCGACAGCGCGCGTTTCCTGCGTTTGGTACGCGATGGCGCTTGTGATGATTTCAACGTGGTGTTGAGCCCGGACTACAACGCCGCCCATCGCAACCATTTCCATCTGGACATGGGGCGTTGGTGGGGGTGTCGCTAAGGCTCAGGCGGCCAGGCGCAGGTTGTGGGTCACCAGCGGGCGCACCCAGTAGTAATCGAAATCCAAGGCCTTTTGCTGCGCCAGCAATTCTTCTTCGGGGTACGGCGTGGCGGCCGGCGGCAGCAGGTCCAGCTCGAATTCGGCAATCGGCAGGTGCAGGGGGCGTGGCTGTGGCGCCGGGCCTGGCTCGGGTAGCGGTTGGCCGGCGTTCATCACGATGGGGCGCACCCACTCGCTCTCAAACGCTTGCTGGCGTTGCTGGGCGACTATTTCTTCTTCCGGGAACGGCGTGGCGGCCGGTGGCAGCAGCTCGGTTTCGAACTCGGCAATCGGCAGGAACAAAGGCTCCGGCGGCACGATCTCGGTGTCTTTCACATCACACTCACGCTGGGTGAGAATCTGCGCCAGCAGGTCGGCGCCTTCGCTGGGTTCAACCGCCGGGTCTGCCGGGGCAGGCGCCTTGGCGGCGAGCGCGTCTGGCGTTTCACCCAGCTGTTCGGCCAATGCACGGGCGAAGAAGTCCTGCCACACATGACTCACCCCGGCCAGCGCTTGGGTATTGCGCAGGCCGTAGTGGTTGTGGGTCGGCAGTACACCGATGGAAAGGGGAAGAATGTCTGACATTTTTCTCGGTCGACGCTCAGCTCTGGCAAAATACCTGACTGTGATTTTTATCGGCCGTTGTTTGCCGATCCTTAATATTTTTGAGCGTGGCGATTGATGAACGAACAACCAGCGGCCAGCCGCATCCAGGTCCAAGCCTTGGCTGACAGCTTCCAGGCCCGCGCTGAGCAGTGGGCTTCGCTGCTGGGGTTGCCTCTGCAGGTGGCCGATGCGGATTTTTCCCTGCAAGTGGGGGAGCACGGCTTGCAGTTGCAACAGCTCGGGCCTGATGCGCCAGGGCCTGTGCGGGTCGACTTTGTCGAAGGCGGCGCGGCGCACCGGCGGTTGTATGGCGGCGGCAGCGGACAGATGATCGCCAAGGCGGTGGGCATCGCCCAGGGCGTGCGCCCACGGGTGCTGGACGCCACGGCCGGGTTGGGCAAGGACGCGTTCGTGCTGGCCAGTCTCGGGTGTGAGATGAGCCTGATCGAGCGCCAGCCGTTGATCGGCGCCTTGCTCGAAGATGGCCTGGCCCGCGCTGCCGAGGATTTTGAAGTGGCGCCGATTGTGGCGCGCATGAAGTTGCTCAAGGGTAACTCCATCGACGTGATGCTCAATTGGCAGGGGGAGCCGCCTCAGGTGATCTACCTGGACCCGATGTTTCCGCATCGTGAGAAAACTGCGCTGGTGAAGAAGGAAATGCGCCTGTTTCGGCCGTTGGTGGGTGATGATCCGGATGCACCGGCGTTGCTCGCGGCGGCTCTGGCGCTGGCCAGCCATCGTGTGGTGGTCAAGCGGCCGCGCAAGGCGCCCTGTATTGAGGGGCCGAAGCCGAGTCATGCGTTGGATGGCAAGTCCAGCCGCTACGATATTTATCCCAAGAAGGCGCTTAAGGCGTAAGCGGTAGCATTCATCTTGCGGGTGTGGCGAGATCCAATTGTGGGAGGGGGCTTGCCTGCTATGGCAGCCTCCCAGCCGACACCTATCCACCTGACACCCCGCGATCAACCTGTGGGAGCTGGCTTGCCTGCGATGGCGGCCTCCCAGCCGACACCTGCCCACCTGACACCCCACAATCCAACTGTGGGAGCGGGCTTGCTCGCGAAGGCGGCTTGGCAGTCAACACCGTTGGATTGTGTACATATCCATTCCTGCGGTAACGGCCCCTTAGGGTTCCGCTCTGACAGCGGGTCACTTTTGGAAAAGAGCCCCAAAAGTAACCAAAAGGGCTCTTGCCCCACCACTCGGCACCTCGCTTAGGCTCGGTGTGCCCGTAATCCGCCAGTGATTTGGGGGGCCGCCGCCACGCGCCATCCATGGCGCGGGGCGGCTAAACCGGCATCCCTGCCGGTTTACCCCCCAAATCACTGTCGAATTCCGGCCAGCGTGGTTTGACGGGGCGCTTAAGATCAAGATCACAAGCAGATCAAGATCAAGAGCGGCTCGCTTCGCATCGTGGTTACCGTTGTTTGGTGCAACTTACGTAGATGTCTCTGGACCAGAGCTGCGATAGGCCCGCATAAACAGCCTCACCACGTCCTGCACATGCTCCTCGGCCTCTTGCGCACTCAATTGCCCGCCACACCCGTACAACAAGCGAAAGTTCGCCGTGCCTTTGAGCAGGCAAAAGAAGTGTTCGGCGGCCTTTAGCGGTGTGTCGATACTCAAGGCGCCGCTCTGGTCAAGCTTGCCGAGCAGGCGCTCCATGCCTTGCAGCATGCGCATGGGGCCGGCGTTGAAGAAGATCTGGGAGAGTTTCACGTCCTGATTGCCGGTGGTCATCATCAGGCGATGCAGGTTTACCGACTCTTCGCTATTGATCAGCCGATGAAAGCCTCGGGCGATGTTGAGCAGCACCGTCTCGACGGGCATGCCTTCGGGGAGTTCGAAGTACATCACCGGCAATTGCTCTTCGCATTTGGCCACCACCGCCGCGGTGAACAGCGTCTCCTTGTCGGTGAAGTGGCTGTAGACCGTGAGTTTCGATACGCCGGCCGCCAGGGCAACGGCGTCCATGCTGGTGTTTGCATAGCCCTTGTCCAGGAACAGCGACTTTGCCGATTCGAGGATTGCCTGGCGTTTTGCCATGTCCTTGGGACGCCCGGGGCTTGCGGTGTTCAGAGGATTGTCGGACATTTTCACCTTTAATACTGGACTGGTGAGTTTGGTATTAATAACATACCGGCCAGTATAATTATTCCAAGCTCTATTTGCGAAAGGTCCTTCAGCATGCGCAGCGCTTTCCTGCCCCTTGCTTTGCCTGTCAGCCTGGTCTTCCTGTTGGTCGCTTGCGGCCATGAAGAAGCGGCCCAGACCACTGTGCGCCCGGCCATGGTGGTGCAACCGCAGCCTTCGGCCCAGGCGATGGACAGCTACCCCGGTGAGGTGCGCGCCCGTTATGAGCCGGACCTGGCCTTTCGCATCGGCGGCAAAGTCAGCAAGCGCCTGGTGGAGGAGGGCGAGCGGGTCAAGGCCAACCAGCCCCTGGCCGAACTCGACCCCCAGGACGTGCGCCTGCAACTGGAAGCCACCCGCGCCCAAGTGGCCGCCGCAGAGGCCAATCTGAGCCTGGTACGTGCAGAGCGGGATCGCTACAAGACCTTGATGGACCGTCAGATGGTCAGTCGATCCCAGTACGACAATTCCGAAAACCTCTACCGAGCCGGTGAAGCACGCCTGAAGCAGATCAAGGCCGAGTTCGATGTGTCGAGCAACCAGGCCGGCTATGCCGTGCTGCGCGCGCCTCAGGACGGTGTGGTCGCCAAGCGTGTCGTCGAGGTGGGGCAAGTGGTCTCCGCTGGCCAGACCGTGTTTGCCCTGGCCACCGATGGCGAGCGTGAAGTGTTGATCAGCCTGCCTGAACAGGGCTTTGGCCGCTTCAAGGTCGGCCAGCCGGTGTCGGTGGAGTTGTGGAGCCAGCCGGAGCAACGCTTCGCCGGGCGCATTCGTGAGCTGTCGCCTGCCGCCGACCCCAAGTCTCGCACCTTCGCCGCGCGCGTCGCCTTCACCGCCGGCAAAGTGCCCGCCGAACTGGGCCAAAGCGCGCGGGTTTTCATCCAGGCCGAGGGTGTCATTCCCCTGTCGGTACCTTTGTCTGCCCTGAGTGCCGAGAACGGTGCGTCCTACGTTTGGCGCGTACAACCGGACAACACCCTTAAACGCACCCCTGTACGCATTGGTGCGTTTGGCGAAAACACCGTGCCGGTGCTCGAAGGCTTGGCCGCCACCGATTGGGTGGTGGCCGCAGGTGTGCATGTGCTCCATGAGGGCCAGCCGGTGCGACCGGTGGATCGCTCCAACCGTGTAGTGAATCTGGCGGCCAAGGAGTAGTCCCCATGGGTTTCAATCTTTCCGAATGGGCGTTGCGTAATCGCCAGATCGTACTGTTCCTGATGATCCTGCTGGCCGTGGTTGGCACCTTGTCCTACACCAAGCTGGGGCAAAGCGAAGACCCGCCCTTTACCTTCAAGGCCATGGTGATCAAGACCAATTGGCCCGGGGCTACGGCGCAGGAGGTTTCGCGCCAGGTCACCGAGCGCATCGAGAAAAAACTGATGGAGACCGGTGAGTACGAGCGCATCGTGTCGTTCTCGCGGCCGGGTGAATCCCAGGTCACCTTTATTGCCCGTGATTCGATGCGTTCGGCGCAGATTCCCGAGCTGTGGTACCAGGTGCGCAAGAAAATCAGCGACATCCGCCACACCTTGCCGCCGGATATCCAGGGGCCGTTTTTCAACGACGAGTTCGGCACCACCTTCGGCAATATCTACGCCCTGACCGGCGACGGCTTTGACTATGCGGTGCTCAAGGACTACGCCGACCGCATCCAGATCCAGCTGCAACGCGTACCGGATGTGGGCAAGGTCGAGCTGCTCGGCTTGCAGGACGAGAAGATCTGGATCGAGCTGTCCAACCTCAAGCTCGCCACCCTCGGCTTGCCTTTGGCCGCGGTACAGCAGGCGTTGCAGGAACAAAATGCGGTATCCACCGCCGGCTTCTTTGAAACCCCCACCGAGCGCGTGCAGCTGCGCGTTTCAGGCAACTTCAAGACCGTGGAGGAGATCCGCACCTTTCCGATCCGCGTGGGGGACCGCACCTTGCGCATCGGTGACGTGGCTGACATCCATCGAGGCTTCAACGACCCACCGGCACCGCGCATGCGCTACATGGGCGCAGATGCCATCGGCCTGGCCGTGGCCATGCGCGACGGTGGCGACATCCTCGTATTGGGCAAGGCCCTTGAAGCGCAATTCGCACGCCTGCAAAAGAACCTTCCGGCAGGGATGGAGCTGCGCAAAGTGTCGGACCAACCGGCAGCGGTAAAGACCAGCGTCGGCGAATTCGTCCAGGTGCTGGCTGAGGCGTTGGCGATTGTTTTGCTGGTGAGCTTTTTCTCCCTCGGCGTGCGCACCGGCATGGTCGTCGCCCTGGCGATTCCGCTGGTGCTGGCGATGACCTTTGCCAGCATGTATTACCTGGGCATCGGCCTGCACAAGATTTCCCTTGGCGCCTTGGTCCTGGCCCTGGGCTTGCTGGTGGATGACGCGATCATCGCCGTGGAAATGATGGCGATCAAAATGGAGCAGGGCTACGACCGGCTCAAGGCCGCGAGTTTCGCCTGGACCAGCACCGCATTCCCCATGCTCACCGGCACCCTGATCACGGCGGCGGGCTTCTTGCCGATTGCTACCGCACAATCGAGCACCGGCGAATACACCCGCTCGATCTTCCAGGTGGTGACCATCGCACTGCTGGCCTCCTGGGTGGCGGCCGTGGTGTTTGTGCCGTACCTGGGGGAAAAACTCCTGCCCGACCTGGCGAAGATTCACGCCGCCAAGCACGGCACCGACGGTCCAGACCCTTACGGCACACCCTTCTACCAGCGGGTAAGACGGTTGGTGGAGTGGTGCGTGCGACGACGTAAAACCGTGATCGTGCTGACCTTGCTGCTATTTATCGGCTCGGTTGCGCTGTTCCGTTTTGTGCCGCAACAGTTCTTCCCGGCTTCCGGCCGCCTGGAGTTGATGGTCGACCTGAAACTGGCCGAAGGCGCTTCCCTGAGCAACACTGCCGAACAGGTCAAGCGCCTGGAAGCGTTGCTCAAGGAGCATGCTGGCATCAATAACTATGTCGCCTACGCGGGCACCGGTTCGCCGCGGTTCTACCTGCCCCTGGACCAGCAATTGCCCGCTGCCAGCTTCGCCCAGTTTGTGGTGCTGGCTAACACCATCGAAGAGCGTGAAAGCCTGCGCACCTGGCTGATCGAAACCCTCAATGAGCAGTTCCCCGAACTGCGTTCGCGGGTCACGCGCTTGGAGAACGGCCCGCCCGTAGGCTACCCGGTGCAGTTTCGCGTGACGGGCGAGCACATCGAAGAGGTGCGCGCCCTGGCGCGCAAAGTGGCAGCCAAGGTTCGCGAAAATACCCATGTGGTCAACGTGCATTTGGACTGGGAAGAACCGAGCAAAATCGTCTACCTGAATATCGATCAGGACCGCGCGCGCGCCCTTGGCGTGAGCACTGCCAACCTGTCGAAATTCCTGCAGAGTTCCCTGACCGGCTCCAGCGTCAGCCAGTACCGTGAGGACAACGAATTGATCGAGATCCTCCTGCGCGGCACCGTGCATGAGCGTAGCGAACTGTCGCGCCTGCCGAGCCTTGCCGTGCCCACCGACAATGGTAAAAGCGTGGCGCTGTCGCAAATTGCCACCCTCGAATATGGATTCGAAGAAGGCATCATCTGGCATCGCAACCGCTTGCCCACGGTGACGGTACGGGCCGATATCTATGGCAAGGAACAGCCTGCGACCCTCGTGCAGCAGATCCTGCCGACGCTTGCCGATGTACGTGCCGAACTGCCGGACGGCTACCTGTTGGAAGTGGGCGGTACGGTGGAAGACTCTGCCCGCGGGCAAAACTCGGTGAAGGCCGGCGTGCCGCTGTTTATCGTGGTGGTGTTGACCTTGCTGATGCTGCAACTGCGCAGCTTCTCGCGCACGGCGATGGTCTTTCTCACCGCGCCTTTGGGGCTGATCGGCGTGACCTTGTTCCTGCTGGTGTTCCGCCAACCCTTCGGTTTCGTCGCCATGCTCGGCACCATCGCGCTGTCAGGGATGATCATGCGTAACTCGGTGATTCTGGTGGACCAGATCGAACAAGACATCAAGGCTGGCCTGGCACCTTGGCAGGCAATTATCGAAGCCACGGTGCGACGCTTTCGCCCCATTGTGCTGACGGCGCTGGCAGCGGTGCTGGCGATGATTCCGTTGTCACGCAGTGTGTTCTTCGGGCCTATGGCCGTGGCGATCATGGGCGGGTTGATTGTGGCAACGGCGTTGACGCTGCTGTTCCTGCCGGCGTTGTACGCAGCGTGGTTCAGGATCAGGAAGGAGGAGTAGATCAGTGAGCGTTTTTGGCAGGCCCGGTGGGAACCATTTCTCAAGGCTTGCCACACAGGGTTACCTGTTCGCAGGTACGTTGTTCGGTGGTTTTTATCACTTGGATAACGTTTCCAGAACGTTCATAAAGGCGAAATAGATATGCTCCTACAAGCATTGGGTAACTTTTACTCGGGGATCGGCATGATGCTGGGCGGCGGTCAGATGGGCGGCGCTTGCGCCAAACATTCCCATAATGACTCCGTCGGTCGGCGTGAGCTTTCCGACGCGCTCAAATCGTTCAAATACGATTTTCCCCAGCCGACTAGTAACATCACGATTAACAACAGTGTTGCCAACGCGAACAACAACGCGAATAGCAATGCGAACACCCATACTCAAATCGGCCGTTGAATGCGCTGATTGCCGCTATTGAGCCATTGCAAACACTCTGCATCCGCGGAGTGTTTGCTGCGTAAGGCTCAGTGACTGCCGAGGGCTTACAGCGCCCCAAACACCTTCTTGGCCAAGCTGGTGGCCGCCGCCGCCGGGTTCTTGCGGATGGTTTCTTCCTGCTGCGCGATCATCTTGAACAGGCCATCCAGCGCCTGCTCGGTCACGTAATTCTCGACGTTGGCGCTCTTGGCATCCACCGCGCCAAAAGCCGCGGCCTTGCCGGCCAGGGCGTTGTACTGCTGGGCCACGCCGACTTTGTCGGTGGCAGCCTTGACGATAGGCAGGAACTTGGCGCGAATTTCTTCACGGCTGCTTTTGTTCAGGTACTGGGTGGCGGAGTCCTGGCCACCGCTGAGAATGCCTTTGGCGTCGGTCACGCTCATGTTCTTCACGGCGTTGACCAGGATCGGCTGGGCCTGGGTCACGGCGGTTTCTGCCGCCTTGTTCATGCTGGTTTCCAACTGCGTGACCTGGTCACCCATGCCGAACATTTTCAACTTGTCAGCGACTTTGCCGAGTTTGCCCGGCAGGCCGATCTTCACGTCCGGGTTGTTGCTGAAACCACCGGGCGTTCCGAGTTGTTTCACAGCAATCTGTGCACCTTGGGTCAAAGCATCCTTGAGGCCGCCGCTGGCGTCGCCCTGGGACAGGCTACCAAGGTCCAGGGCCATGGCGTTGGCGCCGAATAACAAGCCAGCACACAGGGCGGTGAGGCGAAGAGATTTGCGGAGCATGGGCGCTTCCTTATGACGTGGGAATGATCAGTGTGCAGCCGCATCTACGCGCAGGCGCAGCGGTTGTGGGTCCTGGCCATTGAGCTGCACGGTGTGCCGCTCGGTGGTGATAAACAGTAGCTTGCCGTCCAGCTCGATGCGAGCGCTGACCGAATAGGTGTGGCCCGGTTTGACCTGGGCCGGGTCATAGCTCAGGTGAAACGGCAGCGGCACCTGGCCTTTGACCGGGCCTTTCTGTTCGGCGAGGGTCACGGCCGGGGCGTCCATCAGGGACACGTCCTGCAGGCTGACACTCAAGGTGGCGGCTGGCGGCAGGGCGATGCGTTGCAGGTAGAACACTTCGCCGTCCAGGCTGGCCTTCGGGGTTGGGGTCATCGAGTGGCAGGCTCCGAGCAGGGCGGTGAGGCCCAGGAGGATGAGTTTTTTCACGGTGCGGCTCCTTTTCAACGGCGCCGGAATCCGCCCGGCGCCTCATTCAATCTAGCGGTTTTCTTCAGCGTTGCTGGCAACCGATTCGGCCACAGCCTCGGCTGCGCCATCCACGCGGTGCAAGGCAACCTGGCGGATCGACAGGCGAATGTCCGCCGGCAATACACGTTTGGCCGCGCCTTCGGCCAGTTCGCCGAGCAGGTCGTGATAGCCCAGCTTGCCGGCTTCATCGCGGCGCAGCACATCTTGCTCCAGCAACGTCTGGATGAAATGTCGGAAAAGACTCTTGTCGAAGAATTCCGGAGCGTTGAGGCCGTGCAGGATCGATAGGCGCTGGGCCATGATCGTGCACAGGTCTTCCAGCTCTTCGGCGCTGATGCTGTTCTGGCCGCTGTTGAGCAGCAACGAGATCGCCATGTAGAAGCGTTGCAGGGTCTGGGCGATGCTCTTGGACAGCAGCGTCAGCAGCACAAAGTGCCGCGAACTCGGCGCCGGGCGCAGGTACACGGCATTTTCGAAGCGCAGCAGGCCTTGTTCGACAAACGCGTCCAGCCACTGGTCGACCACGTTGTCCAAGTCTTCCAGCGACCAACGGATAAACAGCTCCGATTGCAGGTACGGGTAGAGCGCGTGGGTGTAGCGCAGGATCTGTTCGCGGCTCATGCGCGAGCTGCTCTGGAAGAAACTCGCCAGCAAGGCCGGCAGGGCGAAGATGTGCAGCACATTGTTGCGGTAGTAGGTCATCAGAACGGCATTCTGCTCATCCAGATAAACGATTTTGCCCAGGGCATCGCTCTGTTCAGACAGCAGGTTCATGTCCTTGACGTGCTTGATCAGCGCCAGGCCATCGCCTTCCGGCAGGGTGGTGTGGGGCGAGTAGGGCACGCGGCGCAACAGCGCCAGGTACAGGTCCAACTGGCGGGCCATGGCCTGTTCATCCAGGGCCAGGCGGGTGGTGGACAGCAGCGCCAGCGCCACCAGGTTCACCGGGTTCACCGCAGCGGCTTCGTTCAAGTGGCGCGCCACCTGTTCGCCGAGGCGATTGGTGGTCTCATTGAGCCAGGCCGGTTTGTAGTTCGGCCCCAGCTCCTGGGCGCGCCAGTCCGGTTGCTCGGCGTCGAGGAATTCTGCCAGCTTGATCGGCTCGCCGAAGTTGACCGCCACTTGGCCGAAGCGCTGCTTGAGCGCGCCGACCACTTTGAAAATGTCGAAGATCGACTCTTTCTTCTTGCTCGCGCCACGCAGTTCGCCCAGGTAGGTACGGCCTTCGAGCACGCGCTCATAGCCGATGTACACCGGCACGAACACGATGGGCATGCGCGAGGAGCGCAGGAAGCTGCGCAGGGTGATCGCCAGCATGCCGGTTTTCGGTTGCAGCATGCGCCCGGTGCGCGAGCGGCCGCCTTCGACGAAGTACTCCACCGGGAACCCCTTGGTAAACAGGGTGTGCAGGTATTCGTTGAACACCGAGGTGTACAACGGGTTGCCCTTGAAGGTGCGGCGCATGAAAAACGCACCGCCACGGCGCAGCAGGCTGCCGATCACCGGCATGTTGAGGTTGATGCCGGCGGCGATGTGCGGCGGGGTCAGGCCGTTCTTGAACAGCAGGTAGGACAGCAGCAGGTAGTCGATATGGCTGCGGTGACAAGGCACGTAGATCACCTCGTAGCCCTGGGCCACCTTTTGCACGCCTTCGATGTTATTGACCTTGATGCCGTCGTAGATCTTGTTCCAGAACCAGCTCAATACCACTTCCAGGAAGCGGATCGCGGTGTAGGTGTAGTCCGAGGCAATCTCGTTGCCATAGCGCAGGGCCAGGGCCTTGGCTTTTTCCGGGGCGATCTTTTCGCGTTCGGCTTCATCCGCAATGGCTTGGCGCACCAGCGGCATATTCACCAGGCCTTTGACTAGATTACGCCGGTGGGACAGGTCGGGGCCGATCACCGCCGTCTTCAGGTTACGAAAGTGCACACGCAGGATGCGCTGGGCCATGCGTACGGTGCGTTCGTGGCCTTTATTGTGCTCGATCAATTCACGCAGGTTGATGGGCGCGGAGAATTGCACGCGGGTCTTGCGCCCCAGGATCAGGATGCTCAACAACCGGCGTAGACGCCCGGTGACCGCCCAGCTGTCGGCGAATAACAGCTTCCACGGGCTGGACTCACTTTCGGGGGATTGGCCCCAGAACACGCTGACCGGAATGATTTGTGCATTCTCTTCGGCGTGTTCGGTGAGGGTGTTGACCAGGCGCGTCAGGGTGGGCGGCGCACCGCGTTTGTCCTGGCGGCCGAGCCAATCCGGATCCGGCGTGAGGTAGAAGAACGCCGCAGGCTCCATCAACGGCCCTACCGACACCGGCAGCACCGGGCGCGGCAGGCCGGCCTTGGTGCACTCGGCATCGACCACCGCCAACTCGGTGAGGGAAGGTGATTGCAGGACGTAGAAAACCGGCCGGCTGCGGTCCAGGTTAAGGGTGAGGGACGACTGGTTGATCGTCTCCGAGCGAACCCAGAGGTACAACAGTCGGCGCAAGGTGCCAAACACCAGACGGCGGAACGGGGAGCGGGTCATAGGCGAACTGCTTCAAATGGAAAAAACCGAGCAGGCGCTCGGGCGGGTAGTGTGCCGTATTCGCCGAAAATCGGCAAAAAAGCAGCGATGTAAAGTTGAGTTGATGGTTTTTGAGCCTGTCTTATACTCGGCAGTTCAATGCGAGCGACTCAACAATAAAAAAACCAGTGGGAGTGAACAGATGACAACGCGTGAAACCGGCAATGTGAAGTGGTTCAACGATGCAAAGGGCTACGGCTTTATCCAGCGTGAAGATGGCAAGGATGTGTTTGTGCACTACCGCGCCATTCGCGGTGAAGGCCACCGCTCGTTAGCCGAAGGCCAGCAGGTGGAGTACGCCGTGGTGACCGGCGAGAAGGGCTTGCAGGCGGAGGATGTGGTGGGCCTGTAACCCCTTTGTTTTGCTAACCCAATCAACTGTGGGAGCTGGCTTGCCTGCGATGCAGACACCTTGGTCTATCAGTCAGACCACAGTGATGCTATCGCAGGCAAGCCAGCTCCCACATTGATTGGGTTAGCGATCCGCTGTCAGGCAGTTTTCCAGGTGATCTCTTCTTCACCATCTGCGCTGATGCGAATCCAGCGATCAGCGCTTTCTTCACCCTCTTCTTCAACCCAGGTGCCCGGTGCGCAGCGCACTTCGACATTCAGCGCGGCAAACGCGGCGCGGGCGCAGGCGATATCGTCGTCCCACGGGGTCTGGTCGCTTTCCAGGAACAGGCTGTTCCATTTTCCCACCGCCTTGGGCAGCCAGGTAACCGGCACGCTGCCGGCCTTGCACTTGTAGGTCTGGCCTTTCTGGACCCAGTCGGTGCACGGGCCCAGGGCGGCGCCCAGCCAGGCGGCGATGGCCTTGTGGTCGACGTCGGCGTCCTTCAGGTAAATCTCAATATCGGGTTGGCGCATGGATGTTCCTCGTTGCGGGATTCGAAAATCCATTCGCGGATGGGTGAAAGTCGGTCATTGAAGCACGAAATAATCGTAGCGCATCGACACCGTGACCTGCAGCGGCTCAGCCGCCTCGATCACCTCGTGGCGGCGCTCGGCACTGGCCCGCCAGCCGTGCGGCGTCATCGCCAGCAGGTTGGCGCGGTCCTTGGCTTCGGCCAGGCTCAGGGTGAATGCCAGGGTTTCACTGTGCGCCAGGCTCATGCCGTCCGGCACCAGGGCCAGGTGTTTGTCGTCGGTGTATTCGCGCACTTCGTCGTACAGGCGCTCGCGCAGTTCCATCAAGTGGCCGCTGGTGGGGCCGACTTTCATCAAGCCGCCGCCGGGGCTGAGCAGGCGCTTGGCTTCCTGCCAGTCCAGCGGGCTGAACACACTGGCGAGGAACTGGCAGCTGGCGTCGGCCAATGGCACGCGGGCCATGCTGGCGATCAACCAGGTCAGCGCCGGGTTGCGTTTGCATGCGCGCTTGACCGCTTCCTTGGAGATATCTAGCGCGTAGCCATCGGCATCGGGCAGAGCCTGGGCGATTTGCGCAGTGTAGTACCCCTCGCCACAGCCAATGTCCACCCAGCGCTGCGGTGCGCGCTCGGCGGCCAGTTCGGCCAGGCGCTTGGCCACTGGCGCGTAGTGCCCGGCGTTGAGGAAGTCGCGGCGCGCCTCGACCATGGCCAGGTTGTCGCCCGGGTCGCGGCTGTTCTTGTGCTGCACCGGCAGCAGGTTCAGGTAACCCTGGCGTGCGCGGTCGAAGCGGTGCCCGGCCGGGCACGCCACGCCGTTGTCCACGGTATTGAGCGGTGCGCTGCAAATGGGGCAGGCAAGCATCAGGCGAGCAACTTGATCAGGGTCTGGTAGTAGATTTCGGTCAGCACATCGAGGTCGCTGGCCAGGATGCGTTCGTTGACCTGGTGGATCGTCGCGTTGACCGGGCCCAGTTCGACCACCTGGGTGCCCAACGTCGCAATGAAGCGGCCATCGGAGGTACCGCCGCTGGTGGACGCCTTGGTCTCGCGCCCGGTGATCGCCAGGATGCTGGCCGATACCGCATCCAGCAGAGCGCCTGGCTCGGTGAGGAACGGCAGGCCCGACAGCGCCCACTCCACGTGCCAGTCCAAGCCATGTTTGTCGAGAATGGCCGCGACCCGTTGTTGCAGGCCCTCGACGGTGGATTCGGTGGAAAAACGGAAGTTGAACACCGCCGTCAGGTCACCTGGGATCACGTTGGTGGCACCGGTACCGGAGTTGAGGTTGGAAATCTGAAAGCTGGTCGGCGGGAAGAACGTGTTGCCGTCATCCCAATGTTCGGCGGCGAGTTCGGCCAGGGCCGGTGCGGCCAAGTGGATCGGGTTCTTCGCCAGGTGCGGGTAAGCCACGTGGCCCTGTACACCGCGCACGGTCAAGGTGGCGCCAAGGGAGCCACGGCGACCGTTCTTGACCACGTCGCCCACCAGGCTGGTGCTCGACGGTTCGCCGACGATGCACCAGTCCAGGCGTTCCTTGCGTGCGGCCAGGCGTTCGATCACGGCCTTGGTGCCATGGTGCGCCGGGCCTTCTTCGTCGCTGGTGATCAGGAAGGCGACCGAACCCTTATGGTCCGGGTAGTCGGTGACGAAACGTTCCGCCGCCACCAGCATCGCCGCCAGGCTGCCTTTCATGTCCGCCGCGCCACGGCCACAGAGCATGCCGTTGTCATCGATCAACGCATCGAACGGGTCGTTCTGCCAGGCCTGTACCGGGCCAGTCGGCACCACATCGGTGTGACCGGCAAAGCACAGCACTGGGCCTTCGTGCTTGCCGTGGGTGGCCCAGAAGTTGTCCACGTCTTCAATGCGCATCGGTTCAAGCGCAAAACCGGCGTCGCCCAGGCGCTGCATCATCAGCTTCTGGCAATCGGCATCGATGGGCGTGACCGATGGGCGACGGATCAGGTCGATGGCCAGTAGAAGGGTCGGCGAAAGGTCGGCATGGGCCGTCATGGGGGGACTCCGGAAATCGAGGCGGCGACGTTCTAACTGTAGGAGCGAGCTCGCTCGCGAAAAACTCAAGGGCACCGCGTGCATTCAGGATGCCCGCGTTATCGTTAACGATTTTCGCGAGCAAGCTCGCTCCTACAGTGATGGGTGTAAGGCACGCAAAAGGGCCGTTATCTTATAGCAAAACGGCGGCCAAGGGCCGCCGTTTAGTGCATTGCGTGACTTTTTACGCCGCCGGTGCGGCCTCGGGCGCCGCCGAAGGTTTGGGCAGCGACGACAAGAACGCCATGATCAGCGCCGCCACATACGGCAGCGACTGCACCAGCAACATCACCACCCAGAAGCGAATGTCATTGCTCGGCAGGCCTTGCACCAGGTAGATCCCCAGCGCCGCGCCCCACAGCAGCAGCATGATGAACATTTCTTCGCGGGCTTCGGAAATCGCCACCCAGAAGCCGTGATTATCCGCGTTTTTCGGTGTGCGAAAGAACGGAATACTGCTGGTGAAGAAGCCGTACAACACCGCCTTGGCGATGGTGTGGGACAACGCCAACCCGGCCAGCGCCGCGCAGAACGCATCTTTCAAGTTCACACCTACCGCACGGCGGTAGAGGAAAATGATCTTGCCGACTTTGAACACAAACAACGCCAACGGCGGGATCGCGAAAATCAGCAACGGCGGGTCGACCCGGGTTGGCACGATGATCATCGCCGCGGACCACAACAGGGCGCCAACGGTAAAGAAGATGTTCATGCCATCGGCCACCCACGGCAACCAGCCCGCGAGGAAGTGATAGCGCTGGCCGCGGGTCAGCTCGGTGTCTTTGCCACGAATCAGGCTGGCGGTGTGGCGCTTGATGATCTGGATCGCGCCATAGGCCCAGCGGAAACGCTGTTTCTTGAAGTCGATAAAGGTATCCGGCATCAAACCCTTGCCGTAGCTGTCGTGGTAGTACGCCGCCGACAAGCCTTTTTCGAACACGCGCAGGCCCAGCTCGGCGTCTTCACAGATGCACCAGTCGGCCCAGCCCAGCTCTTCGAGCACCGAGCGACGAGTCATGGTCATGGTGCCGTGCTGGATAATCGCGTCACGGTCATTACGGGTGACCATGCCGATATGGAAGAAGCCTTTGTATTCGGCGTAGCAGAGCTTCTTGAAGGTGCTTTCGTTCTGGTCGCGGTAATCCTGGGGCGACTGCACCACGGCGATTTTCGGGTCGGCGAAGTGCGGCACCATGTGCTTGAGCCAGTTGGGCGACACGCAGTAGTCCGAGTCGATCACCGCGATCACTTCGGCATCCTTGGCGGTGTGCGGGATCAGGTAGTTCAGTGCGCCGCCCTTGAAACCGGCCAGGGGCGCAACGTGGAAGAACTTGAAGCGCGGGCCCAGGGTTTCGCAGTAGTCGCGCACCGGCTCCCACACCGCCGGGTCCTTGGTGTTGTTGTCGATGATCAGGACTTCGTAGTCCGGATAATCGAGGGCGGCCAGGGCGTCGAGGGTCTGTTTGACCATTTCCGGCGGCTCGTTGTAGCACGGCACATGGATCGACACTTTTGGACGGTAGTCCGAGTCGCCTTCCACGGGCAGGAATTCACGCCGGCGCTTGTGGGTCCACACCGCTTCCGCCAGTTCGTGGGCTTCGGTCAGCAACACGATAAACACGCCCAGGGCGCCGAGTGCCAGCAACACGCCCACTGTCACGCTGAACCACGTGCTGTATTGCTGGCTGTAGTCGTAGCCGATCCAGACCAGCACCGACCCGCACAGAAACGCAATAAAGGTCAGGAAGGTACGGCCACGCTGGCGCAGGGCCGAGCCATCGATCATCAACAGGGTCAGGGACAGCAGTGCAAGCACCACCGAACCGATGGCCAGCACCCGCCATTGCGGAATCGCCACCACCGGGCCGTCAAAATTGAATTTCTGCTGGCGCGCGGCGTTGAACACGCCCCAATACGCACCCGCCGACCCTTCGTCGCTGACCTTCCACGGCTGGTCGAAGGCCTCGATCACGAAGTAGTTGTAACCCTGACGGTTGAGCTTGTTTACCAGCGTACGCAGGTAAATCGCCTGGTCGGCCGGCGACGACTCATTGCCACCGCGCATACGACCGTTGCTCGGCCAGCCCACTTCCGACAGCAGCAGGGGCTTTTTCGGGAAGGCTTTCTTCAAATCCTTGGCGCGGTCGAGGACGTACTGGCCGGCCTTGTCCATCGGGATGTATTCCCAGAACGGCAGGATGTGCGCGGCGATCAGGTCGACGTGCTTGGCCAGTTGCGGGTTCTTTTCCCAGATGTGCCATTGCTCGGAGGTGGTCACCGGCACTTTCACGGCGGCGCGCACGCGGTCGAGCAGTACGATCAGGGCTTCGGGGGTGATTTCTTCACGAAACAACGCTTCGTTGCCCACCACCACACGTACGACACTGCGCGATGTGTTGGCGATCTCGATAGCGCGCTGGATCTCCCGCTCGTTACGTTCCAGGTCCGGGCTGATCCAGATCCCCAGGGTCACGCGCAGGCCGAACTCTTCGGCCAGCTTGGGGATATCCCCCAGGGGGCCGTCCACCGAGTAGGTACGGATGTTGTCCGTCAGCTTGCTCATGATCGCAAGGTCCTGACGCATCTGTTCGTCGGTAGGGTACTGGTCTTTCTGCGGATACTGGCCTTGCTGGAACGGCGAGTAGGAAAAACCGGAGATCTGATCGGGCCAGTTGGGAGCGGTGACCGGGCGGTTGATCAGCGCCCAGAAACCGGTGAACAGCGCGGCAATTGCCAGCACCACCACCAGGTTGAGTCCAAATTTACGCGATGCCATGGTTATGTCGGGTTCCAAAGGGTGCGGAACGAAAGAGGTGTCGGCCTACGCCGAACGGCGCGCATCCTACACCGGCCCTTCCCTGAGCGTACAGCAGACAGAGAAAAGCCGGACGTTAGTCTGCGAAAGTCCGCTTAAGTTCTTTACTTGTAGCTGCAAGCGTCGAACTTGTCGCGGCGTAGCCCTATAATGCGCGCCGGTTTTTGGGGTAATGATGATGAGTACAGAAGATCCGCGGTTTGCAGGCGTCGCCCGCTTGTACGGCCTTGAGGGCCTGGAACGCTTGAAAGCCGCCCATGTGGCGATTGTCGGCGTCGGCGGCGTAGGTTCCTGGGCGGCGGAAGCGATTGCCCGTTGTGGGGTGGGCGAGATTTCGCTGTTCGACCTGGACGATGTCTGCGTCAGCAACAGCAACCGCCAGTTGCATGCCCTGGACAGCACCGTGGGCAAGCCCAAGGTCGAAGTGATGGCCGAGCGCCTGCGCGGTATCAATCCTGAGTGCACCGTGCACGCGGTGGCAGATTTCGTCACCCGCGACACCATGGCCGAGTACATCACCCCGACTATCGACTGCGTGATCGACTGCATCGACGCGGTCAACGCCAAGGCGGCGCTGATTGCCTGGTGCAAGCGCCGCAAGATCCAGATCATTACCACTGGCGGTGCCGGCGGGCAGATTGACCCCACGCTGATCCAGGTGTGCGACCTGAACCGCACCTTCAATGACCCGCTGGCCTCGAAAGTGCGCTCCACCTTGCGCCGCGATTATGGCTTCTCGCGTACCGTGACCCGCCACTACAGCGTGCCGTGCGTGTTTTCCACCGAGCAGCTGCGCTATCCCAAGCCTGATGGCAGCATCTGTTTGCAGAAGAGTTTTGTCGGCGATGGCGTGAAGCTGGACTGCGCGGGAGGGTTTGGCGCGGTGATGATGGTCACGGCCACGTTCGGCATGGTGGCGGCGACCAAGGCGGTGGATAAGATTGTGGCGGGAGTGCGTCGTCCCTCTGAGCGCATCAAGCCCACCTAGATCTCACCACCCGATAGAGATCCAAACTGTGGGAGCTGGCTTGCCTGCGATGGCGGCCCGCCAGCCAACGCATCTCTATCTGACACCCCGCGATCCAAATGTGGGAGCTGGCTTGCCTGCGATGACGGCCTCCCAGCCGACATCTATCCACCTGATACCCCCAATCCAACTGTGGGAGCGGGCTTGCTCGCGAAGGCGGCTTGGCAGTCAACACAGTTGGATTGTGTACATATCCATTGCTGCGGTAACGGCCACTTAGGGTTCCGCCCTGACGGCGGCTCACTTTTGAAAAGCGCAAAAGTAAGCAACGCTCTTGCCCCACCACTCGGCACCTCGCTTGGGCTCGGTGTGCCCGTAATCCGCCAGTGATTTGGGGGGCCGCCGCCACGCGCCATCCATGGCGCGGGGCGGCTAAACCGGCATCCCTGCCGGTTTACCCCCCAAATCCCTGTCGAATTCCGGCCAGCGTGGTTTGACGGGGCGCCTGAGATCAAAAGCAGATCAAGATCAAGAGCGGCTCGCTTCGCATCGTGGTTACCCGGTTACCTATGGCCATCGCAGGTAAGCCAGCTTCCACATTATTTCTATGTACGCGTCAGGTCTCGCATGCGTTGCAATACGGCATTCAAACCATTGCTGCGCGACGGCGATAACTGGCGCGACAAGCCCAATTGATTAAACCAGTCAGGCAGGTCAACCGCGTGCAACTCATCAGCCGACAACCCATTGACCCGCGCCAGCAATAACGCCACCAACCCACGAATCATCCGCGCCTCGCTGCTCGCAGCAAACTGCCAATGGCCGTCCTGCAAACGCCCCACCAGCCACACCAGGCTCTCGCAACCTTGCACCAGGTTAGCGTCGACCTTTTCGTCATCAGCCAGGGCGGGCAAGCGTCCACCCCATTGCATCAGCATCCGTGCGCGCTGCTCCCAGCTGCCCACGGCCTGGAAGGCTTCTAGCGCGGCGTGTGCCTCCAGCGGCAAGCTCATCGCAGCATGTCCAGTGCCTGGTCCAGCGCTTCAAAAAAGCGCTCCAGATCGTCCGAATCATTGTAGAGCGCCAGGGAAACGCGGATTGCACCTGACAGATTCATCGCCTTCAATAGCGGCATCGCGCAGTGATGACCGGCACGCACGGCAATGCCTTGCTCGGTCAGCAAGTGGGCGAGGTCGGCGTTGTGCACGCCCTCCACCACAAAACTCACTAGCGCCACCTGCGGGGAGCCCAGCACGCGCACGCCATTGCGTGCCTTAAGCCCACGCAGCAGGTAGTCATGCAGGGCGGCTTCGTGGGCGATTACTGCCGAAGCATCCAGCGAGCTCAGGTAATCCAGGCTCGCGCCCAGGCCGATCACGCTGGCGATCGGTGGGGTGCCGGCTTCAAAGCCCAGCGGCGCGGGGCGAAAGCTGGCGCTGTGGTAGTCGGCCTGTTGCACCATCTCGCCGCCGAACTGCCAGTGGCGCAGGTGATGCAGCGCTTCATTACGGCCATACAGCACGCCCACGCCGTCCGGGCCGTAGAGTTTGTGGCTTGAAAACACGTAAAAGTCGCAGCCCAGGGCCTGCACGTCGTGGCGACCATGGACGATGCCTTGGGCGCCGTCCACCACCGTGAGGGCGCCGTGTGCCTGGGCCATCGTCAGTAAGGCTGCCAGCGGCTGCCAGGCACCGAGCACGTTGGACAACTGGCTCACCGCCAGCAGGCGTGTGCGTGGGCCAATCAAGCTGGCGGCGGCGTCCAGGTCGATCACGCCGTCATCGTCCAGAGGCAAGACCACCAGCGTGAGCGCGCGGCGTTTGGCCAATTGCTGCCAGGGCAGCAGGTTGGCGTGGTGTTCCAGGGCGCTGAGGGCAATCTCATCGCCCGCATTGAATAAGTGCTCCAGGCCATAGGCCAGGAGGTTCAGCGCAGAGGTTGCGCCGTGGGTGAACACAACCTGCCCGCTGTCACCTGCGTTCAACCACTGCGCGACCTTGCTGCGGCTGTCTTCAAAGGCCTGGGTCGCATGGGCCCCGGGCAAATGCTGGGCACGGTGCACATTCGCTGCGCCATTGGTGTAGTAATGACTGATGGCATCCAGCAGGGCTTGGGGTTTTTGCGTGGTGGCGGCGCTGTCCAGATAGGTCTGGTCTTGCCGTTGCAGGGTGGCGATGGCCGGGAAGTCGGCGCGCCAGGGGGAGGGCACAAGCATGGTGATCAAGACTCGTATAAGCGCGCCGCCCCCGAAGGTGCGGCCCGCTAGTGGCATCGAGTGGCTGCTTAGTTGTGAGCGTGCAGCGCTTCGTTCAGTTCGATGGCCGATTTGTGGGTTTTGCACTCCACGGCACCGGTTACGGAGTTACGACGGAACAGCAGGTCTGGCTGGCCAGCCAACTCGCGTGCCTTGACCACCTTGACCAGTTGGTTCTGCTCATCGAGCAGGGCAACCTTGGTGCCGGCGGTGATGTACAGGCCCGACTCCACGGTGTTGCGGTCGCCCAATGGGATACCGGTACCGGCGTTGGCGCCGATCAGGCAGCCTTCGCCCACCTTGATCACGATATTGCCGCCGCCCGACAGGGTGCCCATGGTGGAGCAACCGCCGCCCAGGTCCGAGCCCTTGCCGACGAATACGCCCGCCGATACGCGGCCTTCGATCATGCCCGGGCCTTCGGTGCCGGCGTTGAAGTTGACGAAACCTTCGTGCATCACGGTGGTGCCTTCGCCCACGTACGCGCCCAGGCGGATACGTGCCGCGTCAGCGATACGCACGCCAGCCGGTACGACGTAGTCGGTCATTTTCGGGAACTTGTCCACCGAGAACACTTCCAGCAGGTCGCCACGCAGGCGCGCTTCCAGTTGGCGCTCGGCCAGCTCGTTGATGTCGATGGCGCCCTGGCTGGTCCAGGCCACGTTCGGCAACTGCGGGAACACACCGGCCAGGCTCAGGCCGTGGGGCTTGACCAGGCGATGGGACAGCAGGTGCAGCTTGAGGTAGGCCTCAGGCGTGGACGTCAGTGCGGCGTCTTCGGCCAGCAGGGTCGCGACCAGCGGCGTGTGGCTTTCAGCCAGACGGCTGAGCAGGGCGGCCTGGGCAGAATCGACGCCTTTGAGCGCGTCGGCCAGTTGCAGGGCCTGGCTCACGGTGAAGGTGATCGCCTGGTTGCCTTCGGTGTAACCGAGGATCGGTGCGATGGCGGCAACGATTTCAGCCGGCGGGTTGAGCAAGGGTTGTGCGTAAAACACTTCCAGCCAAGCACCTTGGCGGTTCTGAGTGCCGACGCCGAAGCCCAGGCTGAACAGGGAATTGGACATGCTGTTACCTCTACAAAAATGGAAGGCTGGCCTACTTGAGGGCCGCCGAATAACTATCTGGCTTGAAGCCAATCAGGGTTCTGTCACCGAGATCGAGCACCGGGCGCTTGATCATCGAGGGTTGTGCGAGCATCAATTCAATGGCTTTCGACTGATCGAGATCGGCTTTGCGTTCGTCTTCGAGTTTGCGAAAGGTGGTGCCCGCACGGTTCAAAACCACCTGCCAACCGTGCTCGTTGCACCATTGGGTCAAGTGTTCGCGGTCAATACCGGCCGTTTTGTAGTCATGGAACTCATAGCCCACCCCGTGCTCATCGAGCCAGGTGCGCGCCTTTTTCATGGTGTCGCAGGCTTTAATGCCGAAAAGGTGCAAGGTTTTGCTTGAAGCAGTCAAGGAATTGCCCCCCTTTGGACGCATGAAAAATGAAAGATCGCGGATTATGCCACGACCGGCGGGTTTCGGCGCCGCTCGTCAACAGCGTGCGACTTTTGTGCAAAAGCCGGTGCGCAGCCTAGGCGAGTAACATAGCCAGGTAATATGGCACTTCAACGGCCAGTTGTTGCCTGATGTGTCGTTGCGAGTCGATTGTCCGGGAAACCCACGTTATGCAAACCGCCTACACCGTTCTTATCCTGCTGATGCTGGTCAGCTTTTCGCGCCTGGTCGGGCGCATCATCCCACTGCCGTTGCCGCTGGTGCAGATCGCCGCCGGCGCCTTGCTGGCCTGGCCCACGTTGGGGTTGCATGTGGCGCTGGACCCGGAGCTGTTCCTGTTTCTGTTCCTGCCACCGCTGCTGTTTTCCGATGGTTGGCGCATGCCCAAGCGCGAGTTGTGGCGCCTGCGTGGCCCGATCCTGACGTTGGCGGTGGGGCTGGTACTGTTTACCGTGGTGGGCGCCGGCTATTTCATTCATTGGTTATTGCCAACCATCCCGTTGCCGGTGGCCTTCGCCCTGGCGGCGGTTTTATCCCCGACGGACGCCGTGGCGGTGTCGGCCATTTCCCAGAACCGCTTGCCCAAGCCGCTGATGCACATGCTCCAAGGCGAAGCCTTGATGAATGACGCGTCGGGCCTGGTGACGTTCAAATTTGCCCTGGCCGCGGCGTTGACCGGGGTGTTTTCCCTGGCAGATGCCAGCCTGACATTTGTACTGGTGGCGGTGGGCGGGCTAGCGATCGGCGTGGCGTTGAGCTGGCTGGTCGGCCGCCTGCGCGCCTGGATGATCGCGCGCGGCTGGGATGACCCGGCGACCCATGTGGTGTTCATGTTGTTGCTGCCTTTTGCTGCGTACGTACTGGCTGAGCGCCTGGGCGCGTCCGGCATCCTCTCGGCGGTGGCGGCGGGCATGATGCAAAGCTGGCTCGACTTGCTGCCGCGCCAGACCAGCACGCGCTTGCTCAACCGCAGCGTATGGTCGTTACTGGAGTTTGCCTTCAACGGCTTGATCTTCCTGCTGCTCGGCCTGCAACTGCCAGACATCATCAAGGCCGTGGTCAGCCATGAAGCCACGTTGTGGCCCACCTTGATGTATCGCTGCCTGGATGTGGTGGCGATCTTCCTGGTGCTGGTGGTATTGCGCTTTATCTGGGTGCAAAGCATCTGGCGGCTGTCGGGGTTGCTGCGCCGTCTGCGAGGCAAAAGCGCATTGACCCTGGTGCCGACGGCCCGCTCCTGCTGGTTGTTGACCGTCGGCGGTGTGCGCGGTGCGGTGACGTTGGCGGGCGTCATGTCGGTGCCCTTGCTGCTGGCGCCGGGCCAGGATTTTCCCGAGCGTGACCTGCTGATCTTTATCGCTGCCGGGGTGATCCTGCTGTCGCTGGTCGCGGCCTGCATCGCGCTGCCGTTACTGCTGCGTGGCGTCGAAAAAGGCCCGGATGAAAAACGCCACAACGAAGTGCGCGAGGCCTGGAAAAAGACCGCCGTAGCGGCGATCCATGCGTTGGAGGCCCAGGAGCCCGCCGAAGCCGAAACCCCGGATGCCGCTCAAGCGGCACTGGCCACCGAGCTCAAGGCGCGGCTGATGGCGGAATATCGTCACCAGTTGGACGTGTTCAATGACTCGGCCGAAGCCCAGGCGCTGGCGCTGCAGATGGACCAGTTGGAGCGCAAGTTGCGACTCAAGGCCCTGCGTGCGCAGCGGTTGGAGTTGTACAGCTTGAGCCGTCATCACCAGATCGGTGACGACGTGTTGAGGGAGGTGTTGGCGGAGTTGGATATGAGCGAGGCGAATTTGGGTCACATGAAGTGACCCATAAGCCCTTAACGGCGACGCTGAATAAAGTCGCGAATCCGCTCAGCCGCTTCCACGCACTCTGCCAGCGGTGCCACCAACGCCAGGCGCACACGCCCCGCGCCAGGGTTGAAACCGTCCACTTCCCGCGACAGGTAAGAGCCCGGCACCACCGTCACATGTTCTTCCACGAACAAATCCCGGCAAAAAGCAGCGTCGTCACCTTGTACATTCGGCCACAGGTAAAAGCCGCCGTCCGGGCTTTGCACGTCCAGCACCGGCTTGAGGATCGCCAGTACGGCGTCGAACTTTTCGCGGTACAGGTCGCGGTTGGCCAGTACGTGGGCCTCGTCCTGCCAGGCGGCGATGCTGGCCAGCTGGGTTTGCCCGGGCATCGCGCAGCCGTGGTAGGTGCGGTACAGCAAAAAGGCCTTGAGGATCTCGGCGTCGCCGGCCACAAAGCCTGAGCGCAGGCCTGGCAGGTTGGAGCGCTTGGACAGGCTGTGGAACACCACGCAACGCTTGAAGTCCTGGCGGCCCAGCTCGACGCAGGCGCTGAGCAGGCCTGGTGGCGGGGTTTGCTCGTCGAAGTACAGCTCGCTGTAGCACTCGTCGGCGGCGATGACGAAGTCGTATTCATCGGCCAGGGCGATGAGTTTTTTCAGGGTGTCCACCGGGATCAGTGCGCCGGTCGGGTTGCCGGGGGAGCACAGGAACAGGATCTGGCAACGTTTCCAGATATCCGGGGAGACAGCATCGAAGTCCGGGTTGAAGCCATTGCTATCCAGGCATGGCAGGTAGTGCGGCTTGGCACCCGCCAGGAACGCGGCGCCTTCGTAGATCTGGTAGAACGGGTTGGGGCTCACCACCAGCGCGTCATCGCCACGGTTGACCACGGTCTGGGTGAAGGCAAACAGCGCCTCGCGCGTACCGTTGACCGGCAGGATGTTGCGCGCCGGGTCCAGCCAGCCCTTGGGCACATTGAAGCGGCGTTCGCACCAGGCGCCGATGGCTTCGCGCAGTGCTGGAATGCCCAAGGTAGTGGGGTACACCGCCATTTGGTCGAGGTTATTGCTCAAGGCCTCGGCAACAAAGGCCGGTGATTTGTGCTTGGGCTCGCCGATGGACAGGGCGATCGGGCGTTTGTCCGGGTTCGGCGTCACGCTGCCGAGCAGGGCGCGCAGTTTCTCGAAGGGGTAGGGCTGCAACTGGTTAAGGGCGTTGTTCATATAAGCCTCTATCACGGTGAGCACGGCCTCTGTGGGAGCTGGCTTGCCTGCGATGGCATCACTGCGGTTAACCTGACGGACCGAGGTGTCTGCATCGCAGGCAAGCCAGCTCCCACAGGGCGCGTGTTCACAAAGTTAAACATTCAAATGGTCAGTCGGGTCAGCTCTACGCCGGGTTCCTGGGTCACGCTCAACTGCTCCACGATTGCCGCCTGTAAACGCAGGCACAGCTCCGGGTCGGACAGCGGCTGGTTGTCGGCGTCGGTGATAAAGAACACGTCTTCCACGCGCTCGCCCAGGGTCGCAATCTTGGCGTTCTGCAACGACAGGTCGAACTCCAGGAAAATCCCGCCGATGCGTGCCAGCAGGCCCGGGCGATCCGGTGCGCTGAGCTCCAGCACCGTTACCGGTCGCTGTGCGTCGTTGGAAATGGTCACCTGGGGCGCAAAGGCAAAATGCTTGAGCTGGCGCGGCACCCGGCGCTGGATGATGGTGGGGTAGTCGTCTGGGTTGCGCAGGGCTTCGGTGAGGCCCTCGCGGATCTTTTTCACGCGCGCCGGGTTATCGCCAATCGAGTCGCCGTCGGCGTCGAGCACAATGTAGGTGTCGAGGGTGAACTGGCTGCTGGAGGTGATGACCCGGGCGTCATGGATGTTCAGGTTGAGCTGGTCCATGGCCGCCACGGTCACGGCGAAGAAGTCGTGCTGGTCGGGCGCGTAGATGAAGATCTGCGTGCCGCCTTCGAATTCGCGCTGGGTGGTTTCCTTGATCAAGACCAGTGGGCCGCCATCGGCGGGCTGCTGCAGGATCGCGTCACTGTGCCAGGCTACGTCGCCGGCGGTGTGGCGCAGGAAGTAATCGTCACCCAGTTGCGACCAAAGTTGCTCGACGTCGTCCGGGTCGTTACCGCCGCGCACCAGGATATCCAGGGCTGCGCTTTGGGTGCGGCGGATCTGCTCTTCGCGGTCCACCGGGTTCTCCAGGCCACGGCGCAGGGCGCGCTTGGTCTCGGTGTACAGCTGGCGCAACAGGCTGGCGCGCCAGGAATTCCACAGCGTCGGGTTGGTGGCGTTGATGTCGGAAACGGTCAGCACGTACAGGTAATCCAGACGGGTCTCATCGCCGACGATGCCGGCAAAGTCGTGAATCACCTGCGGGTCGGACAAGTCTTTGCGCTGGGCTGTGGTCGACATCACCAGGTGGTTCTGCACCAGCCAGACAATCAGGCGGCTGTCCCACAACGGCAACTGGTGGCGCTGGCAGAAGGCTTCGGCATCCACCGCGCCGATCTCCGAGTGGTCGCCATGCCGGCCCTTGCCGATGTCGTGGTACAGGCCGGCCAGGTAAATCAGCTCGGGCTTGGGCAGCTTGGCCATCAGCTTACTGGCCAGCGGGAATTTCTCTGACACCTGGGTGTACTGCAACTTACGCAGGTGCTTGATCAGGTTCAGGGTGTGGGCATCGACGGTGTAGATGTGGAACAGGTCGTGCTGCATCTGCCCGACGATAAAACCGAACTCCGGCAGGTAGCGCCCGAGAATGCCGTAACGGTTCATGCGCCGCAGGTTGCGGTGGATGCCGATGCGGCACTTGAACAGCTCGATAAACAGGCTGGTATTGCGAATGTCGTTGCGAAAGTCATCGTCGATCAGGTGACGGTTTTCCCGCAACAGGCGGATAGTATCGGCGCGCACGCCTTTGATCTCCGGCTGCTGGGCCATCAGCACGAAGATTTCCAGCATGGCGAACGGCGTGCGGCGGAACACGTTGTCGTTGCGCGCTTCGATATAGCCGTCGTGCAACTGGAAACGCGCATTGATCGGCTGCGGTGGCGCTTCGTCTTCGGGGGCCAGGATCACTTCTTCGAAGTGCTGGATGATCAAATCGCTGAGCTGGGCAATGCTCATGACTACCCGGTAGTACTGCTGCATGAAGCTTTCGATGCTGGTCTTCGCGTCTTCGCCTTCAAAGCCCAGAAGGGTAGCGATAGAGCGCTGGTGATCGAAGAGCAGGCGGTCTTCGGAACGACCGGCCAGCATGTGCAGGGCGTAGCGCACCTTCCACAGGAATTCCTGGGACGAGGCCAGCAGGGAATTTTCGCTCTCCACCAGAAAGCCTTCGCCGGCCAGGGCGCGCAGGTTCAGCGTGCCGTATTGACGGCGCGCCACCCACAAGATTGTCTGGATATCCCGCAGCCCACCGGGTGAGCCTTTGACGTTGGGTTCCAGGTTGTATTCGGTGTCGTTGTACTTGTGGTGCCGGGCTTTTTGCTCGGCGCGCTTGGCCAGGAAAAAGTCTTTGCTTGGCCACATGTGTGCGGTACTGGTGACTTCGAGCATGCGCTGGCGCAGGCGCTCGGGGCCGCAGATGGTGCGGCTTTCCATCAGGTTGGTGACCACCGTCAGGTCGGCACGGGCTTCTTCGGCGCATTCGTCCACCGAGCGTACGCTCTGGCCGACTTCCAGGCCGATGTCCCACAGCAACGTCAGAAAGCGCTCGATGGAATCGCGAAAGGTCTCGTGATCGGCCTGGTCCAGCAGGATCAGCAGATCAATGTCGGAGTAGGGGTGCAGTTCGCCGCGACCGTAGCCGCCGACCGCCACCAGGGCGATATCGGCGTCGAAACTCCAATTGAACTGCTCCCAGGCCTTTTGCAGGATGTTATCGACGAACCAGGCGCGGTCTTCGATCAGGCGGCGAATATCCCGGCCGCTGCGAAAGCGCGCATCGAGCACCTCGCGGGCTTGGCGGATAGCCTTCTTGAAGGCGGCGATGGGGCTTGCCTTCAGTGCCAGCTCGGCCTGGAATTGGCCACGGTCGAAGAGTTCGGGATCCACCTGGGGCATCGTTCGGCTTTCCTTTATATCTATCAGTCAGTCACAACACGTTGCGGGAAAACCTGGGCGACCTTCAGGCAGAAACGCGTGGGATGGTGTCGTCAGCGCGCAGGGTGAAGATCTCGTAGCCGGTGTCGGTGACCAGCAGGGTGTGCTCCCACTGGGCCGAGAGCTTGCGGTCCTTGGTGATGGCGGTCCAGCCGTCGCCCAGCACCTTGGTGTCGGCCTTGCCCTGGTTGATCATCGGTTCGATGGTGAAGGTCATGCCGGCCTTGAGTTCCATGCCGGTGCCGGCGCGGCCGTAGTGCAGAATCTGCGGCTCTTCGTGGAACACCTTGCCTATACCGTGGCCGCAGAACTCGCGCACCACCGAGAAGCCGTTCTTTTCCGCGTGCTTCTGGATCACTTCACCGATGTCACCCAGGCGGCAGCCGGGCTTGACGATCTCGATGGCCTTGTACATGCATTCCTGGGTGACCTGGGACAGACGCTCGGCCCATACCGGCACATTACCGACGTGGAACATGCGGCTGGTGTCGCCGTGGTAACCATCCTTGATCACCGTGACGTCGATGTTCAGGGTGTCGCCGTCTTTCAGTGGCTTGTCACCGGGAATGCCGTGGCAGACCACGTGGTTGATCGAGGTGCAGATCGACTTGGGGAAGCCTTTGTAATTCAGCGGGGCAGGGATGGCTTTTTGCACGTCGACTATATAGTCGTGGCAAATGCGGTCCAGCGCTTCGGTGGTGACGCCGGGCTTGACGTGTTCGGCGATCATTTCCAGCACGTCGGCAGCCAGTTTGCCGGCAACGCGCATGCCTGCGATGTCTTCGGCGGTTTTCAAGGTAACGGTCATACAGGCTCTCTCTAGCGCGACGCGCTGAAATCAATACGGTTCACGGGGAGCGCGACAAAGGGGTACAGCATTCGCGCAAGTCCCAAAAAACGCGATTCTAACAGACGATGCTGGCAAATCATGCGCGTCTGGTGATCGCTTCTCTCTATGAGGTAGAGGCATGTTGGCTGTATTCAAGGGCTTACGCAAAGACGACGACCGGCAAGTGTGATTGCGGGTTTCGTTTTTGCCGATGCTGTGGTATAAAATGCGCCGCTTTCCGGGGATACCCCGCAAAGCTTAAATCCACACACGTGTCGACACGATGACCTGGGTGCCGGAGGCCTTGATGCCGCTGGTTGGTCATTGGGATACGTGGAGGCCAAACCCGACTTATTAAGGAACTATCATGTCCCAAGTCAACATGCGCGATATGCTGAAGGCCGGTGTGCACTTCGGTCACCAGACCCGTTACTGGAACCCGAAAATGGGTAAGTACATTTTCGGCGCGCGTAACAAGATTCACATTATCAACCTTGAAAAAACCCTGCCAATGTTCAACGAAGCGCTGACTTTCGTAGAGCGTCTGGCCCAGGGCAAAAACAAGATCCTGTTCGTCGGCACCAAGCGTTCCGCTGGCAAGATCGTTGCTGAAGAAGCAGCACGTTGCGGTTCGCCGTACGTGGATCACCGCTGGTTGGGCGGCATGCTGACCAACTTCAAAACCATCCGTGCTTCCATCAAGCGTCTGCGTGACCTTGAAGTACAAGCCGAAGACGGTACTTTCGCCAAGCTGACCAAGAAAGAAGCGCTGATGCGCTCCCGTGACCTGGAAAAGCTCGATCGTTCCCTGGGTGGTATCAAGGACATGGGCGGTCTGCCTGACGCACTGTTCGTTATCGACGTTGATCACGAGCGCATCGCGATCACCGAAGCCAACAAGCTGGGCATCCCGGTTATCGGCGTAGTCGATACCAACAGCAGCCCGGAAGGCGTTGACTACATCATCCCAGGCAACGATGACGCAATCCGCGCTATCCAGCTGTACATGGGTTCGATGGCTGACGCTGTAATCCGTGGTCGCAACCACGTTGCTGGTGGTACCGAGCAGTTCGTTGAAGAAGCTCCGGTAGCTGCCGCTGAGTAATTGACGCCCTGGCGTTGACTCAGTAAGCAAAAAGGGGGCTTGGCCCCCTTTTTGCCACCTCGAAAACCATTTGTCGGCAGCGCAGCTACATCATTTGTAACGTGCAGCGGCCTACAACGGAGATTCGGGAAGAATTGATCGCCCGTTTGATCGGGTGGAATGGTTGAAAACCTATCCAAGAGGATTTTGAAATGGCAGAGATTACTGCAGCGTTGGTTAAAGAACTGCGTGAGCGTACCGGCGAAGGCATGATGGATTGCAAAAAGGCCTTGACCAAGGCCGGCGGCGACATCGAAAAAGCCATTGATGACATGCGTGCTTCCGGCGCCATCAAGGCTGCCAAGAAAGCAGGCAACGTGGCTGCTGAAGGCGCTATCGCACTGAAAGAAGACGGCAAATCCGCCGTTCTGCTGGAAGTGAACTCCCAGACCGACTTTCTGGCTCTGCAGGACGACTTCAAGGCATTCGTTGCTGCCAGCGTTGAAAAAGCGTTCGCCGAGAAAATGACTGACGCCGCTCCGCTGATCGAAGCTCAAGAAGCTGATCGCCTGGTACTGGTCGGCAAGGTTGGCGAAAACGTCAACATCCGTCGCCTGGTTCGCGTTGAAGGTGATGTGGTTGGTGGTTACCTGCACGGCAACAAGATCGGTGTTGCAGTTGTTCTCAAAGGCGGCGACGTTGAGCTGGCCAAAGACATCGCAATGCACGTTGCTGCAAGCAACCCTGAGTTCCTGCTGCCTTCGGAAGTGTCTGCCGACGCAATCGAACGTGAAAAAGCGGTGTTCCTGAGCCTCAACGCCGACAAGATCGCCGGCAAGCCAGAGAACATCGTTGAAAACATGATCAAGGGCCGCATCAGCAAGTTCCTGGCTGAAGCAAGCCTGGTTGAGCAGGCGTTCGTCAAGAACCCTGAAATCAAGGTTGGCGAACTGGCCAAGAAAGCCGGTGCTGAAATCGTTTCCTTCACTTACTTCAAAGTAGGCGAAGGCATCGAGAAGCCGGTCGACAACTTCGCTGAAGAAGTTGCTGCCCAGCTGGCTGCCGCCAAGCAATAAGACAGTTCCAAACTGTCGCCGAAAGAGGCTGCCCGCTCACGCGCGCAGCCTCTTTTCAAATGGGAAGGCCAATTTTATTTGGTTTCCTCTCGGAACTGGCTTACAAAGCCGTGTTCCGATGGCGCTGTGACAGCGTCCAGCTAGAGTGAACGCAAGCCGTAAACGGCTCGCCAAGAATTTTTTAAAAAATACGCCGCAGGAGAGATTCGCAATGGCTCAGCAGGGCAGTGGTTATCAGGCTCGCTATAAACGCATTCTACTCAAGCTCAGCGGCGAGGCCCTGATGGGCTCGGAAGAGTTCGGGATCGACCCCAAGGTGCTTGACCGCATGGCGCTGGAAGTCGGCCAATTGGTCGGTATCGGCGTGCAGGTCGGCCTGGTAATTGGTGGTGGCAACCTGTTCCGCGGTGCGGCACTGAGTGCTGCCGGTATGGACCGGGTTACCGGCGACCACATGGGCATGCTGGCCACTGTGATGAACGCCCTGGCCATGCGCGACGCCCTGGAGCGCGCCAACATCTCGGCCATCGTGATGTCGGCTATTTCCATGGTTGGCGTGACCGATCACTATGATCGCCGCAAAGCCATGCGCCACCTGAACGCCAAGGAAGTGGTGATCTTTGCCGCCGGCACCGGTAACCCGTTCTTCACCACCGACTCGGCCGCATGCCTGCGTGCCATCGAAATCGATGCCGACGTGGTGTTGAAGGCGACCAAGGTGGATGGCGTATACACTGCAGACCCATTCAAAGACCCGCATGCCGAGAAGTTCGATCATCTGACCTACGATGAAGTACTGGATCGCAAGCTGGGTGTCATGGACCTGACCGCTATCTGCCTGTGCCGCGACCACAAGATGCCGCTGCGCGTATTTAACATGAACAAGCCCGGCGCCCTGCTGAATATCGTACACGGCGGCGCAGAAGGGACTCTGATCGAGGAAGGCCAACAATGATCAACGAAATCAAGAAAGACGCCCAGGCGCGTATGCAGAAATCCCTGGAATCCTTGAGCCACGCCTTTGGCCAGATCCGTACTGGCAAGGCGCACCCAAGCATCCTGGGCAGCGTGATGGTGCCTTACTACGGTTCCGACACCCCGCTGAGCGGTGTGGCCAACGTGACCGTGAAGGATTCGCGTACCCTGCAAGTTGTGGCTTTTGAGCGCAACATGCTCGCTGCCGTCGACAAAGCTATCCAGAGCGCCGGCCTGAACCTCAACCCGACCAACCTGGGTGAGTTGCTGCTGATCTCCATGCCAGCCCTGACCGAAGAAACCCGTAAGGGCTTCACCAAGCAGGCGCGCAGTGCCGCTGAAGATGCGCGCGTTGCCGTGCGTAACATCCGCCGCGATGCGCTGGGCGACCTGAAGAAACTGGTCAAGGACAAGGAAATCAGCGAAGACGAAGAGCGCCGTGCCGTCGCGGATATCGACAAGCTGACCAAGGACGCCGAAGCCCAGATCACCAAGGCGACCGAAGAAAAAGAAAAGGACCTGATGGCCGTATAAGGGGTCAGGACGCCTTCATGGAAAAGACCAAGCAGACTGTGCCCTCCGTGGTGCCGCGCCATGTCGCGATCATCATGGACGGGAATAATCGCTGGGCGAAAAAACGCTTTATGCCGGGTGTTGCCGGGCATAAAGCGGGTGTTGACGCGGTAAGGGCGGTGATTGAGGTGTGCGCCGAGGCCAAGGTCGAAGTGCTGACCTTGTTCGCGTTCTCCAGTGAGAACTGGCAGCGGCCCGCCGATGAAGTCAGTGCCTTGATGGACCTGTTCTTCAAGGCATTGCGTCGTGAGGCCAAGCGCCTCAACGACAATAACATCAGTCTGCGCATCATTGGTGATCGCTCGCGGTTCCATCCGGAGCTGCAAACGGCCATGCGCGAAGCCGAGGCCATCACTGCCGGCAGTAACCGTTTTGTGTTGCAGATCGCAGCCAACTACGGTGGCCAGTGGGATATCGCCCAGGCTGCGCAGCGGCTGGCCCGCGAAGTGCAGGCCGGCCACTTGCGCCCGGATGACATCACGCCCGAACTGTTGCAAACCTGCCTGGTGACCGGCGACCTGCCGTTGCCCGACTTGTGCATTCGTACCGGTGGCGAGCATCGCATCAGCAACTTCTTGCTGTGGCAGTTGGCCTACACCGAGCTGTATTTCTCCGACCTGTTCTGGCCGGACTTCAAACACGATGCCATGCGTAATGCGCTGGCCGATTTCGCTTCCCGTCAGCGTCGCTTCGGTAAAACGAGCGAGCAGATCGAAGCTGGAGCCCGGGTTTAAATGCTTAAACAACGAATCATCACGGCGCTGATCCTGCTGCCGATTGCCTTGTGCGGTTTTTTCCTGCTCGACGGTTCCGGCTTTGCGCTGTTCATCGGCCTGGTCGTGACTCTTGGTGCGTGGGAATGGGCGCGCCTGGCAGGCTTCGTCAACCAGGTGCCGCGCGTGGCCTACGCCGCCGTGGTCGCGCTGTTGTTGTTCTTCATGTACATCCTGCCGGATATCGCGCCTTGGGTACTGGGTGCGGCAGTGTTGTGGTGGGCGTTGGCGACATTCCTGGTGCTCACCTATCCGCGCACCAGT
Organism: Pseudomonas salmasensis; assembly: GCF_014268375.2. Classification (NCBI taxonomy): domain Bacteria; kingdom Pseudomonadati; phylum Pseudomonadota; class Gammaproteobacteria; order Pseudomonadales; family Pseudomonadaceae; genus Pseudomonas; species Pseudomonas salmasensis. The sequence goes on from NZ_CP077083.1 coordinate 4,986,617, forward strand.
GGCCAATGGTCCAGCGTGGCCTGCAAGCTGGTGATTGGCCTGGCGATCCTGTTGCCGGCCTGGCAAGGGCTGGTGGAGATCAAGCGTTACCCGCTGGGCAACGAATTGATCCTGGCGGTGATGGTGTTGGTGTGGGGGGCTGATATTGGCGCCTACTTCTCGGGTCGAGCCTTTGGCAAGCGCAAGCTGGCCCCGGCCGTAAGCCCCGGCAAGAGCTGGGAAGGCGTATACGGCGGCCTGGCCTTGACGCTGCTGATCACGTTGGTGGTCGGTGTGGTGCGCGACTGGTCGGTAAAGGAAGTGCTCCTGGCCTTGCTGGGTACGGCTATCGTCGTGTTCATCTCGGTGGTGGGCGACCTGACCGAAAGCATGTTCAAGCGCCAGGCGGGCATCAAGGACAGCAGTAACCTGCTGCCAGGCCATGGCGGTGTGCTTGACCGTATCGACAGCCTCACCGCTGCGTTGCCGATCTTTGCTGTGCTGTTGTGGATGATCGCTTCGTGAGCCGCCTGCAGCAGGTTACGGTGCTGGGCGCGACCGGCTCGGTCGGGCTCAGTACCTTGGACGTCATTGCGCGTCACCCCGATCGCTATCAGGTTTTCGCCCTGACCGGCTTCACGCGTTTGCGCGAGTTGCTGGCCTTGTGTGTGCGTCACTCGCCGCGCTTTGCCGTGGTGCCTGAGGCGGCTGCGGCTCGCAGTCTGCAGGATGATCTGCGGGCTGCCGGGTTGGCCACTCAGGTGTTGGTGGGCGAGGCGGGGTTGTGCCAGGTCTCGGCCGATGCGGATGTGGATACCGTAGTGGCGGCGATTGTCGGTGCGGCGGGTTTGCGCCCGACCCTGGCGGCGGTCGATGCTGGCAAGAAAATCCTGCTGGCCAATAAAGAAGCCTTGGTCATGTCCGGCGCACTCTTTATGCAAGCGGTGCGCAAGAGCGGCGCGGTGTTGCTGCCTCTGGACAGCGAGCACAACGCCATCTTCCAGTGCATGCCCGGTGATTTTGCCCGCGGCTTGAGCCAGGTCGGCGTGCGCCGGATTCTGCTGACGGCCTCCGGCGGCCCATTCCGCCAGACTCCGTCGGCCGAGCTGGACAATGTGTCCCCCGATCAGGCATGCGCCCACCCGAACTGGTCCATGGGGCGCAAAATCTCGGTTGATTCGGCGAGCATGATGAACAAGGGCCTGGAGTTGATCGAGGCATGCTGGTTGTTCGATGCGCGGCCTGACCAGGTTGAGGTGGTCATTCACCCGCAAAGTGTGATCCATTCCCTGGTCGATTACGTGGATGGCTCGGTGTTGGCGCAGTTGGGTAACCCGGACATGCGCACACCGATCGCCAACGCCTTGGCGTGGCCGGAGCGCATTGATTCCGGCGTAGCACCGTTGGACCTGTTTGCAATCGCGCGCCTGGACTTCGAAGCCCCGGACGAGCAGCGGTTCCCGTGTTTGCGCCTGGCGCGACAAGCGGCCGAGGCGGGCAACAGTGCCCCGGCGATGCTTAACGCGGCCAATGAGGTGGCCGTGGCGGCGTTTCTTGAACGGCGCATCCGCTTTCCGCAGATCGCGAGTATCATCGAGGACGTCCTGGCGCTTGAGCCTGTGGTGGCGGTGAATGACCTGGAGGCGGTGTTCGAGGCCGACACCAAGGCCCGAGCCCTGGCCGGGCAATGGTTGGATCGCAATGCGGGTTAGGCCGCGGGCAGGTTTGAGTCTTCAGGCATTGGATTGAAATGCGGAGAAATTAGATGAGTGCGCTCTACATGATTGTCGGCACCCTGGTTGCTCTGGGTGTGTTGGTGACCTTCCACGAATTCGGCCACTTCTGGGTGGCGCGTCGTTGCGGCGTCAAGGTATTGCGCTTTTCCGTCGGTTTCGGCATGCCGTTGCTGCGCTGGCATGACCGCCGCGGCACTGAGTTTGTCATTGCGGCTATCCCGTTGGGCGGCTACGTCAAAATGCTCGATGAGCGCGAAGGCGAAGTGCCGGCAGACCAACTGGACCAATCCTTCAATCGCAAGACCGTTCGTCAGCGTATCGCGATTGTCGCGGCGGGACCGATCGCCAACTTCCTGTTGGCGATGGTGTTCTTCTGGGTCTTGGCCATGCTGGGCAGCCAGCAGGTGCGCCCGGTCATTGGCGCGGTCGAAGCCGACAGCATTGCAGCCAAGGCCGGCCTGACGGCTGGGCAGGAAATTGTATCCATTGATGGCGAACCTACCACCGGGTGGGGCGCGGTCAACTTGCAGTTGGTGCGTCGCCTGGGCGAGAGCGGCACCGTCAATGTGGTGGTGCGCGACCAGGATTCCAGCGCCGAAACCCCGCGGGCATTGGCGCTGGACCATTGGCTCAAGGGCGCTGATGAGCCCGATCCGATCAAATCCCTGGGGATCCGCCCTTGGCGTCCGGCCTTGCCGCCGGTGCTGGCCGAGCTCGACCCGAAAGGCCCGGCCCAGGCTGCTGGCCTGAAAACCGGTGATCGCTTGCTGGCCCTGGATGGTCAGGCGCTGGGTGACTGGCAGCAGGTGGTCGACCTGGTGCGTGTGCGCCCTGATACCAAAATTGTGCTGAAAGTTGAGCGCGAGGGTGCTCAAATCGACGTCCCTGTGACCTTGTCGGTTCGAGGGGAAGCCAGGGCGGCCGGGGGGTACCTGGGTGCCGGGGTCAAAGGTGTCGAATGGCCGCCATCGATGGTGCGAGAGGTCAGCTATGGGCCTTTGGCGGCGATTGGGGAGGGTGCGAAACGCACCTGGACCATGAGCGTGCTGACCCTCGAATCCCTCAAGAAAATGTTGTTCGGTGAGCTCTCGGTAAAAAACTTGAGTGGACCGATAACCATTGCTAAAGTGGCGGGCGCTTCTGCCCAGTCGGGTGTCGCGGATTTCCTGAATTTCCTGGCTTATCTGAGTATTAGCCTTGGGGTTCTGAATTTGCTGCCCATTCCAGTATTGGATGGGGGGCATCTGCTGTTTTATCTGGTCGAGTGGGTGCGTGGTCGCCCCTTGTCGGATCGGGTGCAGGGTTGGGGGATACAGATTGGTATCAGTTTGGTGGTCGGGGTGATGTTGTTAGCCCTGGTCAACGATCTGGGACGTCTGTAACGCTTCGCTGAATTGCGAATCTGCCGCATTTTGCGGCAGTTTGTTTATTGCCAGTTGGAATAAGAAAGGACTTCATGAAACGTCTGCTGCTAACTGCGGTTCTCACCGTATTGATGATCGCCGAAGTTCACGCCGAGTCCTTCACCATCTCCGATATTCGCGTCAACGGCCTCCAGCGGGTTTCCGCGGGTAGTGTCTTTGGTGCCTTGCCGTTGAACGTCGGGGAACAGGCGGATGATCGTCGCCTGGTGGAATCCACTCGTGCGCTGTTCAAAACCGGGTTCTTTCAAGATATCCAACTGGGTCGTGAAGGCAACGTCCTGGTCATCACGGTCGTCGAGCGACCTTCCGTCGCGAGTATCGCGATCGAAGGTAACAAGGCCATCTCCACTGAAGACCTGATGAAGGGCCTGAAGCAATCGGGCCTTGCCGAGGGCGAGATCTTCCAGCGCGCGACCCTTGAGGGTGTGCGTAACGAGCTGCAACGCCAGTACGTTGCCCAAGGTCGCTACTCCGCGACCGTGGAAACCGAAGTGATCCCCCAGCCTCGTAACCGTGTGGGCCTGAAGGTCAACATCAACGAAGGCACTGTGGCCGCCATCCAGCACATCAACGTCGTGGGCAACACCAAGTTCCCTGATGAAGACCTGGTCGACCTGTTCGAGCTCAAGACCACCAACTGGTTGTCGTTCTTCAAGAACGATGACAAGTACGCCCGTGAAAAACTCTCCGGTGACCTGGAGCGCCTGCGCTCCTACTATCTGGACCGTGGCTACATCAACATGGACATCGCTTCGACCCAGGTGTCCATCACCCCGGACAAGAAGCACGTCTACATCACCGTCAACGTCAACGAAGGCGAGAAGTACAAGGTTCGTGACGTCAAGCTCAGCGGCGACCTGAAAGTGCCTGAAGACCAGGTCAAGTCCCTGCTGCTGGTGCAGAAGGACCAGGTGTTCTCGCGCAAGCTGATGACCACCACTTCCGAACTGATCACCCGCCGCCTGGGTAACGAAGGCTATACCTTCGCCAACGTCAACGGCGTGCCGACCCCGAATGATGAAGACCACACCGTGGACATCACCTTCGTCGTCGATCCAGGCAAGCGTGCCTACGTCAACCGCATCAACTTCCGTGGCAACACCAAGTCTGCGGACGAAGTGCTGCGTCGTGAAATGCGTCAGATGGAAGGTGGCTGGGCGTCGACCTACCTGATCGACCAGTCCAAGACCCGTCTTGAACGCCTGGGCTTCTTCAAAGAAGTCAACGTCGAAACCCCGGCCGTACCGGGTGTGGATGACCAGGTTGACGTGAACTACGCCGTGGAAGAACAAGCCTCGGGTTCGATCACTGCCAGCGTCGGTTTCGCTCAGAGCGCCGGTTTGATCCTGGGTGGTTCCATCACGCAGAACAACTTCCTGGGTACCGGTAACCGTGTGTCCATCGGTCTGACCCGCAGCGAATACCAGAGCCGATACAACTTCGGCTACACCGACCCCTACTGGACTGCAGACGGTGTGAGCCTGGGCTACAACGCCTTCTACCGCACCACCGACTACAAAGACCTCGATGTTGACGTTGCAAGCTATGCGATCGACAGCCTGGGTGCCGGTGTCAACGTGGGTTACCCGATCAGCGAAACCTCGCGCCTGACCTTCGGCCTCACTGCGCAACAGGATGAGATCAAGACCGGTGTGTACACCGTGGACGAAATCTTCGACTTCACCCGTCGTGAAGGCGACAAGTTCCTGAACTTCAAGGCGTCTGCCGGCTGGTCCGAGTCGACCCTGAACAAAGGCGTACTGGCCACCCGTGGTCACTCCCAGAGCCTGACTGCGGAAGTCACCACGCCGGGCAGCGACCTGTCGTTCTTCAAGCTCGACTACCGCGGCCAGTTGTTCCAGCCGTTGAGCGATAACTACACCCTGCGCCTGCACACAGAGCTGGGCTATGGCGACGGTTATGGTTCGACCGATGGCTTGCCGTTCTATGAAAACTACTATGCTGGTGGCTTCAACTCGGTACGTGGCTTCAAGGACAGTACCCTGGGCCCGCGTGGTACCCCAAGCCGTGGTGTTGGCGTGACGGGTAACCGAGGCACCACTGCTGATTCGGACAATGACCCGTTGCCATTCGGTGGTAACGTGCTGATTCAGGGTGGTGCAGAGGTCCTGTTCCCGCTGCCATTCGTGAAAGACCAGCGGTCGCTGCGTACTTCGGTCTTCTGGGACGTGGGTAACGTGTTCGACTCCAAGTGCGATCAGATCACCAACCCAAGTGGCGTGAAGTCCAACACCCAGTGCAACGACGTGAGCCTCAGCAACCTTGCGAGCTCCGTGGGCGTGGGTGTGACCTGGGTGACTGCGCTGGGCCCGTTGAGCTTTGCTCTGGCCATGCCGATCAAGAAACCGGATAACGCTGAAACCCAGATTTTCCAATTCTCCCTCGGCCAGACGTTCTAAGCGTCTGACCTAAGATAACGACAACGGATTCTGTAGGAGTACATCGTGCGTAAGTTGACTCAATTGGTCTTGCTGGCCACTGTGCTGGTCACCACCCCGGCCTTCGCCGAAATGAAAATCGCCGTTCTGAACTATCAGATGGCTCTGCTGGAATCCGATGCGGCCAAGCGATACGCCGTGGATGCCGAGAAAAAGTTCGGTCCGCAACTGACCAAGCTCAAGACCCTGGAAAGCAGCGCCAAGGGGATCCAGGACCGCCTGGTAGCTGGTGGCGACAAGATGCAGCAAGGCGAGCGCGAGCGTCTGGAGCTTGAATTCAAGCAAAAGGCCCGTGACTACCAGTTCCAATCCAAGGAGCTGAACGAAGCCAAGGCTGTGGCCGACCGCGAAATGCTCAAGCAGCTCAAGCCGAAATTGGACAGCGCTGTGGAAGAAGTCATCAAGAAAGGTGCCTTTGACCTGGTGTTCGAGCGTGGCGCCGTGATCGACGTCAAGCCTCAATACGACATCACCCGCCAGGTGATCGAGCGCATGAACCAGCTGAAGTAAACCATGACAGCGACTATCAAACTCGGCGAGTTGGCCGAGTTCCTGGGGGCCACTTTGCGTGGCTCCAAGGAGAAAGAAATCACTGGGCTAGCCACCTTGCAGGAGGCTGGCCCAGCTCAGTTGAGCTTCCTCGCAAATCCTCAATACCGTAAATACCTTGTCGACTGCCAGGCCGCAGCCGTGTTGCTGAAGGCCGCTGACGCCGAAGGGTTTATTGGGGATGCGCTGGTGGTGGCCGACCCGTACCTGTCGTACGCCAAGGCGTCGCACCTGTTCGATCCCAAGCCGAAGGCGGCTGGCGGTATTCACCCGTCTGCCGTGATCGCCGAGGATGCCCAGGTTGACCCGGCGGCCAGCATCGGCGCGTTTGCCGTGATCGAGAGTGGGGCGCGTATTGGTGCAGGCGTCACCGTAGGTGCCCACTGTTTCATCGGCGCGCGCTGCGAAATTGGTGCCGATGGCTGGCTGGCTCCTCGCGTAACCCTTTACCACGATGTGCGTATCGGTCAGCGTGTGGTCATCCAGTCGGGCGCCGTGATCGGCGGTGAGGGCTTCGGCTTTGCCAATGCCAAGGGCATCTGGCACAAGATCGCCCAGGTCGGTGGCGTATTGATCGGCGATGATGTGGAGATCGGTGTCAACACCGCTGTGGATCGCGGGGCCCTGGCCGATACCGTGATCGGTAACGGTGTGAAGCTCGATAACCAGATCCAGATCGCCCACAACGTACAGATTGGCGATCACACCGCCATGGCCGCCTGCGTGGGTATTTCCGGCAGCACCAAGATCGGCAAGCATTGCATGCTCGCCGGTGGCGTAGGGCTGGTGGGGCATATCGACATTTGCGACAACGTCTTCATCACCGGCATGACCATGGTGACCCACTCGATCACAGAGCCAGGGGCCTATTCATCCGGTACCGCGATGCAACCTGCGGCCGAATGGCGCAAGAGTGCCGCGCGTTTGAGGAAGATCGACGACATGGCACGACGTATCAAACAGCTTGAAAAGCGTGTCGGGGACGTGACCCCTGGCGGTAATGCTTCATCAGAAGGCTGATACCATTTCCATATCAAGTGTGCGCAGCCGCTAGACGGCCTCCTTGATTTGCTAGCGGGGCGTGCGCCTGGTGCGCCCGCCCCCAATCTTTATTACAGGCTTCCCCCCGAAATGATGGACATCAACGAGATTCGCGAATACCTGCCTCACCGTTACCCGTTCCTGCTGGTGGACCGCGTAGTGGACCTCAACGTCGAGGAAAAGCGCATTCGTGCCTACAAGAATGTCAGCATCAACGAACCATTCTTCAATGGTCACTTTCCTGCGCATCCAATCATGCCAGGTGTGTTGATCATCGAAGCCATGGCCCAGGCTGCCGGTATCCTTGGTTTCAAAATGCTCGACCTCAAGCCTGCCGACGGCACGCTTTACTATTTCGTGGGTTCGGACAAGCTGCGTTTTCGCAACCCGGTCACCCCGGGTGACCAGTTGATCCTGGAAGCCAAGTTCATCAGTTGCAAACGCCAGATCTGGAAGTTCGAATGCCAGGCCTCGGTAGATGGCAAGCCGGTGTGCTCTGCCGAGATCATCTGTGCGGAACGCAAACTATGAGTTTGATTGACCCTCGCGCAATCATCGATCCGTCGGCCGTACTGGCCGCCGACGTTGAGGTCGGCCCTTGGTCGATCGTCGGCGCAGGTGTGGAAATCGGCGAGGGGACTGTCATCGGGCCGCACGTGATCCTTAAAGGGCCGACCCGCATTGGCAAACATAATCGTATCTACCAGTTCTCCTCGGTAGGCGAAGACACCCCGGACATGAAGTACAAGGGTGAAGAAACGCGCCTGGTCATTGGTGACCACAACATCATTCGTGAAGGCGTCACCATTCACCGCGGCACCATGCAGGATCGCGCTGAAACCACCTTGGGCGATCACAACCTGGTGATGGCCTATGCGCATATCGGCCATGACAGCGTGATCGGCAACCATTGCATCCTGGTCAACAACACCGCGTTGGCAGGCCATGTGCACGTTGACGATTGGGCGATCCTCTCCGGTTTTACCCTGGTGCATCAGTACTGCCATATCGGCGCCCACAGCTTTTCCGGCATGGGCACCGCCATCGGCAAGGATGTCCCGGCGTTCGTGACGGTATTCGGCAACCCTGCCGAAGCCCGTAGCATGAATTTTGAAGGCATGCGTCGTCGCGGTTTCAGCGAAGAGGCCATCCACGCCCTGCGCCGTGCCTACAAGACGGTTTACCGCCAAGGGTTGACCGTGGAACAGGCCCTGGCCGAGCTGGCCGAGCCTGCCACGCAGTTCCCGGAAGTCGCGGTGTTCCGTGACTCTATCCAGACCTCGACTCGCGGCATCACCCGCTGATCATGGCCACTCTGCGTATTGCGCTCGTGGCCGGTGAAGCTTCCGGCGATATCCTGGGTGCCGGCTTGATGCGGGCGCTCAAGGCCCAGCATCCGGCGGTGGAATTTATCGGGGTCGGTGGCCCGTTGATGCAGGCCGAAGGCCTGACCTCCTACTTCCCCATGGAGCGCCTGTCGGTCATGGGGTTGGTGGAAGTCTTGGGGCGCCTGCGTGAGCTGCTGGCTCGCCGCAAGCTCCTGATCAAGACGCTGATTGAAGAAAAGCCTGACGTCTTTATCGGCATCGATGCGCCGGATTTCACGCTCAATATCGAACTCAAGTTGCGTCAGGCCGGGATCAAGACCGTGCACTACGTCAGCCCATCCGTGTGGGCGTGGCGCCAGAAGCGCGTGTTGAAAATCCGCGAAGGCTGCGACCTGATGTTGACCCTGCTGCCATTCGAAGCCCGGTTCTACGAAGAGAAGGGCGTGCCGGTGCGGTTTGTCGGCCACACCTTGGCTGACGCCATTCCCTTGCAGGCTGACCGTGCTGCCGCGCGCGCCGAGCTGGGTTTGCCCGATGGCCCCTTGGTTGCGTTGATGCCAGGCAGTCGTGGCGGCGAGGTGGGGCGCTTGGGCGCGTTGTTTTTTGATGCCGCCCAGCTTCTGCAAGCGCAAAAGCCGGGGATCCGCTTTGTGCTGCCCTGTGCCAGCCCGCAACGCCGTGCCCAGATCGAAACCTTACTGGAAGGTCGCAATCTGCCGTTGACCCTGCTTGATGGCCAGTCCCACCTGGCCCTGGCAGCCTGCGATGCGGTGTTGATCGCCTCGGGCACTGCCACGCTTGAGGCCCTGCTGTACAAGCGGCCGATGGTCGTGGCCTATCGCCTGGCGCCACTGACCTTCTGGATTCTCAAGCGCATGGTCAAGAGCCCTTACATTTCCTTGCCCAACCTGCTGGCCCAGCGATTGCTGGTGCCGGAGTTGCTGCAGGACGATGCAACGCCCGAAGCGCTTGCAAAAACCCTACTACCCTTGATCGATGGCGGCGAAGAGCAGACCCGTGGTTTCGACGACATTCACCGCACGTTGCGTCGTGATGCCTCGAACCAGGCGGCCGACGCCGTGTTGACCTTGATCGGCCATAAACAGGACGCCTTATGACCCTGCAAATGGGCCTGGATTTCAGCCTCGTTGCCCAAGCCCACGAACTGGTGGCGGGTGTTGACGAAGTCGGGCGCGGCCCGCTGTGTGGCGCTGTGGTCACGGCGGCGGTGATCCTCGATCCGAACCGCCCGATCCTGGGGCTCAACGATTCGAAGAAACTCACCGAAGCGCGCCGCGAAAAGCTCTATGACGAGATCTGTGAAAAGGCCCTGAGCTGGCATATCGCCCGGGCTGAAGTCGAAGAAATCGACGAGCTGAATATCCTGCACGCCACCATGCTGGCGATGCAGCGCGCTGTGGAAGGGCTGCACATCACCCCGAAAATGGCGATGATCGACGGTAACCGCTGCCCCAAGCTGACGATGCCGTCCGAAGCGGTGGTCAAGGGCGATAGCAAGGTTCCGGCCATTGCCGCCGCCTCGATCCTGGCCAAAGTCAGTCGCGACCGTGAAATGGCTGCATTCGAATTGATTTACCCCGGCTACGGCATTGGTGGCCATAAAGGCTACCCGACGCCCGTTCATCTGGAAGCCCTGGCTCGGCTTGGCCCCACCCCGATCCATCGCCGCTCGTTTGCCCCGGTACGCCAGGCTTATGAGGCCCGTGAAAGTCTGATCGAGGTTTAGCAGCAAGGCTGATGTTTTTACCCAGGCCCGGTACAATCCGGGCCTTGTTGTTTTCATGTATCAAGACAGGATCACTATGCCGGCTTCATTCGTTCATCTACGCCTGCACACTGAGTACTCCCTGGTCGACGGCCTGGTACGGATCAAACCGCTGGTCAAAACCCTGGTGGGCATGAACATGCCTGCGGTCGCGGTTACCGACCAGAACAACATGTGTTCCCTGGTCAAGTTCTACAAGAACGCCATGGGCGCCGGCATCAAGCCGATCTGCGGCGCCGACCTGTGGCTGTCCAACAAAGACCCGGATAACCCCCTGAGCCGCATCAGCCTGCTGGCGATGAACGGCGTGGGTTATCGCAACCTCACCGAACTGATCTCCCGTGGCTTTATCGACGGCCAGCGCAACGGCTCGATCATCATTGAACGCGAGTGGGTGGCCGAAGCCAGCGAGGGCGTGATCATGCTCTCGGCGGCCAAAGAGGGTGAAATCGGTATCGCGCTGCTGGGCGGCAACCCCCAGGAAGCCGAGGTGCTGGCGCGCGAGTGGATGCAGGTATTCCCGGGCCGTTTCTACCTGGAAGTCCAGCGTACCAATCGCCCCAACGATGAAGAACATCTGCACGCTGCTGTAGCCCTGGCCGACAAGCTGGGTGCGCCGCTGGTGGCGACCAATGATGTGCGCTTTATCAAGAAAGAAGATTTCGAAGCCCACGAAACCCGCGTGTGCATCGGCGAAGGCCGGGCCCTGGATGACCCGCGCCGCTCCAAGAACTACAGCGAAGAGCAGTACCTCAAAAGCGCCGACGAAATGGCGGAGTTGTTCAGCGATTTGCCCGAGGCCCTGGAAAACTCCGTCGAGATCGCCAAGCGCTGCAACATTGAAGTAAAGCTGGGCAAGCACTTTTTGCCCAACTTCCCGATTCCCGATGGCATGACCATCGATGAGTATTTCCGCAAAGTGTCGTTCGATGGTCTGGAAGAACGCCTCAGCGTCCTCTTGCCCAAGGACACCACCGAAGATTACGAAGCCAAGCGCCAGGTCTACGTCGACCGGCTGAATTTCGAGCTGGATATCATCATCCAGATGGGGTTCCCCGGTTACTTCCTGATCGTAATGGACTTTATCCAGTGGGCCAAAAGCAACGGCGTACCGGTAGGTCCGGGCCGGGGGTCAGGTGCTGGCTCGCTGGTGGCTTACGTACAGAAGATTACCGACCTTGACCCGCTGGAATATGACCTGCTGTTCGAACGGTTCCTGAACCCGGAACGGGTTTCCATGCCCGACTTCGACGTCGACTTCTGCATGGATGGCCGTGACCGCGTGATTGAATACGTGGCCGAGAAATATGGCCGCAACGCAGTAAGCCAGATCATCACCTTCGGTTCCATGGCCGCCAAAGCGGTAATCCGCGACGTGGCGCGGGTGCAGGGCAAGTCCTACGGTTTGGCGGACCGCCTGTCGAAGATGATCCCGTTCGAAGTCGGCATGACCCTGGAAAAAGCCTACGAGCAGGAAGAAATCCTGCGCGACTTTATCAAGGTCGATGAAGAAGCCGCCGAAATCTGGGACATGGCGCGCAAGCTCGAAGGCGTGGTGCGTAACGTCGGTAAACACGCCGGCGGTGTGGTTATCGCGCCGACCAAGCTCACCGACTTTTCGCCGATCTATTGCGATGAAGAAGGCGACGGCCTGGTCACCCAATTCGACAAGGACGACGTGGAGGCGGCCGGCCTGGTGAAGTTCGACTTCCTCGGCCTGCGTACCCTGACGATCATCGACTGGGCGCTCAAGACCATCAACCGCGACCGTGCCAAGGTCGGCGAAGAACCGCTGGATATCGCGTTTATCCCGCTGGACGATAAACCGACCTACAGCCTGCTGCAAAAAGCCGAAACCACCGCGGTGTTCCAGCTTGAATCCCGGGGCATGAAGGAGCTGATCAAAAAGCTCAAGCCCGACTGCCTGGAAGACTTGATCGCACTGGTGGCCCTGTTCCGTCCGGGCCCGCTGCAATCGGGCATGGTGGATGACTTCATCAACCGTAAACACGGGCGCGCCGAACTGGCTTACCCGCACTCCGACTACCAGTATGAGGGCCTCAAGCCCGTACTGGCGCCGACCTACGGCATCATCCTGTACCAGGAACAGGTGATGCAGATCGCCCAGGTGATGGCCGGCTACACCCTCGGCGGTGCGGACATGCTGCGTCGCGCCATGGGTAAGAAAAAGCCCGAGGAAATGGCCAAGCAGCGCGGTGGTTTCATTGAAGGTTGCGCGACTAATAACATCGATGCCGACCTGGCCGGTAACATCTTCGACCTGGTAGAAAAATTCGCCGGTTATGGCTTCAACAAATCCCACTCCGCCGCCTACGGCCTGGTGTCGTACCAGACCGCCTGGCTGAAAGCCCACTACCCGGCGCCGTTCATGGCGGCGGTACTCTCGGCGGATATGCACAACACCGACAAGGTCGTGACCTTGATCGAGGAAGTGCGCACCATGAAGCTGCGCCTCGATGCGCCGGACGTGAACGCTTCGGAGTTCAAGTTCACGGTGAACGACGAAGGCCGCATCATCTATGGCCTCGGCGCGATCAAGGGCGTGGGCGAAGGCCCGGTGGAGGCCATTACCGAGGCGCGTCAGGACGGGCCGTTCAAGGACCTGTTCGATTTCTGCGCGCGGGTAGACCTCAAGCGCATCAACAAGCGCACCCTCGATGGCCTGATCCGCAGCGGCGCACTCGACCGCCTTGGCCCGTATTTCCATGATGAGCCGAAGGCTTACCAGGCCAATATCGACCGCAATCGCGCGGTGCTGCTGACTGCCATGGAAGAGGCGATCAAAGCCGCCGAACAGACTGCCCGTACCCATGACAGTGGCCACGCCGACCTGTTTGGCGGGCTGTTCGTCGAAGAAGATGCCGATGTCTACGCCAACCACCGCAAGGCCAAGGAGCTGACGCTCAAGGAGCGCCTGAAAGGTGAGAAAGACACCTTGGGCCTCTACCTCACCGGCCACCCGATTGACGAGTACGAAGGCGAAATCCGCCGTTTCGCCCGTCAGCGCATCATCGACCTGAAACCGGCGCGGGATACCCAGACCGTCGCCGGCATGATCATCGCCCTGCGGGTGATGAAAAATAAGAAGGGCGACAAGATGTGCTTCATCACCCTCGATGACCGCTCGGGCCGCATCGAGGCGTCATTGTTTGCCGACGCGTTCCACTCCGCCCAGTCGCTGCTGCAAACCGACGCCATGGTGGTGGTGGAAGGGGAGGTCAGCAATGATGACTTCTCTGGTGGCCTGCGCCTGCGCATCAAGCGCGTGATGAGCATGGAAGACGCCCGCACCAACCTGGCCGAGAGCCTGCGCCTGAAGGTCAAGACCGAAGCGCTTAAAGGCGATCAGCTACGCTGGTTGGGTGACCTGCTCAAACGCCACCGTGGCGCGTGCCCGGTGACCATGGAGTACACGGGCAGCGATGCCAAGGCCATGTTGCAGTTTGGTGAGACGTGGCGAATTGATCCCGCTGATGGCTTGATTCAAGCTTTGCGTGACCAGTTCGGGCGAGACAACGTCTTCCTCCAATACCGTTGACGGTCAGATGAGTCTGATCTCGACTAAACATTTAATCTCGACCTAAACGCGCCTCTCCCTTAAGGTAGGGCGCGAATAGACAACCGGCTGGCCAGGCACCCCTTGGCCGTCGACCCAAGACGGACGCTTATGAACCCGAATTTTCTTGATTTCGAACAGCCGATCGCTGACCTGCAAGCCAAGATCGAAGAGCTGCGCCTGGTCGGCAATGACAATTCGCTGAATATCGGCGATGAGATCGCTCGCCTGCAAGACAAGAGCAGCACGCTCACCGAAGACATCTTCGGCAAGCTGACCAGCTGGCAGATCGCGCGCCTGGCTCGCCACCCGCGCCGTCCCTACACCCTGGACTACATCGAGCACATCTTCACTGAGTTCGACGAGTTGCACGGCGACCGTCACTTCTCCGACGACGCGGCCATCGTGGGCGGCATCGCTCGCCTGGACGACCAGCCGGTGATGGTGATCGGTCACCAGAAAGGCCGTGAAGTGCGCGAGAAAGTACGCCGCAACTTCGGCATGCCGCGCCCGGAAGGCTACCGTAAGGCGTGCCGCCTGATGGAAATGGCCGAGCGTTTCAAGATGCCGATCCTGACCTTCATCGACACGCCAGGTGCCTACCCGGGTATCGACGCCGAAGAGCGCAACCAGAGCGAAGCGATTGCCTGGAACCTGCGCGTCATGGCGCGCCTGAAAACCCCGATCATCGCCACCGTGATCGGTGAAGGTGGTTCCGGCGGTGCGCTGGCCATTGGTGTCTGCGACCAGTTGAACATGTTGCAGTACTCGACCTACGCGGTGATCTCGCCGGAAGGTTGCGCATCGATCCTGTGGAAAACCGCCGAAAAGGCGCCGGACGCTGCCGAAGCCATGGGCATCACCGCCGATCGCCTCAAAGGCCTGGGTATCGTGGACAAGGTCATCGCCGAGCCACTGGGCGGCGCCCACCGTGACCCGGCTGCCGCTGCTGCGACTATCCGTGCCGAGTTGGGTTCGCAACTGGCGATGCTCAAGAAGCTGGATAACGAAGCGCTGCTGGCTCGTCGTTACGAGCGCCTGATGAGCTACGGCCTCTAAGCCGACGCGGTACCCAATGTGGGAGCTGGCTTCTGTAGGAGCGAGCTTGCTCGCGAAAAACGTCAACGATTACGCGTGTTTTCTGAATGAACGCGGCGCCTTTGAGTTTTTCGCGAGCAAGCTCGCTCCTACAGGCATTAGGGCAAGCCCGGCTCTCACATTTGCTTTGTGTATGCTGACGAACGTATTCCAGCTTTGCGGCGGTGACGTGTGATGAAGCCAACCCTGCCGGCCGCACTCCTGCACACCCTGGCCCCCTGGCGCAACGCGCCGGCCTGGCATATTGCATTCTCCGGCGGTCTCGACTCCACCGTCCTGCTGCACCTTTTGGCCTCGCTGGCCAAAATCGAAAATCTGCCTCCTGTCCGCGCCGTCCATGTCCACCATGGCCTGCAAGCTGCTGCTGATGCGTGGCCTGCTCATTGCCAATCGGTCTGCGACAGCCTGGGCGTACCCTTGTGCGTCATGCGCGTGCAAGTGAAGCCAGGCGCGAGTCTTGAGCGTGCGGCACGTGATGCGCGTTACCAGGCGTTCATGCAGGTCATGGGGGTAGGGGAGGTGCTTCTCACCGGCCAGCATCGCGATGATCAAGCCGAAACCCTGCTGTTTCGTTTGTTACGTGGTGCAGGGGTGCGAGGGTTGGCGGCAATGCCTGGAGATCGCCCTTTGGCGGCTGGGCATTTGGTACGGCCATTGCTGAGCGCTTCCCGTAGCGAACTGGAAGCCTACGCCCATCAGCATCAGTTGCAGTGGATCGAAGATCCCTCCAATGCTGATCCACGGTTTTCCCGCAATTACCTGCGTCACCGCGTATTCCCGACCCTGACGGAACGCTGGCCCCAGGCGATCACCCACCTGGCCCGCACTGCTGAACACATGGCTGAGGCTCAAGAGCTGCTCGACGAATTGGCGCTGATGGACCTGCAGCGCGCCGATCAGCCTTCTGCGTTTCCCTGGTTGCCTCTGCCGTCTCTGGCGCTTGAACCATTGCGTGAATTGTCCGATGCCCGCCAGCGTAACGCCCTGCGGCATTGGCTCACGCCACTGACCCGTTTACCCGACAGCGACCACTGGGCCGGTTGGCATGCCCTGCGCGATGCCAAGCCTGACGCACAGCCTCTGTGGCGCCTGGCCGACGGCCAGATGCAGCGTAGCGGTGAACGCATCTGGTGGTTGCCCTCAACATGGTCGGAGTTTTCCGACGTATCGGTGAGCTGGCCCGATCCGCAAAATCCACTAGAGTTAACGGGCAATGGCCAACTTAAGTTTATGGGCAAGGCTCCCGAAGGCCCGCTGCTGGTCCGTTATCGCCAGGGTGGCGAAATCATCGACGTACCGGGCCGAGGCCGGCGGGATCTCAAGCGTCTGCTGAATGAAAGCGGCATGCCGGGCTTCGTCCGTGGCAGATTGCCGCTGGTCTATCGGGGCGAGCAATTGCTGGCTGTGCCAAGCGTTGCGGGGGCATGGGCCCGGTCGATGGGTGAGGTGCAATTGGATTGGTTGCCACAGACCTGCGATCAAGGTTTGAGCTGATAGCGCCTTTCCGGTAGACTACGCTCCCTTCTTGATACAACTTCTGTGGATTCGCCTGAATCGCAGTCGTTGCCGATTACCAAGCAGTCTTTGCTGGGCGATTCCAAAAAATGTGTAGCGATCAACGTACCGGTGTTTCATTGCTGGTCTGTCACAACGCGGCGGTTTTTTTGAAAGGTGCACTGTGATTAATGCAGGTGATCGGGGGCTTCGGCCTTCCTTCGCTTTCCCCGGCGGCTCGGACCGCTTTAACGCAGACTTCTAGGGTTTTTCATGACGCGCTACATATTCGTCACGGGCGGTGTTGTTTCTTCATTGGGGAAAGGCATTGCCTCCGCTTCATTGGCGGCCATCCTGGAGGCGCGGGGACTTAAGGTCACCATGCTCAAGCTGGACCCGTACATTAACGTTGACCCGGGCACCATGAGCCCGTTCCAGCACGGTGAAGTGTTCGTCACCCACGACGGCGCCGAGACCGACCTGGACCTGGGCCACTACGAGCGGTTCATCCGCACGACCATGACCCAGAACAACAACTTCACCACCGGCCGTGTCTACGAGCACGTGTTGCGCAAAGAGCGCCGTGGTGACTACCTGGGTGCAACCATCCAGGTGATCCCGCACATCACCGACGAAATCAAGCGCCGCATCATCAAGGGTGCAGGCGATGCCGACGTGGCGATGGTCGAGATCGGTGGCACCGTGGGTGACATCGAGTCCCAACCGTTCCTGGAGGCCATCCGCCAGTTGCGTTTCGAAGTCGGCGCCAAGCGCGCGATGCTGATGCACCTGACATTGGTGCCGTACATCGCCACTGCCGGCGAAACCAAAACCAAGCCTACCCAGCACTCGGTCAAGGAACTGCGTTCCATCGGCCTGCAGCCGGATGTGCTGGTATGCCGCTCCGATCACCCGATCGACATTTCCTCGCGCCGCAAGATCGCGCAATTCACCAACGTTGAAGAGCGTGCGGTGATTGCCCTGGAAGACGCCGACACCATCTACAAGATCCCGGGCATCCTGCACTCGCAGGGGCTGGATGATTTTGTGGTCGAGCGTTTCGGCCTGCAGTGCGGCGGCGCCGACCTGTCCGAGTGGGAAGCGGTTGTCGACGCTAAGCTCAACCCTGAGCACGAAGTCACCATCGCCATGGTCGGTAAGTACATGGAGCTGCTGGACGCGTACAAGTCGCTGATCGAAGCCATGAGCCACGCCGGTATCAGCAACCGTACCAAGGTCAACCTGCGCTACATCGATTCCGAAGACATCGAGAACCAGGGCACCGCGCTGCTCGAAGGTGTTGACGCGATCCTCGTTCCCGGCGGTTTCGGCCTGCGTGGCGTGGAAGGCAAGATCACTGCCGTGCAGTACGCTCGTGAAAACAAGGTGCCGTACCTGGGTATCTGCCTGGGCATGCAAGTGGCCGTTATCGAGTTCGCCCGTAACGTGCTGGGCTGGAAAGACGCCAACTCCACCGAGTTCGATCACAGCAGCGGCCACCCGGTCGTGGGCCTGATCACCGAGTGGGAAGACGCCACCGGCGCCGTTGAAACCCGTACCGAAACGTCCGACCTGGGCGGCACCATGCGCCTGGGTGCACAGGATTGCCTGCTGGAAGCCGGCTCGCTGGTACACGACTGCTACGGCAAGGACGTGATCGTCGAGCGTCACCGTCACCGCTACGAAGTGAACAACAACCTGCTGCCGCAGATCAAAGAAGCTGGCCTGAAAATCTCCGGTCGCTCCGGTGATGGCAAGCTGGTTGAAGTGGTCGAGGCACCGGATCATCCGTGGTTCGTGGCCTGCCAGTTCCACCCGGAGTTCACCTCGACGCCGCGCGACGGTCACCCGTTGTTCAGTGGTTTCGTCAAAGCAGCACTGACGCAACACCAGAAGAAGGCGTAAACCTGATGGCTCAGAAGATCATTCGCGTAGGCGACATCGAGATTGCCAACGACAAGCCCATGGTGCTGTTCGGCGGCATGAACGTGCTGGAAAGCCGCGACATGGCGATGCAGGTGTGTGAGGAGTACGTGCGGGTCACTCAGAAACTGGGTATCCCTTACGTCTTCAAGGCCAGCTTCGACAAGGCCAACCGCTCGTCCGTGACCTCCTATCGCGGCCCGGGCCTTGAAGAAGGCATGCGGATCTTCCAGGACATCAAGCAAGCCTTCGGCGTGCCGATCATCACCGACGTCCACGAGCCTGAGCAGGCTGCCGTGGTCGCCGAGGTGTGCGACATCATCCAGTTGCCGGCCTTCCTGTCGCGCCAGACCGACCTCGTGGTCGCCATGGCCAAGACCGGCGCTGTGATCAATATCAAGAAAGCCCAGTTCCTCGCACCCCAGGAGATGAAACACATCCTGAGCAAGTGCGTGGAAGCGGGTAACGACCAGTTGATCCTCTGCGAGCGGGGTTCGAGCTTCGGCTACAACAACCTCGTGGTGGACATGCTCGGTTTCGGCATCATGAAACAGTTCGAATACCCTGTGTTCTTCGACGTCACCCACGCGCTGCAAATGCCCGGCGGTCGTTCGGACTCCGCTGGCGGGCGACGTGCCCAGGTGACGGACCTGGCCAAGGCGGGCATGAGCCAGTCGCTGGCGGGCCTGTTCCTTGAAGCTCACCCAGACCCGGACAACGCCAAATGTGATGGCCCATGCGCCCTGCGCCTGGACAAGCTGGAGCCATTCCTGGCCCAACTCAAGCAGTTGGACGAACTGGTCAAGAGTTTTCCGACGGTAGAGACCGCGTAACTGGCATTTCTCCGGTAGAATTTCCCACGCTTTACGCTCAGGCCCCCGGGTCTGAGCCTTGTCGTCTGCAAGCCTGCCCCGTTGTTCCACCCTTGCGGTCGGTCAAAAGATTTCCTTCAGCTGCGTCGTTTTCGTCAACTTTGGAGTGTTTACAACAATGGCAAAAATCGTCGACATCAAAGGTCGTGAAGTTCTCGACTCCCGTGGCAACCCCACCGTCGAAGCCGACGTGCTTCTCGATAACGGCATCATCGGCAGCGCCTGCGCGCCGTCCGGTGCTTCCACCGGTTCGCGCGAAGCGCTGGAACTGCGTGATGGCGACAAGAGCCGTTACCTGGGCAAGGGTGTACTCAAGGCTGTAGCCAACATCAACGGTCCGATTCGTGACCTGTTGCTGGGCAAGGACCCGCTGGACCAGAAAGCCCTGGACCACGCGATGATCAAGCTCGACGGCACTGAAAACAAAGGCAGCCTCGGCGCCAACGCCATCCTCGCGGTGTCCCTGGCAGCTGCCAAGGCGGCTGCGCAGGACCAGGACCTGCCGTTGTACGCACACATTGCCAACCTGAACGGCACCCCGGGCGTCTACTCGATGCCGGTGCCGATGATGAACATCATCAACGGTGGCGAGCACGCGGATAACAACGTCGACATCCAGGAATTCATGGTGCAGCCGGTTGGCGCCAAGTCCTTCTCCGAAGGCCTGCGCGTGGGCACCGAGATTTTCCATCACCTCAAGGCTGTACTGAAGGCCCGTGGCCTGAGCACTGCAGTCGGTGACGAAGGTGGTTTCGCGCCGAACCTGGCTTCCAACGAAGATGCACTCAAAGTCATCTCCGAAGCCGTGGCCAACGCTGGTTACAAGCTGGGCACCGACGTGACCCTGGCCCTGGACTGCGCCGCCAGCGAATTCTATGAAGACGGCAAATACAACCTGTCCGGCGAAGGCCAGGTGTTCAACTCCGAAGGTTTTGCTGAATACCTCAAGGGCCTGACCCAGCGCTACCCGATCATCTCGATCGAAGACGGCCTGGACGAGTCCGACTGGGATGGCTGGAAAATCCTCACCGACAAGATCGGCGAGAAAATCCAGCTGGTGGGCGACGACCTGTTCGTGACCAACACCAAGATCCTGAAAGAAGGCATCGACAAGAAGATCGCCAACTCGATCCTGATCAAGTTCAACCAGATTGGCACCCTGACCGAAACCCTGGAAGCCATCCAGATGGCCAAGGCTGCGGGCTACACCGCCGTGATCTCCCATCGCTCCGGCGAAACCGAAGATTCCACCATTGCCGACCTGGCCGTGGGTACTTCGGCGGGCCAGATCAAGACCGGTTCCCTGTGCCGTTCCGATCGCGTCTCCAAGTACAACCAATTGCTGCGCATCGAAGAGCAATTGGCAGGTAAAGCCAAGTACAACGGTCGTGGCGAGTTTCGCGGCTAAGCAGTAAATGGTAAAAAGTCGGCGGATTACGTCAGAAATCTCACGAGAGTGTGAATTTCGGCGCTAATCTGCTGACTGACAAGTGCAAGCCTGGTTTTTCCAGGCTTTGTGCTATCAGTTGCTGCAAAAGGTTTGCATGACTGTCTTTTTTCACTGGATACCCGGATTTCGATGCGCAGTCCCAATTGGTTGTTCCTCGTCTTGCTCTTGTTGCTGGCTGGCCTGCAGTACCGCCTATGGGTCGGTAATGGCAGCTTTGCGCAGGTGGAAGAGTTGACCCAGCAAATTGCCGACCAGCGTGCCGAAAACGAACGCCTGCTGGAGCGCAACCGCGTCCTCGACGCTGAAGTGCTTGAGCTGAAAAAAGGCACGGAGACCGTTGAAGAGCGGGCTCGTCATGAGTTGGGCATGGTCAAGGAGGGCGAAACCCTCTACCAGTTGGCCCAATGAGCCACGATTTACCGGCCTTCTGGGCCGTGATTCCTGCCGCGGGCGTCGGTGCCCGTATGGCCGCGGACCGCCCCAAGCAGTACCTGCAACTGGGCGGGCGCACTATTCTCGAACACAGCCTCGGCTGTTTTCTCGACCATCCCTCCCTCAAGGGCCTGGTGGTCAGTCTTGCAGTTGATGATCCTTATTGGCCCAGCTTGGCATGCGCCAACGACCCGCGTATCCAGCGTGCCGATGGCGGCTCGGAACGTTCCGGCTCGGTTCTCAATGCGCTGCTGCAACTCAATGCCTTGGGTGCCAGCGATGAAGACTGGGTGTTGGTGCACGACGCTGCGCGACCTAACCTGAGCCGTGATGACCTCGACAAACTCCTGGCGGAACTGGCCGATGACCCGGTAGGTGGCCTGCTGGCAGTGCCGGCGCGCGACACCCTCAAGCGTGTCGACAAGCATGGCCGTGTGGTGGGCACCATCGATCGCAGCCTGATCTGGCAGGCCTACACGCCGCAGATGTTCCGACTGGGCGCCTTGCATCGCGCCTTGGCGGACAGCCTGGTGGCCGATGCGCTGATCACCGATGAGGCCTCGGCCATGGAGTGGTCCGGCCAGGCACCGCGCCTGGTGGAAGGGCGGTCGGACAATATCAAGGTGACTCGGCCGGAAGATCTAGAGTGGTTGAAGTTGCGCTGGGCTAACCGGCGGTAACTTGTCAGACCGAGTTGGCCTCATCGCAGCATAGGTATCGACACAACTTAGAGCCGACGCTGGACCTGTGGCGAGGGAGCTTGCTCCGGTGACGACCTGACAGCCGACGCCTATCTACCTGACACCCCAACGATCCAACTGTGGGAGCTGGCTTGCCTGCGATGACGGCCTGCCAGTCGACACCTATCTACCTGACACCCTGCGGTTAAACTTGTGGGATCATTGGGGTGTCAGGTAGATAGGTATCGGCTGTCAGACCGCTATCGCAGGCAAGCCCGCTCCCACATTTAGGTCGCGGTGCCTCAGCCAGATCAGCGTCGGCTGTCAGTCCGTCACGGGAGCAAGCTCCCTCGCCACAGATTTAGCGTTGTGCCGAAGTTATGTTGATACCTATGCCGCGATGAGGCCGGTGCAGACCCCCTAAATTCAATGCTTGTACTCCGGCCTCTCAGCCAACCCCACCTTCAAAAAGTCCACCAGCTTCCTCACCTTCGGCGACAAATGCCGCTGCTGCGGATACAGCGCCCACACCGCAGTATTCGGCGGTTGATGAGCCTCCAGCAATGACACCAACGCCCCGCTGTGCAGATGCTCCAGCACGTAGTAATCCGGTAACTGGCACAAGCCCATGCCTTGCAACGCCGCATCCAGCACTGCTTGCCCACTGTTGCAGCGCCAATTGCCTTGCACGCGCTGGGAAAATTCCCGCCCGTCCTGGGCCATTTGCCAGATATCCGAGCTGCCAATCAGGCAGTTGTGCCGGCTCAACTCCGACAAGCTGTGTGGCCGACCGTACCGTTCGAGGTAGGAGGGCGACGCACACAGGTACATGCGCCGAGGCGCCAGGCGGCTGGCAACCATGCGCGAGTCTTGCAGGCGTCCCAGGCGGATGGCCAGGTCGAGGCCTTCGTGGACCAGGTCCAGCGAGCGATTGGTCAACTCGATGTCCACGCGCAGTTGCGGATAGTGCGCCATGAACCGCGTCACCAACGGCACGATAAAACGTTCGCCGTAAGCCACGGCGCAGGTCATGCGCAACATGCCCTTGGGTTCGCTCGTCAGGTCGCCCACCGCGCGCAAGGCTTCCTCGCGACCGTCCTGCAGGCGTTGGCAGTGTTGCAGGAAGGTCTGGCCGGCTTCGGTCAACGTCACCTTGCGCGTACTGCGGTACAGCAATCGGGTTTGCAGGCGTTCTTCCAGGCGTGCCACTTGCCGGCTGACGTGGGAGGACGACACTCCCAGTCGCTCGGCCGCCGCTGTGAACTGGCTGCATTCGGCCACCGCAACGAACTCGTCAATGCCTTCCCAGCGGTTCTCCAGCATGTTGATTGTCCCTGTACGGCAATAATGTTTTGCTTTTGCCTGGATTATTCATCAATGGGCGATGTTTTACACTCACGGCCTTAGTTTTTAACCCGATGGAGAAACCCGGATGATCAAGTCCCGTGCCGCCGTAGCCTTCGAAGCCAAGAAGCCCCTTGAGATTGTTGAAGTGGATGTCGCCATGCCCAAGGCTGGCGAGGTGTTGCTGCGGGTGGTCGCGTCCGGCGTGTGCCACACCGACGCCTACACCTTGTCGGGCGCTGACCCGGAAGGCATTTTCCCGTCGATCCTGGGCCATGAAGGTGGCGCAGTGGTGGAAGCCATCGGCGAGGGCGTAACGTCGGTCGCTGTGGGCGATCACGTGATTCCGCTGTATACCCCGGAATGCGGCAAGTGCAAGTTCTGCCTGAGTGGCAAGACCAACCTGTGCCAGGCCATTCGCGCCACCCAGGGCAAGGGCTTGATGCCGGATGGCACCACGCGTTTCTCCTACAAGGGCCAGCCGATTTTCCACTACATGGGCACCTCGACGTTCTCCGAGTACACCGTGCTGCCGGAAATCTCCGTGGCCAAGATTCCTAAAGAAGCGCCGCTGGAAAAGGTCTGCCTGCTCGGTTGCGGTGTCACCACCGGCATCGGTGCGGTGATCAACACCGCCAAGGTCAAACCGGGCGACACCGTGGCCGTCTTCGGCCTGGGCGGCATTGGTCTGTCGGCGATTATCGGTGCGGTCAAGGCCAAGGCCGGTCGCATCATCGCCATTGATATCAACCCGGCCAAGTTTGAAATCGCCAAGCAACTGGGCGCCACCGATTGCGTCAACCCGAAAGACTACGACCGCCCAATCCAGGACGTGATTGTCGATATGACTGATGGCGGCGTGGACTTTTCCTTCGAATGCATCGGCAATGTGCAACTGATGCGTGCGGCCCTTGAGTGCTGCCACAAAGGCTGGGGCGAATCAGTGATCATCGGTGTGGCCGGTGCTGGCCAGGAAATTGCCACTCGCCCATTCCAACTGGTCACCGGGCGCGTCTGGCGTGGTTCGGCGTTTGGTGGCGTGCGCGGTCGTACCGAACTGCCAAGCTACGTGGAAATGGCCCAGACCGGCGAAATCCCGCTGGACACCTTCATCACCCACACCATGGGCCTGGAAGATATCAACAAAGCGTTTGACCTGATGCATGAAGGCAAGAGCATTCGTACCGTCATTCACTTCTGAGGTCGGCCATGAGTCTGGAAAACCTGTCATGCCAGAAGAGCTTCGGCGGCTGGCATAAACGTTACAAGCATCATTCCGATGTGCTGGGTTGCGACATGACCTTTGCCGTCTACCTGCCGCCGCAAGCGGAGCAGGGCGGCAAGCTGCCGGTGTTGTATTGGCTGTCCGGGTTGACCTGTACCGACGAAAACTTCATGCACAAGGCCGGCGCCCAGCGCATGGCTGCCGAACTGGGCTTGATTATCGTCGCGCCGGACACCAGCCCCCGTGGCCCCGGCGTGCCGGGTGACCCGGACAATGCCTGGGACTTTGGCCTCGGCGCTGGCTTCTACCTCAATGCCACCCAGGAGCCCTGGGCCAAGCACTATCGGATGCATGACTACGTGGTGCAGGAATTGCCGGCATTGGTAGAGGCGCATTTCCCTGCCTCCGATAAGCGCGGTATCAGCGGCCACTCCATGGGGGGCCACGGTGCGCTGGTCTGCGCATTGCGCAACCCTGGACGTTACCTGTCGGTGTCGGCGTTTTCGCCGATCAACAACCCGATGGACTGCCCGTGGGGCCAGAAAGCCTTTTCCCGTTATTTGGGGGAAGAGCGTTCGAAATGGCGCGAATGGGATGCCTGTGTGCTGATCAGCGAGGCCTCGGAAAAGTTGCCGCTGCTGGTGGACCAGGGTGATCGCGACGATTTCCTCGCGGTTCAGCTCAAGCCTGAAGCCTTGCTGCAAGCGGCCAAGGCGGCCAACCATCCGCTGGAACTGCGCCTGCAGCCTGGCTACGACCACAGCTACTTCTTCATCGCCAGCTTCATCGAAGACCATTTGCGGCATCATGCTCGTGCTTTGCTCGGTTAATCCGAGGCAAAAGTAGGTAGAATCACGCCCTGAATTAAATCGGGGCGTTTTTTTATGCGTATTGGCCACGGCTACGATGTGCACCGTTTCGCTGAAGGCGATTTCATCACCCTGGGCGGCGTGCGTATTGCGCACCACCATGGGTTGCTGGCTCATTCCGACGGCGACGTTGTGTTGCACGCCTTGAGCGATGCCTTGCTCGGCGCGGCGGCATTGGGCGATATCGGCAAGCACTTTCCGGACACCGACCCCACCTTCAAGGGCGCGGACAGCCGTGTGTTGCTGCGCCATGTGGTCGGCCTGATCCACGCCAAGGGCTGGAAGGTCGGCAACGTCGACAACACCATCGTCGCCCAGGCGCCAAAAATGGCCCCCCATATCGAAGCGATGCGCGCTGCTATCGCCGCAGACCTGCAAATTGAATTGGACCAAGTCAACGTGAAAGCCACCACCACCGAAAAGCTCGGGTTTACCGGTCGTGAAGAGGGCATCGCGGTGCACTCCGTCGCCTTGTTGCTGCGCGCATGAACGACCTGCAACTGCTGGGCCCGCGGGCCTATGGCGAGGCCCTGGGCAGCGCGGTACTGAAGGCCACGGCCGAAGACTTCCAGGTTGATGAGGTGCTGGACATCCCGCTGACCGGCGATGGCGAGCACCTGTGGCTGTGGGTGGAAAAGCGCGGCTTGAACACTGAGGAAGCGGCACGGCGTATCGCCAAAGCCGCTGGCGTGCCGTTGCGCACCGTCAGCTATGCCGGGCTCAAGGACCGTCAGGCCCTGACCCGTCAGTGGTTCAGCGTGCAATTGCCCGGCAAGGCCGACCCGGACATGAGCGGCGCAGAAAACGACACCCTCAAAATCCTGAAAACCGCCCGTCACAAACGCAAGTTGCAACGTGGTGCCCATTCGGCCAACGGCTTCACCCTGCGCCTGACCCAACTGGCCGGCGACACCGCTGCCATCGACGCACGTTTGCAGTTGATTGCCCGGCACGGCATCCCCAATTACTTCGGCACCCAGCGTTTTGGCCACAACGGCGGCAACGTGGTGGATGCTCGCGAGTGGGCTGCCCGCAAGGCCCTGCCCGAGCAGCGCAACGTGCGCTCGCGCTTGCTGTCCACGGCTCGCAGCTACCTCTTCAACAAAGTATTGGCGGCCCGCGTCGCCGACGGTTCATGGCAGCGAGCCCAAGTCGGCGATCTGCTGGCCTTTACCGACAGTCGCAGTTTTTTTCCGGCCGGGGAAGCGGAATGCAGTGACCCGCGCCTGGCGATCCTGGACCTGCATCCCACCGGCCCGCAGTGGGGCGAAGGCGATTCGCCGGCGAAAGGTCTTACATATGAACTGGAACAATCTGTCGCCGCTGGCGAAGCTGACCTACGTGATTGGCTGGTGAAGGCGGGAATGAGCCAGGAACGTCGCATTCTGCGACTGCCCATTGGCGGGTTGACGTGGCATTATCCCGGGCCTGACATTCTGCAATTGGAATTCGTCCTGCCGGCCGGATGCTTCGCCACTGTCTTGGTGCGCGAGCTTGTTGATCTGGTGCCGGTGGGGCAGACGGACAGCCCATGCGTATTCTGATATCAAACGATGACGGTGCCACCGCACCCGGTCTTGCCGCGCTCCATGCTGCGCTGCAGGATTACGCCGAGTGCGTGGTGGTTGCCCCCGACCAGGACAAGAGCGGCGCCAGCAGTTCGCTGACGCTCGACCGTCCGCTGCACCCGCGGGTCCTGGCCAATGGCTTTATCAGCGTTAACGGAACCCCCACCGACTGCGTGCACCTGGCAATCAACAGTTTGCTGGAGCACCAGCCAGACCTGGTGGTTTCGGGAATCAACCTGGGCGCCAACCTGGGTGACGACGTGCTGTATTCCGGCACCGTGGCGGCGGCCCTTGAAGGGCGCTTCCTGGGCCGCACCGGCTTTGCCTTTTCCTTTGCTTCACGGCAACTGGATAACCTGGCGACGGCGGCCTACTACGCGCGCAAGTTGGTGGAGGCCCATGCTTCCCTGGACCTGCCGCCGCGTACAGTGCTCAACGTCAATATCCCCAACTTGCCCCTCGACCATATTCGCGGTATCCAGCTCACGCGCCTGGGCCATCGCGCCCGTGCGGCGGCGCCCTTGAAGGTGGTCGACCCACGCGGCAAGGAAGGCTATTGGATCGCCGCGGCCGGCGACGCCGAAGATGGCGGTGAGGGCACGGACTTTCATGCGGTGATGCAAGGCTATGTCTCCGTTACCCCGTTGCTGTTTGATCGTACCTTCAGTGATGCCTTCAGTGGCCTTGATGGCTGGCTGGAGGGACTGCGTTGATGGCTCGTGAACAAGACGACTTGCTGCGCCGTGGCATCGGGATGACCTCCCAGCGTACCCGGGAACGATTGATCCAGCGTCTGTATGAAGAAGGCTTGTCCAACGCGCAGGTGCTGGAAGTGATTCGGCGCACGCCGCGGCACCTGTTTGTCGATGAGGCCCTGGCGCATCGCGCCTATGAAGACACGGCGTTGCCCATCGGCCACAACCAGACGATCTCCCAGCCTTACATGGTCGCGCGCATGAGCGAGCTGCTGCTGGCGGCGGGGCCATTGGACAAGGTGCTGGAGATTGGCACCGGCTCCGGCTACCAGACGGCCGTGCTGTCGCAATTGGTAGAGCGGGTGTTTTCGGTCGAGCGCATCAAGGTGCTGCAGGACCGGGCCAAGGAGCGTCTGGTGGAGCTGAACCTGCGCAACGTGGTATTTCGCTGGGGCGATGGCTGGGAGGGCTGGCCGGCGCTGGCGCCCTACAACGGTATTATCGTCACCGCCGTGGCCACCGATGTGCCGCAAGCCTTGCTGGATCAATTGGCACCTGGCGGGCGGCTGGTCATCCCGGTGGGCTCCGGCGAAGTGCAACAGTTGATGCTTATTATCCGTGAGGACGAAGGCTTTTCCCGGCATGTACTCGGTGCCGTGCGTTTCGTACCCTTGCTCAATGGCCCGCTGGCCTGATCATTTATTCGCGTGCAGTGAATTCTGTAAGCGGGGATGTGTCTTACGGCGGGGTCTATTGAATCAACATGCCTGGCAGCACGATTAAACATGATGAATTTTTCCTTTCAGTCATGTGCCAGTAAAAAGCCAATGCCCAGTTATACTTGCGTCATATTTCAAGCCTGATCCAGGCGTTAACGTTCAGCCACCACAAAGGGAGCGGCGGGTGAGTCTCACAGGTCCTGCGCAGCGAATGAGTAAAAAAAGCTTTCAGCGACTGGTGCTTGGCCTTGTCTTGAGTTCCTTATTGGCAGCCTGCTCGAGCACGCCATCCGGCGGTGCGCGGGTCGTTGACCGTACCAACGCAACCCCCCAGAGACCCACGGTGACCACCGGCCAATACGTGGTGCGCAAAGGCGACACCCTGTTCTCGATTGCCTTCCGTTATGGCTGGGATTACAAAGCGCTGGCCGCCCGTAACAACATTCCTGTGCCGTATACGATCCATCCAGGGCAGACCATTCGTTTCGATGGTCGCTCAGGTTCTGCACCTACGGCAGTTGTGACAAAGTCGGGATCTTCGCCATCGTCGTCGAGCAAGACCACCATCATTACCCGGCCTGCAGGCAGCGCCGCGCCTACGGTTGCGAGCAAGCCGGCACCCGCGCCGTTGCCACCCGCCGGGCCTGCGCCGACCGGTTGGGGATGGCCTTCAAACGGAGTGTTGATTGGAAAATTCTCTTCAAACGGTAGTTTGAATAAAGGCATTGATATCGCCGGGGATTTGGGACAGCCTGTTTTAGCTGCGTCTGATGGGACAGTGGTGTACGCCGGGAGTGGTTTGCGGGGCTACGGCGAGCTGGTCATCATCAAACACAGCGATACCTACGTCAGTGCCTACGGTCATAACCGCAGGTTGTTGGTTCGGGAGGGGCAGCAGGTCAAGGTCGGACAGACGATTGCCGAAATGGGGTCAACGGGCACAGACCGGGTGAAACTGCACTTTGAGATTCGCCGCCAAGGGAAGCCTGTAGATCCGCTGCAATTCCTGCCCCGTCGTTGATGTGTTGCACAGCCTGTTCCCTCACGTAGAAGGAACAGGCTCCAGCGTTGCCAAGGATAGAGGCGTCGCTTGAGCTTGAGGTCGAACTCACCAAAGGACTATAACAATGGCTCTCAGTAAAGAAGTGCCGGAGTTTGACATCGACGATGAGGTTCTCCTTATGGAGGCCAGCATCGATTTGGAAACGATGTCAGATAATGAAGGGGTATCACCACCTTCAGTTCGCACCAAATCCAAAAATGCTGCTGCGTTGAAGCAGCACAAGTACGTTGACTACACGCGGGCGCTCGACGCGACCCAGCTGTACCTCAATGAAATCGGCTTTTCCCCTCTGTTGACCCCCGAAGAAGAAGTCCATTTTGCGCGTTTGTCGCAGAAGGGTGATCCGGCTGGGCGTAAGCGCATGATTGAAAGCAACCTGCGCCTGGTGGTGAAAATCGCCCGACGCTACGTCAATCGTGGGCTGTCCCTTCTGGACCTGATCGAGGAGGGCAACCTGGGCTTGATCCGGGCTGTGGAGAAATTCGACCCTGAGCGGGGCTTCCGTTTCTCCACCTACGCCACCTGGTGGATTCGCCAGACCATCGAACGGGCGATCATGAATCAGACCCGCACGATCCGGTTGCCGATCCATGTGGTCAAGGAGCTCAACGTCTACCTGCGGGCAGCGCGTGAACTGACGCAAAAACTTGATCATGAGCCTTCGCCTGAAGAAATCGCCAACCTGCTGGAAAAACCGGTAGGGGAGGTCAAGCGCATGCTCGGCCTTAACGAGCGTGTGTCTTCGGTGGATGTCTCGCTGGGGCCGGACTCGGATAAAACCCTGCTGGACACCCTGACCGATGATCGTCCAACAGACCCTTGCGAGCTGTTGCAGGACGATGATCTTTCCCAAAGTATTGACCAGTGGCTGTCAGAGCTCACAGACAAGCAGCGTGAGGTGGTGATTCGCCGCTTCGGCCTGCGCGGTCATGAGAGCAGCACCTTGGAGGATGTAGGTCTGGAGATTGGCCTGACCCGTGAGCGGGTGCGGCAGATCCAGGTAGAGGGCCTCAAGCGCTTGCGTGAGATCCTGGAGAAGAATGGCTTGTCGAGTGAGTCGTTGTTCCAATAAACGACGCAGGACAAAATGTGGGGGCGGGCTTGTGTGGGAGCTGGCTTGCCTGCGATGGCATCAACTCGGTATAGCGAGTGCACCGAGTCGATAGCATCGCAGGCAAGCCAGCTCCCACATACAGCTGCGCTCCCACATTTTTTTGTGTCCGACATTCATCGGTGTAGCGCACCAAATTCCAGGCATAAAAAAACCCCGCTTTTAAGGGCGGGGTTTTTTCGACTGAGTCAGTACAAGTTAGATAACTTGAACTTCTTCAGCTTGCATGCCTTTCTGACCGCGGGTAGCGATGAAAGAAACCTGTTGGCCTTCTTTCAGGCTTTTGAAGCCGTCGGATTGGATAGCTTTGAAGTGAACGAACAGGTCGTCACCGGATTGTGGAGTGATGAAGCCGAAGCCTTTTTCATCGTTGAACCACTTAACGGTACCAGTTTGGCGATTAGACATGGTGTATCTCCTTGGACAAAGTTAACTGCGACTCAGGAAAAGCCCTGGCCGAGACTGAGTGCAAAGAGCAGGAAAAATTCTTGGAGATGGTTGGATCGAAATTCAACATATCGTGTAGAGATTCTCAGTGACACAAGCAGCACAGTGGCGCCACCTTAACCCTTTTTCCGGAACGTGCCAATGGTATTTCCGAAGGTTTCTCTATTTTCGTGACTGGCGGTGGTATTTACAGTCACTGGCGCCGACCCTCCGGGCCCCGGCCACGCTGGCTGCGGCTTATAGCTGGCGGTGCATTCATCAAGAAAACCCGTGCGGCCTTTGAACCCCAACGCCGGCCCCGGTAAGATGGCCCACAGATTTTTTTCGCCTCGCTATTCAGGACACCGCCATGAGCATCAAATCGGACAAGTGGATTCGCCGCATGGCGCAGGAACACGGCATGATCGAGCCGTTCGTCGAACGCCAGATTCGTGGTGAAGGCGACGAGCGCGTGATTTCGTACGGCGTTTCCAGCTATGGCTACGACGTGCGTTGCGCCGATGAATTCAAGGTGTTCACCAACATCAATTCGGCGATCGTCGATCCGAAAAACTTCGACGAAAAGAGCTTCGTCGACGTCAAGAGCGACGTGTGCATCATCCCGCCCAACTCTTTCGCCCTGGCGCGCACCGTGGAGTTCTTCCGCATTCCTCGCGACGTGCTGACCATCTGCCTGGGTAAAAGCACCTATGCCCGCTGCGGCATTATCGTCAACGTCACGCCGCTTGAGCCTGAGTGGGAAGGCCACGTGACCCTGGAATTCTCCAACACCACCACTTTGCCGGCGAAAATCTACGCCAACGAAGGCGTGGCACAAATGCTGTTCTTGCAGTCAGACGAGGCCTGTGAAGTGTCCTACAAAGACCGTGCGGGCAAGTATCAGGGCCAGCGTGGCGTCACTCTCCCACGCGCTTGATCTAAAGCTCCTACGGGCAAAGGGAATTTGTCTGCAGAAAGTGACTCTATCTAGGTGTACTGCTTCGGCGCGTGTGAAACGCGCCGGGCCATACTTGAGGAGTACCCTATGAAGATCGACCCGCGAATCAGCGCAGAACTCGCCCGGCTTGAACCCAACCAGATTGGTGTTCTGGCCTGGTCCCTGATGGCCAACCCCGCGCACGCGGGCGGCATCCCCGGTCAACCCGAACCTGATTACCCGCAGCCTACCGAGCCGGGTGAGCCGACCTTACCGGACGAGCCACCACCCGCGCCTGTTGCCTGATACCTGAGCGGGCCTTTATCGATTCATTGAATCGGCCAGACTTGGTGATCGCCGATCACAAAGATTCGGTGGTCCTGGGCGTGCTCCACGGCATAACCCCCTGTAAACGCGCCAAAGGCTGGCAGCAGGCTAACCTGAGCGCCGATCTGGAAGCACGGCAAGCGCAGCCGTTGGCGCCCTTTGCCTCGCAGGTGGTACACCGGATGCACATGCCCCGCCAGTACATGGTGGCTGGCGTGTGCGTCTGGCTCGTGTTGCAAGGCGAAAGGGCCCATCAGCAGAGGCTCCGCGACCACATCGATGCCCAGATCCAGCGGTGGGTCGCCGGCGCGTTTGTCGTGATTGCCGCGAATCAAGGTCAGGGCCAGTGGGCGATTGCGCTCACGCCAGGCCCGAATTGCGTTCAGAGTGCCGCTGGCGTGAGAGCCAGGGCCGTGCAGGAAATCGCCGAGAAAGATCAACTGCGCGCAGGGCAGGGCCGTTAACAGCCTGTCCAGGCGTTCCAGGTTGGCCGTGGTCGTGCCCTGTGGCACCGGTTGCCCCAGGCTGCGATAGGCCGACGCCTTGCCAAAATGCGCATCGGCAATCAGCAGGCATCGCCGTGCGGGCCAATACACGGCCTTGTCCGGCAATAGCCAGAGTTCTTCACCTTCCAGCGTCAGTGGGTAATGCATCAGCCTTGCCCTTTGTCGGCGACTTTTTCCAGGTCCTTGACCATCCGCGCGATGCGCTCCGAGAGTTTTTCCGAGCTCATGCTTTCGCGCATCCGTTCTACCAGCAGCGGAAAGGCCAGCGGTGTGGGCCGCTGGATCGTGTGCAAGTCCAGCTTCAGCGTCGACAGATGATTCAGCGTCTGTTCCAGCCGGCGAATATCCAATTCATCACGCAGAACTTCTTCCCCGGCCTGGGCCAGCAGCAGGTTCTGCGGGTCATATTGCTTGAACACCTCAAAGAACAAGCCGCTGGAAGCCTGCACTTGTCGCGTGCTTTTCGGCGCGCCGGGATACCCGGCAAAGACCAGCCCGGCGATTCGCGCAATCTCGCGAAAGCGGCGCAGGGCCAGTTCGCCGGCATTGAGGCTGGCGACTACATCAGCCAGCAGGTCTTGCGGGCTCAACAACTGGGTATTCAACAGTCGTGGCCACTGCACCTCGGTGGCGCTCAACAGTTCCAGGCCATAATCATTCACCGCAATCGAGAAGGTCAGCGGCTGCTGTTGGCTGACCCGCCAGGCCAGCAAACTGGCCAAGCCCAGGTGTACCTGGCGGCCAGCGAAGGGGTACAGAAACAGGTGCCAGCCTTCCCGCGACCGCAGGGTTTCAGCCAGCAAATGCTCACGGGTCGGCAGGCCGGACCAGCGCAGTTGGGTATGCAGCAACGGTTGCACCGCCTGCATCTCCGGGCCGTCGAAGTGCCCATGGGCGGCGGCATCAAAACGCTCGACCACCGCTTGGGCCAGTTCGTTGGAAAGGGGCATGCGCCCGCCATTCCAGCGTAGCACGGCGGCTTTTTTCGCGGTGCTGCGGCGTACATAGGCGGTCATGTTTTCCACGCGCACCAGTTCCAGCAAGCGCCCGGCGAACAGAAACCCATCCCCCGGCTTGAGCCTTGCAATAAACCCTTCCTCGACACTGCCCAGGTTCTTGCCGCCACCGCCCTTGCTCCAGAATTTGAGCTGGATACTGGCATCACTGACGATGGTGCCGACGCTCATGCGATGGCGGCGTGCAAGGCGTGCATCCGGGACACGCCAGATGCCCTGTTCATCGGGCTCCACGCGGCGGTAATCCGGATAAGCGGTGAGTGACAGGCCACCATGGCGCACGAACCCCAGGGCCCAGGCCCAATCCGCTTCGGTGAGGTCGCGATAGGCCCAGGCGCCGCGCACTTCGTCCAACAGTGCTGCCGGGGTAAAGCCGCCGCCAAGGGCCATGCTGACCAGGTGTTGTACCAGCACGTCCAGCGGCTTGTAAGGTGATTCCCGCGCTTCGATGCGCCGTTGGGCGATTGCATCCTGGGCGGCCGCCGCCTCCACCAACTCGAGGCTGTGGGTTGGCACCAGGGTTACCCGTGAGGGCCGCCCTGGCGCGTGGCCGGAGCGCCCGGCGCGTTGCATCAGCCGCGCCACACCCTTGGCGGAGCCGATTTGCAGCACCCGTTCCACCGGCAGGAAGTCCACACCCAGGTCGAGGCTGGAGGTGCACACCACCGCCTTGAGCTGCCCGTCTTTCAAAGCCCGCTCCACCCAGTCGCGGGTTTCGCGCGATAGCGAGCCGTGGTGCAGGGCAATCAAGCCGGCCCAGTCTGGGCGCGCGTCCAGAATCGCCTGGTACCAGATCTCCGACTGTGCTCGGGTATTGGTAAACACCAGGCAACTGCTGCTGGCCTCCACCTCATTGACCACCTGCGGCAACATCTTCAAACCGATGTGCCCGGCCCAAGGGAAACGCTCGGTGACTGCCGGCAACAAGGTGTCGACCTTCAGCGCCTTCGCCGTTTGCCCCTGCACATTGACCCCGCCACCCTGTGGGACCAGAACCTCCAACGCGTGGGCCTGATTGCCCAAGGTCGCTGAAATGCCCCACACCATCAACTGCGGATGCCAGCGCCGCAAGCGTGCCAGCGCCAGTTGCAACTGCACGCCGCGCTTATTGCCGATCAGTTCATGCCATTCATCCACGATGACCATGCGCAGGTGTGCCAGGCTGGTCTCACTGTCGGCGCGGGCCAGCATCAACGTCAGGCTTTCCGGGGTGGTGACCAGGGCGGTGGGTTGGCGACGGGTCTGGCGCGCGCGTTCACTGCTGCTGGTGTCACCGGTGCGCAGGCCCACGCTCCAGGGAATCTGCAACGCCTCCAGCGGGGCTTGCAGGGCACGTGCGGAGTCGGCGGCCAAGGCGCGCATGGGTGTGATCCACAACACGGTCAGCGGCTCGGCAGGCGGTTTGCGTTTGCCTGTGGCGAGCGGGCGGGTGATGGCGAAGCGGTTGAGGGCGGCAAACCACAGGGCATAGGTTTTACCCGCCCCGGTGCTGGCATGCAGCAACCCCGACTGGCCGGCCTTCACCGCGGCCCATACCTCTTTCTGAAAGGCGAATGGCTTCCAGCCTTGGGTGGCAAACCATTGCTTGGCGAAGTCGGGGGTTTTTGCCATGCGGCAGCGCACGCTCTGGAGGGGTTAGTTCAAAGACCCCTCAGGCAGCGCCGACGTTCAACTGTAGGAGCAGGCTTGCCCGCGAAAAACGCCCTGGCACCGCGTTTAATCTGGATGCCCGCGTTATCGTTGGCGATTTTCGCGAGCAAGCTCGCTCCTACTTCAAGTTGCCGCTCAAAAATTGCTGCAGGCGTAGGCTTTGCGGATTGCCCAGCACATCCTCCGGCGAGCCTTGCTCCTCCACCAGGCCCTGGTGCAGGAACAGCACCTGGCTGGAAACCTTGCGCGCAAAGCTCATCTCGTGGGTCACCATGATCATGGTGCGGCCTTCTTCGGCCAGGCCCTGGATCACCTTCAACACTTCGCCCACCAGCTCCGGGTCCAGGGCTGATGTAGGTTCATCGAACAGCATCACCTCCGGCTCCATGGCCAGGGCGCGGGCGATGGCGACACGCTGCTGCTGGCCGCCGGAGAGGAACGCCGGGTATTGATCAGCCACGCGCGCCGGCAGCCCGACTTTGTCCAGGTAGCGGCGGGCGCGGTCTTCGGCGTCCTTTTTGCTGCAACCCAGCACGCGGCGCGGGGCGATGGTGATGTTTTCCAGCACGCTCATGTGGCTCCACAAGTTGAAGTGCTGGAACACCATCGCCAGCCGCGTGCGCAGGCGTTGCAGCTCGGCGTCGTCGGCCACGCGCATGCCCTGGCGGTCGCTGACCATGCGGATAGCCTGGCCGTCCAGGGTCATGGCGCCATCGTTGGGCGTTTCCAAAAAGTTGATACAGCGCAGGAAGGTACTCTTGCCTGAGCCACTGGCGCCGATCAGGCTGATCACATCACCGGTCTTGGCCTTGAGCGACACACCTTTGAGCACTTGATTGTCGCCATAGCTTTTGTGCAGGCCTTCAACGGTCAGTTTGTACATGGGGCGTGCATCCTCAAGGCGAAAGTAGATAACCGCTGCGGTAGGCCTGTGTGCCGGCGACATGGCAGATCACCATGCCGGCCGTGGCCATGCGGCGTAGCGAACGGGCGTAAAGCAGCCCGGCGTGCTGGCAGTGCACAGGCGTCACGCGGTCTGTAATGGGGTCGATGATGTCGGCGACCCATTGCCCGGCTTCCAGGTATTCGCCTGGCAGGGCGTTGAATACCAGCAAGCCACCCACCGGGGTGGTCACCGGCTCCACCGCCGCCAGCGGCGTAGCCGGGTAGGCCAGGGCAGGCAAGGGGGCTGCATCGCCGTGAATGGCGCCGAAGTGGATCAAATAATCAATGATGGCCTGGCAGTCCAGCGCGGCGAGGCCGTGGTTGACATCGCCCTGGCCACGCAGCTCGACGGTGACCGACAAGCTGCCCATGGGGATCGGGTAGCGTTCGCCGAAGCGTTGCTGCAACTGCCACCACAGCAGGGTGAAACATTCATCAAAAGACTGCCCGCCGGAATCGGTGGCCAACAGGTTGGCCTCCGAACCCAGGTAGCGCGCCAACGGTTCCACCTGTGGCCAGGCTTCGGGCGTGGTGTACAGGTGCGCCACGGCTTCGAAGTCGCAATGCAAGTCCAGCACCACGTCGGCATCACAGGCCAGGCGTTGCAGCACCAGGCGTTGGGAGTGCAACTGGGTCTGGGCGGTGTGCGCGGCCAGGGCGTGGGACAGTGCGCTGCGGATCAAATGGGCATTGCGCTGGGGATCATCGCCCAGCAGGTTTTCGACCTGGTTGCCGACGTCTTCGCTGAGATCGACGAACAGGCGATTGAAGTTCTGCCCGCTTTCCAGTTCATAGCGGCCCAAGGGGATGTCCATCAACACCTGTTCGAGGCCCACCGGGTTGGCGACCGGCACCAGCACGATTTCGCTGCGCAAGCGCCCGGTTGCTTCAAGCTCTGCCAGGCGCGCCTTCAAATGCCAGGCCACCAGCATGCCCGGCAACTCATCGGCATGCAGGGAGGACTGGATGTACACCTTGCCTTCGGGCTGCTGCGGGCCGAAGTGAAAACTGTGGATCTGCCGCGCCGTGCCGGGCACCGGCGCGATCAGGTCATGTAGCTGGTGGCGCATGCAAACTCCTTAGTGGCTCGGCCCGAGGAAGGCCAGCCAACGCCGCTCCGCCAGGCGAAACAGGCCGACCAGGGCGAAGGTCACCGTCAGATAGATCAGTGCGGCAATACCGAACGACTGGAAGGTCATGAAGGTGGCGGAGTTGGCATCCCGCGCAACCTTGAGGATGTCCGGGATCGTCGCGGTAAAGGCCACCGTTGTCGAGTGCAGCATCAGGATCACTTCGTTGCTGTAGTAGGGCAACGAGCGTCGCAACGCTGAAGGCATGATCACGTAGGCGTACAGCTTCCAGCCGCTGAGGCCGTAAGCCTTGGCCGCCTCGACTTCGCCGTGGGCCATGCTGCGGATCGCCCCGGCGAAAATCTCCGTGGTGTAGGCGCAGGTGTTGAGGGCGAAGGCCAGCAGGGTGCAGTTCATCGCATCGCGAAAGAACGCATCCAGCACCGGTTGCGCCCGCACGGCGGCAAGGCTGTAGATGCCGGTGTAGCAGATCAGCAACTGGATATAGAGCGGCGTACCGCGAAACAGGTAGGTGTAGAACTGCACGGGCCAACGCACCAGGCGCTTGCGCGAAACGCGGGCGATGGACAGCGGGATCGACACCAGAAAGCCCATCACCAGTGAGGCACTGAGCAACCACAAGGTCATGGCCAGGCCGGTGATGTGCTGGCCGTCGCTATAAAGAAACGGGCGCCAGTATTCCTGCAATAGCTCGATCATCGCACGGCCTCCCGGGCGCCTGCGGAGTAGCGACGTTCAAGTCGGCGCAAGACAAAGTTGGAGGCGCTGGTGATCAACAGGTAGATCAGCGCCGCCAGCACCAGGAAATAAAACAGTTGATAGGTGCTCTTGCCGGCGTCCTGGGCGGCTTTCACCAGGTCTGCCAGGCCGATGATCGACACCAGCGCGGTGGCCTTGAGCATCACCATCCAGTTATTGCCGATGCCCGGCAGCGCAAAGCGCATCATCTGCGGGAAGGTCACGTAGCGAAACCGCTGGCCGCGCTTGAGCCCGTAGGCAGTGGCGGCTTCGAGTTGGCCACGGGGCACGGCGAGGATCGCGCCGCGAAAGGTTTCGGTGAAATACGCCCCGTAGATAAAGCCCAGGGTGATCACCCCGGCGCTGAACGGGTCGATTTCGATGTATTCCCATTCCATAAAGTCGGTAAAGCCGCTGAGCCAGGTTTGCAGGCTGTAGAAAATCAACAGCATCAGCACCAGGTCCGGCACCCCGCGAATCAGGGTGGTGTAGAGCTGGGCGGGGATACGCACAATGGCCAGGCTGGACAGTTTGGCGCTGGCGCCGAGCAGGCCCAGCACTACGCTGACGGCCAGGGACAGCACCGACAATTTGATGGTCATCCAGGTGCCTTGCAGCAACAGCGGGCCGAAACCCTTCAGGCTGAATGCACTCAGCCCGAGGGTTTGCAACAGATCTTCGAACATAAATCAGGACCTATGGCGATAAAAAAGCGCCCCACCCGAAGCAGGGCGCCCCAGGCATTATTTGCCGCTGTACAGGTTCAGATCGCCAAAGTGTTTCTTCTGGATAGTGGCGTAGGTGCCATCATCGTGTAACGCTTTGATACCTTTATCCAAAAGCGCCTTGAGTTCAGTGTTACCTTTTTTGATACCGATGGCGGTTTTCGACGGCAGCAGCGGGTCGTCGATCGCGGCGCTCACTTCATAGCCGGCACCGGCTGGCGACTTGAGAAAGCCCAGTTCGGCTTGCAGCATGTCCTGCACGGAAGCGTCGAGGCGGCCGGAGGTGAGGTCGGCGTACACCTGGTCCTGGTTGGCGTAAGCCTTGGTGGTCACCCCGGCTTTATCCAGCACGGCCTTGGCGTAGGCTTCCTGGATGGTGCCTTGCTCGTAACCTACGGATTTGCCCTTGAGGGATTCTGGCGTCGAATAGCCAGCGCCTTTCTTGAACACCAGGGATGTCGGGCCGGAGAACAGCTCGGTGGAGAAGTCGATGGCCTTCTCGCGCACTGGGGTCACGGTCATCGACGAAATCACGCCATCGAATTTATTGGCTTTCAGGCCCGGGATCATGCCGTCAAAGTCACTTTCGACCCACTTGCACTTGACCTTCAGCTCCGCGCAGATCGCATTGCCCAGGTCGATATCGAAGCCCACCAGGCTGCCGTCGGCGGCCTTGGATTCGAACGGTGCGTAGGAAGGGTCGACACCAAAACGCAATTCCTTGTATTCCTTGGCCGTAGCAACACCAGCAGCCATGCACAGAGCCAGTGCAGAAAGGGTCAGCAATGCTTTTTTCATTAGGTAATCCCTGGAAACCAAGATAAGCGCTTGTGGCGCGATTAGGACTGTTACTGAACGGTGTCAGACCCATCACAAGTAGCAATTTCTGCACCATAGTTCCGGATGGGCTTTTTAAAAGGTGGGATACGGCCGTTTCAAGTGTAGGCGGCGCCCGAAAGTGGGCATGGAATTTCCAGTGCACCATTCTGGATCGGTTGCTGATCAAAAGGTGGGAGCTGGCTTGCCTGCGATAGCGGTGGGTCAGTTGTTACATGGGGTGCTGACTCACCGTCATCGCAGGCAAGCCAGCTCCCACAAGGGCTATATCAGGTCAGCAGGTCTTGTAGCGTGGCCAGGTTGTCCGCTTCCTCCACCGCCTTATCCTGGCGCCAGCGCAGCATCCGCGGAAACCGCACCGCAATTCCGCTCTTGTGCCGCTTGGACAGGGCAATCCCTTCGAAACCCAGCTCAAACACCATGCTCGGCGTCACGCTGCTGACCGGGCCGAACTTCTCCACGGTGGTTTTGCGCACAATGGCGTCGACCTTGCGCATTTCCTCGTCGGTCAGCCCGGAATACGCCTTGGCGAACGGCACCAGGGTGCGCTCGCTGCCCTGCGGGCCGTCCCATACGGCGAAGGTGTAGTCACTGTAGAGGCTGGCGCGTCGACCATGGCCGCGCTGGGCATAGATCAACACCGCGTCGACGCTGAAGGGGTCGACCTTCCACTTCCACCACAGGCCCATGTCCTTGGTGCGGCCCACGCCGTAGAGGCCCTTGCGGTCCTTGAGCATCATGCCTTCCACCCCCAGGCTGCGAGAGGCTTCGCGCTGTTCGGCCAAGGCTGCCCAGGTCTTGCCTTCCAGCAATGGCGAAGGCAATAACACCGGTTGGTTGCACGCCGCGATCACCTGTTCCAATTGGGTGCGACGTTCAGCCTGGGTGTGGTTGCGCCAGTCGTCGCCCTGATATTCCAGCAGGTCGTAGGCGAGCACCGCCACTGGCGCATCCTCTAGTACTTTTTTACTCAAGGTCTTGCGGCCAATGCGCTGTTGCAGCAGCGCAAAAGGTTGTACCGAATCTTTCCACACCACGATTTCGCCATCGATCACCGTACCGTCGGGCAGGCCACTGACCAGGCTATGGAGTTCGGGGAAGCGTTCAGTCAGCAACTCTTCACCGCGAGACCAGACCCACAGGCGTCCCTCGCGCTTGACCAGTTGTGCGCGAATGCCATCAAACTTCCATTCCACCTGCCAATCGGCGGGTGAACCGAGCAGCGTGTCGAATTGCTCCACCGGTTGCGCCAGCCCGTGAGCCAGAAAAAACGGATAGGGTTGCCCGCCACGTTGTGCGTGCTCGTCAGACGATTCGGCGGCGATCAGCTTGAGATAGCCCTCGGCTGTCGGGCGGTTCGACAGGTCGGTGTAGCCCACCAGCCGCTGTGCTACGCGTTTGCTGTCGAGGTCGGCCATGGCGGCGAGGGCGCGGGTCACCAGCAGTTTGGACACCCCGACGCGGAAGCTGCCGGTGATCAATTTGATGCACACCATCAGGCTTGGTTGGTCCAGTTGCGCCCACAGCGCTGGCAGCCGGTCTGCCAGGTCCATGGGCGGCAAACCGCGCAGGGGCAGGAGTTTTTCTTCCAGCCATACAGCCAGGCCGTCTTCGGAGGTGTAGGTGGATTCTGGCAGGAGCAGAGAGATGGTCTCGGCTAGGTCACCCACGGACTGGTAGCTCTCTTCGAACAGCCAGGGTTCGATACCGGCCGCTTCGGTGGCCATGTCCCGTAGCAGGCGCGTCGGCACCAGCTGTCGTGGCCTCCCGCCGCTAAGAAAGTAAACGGCCCAAGCGGCATCTGCTGGCGGCGCCTGCAGAAAGTAGGCCTGCAGGGCGGCGAGCTTGGCATTGCTGGAAGTGGTGGCGTCGAGGTTGGCGTACAGCTCAGCGAAGGCTTTCATGCCGTGGCCTCTTCTTCGTCATCGCCGTATTCGGTGCTGAAGCCTTGGGCATCCAAGCCCTTTTCCCGCAGGTGGCGTACCAACACACCGACCGAACCATGGGTGACCATCACCCGTTGCGCGCCGGTTTGTTCGATGGCCCATAACAGGCCCGGCCAGTCGGCGTGGTCCGAGAGCACGAAGCCACGGTCCACGCCGCGCCGCCGTCTGGTACCGCGCAGGCGCATCCAGCCGCTGGCGAAGGCGTCGCTGTAGTCGCCAAAACGGCGCATCCAGGTACTGCCTCCAGCGGAGGGCGGGGCGATGATCAGGGCTTGGCGCAGCAGCGGGTCGGTCTTTTTGAAGTCGCCGGCATACAGGGTCTCGGGAATGTAGATACCCGCTTCGCGGTACACCCGGTTCAACGGCTCGACCGCGCCGTGGCTGAGGATCGGGCCGATGCTGGCGTCCAGCCCATGGAGGATGCGTTGGGCCTTGCCGAAGGAGTAGCAGAACAACACGCTGGCTTTGCCGCTGGCGATATTGGCCTGCCACCAGTCATTGATCCCGGCAAAAATCTGCGCCTGGGGCTGCCAGCGGTAAATCGGCAGGCCGAAGGTGGATTCGGTGATAAAGGTGTGGCAGCGCACCGGTTCGAAGGGCGCGCAGGTGCCATCGGGTTCGACCTTGTAGTCGCCAGACGCCACCCAGACTTCGCCCTGGTATTCCAGGCGTACCTGGGCCGAACCCAGTACATGCCCGGCCGGATGAAAACTCAGGGTCACGCCGTGATGCACCAACCGTTCGCCGTAGGCCAGGGTTTGCAGGTTGATGTCCTGGCCCAGGCGCCAGCGCAGGATGCCTTCGCCGGGGGCGGCGGCCAGGTAGTGTTGATTGCCGGTGCGGGCGTGGTCGCCGTGGGCATGGGTGATGACTGCGCGTTCCACTGGGCGCCAGGGGTCGATGTAAAAATCACCGGCAGGGCAGTAGAGGCCTTCGGGGCGGGCGATGACGAGGTCCATGGGGTGGCCGGGGCGGTGGGCTTGTTAGTTATGAGGCGGGGCTGGGTCTAGAAGTTCTATTTGAATGTAGGTAGTGCAAAGGTGGCTTGCTCGCGAAGGCGGCCTAACAGTCAACACAGTTGGACCGGGTACATATCCGTTATTTAGGTAACGGCCACTTAGGGTTCCGCCCTGACGGCGGCTCACTTTTGAAAAGCGCAAAAGTAAGCAAAACGCTCTTGCCCCACCACTCGGCACCTCGCCTGGGCTCGGTGTGCCCGAACGCAGGCTTGAATCCGTGGGCCGCCGTCATGGGCCATCCTTGGCCCAGGACGGCTAACCCGGCGTCCTGCCGGGTTACCCACGAATTCAAGCCTGCGTTCGGCCAGCGTGGTTTAACGGGGCGCTTAAGATCACAAGCAGATCAAGATCAAGATCAAGAGCGGCTCGCTTCGCATCGTGGTTACTCGGCTGCTATCGCAGGCAAGCCACACCAGGCAGTTAAGCGGTCATCGCCTACTGTAGGAGCGAGCTTGCTCGCGAAAAACGTCAACGATAACGCGTGCTTGCTGAATGAACGCGGCGCCTGTGAGTTTTTCGCGAGCAAGCTCGCTCCTACAAAAAGCCCTTAACTGACTGGCATTGAGGCAGCTTCCACAGCGTTATCCGGTTTCGTCAGGGAAGCCCGGTTACTTACCGGGCGTCAGGGTCAACCTTGTCTTGCCGTACACCTTCTCAAAATTCTGCGGCTGCATCGGAAAGCTCAGGTATTGCGCCTTCAGCGACGGGTCGATGCCGTTGGCATAGTTCGGGCTGGCCGGGTTGCCGGATTGGCCGATGCCGCCCTGGCCCATCATGGGTTCCGCCTGGCCGAAGTCGATGATCATGCGCAGCGCCGACACCTGTGTCGCGTTGAAATCCTGGCCCCAGGTGTACGGTGCCGGGTTCAGGGTGTTGTGATCGCCACCGCTGGCGAAG
Source organism: Pseudomonas salmasensis (assembly GCF_014268375.2). NCBI lineage: Bacteria > Pseudomonadati > Pseudomonadota > Gammaproteobacteria > Pseudomonadales > Pseudomonadaceae > Pseudomonas > Pseudomonas salmasensis. Next base: position 5,030,099 of record NZ_CP077083.1, read on the forward strand.
GGGCCGCGGATCACCTGGCCATGGGTATCTTTCCACGTAGTGCTATGCAGCTTGCCCCACTGCCAGGCCTTGTGATCGGCGCCCAATTGGCTGTCGCCAGTAGTGATGGCGGCGGCCAGGGTGCGGGCCAGGAGCGCGGGTTTGTCTTCTTTTTGCGCGGTACGCGTGTCATCCCAGAATGGGCTGTCTTCACGGCCCAGCAGGTGGTCGGCGATGGCCGAGTAGGACAGGCTGGCGTTGCTGACGAAGGCTTTCCAACTGGCGCTGTTTTCCGGGCCGAGTTTGTCCAGGAAGATTTGCCGGGCGCTTTCCTGCAGGAACAGTTCGTAGATTGCCGCGTCAGCCGAGGTGGTTGCCAGCCGACCATCGAAGGCCATCAGGCGCTCCAGTGCTTCGCGGGCCTTGGCACGTTCCGCTGTCGGCAGGGCCTCGATGGCCTGCTTGAGCGGCTGGGCCATGCCCGGAGCCTGGAACATGTTCTTGAGCTTGGCGGCGAAGAGGGTGGTCTGGTCGTATTGCATGGCAATCAGGCTGCGGCTGTCATGCTTGCCGGCGTTGGCCAGTTGCGCCAGGCGTTCGCTGCGTTCCGGTGCATCCCAGGCGTTGGACAGTTGCATGCCGTAGCCACGCGGCGCGGTGCGCTGGTTGGCGGTGCCGATCCAGCCCTGGGCAGGGTCTTGGTCGTACGGGTGCAACATTGCGTCGGCGTAGCCGTCCCAGTCAAAGCGCGTGTCCCAGCCCGGCGATGGCAACAGGCCTTCGCCTTCGCGGCGGTTGGGGAAACGGCCGGTGACCTGCCAGCCGATGTTGCTGGCGTCGGCGAAGATCATGTTCAGGGCGATGGCGCGAATCTCGCGGGTAGCATCCGAGGCCTTGCCGGCGTTTTGGGCGCGGGACAGGTCGAAGAACGCATCCAGGCTCTTGTCGTCCTTGAAGTCGGCAGTTTGCAAGGCCAGGCCAAGGCCGCTGGTAAGTGCTTGGCTGCTGTTGAGCAGGGCGCCGTGGCGGGTTTCGTACACCACTTCGCGAATCGAGCGCTGGCCCTTGATGAAGAAGGTTTCGTTGCGCACGCCGGCCGGCAGCCATTTGCCGTTGTTCTCGTAGTACAGCGCGTTGCCCTGGCGTTTGACCTTCTCCAGGAACAGGTCCTGGGTGTCGCCCTTGACCGCGCTCATGCTCCACGCCACTTTGCCGTTGAAACCGGAGAGCAGGGTCGGCAGGCCGGCAATCGAAGCACCGACGGCCTGGTATTTGGGCGCACGAATCTGCACGTAGCTCCACGGTGACGGTGCTTGTGGCTGCGCGGCGATGTCGTTGGCCAACAGGCTCTTGCCGCTGCGGCTGCGTTGCGGGCCAATGGCCCAGTTGCTTGAGGTGGTGACGCCCAGGGCATTAAGGCTGCGCAATTGCTGGCCTACCGTTTCCAGCCCGGCGAGGCCGGTGATCTGGCTCAGGTTGACGCCCTTGAGCTTGTCGGCTTCGGCCAGCGGGACGGGTTCGTCCGGTGCGCTTGGGGTGAGCCAGGCGAGTTTGTCGACCCCGACCTTTTGCGCCAGCACCAGGGACGAAAGCTCCTCCTGCAGGTTGCTCGACTGGCTGAAATTGAGCAGGCAGAACAGCAGCGCCGAATCTTCCGGTTTCCAGTACTCGGGCTTGTAGCCGCTTTGGGCCAGGTCCGCCGGCAGCTTGTCGCGGTAGCGGAACAGGTAGGCGTTGACGCCTCGGGCATACACTTCAAAGAAGCGTTTGAGGCGTGGCGATGAGGCGTTGTACAACTCGCCAGCGCTTTTCTTGAGGTTGACCGCCCGCATGAAGCGGTCGACATCCAGCACTTGCGGCCCCGACATTTCCGCCAGACGGCCCTGGGCCAGCAGGCGCAGGGTGACCATCTGCGTGATGCGGTCGCTGGCGTGCACGTAACCGAGGCTGAACAGTGCGTCGTGGAAGGTGTTGCTTTCGATCAGCGGCATGCCTTGGGCATTGCGGCGCACCGACACATTCTGTGCCAGCCCCTTGATCGGCTGCACGCCAGCAACGGGCGGCAGGGTGTCCTGGGTGTTCTGGAGCTGGCAACCGGCCAGGCTCAAAGCACTGACCACTGCCGCGGCAACGCCGAACCGGGGAAGAAAATGTAAGAGGGCTGGCGAGGCCATGGCAAAGCTCCTGCGGGGGGTAGCGTCAGTAAAGGCGCTACGTTAGTGAGCGCGGCGAAACGACGCAAGCGGGAGTTTTGGCAATTGCGTGAGAACTTGAAACAGCCGCCCATCGAGATGGGAGCTGGTTTAAGGCTTTGTAGGAGCGAGCTTGCTCGCGAGAAACCGATAGGCGCTGTGTTTATTCAGGAAACACGCGTAATCGTTGACGTTTTTCGCGAGCAAGCTCGCTCCTACACGTGCGGTTTAAGCGCCGTGGCACTTCTTGAATTTCTTCTCGCTGCCGCACGGGCAGGGATCGTTGCGACCGACGTCCTTCAACGCATTGCGCACCGGCTCTTGATGAGCGTGGCCGCAGTTCGGGCCGTGGACATGGCCGTGGTCGTGATCATGATGATCATGATGATCATGATCGTGGTTGCAGTCAGGACCATGGACATGGGGTTGCTGTGTCATCGATGTTGCTCCGGAATAAAATCGCCGGGGATTATCTCGCCATTGTGTGCCACCTGCACGTCATTACCGATGAATAATCCGGTTTTCAGCTCGCCTTCCAAACGATAGGGCACGGGCTGGTCGGGGTTTTTCAGCATCTGCACCACCTCACGCACTTGCGGCCAGAGGTTGGTGCGCACCGAGACCTTGAAGAATTTATGCCCCCGTGGCGGTACGGTCAGCCACTCGTTGGACTCGCCTTCGGTCAACACCAAGTTGCCCAGGCTGACCTTGTAGACCAGGCCACGCACGGTCAGGTCGGCGTCGTCGCGGTTGTCCACGCGAAAGTACAGCTTGAATTTCTGCTCCAACAGCTTGGCCCGCACCACTTCGACCTTGACCAGGGAAACGTGGGGCGGCGGCGCGTCGTCTTCAAACCAGGACGCGCAGCCGGTCAGGCCCAGGGTCAACGCCAGCATCAAGCTATACATCCGAAGCATGGCGTTTTCCCCGTCAAGTGATTAGAAGTAGTTGGAACAGCACTTCTTGAATTTCTGCCCACTGCCACATAAACAGGCGTCGTTACGTCCGGCCTTCACTTCTACTGTAGGGTCGATGAAGTACCAGCGCCCCTCATTCTGTACGAAAGAAGACCGCTCGCGGTGACTATGTTCACCGGTAGCGTCATGCCAGCGCGCGGTAAAGGTGACAAAGGCGTGTTCCGGCTGCCCGCCGAACACCTCGGAGCTTTCCACCTCAAGGCCCAGCCAGGTGCTCTGGGCACTCCAGGCGTCAATGGCGTTGCGGTCCAGGCCGGCCTGTTGCGCAGGCAAGGTTGTAGCGACCAGGTAATCGACCAGGCCCAGCACATAGGCGCTGTAGCGCGAGCGCATCAACGCGCTGGCGCAGGGGGCCGGGTGGCCGGCGTGATAATGGCCGCAGCAGGCATCCAGCAGATTGCCGCTGCCGCACGGGCAAATGGATGTACTCATCGGGTTACCACCAATACTTTCCGAAATTTTCCGGGTTGGCCCAGAAGCGGGCGTTGAGCCAGTCCGGCACTTGTTTATAGTCAAGCAGATCATAGGTAAACAGCGTCAGTACCTGATCATCGCGTTGGAAGCATTCGCCGGCTTGCAGGGCCAGGGAGTAAAAGTCGGTGTCCTTCCAGTCGCAGGCGCCCAGGTCGGCCAGCACGGCAATGCGGCTGGCGTTGAGGTTACGAATGCCACCGAGCAGGGTCAGGCCCTGGGGTTTGGGCATGTGCTCCAGGCAGTCGACCACCAGCGCGAGGTCAAAGCGCTGCACCGCGAGGCGTTCCGGCAACGGCCCTGGCGCTGCACAGAGAATCTCGGTATCCGGGTGCGCCTCTTTGAAGGCATCCAGCGCCGGAAATTGGCTGGCGCCGACTAATAACAGGCGTTTTGGCCTGTGAAGGTCCAGCAGGGCCGCCAAGGCTTGTTGGGGCGTACGGGCAGAAATTCCAGCGGTCATTGCAGATCCTCGCATCAAGACCGTAGAGACTAGCGCGGCTGGGCGCGCGGGCCTAGAGCGCGACGGTCGATAGCCACTGGGGGAGAACTGAAGTTTTTTGATCCTTCACTGGCAAATCGCCTGTAGAAGTCGTTACTGTGCGCTCAAAGAAAAATTTGAAAACACTCAGGAGCCCCATGATGCGTAAGGTTTTTCTGTTGGCCCTGTTGGTCAGCCCCGTTGCCCTGGCCCAGAGCGTCAGTGTCGAAACCCATTCGTTGATGCGCCTGCCCAGTAGCACCAGCGTGTTGCAACTCGAGCGCCTGGACGTGGCGGACTACGGCACCTTGCTGATTCCGGCCACCATCAGCCAAGTCACGGTGGATGAGCTGCACTTGGGGCGCGACGCACGCATCACCATTGTTCCCGGCAATACCGCACTGCAAATGCAAGTGCGCGAGGCGCAGTTGGAGCACGGTAGCCAGATCACCTCTCGGGGCGCCCCCGGCACCCACGAAAAACCCGCCAAGGCTGGGCGTGACCTGACCTTGCGCATTAACTCGCTGACCGCCGAAGCGCTGTCGGTGGATGCCCGTGGCGGCGCCGGAGCCCAAGGGTATGCGGGCCTGGATGGTGCCAACGGCGTGGACCCAGGTTGCACCTGGGGTTCAGCCGGGCGTGGTTTCAATGGCGATAACGGCGGCGATGGCCGGCCGGGGGCGGCGGGTGCGCAGGTACGCCTGGAGTTGCCGCAGGAATTCCCGGCTGAACAGATCAAGGTCTGGGTCGATGGCGGGGCTGGTGGCCTGGCAGGTGTTGCGGGTAAACCCGGCAAGGGCGGGCAGTCCAAGGGCTGCCTGGTGTACCGCGCGGACGGCGGCGAAAAGGGCCGTCCAGGGTTGGAAGGGCAACCGGGGCCGGCTGGGCCTGCGGGGTCTGTGACTATCCAGCGGCTCTGATTCGCCTGGTCTTACGCCATCGCGGGCAAGCCATAGGTATCTACACATTTTCGGTGCGATGCTGGACCTGTGGCGAGGGAGCTTGCTCCCGCGACGGCCTGACAGCCTACACCTATCTAACTGACACCCCCGCGATCCAACTGTGGGAGCTGGCTTGCCTGCGATGACGGCCTCACAGTCGACACTGTTATACCGAGTACATATCCATTGCTGCGGTAACGGCCACTTAGGGTTCCGCCCAACGGCGGCTCACTTTTGAAAAGAGCCCAAAAGTAAGCAAAAGGCTCTTGCCCCACCACTCGGCACCTCGCCTGGGCTCGGTGTGCCCGTAATCCGCCAGTGATTTGGGGGGCCGCCGCCACGCGCCATCCATGGCGCGGGGCGGCTAAACCGGCATCCCTGCCGGTTTACCCCCCAAATCCCTGTCGAATTCCGGCCAGCGTGGTTTAACGGGGCGCCTGAGATCAAGATCACAAGCAGATCAAGATCAAGAGCGGCTCGCTTCGCATCGTGGTTACCGTTGAGCGCTACAAAGTTGTGTAGATACCGCCACGATAGCGTCAGAAAGAACAGCTCAGAACATCGGCCGAGCCGAAGCCACCGCCACCACCACCAACCCTACGATCAAGTTAATCCCCACCAACCTGCGAATCTGCCCCAGCGCAGCCGCGCCCGCCGGCCAATCTTCAGCCGCCACCGCTGCCTTCAGCTCCGGGAATTTCAACGCCTGGATGCGGATAAACAGCGCCGTCATCACGAGGTACAAGCCCATCATCACCTGCACATAGCGCGGTGCGGTTTCAAAACCACTGAAGCGCACGTGCAGCAAACCCATGCCGCTGATCGGCAAAAGCACCACCGCCACCCATACCCATACAAAAAAACGTTGAAACACATTTGCCCATAGCTTGAGCCGGGCAGGGCCCTCAAGTGCCGCCATGGCGGCGGGGCGCAGGATCATCCAGGCGAAAAACATGCCGCCGACCCAGATCAATGCGGCCAGTACATGCAGGGTATAAGCGAGGCTAAACGCGGTCATTGTGGTACTCCGTTCTGCGCGGGATTAATTAGCGGGGTATGATAGCGGCCGATCCGAACCACTGAAAATTTATCCAGCGTTTTTTGCGCCCGACTATCCATGATCAGCACTGAACTCAAAACCACGATCCAGGGCGCCTATTCGCGTTTTCTCGAAGCCAAAAGCTTGAAACCGCGCTACGGCCAGCGCCTGATGATCGCCGAAGTGGCAAAAGTCCTCGGGGATATCGACACCGACGACGAAGGCCGCCGCGAGGGTGAGCCTGCGGTAGTGGCCGTTGAAGCCGGTACCGGTACCGGCAAGACCGTGGCCTACAGCCTGGCCGCGATTCCCACGGCCAAGGCCGCTGGCAAGCGCCTGGTGATCGCCACCGCTACCGTCGCGCTGCAAGAGCAGATTGTCTACAAAGACCTGCCCGACCTGATGCGCAACAGTGGCTTGAACTTTACCTTCGCCCTGGCCAAGGGCCGTGGCCGTTACATGTGCCTGTCCAAGCTCGACGTATTGCTACAGGAAGGCCACGCCCAAACCGCCACCGCCTCCTTGTTCGAAGAAGAAGGCTTCAAGATCGAGGTGGATGAGGTCAGTCAGAAGCTGTTTACCAGCATGATCGAGAAACTGGCCGGCAACAAATGGGACGGCGACCGCGACAGTTGGCCCACTGCCCTGGAAGACTCCGACTGGGCGCGCCTGACCACCGACCACAGCCAGTGCACCAACCGCCATTGCCCCAACTTCGGCCAGTGCGCCTTCTACAAGGCGCGCGAAGGCATGGGCAAGGTGGACGTCATCGTCACCAACCACGACATGGTGCTGGCTGACCTGGCCCTGGGTGGCGGCGCGGTACTGCCCGACCCACGCGACACGCTCTATGTGTTCGACGAAGGCCATCACCTGCCAGATAAGGCCATTGGCCATTTCGCCCATTACACGCGCCTGCGTTCCACGGCCGACTGGCTGGAAACCACCGCCAAAAACCTCACCAAACTGCTCGCCCAGCACCCGTTGCCCGGCGACCTGGGCAAGCTGATCGAGCAAGTGCCGGAGCTGGCGCGCGAGATCAAGACCCAGCAGCAGTTCATGTTCAGCGCCTGCGAGCAGGTTGCGGACTTCAAGCCCGGTGAAGACGTCGAAGGCCGTGAGCGCCCGCGCCATCGTTTTGTCGGCGGGATGATCCCCGAGCACATGCGCGAAATGGGCATCGAGCTGAAGAAAGGCTTTTCACGCCTCACCGACCTGTTCACGCGCCTGACGGACTTGCTCAAGGAAGGCATGGATGGCGAGGTCAATATCGGCATCGCCAGCAACCAGGCCGAAGAGTGGTACCCCTTGTTCGGCAGCCTGCTGTCTCGTTCCCAAGGCAATTGGGAGCTGTGGACCGCCTTCACCGTCGAAGACCCGGAAGACAACCCACCCATGGCCCGCTGGCTGACGTTGTCGGAAAGCGGTGCGTTGTTCGATATTGAGGTCAACGCCAGTCCGATCCTCGCCGCCGAAATGCTACGCCGCAACCTGTGGAACGTGGCCTACGGCTGCCTGGTAACCTCGGCTACGCTGACGGCCCTGGGCACTTTTGACCGCTTCCGCATGCGCGCCGGCCTGCCGAAAAAGGCCGTCACCGCCGTGGTGCCCAGCCCGTTTCATCACGCTGACGCCGGCGTGCTGCGGGTGCCAGACCTCAAGGCCGACCCACGGGACGCGGCCGCGCACACGGCGGCGATCATTCGCGATCTGCCGTCGCTGGTGGAAGGCTCCCGCGGCACCCTGGTACTGTTTTCGTCGCGCAAACAGATGCAGGACGTGTTCGACGGCCTCGACCGCGACTGGCGCAAGCAGGTGTTTATCCAGGGCAACCTGTCCAAGCAGGAAACCCTGAACAAGCACAAGGCGCGGGTCGACGGTGGGGATTCCAGCGTGTTGTTCGGCCTGGCCAGTTTTGCCGAAGGCGTGGACTTGCCGGGCGCTTACTGCGAACACGTGGTGATCGCCAAGATCCCGTTCTCGGTGCCGGATGACCCGGTCGAGGCGGCACTGGCCGAATGGATCGAAGCCCGGGGCGGCAACCCGTTCATGGAAATTTCGGTGCCAGATGCTTCACTGAAACTGGTGCAGGCCTGCGGGCGTCTGCTGCGTACCGAAGAAGACCGCGGCACCATCACCTTGCTCGACCGGCGCCTGGTCACCCAGCGCTATGGCAAGGCGATCCTCAATGCCTTGCCGCCGTTCAGGCGCGAAATTTCTTAAGCCACTGTGGGCGAAATCGCCCACTGCGTGGTCTATCTCATCACTATCGTCAGGCCAGTCATCGGCCGTTTGGGAGAACCTTGTTCGTATGATTCGCACGCTGCCCGCTCTTTTTGCCCTGCTGTTCGCTGCGCCGCTGATGGCTGCGCCCGAGGGGCAACAAACGCTGTTCAATTTCGTCAGGCCTGCCGATGTGGTCAAGGTGGCGACCCAGGACGCCAGCCTGCCGCAATACAACGCCGAACAAACGCCCGAAGGCGAGGTGCTGCGCCGTATCACCTTCAACCCGGCTGCCGAGCCGAGCCTGGTGCTCAGCCCGCAGACGGGTACCTGGGATTGGTCGCAATCGAGCGCCATGAGCCTGCGTATCCAGAGCGCGATGAACTGGGCGCTGACCCTCTACGTCAAGGTGCAAAGCGCCGACGGCAAGACGCTCGTCAGCCGCATCGACCTGCCGGCCGGCCCGGCCCAGACGTTACTCGTCCCGCTGCAAGCCAACTCACCCCTGAGCCAGGGCATGAAGGCCGGCCCGCCGATGCCGATGACCGTGGATGGCCAGCGGGTATTGCTGGCCGCCAGCACCGGGGAAATCGACCGCAGCCAGGTGGTCTCGGTGACCCTGTCGATGCTCAAGCCCAATGCCGCCCAAAGTATCCTGCTGGAGCGCTTCGGCGTGCAGGACAGCGAGCCGGTATTGAAGGCTGCCTACACTGAACTGGTGGACGCCTATGGCCAGTCCACCCGTGCACGCTGGCCGGAAAAGGTCAGCAGCGACGAGCAACTCAAGGCATCGGCCGCCAAGGAACAACAGCAGCTCAAGGCCTGGCTGGCCGAGCGGGACAAGTCCTCCCTGGATCAATACGGCGGCTGGAAAAAGGGCCCGGCCTTCGACGCCAGCGGTTTTTTCCGCACTCAGAAGCGCGACGGCCGCTGGTACCTGGTGACGCCGGACGGGCATCCGTTCTACTCCCTGGGGGTGAACACCGTGGCGCCGGACAACAGCCAGACCTACGTGGCGGGGCGCGAGTGGATGTTTGCGGCGCTGCCCAAGGCCGGCGAACCCTTTGATAAGTACTACGGCAGCGACGACAGCCGCACCGGCAACGGCGCCGGCGAAGGTCGCGGCTTTGGTTCGGGGCGTTGGTACGATTTTTATGGCGCCAACCTGCAACGCACTTACGGCGGTGACGCGTTGGACCAGCCACGCTGGGTGACCCATACCCTTGATCGCCTGCAAGCCTGGGGCTTCAACACCGTTGGCAACTGGAGCGATCCGGACCTTGCCACTGCCGACCGCGTGCCGTACACCTTGCCGCTGTCGATTGTCGGTGACTATGCCAGCATCAGCACCGGTACCGACTGGTGGGGCGGCATGCCCGATCCGTTCGACCCGCGCTTTGCCATGGCCACCGAACGCGCCGTGGCCATCGCGGCCCGTGACCACCGCGACGACCCGTGGTTGATCGGCTTCTTTGCCGACAACGAATTGGCCTGGGCCGGCCCCGGCGACGAGGCAAAATCGCGTTACGCCCTGGCCTACGGCACCCTGCGCATGACCACCGATGTGCCGGCCAAGCGCGCCTTCCTCAAGCAACTGCGCGATAAATACCGCAATGAAGAGGGCCTTTCCAAAGCGTGGGGCATTCACCTGGCCGGTTGGGAGCTGATGGAAGACCCAGGCTTTGAGCCGCCGATGCCCAGCCCTGAACACCCGGAGATCGAAGCCGACTTCAAGTATTTCCAGAAGACCTTCGCCGATGCTTACTTCAAGACCATCTCCGACTCGCTGAAGTGGCACGCGCCCAACCAGCTGTTGCTGGGCGGCCGTTTTGCGGTGAGCACGCCGGAAGCCGTCGCATCGTGCGCGCAGTATTGCGACGTGCTGAGCTTCAATATGTACACCTTGAAGCCTCAGGATGGTTATGACTTCGCCGCGCTGCGTGCGCTGGACAAACCCGTACTGATCACCGAATTCAACTTTGGCTCCGCCGACCGTGGCCCATTCTGGGGCGGCGTGACGCAACTGGCCCGCGAAGAAGACCGTGGCGCGGCTTACACCGCTTTCCTCAAGCAGGCCGTGACCGAACCGTCGATTGTCGGCGTGCACTGGTTCCAGTACCTGGACCAGCCCGTCACCGGGCGTCTGCTGGATGGTGAAAACGGCCATTTCGGCCTGGTCGGCATTACCGATGTTCCCTTCCAGGGCTTTGTCGAGACGGTGCGCAAGAGCAACCTGGCCGCACTCGACCAGTTGGGCCGTGAGGCGCAAAAAGCCAAGGCCACCCAAGCGACGCGTGAAAGTGAAGCCGGCAAGCCGGGGCGCGACGGCAAAGGCGCGGGGCAGGGCGCCGGGCACCCTGGTGGGCATGCTGGGAATGGGCATTGATTCATCGTTGACGGGTTCACAAAACCCACAATGGCTGAAAGAATGGCGACCACTTTTCATGGTGTTTTCCGAGGGGACTTAGGTGCAGATTCAGGGTCATTACGAGCTGCAGTTCGAAGCGGTGCGCGAAGCCTTCGCCGCCCTGTTCGATGATCCTCAGGAGCGTGGTGCCGGGCTGTGCATCCAGATCGGCGGGCAAACCGTCGTCGACCTGTGGGCCGGTACTGCCGACAAGGACGGTGCCGAGGCCTGGCACAGCGATACCATCGTCAACCTGTTCTCCTGCACCAAGACCTTCACGGCAGTGACTGCCCTGCAACTGGTGGCCGAAGGCAAGCTCAAGCTCGATGCGCCGGTGGCCGATTACTGGCCGGAGTTTGCCGCTGCTGGCAAGGAAGCGATCACGCTGCGCCAGTTGCTCTGCCACCAGGCCGGGCTGCCGGCCATCCGTGAAATGCTGCCCACCGAAGCCCTGTATGACTGGCAATTGATGGTCGATACCCTGGCGGCCGAGGCCCCGTGGTGGACCCCGGGCCAGGGCCATGGCTATGAGGCGATCACCTATGGCTGGCTGGTCGGCGAACTGTTGCGCCGCGCCGACGGGCGCGGGCCGGGGGAGTCGATCGTGGCGCGGGTGGCACGCCCCTTGGGGCTGGACTTCCATGTAGGCCTGGCGGATGAAGAGTTTTATCGCGTCGCCCATATAGCGCGCAGCAAAGGCACTATGGGGGATGAAGCCGCGCAACGGTTACTTAAAGTAATGATGCGCGAGCCAGCGGCGATGACTACCCGTGCATTTGCCAACCCACCGTCTATTCTGACCAGCACTAATAAGCCCGAATGGCGACGCATGCAGCAGCCTGCGGCGAATGGCCACGGTAATGCGCGCAGCCTGGCCGGGTTTTATAGTGGTTTGTTGGACGGTAGTTTGCTGGAAAGCGACATGCTCGAACAATTGACCCGCGAGCACAGTATCGGGCCGGATAAAACCTTATTGACCCAAACCCGCTTCGGCCTGGGCTGCATGTTGGATCAACCGCAGTTGCCCAATGCCACGTTCGGCCTTGGGCCCCGTGCATTCGGGCATCCTGGGGCAGGGGGCTCAGTCGGCTTTGCCGACCCTGAACATGATGTAGCCTTCGGTTTTGTGACTAATACCCTGGGGCCTTACGTACTTATGGACCCGCGTGCCCAGAAGTTGGTCGGAATATTGGCCGGTTGTCTATAAACCCCTTGCTGTTTCACAATTTTTTGTTACAAAGGCAAGTATAAAAAAGATGCTGAACGACATGTTGTAACTTGAATGTTCTTTTAGCGTCTGTTTAACGGGTCCCGCGACCCCCTGGTTTTTTCTCATTTTGTGGATATCTCATGTTATCGAACAAGTCTTTGGCACTGGCGCTGTGCCTCACTATTACGGGTTGTGCACAAACTCCACAAAATGATGCCGAAGGTGGGCATTGGTGGTCATTTGGATCTGACAAAGCGGCAACCAAGGATCCAGTGGCCCAGACCGACGCCAAGCCGGATACCAAGCCCGACGCCAAGCCGGCTGCCGGTGCCAAGCCTGTTGAACCTGTCGCCGCTGCTGCCGCGCCTGCCCCGGCCGCCAAGGCTGACACCGGTTACAGCTGGTGGCCGTTTTCCACCAAGAGTGCCGAAGAAAAAGCTGCCGACGCCAAGGCTGACCTGAAAGCCGACCTCAAGGCCGCAACCCCGGCCTCTGACGCAGCACCTGTCGTCGCCAAAACCGACAGCGAGCCGCGCTGGTGGTGGCCGTTCGAAAGCAAGCCAAAGCCGTTGGCCAAGGTCGACGTGACCAACGTACAAATGCCTGACCCGAAGATCACCCAAGCCTGGCTGGACGAATACGAACCACGCCTGCGTGCGGCCATCAAGGACAGCAACCTGCAACTGGAGCGTCGTGAAAGCACCCTGGTGGTGATTGCCCCGGTAGACGGCTCCTACAACCCCAAGCGCCCGGCCATGTTGCTGCCGGTGACCCTGGGCCCGTTCACGCGGGTGGCCAAGGCCGTTGAAGCTGACCCGAAAACCGCCGTACTGGTGCTGGGCCACGTCGATGCCACGGGCAGCGCTCCCGCCAGCCAGGCGTTGAGCAAGGAACGTGCGCAGTCCATTGCCTCGATTTTCAGCCTGAGTGGTCTGAAACAGGATCGCTTGATGCTGCGTGGCATGGGCGACCTTATGCCGCGTGCCGCCAACGACAGCAATCAGGGGCGTGCGCTGAACCGTCGCATGGAAATCATGTTCACTCAGCGTACAACGATGTTGGCACTGCTGAGCAAATACAACTCGGGCAAGACTCCGCCGGTAGCTGAAATGGTCGCGGTGCAGAATGTGCCTGCGCCAGCACCGGCGGCAAAAGCGCCTGCCAAAAAGGCCACGGCCAAGAAAGCAGCGGCCAAGCCAGCGGCTAAAAAGGCTGCGGCCAAGCCGGCTGCCAAGAAGCCAGCGACTGCCAAAGCCAAGGCGGCACCTGCTTCGAACGACCAGGCAAAAAACTGAGCTGTTGAACCACAAGGATAAAGCCGCATGACCCAGGCACTGGCCGATATGCGCCGTGACTACACACGGGACGGTTTGAGCGAGGCCCAGGCCCCGGACGAGCCGTTTGCGTTGTTCCACCAATGGTTTGGCGATGCGGTAAAAACCGAACAGCCGCCAGTGGAGGCCAATGCCATGACGCTGGCGACGGTCGACCAGGACGGTCGCCCGCACTGCCGCATCCTGCTGCTCAAGGGCCTGGATGCACAGGGCTTTACCTTCTTCACCAACTATCAGAGCGCCAAGGGTGAACAACTCGCGGCGCGGCCGTTTGCGGCCATGACCTTCTTCTGGCCAACCCTGGAGCGCCAGGTACGCATTGAAGGGCGCGTGGTCAAGGTCACGCCTGAAGAGTCGGATGCTTATTACCAGGTGCGCCCGTTGGGCAGTCGCCTGGGCGCTTGGGCTTCTCCGCAGAGCAAGGTGATTCGTGATCGCGAAGAGCTGCAGGCGCTGCTCAAGGCCACTGAAGAGCGTTTCAGCGATACCCAGCCCGATTGCCCAGAGCATTGGGGAGGGTACCGTTTACTGCCCGAGCGCATCGAGTTCTGGCAAGGCCGCGCCAGCCGCCTGCATGATCGCCTCAACTACCGTTTGCAAGACGGCCAATGGTCCCGCGAGCGTCTGGCGCCCTGAGCGTCACCTTTCGTCATCCCACCTGAATCTACAGCGTTGCGTCGAAGTCTCTGTTCAAGAGGCTTCGGGCGCTTTCGGCTGTGCGGCTACACTGATCAAGCCGGTTATGGCATCGTTCTGTACACTGGCTTGGTTACCGTTCGTCGAGTTCTCTGGTGCTGGCAGTCTGTACTCAGGCTGAATGAAAGCAAGTTTCTGCCTGGCGCGCCGTGACACGCGCCAAGCCACAGCGTTTAATGAATACCTGTCCTTTGGAGTTGATGCTATGCGTAAGTCCGTTTTACTAGTTGCCTGCTTTACCACCCTGTCGTTGCTGTTGGGTGGCTGCGCCTCGAGTCTGACCGGCGACTCGTACTCTCGTGATGAGGCGCGTCGCGTACAGACCGTTCGCATGGGCACCATCGAATCCCTGCGCCCAGTGAAAATTGAAGGCACCAAAACCCCAATCGGCGGCGCCGCAGGCGCAGTCATCGGCGGCGTTGGCGGCAGCGCCATCGGTGGCGGCCGTGGCAGCATCGTTACTGCTGTGATCGGCGCAGTTGCGGGCGGCCTGCTGGGCTCGGCCACCGAAGAAGGCCTGACCCGTACCCAGGGCGTGGAAATCACCGTGCGCGAAGACGACGGCAGCATGCGTGCCTACGTACAAGCCGTACAGGAAAATGAAATCTTCCGCATTGGTGACCGCGTACGCATCATGACCGTCGACGGTACCAGCCGCGTGACTCGCTAAGCCTTAAGCTACAGGCGAAGAAAAACCCCCAACCGGGTGACCGGTTGGGGGTTTTGTTTGTAGGAGCCAGCTTGCTCGCGAAAAACGTTAACGATAACGCGTGCTCAATGAATGAACGCGGCGCCTGTCAGTTTTTCGCGAGCAAGAACTAGGCGTCCCCCTCGCTCCTACTTCAATCATGCAACGATCGCTTTCTTGCGACTCGCCATCGCCGTCACCGCATATCCGATAAAGGCCGCCAGGATCGACCCGGTCAGAATCCCCATGCGATCTTCCCCGGCAAACTCACTGGCGCCTGGCACAAACGCCAGGGAGCCGACGAACAGGCTCATGGTGAAGCCGATTCCGCACAGGATCGCCACGCCCAGTACCTGGCCCCAGTTGGCGCCGCTGGGCAGTGAGGCGATGCCGGTCTTGATTGCCAGCCAGGTGAGGCCAAACACGCCGACGGTCTTGCCGATCAACAGGCCGGCGGCGATGCCCATGGGCACGGAGTGGGTGAAGCTCTCCAGGCTGACGCCCGTCAGAGAGACCCCGGCGTTGGCGAACGCGAACAGCGGCAGGATAGCGTAGGCCACCCACGGGTGAAGGGCGTGTTCCAGGCTCAGCAGCGGCGAGGTTTCGGCATTCTTGGTGCGCAGTGGAATGCAGAACGCCAGGGTTACGCCGGCCAAGGTCGCATGCACACCGCTCTTGAGCACGCACACCCACAGGATCAGGCCGATGATCATATACGGCCCCAGCTTGATCACGCCCAGGCGGTTCATCGCAATCAGTGCAATCAAGCACGCCCCCGCGCCCGCCAGGGATGCGGTGGACAAGTCAGCGGAATAGAACAGCGCAATGACGATGATGGCCCCAAGGTCATCAATAATCGCCAGGGTCATCAGGAACAGCTTCAGCGACACCGGTACACGCTTGCCCAGCAGGGCCAGCACACCCAGCGCGAAGGCAATGTCGGTGGCCATAGGGATTGCCCAGCCAGCCAGGGCGGCCGGGTTGTCCTTGTTCAGGGCCCAGTAGATCAGCGCCGGCACCACCATGCCGCCGATGGCCGCTGCGCCAGGCAGCACCACTTGGGAAGGCCTGGACAGGTGACCATCCAGGAGCTCGCGCTTGACCTCCAGGCCGATCAACAGGAAGAACAGGGCCATCAGGCCATCGTTGATCCATAGAAGCGCCGGCTTGGCGATTTTCAACGCGCCAACCTGTGCAACCACTGGCGTGTCGAGAAAGGCGTTGTACAGGTGCGACAACGGTGAGTTGTTGATAATCAGCGCCAAGGCGGCAGCGGCGATCAACAACAGGCCACTGGCGGCTTCCAGCTGGAAGAAACGGGTGAAAGTGCTACGCAGAGGCAAGGGATGCTCTCCAATCCAGGTTCAATAGGTGGGTACCCTAACCCGTACCGTTAGTTGTTAAAACAAAAGTTATATTCTTATTTGTTATAAGAGATGGCCCGGGGCATCGGTGAGCCAAAGACTAGCAATTGTGTGTCCGATTGCGTCATCACTGTATCTGTGTGGAGTGTAGGAAACATCTTAAGATCACCGCTGAAAACCTTTAGAGAAGCCACCATGAGCGACCACCGTACCTGGGCCCGCGAAGCCATTCGCATCATTGAAGCGGACTTCCAGCGCAGCGCCGATACCCACCTGATCCCGCTGCCATTACCGGGTTTGCCAGGCATCGAGTTGTACTTCAAGGATGAGTCCAGCCACCCCACCGGCAGCCTGAAACACCGGCTGGCGCGCTCGCTGTTTCTGTATGCGTTGTGCAATGGCTGGCTCAAGCCGGGCGCACCCGTGATTGAGGCCTCCAGTGGCTCCACCGCGATCTCGGAGGCGTACTTTGCGCGCTTGCTCGGCTTGCCGTTTATTGCCGTCATGCCCGCTACAACCTCTCAAGAGAAGATTGCCCAAATCGCCTTCTACGGTGGCAAAAGCCACCTGGTCCAGGACCCGACGCAGATCTATGCCGAATCCGAACGCCTGGCCCAGGAAAGCGGTGGCCACTTCATGGACCAGTTCACTTACGCCGAACGTGCCACCGACTGGCGAGCGAACAACAACATTGCCGAATCGATCTTCCAGCAGATGCGCTTTGAGCAGCACCCGGAGCCGAGTTGGTTGATTTCCAGCCCTGGCACCGGCGGCACCACCGCGACCCTGGGCCGCTACGTGCGTTATCGCCAGCATTGCACGCGAGTGTTGTGTGCCGATGCCGAACGCTCGGTGTTCTTCGACTTCTACCAGAGTGGTGATGCCAGCCTGCGCCTGGACTGTGGCTCGCGGATTGAAGGGATTGGTCGACCACGGGTGGAGGCATCGTTTCTGCCGGCGGTGATTGACGCCATGGTCAAGGTGCCAGATGCATTGTCCCTGGCGGCCATGCATTACCTGGCGCAGCGTTTGGGGCGACGGGTTGGTGGTTCCAGCGGGACCAACCTGATCGGTGCCCTGATGGCGGCGCAACAGATGAAAGCGGAAGGGGCATCGGGCTCGATCGTTGCGATCTTGTGCGATGGTGGTGAGCGGTATGCCACGACCTATTACGATCAGGCGTGGCTGGCGGGGCAGGGCTATGAGCTGGAAGGGTTGATCGCGGCGGTAGCGGCAAGTGTCGAACGCGGTGAGGCGCTACCCGATAACATCCTGCGCGCCAATATCTGACACCCCCCGATCCAACTGTGGGAGCGGGCTTGCTCGCGAAAGCGGAGTGTCAATCACTGAGTTTTTAACTGCACCACCGCTTTCGCAGGCAAGCCACACACATTGGATTTAGGTTTGCCGCCAGGGTGCTTTAGGCCTCAATGCCGAGCATATCCCGCGCCAACGCCTCGGCGATCCGGATCCCGTCGACACCCGCCGACAGAATCCCACCGGCATAGCCTGCGCCTTCACCGGCCGGGAACAAGCCTTTGACGTTCAGGCTCTGCATCGACTCGTTGCGGGTAATGCGCAAGGGGGACGAGGTGCGGGTTTCGATGCCGGTCAGCACCGCATCGTGCAGCGAGTAGCCTTTGATCTGCTTCTCGAACGCCGGCAAGGCTTCGCGGATGGCTTCGATGGCGAAGTCCGGCAAGGCCAGGGCCAGGTCGCCCAATGACACGCCAGGTTTGTAGGACGGCTCCACACTGCCCAGCGCGGTGGAGGGTTTGCCGGCGATGAAGTCACCTACCAGTTGCGCCGGGGCCTCGTAGTTACTGCCGCCGAGGATGTAGGCGTGGGATTCCAGGCGTTCCTGCAACTCGATACCGGCCAGCGGGCCGCCCGGGTAATCCACCTCCGGGGTGATGCCTACCACGATGCCCGAGTTGGCATTGCGCTCGTTACGCGAGTATTGGCTCATGCCATTGGTCACGACGCGATGGGGTTCCGAGGTCGCAGCCACGACGGTGCCGCCCGGGCACATGCAGAAGCTGTAGACCGAACGGCCATTCTTGGCGTGGTGCACCAACTTGTAGTCCGCTGCGCCCAGCTTGGGGTGGCCAGCGTATTTGCCCAGGCGTGCGGCGTCGATTAGCGACTGCGGGTGCTCGATACGGAAACCCACCGAGAATGGCTTGGCTTCCATGTACACGCCACGGTCGTGGAGCATGCGGAAGGTGTCACGGGCGCTGTGGCCCAAGGCAAGAATCACGTGCTTGGAGAGGATCTGCTCGCCGCCGTCGATGACCACGCCGTTCAACTGGCCGTCTTCGACCAGCACGTCGGTGACCCGCTGCTCGAAGCGCACTTCACCGCCCAGGGCGATGATCTGCTCGCGCATGTTTTCCACCACGCCGGTCAGGCGGAAGGTACCGATGTGCGGCTTGCTGACGTAGAGGATTTCTTCCGGCGCACCAGCCTTGACGAACTCGTGCAGCACTTTGCGACCGTGGAATTTCGGGTCCTTGATCTGGCTGTACAGCTTGCCGTCGGAGAAGGTACCGGCGCCGCCTTCACCGAATTGCACGTTGGACTCGGGGTTGAGCACGCTTTTACGCCACAGGCCCCAGGTGTCCTTGGTGCGTTGGCGCACTTCCTTGCCGCGTTCAAGGATGATCGGCTTGAAGCCCATCTGTGCCAGCAGCAGCCCGGCGAAAATCCCGCAGGGGCCAAAGCCCACTACGATTGGCCGCTCAGCCAGACCTTCCGGCGCCTGGCCCACCACCTTGTAGCTGACATCCGGTGCCGGGTTGACGTTGCGGTCGTCGGCAAACTTGAGCAGCAGGGCGGCTTCATCCTTTACGTTCAGGTCGACGGTGTAGATGAAGCACAGCTCCGACGTCTTTTTACGCGCATCGTAGCTGCGCTTGAACAGGGTGAAATCGAGCAGGTCATCACTGGCGATGCCCAGGCGCTGCACGATGGCAGCGCGCAGGTCTTCTTCGGGATGGTCGATGGGCAGCTTGAGTTCAGTGATTCGTAACATGACAGGATCCGGTAGGCGGCGGGCAAGGAGGCCGGCTGTTTTGCAAACCGGCGATTATAAGCCCCAATGGCGACTTTCCGTCAGGTTAATCGTCCCGCGAGCCGCCGAACGCCGCGCAACCACGCTGCACCTGGCCGTTCACGCGCAACTCGGCGCTCATGTGTTGCAGGCTGCCGCTCACACTGTCGACGCAGCGCTGGGGCGCCACCCACAGTTCGATGTGCTGGTTATTGGCTTCGGTCATCAGGTTGAAGCGGCCGTCGCCCAGTTGCTCCTCGACGTACGGCACTGCCAACGGTGGCTGGCCCTCGCGTTCCAGCACCATGCCCTTGGCCGTGACATTCATCGCCCAGGCAGGTTTATGGCCGTTGGCCCGCAGGATCATGCGCTTGAAGTCCGGGTCGGAGCAGGCTGAGGTCGAGCGTTCGACGCGATACAGCTGTTGCAGGTCTACTGAACCCTGGGTGCCGCTGGCGACCCCGGAAAACTTGCCACGCAGGTCGGCAAACAGCGTGCCCTGCTGGCCGGCCAGCGAGGCGGCTTCCTGCAGGACGCTGGTGCCGCCGGTGTCGTTGACCACGTAGCTACGCTGGTCGCCGCACGGCTGGAACAGCAGTTTGCCGTCTACCGCGGTCAACTCACCCTGCATACGGGTCAGCCCGACGGTCGATGGCTTGGCCGGCTCGCTTTCGAACAATTGGCAGGCGGCGAACAGAGGAAGCAAGGCAAACAGGGCGAGGGTACGGGCGGCGCGCATTATCGGGTCTCCAGGCAAGTGCCGCCACGTTACGCAGGCTGGCCGTGCATCACAAGCCCGCTTGCCAGCTTCAGGCGTTTCTTACGGATATCACCTTCAACCTACGATAAAGGTCTGACCGGTTTGCAGGCCCTCGACGCTTTTTGCGTAAGCCAGCGCCACATCGGCGGCCGGGGCGGGTTTGTAGCCACGGAAATAAGGGGCATAGCTACCCATGGCTTCCAGCAACACCGTCGGGCTGACCGAGTTGATGCGCAGGCCGCGTGGCAACTCAATGGCCGCCGCTTTGACGAAGGCGTCCAATGCACCGTTGACCAAGGCCGCCGAAGCGCCGGTGCGGATCGGATCACGGTTCAGAATGCCTGTAGTGAACGTGAACGAAGCACCGTCGTTGGCGTATTCACGGCCGATCAACAGCAGGTTGACCTGGCCCATCAGTTTGTCACGCAGGCCCAGTTCGAAATCGCTGTCGTTCATGTCTGCCAGGGGCACGAAGTTGACGCTGCCTGCCGCGCAGACCAAGGCGTCGAACGTGCCGGTCTGCTCGAACAACTTGCGGATCGAGGCGCTATCGCTGATATCCACCTGAAAGTCGCCGCTGGTGCGGCCGATGCTGATCACTTCGTGGCGCTGGGCCAGTTCCGCCTTGACCGCTGAACCGATGGTGCCGCTGGCACCGATCAATAGGATTTTCATCGTGCTGTTCCTCTGGGCTGATTACCTGTAGGAGCGAGCTTGCTCGCGAAAAACGTCAACGATCACGCGGTAAAACTGACTACACGCCGGCGGTCTAGAGTTCTTCGCGAGCAAGCTCGCTCCTACAGAGGTTGGGATTTGCGTTCAGTCTAGTGTGGCTTTTTAGCTGGATAAACGTGCTAATAGGCAACCTTTGGTTTTCAAATGGAAACAGTCCATGAGCGAAATGGATGACCTGGCGGCGTTCGCCGTGCTGATCGAAGCCGGCAGTTTCACCGTGGCGGCCGCACAATTGGGCTGCAGCAAAGGGCAGTTGTCCAAGCGCATCAGCCAGCTGGAAGCGCAGTTCGCCGTGGTACTGCTGCACCGCACCACACGCAAGCTGAGCCTTACTGCTGCCGGCGCGGCGTTGCTGCCCCAGGCACAAGCGTTGGTGGTGCAGGTGGAACGCGCCCGTCAGGCCTTGGCGCGACTCAAAGATGATTTGGCCGGCCCTGTGCGTATGACCGTTCCGGTGTCGTTGGGCGAAACCTTTTTCGATGGCTTGTTGCTGGAGTTTTCCAAGCAATACCCGCAGGTGCAGATCGAGCTGGAGCTCAATAACAGCTACCGAGACTTGGCACGCGATGGCTTTGACTTGGGCGTACGCTCCGGCGCCATCGAACATGAACGCCTGGTAGCCAAGCCTTTGCTGGCCTGGCATGAGATGACCTGCGCCAGCCCGGCTTATCTGGAACAGCATGGCGAGCCGCAGACCCCGGCAGACCTGGCGGCGCACAGCTGTTTGCTCAACAGCCATTACAGTGGCCGCGAGGAATGGTTGTACCACCAGCAACACGAATTGCTGCGGGTAAAGGTGAGCGGCACCTTCGCCTCCAACCACTACAACCTGCTGAAAAAAGCCGCGATGGTCGGCGCCGGTATTGCTCGCCTGCCGTCCTACGTTTTACCCACGGAGCTGGCTGATGGCCGATTGCGCTGGCTGCTGCGCGACTATCAGACGCGCAGCATGCCGATGTACCTGGTGCATCCCTATCAGGGCGGCCTGCCACGGCGTACCCAAGTGTTGGCCGACTACCTGGTGGACTGGTTCAAGCGCAGCGGCGAGGCACTGGATCGACTTCAGCGATAACGACGGGCAATCAGGTGGTCGATGGACAGCCAACCCGGCCCTTTGGCAAGCAACAGCAATAACAGCGCAAGCCAGGTGCCGTGAGTGGGATAGGCGTCGGGGTAGACGAACAGCTGGATGGTCAGGGTCATGCCGATCAAGGCCAGGGCCGAAAACCGCGTCGCGAACCCCAGCAGGATCAGCACCGGAAAAAAGTGCTCGGCAAAGGTTGCCAGGTGCGCGGCCACCTCGGGCGACAGCAGAGGCAACGGGTATTCGCTGCGAAACAAAAACAGGGTCGAGGCGGCAAGTTTGGGCTCGCCCCATTGGAAGGTGCCGCTGATCAGGTCAATGGCAAAGCCTTCGACCTTGGTCTGGCCAGACTTCCAGAACACCGCCGCAATGGAGAAGCGTGCGATAAAGGCGATCAGGCTGTAGGGGATTTTTTCAAACAGTGCGACGGTTCGCTTTATCAGGCAGGGAGCGGGAATGTTCATGGCAATACCTCGGGTTGCAGGCGCAAATGGGTGATGGCGTCGTGGCTGATCAACAGCGTGAGACATTGGTGCAGATCGAATTCGGTGGAGGCTTGCAGGGCGTCAGCGATGGCCATCTCCAGCCCGTCGCCTTGGTTGAGGCGGTTGATAAAGGTCACAGACCCGCAGTCGATGGCGAATACCTTGACCGCCAACCCTTGGCGCAAGACCAGCGCGCCTTGGGCATGCCAGGGGTTCAAGCTGGCGACGGCCCCGTCGGTCTGGTGCGCCGCCCAAACCGATACCACCGCGTAGGAAGATTCCAGCGTGGCGAGTGACGGATGCAGTCGTACACGCAGTTGCCCCAGTTGCGCGCAACCTTGCAGTTGCTCAAGTACGCAGTGCTGATCCAGGACCTGGCAATCCGCCGCGTGATAAGCGCAAACCCGTAAGCGCTCCAGTCGGGCGACATCGGCCAGGTAGGGCACGCTCGAGGCCGGTTCGAAAGCCTGGATAAAGTCAGCGAACGTGCTGCCGTATTCACTGATCAACGGGCTGGTGGGCGGGTGGGCCTGGATATACAGGCCAGCCATGGCGCGGAAAAACTCATCGCCGACCAGTTGCCGCGCCACCGGGTAGGCGGCTGTCAAAGCATTGATCAACGCGCTATGGACATTGTTTCGATACACCGCAAAGCGGCTCGCCGGCTCAGCACCGTTGCTGCTGAACACGCCCTCGGGGCAGGTTGCTTGCGGGGCCAGTAACGCCTCGGCGAATGTTCGCTGAATACTCATCGGGCCACCTGCGACAAATACCACTCGGCCTGCCGGGCCTCTGCTTGCAACACGCTGAACGCGGGCACCTGGTTATCCCGCTCGATCAGCGTCGCTACCGCTCCGGTCCGCGCCAGTACCTGTGCGTACAGCTGCCACACGGCGTTATCGATCGGCGCGCCGTGGTCGTCGATCAGCAGGCGGTCGCCCAGGCTGTCGGTGTCTTCGGCAAAACCGGCCAGATGAATCTCACCCACTGCGTGCAATGGCAAGGCATCGATGTAGGCCAGCGGGTCGCGCTGATGATTGATGCAGGACACGTAGACGTTGTTGACGTCGAGCAGCAGGCCGCAACCGGTACGGCGGACGATCTCGCTGATGAAGTCGGTTTCGTCCAGGGTGGAGCGCTGGAACTGCAGATAAGTGGAGGGGTTTTCCAGCAGCATCGGCCGCTTGAGCCTGCTTTGTACCTGGTCGACGTGTTCGCACACCCGGTTCAGGGTGCTGGCGTCGTAGGCCAGGGGCAGCAGGTCGTTGAGAAACACCGGGCCGTGGCTGGACCACGCCAGGTGTTCGGAAAAAGACTGGGGTTGATAGCGTTCGATCAGCGCGGCCAGGCGTGCCAGGTGCTCGCGGTCCAGGGGGCCTTCGCCGCCGATGGACAGGCCGACGCCGTGCAGTGACAGGGGGTACTGCGCACGAATCAACCCCAGGTAGTGATGAAACGGGCCGCCGGCCACCATGTAGTTTTCGGCGTGTATTTCGAAAAAACCGATGTCGGGGCGGGTCTCGAGCACCTCGGTGAAGTGCTCGGTCTTGAGCCCCAACCCGGCCCGAGAGGGGAGGCCGGGCACCTGAGCCGGTGAGACCGCGTGTTGGGCTGTAAGCGTCATCATCAGTACTCAGGCTGCGCGGGGTTCAGGATTTGGCGGTGAAGGCCGCTTCCTGGCCAAAACCGGTCGGCGAGGTGGTGCTTGGGGTCTGGGTGCACGTGCCGGCAGGGACCAGTTTCCAGGCATTGGCCTGGTCTTTGGTTTTGGAGGTGCCAGCGCAGGAAGTACCGGCGCCCGCGGCGCAGTCATTCTTGCCGGTTTCAGCCACGCCGAAGCATTTCTGCATGTCGTCGGCTGCGTGGGCGGTGGTGGTCAGGGCGGACAGGCTCAGGGCAGAACCAAGGGCCAGAACGAGGGTGGCGGCTGACAGTTTGGTGGTCATGGTGTGTCTCCAGCAGTGGTTGAATGCGCAGGCTTGATTGCCTGCATGCACCACTAGAGAAAGGGGGAGGGAATTCGTTACAAGGCCATCGAAAAAAACTGCAAACAACATGTATTTTTACCAGAAAAATGAGAACTGGCTTGTGTGGGAGTTGGGCTTGCCCGCGATGCAGGCACCTCGGTGCTTCAGATACACCGAGGTGATGCTATCGCAGGCAAGCCAGCTCCCACACAAGCCAGCTCCCATTTTAGAACTCACTCTTTCTAGCCGCCGAGGTACGCCTCCCGCACTTTCGGATCGGTCAGCAATTGCTCGCCGGTGCCCTGCATCACCACCCGGCCATTCTCCAGCACATAGGCGCGGTCAGCGATTTTCAGCGCCTGGTTGGCGTTCTGCTCCACCAAAAACACCGTCACACCGTCCTTGCGCAGCTGTTCGATGATGTCGAAGATCTGCTGGATGATGATCGGTGCCAGGCCCAGGGACGGCTCGTCCAGCAGCAATAGCTTGGGCTTGCTCATCAGCGCCCGGCCGATGGCGAGCATTTGCTGTTCGCCGCCGGACATGGTGCCGCCGCGCTGGCTGAAGCGTTCCTTGAGACGGGGGAACAGGTGCAGCACCTTGTCCATCTGCTCCTGGTAATCGCCCTTGTCGGTAAAGAACCCACCCATGGCCAGGTTCTCTTCGACGGTCAGGCGCGAGAACACCCGACGGCCTTCCGGCACCACCGCAATGCTCTTGCGCATGATCTCGGCGGAGTGCTTGCCCACCAGTTCTTCACCCATGTAGCGGATGCTGCCACTGTAGGCTTGCGGCGAACCGCACAAGGTCATCAGCAAGGTCGATTTGCCGGCGCCGTTGGCGCCGATCAGGGTGACGATCTCTCCCTGGCGCACTTCCACATTGACGCTGTGCAGGGCCTGGATCTTGCCGTAGAAAGTGGAAACGTTTTCAAATTGCAGCATCTTACGCTTCCCCCAAATAGGCTTTGATCACTTCAGGATTGTCGCGGATCTGCTCCGGCGTCCCGTTGGCCAGCGGCGTGCCCTGGTTGATCACCACGATGTGGTCGGAGATGCTCATGACCAGTTTCATGTCGTGTTCGATCAACAGCACCGTGGCGTTGTTTTCCTCACGCAGCACACTGATCAGCGCCTTGAGGTCTTCGGTTTCCTTGGGGTTCAGGCCGGCAGCGGGTTCGTCGAGCATCAGGATGCGCGGGCGAGTCATCATGCAACGGGCGATTTCCAGGCGACGTTGCTGGCCGTAGGCGAGGGTACCGGCCGGGCGGTTGGCGAACTCGGTCAGGTTGACCTTGTCCAGCCAATACGCCGCGTATTCCATGGCCTCGCGTTCGCTCTTGCGGAACGCCGGAGTCTTGAACAGGCCGGCGAAGAAGTTGGTGTTCAAGTGACGGTGCTGGGCGATCAACAGGTTCTCGACCGCCGTCATGTCCTTGAACAACCGCACGTTCTGGAAGGTCCGCACCACGCCTTTGCGGGCGATTTCGTGGCCGGCCAGGCCCTGGATCGGCTGGCCGTCCAGCAGGATGCTGCCACCGCTCGGCTTGTAGAAACCGGTGAGGCAGTTGAACACGGTGGTCTTGCCGGCGCCGTTGGGGCCGATCAGCGCTACCACTTGTTTCTCTTTGACAGTCAGGGCCACGCCATTGACCGCCAGCAAACCGCCGAAGCGCATGCTCAGGTTTTCGACTTTCAGGATCTCGCGGCTCATTTGCGCAGCTCCATGTGTGGACGTTGCATGGGCAGCAGGCCTTGAGGGCGCCAGATCATCATCAGCACCATCATGGCGCCGAACATCAACATGCGGTATTCGCTGAACTCACGCATCATTTCCGGCAGAAGGATCATCACGATGGCCGCCAGGATCACGCCCAGTTGCGAGCCCATGCCACCCAGTACGACGATGGCGAGAATGATCGCCGACTCGATAAAGGTGAACGATTCCGGCGTCACCAGGCCTTGGCGAGCGGCGAAGAAGCTGCCGGCAAAACCGGCGAATGCAGCGCCCAGGGTGAATGCGGAAAGCTTGATGATGGTCGGGTTCAGGCCCAGGGCACGGCAGGCGATTTCATCTTCGCGCAGCGCTTCCCACGCACGGCCGATGGGCATGCGCAGCAGGCGGTTGATCACGAACAGTGCCGCCAACGCCAAAAGCAGCGCCACAAGGTACAGGAACACCACTTTGCTCACCGGGTTGTAGGCAATCCCGAAGTACTCGTGGAAGGTCTGCATGCCTTCGGCGGCGGTGCGGTCGAACGACAGCCCGAAGAACGTCGGCTTGGGAATGCTGCTGATACCATTGGGGCCACCGGTGATATCGGTGAGGTTACGCAGGAACAGGCGAATGATTTCGCCGAAGCCCAGGGTCACGATGGCCAGGTAGTCACCGCGCAGGCGCAGCACCGGGAAGCCCAGCAGGAAGCCGAACGTGGCCGCTGCCATACCGGCCAGTGGCAGGCAGATCCAGAAGCTCCAGCCCAGGTAATGCGAGAGCAGCGCGTAGGTGTAGGCACCCACGGCGTAGAAGCCCACATAACCCAGGTCGAGCAGGCCGGCCAGGCCCACCACGATGTTCAGGCCCAGGCCCAGCAACACGTAGATCAGGATCAGGGTGGCAATGTCGACCGCGCCGCGCGAGCCAAAGAACGGCCAGATCAGCGCTGCGATGATCAGCCCGATGATGATGTAGCGCTGGGTGCGCGGCAGGGTCAGAAATTGGCTGACCTTGGGCGACACCAACGGGCCACGGTTGCCCTTGAACAAGGCTCCGACCTGCTGGGTGAACAGTACACGCAGGAACATCAGCACCGAACACAGCGCGATGACGGTCAGCGTGACGGGCCCGGTGCCATGCACTTCCAGGTTGATGCCGACAATGCTCAGCTTGAGACCGAGTACCGGAAAGGCCACGGCCCAGACCAGCAAGGCGCTGAAAAACGCCGATTTAAGATATCTGCTCATACTTTCTCAACCTCCGGACGGCCCAGGATGCCGGTCGGACGGAACAACAACACCAGAACCAACAGGCCGAACGCGACGACGTCCTTGTACTGGTCACCGAAGATATCGGCGCCAAAGGCTTCGGCCACACCCAGCACCAGCCCGCCGAGCATGGCGCCCGGAATGCTGCCGATGCCGCCCAATACCGCCGCGGTAAAGGCCTTGAGGCCCACCAGGAAACCGGCGTTGGGGTTGATCACGCCGTATTGCATGCTCAGCAACACGGCCGCCACGGCCGCCAGCGCAGCACCAATGACGAAGGTCAGGGCGATGATGTTGTTGGTGTTGATGCCCAGCAGGTTGGCCATCTTGATGTCTTCGGCGCAGGCCCGGCAGGCGCGCCCCAGACGGGAGCGGGAGATGAACAGCGTCAGGCCCAGCATGGCCACCAGCGTGACCACGAAAACCAGAATCTGCATGTACGAAATCAGCACTTCTTGTGCGCCACCCGGGCCGAAGGAGATGCTCCCCGGAATCAGGTTGGGAATGGACTTGTCCTTGGAGTCCTGGGACAGCAATACGGTGTTCTGCAGGAAAATCGACATGCCGATGGCGGAAATCAGCGGGATCAAACGGTTGCTGCCCCGCAGGGGACGGTAGGCAACCCGCTCGATGCTGTAGCCATAGGCACTGGTTACGATGATCGATGCCAAAAACGCAGCGGTCATCAACAGCGGCAGGGAGTGGATCCCCATCATGGCCAGCCCGGCAAGGGCGATGAAGGCCACGTAGGAACCAATCATGTACACCTCGCCATGGGCGAAGTTGATCATTCCAATGATGCCGTAAACCATTGTGTAGCCAATGGCTATCAAGGCATAGGTGCTGCCAATGGTCAGGCCATTAACCAGCTGTTGGAAAAAATGATAGATCTCAGGCATTACAGCGCTCCTAAAAACCCGATACGCATTTCACTGGTGGAGTCATTTCCGGCTCGGTGCCCTGTTCTGTGACCAGGTTGCACAAAGCGTTTGCCAGCGAACCGCTGGTGACGGTTTTAAGATTTTCAGGTGAGCCAGCGCCCGGATCGCGGGTGACATGGCCCATAAACCTCGTAAAACAAAGCCCACTGCTTGCACAGTGGGCTTGTTGACCAGTAACGCCTGGCTTACTGAGGGGAAACTTCGGTTTTTGGTTTACCGAAGTGCCATTCGTAGACCACGAACTTGAAGTCCTTCAGGTCGCCCTTGGCGTCGAAGCTCAGCTCGCCCGTAGGGGTCTTGAAGGTACCGGCGTGGATGGCCTCGGCCACTTTGGCGGTGTCTTCGCTTTTGGCGGCTTTGATACCGCCGGCAATGACTTCAACCGCCGAGTAGGCCGGGAACACGAACGGACCGGTTGGGTCCTGCTTGTTCTTGGCGAACTCTTCGACGATGGCTTTGTTGGCAGGGTCTGTGTCGAAGGATTTCGGCAGGGTCACCAGCAGGCCTTCGGAAGCGCCCTGGGCGATTTGCGAGATCGAGTCGTTACCCACGCCCTCTGGGCCCATGAACTTGGCGTTCAGGCCTTTTTCCTTGGCTTGGCGCAGGATCAGGCCCAGCTCAGGGTGGTAGCCGCCGTAGTAGACGAAGTCGACGTTGGCTTGCTTGAGTTTCTGGATGATCGAGGAGAAGTCTTTGTCGCCGGCGTTCAGGCCTTCGAAGACGGCAACCTTGGTGCCTTTTTCTTCAAGGGTCTTCTTCACGGCGCTGGCGATGCCTTCACCGTATTGCTGCTTGTCGTGCAGTACGGCAACGATTTTCGGCTTCACGTGGTCGGCGATGTAGTTGCCGGCCGCTGGGCCTTGTGCGCTGTCCAGACCAATGGTGCGGAAGATCAGCTTGTAGCCACGGGACGTGATTTCAGGGCTGGTGGCAGCCGGGGTAATCATGATGACGCCTTCGTCTTCATAGATATCGGACGCTGGCTGAGTGGAGCTGGAGCAGAGGTGACCGACGACGAACTTGACGCCGTCATTGACCACTTTGTTGGCAACGGCCACGGCTTGTTTAGGGTCGCAAGCGTCGTCGTATTCCTTGGCTTCAAGCATCTTGCCGTCTACGCCGCCCTTGGCGTTGATGTCTTTGATGGCTTGCTTGGCACCCATGAATTGCATGTCGCCGTATTGCGTCACCGGACCAGTCTTGGGACCGGCGATGCCGATCTTGATGGTGTCGGCTGCGAACGAATGGCCGGCAACCCCAGCCAGGACCATAGCGGCAAACAGTTTGGAAATCTGCTTAGTAGCCTTATTCATAGTGCTCCACTCTTACTGTTGTATTTTTTATAGTTCTAGCGGCCTTGTGAGCTGCAGAACCGGATCAGATATCGCGGATATCCCCCCGGCATTGCCCTGGCAACTGTACCGGTACAGTGTAGAGCGCTGGCTGATCGCTTGAAAAGCTGGCAGCTGGGGGCAAAACCTGGGTATGTCGCTTAAATGAAAGAAAAAGACAGAATCGCGGCGGGTTGCTAACAGCTTTCAAGGCATTCCTTGGCTTTCCTGGCGCTTTCAATCGCTACTTCATTTGCTACTGGGTTTTTCTGCCTGAGCGACGGGGCTATGATTGCGCCGATTTTTTACTCAGGTGAATTCCCATGACGCAAGAACCAAGCACCCTCTATGCCAAGCTGCTCGGTGAAACCGCCGAAATTTCCTGGAAGGAGCTTGAACCGTTCTTTGCCAAGGGTGCCCTATTGTGGGTCGATGCCAGCCTGGATTTGATCGAGGCAGCCGAGGCAATGGCCGAAGACAAGCGTGACAAAGTCGCCGCCTGGCTGGCCGCGGGCACCCTTGGCGAGGTGTCTGCGACGCGGGCATTGGACCTGATAGAACGGGATCCGAGCTTGTGGGCGGTGGTGGTCTCGCCCTGGATCCTGATCCAGGAAAGGGCAGGGTAAGAATGACGCGCACGAAAAAGGTGCGCATTTTTCCCGCAGTGAAGTGTGTAGCCGAGTAACCGCTGAACGCGTGATGGCACCTTGCCGTAGAGAAAGGTCACAGCCGGGGGTGACGTTAACGTCACGGGAACAGTTGAGGTGCGAGGGAAATGCTGGCGCAATTGTTTCCATGTATGACTCGACCCGAATGAAGTCACGATCACATCGCCAACATCCCAGATGTGGGGTTAGCGAATCGGCCTGACAATAGAAGGCGAGCCGACACGTTCGGGCGCGGAGTCGTTTGGTTGTGGAGCGTCTTTACCCTCCATGCTGAACGCGCTCAGCGGGTTGCGCATGGCAATGCCCTGCATCACACCGATGATGTCGTCGAAGGGCACCGCCGGGCTGAGCAAGTAGCCTTGGATGTAGTCACAGCCATGTTTGAGCAGCATCTCAAACTGCGCCTGGGTTTCCACGCCTTCGGTGACCACCTGCAAGTGCAGGGTGTGGGCCATGCCAATAATCGCCTGGACAATTTCACTGTCTGCGGTGGATTTGGGGATGTCCTGGATAAACGAGCGGTCGATCTTCAAGGTGTTGAGCGGCAAGCGTTTGAGGTAAGCCAGCGACGAATAGCCGGTGCCAAAGTCATCGATGGCCAGTGACACACCCAGGGCGCGAATCTGCCGCAACAGTGCCAGGGTGCTGCTGATATTGCCCATCAACGCATTTTCAGTGACTTCCAGTTCCAGGCGGTCGGTGCCGATGCCGGCGAAGCGCAGGGCATCTTCGATTTCATCGGCCAGTTCGTCACGCGCCAGGTTCAACGCCGAGCAGTTCACCGCCATGATCAGCTCGGTGTAGCCCCGGTCAGACAACAGGCTCAGGTCGTGACAGGCCTGGCGCAATACCCAGTGGTCCAGCTCGGCGATCAGCCCGTTATTCTCGGCAATGCCGATAAAACGGTCTGGGGCCAGCAGCCCATGTTGGGGATGTTGCCAGCGCACCAGGGCTTCCAGGCGCGTGACCTTGCCCAGTTTCATGTCGAAGATCGGTTGATAAAACAGCACCAGTTGGCTGCGCGTACGCAAGGCGGCGCGCAGCTCTTCTTCCAGTTGCAGCTCAAGGAAGGCACGGGTTTTAAGGTTGGAACTGAAGAAATTCAGACAATTGCGCCCGGCATCCTTGGACTGGTACAGCGCCAGGTCGGCGGTTTTAAGCAGTTCTTCGCAGGTGTGGCCGTCTTCGGGAAACAGGCTGATGCCGATGCTGGTGGTCATCACCATGCGTCGGCCGGCCAGTTCGATGGGCTCTTTCATCTTCTGCATGATGCGCTGGGCCATGTTTCGGGCTTCGTCGCGGTGATGAATATTGACCAGGATGCAGAACTCATCGCCGCCAAAGCGTGCCACCACATCTTCATGGCTGCGTATCGAGCCCTTGATATGCCCGGCCAGCACGGTGAGCAACTGGTCGCCCGCATCGTGGCCAAGGCTGTCATTGATGCGCTTGAAGTGGTCGATATCGAGGAAGATCACCGCGAGCATGCCTTGGCTGCGGGTTTTCTCCGCGACTTTTTCCGCGAAGATCTGATTGAAACCACGGCGGTTGAGCAGGCTGGTCAACGCGTCGAAGTGGGCCACTTGTTGCAGCGAGGCGCGGGCCTGGTCGAGTTCGCTGAGCAGCGCGTTGACCCGGCGCAGGTCGCGCTCCTTGTGTTGCAGCTTCTTGTCGGCCAGGGCTGCGCTGATGCTGCTGCCGATCACCAGCAAGGTGATCATCGCGACCGAAAGGCCCAGTTGAATCGGGTTGTTATCGGCCGGCAACGACAGGTCCGTGCCGCTGGGCACCAGCATTTGCATGGCCGCCATGCCGGTGAAGTGCATGCTCAGGATCCCGGCGCCCAGCACCAGGCTGGCGGCGTATTTGAGCAGTTGGTGAAACACGCCGGCCCCATTGCGCAGGTAACTGGACAGCAACAACGCCGCCAGGCTGGCGCCCATGGCAATCGCCACCGAGGCCAAAAACAGCCGTGTTTCGAAGTACACCTGGGCCTGGGAACGCATGGCCGACATGCCCACGTAGTGCATCAGCGCGATACCCAGCCCCATCCACACCGATGCCACCAGGTACTGATGAAAACGCAGGTGGGTATGACTGAGGGTCTGCATGGCGAGCAGCGAAGCGATCAGGGCGATCAGCAGCGAGGCGAAGGTCAAGATCAATTCGTAGTGAATGGCAATGGGCGCTTGGAAGGCCAGCATGCTGATGAAGTGGGTCGACCAGATGCCGCCTGCCAGGCAACCCGCGCCCAGCCAGCGCCAATGGCGGCGGGCGGTGGGGTTTTCGACATGGCCGACACGTTCGGCCATGTCCAGCGTACCGAAACCCGCCGCGCAGGCGACCAAATACGCCAGCAGCACCAGAAACGGGTTATGACTGCAATTGAGCAATAAATGCCCGCTGTCTGGAAGGTCGGTAAAAAAATGCTGCCCCAGCCATTCCATAGCTTATCCCGTCACAGAGCCCTGTCACTGCCAGCGGCGATGACCTATGAGGTCGAGTATAGGAGTCTCTCGAGTTTTGCCATCAGTAATGGCGTTTTGATCTCAAATTATTTTGACATGGCTTCCATAGCGTTTGGTGCTAAGCGCTGATGGGCAGGTCGAGTTCGAAGTGCGGGGCCTCCAGCGGGGCCAAGCCAAATGCGGCACGGGCGGCGTCGCAATCGACATTTTGCACGCCCTGGCTCCAGGATGCCTCGAACTCACGGCATACACTGGAGCGTTGCTCATAAATTGAGCAACTGGTGGCCTGTCCGACTTCACCTTCAAGGCTGGCGCACCGTGCCGGTTTGCGGTCGGTGCCGATCATCGCCACGCGGCTGGGGTTGATCTGCACCACCAGCTCATCGGGCACCGTGCCCCCGGACGAGGCGCACTCACCCCAAAAGAAAGACACGCGAAAGTGTGAACAGCAGGCACCGCAATTCAGACACGGACTGGCTTCGGACATGGGCGTCATCAATAAGAAAAGTAGGAGGAGGGTGCTGCGAAAGGCTCGCCATTCTATCCGTGCCATGGCCGTTGGGAAGAGGGGCACGCACTTATATTTTCGTCGGCAAAATCCCCTGTTGCCTGGGTGAAATCATGCCCTATCAGCTTTACGAATCATTACAGACAATCACCGCCAGCCTGACTATGTTGCAGTGACCTGAGCAGGATGCACCGGGCATCGCAGCTCTCATAACAATAAAAGAGACGGACCCATGCAGAACTCGACCCAAGCGGCGAATGCCTGGCGCATTCTGTTCCTGCTGTTCCTCGCCAACCTGTTCAATTTCTTTGACCGTACCATTCCCGCGATCATCATCGAGCCCATCCGCATGGAATGGCACTTGAGCGATTTTCAGCTCGGTATCATCGGCACCGCCTTCACCATCGTCTACGCCATTGCCGGGCTACCGCTCGGGCGCCTGGCCGACACCGGCTCACGCAGCAAGTTGATGGGCTGGGGCCTGTTCGCCTGGAGCGGGTTGACGGCGGTCAATGGCATGGTCGGCAGTTTCTGGACCTTCCTGCTGGTGCGCATGGGCATTGGCATCGGCGAAGCCAGCTATGCACCGGCGGCCAATTCGCTGATTGGCGATCTGTTTCCCGCCCACCGCCGCGCCCGGGCCATGGGGATTTTCATGCTTGGCCTGCCGTTGGGCCTGTTGCTGGCGTTCTTTACCATCGGCGCGATGGTCAAGGCGTTCGACAGCTGGCGTGCGCCCTTCTTTATCGCGGCGGTGCCGGGGCTCATCCTGGCGGTGTTCATGTTCTACATAAAAGAGCCCAAGCGTGGCGCAGCGGAAACCGTGCAAGTCTCCCAGGAGCGCGTCGACCGCCCGATCCGCCGCGTGTTGGCCGTGCCGACCTTTCTGTGGCTGGTGCTGGCCGGGTTGTGCTTTAACTTCGCTACCTATGCGTGCAACTCATTCCTGGTGCCGATGCTGCAACGCTATTTCCTCATGCCGTTGCAGGACGCGGCCGTCGCGACGGGCGTCATCGTCGGCCTGACCGGTTTGGTGGGATTGACGCTGGGTGGCTGGATCGCTGACAAGATTCATCAGCGGGTCGCCAATGGCCGATTGTTGTTTGCCGCATTCAGCTTGATCATCTCCACGGTCACTACCGCCTGGGCATTGCATGCCGGGCGTGTCGAGATCGGGGTGTTTGTCGCGCTGTTCAGTGTGGGCTGGTTGTTTGCCTACAACTTCTATACCTGCGTGTATACCGCGATTCAGGACGTGGTCGAACCGCGTTTGCGCGCGACGGCGATGGCGTTGTTTTTTGCCGGGCTGTATTTGCTCGGCGGTGGCATGGGGCCGGTGGTGGTCGGGGCATTGTCCGATCACTTTGCTCATTCGGCGATGTATGCGGACGGGGCGCAGCAGATGACCGAGGCTTATAAAGCGGTGGGTTTGCATGACGCCATGTATCTGATTCCGGTGGCGCTGTTCTTGACCATGCTGTTTCTGTTCCAGGCTTCGCGCAGTTTTGTGCGCGATGCCAAGCGGATGAAGGAAGGGTTGAGTGCGGTTGAGGTGCCGGCGGTTGCCGCTACAGCTTGAGACCGAGGTGACGCTTTCGCAGGCAAGCCAGCTCCCACCTTTGACCGAGTTGACTGAACCTTGTGTGGTCAACTGTGGGAGCTGGGCTTGCCCGTGACGGCCGGATAGCCGACGCTGTTCTAACTGACGCGCCGCGATCTAAAAATGTGGGAGCTGGCTTGCCTGCGAAGACGACCTGATAGCCGACACCCATCTACCTGGCACCCCGCGATCAACCTGTGAGCGGGCTTGCTCGCGAAGGCGGCCTGACAGTCAACACAGTTGGATCGGGTACATATCCGTTATTTAGGTAACGGCCACTTAGGGTTCCGCCCTGACGGCGGGTCACTTTGGAAAAGAGCCCCAAAGTAACCAAAGGGCTCTTGCCCCACCACTCGGCACCTCGCTTAGGCTCGGTGTGCCCGAACGCAGGCTTGAATCCGTGGGCCGCCGCCACGCGCCATCCATGGCGCGGGGCGGCTAACCCGGCGTCCTGCCGGGTTACCCACGAATTCAAGCCTGCGTTCGGCCAGCGTGGTTTAACGGGGCGCTTAAGATCAAGATCAAAAGCAGATCAAGAGCAAGAGCGGCTCGCTTCGCATCGTGGTTACCGTCGATCGCTTCAGTTACCTATGCTGCGATGAGGCCCGCAGGGCCAATAAAAAAGGCCCGCATTGCGCGGGCCTTTTACGTTCAGCGGACTATCAACCCGCTACCAACACTCGAATCGCTTCCAGTCGCAACGCGGCTTTATCGAGCATGGCCAGGCCTTGCTCGCGTTGGTTGCGCAGGGCAACCAGCTCGCTGTCGCGCACGGTCGGGTTGACCGCTTGCAACGCGGTAAGGCGTGCCAGCTCTTCGTCGGTGTCTGCCGCCAGGCGACGCTTGGCTTCGGCCACGCGCTCGGCGTGACGCGGGGCGATCTTCTCTTCACCGGCGTTGATGCGTGGTGTGAGTTGGTCGCGCTGGGCCTGCACGAATTTGTTCGCGCTGGCCCGTGGCACGCTTTCGAGCTGGTCATTCAAGGTCACGAACGACACGCGGCCCGACAGGTCATTGCCGTTGGCATCCAGCAGGCAGCGCAAGGCGGCCGGTGGCAGGTAGCGGCCCAGTTGCAGGGAGCGCGGGGCGACCACTTCGCTGACATACAGCAGTTCAAGCAATACGGTGCCGGGCTTGAGCGCCTTGTTCTTGATCAGCGCCACGGCGGTGTTGCCCATGGAACCGGACAGCACCAGGTCCATGCCGCCTTGCACCATCGGGTGCTCCCAGGTGATGAACTGCATGTCTTCGCGCGACAGCGCCTGGTTACGGTCGTAGGTGATAGTCACACCTTCGTCGTCGCCCAGAGGGAAGCTGGCGTCGAGCATTTTTTCGCTGGGCTTGAGGATCAGCGCGTTTTCCGAATGGTCTTCGCTGTCGATGCCGAACGCGTCGAACAGGGTTTCCATATAGATCGGCAGGGCGAACTGGTCGTCTTGTTCGAGGATGTCCTCCACCAGCGCATCGCCTTCGCCGGCGCCGCCGGAATTGAGTTCGAGCAAGCGGTCGCGACCGGTGTGCAGCTCCTGCTCCAGGCGCTCGCGCTCGGCACGGGCTTCGTCGATCAGCGCTTGCCACTCGCCGTCGTCGGCGGCTTCCAGCAAGGGCAGCAGGCGTGGGCCGAACTGATGCTGCAAGGCGTTGCCGGTCGGGCAGGTGTTGAGGAAGGCATTGAGCGCTTCGTGGTACCACTGGAACAGGCGCTCTTGCGGGCTGGTTTCCAGGTACGGCACATGCAGTTCGATCACGTGTTTCTGGCCGATCCGGTCCAGGCGCCCGATACGCTGTTCCAACAGGTCGGGGTGGGACGGCAGGTCGAACAGCACCAGGTGATGGGAAAACTGGAAGTTGCGGCCTTCACTGCCGATTTCCGAGCAGATCAGTACCTGGGCGCCGAACTCTTCATCGGCAAAATAAGCCGCCGCGCGGTCACGCTCCAGGATGTTCATGCCCTCGTGGAACACCGTGGCCGGAATGCCGGAGCGCACGCGCAGGGCGTCTTCCAGGTCCATGGCGGTTTCGGCGTGGGCGCAGATCACCAGGACCTTGGTGCGCTTGAGCATTTTCAACTGGTCGATCAGCCACTCGACCCGTGGGTCGAAGCGCCACCAGCGGTTCTCTTCCTCGATGTCCGGTTGCGCCTGGAAGCTGACTTCCGGGTACAGCTCGGCGTGTTCGCCCAGGGGCAGTTCGAGGTATTCGTCCGGGTTCGGCAACGGGTAGGCGTGCAGCTTGCGCTCGGGGAAGCCTTGCACCGCGGCACGGGTGTTACGGAACAGCACGCGGCCGGTGCCGTGGCGGTCCAGCAGCTCACGCACCAGGCGGGCACTGGCTTCGGTGTCGCCATCGTTGACGGCGGTGAGCAGGGCTTCACCTTCGTCACCGAGGAAGCCTTGAATGGTCTTGTGCGCGGTCGGCGACAGGCGGCCCTTGTCCAGCAGTTCCTGCACGGCTTCGGCCACTGGGCGATAGTTTTCGCTCTCGGCGCGGAAGGCTTGCAGGTCGTGGAAGCGGTTCGGGTCCAGCAGGCGCAGGCGCGCAAAGTGGCTGTCCTGGCCCAGTTGTTCCGGGGTGGCGGTCAGCAGCAGCACGCCGGGGATCACCTCGGCCAGCTGTTCGACCAGCGAGTATTCGGCGCTGGCCTTGTCTTCGTGCCACACCAGGTGGTGGGCTTCGTCGACCACCAGCAAGTCCCAGCCGGCGGCGAACAGCGCGTCCTGGGCCTTCTCGTCGTCCACCAGCCATTCCAGCGCAACGAGTGCAAGCTGGGTGTCTTCGAACGGGTTGGTGGCATCGCTTTCGATAAAGCGCTCTTCATCGAACAGCGCAACCTGCAGGTTGAAGCGGCGGCGCATTTCCACCAGCCACTGGTGCTGCAGGTTTTCCGGAACCAGGATCAGTACGCGGCTGGCACGGCCCGAGAGCAGTTGGCGATGGATCACCAGGCCCGCTTCGATGGTCTTGCCCAGGCCCACTTCGTCCGCCAGCAACACGCGTGGCGCGATACGGTCAGCGACTTCGCGGGCGATGTGCAGTTGGTGGGCAATCGGTTGGGCGCGCACGCCACCCAGGCCCCACAGCGAGGACTGCAACTGGCGGCTGGTGTGTTCCAGGGTGTGGTAGCGCAGCGAGAACCACGCCAGCGGGTCAATCTGCCCGGCGAACAGACGGTCACTGGCCAGGCGGAACTGGATGAAGTTGGACAGTTGGGTTTCGGGCAGGGTGACCTGCTCGTTCTGCCCATTGAGGCCGTGGTAGACCAGCAGGCCATCGACGTCGTCGACTTCCTGTACGGTCATTTTCCAGCCTTCGAAATGGGTGATGGTGTCACCCGGCGAAAACCTCACGCGAGTGAGGGGCGCATTCCGTAGCGCATACTGGCGCGTGTCGCCAGTGGCCGGATAGAGCACGGTCAACAAGCGGCCGTCCTGTGCCAGAACGGTGCCTAACCCCAGCTCTGCTTCGCTGTCACTAATCCAGCGTTGCCCCGGTTGATACTGCTGCGCCATGCTGCCTGACTCCCGCCGTGAAAAAGCCGACTATGTTAACGGAACACGGCCCGGCGCCCAAGAACTCTGACAAAAACTACGCTGTTTGTACGGGCCGGCGGAAATTGAATCGACGGGTGGCGGGCACTTGAGAGTGTCGACTGAGTCACAGCTTGGCACGCGGGTGCTCAAGTCGCCCTGCCACCCGCCGACAGCCTGTTGATCAGGAGAATAATTATCATGCTGCCACCCATGCTGCCCGTCAGTGTTGTGCCGGTCACGTCGCAACTCGACCCGGCACGCCAGAAACCGGATATTCCGCCGGTGGTGCCCGTTCAACCGGGCTCCAACGAGAGCACGATCGACCTGAAAAAAGGCGATGCCGAGCAATCGACCTTTCTGTTGCGCGAAGAGCAGCGTCGCCAGCAGGAGCAGCAGAAACGCCGGCGCGAAGCCGACGACGACGACGCGCAGCAGCATTTGCCGATTCCCGGCGACGTGCTCAACGCTGACAACACCGTGCCCGTGGCGCCGCTGATCGAAGACGCGCCGCGCCAGGGCCTGTGGGTGGATATCGAGGTTTAACCGTTCAGTTCGCGCAAGGCCCTCACCAGCAACTCAATCTCGTCATCGGTGTTAAGCGGGCTGACGGAGAGGCGTGCAACGCTGCTCAACCCACGCGCTTGCATGTCCAGCGGGGTGTAGGCCACGCCATTGGCGCCGATGTTGATGCGCTTTAACCCCAGGCGTTGCTTGAGTTCAAAACTATCCCAGCCGACCAGGTTGAACGCGATCAAGCCTGAATGCGTGTTGCCCAAGTCGTGCAAGCTGATCCCCGGTATCTGACGCAGTGCTTCGCGGATTCGCGCGCTGGTCTGCGAGACCCTTTGCCATACCCGCTCAATCCCCAGTTGATTGATCTCGTGCAACGCATTGCCCAGGCCGGCCAGCAGGGCGAAGGACACTTCGCTGGTTTCAAAGCGTCGGGCGTCGTTGCGCAGGTCGAAGCCTTCGGCGGTCCAGGGCGCTGAAAATACGTCGCGTTGGGCCGGGTTCAGGTGCTGGAGAAACTCCGGCCGGATGTACAGCAGTGCGGTACCGCGAGGCCCGCGCAGGTGTTTGCGGCCGGCGGACTTGAGCACATCGCACTGCAACGCTTGCACATCCACCGGCAGCTGGCCGACGGCTTGGCCCGCGTCGATGAAGTAGGGGATGGCATGCCGCCTGGCCACATCGCCGATGGCCTGGGCCGGGTTGATCAAACCACCGTTGGCCGGCAGCCAGGTGAGGTCGATCAGCTTTACATTGGCATCCAGCATCGCCTCCAGCGCCACCGGGCAGGTCGCGCCGCTGGCATCGCACGGGATGACCTCCACCCGCGCGCCGGCTTGAACGGCCAGTTCCATGCTCGCCAGGTTACCGCCCCATTCATGGCGCCCCACAAGAATGCGATCGCCTGGCTGCCACGGGCCCAGCGCCTGGAAGGCCATGCTCCAGGCCGTGGAGCCACTGGTGGTGAAGGCAATCGACGAGGCGGGCGCATTGAGCAGTTGCCCGGCGGCGCGGCGGGCCTTTTCCACTAAGACGGCACCCTGTTCGCCGGCCTCCATCGGGCCGTCGCGCGCCTCGCGTTGCAACTGTTCGATGATGGCGTCGAGCGTCGCCTGGCTGGGCAAGGACGCCCCGGCGTGGTTGAAGTGCACGATGCCGGATTGGCAACCGGGCGTGGCTTCTCGCAAGTGCTGCACTTGCAGCGGGCTCATGGTCGCAGCTCGAAAATGGCGTCCACCTCCACCGCGACGCCAGCCGGCAAGCTGCTGACGCCGACGGCGGTGCGCACGTGTTGGCCCTTGTCGCCGAGGGCGTTAACCAGCAGGTTCGAGGCGCCGTTGGCGACTAGGCTTTGGCGCTGGAAGTCGGCGCTGCTGGCAATGAACACGCCCAGGCGCAGGATGCGCACCACCCGCGACAGGTCATCGCCCAGCGCATCGCTTAGTTGCCCCAGCAGGCCCAGTGCCGCCAGTTCTGCCGCTTGGGCGCCATCTTCATCGCTGAGGGAGTCACCCAGGCGGCCAAGGTAGGCGGGTTTGCCATCGCGCATGGGAATTTGCCCGGAGATGAACAGCTGGTGCTGGCTGATCACATGGTTGATGTAGTTGGCCGCGGGTTGGCTGGGCGTCGGCAGTGTCAGGCCGAGGGCGTTTACGCGCTGGCGGATGGAGTCGGTCATGGTGAAACCCTCTGGTGTCAGAAGGCTCCAGCATGTTGGCGGTGGCGAGGGGCGACAAACGGATAGATCTCAACCGACGTATCGAAAAAACTCACGCGTCGGCGCACGCCTGCTTCAACCACTGGCTGAAGCATTGCGCCGCCTCATTGAGCGGGCCCTGGGGGGCGATCAGCCAATAGCCGATGTCGCTGTGATAGGGCGGCCAGTCAAAAGCCTCCACCAGGCTGCCGTCCTGGAGCCTGCGTTCGATCAGGCGATGGCGGCCCATGGCGATCCCCTGGCCGGCCACGGTCGCTTCGACCACGATGTTGTAGTCATGCAGCATCACGCGGGGGTGGCGCTCGAGGTTGACTTGGTAATGGGCCGACCAATCGGTCCACTCGAAAGGGCGGTGCGAAGTTGCCATCAACAGCGGGCCACTGGCGACCTGCCGGGCTTTGAATGCAGGGCTGCACACCGGTGACAGGGTTTCGGCCATCAGGCGCGTAGCGTGCACGTCGGGCCAGTCGCCCTTGCCGTAGCGGATGGCCAGGTCAACCTCGGCCGTGGCGACATTGGCCAATTGAATCGCGGGCAGTAACTCCACCTGAATATGCGGGTAGCGCTGTAGAAACTCGGCCAGGCGCGGCGCCAGCCACAACGTGGCAAAGGACGCCAGCAAACCGATGCGCAACACACTGGCGCTGGGCGCATCCCGTTGGTTGCGCGTTGCAGCGGCGATGGCGTCCAGGGCAGGGCGGATTTGCGCGTAGTACGCTTGCCCGGCCAACGTCAGGTCAATCGCACGGGTTCGCCGGATAAACAGCGGTTTGCCCAAGTGGTGTTCGAGCTTATGCACCTGGTGGCTCAGCGCGCTTTGGGTCACCGACAACTCGTGCGCCGCCTTGATAAAACTCAAATGCCGCGCCACGGCCTCGAAGGCGCGCAGGGCCAGCAATGGCGGAAGGTCGTTGTGCAAGGCCACCTGGATGCGCCTCCTGGGCGGGTAGAAAGTGCCGATTTTGGTCGATGGCCTGCATTTTGTCGCCCGCTTAATTGCCGTCGGGCGGGGCAGGCCGCATTATTGAGGCATTCCCGCCACGACGTAAGCCAAGCCATGAGTGATGACGACAAGCTGATCGACCTGAACGCCGAACGCGCCAAGCGCGTGCACGACCTCAATGACAAACGCTTGAATGAAGTGCGCCAAGCCTTTGAACAAGCCATGCCCCTGGGCAAACCCAAGAAAAAGCCCAAGAACAAGCCGAAAAAGCGTTGAAACACCCTGCATCCGTTGATGCAGGTCAGTTATTCCCCTTCTTTACGCCCCGTTATGGGCGACATTGATCCTGGTCAATTTCCCACTGCGCCTTCTCCATTAACTTAGCCCTATCGCAACAGGGCAAGTGCAGGAGGCCGGTCATGTTTTTCGATAATGTGGTTTTTGCCGGAGTGCTGACTGTTAGCCTCATGGTGCTGTTTTTTGTTGGGTTTGGATTTTTTATCTGGAAAGACGCGAACAAGCGTAAAAAACCTTAAGTTTTTCCGGGTTACATGAGCACGCAAGGCATTTTGGGCGACTTCGGTCGCCCTTTTTTTTGGCTCGTTCCCACGCTCCGCGTGGGAATGCATCCTGTGACGCTACGCGTCACCCGTGCGCGAGTGGGACGCGGAGCGTCCGTGGCGGCATTCCCACGCAGAGCGTGGGAACGAGCATAAAAAAAGGTGCGACCCTCGCGGATCGCACCTTTTTTATTGCCGGCTGGCTATCAGTTGCCCAATGCCTTGGACGCCAACCAGAACAACCCGGCCGAAAGGCCTACGGTCGCTGGCAAGGTCAATACCCAGGCCATCAGGATGGTCTTGACTGTGCCACCTTGCAGGCCGCTCTTGTTGGCAACCATGGTGCCCGCCACGCCAGAAGACAGGACGTGGGTGGTGGACACTGGCAGGGCAAAGATGTTGGCGAAGCCGATCATGGTGGCCGTGGTGATTTGCGCCGACATGCCCTGGGCATAGGTCATGCCTTGCTTGCCGATCTTCTCACCGATGGTCAGCACTACGCGCTTCCAGCCCACCATGGTGCCCAGGCCCAGGGCCAGTGCGACCGCGAGGATCACCCAGAACGGGGCGTACTCGGTGGTGGCGGTCAGGTCTTTGCGCAGCTTGTCCAGGTCGGACTTCTCACGGGAGTCCAGGCCTGGCAGCTTGCCGACCTTTTTCGCGGTGTCATCCAGGCAGAGCAGGTAGCGACGCACTTCGATGCGATGGTCGGCGGTCAACGAGTGGTAGTCCGAGACGCCCTTGAGGGTGCCCAGCAGCGCGTTGATCGTCGGTTCGGTCTGCTGCGGATTGCAGCGGAACTTGCCCGGCAGGTCATCCTTCACGCTTTTGCCCAGGGCCAGGAACTCACCGAGGGTCTCGTGGTTGCGCTGGTAGAACTGGTTCAGGTGCAGGGTGGCGTCGCGGGTACGTTCGATCTGGTAGGTGGTGCTGCCCAGGTCCAATACGAACTGAGCCGGCACGATGCCGATCAGCACCAGCATGATCAGGCCGATGCCTTTCTGGCCATCGTTGGAGCCGTGCACGAAGCTCACGGCCATGGCCGAAATCACCAGCACCAGGCGGTTCCAGAATGGCGGGTGCTTTTTGTCGTCAAGCTTGCGGCGCTGGTCCGGGGTCTTGTGCATCTTCGACAGCGGGCGCCACCATTTCAGGCCGATCAGCACCAGGGCGGCGACCAGAAAGCCGGCCATTGGCGAGAACACCAGGGACGCGCCGATATCCACGGCCTTCTGCCAGTTCACACCGTCAGCCAGGGGGATGTCGTTGATCAACGCATTGGCCAGGCCGACACCCAGGATCGAGCCGATCAGGGTATGGGAGCTGGAGGCGGGGATACCGAAGTACCAGGTGCCCAGGTTCCAGGTGATCGCCGCTGCCAACAACGAGAAGACCATTGCCAAGCCATGGCCGGTATTCACATTGATCAGCAACTCC
This sequence comes from Pseudomonas salmasensis, assembly GCF_014268375.2. Lineage (NCBI taxonomy): Bacteria > Pseudomonadati > Pseudomonadota > Gammaproteobacteria > Pseudomonadales > Pseudomonadaceae > Pseudomonas > Pseudomonas salmasensis. The sequence continues at coordinate 5,073,381 of NZ_CP077083.1, forward strand.
ACCGGCAGCAAGTGCACGATGGCGTAGGCGACACCGACACCACCGAGCAATACACCGAGGAAATTGAACACCCCGGAGAAGAACACGGCCAGGTGTGGCGGCATGGCTTTGGTATAGATGACTGTGGCCACCGCGTTAGCGGTGTCATGAAAGCCATTGATGAACTCGAAGGCGAGGACAAAGGCCAGGGCGAGCAACAGGCTCACGAGAACCCAAGCATCCAGTCCGCTGAATAAATCGATCATGAAGGTTTTCTGACCCGGTCGTAAGGGGGCGCGATTATGCCAGAAAACATCAGTAATCGATGCATTAGCTGCTCATCGGTAACAATCTTCCTGGAAAAAATCCCGGCAAGACGCACGCATCCCAGGGTTTTCGGGGCTTTGGCAAGTCTTTGATTTATAAAGCGCAGGCCGCAAAAGACCGGCGTTTGTCATGAAAATGCCATGCCTGAAACATTTGTATGAAATTTCGTAGGGGGCTGTAGGTTGCTGACCAGCGGACGACAAAGCAGGTGCCCTCTGCCAGCACTTCACCGGCAGAGACAGCACGACCCTTGAGGCTCGAACCGAAGCGCTTATGGCTCCTCGGTCTTGAGTTCCTGCTCGATCTTTTGGATTTCCTGGGCAAATGCCTGGTCCAGCAGGCTGGCGCGTTTACGCCATGGCTTGCGTTCCGGCTCGGGTTGCGCGGCGTAGGTGGTGACTTCCCCGCCGTAGACATCCTTGTAACGTTGCTCCTGGCGCTCAAGTTCCGCGCGCAGTTCATCTTTCGTCACAGTATTACCTAATTGAGTTGAGTTTATTGATTGCGCAGCGTCATGCCTGAAAGTCGTGCTCGGGCGATTCCAAATAGAACAGTCGAACCGTTCAAGTTGGTATGCGGGCCTGAGGGCCGTTCTTTTAAGCGAGTACTTGTGACCGGCGCTGCCTGAAGCCTGCAATGCCTGGTGAGCTCCACTCCCGATAGTGTTACCGGGCTGACCTCTGCACAGGTTGCATTATAGCGGCGCATTTGAATAACACTATCATCATGAAGTTAAAAAGCGTCAACGAGGTGTCTGGAGTTTGTTACATACCGCTGCATTATTTGTGAACACCGTCATCTTCATGTCTGCATTTGAGTTACACGCACATCTCCTGTGGGAGCGGGCTTGCTCGCGAAGGCGGTGCGTCAGTCAACATGTATGTTGCTGGGCGGACCTCTTCGCGAGCAAGCCCGCTCCCACATGAGTTCTGCGTTGATTTCGCTTAATTGAGCGGCATTAGGGTAGATGTCTACGCTTTACAGAGGCATCAGGCAAATCTGAAACGTTAGCGTGTGGGGCTGCGCCAAATTGCGATAATCGCATGATCGTCCGATAATCGCCCAATGTCGCGGCCGCTGGCTTGTGCGGTACGGCCGGCACGGCTTGTAATAGCCGCCAACCCTCCCGTGGTGATAACAAGAGAAGGCCCTTTGAAATGAACGATCAATTGCGCAACTCCTTTGCATCAGTGGCGCCGCCGATCGTGGCTTCACCGGCCAAGCGCATCCAGGCATTCACCGGTGATCCGGATTTCATGACGTCCCTGGCCCGTGGCCTGGCCGTGGTGCAGGCATTTCAGGAGCGCAAGCGTCACCTGACCATTGCCCAGATCAGCCACCGCACCGAAATTCCCCGCGCCGCCGTGCGCCGTTGCCTGCACACCTTGATCAAGCTCGGCTACGCCACCACGGACGGGCGCACCTACTCGCTGCTGCCCAAAGTGCTGACCCTCGGTCACGCCTATCTGTCGTCTACACCGCTGGCTGTTTCGGCCCAGCCTTACCTGGACCGCATGAGTGAGCAGCTCCATGAAGCCTGCAACATGGCGACCCTGGAAGGCGATGACATCCTTTATATCGCCCGTTCTGCCACCACCCAGCGTCTGATCTCGGTCGACCTGTCGGTGGGCGGGCGCTTGCCGGCGTATTGCACGTCTATGGGCCGCATTCTGCTGGCCGCCCTCGACGACGCTTCGTTGCAGGATTATCTCGACCATGCCGATCTGCAAACCAAGACCAGCCGCACCCTGACCACGCCGCAAGCGTTATTTGAATGCCTGCAACAGGTGCGTCAGCAGGGCTGGTGCATTGTCGACCAGGAGCTGGAGCAGGGCCTGCGTTCCATCGCGGTGCCGGTGTATGACGCGTCCGGCCAGGTGTTGGCCGCGCTGAATGTCAGCACCCATGCCGGGCGGGTCAGCCGCGGCGAGTTGGAGCAGCGCTTTTTGCCGAGCATGCTCAGCGCCAGCCGTGAGCTGAGTGCGCAGCTTTTTGCCTAAGCTGTTCGGTGACCGCACAGATCCCGGCTGGCTCGATTGACGGTGTTTCCCTTGGCTTATTAATGTGCGGCAGCGCTCTGAGGAGCTGCCCAATAAGAATGATGACCCCAGGTCGTCAGCCCGCCATCGGTGTGGAATAAAAATAATGAATCAGCCTTCTGTCGGTACCACCCTGGACGTACAGTCCTTTATCAACACCCAACCACTCTCGCGCTATCAGTGGCGCGTGGTGATCCTGTGTTTCCTGATTGTCTTTCTCGACGGCCTCGATACAGCCGCCATGGGCTTTATCGCGCCGGCACTGTCCCAGGACTGGGGCATCGACCGCGCCAGCCTCGGCCCGGTGATGAGTGCCGCGTTGATCGGCATGGTGTTTGGCGCACTCGGTTCCGGCCCGCTGGCCGACCGCTTTGGTCGCAAAGTCGTGCTGGTCGGCGCGGTGTTGGTGTTTGGTGCGTTCAGCCTGGCGTCGGCCTACAGCACCAATGTCGACCAGCTACTGGTGCTGCGCTTTCTCACCGGCCTGGGCCTGGGCGCCGGCATGCCGAACGCCACCACCTTGCTCTCTGAATACACCCCCGAGCGGCATAAATCCTTGTTGGTGACCAGCATGTTCTGTGGCTTCAACCTGGGCATGGCCGGCGGTGGGTTTATATCGGCCAAGCTGATCCCCGCGTTCGGCTGGCACAGCCTGTTGCTGATCGGCGGCATCCTGCCGTTGATCCTGGCGGTGGTGCTGTTGGTTTGGCTGCCGGAATCGGCGCGCTACCTGGTGGTACGCAATCGCGGCACCGACAAGGTACGCAAGACCCTGGCCCCCATCGAGCCAAGCATTGTCGCCCAGGCCACTCACTTCAGCGTGCCGGAGCAAAAAACCGTCAAGGCCCGCAATGTGTTCGCGGTGATCTTCTCGGGCACCTACAGCGCTGGCACCTTGCTGTTGTGGCTCACGTACTTCATGGGCCTGGTGATCGTTTACCTGCTGACCAGTTGGCTTCCCACCTTGATGCGTGACAGTGGCGCGAGCATGGAGCAAGCCGCGTTCATCGGCGCATTGTTCCAGTTTGGTGGGGTGCTGAGCGCGGTGGGCGTGGGCTGGGCAATGGACCGGTTCAACCCGCACAAAGTGATCGGCACTTTCTACCTGCTGGCCGGGGTGTTTGCCTACGCGGTGGGGCAGAGCCTGGGCAACATCACGCTGTTGGCCACCCTGGTGCTGGTTGCCGGGATGTGCGTCAACGGTGCGCAATCGGCGATGCCGTCCCTGGCGGCACGTTTCTACCCTACTCAGGGCCGTGCCACCGGGGTGTCGTGGATGCTCGGCATCGGCCGCTTCGGCGCGATCCTGGGGGCGTGGATGGGCGCTACCTTGCTGGGCCTGGGCTGGAACTTCGAGCAAGTGCTCACGGCGTTGGTGATTCCGGCGGCATTGGCCACGGCAGCGGTGGTGATCAAGGGCATGGTCAGCCATGCCGATGCGACCTGAGCCCCGGTACAGTTTGAACATGTAGGAGCGAGCTTGCTCGCGAAAAACGTCAACGATAACGCGTGTTTCCTGATGGAGCGCGGCGCCTTTGAGTTTTTCGCGAGCAAGCTCGCTCCTACAAAGGGCTTGGCGCCAGCCACCTTTGAATGGCGTGCGATCAGAAGATTAGCTAGGCAACAATCGGTTCGATAATCGAACACTCAGTCGATTATCGGATTGTTTGACCCATTTCCCCGGCTTAATCTTCAAGCACTTCGGCGCCACCTCAGCGCCTTTTTCGATCAACACCGGGAGCCCAACCCCATGGCTGAAATCCTCACCCTGCGTGATGCGGTCAAGCGCTTCGTGAACGACGGCGATACCGTCGCCCTCGAAGGCTTCACCCACCTGATCCCTACGGCCGCAGGCCATGAAATCATTCGTCAGGGCAAGAAAGACCTGACACTGGTGCGCATGACGCCTGACCTGATCTACGACCAGTTGATCGGTGCCGGCTGTGCGCGCAAGTTGATTTTCTCCTGGGGCGGCAACCCGGGTGTGGGTTCCCTGCATCGCCTGCGTGACGCGGTAGAGAAACAATGGCCGCAAGCGCTGGAGATCGAAGAGCACAGCCACGCCGACCTGGCCAATGCCTACGTCGCCGGCGCCTCCGGCCTGCCGTTCGCCGTGTTGCGTGCCTACGCAGGGTCCGACTTGCCCAAGGTCAACCCGCTGATCAAGACCGTCACCTGCCCCTTCACCGGCGAAGTGCTGGCGGCGGTGCCATCGGTGCGTCCGGACATCACCGTGATTCACGCGCAGAAAGCCGACCGCAAAGGCAACGTGCTGCTCTGGGGCATTCTCGGGGTGCAAAAGGAAGCGGCGCTGGCGGCCAAGCGCTGCATCGTCACCGTCGAGGAAATCGTCGACGACCTGAATGCGCCGATGAATAGCTGCGTGCTGCCGACCTGGGCGCTGACAGCGGTGTGCCACGTACCCGGTGGTGCGCATCCGTCCTACGCGCACGGCTACAACGAGCGGGATAACCGCTTCTACCAGGCGTGGGACCCGATTGCCCGTGACCGTGGCACCTTTACCGCCTGGATCGACGAATACATCCACGGCACTGCCGACTTCAGTGAATTCCAGGCCAAGCTGGCCGCCGCGCAGGAGGCTAAGTAATGGCTTACTCCACCAATGAAATGATGACCGTCGCCGCCGCACGCCGCCTCAAGAACGGCTCGGTGTGCTTCGTCGGCATCGGCCTGCCGTCCAAGGCGGCGAACCTGGCGCGCCTGACATCCTCGCCGGATGTGGTGCTGATCTACGAGTCGGGCCCGATTGGGGCCAAGCCCAGCGTGCTGCCGCTGTCCATCGGGGATGGCGAGCTGGCGGAGACTGCCGACACCGTGGTGCCCACCGGTGAGATCTTTCGCTACTGGCTGCAGGGCGGGCGCATTGATGTCGGCTTTCTCGGCGCGGCCCAGGTCGACCGTTTCGGCAATATCAACACCACCGTGGTCGGTGATTATCACCAGCCCAAAGTGCGTTTGCCGGGTGCTGGTGGCGCGCCGGAAATCGCAGGTTCGGCCAAGAGCGTGTTGATCATCCTTAAGCAGTCGTCGCGTTCATTTGTCGACAAACTCGATTTCATCACCTCTGTGGGGCACGGCGAAGGTGGCGATTCACGCAAGCGTCTGGGCCTGCCCGGCGCCGGCCCGGTGGGCATCATTACCGACCTGTGCATCATGGAGCCGGAGGAGGGCAGCCATGAGTTCGTGGTCACTGCGCTGCACCCCGGCGTGACCCGTGAGCAAGTGGTCGCCGCCACCGGCTGGGCGATTCGCTTTGCCGACCAGGTGAGCACCACCGCTGAACCCACCGAGACCGAACTGACCGCCCTGCGTGACCTCGAAGCACGCACCGCCGCCGCCCATGGCCAAGCACCGGGAGAAGCCTGATGCGCGAGGTTTATATCTGTGATGCCATTCGCACGCCTATCGGCCGTTTCGGTGGTGGCCTGTCCACGGTGCGAGCCGACGACCTGGCGGCGCTGCCGATCAAGGCGCTGATCGAGCGCAACCCGTCGGTGAACTGGAGCGCCGTAGACGAAGTCTTCCTCGGCTGCGCCAACCAGGCCGGTGAAGACAACCGCAACGTGGCACGCATGGCGTTGCTACTGGCGGGGCTACCGGAGAGCATTCCCGGCGTGACCCTTAACCGCCTGTGCGCCTCGGGCATGGACGCCATCGGCACCGCCTTTCGTGCGATTGCCAGCGGTGAAATGGAGCTGGCGATTGCCGGTGGCGTCGAGTCGATGTCCCGCGCTCCGTTTGTGATGGGCAAGGCCGACGCGGCGTTCTCGCGCAATATGAAGTTGGAAGACACCACCATTGGCTGGCGCTTTATCAACCCGCTGATGAAGGCCCAGTACGGCGTGGATGCCATGCCGCAGACCGCCGATAACGTGGCCGATGACTACCAGGTTTCCCGCGCCGACCAGGACGCTTTCGCCCTGCGCAGCCAGCAACGCACCGCCGCCGCCCAGGCTGCCGGGTTCTTTGCCGAGGAAATCGTACCGGTGCGGGTCGCCCATAAAAAAGGCGAAACCCTGGTGGAACACGATGAACACCCACGGGACACCACCCTGGAAGCCTTGGCCAGGCTCAAGCCGGTCAACGGCGCAGACAAGACCGTCACCGCCGGCAATGCCTCGGGCGTCAACGATGGCGCCGCCGCGCTGATCCTCGCCAGCGCCGAGGCCGTCAAGCAACACGGCCTCACCGCCCGCGCCCGTGTGCTGGGCATGGCCAGTGCCGGTGTCGCCCCGCGGGTGATGGGCATCGGCCCGGTGCCGGCGGTACGCAAGCTGGTGGAGCGCCTGGGGTTGGCGGTCACTGACTTTGACGTGATCGAACTCAACGAAGCCTTCGCCAGCCAAGGCCTGGCGGTGCTGCGCGAACTGGGTATTGCCGACGATGCGCCTCAGGTCAACCCCAACGGCGGCGCCATTGCCCTCGGCCATCCCTTGGGGATGAGTGGGGCGCGGTTGGTACTGACGGCCCTGCACCAATTGGAAAAAACCGGCGGCCGCAAAGGCCTGGCGACCATGTGCGTGGGCGTCGGCCAAGGCCTGGCCCTGGCGATTGAACGCGTCTGATAACTAAAAGAGGATTGCTCCATGAGTGACAAGCCCGGTTACCGGCGCCCGCAAGCGGGCACTCAACCTGATTACCTGCACCCGGCCTACCAGTCGACGAACCTGCGTTCGCCGTCCCAGCCTTTGGTGTTCCTGCCCCATTCCTTGTCGGAAATCACCGGCCCGACCATTGGCGCCGAACGTATCAATGAGAAGGACAACGACCTGACAGCCCAGCATGAGGGCGAGCCGCAAGGCGAGCGCATCATCATTCATGGCCGTGTGCTGGACGAAAACGGCCTGCCAGTACCGGGCATTCTCGTGGAGATCTGGCAGGCCAACGCCGCCGGCCGCTACAACCACAAGCGCGACCTGCACGATGCGCCGCTGGACCCGAATTTCACCGGCACCGGGCGCACCGTCACCGACGCCGACGGCTGGTACCAGTTCCAGACCATCAAGCCTGGCGCCTACCCGTGGGGCAACCACCACAACGCCTGGCGCCCGGCGCATATCCACTTTTCACTGTTCGGCCCCAGCGTGCTGACGCGCTTGGTGACGCAAATGTATTTCCCGGGCGACCCGTTGCTGGAGTACGACCCGATCTACAACTGCGTGCCGGATACCAGCGCCAAGCAACGCTTGATCGCTAGTTTCGACCTGGAAAAAACCATTCCTTCCTATGCCCTCGGCTACCGCTGGGACATCGTCCTGCGCGGCCGCGACGCCACGCCGATGGAGAAATGAGATGACACTCAACGCGACCACGTCCCACACCGTCGGGCCGTATTACCACATTGGCCTGACCTGGCTGAACCGTGAAGACCTGACCGTCACCGCCACCCTCGGCGAACGCGTGGCGATCAGTGGGCAAGTGGTGGACGGCAACGGTGATGTCGTCAACGACGCCATGCTGGAAGTCTGGCAGGCCAATGCCGCCGGCAAATATGCCCACCCCGAAGACGAGCAGGACAAAGCGCTCGACCCGAACTTCGAAGGCTTCGGCCGTGTGCCGGTGGATGCCCAAGGGCGTTTTCGCTTTACCACCATCAAGCCGGGCAGTGTGCCGGGGCTCAAGGGCACCACCCAGGCGCCGCATTTGGTGGTGCTGGTGTTTGCCCGGGGGTTGGTGAAGCACTTGCTGACGCGGATTTATTTTGATGGTGAGGCCTTGAACGGGGATGACCCGTTGCTGGCATGTGTGCCGGCAGAACGTCGTGGCACCATGATTGCCAAGGCGGATGCGGCAGGGGTTTATCAGTGGAATGTGATTTTGCAGGGCACAGATAGGGAAACGGTGTTCTTCGACTATTGACCGGTCCCTGTAGGAGCGAGCTTGCTCGCGAAAATCGCCAACGATAACGCGGTCAGCTTGAATGAACGCGGCGCTCTCAGGTTTTTCGCGAGCAAGCTCGCTCCTACAGGGCCACCTATCCAAAAGTCTGCTTGCGGAACAGGGTTGTTGCAAAGTATGTCTAGGCTATAACCGTTCCCACTGAGTAAAAAACATGACAACAAAAACCAGCCACTACACCGGAGAAGAACGCAGCAAACGGATCTTTGCGATTGTCGGTGCCTCCTCCGGCAACCTGGTCGAATGGTTCGACTTCTACGTCTATGCCTTCTGCGCGATTTATTTTGCCCCGGCGTTTTTCCCCTCGGACGACCCCACGGTGCAGTTGCTCAACACCGCCGGTGTGTTTGCCGCCGGGTTCCTGATGCGCCCGATCGGTGGCTGGTTGTTTGGCCGGGTGGCCGACAAGCACGGGCGCAAGAACTCGATGATGATCTCGGTGCTGATGATGTGCGGCGGCTCCCTGGTCATCGCCTTTCTGCCCACTTACAACGACATCGGTGCCTGGGCCCCGGCGCTGCTGCTGGTGGCACGGCTGTTCCAAGGCTTGTCGGTGGGTGGCGAATACGGCACCACGGCCACCTACATGAGTGAAGTCGCGCTCAAGGGCCAGCGTGGCTTCTTCGCCTCGTTCCAGTATGTGACCCTGATCGGCGGCCAGTTGCTGGCGGTGCTGGTGGTGGTGATCCTGCAACAGATCCTCACCGAAGAAGAACTGCGCGCCTGGGGCTGGCGCATTCCGTTTGTGATCGGCGCCATTGCCGCGGTGATCTCCCTGCTGCTGCGTCGCACCCTCAAAGAAACCACCAGCAAGGAAATGCGCGAAGACAAGGACGCCGGCAGTATCGTTGCGCTGTTTCGCGACCACGGCAAAGCCTTCATTACGGTGCTGGGCTACACCGCTGGCGGCTCGCTGATTTTCTACACCTTCACCACCTACATGCAGAAGTACCTGGTGAACACCGTGGGCATGCACGCCAAGACCTCGAGCTACATCATGACCGGCGCGCTGTTTCTGTACATGTGCATGCAGCCGCTGTTCGGCATGTTGGCCGACAAGATTGGCCGGCGTAATTCCATGCTCTGGTTTGCTGGCCTTGGCACGCTGTTCACGGTGCCGATCCTGCTGACCTTGAAAACCGTGACCAGCCCGTTTCTGGCCTTTGTGCTGATCACCCTGGCCCTGGCGATTGTCAGCTTCTACACCTCCATCAGCGGCCTGGTCAAAGCGGAGATGTTCCCGCCGCAGGTGCGTGCCTTGGGCGTGGGCCTGGCGTACGCGGTAGCTAACGCGGTGTTTGGCGGTTCGGCAGAAGTGGTTGCGCTGAGCCTCAAATCCATCGGCATGGAAAACACCTTTTATTGGTACGTCACCGCGATGATGGCGGTGGCCTTCCTGTTCAGCTTGCGCCTGCCGAAACAGGCGGCGTACCTGCATCACGATCTGTAAGGGATGAGTTATGACGCTGCGCACGAGCAACCAACTGTTCGACGCTTATTTCACGGCTGACAGCATGGCCGAGGTGTTCTGTGACCAGGGGCGCTTGCAGGGCATGCTGGATTTCGAAGCGGCACTGGCCCGGGCGCAGGCGCGGGTCGGGTTGATTCCCCAGGCCGCCGTCGCACCGATTGCCCAGGCGTGCCTGGCGTCGCTGTATGACGTGGATGCCCTCGGCAACGCGATTGCCACGGCGGGCAACTCAGCGATCCCACTGGTGAAGGCGTTGGGCAAGTTGATCGCTAGTGAGGACGCCGACGCCGAGCGTTATGTGCACCTGGGCGCCACCAGCCAGGACGTGATGGATACGGGCCTGGTGCTGCAACTGCGCCGTGGGGTGGAACTGATCGAGGCCGACCTGGCTCGCCTGGGGGAGGTGTTGGCCGCTCAGGCCCAGCGTTACGCCAGCGTGCCGTTGGCCGGGCGTACCTGGTTGCAGCACGCGACGCCGGTCACCCTGGGGATGAAAGTCGCCGGTTGGCTGGGCGCGGTGACGCGCAATCGCCAGCGTCTGGCCGAATTGAAACCACGCTTGTTGGTGCTGCAATTTGGCGGCGCGTCGGGCACTTTGGCAGCGCTGGGCGAACACGCCATGCCCGTGGCCGAAGCCTTGGCCGCCGAGTTGCAACTGGGTTTGCCGGAACAACCCTGGCACACCCAGCGTGACCGCTTGGTGGAGTTTGCCAGCCTGCTCGGCCTGATCGCCGGCAGCCTCGGCAAATTGGGCCGCGATATCAGCCTGTTGATGCAGACCGAAGCGGCGGAGGTGTTCGAGCCTTCGGCGCCGGGCAAGGGTGGCTCGTCCACCATGCCGCACAAGCGCAACCCGGTGGGCGCCGCGGTGCTGATCAGCGCAGCCACCCGCGTACCGGGCCTGGTGGCGACGATGTTCAGCGCCATGCCTCAAGAGCACGAACGCAGCCTGGGCCTGTGGCACGCCGAATGGGAAACCTTGCCAGAGATTTGCCGCTTGGTGTCCGGTGCCTTGCACCAGGCACTGCTGGTCAGTGAAGGGCTGGAGGTGAATGCCGAACGCATGGCACACAACCTCGACCTGACCCAGGGCCTGGTGCTGGCCGAAGCGGTGAGTATCGTGCTCGCCCAACGCTTGGGCCGTGACACCGCGCACCATCTGCTGGAGCAGTGCTGCAAACGTGCGGTCGCCGAACAGCGCCATTTGCGCGCGGTGCTGGCGGATGAACCGCAGGTCACCGCCGAGTTGTCGACGGCTGAACTGGACCGCCTGCTCGACCCGGCCCACTACCTGGGCCAGGCGTCTACCTGGGTCACGCGTGCGGTGACCGAACATTTTGCTTTGACTGCCTGAGGAGACCGCTGTGGCTTTTGTACAACTCGCCGAGGGCGAACTGCATTACCAACTCGAGGGGCCCGCCGACGCACCGGTATTGGTGCTGTCCAATTCACTGGGTACCGACCTGCATATGTGGGATATCCAGATTCCGGCCTTTACCGAGCATTTTCGTGTGCTGCGCTTTGACACCCGTGGCCATGGTCAATCCTTGGTGACCGAGGGCCCCTACAGTATCGAGCAACTGGGCCAAGACGTGATCGCACTGCTGGATGCGCTGGATATCCAGAAGGCGCATTTTTGCGGGCTGTCCATGGGCGGCTTGATCGGCCAATGGTTGGGCATTCATGCCGGCGAGCGCCTGCACCGCCTGGTGGTGTGTAACACCGCAGCCAAGATCGGTACGCCCGAGGTGTGGAACCCGCGTATCGAAATGGTCCTGCGCGATGGTGCAGCCGCGATGGTGGCGCTGCGCGATGCGTCGATTGCGCGCTGGTTCACCGCAGATTTCGCCGCCGCCCACCCGCATCAGGCCAAGCAGATCACCGACATGCTCGCGGCCACGTCGCCCGAGGGCTATGCCGCCAACTGCGGCGCCGTGCGCGATGCGGATTTGCGTGAGCAGTTGTCCTCGATCAAGGTGCCGACCCTGGTGATTGCCGGCACCGAAGACGCGGTAACGCCGCCGGCCGGCGGCCACTTTATCCAGAGCCATGTGCAGGGCGCCGAGTATGCCGAGTTCCATGCGGCGCACCTGTCCAACGTTCAGGCCGGTGCTGCGTTCAGCGACCGGGTAATTAAATTCCTGCTGGCCCGCTGAGGAGCTGTTTGTGGACGAGAAACAACGTTACGCCGAGGGCCTGAACGTGCGCCGCGAAGTACTGGGCGATGCCCATGTCGACCGCAGCCTCAATGCCCTGACCGAGTTCAATAGCGAGTTCCAGGAAATGATCACCCGCCACGCCTGGGGTGACATCTGGACCCGCCCCGGCCTGCCTCGGCATACCCGTAGCCTGATCACCATCGCGATGCTGATCGGCATGAACCGCAGTGAAGAACTGAAACTGCACCTGCGTGCTGCCGCGAGCAACGGCGTAACCCGCGCCGAAATCAAGGAAGTGTTGATGCAGAGTGCGATCTACTGCGGGATCCCGGCAGCGAATGCGACGTTTCACCTGGCTGAGTCAGTGTGGGATGAGTTGGGCGTGGAGTCTCGCCAGCAAGACTGAATATGAAATGCAATCAAATGTGGGAGCTGGCTTGCCTGCGATTGCGGTGGGCCAGTCAATATTGGGCTGACTGACAGATTGCTATCGCAGGCAAGCCAGCTCCCACAGGGGATCGTCACACGTTTAGGGTATCAGTGGGAATCAGCATCCCACAGCCAATTCCACACCCCCGGCAGATGCACCGGCTCGTTCACGTCCTTGACCGTACGAGCCAGCGCTGCACGTTCCAGCTCAGCGTGGTCGGTATAGAACGGCTGAGCCGCGGTCTTCAAACCGTTGACGCGCGCGCTGTCCATCAGAATCTGCAAGTACTCCTGCATATGCCGTGCGGTGTAGCGGTTGATGTCATGGAAGGTCACCACCACCGGGATCACCCCCTCCACCGTCGGCAGCTCACCCAGGGCAATACGCTCGCGCACCACCGACAATTGTCGATACAGGTTGGCCCGCCGACGCGGGCTGGCGTTGAAGCCCCAGATCTTGCCGTCATTGGCACTCAAATCCGTCAATAGTACCTGCATGCCGTGGCGTTGGTAGGCGGCGAAGGTGCGCTTGTCGTAGTTCCAGAAGGGTGGGCGTACCAGCACCGGGGGCGCGCCCGTGATGGCGGCAATGTCCGCGGCCCCTTCGGTAAGGGTGTGTTCCAGCGTGGCGTCGTTCAGCCAGCGATGATTGGTGTGAAACGCCGTGGCGGTGTGGAAGGCCAGTACATGGCCAGCGGCGAATTCACGTTCCATGGTCTTGCGCCCCCGAGAACTGCCGCCTGCGCGGGCCGCTTCGGTCTGCAAGAAGAACACCGCCTTGATCCCCGGCAACACCGGGTTATTGGCCAGGTCGGCCACTACCGAACGGCTCGGGTTGTTGTAGCCCGAGGCACTTGGGCCATCGTCGAAGGTCAGCAAAAAGCGGATCGGCGCCTGGGTTTGCAGGCGTTGTTCGGTTTGAGGCGTCAGGGCGATGGGCGCGCTGATGCAGCCCCCCAGGCTCAAGGCCAGGGCAAACAGTGCGATTGCTGTAGCGAAGGATTTCATGCCGTGCAGGGCCCGAGTAAAGGCCGCTGCTTGGGGGGATCAGCAGCGGCAGGCGCGCACCATACAGTAAGTGCTGTGCCGGTTCACAGCAGGCTGATCGGATAGCTGACGATCAACCGGTTCTCATCGAACTCGTTGTTGCTGTAATCCCTGCGCATGCTCGAATTGCGCCAGCGCACGTTGAAGTTTTTCAGGGTGCCGCTCTGCACCGTATAGCCCACTTCGGTCTCGCGGCCCCATTCCTTGCCGTCGGTGACCGTGCCGGTGTGTACGTTGCTGCCGCTGATATAGCGGTTCATCAGGGTCAGGCCCGGTACGCCGAGGGCGGCGAAGTTGTAGTCGTGGCGAACCTGCCAGGATTTTTCCTGCGCGTTGTCGTAGCTGGAGTTGTAGCTGTCGTTGGCCAGGGTGCCACCGCTGGTGCCGTTGACGCGCATCCAGGCGCTGTCGCCGGTGAGTTTTTGCAGGCCGACGTAGAAGGTGTTGCCGCCGTACCTGGCTGAGAACAAACCGGACCAGGTTTTGTTGTCCAGGTCCCCGGCGCGAGCGCTGCCGTCGTCCTTGCCGTAAAAAAAGCCCAGGTTGGCGCCCAGGGTCCAGTCGCCCACGGGCTGGCTGTGGATGAGGTTGACGAACTGCTGGCTGTAGATGTCCTTGAGTTGGGCATTCCACACGCCGATTTGGGTGCGTTTGTCGTTGAATGCGTATTCGGCGCCCTGGAAGTTGAAGCGGTCGGAGGTGAAGGCGGTTTTGCCGACCATCGACATGTCGCTCATGCTGCCGTCGTCCCGCGGGCTGTTGGCGCGGAACTGGCCGCCATAGAGGGTCAGGCCGTCGATTTCCTTGGAGGTGATCTGCCCGCCACGCAGGGTCTGTGGCAGGGAGCGACCATCGTCGGAGCGCAGGATCGGCAGCACCGGCATCCATTCGCCCACCTTCAGCTCGGTCTTGGAAAAGCGCGCCTTGAATGCCACGCCCAGCCGGCCAAACTCATCGGCTGGCCGGCCGTCATGGTCCAGCGGCAGCAACTGCGTGCCGCCCGTGCCACGCCCGCCGTCGAGCTTGAGTGAGTACAAGCCCAGCACATCCACGCCAAAACCTATCGTGCCTTGGGTGAACCCGGACTTGGCGTCGAGGATGAAACTTTGCGTCCACTCCTGCGCGCCGCCCTGGGCCTTGGTCGGGTTGGTGTAGTTGCGGTTGAAGAAGAAGTTACGCAGGTTGAGGTTGGCGCTGGCGTCTTCGAGAAAGCCGTGCTCCTGGGCGAAAACGGGCAGGGCAGAACTGGCGACAGCAGCCGCCAGCAACAGCTGGCGTGGTTGGAAAGTGCTCATGGTGTGGACCTGTTGTTATTGGGTTTATGCAGGTGGCGGCCATGGTGCGCGGCGGTGCGGGGGCGATGAAAGTGGGGGAGGGCGGGTTGTGGGCGATGATCGAACGCAACTTGTGAGGGCAAAAACGCAGGCATAAAAAAAACCGCTTCCGGTAAGGGAAGCGGTTTTTTTACACCTGCGGTATCAGAACAACTTCAACGGCGGTGCTTGTTCTTTCAACGGCTCGTTCTTCGCAGTCTGCTCGTTCCAGCCACCGCCGAGGGCCTTGTACAGGTTAACCTCGCTGGTGAGCTGCGCCAGGCGGTCGGTGATCAGCGATTGCTGGGCACTGAACAGTTGGCGCTGGGCGTCGAGGAAGGTCAGGTTGCTGTCGACACCAATGCGGTAGCGACGCTCGGCCAGGCGGTAGTAATCTTGGTTAGCCTCGACGAAGCCGCGCTGGGCATCCAGTTGCTGCTTGTAGGTCGCTCGCGCGGCGAGGCCGTCGGAGACTTCCTGGAAGCCGGTCTGGATGGCCTTCTCGTAGTTGGCCACGTTGATCTCTTTCTGGATCTTCGAGTAGTCCAGGCTTGCGCGCAGGCTACCGGCGTTGAAGATCGGGATGTTGATCTGCGGGGCAAACGCCCAGGTCCCCGAACCGCCTTTGAACAGGCCACCCAGGGTAGGGCTGGCAGTGCCGGCGCTGGCGGTCAGGCTGATGCTCGGGAAGAACGCCGCGCGGGCCGCGCCGATATTGGCGTTGGCCGCCTTGAGGTTGTACTCGGCCTGCACAATGTCGGGACGACGTTGCAACAGGTCCGATGGCAACCCGGCCGGCACTTCGCTGAGCAGGTCATCGGACAGCGGCTTGCTGGCGATATTCGCCGGCAGGCCGGTGCCCAGCAGCAGGGTCAGGCTGTTTTCGTCCTGGGCCACCTGGCGGGTGTAACGGGCCAGTTGCACACGGGCGTTTTCCACCGAGGTGCGTGCCTGGCTGAGGTCGAGGGCCGAGGCCACGCCGACTTCATTGCTGCGCGAGGTGAGCTTGTAGCTTTGCTCGAATGCGGCCAGGGTGTCCTGGGTCAGCTTGAGCAGCTCCTTGTCGGCCTGCCAGGTCAGGTAGGCATTCGCCACGCTGGCCACCAGGCTGATTTGGGTGCTGCGGCGCGCTTCTTCAGTGGCGAAGTACTTTTGCAGCGCTTCTTCACTGAGGCTGCGCACGCGGCCGAACAGGTCCAGCTCATACGAACTGATGCCAAGGCCCGCCGAGTACTGGCTGGCAATGGTCGATTCGCCGGTCTGCGACAGCTTGGCCGGGGTACGCGAACGGCTGCCGTTACCGGTGGCCGATACCGCCGGGAACAGGTCGGCACGCTGGATCTGGTACTGCGCCGCATAGGCGTCGATGTTCAGCGCCGCGACACGCAGGTCACGGTTGTTCACCAACGCGGTCTGGATCAGCTGTTGCAGGGCAGGGTCATGGAAAAACTGCTTCCAGCCTTGCTCGGCAGCGGCCTGGCTCGGCGCCTGGGCCGACGAATACGCCGGCCCCTGCGGGAACTGCGCGGCCACCGGCGCTTCGGGACGCTGATAGTCAGGTATCAGCGAGCAGCCACTGAGCACGAATGCGGTGACGGCTAGGGAAAGTAGCGACTTGCTCATTGGCCAGCCTCTTTAGGAGTTTCAGTAGTGTCTTTCTTTTTGCGCTCGCCAGCGGCGGACACGGTGGCGTAGAACAGCGGCACCCAGAAGATCGCCAGCACAGTGGCCGTGATCATACCGCCGATAACGCCGGTACCGATTGCGTGCTGGCTGCCTGAACCGGCGCCGGTGGAAATTGCCAGTGGCAGTACGCCGAGCATGAACGCCAACGAGGTCATGATGATCGGGCGCAGACGCATGCGGGACGCTTCGATAGCCGCCTCGACGATGCCTTTGCCTTGCTCATGCAGTTCCTTGGCGAATTCCACGATGAGGATGGCGTTTTTCGCCGCCAGGCCCACCGTCACCAACAGGCCCACCTGGAAGAACACGTCGTTGGACAAACCGCGCATGCTGGTGGCGATCAGTGCACCTATCACACCCAGAGGTACAACCAGAATCACCGCGATCGGGATCGACCAGCTTTCGTACAGTGCTGCCAGGCACAGGAACACGACCAGCAGCGACAGTGCGTACAGCGCTGGCGCCTGGGAACCGGAAAGGCGTTCTTCGTACGACAGGCCTGTCCAGGCATAACCGACACCGGCCGGCAGTTCTTTGGCAATGCGTTCAACTTCGGCCATCGCATCACCGGTACTGTAGCCAGGTGCCGGGGTACCGAGGATTTCCATCGCCGCTACACCGTTGTATCGCGAAAGCTTGGGCGAACCGTAGATCCACTGGCCCGACGAGATAGCCGACAGCGGCACCATTTTCCCGTCGTTGCTGCGCACGTACCATTTGTCCAGGTCTTCGGGCGACATGCGGCTGGCGGCGTCACCTTGTACATACACCTTCTTCACGCGACCACGGTCGATGAAGTCGTTGATGTAGCTACCACCCAACGCAATGGCCAGGGTCTGCTGGATATCCGCGAGGCTGATGCCTTGGGCACTGGCCTTCTCGTCGTCAACGGTCAGCTCGTACTGCGGCTCGTCGTTCACGCCGTTAGGACGTACGCCGGCCAGCACCTTGCTCTGTGCCGCCGCACCCAGGAACTGGTTACGTGCAGCCATCAGCTTGTCGTGGCCGACGCCACCCTGGTCTTGCAGGAACACGTCGAAACCGGTGGCGTTACCCAGCTCCAGTACCGAAGGCGGCACGATGGCGAAAACCATGGCGTCCTTGAAGGCCCCGAAGAAGTAACCCTGGGCACGCTTGGCCACTTCGAACACCGACTGGCTCGAATCACGCTCATCCCACGGCTTGAGCATCACGAACGCAAGCCCGGAGCTCTGGCCACGACCGGCGAAGTTGAAGCCGTTCACGGTAAACACCGACTTCACCGCCTTGCCTTCGCCTGGCTCGCCTTCCTTGTCGTTCAGCAGGAAGGCGCGCATGTCGTCGACGACTTTTTGCGTGCGCTCAGCCGAAGCACCGACCGGTGTCTGCACCTGGGCGAAGATCACACCCTGGTCTTCCTCAGGCAGGAACGCGCTTGGAATACGGGTGAACATCCAGATCATGCCGACCAGGATCAGCGCATACACCAGAAACGCAGGGATCTTGTGCTTGATCATGCCGCCCACACCGCGCTCGTACTTGAGTACGCCACGGTCGAAGGTGCGGTTGAACCAGCCGAAGAAGCCGCGCTTGGGTTGGCCGTGTTTTTCCGGATCAATCGGCTTGAGCATGGTGGCGCACAACGCCGGGGTGAAGATCAGGGCAACCAGTACCGACAACGCCATCGCCGAAACAATGGTGATGGAGAACTGCCGGTAGATCACACCGGTGGAACCACCGAAGAACGCCATCGGCAGCAGTACCGCCGAGAGCACCAGGGCAATACCCACCAGGGCGCCCTGGATCTGGCCCATGGACTTGATCGTTGCTTCCTTGGGCGACAGGTGCTCCTCGGCCATCACCCGCTCGACGTTTTCCACCACCACGATGGCATCGTCCACGAGCAAGCCGATGGCCAGGATCATGCCGAACATGGTCAGGGTGTTAATGGTGAAGCCGCACGCCGCCAGGATCCCGAAGGTACCCAGCAATACCACCGGTACGGTCATGGTGGTGATGATGGTGGCACGGAAGTTCTGCAAGAACAGGAACATCACCAGGAACACCAGCACGATCGCTTCGACCAGGGTGTGAACTACACCGGAGATCGATTCGGTCACGACCGGCGTGGTGTCATACGGCACCACCGCCTTCATGCCAGGCGGGAAGAACGGCTCCAGGGACTTGACTGTTTCGCGGATGGCCTTGCCAGTGTCCAGTGCGTTGGCACCGGCCGCCAGCTTGATCGCCATACCCGAAGCCGGCTTGCCGTTGAACTGTGCACTGATGCTGTAGTTCTGGCCGCCCAGTTCGATACGCGCGACGTCACCCAGGCGAACCTGCGAGCCGTCGGTGTTCACCTTCATCAGGATCTTGGCGAATTCCTCGGTGCTTTGCAGGCGCGTCTTGCCGATGATCGTGGCGTTCAGCTGGGTGCCGGGCAGGGCAGGCAGGCCGCCCAGTTGGCCGGTGGCCACCTGCACGTTCTGGGCCTTGATGGCATTGCTGACGTCCACTGGCGTGAGCTGGTAGTTGTTGAGCTTGGCTGGGTCGAGCCAGATACGCATGGCGTACTGCGAACCGAACACCTGGAAGTCACCCACCCCCGCGGTACGGGAGATCGGGTCCTGGATGTTGGACACGATGTAGTTGGAGAGGTCGTCCTTGGTCATGCTGCCGTCTTCCGACACCAGACCGATCACCATCAGGAAGTTCTTCACCGACTTGGTCACGCGGATACCCTGTTGCTGCACTTCTTGTGGCAGCAGTGGGGTGGCCAGGTTCAGCTTGTTCTGTACCTGAACCTGGGCGATATCCGGGTTGGTACCCTGGTTGAACGTTACGGTGATGGTCATGCTGCCGTCGGAGTTACTGTCCGAGGAGACATAACGCAGGTTGTCGATACCGTTGAGCTGTTGCTCGATGACCTGCACCACGGTGTCCTGCACGGTTTGTGCGGACGCGCCTGGGTAGGTCACCTGGATATCAATGGCCGTTGGCGCAATGGCCGGGTATTGGTTGATGGGCAACTTCAGGATCGAGAGTGCCCCGACCAGCATGATCACCAGGGCAATTACCCAGGCGAAAATGGGACGGTCGATAAAAAATTTCGACATGGATTACTCCCCTTGACCAGCAGCGGCAGCAGGCGCTGCAGCGGTACCGGCGGGTTTAGCGTTGGCAGCTTCCGTGACCTTCACCTCGGCGCCCGGCTTGACGTACTGCAAGCCTTCGGTGATGACGCGGTCACCGGCATTGAGGCCTTTTTCCACCAGCCAGTAGGCACCGGCGGTACGGTTGGCAACCAGTTCGCGTTGCTCGACCTTGTTGTCCTTGTTCACGATCAGCGCCGTTGGAATGCCGCGCAGGTCGCGGGTCACGCCTTGCTGCGGAGCCAGGATGGCCTTGCTGTTCACACCGGCCAGCAACTGGGCGTGCACGAACATGCCCGGCAGCAGCACATGGTCAGGGTTGGGGAACACGGCGCGCAGGGTCACGGAACCGGTGGTCTGGTCGACCGACACTTCGGAGAACTCGAGCTTACCGTCCTGGGCGTAGGCCGTGCCGTCTTCCAGGGTCAGCTTGACCTTGGCAGCGTTGTCGCCGGCTTTTTCCAGTTGGCCACTGGCCAGGTCGCGGCGCAGCTTGAGCATTTCAGCCGAAGACTGCGTGACGTCGACGTAGATCGGGTCCAGTTGCTGAATGACCGCCATGGCGTCGGCCTGGCCATTGCTGACCAGTGCGCCTTCGGTCACCGCAGAACGGCCAATACGCCCGGAGATCGGCGCGTACACCTTGGTGTAGCGCACATTGATCTGGGCGGTTTGAACGTTTGCCTCGGCCGTCATGCGGTTGGCAACGGCGGTGTCGTATTCCTGGCGGCTGACGGCTTGCTCATCGACCAATTGCTTGTAGCGATCGGTGATGGACTTGGTCTGGGTCAGGCTGGCTTGCGCGCTTTTGAGCGTGGCCTCATACACCGACGGGTCGATCTGGTAGAGCTGTTGCCCTTCCTTCACGTCGGCGCCTTCCTTGAACAGGCGCTTGAGAATGATGCCGTTGACCTGCGGCCGAACTTCCGCAATGCGAAAGGCCGTGGTGCGGCCTGGCAGCTCGGTGGTCAGGGTATAGGCTTGCGGTTGAATGGTGACCACGCCGACCTGAGGGGTTTGAGCGGGCGGTGCCGCTTCTTCCTTTTTACATCCGCTGAGCAGCGATGCCAGGGCGACGGCAGTGACCAGAGCGGTAACAGCTGGCTTAAGTTGCATGAAGATCCTCGGGTC
Organism: Pseudomonas salmasensis; assembly: GCF_014268375.2. Classification (NCBI taxonomy): domain Bacteria; kingdom Pseudomonadati; phylum Pseudomonadota; class Gammaproteobacteria; order Pseudomonadales; family Pseudomonadaceae; genus Pseudomonas; species Pseudomonas salmasensis. The sequence continues at coordinate 5,094,012 of NZ_CP077083.1, forward strand.
AGGCGCGCAGAGTGCGCACAAGAAGTGTGGAAGGGTAAAAAACAAGCCGTGAGTGGATAAGTAGCTTGCTACGCAATATACTTACGTTCATGGTTGTTTGTAAACTCTTGACAGGCTTCGCGCAATGCTGACAAAGCACCGCCGCAAGCCTCGATTCTAGTACGTTCGGCGCCCATGACGGCGTCGTCCCACAATTATTCAGATGGTGGTCAAGTACCATCCACAGTGTCCTGATTGAGGTTTTACTGCCATGGTTCGTCGCACCAAAGAGGAAGCTCAGGAAACGCGCAGCCAGATTCTCCAAGCCGCCGAGCAAGCCTTTTATGAGCGTGGCGTGGCGCGTACCACCCTGGCGGACATCGCCGCGCTGGCGGGCGTCACGCGTGGGGCTATCTATTGGCATTTCAGCAATAAGTCCGATTTGCTCCAGGCCTTGCTCGACACGCTGCACGAACCCTTGGACGAATTGGCCCGGGCGAGTGAAAGCGAGGATGAAGTCGACCCGCTGGGCTGCATGCGCAAGCTGCTGATTCATCTTTACCATGAAGTGGCCCTGGACCCGAAAACCCGGCGCATCAACGAGATTCTGTTTCATAAGTGCGAGTTCACCGATGAAATGTGCGACATGCGCCGCCAACGCCAGACCCATAGCCTGGAATGCAACCTGCGTATCAGCCTGACGTTGCGTAACGCGGTCAATCGCGGGCAACTGCCTGAAAATCTCGACACCACCCGTGGGGCTGTCTGCTTGCATGCCTTTATCCACGGTTTGATCGGCCAGTGGCTGCTGGTCCCCGATAGCTTTGAACTGCATCAGGATGCCGAGCGCTGGGCTGATATAGGGCTGGACATGCTGCGCCTGAGCCCCAGCCTGCGCAATTGAAACAAAATGCGTAATTGCAACCCGTTGTGTCAACAGTAAAGCCTAAAGACGGTCAATCGTCCTTCTGCCTGATTTGTGGGGTGACTTTATATACGGCATGGCGGGCGGTTGATAGGTAGCCGGCTAAGTATTTTGTAGCGATATTGTTGCGGTTCTGTGAAGCGATGTTTCCAAGAGGCTACCCCTGACACTGTAGGAGCGAGCTTGCTCGCGAAAAAACTGACAGACGCCGCGTTCATTCAGGAAGCGCGCGTTATCGTTGACGTTTTTCGCGAGCAAGCTCGCTCCTACCCAGTATTGGGTTTGCGGGTTACGTTAGATCGGCAGCGTCGGGTAGTCGATATAACCCACCGGGCCTTTACCGTAGAAGGTCTCCGGGTGCGGCTCGTTCAACGGCGCATCGGCCTTCAGTCGCGCCGGCAGGTCCGGGTTGGCGATGAAGGGAATACCAAAGGCCACCGCATCCGCCTTGCCCGCCGCCAGCCAGGCATTGGCGCTGTCTTTGGTGAAGCGCTCGTTGGCGATGTACGCACCGCCGAAGGCTTTTTTCAGCTGTGGGCCCAGGCTGTCCGCGCCTTCTTTTTCGCGGGAGCAGATAAAGGCGATGCCGCGCTTACCCAGTTCGCTGGCGACGTAGGTAAAGGTCTCGGCAAGGTTGTCGTCGCCCATATCATGAGCGTCAGCACGCGGTGCCAGGTGCACGCCCACGCGGCCGGCGCCCCAGACTTCGATGGCGGCGTCGGTGACTTCCAGCAACAGGCGCGCACGGTTTTCCAAAGAGCCACCGTACTGGTCGGTGCGTTGGTTGGTGCTGCTTTGCAGGAACTGGTCGAGCAGGTAGCCGTTGGCGCCGTGGATTTCCACGCCGTCGAAACCGGCGGCCTTGGCGTTCTCGGCGCCGGTGCGATAAGCGTCGACGATGTCGGCGATTTCAGCGGTTTCCAGGGCGCGTGGGGTCGGGTAGTCGGCCAGTGGGCGAACCAGGCTGACGTGGCCTTTAGCCTGGACTGCACTCGGGGCCACCGGGGTTTCGCCGTTCAGGTAGGACTCGTGGGAAATCCGGCCGACGTGCCACAGTTGCAGGAAGATCTTGCCGCCCGCGCCATGCACGGCCTTGGTGATGTTGGCCCAGCCGCGCACCTGGTCGTTGGACCAGATGCCGGGGGTGTCCGGGTAGCCCACGCCCATCGGCGTCACGGAAGTGGCTTCGCTGAGGATCAGCCCGGCGGAGGCGCGCTGCACGTAGTACTCGGCCATCAATGCGTTGGGCACGCGCCCGGCATCCGCGCGGCAGCGGGTCAGCGGCGCCATGATGATGCGGTTCGACAGCTGCACGTCGCCCAGTGTGATCGGATCGAAAATAGTCGTCATGGAAAAAACACCTTCTCTTTAAGTTGATCAGTGGGTCGCGGGGGCCAGGTCGGCATTGCCGCCCTGACGGAAAGTGATCAGGGTCACCAGCAGCGCGAGAATCGCCAGTGCGGCGGCCGCCAGCGGCACGCTGGTCAGGCCGAAACCGTGGGCAATCACGCTGCCGCCGACCCAGGCGCCGAGGGCGTTGCCAATGTTGAAGGCGCCGATGTTCAGGGTGGACACCAGGTTTGGCGCGGCCTTGCCGAAGGTCACCACGTTGATTTGCAGCGCCGGCACGGCGGCGAACGAGGCGGTGGCCCACAGGAACAGGGTGATCTCGGTTGGGATCACCGCGATACTGGTCCAGCTCAGCAGCGTGGACACCACCGCCATGCTGATGAACACGCCGATCAAGGTGGCCGCCAGGCGTTTGTCGGCCAGCTTGCCGCCGATGATGTTGCCCACGGTGAGGCCCAGGCCGATCAGCAGCAGGGTCCAGGTCACGCCTTTGGGCGACACGCCGGTGACATCGCCGAGCAGCGGTGCAACATAGGTAAAGAGGGTGAACATTGACGCGGCAAACAGCGCGGTCATGCTCAGCGACAACCAGATACCGGCGCCCTTGAGGGCGGCCAGTTCGGCGCGCATGTCGAGTTTTTCTTCGTCACGCTTGGCCGGCAAGAAGCGAATAAGGCCGATCAAGGCAATCACGCCAATCACGGTTACGGCCCAGAAGGTCGAGCGCCAGCCGGCTTCCTGGCCCAGCGCCGTACCCAGGGGCACGCCCAGCACGTTGGCCAGGGTCAACCCGGTGAACATCAACGCCACCGCCGACGCGCGTTTGTTGGCCGGCACCAGGTTGGCCGCCACCACCGAGCCAATCCCGAAGAAGGCACCGTGACACAACGCCGTGACCACACGGGCAAACATCAGCACGTTGTAGTCGCTTGCCAGGGCACAGAGCAGGTTGCCGATAATGAAAATACCCATCAACGCTACCAGCGCCGCCTTGCGTGGCAGCTTGGCGGTGGCCAGTGCCATGAACGGCGCGCCGATGGCCACGCCCAGGGCATAGCCGGTGACCAGCCAGCCGGCGCCGGGAATCGACACACCCAGGTCCGTCGCCACATCGGGCAGCAAGCCCATGATGACGAACTCGGTGGTGCCGATGGCGAAGGCGCTCAGGGCCAGTATGAGTAGCGAGAGGGGCATGGGGCGTGTCCTTGGTGATTACGGTGCGCTGAGTTCGGTGATGAGCGCGCTGAGAAAGGCTTGGATCACTTCCTCATTGCGCTTGAAAAAGTGCCACTGCCCGGCCTTCTGGCTGCTGATCAACCCCGCCCGTTGTAAGGTGGCCAGGTGGGCCGACACGGTCGACTGGGACAAGCCGCAGCGCTGGTCGATCTGCCCGGCGCAAATGCCGTATTCGTGGTTGTGCAGTTGCTCGGGGAACTGCACTTTCGGGTCTTTGAGCCAGGTGAGGATGTCTCGTCGTACTGGGTGCGCCAGGGCTTTTATTATTTCGTCGAGGTCGATGGACATGGCAGGGTGCTCGGTGTCGTAAAGCGTTATATCGCGATGAGGCGAACTTTAAATCGTCATATCCCGATATACCAATATGATTTTGATCTGAGGCCAAAGCGAATCGGTATATCGGGTTATAACGATATGTGGGTGGCAGTGGTAGACTGCGCGGCATGAATTATCTCGCACATCTGCACCTGGGCGGCCAACTTCCTGCACAACTGCTCGGCAGCCTCTATGGCGACTTCGTCAAAGGCCGCCTGCAGGGCCAGTTCAGCCCGCAAATCGAAGCGGCGATCCAGCTGCATCGCTCCATCGACCGGTTCACCGATAGCCACCCCTTGGTGGGGGAGGCGTTGTCGCGTTTCAGCCAGACCCGCAGGCGCTATGCCGGCATCGTCCTCGATGTGTTTTTTGACCATTGCCTGGCGCGCGATTGGGCGCTGTATGCCGACCAGCCCCTGGAGCGTTTTACGTCCCAGGTGTATCGGGTGTTGGCGGCCGAACCCGCGTTGCCGGGGCGGTTGGCGCAGATTGCGCCGTATATGGCAGCGGATGATTGGTTAGGCTCGTACCGCGAGTTTGCGGTGATGGACCAGGTGCTGCGCGGGATTTCGCGGCGGCTGACACAGCCTGAAGAGTTAGGGTATGCGATGCAGGAGTTGCGGGTTTTGTATGAGCCGCTGAGCCGGGACTTCAGTGAGTTCTACCCCATCTTGCAGGCCTTCTGTAGGAGCGAGCTTGCTCGCGAAAATCGCCAACGATAACGCGGGCTTCCTGAATGAACGCGGCGCTTGTGCGTTTTTCGCGAGCAAGCTCGCTCCTACAGACGAATCGTGTTCAGGCGGCAATCAAGGTGCCGCGTGGTTCGACCGGTCGCACCGCTTCACCAAACAACGCCTTCTGTACCGCCTGCTGCGCCTGATACGCCAATGCCGCACGTTCCTGCCCAGCGCAGGCAATCGGCTTGAGCACATGAATCTCTACATCGCCGCGGTCATTGGAAAACAAGCGCATCAGGTGCGAGAGCAAATCATCATCGCCAATAAAGGGCGCCAGCGGGTCGACTTGGCCGTCGCGCAGATACCGAATCGCTACCGGCTGCAGTGACACATCCGCATCGATTGCGCTGGCCAGCAAGCGCCCGTGGAACGTGCGCAGGCCGCGACCGTCGGTGGTGGTGCCTTCGGGGAACATCAGCAAGGGGTGCTGTTGCTCCAGATGACGGGTCATCTGCTTGCGGATCAGTTGGCTGTCACCTGAACCGCGACGAATAAACAGGCTGCCCGCCTTGGCCGCCAGCCAGCCCGCCACCGGCCAGGTACGCACCTCGGCCTTGGACAAAAACGACATCGGCGCCACCATGCCCAGCAACGGGATATCCGTCCAGGACACATGATTGCTCACCCACAGCATCGGCGTTTGCGGCAACTCGCCGTGCACCGTCACACGAAAGGGCAGGGCGTTGGTCAGTCGCGCCATAAAGAAGCGTGACCAACGCTGGCGCCGCACCATCGAGTTAGCCACCCCCAGGCGCTCGAACAGGCCAAACACACTGGCCATGCTCAACCCCAGCCCCACCACCAACAGCACGCGGGCGATGCGCCCGTAAATGCGCAGGCGGTTCATCACATGGCCGCCTTGAAGTGGCGCGCGTAGCGCGGGCACAACTCGTCGCGCTTGAGCAGGATAAACACGTCGGCCACCTGGAAGTCTTCATCCCAGCATGGCTCGCCGCAGATCTTCGCGCCCAGGCGCATGTAGGCCTTGAGCAGCGGCGGCATTTCGGCGATGACGTTGGACGGCAGGTCCAGGGCCGGCAGTGGTTTTTTCGGTTCGGCGCGCAGGTGTTCGTTGCACAGGTAGCGCTCGCGCAAGCGCTGCATGATCGCGTGGGCCTGGATGCCGCCATCGTGCATCGGGATGCTCGCGCAACCCATCAGGTAACTGTAGCCGCCCTGGTTGAGCACCTCGGCCAACTCGCCCCAGAGCACCGCGATGGTGCCACCATTGCGGTAGGCCGGGTCGACGCAGGTACGGCCGATTTCCAGGATTGGGCCCTGCAAGTGCAGCAGGCCATGCAGGCTGAATTCTTCTTCACTGTAGAACCGGCCCAGGGTGCTGGCGGCCTGGTGGTCGAGCAGACGGGTGGTGGCGACGAGTCGACCGCTGTTCAAATCCCGCACGCCGATATGGCTGCAGTGAACATCATAGTCATCCATGTCCAGACCCAGTTCCGCGCCTTTCAGCTTGGCGTTGAATTCGCCGCTGAACACGTTGAACCGCAGGGCCTGGGCTTCCTGCAATGCCTGTGCGCCTACCAGGCGTTCGGCTTGCAGACGGCGTTCATTGCCTTTGTCGCTGATGCGGGCGATCTGAGTCATAGCGAGTCTCCGGGTGCCGGCCAGGTTGCGGCCAGTCGACTTTGTTGTCCAAAGTCAGGCTATGTAGCCTCGGTGTCAGCTCCATGAAGTTACGGTGACGGTTGGATGACAGGCCCCTTGTCGCAAATCTGTCACTGGCGTGAGCTAGGCTCGCGGGCTTGAATGCCCCCCTTGAGTTCGCGTCCATGGTCCGAGGCCTGTTGTGCGTTGCCCTGCTGTTTGTCACCGTGAATGCCCGCGCTGAAATCTGGCCTGAAAAGGAGTGGGCCGTGGGCACAGCCCTCGCCGGTCCCGCTGTCGATGCCTTGGACGCCTACGCTTTCCCACCCCGCGACGATGCCACCCGCAACGGTATTCGCACCGATGCGTTGCTGGTCATTCGTGACGGCGAAATCATTTATGAACGCTACGCCGCGCCCACCACTGCCAGCACGCCGCACCTGACTTGGTCCGTCAGCAAAAGCCTGATGGCTACCGTGCTGGGCGTGGCCTATGGGCAAGGCCGCTTCAAACTCAGCGACCCCGCTGCACGTTTCTACCCGCCGATGAAGCAGCATCCCAAGGTGAGCATGGCCGACCTGCTGCACTGGGCCTCGGGGTTGGATTGGCAGGAAGACTACGAGTACGCCCCATTGAAATCTTCGGTGGTGGCGATGCTCTACACCCGTGGCCACACCGACATGGCGCAATTCGCGGCGGATACCGAGGCCGCTGCCCCCCCTGGCCAGGCTTTCCGTTATTCCAGTGGCGACAGCAATATCCTGTCCGCCGCGCTCAAGGGCATGCTCGGCCACAAGGCCTACATGAACTACCCGTGGGACGCGCTGTTCCAGCCCCTGGGCATTCGCGACGCAACCTGGGAAACCGATGCCGATGAGACGTTTGTCGCCTCGTCTTATGCCTACCTCACGGCCCGCGATCTGGCACGAGTAGGGCTGCTGATGGCGCGGGATGGGCGCTGGGGCGAGCGGCAACTGCTGCCCCAGGACTGGGTCGCCTTCAACCGCAGGCCCTTCGACCGCTACGAAGCCGGCCAGGATGAAGCTGTGCCGGGCGGCCATTGGTGGCTCAACACCGGCGCCCCCCGACCCTGGCCCGACGCACCGGCCACCACCTTCGCCGCGCTGGGGCACTGGGGCCAGGCGCTGTTTGTGCTGCCTGATGAACACCTGGTGATCGTGCGTTACGGCGATGATCGCGATGGCAGTTACCGGCATAACGAACTGCTCCAGCGCGTGCTGGCGGCGGTGCGCTCATGATTCGTCGTCATCCGTTCATCAGCGTTTTACTGGTGTTGTTTATCGCACTCTTGGGCTGGGTTTGGCATGAGCGCGTCAACCTGCAAGCCTTCCCCGACATCATCGCGGCGTACACGGCCAAGGAGTATTGTTCGTGCCGGTATGTGGCCAACAACCCGGCGCAGTATTGCCTGGGGTATGTGAAGCAGTACGTGCCGATCAGTGCGTTCACTGACTCGCCGGAACGCAGTGAAGTCACGGCGAGTGGGTTGGGGCGTACGCATACGGCAAGGTGGATGGGGAACCGCCAAGGCTGCCGCCTGACTCCCTGACACCCCGATCACCCCCGCTCCCACAGGGGATATGCGCTGGCGGACGCAATGGCGCTGGTTTTTTGCTGATGTCGGACCTCGGTTGAGGCCCGTTTGAGCTACCTGAACTTCACAAGCATGGCGGCAACTACCCCCCATGTGAATGACGTGAACATCAGCGTCATATTGACGATCAGACGCCGTTTCAGACGAGCTGGAAATGTTTCGATATCAGCAGGATTTACATCACCGGTAAGAACATAAGCCCTCGGCCACACGACCATCCCCGCGATTTTTGATATTTCCAAGAGTGACCAAATCAAGCCCCGTTTTCCCAGGCTATCTCCCCAGAGGTAGATATACCGACTGTTTTTCAAAGCCTCCTTTAATGCGTCCAGATGACGGTGGCTCAGGTGCAAACTATGAGCGATCCCGGCAACTGCGAGCAGACCTGGGGCTCCCAAAACAAAGATTGCAACCCAGGGAGGCCAAGTGTCGATGCTCATCATGGTTGAGTAGCCTCTGATATTTAGCTGGCGTTAACCATACTACTACCGTCATGCCCCAGCGCTGCGCGAGGTTGAGACCGGACGCTGAGAGTCGCATTAGCTACCTTTTATCACCGCACATACGACTGCTAGCCAGACGCCGCTACCCCACATCGACATCGTCATTATTTTCAGTCGAAGTTTGAGATAGAGCGGGAAGCTTTCAAGGTCGCTGGGGTCTAGTTCTCCGGCGCGAAGCGATGCCCTCGGCATCAGGATCATTCCGGATATTTTTGACATTTCCAATAGAGACCAAATCAAGCCCCTCCTACCCAGACTAGGCCCCCAGATATACATATAACGGCTGTTCTTCAAGGCCTCCTTTATGGCGTCCAAGTAGTGGTGGCTTAGGTACAGACTGTATGCCATACCTGCAATCGCAAGCAGAGCCCAGCCACCGATGACTATGATTGCTAACCATGTGGGCCAGGTGTCGAGAATGGTCATGGATGGGCAACCTCGTAAATGATCATCTCTCCGATAGTTTCTTCAGCTATCCCGCCACCTGTCGTACCCATCCACGCCCCAGCACCTACAACAGCTGCGACACAGACAACCCCTCCAATGCTTGAGGAGACGCCCAGCGCAAAGCAAATCGGGCCACTGGCAACTCGGGCTGCGCTCCCTCCCCACGCGCTAACACCAGTAGAAACACCAAATTTTCCTACCTCCGTGAACTTGACCCTCTCGCAAGCCGCCCCAGAGCCCCCATTACAGACCTGCTGAATAGCCAGCAACGAAGACACGCCGCCAAGGCCAATACCAATATAACTACCCGCCTTCATATACTTCGTGGCACGGCTGACCGCCTCCACATGCGCGGCATACCCCGGAATCTGCCTCGGCCTCAGCCTTACCCTAGTGATATACCCCATGGCGGCTGGGCATACTGAATGCTGGCCTCCAGCACTCAGTAGCCATCCACCAAGTTACTTAAGCGCCTGTAACATAGATATAACTGCTAGCCAAACGACACCGCTTACCAACATTGCAAAATCAATTTTTAATAGAAACTTCAGATAAGGAGGAAAGTTTTTTATATCACCAGAGTCTAGATCTCCTAGCTGAATATACGCCCTCGGCATCATTATCATCCCTGTGATTTTTGCTATTTCTAATAGAGACCAAACCAAACCTCGTTTTCCTAGGCTCGGCCCCCAAAGATAAACATAGCGACTATTCTTCAAAGCATCCTTTATGGCGTTCAAGTGGCGATGGCTGAGATAAAGACTGTATACAACACTGGCAACTCCCAGCAGGAATGGGCCAGCCACAAGCCAGATACCTACCCAAGAATTCCAAAACTCCTCCGATATCATGGCAAGGTTTTCTCATACAACTTCTCTCCTAGCTCTTCGCCTTTCATACCTCCGACAGTCGTTCCCAGCCAGGCGCCAGCTCCCACAACAGCCGCAACGCAGACAAAACCACCGATACCAGTAGAGACGCCAAGCGCCAAGCAGATGGGGCCACTCGCTGATTGGGCGATTTTTCCAGTCATATAACCACCAATAGTAGACCCACCAAATTTTCCACCTTCAGAAAACTTAACCTTCTCACACGTTGCAATCGAATCGCCGGTACATATCTGTTGAATGGCCAAAACCGACGAAACACCGCCAATACCAATCCCGATGTACCCGCCCGTCTTCATGTATTTGGCAGCCCGACTCGTCGCCTCCACATGAGCGGCATACCCCGGAATCTGCCCCGGCCCACCCGCCTTGTCCCAGTGATGCACCAAGCTGCGACTGGATATACCCAGGGCCGTTTTCAACTTGGGATGATCGCCTAGGGTGGTCTGCCCGCGCAGGCGGGTGGAGTTGAGCAGATGAGCATCCAACTGGTTCATCAACCGTTGGCGATCAGCAAAGAACTGCGGTGATCTAAGGTGCCCGTGCTGCCGATAGTTGTCCTGATGCAGGCGCTCCATGGCCTGGAGCGTGTCGCGCAAGTTGCTCAGGTGCTTTTCCATCACCACCGCACTGACGCCGAGCCAGGTTGAGGTATGGCCGATGAAACCGGCGATTTCAGCACCGTGACGATACAGAAAGTCAGCCTCGTCCGGCGTCAGATCCTCCAGAGATGCGCTGACGTGTTGTGCAGCCTGCATCAACTGAGCTTCTTCATACGTGCAGAAGGTGTTTTTCGGGTCGCTGAGCACGATCATCGAGCCGGCTTTGACGTGCCCTGTGTTGGGATTCAGCGATTGAAAGTTGCGCATTACAGCCGGGTCGAGCGTCGGAAAAAGTGTGGCCTCTAGCGCCTCGCGGCTCATGCTTTTGGGCACGATATAAAAACCTGGTTCCTCGCCTATGAGCGCTTTAAATGCGGCAAATGCGGATTGGGGCGACTCACTTGGCTGGTTGGACGTGCGTTGAGAGGGGGCTGTCCAGTGGGTTGCTGGCTGGACCGGCTCAACGGCCAGTCTGTTGGCGCTCACAACTGAGCCACCTCTGCTGTGGTACTTGCCGAGTAACACCGATGGAATCAGCTCGGCTTTACAGGGACAGCCGCTGTAGCTGTCCAACGTACCGGCAATAAGCCGGCCATTGCTTTGCATGAAAGAGATGCCGCCGATGATCTTGTACGTTTGCCCATCCTTGCCACAGGTGACTGGGTCACCTTCGCACGCACGAAGACTGCCATGCATATGGGTCCTTTGATCTCCGTCCAGTACTTCCCCGCCGCAACTGGTTTTATCACCTTGGCGGACGAAATAACCTACGCTCATTTTTTTGCCTCTTATCCATGTTTTTTGGCCGTACTTCCCTGCTCGTCCCGATAAGAAAACTGACGCGTAACGCATTTCAATCGAGGCAAATGAGTAAGGAAAATTCAGTAGCAAGCCAAACTCTGGAGAGGGATTTACTTAGGGTAAAGTCAGACGATTCCGTGAGTTTCGTCGTATAAGTCCGATGAAACTGCGGCGCCCGATGCCGTGCACCGGGCGCGTATTACTTACTGCACAGGTGGAGTGCCAGGCTGCATCGCCAGCAGCAGGTCATCGATGATGGCCTTGCCCATTTCGCCCAGGTAATGCGAGGCGAATGCGAACTTCTCGGCCCTTGGGTCCATGGCGGCTTCAAGGGAGAGCATTTTTGCGTAATAGAGCACGTGAGAGGCGTGCTCGAGGGCCTCCACAAGCGGAACCCCGGCGTTGACGCGGAGCAGTCGCTCAGGTCATGGACTTTGTAACCAGCGCTGGTGTTGGAACGTGCCTAACGCAATCGCTCACGATGTAGCGCGTATTGAGCTTGGATATGGCTGTTAGCTGCGAAGCGACGGTTCACCAAGCGCTGCGGCTCGTGGGAGCTGGCCGGGTCGAGCAGTGCCCTTATTCACAAAGAGAGCGGGTTTAATTAGAGAGTCTAGTAATAAGCCGTTGGCAGCTGCCGGTAAAAAACATTCGTTTGGGATTGATATGTGTTTTTGTAATTGATGTGGGTTGGGTTTATTCGAAATTGATATGCGTAACTGTTAGATGTGACAGTGGTGCCGATTTAATGTGGGGTTGATACTCTTGCTTGTCATTCATTTTCGTAATTGGAGGAAGTTATGAAAACGTGGGCTTATTTGTATGAAAAAGAGGTGCTTCATGGTTTGTCTGTGTGTGAAAGTGTGGAGATTAGAAATGATGAAAGTATGCCGGATGAAAATACTTTGGAGGTGCAAACGTTTCTGGAGTCCGTTCGGCTCGGGACGCCCCTTGCTGAACTAATAATAAAAGACAATGTTTTTTACCCAAAAAATAATCCTGATGCCTTTATAAAAGGATGGGTAGAGTGTCGAGCGGATGTTGACAAAACGTGGCGCCAGGTCGACGGGGTTTTTATGAGCGCAGCAGCGTTTGAGAAATTCAAGGAGCAAGGCCCCTCAGCCATACCAAGAAATCCAAGAGTTCAAGAGTTTTGCGTGTTTAACTTTACGGGTATGGATAACTTTTTTCGGTGTAAGATTAAGGTTGATATAGATAACTATACGCCGGCTGATGTGAGGCGTTTGATTGTTGCGTACTATGATGGAAAGATTGATATCGGGATTACTTCTAATGCGGGTGCTCCAGATGGAGTGAAGCGTTACTATCGTTCGATAGAACGGATGGTCTATACTAATATTTTATCGTTGGCTGATATTGATAAGGATATAGGTGGCGTAGGTAGGTACAAGTATGCAAGGTCATTGTATCCGGTTGTCTCGCTCGTCGACTATATTGCGAAGAAGATACCTGAAACTAACAAGGTTCCGCTACAGGATGACAGTAAGCTGTTTTCTGAGTATGGTCTTGATCCAGGGTTCCCGATTATAGCGGACTGGTCGCTTGATCCTGCGCCACAATGGAATTTGGATTTGAGTAGTATTAGAGATGATTTTTTATGGGATTTTCTCACTAAGATTGTGGATGAAGCAGTCTGAATCGTTAGTTATAGATCCATAAGAAGGGTTAAATCTCTACAGTACAAGTATCTAGACACCCGATGCAGTGTGCCGGGCGTGTACTACTTGTTGTGGAGTTTGACTGCCAGACTGCATCGCCAGCAGCAAGTCATCGATGATCGCCTTACCCATCTCACCCAGATAATGCGAGGCAAACACGACTTCTCCGCCTTGGGGTCCATGGCCGCTTCAAGCGCGAGCATTTTTGCGTAATAGAGCACGTGATAGGCGTGCTCGAGGGCCTTCACAAGCGGAACCGCTGCGTTGACGCGGAGCAGTTGCTCAGGTCATGGACTTTGTAACCAGCGCTGGTGTTGGAACGTGCCTAACGCAATCGCTCACGATGTAGCGCGTATTGAGCTTGGATATGGCTGTTAGCTGCGAAGCGACGGTTCACCAAGCGCTGGGGCTCGTGGGAACTCGCCGGGTCGAGCAGTGCCCTTATCCACAAGGAGAGCGGGTTTAGTTAGAGAGTCTAGTAATAAGCCGTTGGCAGCTGTCGGTAAAAATCATTCGTTTTGGGACTGATAGGTGTTTTTGTAATTGATGTGGGCTGGGTTTATTTGGAATTGATATGAGTAACTGTTAGATGTGACAGTGGTGCCGATTTAATGTGGGGTTGATACTCTTTTTTGTCATTTATTTTTGTAATTGGAGGAAGTTATGAAAAGGTGGGCTTATTTGTATGAAAAAAAAGAGGTGTTTCATGGTTTGTCTGTGTGTGAAAGTGTGGAGATTAGAAATAATGAAAGTATGCCGAATGAAAATACTTTGGCGGTGCAAATGTTTCTGGAAGCCGCTCGGCTCGAGGCGCCCCCTCTTGAACTAGAAGATAATAGTTTTCAGCCAAAAAATAATCCTTATGACTATATAAAAAGATGGGTAGAGTGTCGAGCGGATGTTGACAAAACGTGGCGCCAGGTCGATGGGGTTTTTATGAGCGCAGCAGCGTTTGAGAAATTCAAGGAGCAAGGCCCCTCAGCCATACCGAGAAATCCAAGAGTTCAAGAGTTTTGCGTGTTTAACTTTACGGGTATGGATAACTTCTTTGTGTGTAAAATTAAGGTTGATATAGATAACTATACGCCGGCTAATGTGAGGCGTTTGATTGTTGCGTGTTATGATGGAAAGATTGATATCGGGATTACTTCTAATGCGGGTGATCCAGATGGAGTGAAGCGTTACTATCGGTCGATAGGTCGGATGGTCTATACTAATATCTTATCGTTGGCTGATATTAAAGAGGGTATAAAAAACGGAGGTAGGCACAAGTATGCAAAGTTGTTGCATCCAGCTGTCTCGCTCGCCGACTATATTGCGAAGAGGATGCCTGAAACTAACAAGGTTCCGCTGCAGGATGACAGTAAGCTGTTTTCTGAATATGCTCTTGATCCAGCATTCCCGATTATAGCGGACTGGTCGCTTGATCCTGCGCCACGGTGGAATGTGGATTGGGGTGATATTGGAAGTGAGTTTTTAGAGGACTTTCTCACTGAGATCGTGGATGCGCTAGTCTAAATCCTTCATCGTATATCCATGAAAAGGATTAAGTACTCTACAGTATAAGAATTTAGACGCCCGATGCAGCACACCGGGCGTGTACTACTTGTTGTGGAGTTTGATTGCCAGACTGCATCGCCAGCAACAAGTCATCAGTAATGGCTTTTCCCATTTCGCCCAAATAATGCGAGGAGCAGCGACGCCGCAAAAATTAATCTTATGAATGCGCCCTCGCAACCGGTGGCAAATGGCTGTTGCGGCGTGGGATGAGCCGACCCGTTTTCTACGCCATGCTGTCGCACAGCATCGGTATATCGAGTCATCGCAAAGTGGGCGTAGGCGCTCAGGTCATGGGCTCTGTAACCAGCGCTGGTGTTGGAGCGTGCCTGACGCAATCGCGCACGATGGAGCGCGTATTGGCAGCGAAGCGACGGTTCACGAAGCGCGGCGGCTCTTGGAAGCTGGCCGGGTCGAGCAGTGCGTTTATCTACAAGAAGACCGGGTTTAGTTAAATAGTCGACTAATAATCCGTTGGCAGCTGCCGCTAAAAACGTTCGTTTCGGGACTGATATGTCTTTTTGTAATTAATGTAGGTTAGTTGTATTAGGAATTGATATGCGTAACTGTTAGATATGACAGTGGCGCCGGTTTCGGGTGGGGTTGATACTCCTGTCTGTAGTTAATTTCAGTAATTGGAGAAGGTTATGAAAACTTGGGCTTATTTGTATGAGGTAGCGGCGGTTCATGGTTTGGTTGTATGTGAAATTGTGGAGGTTAAAAATGCTGAACGTATGCCGGATGAAAATTCTTTGGAGGTGTCCTTGTTTCTGGACGCCGTTCAGCGCGGGCTTTCCCTTCCTAAGCCAGGAGAGGATCCTTATGCCTTTATAAAAAGATGGGTGGAGTGTCCAGCTAATGTTGACAAAACCTGGCGCTGTGTTGATGGGGTTTTTATGAGTGCCGCAGACTTTGAGAAATTCAAGGTGCAAGGTCCTTCAGCTGTGCGAAGGAATCCAATAGTTTAGAGTTTGTAAGTTTTTGGATATAGATAGCTTTTTTGACCTCATGCCCGGTAGCGGTAGGTTAGTTACCAGTTTATTTGCTGACCCCTTATCGGGCGAAAATTGAATGGTCGAACTGCTCAATAGCCGGCCCTGAGGTTCCACAGGGTGGAACCACCTTTGATTGTCCTCACGCGCACATCGCGCTTAGCTGTCGATGTGTTGCCAACAAGAACGGGACCACCCGCCTGTGAGGAGAATCACCATGCGCCCGCACCAGCACATCCTGGATTGGCTCAGTGACGTTGCCAGCGACTTGCACGCTGTGCGTCACGATATCCACGCCCACCCCGAACTCGGCTTTGAGGAGAACCGCACCTCAGCGCTGGTCGCACAGTCACTCAAGGAGTGGGGTTACGAGGTGCACACCGGCATCGGCAAGACCGGTGTGGTCGGTGTGTTGCACAACGGCAGCAGCCCACGCACCCTGGGCATTCGTGCCGACATGGACGCCTTGCCCATCATCGAGAACACCGGCGCGGCCTATACCAGCCAGCACGCCGGCTGCATGCACGCTTGCGGCCATGACGGCCACACCACCATGTTGCTCGGCGCCGCGCGTTACTTGGCGGCGACGCGGCAATTCGACGGTACCTTGAACCTGATTTTCCAACCCGCCGAAGAAG
This sequence comes from Pseudomonas salmasensis, assembly GCF_014268375.2. Lineage (NCBI taxonomy): Bacteria > Pseudomonadati > Pseudomonadota > Gammaproteobacteria > Pseudomonadales > Pseudomonadaceae > Pseudomonas > Pseudomonas salmasensis. The sequence goes on from NZ_CP077083.1 coordinate 5,109,877, forward strand.
GCCAGGGCGGCGCCGAGGCGATGCTGGCGGACGGTTTGCTGGAGCGCTTCCCGTGTGACGGGCTGTTCGGCATGCACAATATGCCGGGCCTGCCGGCGGGGCATTTGGGCTTGCGTGTCGGGCCGATGATGGCCTCTCAGGATTTGCTCACCGTGACGCTCGAAGGCGTAGGTGGCCACGGCTCGATGCCGCATTTGACCGTGGACCCGCTGGTGGCGGCCGCCAGCATGGTCATGGCTTTGCAAACGGTGGTGGCGCGCAATATCGACACCCAGGAAGCCGCCGTGGTCACGGTAGGCGCCCTGCAAGCGGGGCAAGCCGCCAACGTGATTCCCCAACAAGCCCTGCTGCGCCTGAGCCTGCGAGCGCTCAACCCCAAGGTGCGTGAACAGATGCTGGAACGGGTCAACGCGATCATCCAGACCCAGGCCGCGAGCTTCTGCTGCACGGTGCAGATCGAACACCGCCCGGCCTACCCGGTGCTGGTCAACCACGCCGAGGAAACCGAATTCGCCCGCCAGGTCGGCGTGGCCTTGCTCGGTGCCGACGCCGTGGATGGCAACACCCGCACGCTGATGGGCAGCGAAGACTTCGCCTGGATGCTGCAACGCTGCCCCGGCAGTTACCTGTTTATCGGCAACGGCGTGTCGCGGCCGATGGTGCACAACCCCGCCTATGACTTTAACGACGACATCCTACTGACCGGCGCCGCCTATTGGGGCGCGCTGGCCGAGAGCTGGCTCAAGCCAGCCGGCTAACCCGAACCCTTGTAGGAGCGAGCTTGCTCGCGAAAACCGTTAACGCTGACGCAGCGCTTTCAGGTAGCCCGTGTCGCCTGCGCGTTTTTCGCGAGCAAGCTCGCTCCTACAGCAACGTCTTTTTCTGCCGCTGGACCCTTTCCCTGATCGGTTGAATGGAGTGTTCCTCATGCAGACTGCAAAACCTGGTGTCTCGCGCACCCGCCAAGTGGTGGCGGCGGTGATCGGCAACGCGTTGGAATGGTATGACTTCATCGTCTACGGCTTTCTGGCCAGCATCATCGCCCGGCAGTTCTTTCCCTCGGAGGACGAGTACGCCTCGCTGCTGATGGCGCTGGCGACCTTCGGCGTGGGCTTTTTCATGCGTCCGGTGGGCGGCATCCTGTTGGGTATCTATTCTGATCGCAAAGGCCGCAAGGCGGCGATGCAGTTGATTATCCGGCTGATGACCGTGTCCATCGCGCTGATCGCCTTCGCGCCGAACTATGCCGCCATCGGCATGGGCGCGCCGTTGCTGATCGTGGTGGCGCGCATGCTCCAGGGCTTTGCCACTGGCGGTGAGTACGCGAGCGCCACGGCATTTCTGGTAGAGAGCGCGCCAGCCCATCGCAAGGGCTTGTATGGCTCCTGGCAATTGGTGGGGCAGTGCCTGGCGGTGTTCGGTGGGGCGGCGATGGTGGCGTTGGTCACGCATTTCTTTTCGCCCGAGACCCTCGACCTGTGGGGCTGGCGCCTACCGTTTGTGCTGGGTTTGTTGATCGGCCCGGTGGGGTTGTGGATTCGTCGGCACATGGAAGACCCGGAAGAATTCATCGAGGCGCGCAAGCAAGCCACCGGCCCGGCGCCGAGCCTGATGCAAGTGCTGCGTGAGCATCGGCGCAGTATTTTGGTGTCGATGGGGCTGGCATGCGGCGCGACGGTGTCGTTCTACGTGGTGCTGGTGAACATGCCGACCTTCGCCCACAAGAACCTCGGCCTGCCGCTGGACCAGGTGCTGATGGTGCAGATGTTTGCGGTGGCGCTGATGACCGTGGTGATCCCCTTGTCCGGCCTGCTCTCGGATCGGTTGGGGCGGCGGCCAGTGCTGATGGCCTTCACCCTGGCGTTTTTCGTGATGGTTTACCCGTTGTATGCGTGGGTGGCCGCCGCGCCGTCCATCGAGCGCTTGCTGGTGATGCAGGTGATGTTGTGCACGGCGATTGGCGGGTTCTTCGGGCCAGCGCCGACGGCATTGGCCGAGCAGTTCCCCATTGAGGTGCGCTCCACCGGCGTGTCGGTGGCCTATAACGTGGCGGTGATGGTGTTCGGTGGTTTCGCGCCGTTGATCGTGACCTGGCTGAGCAAAGTGCTGGGCACGCCGGTGGCGCCCTCGTTTTATGTATTGTTCGCATGCGTGCTGACGCTGCTGGGCACTTACTGCATGCGCGAGGCCCCCAGGGCGAGCAAGCCGTTGCCGTTTTCCAGAGAGGTGAAGCCTTGAGTATTGTTGATTGGGATGCCACTGAACTGTCGCGGGCCATTCATGGGCGGCAGGTGTCGTGCGAGGAAGTGATGCAGGCGTACCTGGCGCAGATCCAGCGCTTTAACTCCGGCGTGAATGCGCTGGTGTCGTTGCGCGACAGCGAGGCCGTGCTGGCCGAGGCGCGGGCCTGCGATCGTGAGTTGGGCCAGGGCCACTCCCGTGGCTGGATGCACGGCATGCCCCAGGCCATCAAGGACCTGGCGGCCACCCAGGGCTTGCGCACCACCTTGGGCTCACCGCTGTTCGCCGAGCATGTGCCGGGCGAAGACGCCATCAGCGTGGCGCGGGTACGGGCCAGTGGTGCGATCATCATCGGCAAGACCAACGTGCCGGAGTTCGGCCTGGGCTCCCATACCTACAACACGCTGTTCGGCACCACCACCAATGCCTATGACCCGCGCCTGGCGGCCGGCGGCAGCAGCGGCGGGGCGGCGGTGGCCCTGGCGCTGCGCATGCTGCCGGTGGCCGACGGCAGCGACATGATGGGCTCGTTGCGCAACCCGGCGGCGTTCAACAACGTGTTCGGCTTGCGCCCCTCCCAAGGGCGGGTGCCCCACGGGCCGATGCCGGAGCTGTTCGTGCAGCAATTGGGCACCGAAGGCCCGATGGGTCGCAGCGTGACGGATGTAGCGCGGTTGCTGAGCATCCAGGCCGGTTACGACCCCCGCACGCCGCTGTCCTCCCAGGCTGATTCGGCGCTGCTGGGCCAGCCGTTGCAGCGTGACTTCACGGGCGCGCGCCTGGGTTGGCTGGGGGACTACAACGGTTATCTGCCGATGGATGATGGCGTGATGAGCCTGTGCGAAGCGGCGCTGGAAGATTTCGCCAGCCTGGGCTGTGAAGTGCACAGCTGCCAACCGGACTTTTCCATGGCGCGCCTGTGGCGCTGCTGGCTGGTACACCGCCATTGGCTGGTGCACGGCAACCTCGGCGCGGCCTACGCCAACCCGCAAAAACGCGCACTGCTCAAACCCGAGGCCCAATGGGAAGTGGAGGGCGGCCAGGGTTTGAGTGCCCAACAGGTGTACCAGGCGTCGGTAGACCGCAGTGAGTGGTACCGCGCCTTGGCCAAGTTGTTTGAACGTTACGATTTTCTGCTGTTGCCCACCGCCCAGGTGTTCCCTTTCGATGCACAACAGCCGTGGCCACGCCTCGTCGGCGGGCGTGAAATGGACACTTATCACCGTTGGATGGAAGTGGTGATTGGCCCGACCCTCGCCGGTTTGCCAAGCATGAGCATTCCCGTGGGCTTCAACCAAGGCTTGCCCATGGGCCTGCAAATCATTGGCCCGGCCCAGGCCGACAGGGCCGTGCTGCAATTGGCCTACGCCCATGAACAACTGACCCGATGGGTACAACGTCGCCCGCCGGCGAGCCTTGCAACGACCCGCTGAGCGCTGACCGGGCCTGTATCTTGCTGTGAAAAAAGATCATCCACCGGCAACAGGGAGATCGAACATGGAGACAGGCACCGTACGCTCGGTTGAGCGCGCACTGGCAATCGTCGAGTTGCTGGGCGAGCACCAGGCCCTGGGGCTGGAAGAGCTGCACTACCTCACGTGCCTGCCCAAGGCCACGGTGTCGCGCATGTTGCTGACCTTGCAGGAGCAGGGGTGGGTCTACCGCGGCCTGAGCGATCGACGTTACCGCCTGCGTGCCCGGCGCTTGTTCGGCGATACCCAGCAACGCCTCAAGCGCCAGGTGGTGGAGAGCGCCGCGCCCTGGTTGCTGGAACTGAGCGAGCGCACCGGGCTGGTGGTGGATTTGTCGTGCTTCGATGGCGAGCGCCTGGAGGTCATGGAAAGTGCGATCCCCAGCGTGTTGCGCAAGCTGTACCCGAACAACTGTCAGATCGTCGGCCAGTACGCCAGCCTGTTTCACTCGGCGATGGGCAAGGCGTGCCTGACGCAATTGCCCGTTGAAGAGGTGCAGCGTCTGGCGGGCCGCGATCATGTCGCTGCGGACGAGCAGGTGTATACCTGCGAGCAAACCCAGCACCAAGGGTTTGGCCAGCGCACTGAAGGCTATTGGGAATACCCGGTGCGCCTGCCGTTTCTGATTCGCGCGGTGGCCTTGCCGGTGCAGGCCAACGGGCGGCTGGTGGGCAGCATGGCGCTGCACTGGCCGATGCATCAGGCGCCAGTGGAGCGCGTATTGAACCTGCACATGGCCAGCCTCGAAGCGACGGTGCGCGATGTGCAGCGGGCGTTGATCTGAAGTCAACCACCGAACCCTGTGGGAGCTGGCTTGCCTGCGATAGCGGCAGGTCAGTCACCATTGTTGCTGGCTGTGCCGCCGTCATCGCAGGCAAGCCAGCTCCCACATTGGATTTGCGCCGCTTGTGAGATTGCGCTTAAGGTTCGTGCAGGTTTTTTGCCCCATGAGTTTCTATGTTCAATCTCAAACCCCTGGCCTTCACGCTGCTGACGTGTGCCGCCTTGCCGGCCCACGCTGACTGGTACCTGGATAACGAATCCTCACGCCTGTCCTTCGTCACCACCAAAAACACCGAGATAGCTGAAGTGCAGCGCTTCCTGGTGCTGCATGGCAAGGTCGACGCCAAAGGTGCGGCGCAGTTGGAAGTGGAACTGGAGTCAATCAACAGCGGCATCCCGCTGCGCGACGAGCGCATGCGTAAAGAGCTGTTCGAGATCAAGACCTTCCCCGAAGCGCAGATCAGCGCGCAGATCAATCTGCAGCCCATCAATGACCTGGCGTCCGGCGCGCAGCTGGAATTGCGCCTGCCCCTGAGCGTCACGCTGCGGGGTAAAACCCAGACCTACAGCGCCGAGCTGTTGGCCACGCGCCTGGATGATCGACGCTTCCAAGTGGTGACCCTGGAACCCGTGATATTGCACGCCGAAGATTTCGACCTGGCGCCGGGTGTAGCCGCCTTGCGCAAGGCGGCAGGGCTCAAGTCGATCAGTTTGTCGGTGCCGGTGGGTGCGGTGCTGATCTTCACGGCGCGCTGACATGAGCGGCGCGGTGTTCCCATGGCGCAGCGCCAATCAGTTCGAATTGCTGATCGACGGGCCGAATTTCTTCCCGCAGATGCTGGTGGGCATCGCCCGGGCCGAGCAGCAGGTTGACCTTGAGTTGTACCTGGTCGAAGCCGGGGCGTGTGCCGAGGCCATGGTGCAGGCACTGGTGCTGGCCGCCGAACGCGGCGTGCAGGTACGTTGCCTGTTCGACGATTACGGCAGCCTGGCGTTTACCCTGGGGCTGCGCAAGCGCTTGACCGATGCCGGCGTGGCGTTGCGCTTTTACAACCGCCTGAATTGGCGGCGCTGGATGCGCAATCTGTATCGCGACCATCGCAAGTTGCTGCTGATCGACCAGCGCATTGCGGTGGTCGGCGGCACCGGCGTTACCGATGAGTTCTGGACGCCGGGGCAAGACACCGCCGACTGGCATGAAGTGATGGTGCAAATCAGCGGCCCGCTGGTGCTGGACTGGCAGGCCCTGTTCGACCGGCAATGGCACGCTAACGCCGCGCGCCGTGAATGGAAACCGGCGACCCATTTCGGTTTGGCCCGCTTGCCAAAGGTGCCCGCCACCGGGCCGGGGCTGGGCCGCGTTGCGTATGCCGACGCCCGTCAGCACCGTGACATCCTGCAATCGTTGATTCGCGCCTTGAACAGCAGCAAATCGCGTATCTGGCTGGCGACCCCGTACTTCCTGCCCACCTGGAGTGTACGCCGTGCCTTGCGCCGGGCGGCTGGGCGCGGTGTGGATGTGCGTTTGTTGCTCACCGGCCCGCGCACCGATCACCCGTCGGTGCGTTACGCCGGGCACCGCTATTACCCGCGCCTGTTGCGCTCGGGCGTGCAGATCTTCGAATACCAGCCGTGCTTCCTGCACCTGAAGATGGTGCTGGTGGACGATTGGGTGAGCATTGGCTCATGCAATTTCGACCATTGGAATCTGCGCTTCAACCTGGAAGCCAACCTGGAGGCGCTGGACCCGCAGTTGACGGCTGCGGTGGTGGGCAGTTTCGAAGCGGACTTTGCCCAGAGCCAGGCAGTGAGCCTGGCAGCTTGGAAGGCGCGACCGTTGTGGCGTCGGGTGAAGCAGCGGGTGTGGGGCTGGATTGATCGGTTGGTGGTCAACCTTTTGGATCGGCGGGGGTAAGACCTGCGCCTGAAACCGCTCAAAACTGCAGCGAATATTGCGCGATGACGCTTTGATCCAGGGAGCGTTCACCGCGCTGTTGCTTGAAGCTCAGGTCGATGGCACTGGCACGGCTCAGACGTGCGGTAGCACCCAGCTCCAGGCGTGTGCTGAGGCGATCCAGCGGTGCGCCGTTGACGCGCATCACGCGCCCGCCATCCCAGGCCGCCTGGGTGCTGGGTTGCAGGTCGCCGCTGGCGTGGGTGTAGGCCAGGTCAGCGCGCACTCTCAACCACGACGGGCCGAGTTGCGTCTTGCCCAAATCGAGGTTGACCCGCACACCGCCGGTGGCCAGGTTCACGCTTTCCTCAGAGCCTTTGCCACGCAATGCCAGCGTACCGCCTTGTTCGTTGTAGCCGTCGCTGCGCTGTTGAACATTGGCCAGTTGCAGGTACGGTTGCCACTCCCAGAAGTCATGGCTGAACGTGTAGTTAGCTTCGGTAAAGGTCTGCACGGTACGGCTGGCGTACTTGGCGGACAGGCGGTTTTCTACGCCGGGAAAGCTCACGCTGCGTTTGGTGTGGACCGCGTGTTGCGCGTAGGCAATGCCGCCATACAGGCCGAAAGCGCCCCAGGTGTGGCCAACATGCAGGCCTAGCTGATAGGTGTCGATGCTCGCCTTGCCGCGACGCCCGGCCTTCACCTTACTGCTGTTACTGCCGGCCACTATGCCCAGGTGTGTGCCTTGTTCCAGGTGGTGATCGAAGCCGACCAGCACGCCGGTGCCGCTATGGGATGTGCGGGCGGTGCCGTCACCGCCCGAAAGTTGCCCGGACTGACGGGGCAGTTGTACCCACACACCCTGATTTAGCTCCGCGGGGCGGGCCGAGCGGCTTTCCTGTGCCGTGCGCTGGCGGTCGAGCACCGACTGGCGCAACACCCGGCTGTTTTCGATCAGCGTCGCCTGGGTGCTGGCATGCAGTTCGCCGCTCAACTGGTCCAGGGCCGCAGGGATTTGTTCGGGAAACAGCGCCGTCAGGCGTTTGAGCAGCGGCGTGGGCTGGGTTTGCGCGTCGGCGGCGCCAGCGACGGTGTGCTGGTTGGCGGTGCTCGCCGCCGATACCAATGACCGGCCACGGCCGAATTCCACCAGCAAGTCATTGCCCTGTATGACCTGGGAAACGCTGAGAAAGGGCGAGAACTCCCGGTGGTCGATTGAGGCAAACTCGCCGTTCACCGCCTCTTTGGCCTGCAGAATGCGGTAACGCTCGCCCAGGGGGTAGCTATTGGGTTGTGCGCTCAGGTACAGCGTGCCTCCCCTGATCAGCGCCTGGTGACTGACTTGCAGGTTTGCCGGGCCTGCCTGGGCCACCAGGCCAGTCATCAGGGTTGAATCGGCGGCTTGCTGATAATCCCCCTCCACAGCCAAGGTCCCGTTCAGGCGCAGGACGCCACCGTCGACCCTTACGTCGCCCTGGAGGTGGTTGGTGCCGTCCAGTTCCAGAACGCCTTGCTTGAGGGTGGCCCCGGCGAAGCTGTTATCGCCGCTCAGGCGTAGCCAGCCGGTGCCGATTTTTTCCAGGCGACCGGGGCCGCTGATATCGTTGCGCCAATCATCCCAGGCGCCACCTTGCCAGCTGATCGCGCCACCGGCGTGGTGCTCCATGTTCACCCGCGTATCAACCCGAAGCTGGCCAGGGCCGTCGATGGCTTTTTTCAGGTTCATCAGGCCCCAGCCGTAGACCTCGTCTACACCTGGCTCGCCGAGGTCGGTGGCGGTGGTCAGCAGCACGTCGCGGATTTGCGGGTTGTCGAGGTAGGGGAAGCGTTCCATCAGCAAGGCGAGGCCACCGGTAACGTGGGGGGCTGCGGCGGAAGTACCTGAGGCCGTCATGTAACCGAACTCCGGTTCACTGCCGGTGACGGTGAAACCGTCGACCTCTTCATCAGGTTTGTAGTGATTGACGGTGTGCGCTGAACCGCTGACCCGGGGAGAGGTGATATCGACTCCAGGCGCCGCCAGGCACCAGTTTTTACTGAAGCCGCAACGGGAAGAATCATCGCTCAACGTCAGCGCCTGGTTCACGTTGACGACGGTCAACCAATAGGGTTCCAGTTGCGTAATTGCACGCGGCAAGTTGGGATGAAGCCCGGGCTGCGGCGGTGCTTGAGCCGCGTCGATTTCGGCGTTGCCCGCTGACCACACTTGCAGGATGCCGTATTTGATCGTGGCATCAGCAATGGCATTGAGCTCTTGATAAGCGCGCGATTGGGTATGACTCAATAAAAGGTCCAGCTCTGCTCCATCCGCAGGTGATACGTCTGCGCCCCAACTATTATTGACGACGCGCACACGTTGCGCGTGCAACTGCGCGTAAGCGGTCTCGACCGCCTCCGGGCTCGGAAAGGGGACGCCCAAGGGGAGCACCAACGAAGGGGGCCCACCCAGGTAGGTATTACTGAATCTGCGCACTGCACTGACGTTGGCCGCGTAGGCGACGCCATGTACACCGGTTCCATCACGATTGGCGAGTGCCGATCCAGCGACATAAGAGCCATGCGTGTCGTATTGAGCACCCACGCTTTGCAGATAGTCATCCATTTCCTCTCGGGTAAAGATCTGGTCACCTTCGGCAATCAACTCCTCCAGCGCAACCAATGCTTGCTCCGGCAGTGAGTCGATAACATCCACGGCGGCACGATCGCCCTCGGTGAAGAAGCAGCCATCGTCCAGCACGGTTTCACTCACGCACCCGGGATCAGCCAGGCGCACCCCAACATTGGGCTTTGCCGCAAACTCGTCGTGGCGCAAGTCGGTTCCGGAATCGTAAACGCCAACTTGAACGCCCTTGCCACTCAGTCCTCGCGCATAAGCGTAATCAGCGCCGACTGCACCCAGCCCCCAGTTATTCTTGAACTCTTCACTGCGCCAACTGGCCGCGTCGTGCAGCCTGCCTTGTTCGATATAGCTCGCAGCATCAACCTGCGTACCCGCCAGGCAGGCAAGCACACAAAGCGCGGTAGCATTTAGCGTGAACGATGATTGAATCAGCTTTTTTTTAGCGCCCACTCGGGCGTTTGTCGTGGGTGACATAGTCCACACACCTGTACATTAAATTGAGCTGACAGGGTGGACGAGTAGAGCGGGGGAGTACTGTAGGGTCAGGCTTGGAGTGAAGAGTGAAAGCTGACTTATTGCCGCTTGAAGCGGAGCAGGGCGCAAGCCGCCTCTTCAAGCAAGAGGCGGCTGCTGGTCTTACAACAACTCGAACGTCTGCTGCTGTACAGCCTGGGAGTCCAGACCGATCTGTACATTGAACTCACCCGGTTCGGCCACATACTTGAGCTGGGTGTTATAGAACTTCAGGTCGTCCTCGGTGATAGTGAAGTGCAGCGTGCGCGCTTCGCCGGCCTTGAGCATGACCTTCTGGAAGTTCTTGAGCTCCTTGATCGGGCGGATCATCGAACCGGCCACGTCCTGGATATACAACTGCACAACCGTTTCGCCATCTACCTTGCCGGTGTTCTTCAACGTGACGCTGGCGTCGAGCGTGCCGGTCTTGTTCAGGGTGGTGGACGACAGCGCCATGTCCGACAGGCTGAACGTGGTGTAGCTCAGGCCATAGCCAAACGGAAACAGGGGGCCTGTGGTGTCATCGAAGTACTGCGAGGTGTAGTTGCCCGGCTTGCCTGGGGTGAATGGCCGGCCGATGGTCAGGTGGTTGTAGTAGGTCGGAATCTGCCCCACGGAGCGAGGGAAGGTGATCGGCAGCTTGCCCGATGGGTTGTAGTCGCCAAACAGCACGTCGGCAATAGCGTTGCCGCCTTCGGTACCGGAAAACCAGGTCTCCAGGATCGCATCGGCCTGTTGGTTCTCTTCCAGAATCGACAGCGGACGGCCGTTCATCAGCACCAGCACCAGCGGCTTGCCGGTGGCTTTGAGGGCCTTGATCAAGTCGCGCTGGCTTTGCGGGATGTTCAGGTCGGTGCGGCTCGATGACTCGTGGGACATGCCACGAGACTCGCCCACTGCCGCGACGATAACGTCGGCGTTGTTCGCCGCCTTCACCGCTTCATCAATCAGCACCTGGGCAGGGCGCGGGTCGTCCACCACTTCCGGGGCGTCGAAGTTGAGGAAGTTGAGGTAGTCGAGCACCGCCTTGTCGCCGGTGATGTTGGCGCCACGGGCGTAGATCACCTTGCCTTTTTCGCCGATCACGGCGTTCATGCCGTCGAGCAGGGTCACCGATTGCGCAGGCCGGCCGGCAGCAGCCCAACTGCCCATCATGTCGATGGGGGCCTTGGCCAGCGGGCCGACCAGGGCAATGGTCGCGGATTTTTTCAGCGGCAGGGTGTCGTTGTGGTTTTTGAGCAACACCAGGCTGCGGCGCGCAATGTCGCGGGCCTCGGCGCGGTGCAGGCGGCTGTCGGCGTAGGTGTCGACCGGGTCATCCTCGGCCTTGCCGATGCGCAGGTACGGGTCCTTGAACAGGCCCATGTCGTACTTGGCGCCGAGCACTTCGCGCACGGCGTTGTCGATGTCGCTCTGCTGGATCTCGCCGGATTTGAGCAGCCCAGGCAGCTCCTTGCCATATAGCGAGTCGTTCATGCTCATGTCGATGCCGGCCTTGATCGCGAGCTTGGCGGCTTCACGCCCGTCCTTGGCCACGCCGTGCTTGATCAGCTCGAAGATCGCGCCGTGGTCGCTGACGGTCAGGCCCTTGAAGCCCCAGTCTTTGCGCAGCAGGTCGTTCATCAGCCAGGTGTTGGCAGTGGCGGGCACGCCGTTGATCGAGTTGAGCGCCACCATCACGCCGCCGGAGCCGGCCTTGATCGCCGCGTGGTAGGGCGGCAGGTAGTCCTGGTACATCTTGACCGGGCTCATGTCGACCACGTTGTAGTCGCGCCCGCCTTCCACCGCGCCATAGAGGGCAAAGTGCTTGACGCTGGCCATGAGGCTGTCGGCATTCGCGGGGCTGGTGCCCTGGAACGCCTTGACCATCACTTCGCCAATGCGTGACACCAGGTAGGTGTCTTCACCGAAACCTTCGGAGGTGCGGCCCCAGCGTGGGTCGCGGGAGATATCGACCATCGGCGCAAAGGTGATGTCGAGGCTGTCGGCGGCGGCTTCCTGGGCGGCGATGCGCCCGGAGCGGCCAATGGCGTCCATGTCCCAGCTGGAGGCCAGGGCCAGGCTGATCGGGAAAATGGTGCGGTGGCCGTGGATCACGTCGTAGGCGAAGAACATCGGGATCTTCAAGCGGCTGCGCATGGCCGCGTCCTGCATCGGACGGTTTTCCGGGCGGGTGATGGAGTTGAACGTGCCACCGATGCGGCCGGCGGCGATTTCCTTGCGGATCAGCTCGCGGGGCATTTCCGGGCCGATGCTGATCAGGCGCAATTGGCCGATCTTCTCATCCAGGGTCATTTGCTTGAGCAGGTCGCTGACAAAGGCGTCCTTGTCGTTAAGCGCAGCAGGCTTTGTTTCTGCCCAGACGGGGTGGGTGGCCAGCGTTGCAACAAGGCCGAGCAAACACAGCTTTTTCATGAATATCCTTTTTCGGCTACTGCGCAGCATTCAAAGCGATGCTGTCGGCCAAAATGTGGGGAACGTCTATTGTTGTTCGGGTGTTGTTCAGATAAATGCAGCACACTCTGAACTCTTTTTCGCGCTGGGCATCTTTGTAGCTGATTGGCTCGAAGCATTCCAGTGGTGGCGGATTATGCCCCAAGCGCGTGGTTTATAGGGTTAGTCGTCACATTCCATCCAGATTGGGCAGGAGAAACACCATGCAAGCAGCACACACTTATCGCTGGGGCTTCAAGGCTGCGGCGCTGTTACTGATCAGCAGCGTGCTGAGCGGTTGCGGCATCAACAACATCCCGACCCTGGACGAACAGGCCAAGGCCGCCTGGGGCCAGGTGCAAAACCAGTACCAGCGCCGTGCCGACCTGATCCCCAACCTGGTGGAAACGGTGAAGGCGTATGCCGCCCACGAACAGGAAACCCTCACCGCGGTGATTGAAGCGCGGGCCAAGGCCACCTCGATCCAGGTGGATGCCAGCACCCTGGACAACCCCGAGAAACTCAAGCAGTTCCAGCAAGCCCAGGATGGCCTGAGCGGCGCACTCAGCCGCTTGATGGTGGTGTCCGAGCGTTACCCGGACCTGAAGGCCAACCAGAACTTCCTGGCCTTGCAATCGCAACTTGAAGGCACCGAGAACCGTATCGCTGTGTCTCGCCGTGACTTTATCCAGGCCGTACAGGCTTACAACACCGAGATCCGCACCTTTCCGGGCCGCCTGTGGCACAGCGTGATGTACAGCGACTTGCCGATCCGCGCCACGTTTGAAGCCACCAGCGCCGATGCCGATAAAGCGCCGCAAGTGAAGTTCAAATAAGGCTGCACTGAGGTGTCGATGCGTTTATTACGGATAGGCCTGGCGCTGTGGCTGTTGGCCTGCGTGGGCGTGGCCCAGGCGGCGCTGACCTTCCCGACGCTGACCGGGCGGGTGGTGGACAGCGCGCAGATGATCGACCCGACGGTGCGCGAGCAACTGACCCAGCAATTGCAGGCGCTGGAGCAGACCTCGGGCGACCAGCTGGTGGTGGTCACCGTGCCCGACCTGCAAGGCGTGCCCATTGAGGACTACGGTTATCAATTGGGCCGCCAGTGGGGCATTGGCCAGAAGGGCAAGGACAACGGCGCGCTGTTGATCGTCTCCCGTGATGACCGCCAAGTGCGCATCGAAGTCGGGTATGGCCTGGAAGGCGTGCTGACGGATGCGCAATCCTGGGTGATCATCAACCAGGTGATCCTGCCCAAGTTCAAGGCCGGCAATTTCAGCCAGGGCATCAGCGACGGCGTGGCCGCGATGATCCAGGTGGTGGGCGGTGAGCCCTTGGCGGTGCCGGCCCATGTGGCGGATGCGAACTTCGCCATGGATAATCCCGGCTTTTCCATCGGCCTGTTTATTCTGCTGATCGGCGTGTTGTGGTTGTGCAACCGCATGGGCTTGCCGGTGGGCGCCATCCTGCTGGCGATTCTCAACAGCAGCGGACGCGGCGGCGGTGGGGGCGGCGGTGGCGGTGGTTTCCGCGGCGGCGGTGGTGGTTTTGGCGGTGGCGGGGCTTCGGGCGGCTGGTAATGACAATAACGAAAATAGAGCATCTACAACCATGGCATTACTGACTGAACACGAGCAGCGCCAAGTCGCCGAAGCGATCGCCCGGGTCGAGAAAACCACCGACGCGGAGTTGGTCACCGTGCTGGCGGCGCGCGCCGACGACTACGCTTACATTCCGTTGTTGTGGGCGAGCTTGATCGCGTTGGTGGTGCCGGGCGTGGTGCATTACCTGTCGGGCTACTTGACCATGTACACCTTGCTGGTGGCGCAGTGGGCGACGTTCATTGTGCTGTGCCTGGTGTTCCGTTTGCCCAAGGTCACCACCCGGCTGATCCCGCGTTCGGTACGCCACTGGCGTGCGTCCAACCTGGCGCGGCGGCAGTTTATGGAGCAGAACCTGCACCACACGGTGGGTAGCACCGGGGTGCTGATTTTTGTCAGCGAGGCCGAGCGTTATGTGGAGATCCTGGTGGATGAGGGGATTTCCAAGCGCCTGGATGACAGCAATTGGGACGCCATTGTCCAGGCGTTTACCCAGCAAGTGAAACAGGGGCAGACGCTGGCCGGGTTCATCGCTTGCGTTGAAGCCTGTGGCGAGTTGCTCAAGGTGCATGTGCCCGTTACCCAAACCCGTAACGAGCTGCCCAATCGCCTGGTCGTACTCGAATAACTGCTTTTTTGTAGGAGCGAGCTTGCTCGCGAAAAACTCATCGACGCCGCGTTCATTCAGGACACCCGCGTTATCGTTGACGTTTTTCGCGAGCAAGCTCGCTCCTACACAGGGCAGCTGACTGACCGTTGATCAAATAACCCCGTGCCCTGAGCCCCCATCGCGCCTAAAATGCCCGGCATTCTTTACCCGAGGCGTTTTTGTTCATGTCCGTCACCGCTCAACCTGCCCGCCCTGCGCCGGATCATCATGCCCAGTTCATCGAACTGTTGAGCGCAAGCTTGGCGCAGAACGCGTTTATCAAGCTGGTGCTGGCCAAGTACGTCGGTGAGGAAGCCGAGCTGCAGCGGCTGATCATCAAGCCGGTGGTGGTCAAGGAGCAGCCTTGCCTGTCGTTCGTCTATCGCTACAAGACCCGCGACATCACCAAGAACTTCCCCGCGGCCGACGGCGTGGCGGCGATTGCCGAGCTGTTGCCCAGCTCGTTCAAGAACGCGCACTTGCTGGCGCTGACCGACGAAGCCCAGTTGGAATACAGCAAGAAGAACAAAAGCTCGCTGTTCAAAAGCAAACCGCAGCAACTGCGCGAAGCGCCGTCGGCCGAGCATAACCGTGAAAAAAATCGCTTCCTCGACCTGAGCCGGCCGTTCCTCGCCGACCTGGGCGTGACCGACGCCAAGCAGGCGCTGATCCCCTCGATGTCGCGCAAGTGGAAGCAGATCAACAAGTTCATCGAAGTGTTCAGCCATGCGCTGACGTCGTCGCCATTGCAGCTCGACCGCCCGGTGCGTGTCGCCGATTTCGGCTCGGGCAAGGGCTACCTGACCTTCGCCATTCACGATTACCTGCGCAATACCCTCAAGGCCGAGGGCGAGGTCACCGGTGTCGAGTTGCGTGAAGAAATGGTCACCCTGTGCAACAGCGCCGCCGCACGCCTGGAGCACCCGGGGCTGGTGTTCAAATGCGGCGATGTGCGCAGCGTGGCGCCCAGTGAGCTGGACGTGATGATTGCCTTGCATGCCTGCGATATCGCTACCGACTATGCGATCCACACCGGCATCCGTTCCGGCGCGTCGATCATCATGTGCTCGCCGTGCTGCCACAAACAGATCCGCCTGCAGATCCAGAGCCCGGCGCTGCTCAAACCGATGCTGCAATACGGCCTGCACCTGGGCCAGCAGGCGGAAATGGTCACCGACAGCCTGCGTGCGTTGTTCCTTGAAGCCTGTGGCTATGAGACCAAGGTGTTTGAGTTCATCTCGTTGGAACACACTAACAAGAACAAGATGATCCTGGCGGTCAAACGTGCCGAGCCTGTGGACAGCGCGCAGCTATTGGCGAAAATCCAGGAGCTCAAGGCGTTCTACCACATCACTGAGCACTGCCTGGAAACCCTGTTGCGCGGGGATGGCTACCTGGCCTGAAATGGGCGCGGTTCCCTGTGGGAGATTGCTCCCGTGACGGCCCTGCGGCCAGTGCATATCTACCTGACGTTCCGTGATCCAAATGTGGGAGCTGGCTTGCCTGCGATGGCGGCCTGCCAGCCGACACCTATCCACCTGACACCCCACAATCCAACTGTGGGAGCGGGCTTGCTCGCGAAGGCGGCCTGGCAGTCGACACAGTTGGATTGTGTACATATCCATTGCTGCGGTAACGGCCACTTAGGGTTCCGCCCTGACGGCGGCTCACTTTTGAAAAGCGCAAAAGTAAGCAAAACGCTCTTGCCCCACCACTCGGCACCTCGCCTAGGCTCGGTGTGCCCGTAATCCGCCAGTGATTTGGGGGGCCGCCGCCACGCGCCATCCATGGCGCGGGGCGGCTAAACCGGCATCCCTGCCGGTTTACCCCCCCAAATCCCTGTCGAATTCCGGCCAGCGTGGTTTAACGGGGCGCCTGGGATCAAGATCACAAGCAGATCAAGAGCAAGATCAAGAGCGACTCGCTTCGCATCGTGGTTACCGTCTGCTGCTACAGCCCAAAAGTTGTGTAGATACCTATGGCTATCGCAGGCAAGCCAGCTCCATATTTGGAATACGTGCGTGCTTAGAAGAACCGCGTCACGCTGATCTTCGCATCACGCCCTTTGGTGTACGCCCGGTCGCCGCTCAAGGCCGGGCGGAAGTTTTTGTTGAACAGGTTGTCCACCGTGAAGTTCACCTCGGTGCCTTTGAGGTACGCCTGCTGCGGTGTCCATTTGGCGAACAGGCCCTGGGTGTTGTAGCGCTTGTTGCCGTACTGGTCGTAGAACAAATCGCCAATGCTGGAGCCCGGGCCGCCCGAGTATTTGTCGCTGGGCAGGCGGTCGGTGGCGCCGATGAATTGGCCCATCCAGCCCACCTGGGCATCCCAGGCCGGGATGTGGGTACCCAGTACCAGCACCCATTTGGTCGGCGGGATGTCTCGTGCGGCTACGTCCGGGCCCCAAGGGTTGGTGTAGGCGCCTTGGTGCTGGCCCTTGGCATAGGCGAACGACACCGAGCCAAACAGGTAGGTGGAGTTGTAGATCGACTCGAGCTCAACGCCCTTGATGGTCAGGCTGCCGATATTGCGGTAGTTGGACATCGGCCCTGGCGGGCACGCTGAAGCGATGCTGCCGCCGTTGATGGCCTGGTTCTGGCAGCCTACGCCGGTGGCCTTGAAGATCTCGTCCTCGACCTTGTTGTGGAACAGGGTGGTGCGCAGTTGCAGGTTATCGTCCTGGGCGATCAGGTTGTCGAAGCTGGTGATGTTGCCCAGGGTGATCGAGGTGATGCGCTCCGGGTCCAGGTCGACGCTGGTGGCGGTGCGGCTGCCCACGCCCTGCACTTCGTATTGTTCGTCGATCACCGGGGCGCGCCAGGTCTGGCTCCAGTTGGCGAACAGCCCCACATTCGGTGTCACGGTCCAGAACAGCGCCAGGCGTGGCGACCAGCCGGTGTAGGTGCGGTCGCTGTAGTCGTGACCCACTGCCGGGTTGGGGTTGTTGTAGTAGGGCGCATCGTTGCCTTCGCCGCGGTTGCGCACATGGTCATAGCGCAGGGACGGTGTGATCGTCACATCGCCCAACGTCACCGCGTCCTGGATAAAGAAACTGTTGGTATCGACTTTGCCGTGGGGCATGAAGCCCGGCTGGAAGTGCCCGTAGTTGTAGCGCGGCGTGTTGTAGAGGGCGCCGGGCATCCACATCTCGGTTTCGCGGGTGTGCTTGCGGATTTGCCCGCCGACCGTCACGGCATGCTGCAAGGGGCCGGTGTCGAACAGGCTGACGTTGCGGATATCCAGGAGCTTGTCGGTGTAGGCGGTGTCCATCTTGCGCCCGCCGGTGGCCAACTGGAAAAACGCCGTGGCGTCACGCTCATCGGTCTGCTCGGTGTTGGACTGGGAGTACTTGATGGTCAGGTCCACCAGCGGGTTGTCCAGCGGCTGGTATTCATACTTGCCCGACCAGGTGGTGTCGACCGTGTCGCGGTGGGCGAGAAAACGCTTCAACGCGCCTTCGTAGCCGTAGCGGTCGATGTTGAACTGGGTGGGCGGCGTGGGGTAGCTGGCGGCGGAAAACGGGGTCCAGCGGTTGCTGTGGGAGCGCGAGTACGACAGTCCGACACTGTGCTCATCGGTAAAATGCGCGTTGACCTTGAACAGTTTGCCGTCCACATCCTGGGCGCTGTTGGGCAGGCGCTGGGGGTTGATCGGGTACTCATTGTTGTCGTTGGGCAACTTGGCGGCCACTTTCATATCGCCGCCGTCGCGTTGGGTCAGGTAGGCCAGCGCATCGAAACGGCCATCGTCGGTACGGCCATACACGGCACCGCTGTAGACCTGTTCATGGTCGTTGCTGGAGTAACCATATTTGAGCATCGCACCGCTGTTGCGGCCGTCCTGGAGCAGGTCGGGGGCGTCCTTGGTGACCATGTTGACCGTGCCGCCGAAGCCGCCATTGCCGGTGAACGGCGAGTTGGGGCCTTTTTCCACTTCGATGCGCTTGATCAGCTCGGGCTCGATAAACACCGTGCCTTGCTGGTAACGCTCAAAGCCCGTCTTGGTGGCACCGTCGACGGTCAGCGGTACGTCTTCGGCATCGCCGAAACCACGGATGTTGATGGTCTGGCCACCGGGCTTCAGCGAGCCGCCCTGGCTGACACCGGGCAAGGTCTGCAACAGGCTGGGGATGTTATTGGACTGGTAGCGGTCGATGTCGGCCTGGGTCAGGGTGGAGCGGTTGACGGTGCTGGCGTTCACCTCGTTGCCGGTGCCGATCACGCTCAGGGTGTCTAACTGGATCGCGCCACCTGTGGTGGTTTTACCCGCATCGGGGCGCACCACGTAGGTACTGCCGACCTTGAGCAGGATGAGTTCGCCGTTTTTGAGCAGGGAGCGAATGGCTACTTCCGGGGTGTAGTCACCGTTAAGCGCCGGCGCCTGCACGTTCTTGAGCAGGGTTTCATCGAACAGCAGCTGGATTTTCGCCTGCTGGGCCACCTGGCTCAAGGATGTGGCCAGCGACTGGGCCGGCAGGTGCAGCTTGAACGACTCGGCTTCGGCGCTGAGGCTCAAGGCCAGGCACGTAGCCATGAGTGTCGGTCGAAGAAACAGGTGCGAAGCGTGGCAAGGCGCGCGAAACATGAAATCCCCCGGAGCGGCTAAGTAGCCAAAAAGGTGTGCGTATCAAACACAGACAGGAGGAAGACGGGGCAGGCAAAAAAAACCACACATGCGAATGCAAAATATTCTCATGTGTGATGTTGCGGCTTATTTGCTCGGCTCGATTCTGATAGTGCCGTCAGCCGAGAGCACGGTTTTCACCGGCAACAACGCGGGCAATGCCTTGAGCAGGGCGTCTGGGTCATTCACGTCAAGGTTGCCCGATACCTTGAGTTGCGCGACGGCCTTGCTCACCTGCAACGACGCCTGCGGGCGGTACAGGCTCAGCTCGTCGATCAGGCTGGCCAGTTCGCGATTGCGAAATGACAAGTGCCCGCTGCGCCAATCGGCGACCTCTTCGGCGCTGAGGGTTTGTTGTTGCACGGTGCCTTTGGCGTAGGTGTAGGAGGCCCGCTGCTGGGCGCCGAGCAGGGTGACGGGGCTTTTGCCATTTGGCTCGAAAGCGACCTGGCCATGGGCAACGCTGACCACCAATTGTTGCTGCCCGCGGCGCACATCCAAAGCAGTGCCCACCACCCGTACGCTCGACTCGCCGGCTTGCACGTAAAGGGGGCGCTCCTTGTCGGCGGCCACTTCGATATACAGCTGGCCCGTGTCCAGGTGCAGCACCCGATGATGGGCGCTGAAGTCCACGCGGATATGGGTGTTGGCATTCACATACAAGGTACTGCCATCGGGCAGAGTCAACGTGCGCATGCCCTTGGCTTGGGTGACCACCTGGCTGTGAAACAGCTCGCGCGGCGCGCCGATGGAGGTCGCTAATACGGCGCAGAGCACGGCGGCGGCCACCGCCAGGGCAGGGCGCCAGAGGCTGGGCTTGCGCTTGGGCAGTGCCAACGGTTTGTTCAGTTGTTGCAATTGGGCGAGGTCGGCCCACAGCTGTTCGAATTCGGCATAGGCGCGCGCATGGGCGGGCACTGCCTGCCAGGCGGCAAAGGCTTTACGGTCGGCGCGGCTGACTTCGTTGCGGTTGCGTGCAAACCAACTGGCGGCTTGGGCGTCGATGCAATCGCTCGCTTGGCTGTCCAGCGCGTCTGTGTCGCTCGGGCGGTTCATTTTGGCTGCTCCGTGCCGGTGTCGGGTTGAAGGCGTCGCTTGCAGTGCAGCAAGGCAAAGGCGATGTGCTTTTCCACCATGCTGGTGGAGATGCCCATGCGCGTTGCGATCTGCGCCTGGCTCAAGCCTTCGAAGCGGTGCAGCATAAGGGCTTCTCGGCGGCGGGGCGAGAGTTCGGCGAGGACTTCTTTCAACTGCTCCAGGCGTTGCAGGCGCAGGGCGGCGGCCATGGGGTCGTTGTGCTCGTCAGTGACCGGCTCGGCATCCATTTCGGCCAGATCAGGGTGAACGGTTTGCCGTACCTTCTGTTTGCGCCAGTGATCGCGCAGCAGATTGCGCGCCATCTGGAACAGAAACGCCCGTGGCTGCTCAACTTTGGCCCGGTCGCGGTAGCCCAGCCACTGGGTAAACACATCCTGGGCCATGTCCGCCGCGTCGCTGGCGTTGTCCGTGCGTTTACGCAGGAAATACAGAATGTCTGCATAAAACCCGCGACAGGCATCGGCCGACGACGGGTCGGGCTGGGGACGAGACATGGATATCCTTCTTGACGAAGCACGGCTTGGAAAAGTCGTGAATGATATCGAGAACTATTGTCATTTGTCTCTATGCAAGTGCCATCTTCTGGTAGGAGCGAGCTCGCTCGCGAAAAACCAACAGGCGACACGAACACCCGATGGGCTGCGTTATCGTTGGCGTTCTTCGCGAGCAAGCTCGCTCCTACAGGGGGCGGGTGTTTACGTCAGAAGTGTTTTCAGTTGCTCGATCCCTGCTTCGCCCAGAGGGAATACCGGGAGGCGTGGGTTACCCACTTCCAAGCCGGTCAAGCGCAACCCGGCCTTGATCGTCGCCGGCAGCCCGCCTTTGAGGATGAATTGCAGCAAGGGCAATTGTCGGTAGAACAGCTCGCGTGCCTTGTTCAAATCATCGGCCAGTACGGCCTGATACAGGCTCAGGTTCAGTTGCGGGATCAGGTTTGGCGCGGCGGTGCACCAGCCTTTGGCGCCAGCCGCGAAGGCTTCCAGTGCCAGCGGGTTGCAGCCGTTGTAGAACGGCACGTCACTTTGCAGTTTCAACTGGTGCATGCGCTGGATGTCGCCAGTGCTCTCCTTGACCATGGTCACATTCTCGACCTGCTTGAGAATCCTCAGGATCAGCTCCACCGACATGTCGGTGCCGCTGGTGGCCGGGTTGTTGTAGAGCATGATCGGCACGCCGATGCTGTCGCCGATCGCGGCATAGTGGGCGAGGATTTCCGCTTCACTGAGTTTCCAGTACGAGGCCGGCAGCACCATGACCACATCGGCGCCGTGCTCTTCGGCGTAGCGGGCGCGGCGCACGGCTTTGGCGGTGGTCAGGTCGGACACGCTGACGATGGTCGGCACGCGCTTGGCGACTTTCTTGATGCTGTAGGCGCTGACTTCATCCCACTCGGCATCGCTCAGGTAAGCGCCTTCGCCCGTGCTGCCCAAGGGCGCGATGGCGTGGACGCCGCTGTTGATCAAGCGGTCGATGGAGTGCCCGAGGGCGTCGAGGTCCACGCGTTGGCCGTCGGCGCTGAAGGGGGTGATGGTGTAGCCGATGATGCCGTGAATGGTTGGGTTGGACATGGGGAAACTCCGGTCGAAAAAGGGGCAATCAGTTCAGGCAATCGGCGTGCTTGCGCAGGTTTTGCCGGGCGTAATAGTTGAACGCGGCGCCGTGGCGCTTGGGCTTGGAGATCCAGTCATGGGCCTCGCGCCCCAGCTGCGGCAGGATCGGTTTGACGCTGCCCGCAGACATCGCCAGCAACTGCAACTTGGCAGCCCGCTCGATCAACTGCGCAATCACGCAGGCTTCTTCGATGTTGGCCCCGGTGGACAACTGCCCGTGGTGCGAGAGCAGGATGGCGCGCTTGTCGCCCAGGGCCGTGGTGATGATTTCCCCTTCTTCATTGCCCACCGGCACGCCGGGCCAGGCCTCCAGGAACGCGCAGTCTTCGTACAGCGGGCAAAGGTCCATGTGCGACACCTGCAGCGGCACTTCCAGCATCGACAGCGCGGCAATGTGCGTGGGGTGCGTGTGGATGATGCAGTTTACATCCGGTCGGCCGCGGTACACCCAGGTGTGAAAACGGTTGGCGGGGTTGGGAATGCCGTGGCCTTCCAGTACTTCGAGGTCTTCGTTGACCAACAGCAGGTTGCTGGCGGTGATTTCATCAAAACCCAGACCCAGTTGCTGGGTGTAGTAGGTGCCGGGCGTCGGCCCGCGTGCGGTGATCTGCCCGGCCAGGCCGGAGTCGTGGCCGTACTCGAACAGAATTCGGCAGGTCAGCGCCAGCTTTTGCCGGTCGGTCCACGTATTATCTGCCAGGCTGTTTTGCATCTGGCTCAGTGCTTGCTTGACCAGTTGGTCTTTTGGGAGTGCTAATGTCTTGGCCATATCGGTGTCCTTTGGGTGGTTCAATGGACGTCGGATTTGCTGGTCGCCCGCTGCTCGCAAGGTCGTTGGGTGAATGCAAATGACACTAAAGATGCTATATGACACTTTGTGTCATTGGCAAGCCTGTCTCATCGCTTTCTGCAGGGATTAACCGCAGCACATGTCTATCCGCTTGAAAATATTAAGAAAAAAACTTGGCGTGACCCTGGAGGCCCTGGCCGAAAAATCCGGGATGACCAAGAGTTACCTGTCGAAAGTCGAACGCGGGCTTAATACGCCATCCATCGCTGCGGCGTTGAAACTGGCCAAGGCGTTGAACGTGAAGGTCGAAGAGCTGTTCAGCGAAGACAACGTCAGCCTCGACAGCTACAGCCTGGTGCGCAGCCACGAGCGGCCCGACACCTCGCCGGGTTATGCGGTGCTGGCCCACCAAGTCAGCGAGCGCAGCCTGTTACCGTTCATCATCTATCCGCCGGCGGAGTTCACCGACAAAACCTTCAAGGAGCACCTGGGGGAGGAGTTTTTATTCGTGCATGAAGGCCAGGTGGAAGTGGATTTCATGAACGAGCGCGTGCTGCTGGAGCGCGGCGATGCGCTGCATTTCAACGCGCAGAAACCCCACCGGATTCGCTCGGTGGGAGAGGTGCAGGCACAGCTGCTGGTTGTGGTGCACAGCGCTGAGGAATGACCACTCTCATTATTCGAAATGCAGTCAATGTGGGAGCTGGCTTGCCTGCGATAGCGGTTTATCTGTGCCCAATCTGTTGCTGACCCACCGCCATCGCAGGCAAGCCAGCTCCCACATTTTGATCAGCGTTCCACAGGGACTGACAGTGCCGGATTGCCCAGCGGATGCGTGCGCGCCGCAAAGAATTTCAGCGTTACGCCACTGCCCTCGAACAGCTCCGAATACCGCCGCTTCTGCTGACGAATAAACCCATCACTGCGCCCCGACACCGAGATGGCCAGGGTGCTGATGCTGGCCTGGCCAATAGCATCCACCAGGTGTTTATCCTGCGGCCCCAAGTCATGGCCGAAGATGCACAGCGCGCCTTCATGGCTCAACAGCTGCTCATAACAGAACGACAGATAATCCGAACTGCGGATACTTTTGAGCTTCTCCTGCACCTTGCCTTCACTGACAAACAGCGGCACATCGTCGAGGGTCTTGATCGTGTTATTGATGGCAAAACTGCTGAGCAAAGTGCTGTCGGTGGACGGCAATTTACGCGCCGTGCCGTCAAGGTTGCGCACCAGGTGCAAGCCGCCGTGCAGGTACAGGATGCGGGTGGCGTCGGTGCGCGTATTGCGCAGGTCGAAGCTTGAGTCGGCGCTGCGAAACAGGTCGTCGATGCCCGGTGCGTAGAGGGTTGCCCAGTAGTTGAGTAAGTCGTAGTTACTGGTGAAAACGGTGGCGTAGGTGGCCAGTTCCGCGTGGATCGTCGCCAGCGTCGACGGCTGCACCAGGCGCCAGGGAATGTGCACGGTATGGATGGTGTTGATCAGCGCTTCCTTGATCGCGTAGTAGCGGTTACGCGGCGCCGCCGAGCTGACCGCCAGGGCCTTGTTGACCCGGCTGGTGGTTTTCAAGGCGCCCAGGGCTTGCTCGAAACTGCGGGTTTGCAAGGCGTCGAACACGCTGAGCTCGGATGGGCTCAGGGGTTTTTCTTCGACGGTACGGGCGTTTTCGAACAGCGAGTCGTAGGCGAAGTCTTCCCAAATTGTGCGGCTGGCGCCGTTACCGATCAGAATCCCGCTGAAGTCCACGGCAGCGCGCAGGGCACTCCAGTCTTCAAGGTGGGCGTCAATATCCTGGAAATCCTTCATTGCGGCGGGTCTACTCGAATTCGGCTGGGGGCTGACTTTATCACGAGCCGGCATTGATCCTGATCAAGATGCGCCACGCGGTACAGGTTGATTCTGTCGGCATAAAGCCTTTGAGGATCGATCATGAGCAGCACGTTTTTCATCCCCGCCGTCAACATCATGGGCATCGATTGCCTCGACGAAGCGATGACCGCCATTCGCAACTACGGCTTTGGCAAGGCGTTGATTGTCACCGACGCCGGCCTGGCCAAAGCCGGTGTGGCTGGCATGGTCGCCGAGAAGCTGGCGATGCAGGATATCGACTCGGTGATCTACGACGGCGCCAAGCCCAACCCCAGCGTGGAAAACGTCGAAAAAGGCCTGGCGTTGTTGCAACAGAGCGCCTGCGATTTCGTCGTGTCCCTGGGCGGCGGTTCGCCCCATGACTGCGCCAAGGGCATCGCCCTGTGCGCCACCAACGGCGGGCGTATCGGCGACTATGAAGGCGTCGACCGATCGAGCAAGCCACAACTGCCGCTGGTGGCCATCAATACCACCGCTGGCACGGCCAGCGAGATGACGCGTTTTTGCATCATCACCGACGAAAGCCGCCACGTAAAAATGGCCATCGTCGACCGCAATGTCACGCCGTTGCTGTCGGTCAACGACCCGGCCCTGATGGTCGGCATGCCCAAGGGCCTCACCGCCGCCACGGGCATGGACGCACTGACCCACGCCATCGAAGCCTACGTGTCCACCGCCGCAACACCGATCACCGACGCCTGCGCGATCAAGGCCATCGAGTTGATCAGCGCCAACTTGCGCCTGGCGGTCCGCGATGGCACTGACAAGGCCGCACGGGAAAACATGGCCTATGCGCAGTTCCTCGCCGGCATGGCCTTCAACAACGCGTCCCTGGGTTTCGTGCATGCCATGGCCCACCAATTGGGCGGCTTGTACGACCTGCCCCACGGCGTATGCAACGCGGTGTTGTTGCCCCATGTACAAAGCTTCAACGCCAGTGTCTGCGCCAAACGCTTGAGCGACGTGGGCCGGGCCCTTGGCGCAGATATCAAGGGCATCACCGTAGAGGAGGGCGCCCAGGCCGCGATTGCGGCGATTCGTCGGTTGTCTCAGGACGTGGAAATTCCTGCGGGTTTGCGTGAGCTTGGCGCTAAGTTGCAGGACATTCCGTTGCTGGCCAGCAATGCGCTGAAGGATGCCTGCGGGCTGACCAACCCTCGGCGGGCGGATCAGCGTCAGATTGAGGAGATCTTTCGGAGCGCTTTTTGATAGGCATAGGTACCTACACAATGTTGGCGCGACGCTGGACTTGCTCCCGTGACGCCCTGACAGCCGACGCTTATCTACCTGCCGCCCCGCGATCAAACTGTGGGAGCGGGCTTGCTCGCGAAGGCGGCCTGGCAAGCGACACTGTTATAGCGAGTACATATCCATTCCTGCGGTAACGGCCACTTAGGGTTCCGCCCGGCGGGTCACTTTGGAAAAGAGCCCCAAAGTAACCAAAGGGCTCTTGCCCCACCACTCGGCACCTCGCTTAGGCTCGGTGTGCCCGAACACAGGCTTGAATCCGTGGGCCGCCGCCACGCGCCATCCATGGCGCGGGGCGGCTAACCCGGCGTCCTGCCGGGTTACCCACGAATTCAAGCCTGCGTTCGGCCAGCGTGGTTTAACGGGGCGCCTGAGATCAAGATCACAGGCAGATCAAGAGCAAGATCAAGAGCGGCTCGCTTCGCATCGTGGTTACCGTCGGCTGCGACAACTTACAAAGTTGTGTAGATACCTATGTTTTGATAAGGGCAGCCTTCAACGACACGCGTTAAGCTACACGCCCAATGCATTCAAGCATCAAGCGTGCGGCGTGCCGCTGAGGTCCTTTCATGAGAGTTCTGTTATTCGGCGCCACCGGCATGGTCGGCCAGGGTGTGCTGCGCGAGTGCCTGCTGGCGCCTGATGTGCAGGAAGTGGTGGCCGTGGGCCGCACGCCCTTGACCCAGGAACACGGCAAGCTGCATCAGGTGTTGCACAGCGACATGCTGGATTTCCAACCCCTGGAAAACCTGCTGCAAGGTTTTGATGCGTGCTTCTTCTGCCTCGGTGTTTCGTCGGCGGGCATGAAAGAAGCGCGCTATACCCACCTCACCTATGACCTGACCCTGGTGGCGGCCAGTACCCTGGCGCGGCTCAATCGGCAGATGACGTTTATCTATGTGTCCGGCGCCGGCACGGACAGTTCCGAAGCCGGCAAGTCGATGTGGGCGCGGGTCAAGGGCAAGACTGAAAATGCATTGCTGCGCTTGCCGTTCAAGGCGGTGTATCTGTTCCGTCCGGGGATCATCCAGCCGTTGCACGGTGTGCGTTCGAAGACGCCGTTGTATCAATCTTTCTATAGCGTGCTCGGGCCTTTGCTCTCGTTTGTACGGAGGTTGAAACCGGATTGGGTGGTGAGCACCGAGACGGTTGGCCGTGCGATGTTGCAGGCGGCCAGCCAGGGCGCGCCGCAGCCGGTGGTGGAGCAGGCGCAGATCAATCGCCTGGCGGCTGAGCGCCGCTGAACTGAATCAATACCACGCCGCCGATCAGCAGTAACGCGCCCAGTACCCGCGAGGTTGTCAGTTGGCGTTCCACCAGGCCGAACAGGCCAAAGTGGTCCAGCAGCAACGAGGCAAGAATCTGCCCGGCCATGGCCAACGCGATGAAGCCTGATGCGCCAAGCTTGGGCAGCAGTATTAGCGCCAATGAAATAAAACACACGCCAAAGGCACCGCCGGCCCACATCCACAACGGTGCCTTGCTGATAAAAGCCAGGCTTGGCAGAGGCAAACGCAGTGCCACAATCACCGGCAGCAGCACGATGATGCTCACCAGCAACGATGCCAGGGTGGCCCACAACGGATGGCCGAGCCCGCGCCCGAGGTTGGCGTTGATCGCACTTTGAAACGGCACCACCGCGCCGGCGAACACCGCCAGCGCCAACAAACCTACCCAATGCAACACAGTCATTTCGACGCTCCCAGAAGTTTTGCTGGACTCTAGGTTATTCGTCGCGCAAATTTAAATTCCAAATTCTTATGCTGGGCATGCAGCTGATGAATGATCTGCGCCGCATCGACCTTAACCTGCTGGTGATCCTCGACGCCTTGCTTAGCGAGCAACACGTCACCCGCGCCGCCGAGCGCCTGCACCTGAGCCAGCCGGCGGTCAGCCATGCGTTGGCGCGGCTGCGCGATATGCTGGGCGACCTGCTGCTGATGCGTCAGGGCGGCACACTGGTGCCTACCGCGCGCGCCCTGGAGTTGGCGGCACCCTTGGCCGAAGCCCTGGGTCAGGTGCAGGCATTATTGGCGCCGAATCGTTTTGATCCGGCCTCGGCCAAGCGCCGCTTTCGCGTGGCGATGTCGGACTACAGCGCGGCGATATTCCTACCCGGCCTGGTCCGCGTCCTACGCCAGGAAGCGCCCGGTATCGACTTGCAGATCATCCAGGCCAGCCGCGAAGGCATGGTCGACGGTGTGCTCAATGGCGACCTCGACCTGGCGGCAGGTGTATTTCCCGACATGCCCGCCGAACTGCGCACTACGCCGCTGTTCGAAGAGCATTACACCTGCCTGGTCGACCGCGGCAGCTTGGCGCCCAGTGGGGTGCTGGACCTGCCGGCCTACCTGTCGCGCCCCCATGTACTGCTGGAGATGCGCGGCAGCGGCACGCCGGAAATCGAACGGGCACTGACGGCCATTCGTGAGCGCCGCCATGTGGCGATCAGCCTGCCGCATTGGGGTGTGGCGCCGCAGTTGATCCAGGGCACGGATTTGATTCTGACGGTGTCGTCCCGGGGTTTATTGAATATCGACGCTCGGCAATTGCTGGCCGTGCCACCGCCCTTTCATATCCCGTCGTTTGCCTTTGAGCTGGCCTGGCATACGCGGCGGGGTGGGGATGCAGGGTTGCAGTGGTTGATTGAGCGGGTGGTGGGGCTGGTTGATTAGGCTCTTGTTACCAGACTTTCGGAGGTTGACGACGTGTATGAAAAATCCGCATTACTTGTAGTCGCCCCTCTCGAATTCGGTAAGGAACAATGTAGGGCCATCGGGATACAACCCACTCGCGAGTCCCCGGCACTCGTCCCTCTTTCCCCATCGCGGGAAACGCGGCGACCTGTTCCAGACCACTTAGAATTGCCTGGACAAATTCATGGGCTGCTTTGGGGTTTTCTTCGGCAATATAAGCCGCTTCATCGTCAAGGTTTCTGAGGGCTGCCCTCAGCCACTCAACCTGCATTGGCGCGCCATTTATCAGCGACAGCCTTTACCTCGTCAGCCGTGGCGAAATCCCCCGCATCCGCTTCTTTCACGGCTTTTTGGATTTCTTCGATTTGCCAGGCTTCGCGGGCCAGGTATTCGCGTAATGCGTCAACGGCCAGAAAGGATTTGCTGCGACCGGTAGCCTTGGCGAGACTGGCGAGGGTATCGGCGACGTCTTCCGGTATACGTAGGGACATAACAGACATATGAACCTCGATGTAGTGATGTGTAGTGCAACATACTACATCGTCATTACCGCCACGGTTTGCCCCGCTCGTCAGGCGTATGACGATCAAGGAGAACAGTCATGCTTTCTGGATTCAACCACCTGACCCTGGCCGTCACCGATGTGCCGCGCAGCGTCAGTTTCTATCACGACCTGCTCTGCCTGCAGCTCGACGCAACCTGGGACAACGGTGCCTACCTCTCACTGCCTGGGCTTTGGCTGTGCCTGTCGCTGGACCCGTTGCGTTCGACTACTGCGGCGGTGGATTACACCCACTATGCCTTCACTGTCGATGCTGCTGATTTCACTGCCATGGTCGAACGCCTGCGTGCTGCCGGCGTACGGGAATGGCGAGACAACCGCAGCGAAGGCGCATCGTTTTATTTCCTCGATCCCGACGGCCACAAGCTGGAGGCCCATGTCGGCGATTTGGCCTCGCGCCTGCAAGCCTGTCGTGCCAAGCCCTATGCTGGAATGAAGTTTTACCCGTCGCGGTGAAGCATGCAGAATCAATCACCTTTTAGCGTCTGTCGGAGCGTCTATCCATGACTCCATCCTTGCTGTTCGCCGTGCTGGCTTCGGGTTTTATCTACGGCATTACCCCAGGCCCCGGTGTGCTGGCCGTATTCGGCATTGGTGCGGCCCGTGGTCGGCGTGCCGGGGCGGGGTTTTTGTGCGGGCATTTGCTCGGCGATGTGGTGTGGTGCAGCACGGCGCTGATTGCCATCGTCGGTGCGCGGGAAGTCGGCAGCAGTGCCTTTGATGTGCTTGGCGTAATCAGCGGGGTGTATCTGTTCTGGCTGGGCTGGCGTGCGATCCGTACCCAACGCCGCAACAGCGACGCCCCTCAGGGCGCCGCGCGCCATCCGTTCTGGCACGGTATTCTGTTTGGCTTGACCAACCCCAAGGCGTATCCGGTGGCCGTGGCGACCTTCACTGCGTTGCTGTCCAGCCGGGCCGAGCTGTTGACTTGGTCGATGCTGCCGACCTTGATTCTGCTGAGCTTTATCGGTGGCTTGCTGGCCTACGCGATTCTGATTGGCGTGGTGGGCGCCCAACGGGTGCGGACGCTGTATCAACGCCACGAAATTCTCATCACCAGGCTCTGCGGCGTGATGTTTATCGGCTTCGCCCTCAATGCCCTGGCGCACGCATTGCCGGGCCTGTTTGACAGCAAACCGGCCTGAGGCGACGACTGCCGTTCGTCGCACAGGGAAGTTTTTTCTAAACCTTTGCCGCCCTGAAAATTCGAATTCAGGGCGGGGTGTATGCCCCCGCACCTATTTTTGCCCTGGAGGAACCCATCATGAGCCGCATGGCTATCCGGTTACGCACCGCCAGTTTCGCGATGCTGCTGGGCCTCGGCGCCAGCAATGCTTTCGCCCAGTCGCCTGCAGAATTCATCGAGCAGGCTTCGGCCAAAGGCATGGCCGATATCGAAACCAGCCGCATGGCCCACGCCAAGACCTCGTCCCAAGAGATCAAGGACTACACCATTGAGGTCATCAACGAGCGCACCCTGGCCAACCAGCACTTGGCGGCGATTGCCAAGAAGCTTGATTTGCCTGTGGCCCCACGGGAAAAGATCGTTGATAAAGCCGAAACCCTGATGCCTGAACTCAAGGACGGTGACTCGTTTGACGCCGCCTATACCGCCCAACAGGTCAAGGAAAACGAAGACGCCATTGCCCTGTTCCAGAAAGAAGGTGCGGCGTCGGATGTGCCAGAGATAAAAGCGTTGGTGGATGAGACGCTGCCCAAGCTTGAAGAGCGCCTGCAAAAAGCCCGGGCCCTGGCCTCGACCTACGGCAAGGGCCATCAAGGCGACGGTTGAGGCCGCTGCCTGATAGTAAAAGCGGCGGTTGGAGAGGATCCAATCGCCGTTTTTTATGCCGCGTTCAGGCCCGTCCTGAACGCGGCCTATAACGCCAGTTCACCTTGGCCGGTGCCTTCCAGCGCCAGTAAATACTGCTTGGCCGCCAACCCGCCCGCGAAGCCAGTCAAGCCGCCAGAAGCACCAATCACTCGGTGGCACGGCGCAATGATTGAGATGGGGTTACGCCCATTCGCCGCGCCGACGGCACGCACCGCCTTGGGGTTGCCGATCTGCTCGGCGATCTGGCTGTAGCTGCGGGTTTCGCCGAAGGGGATGGTCAGCAGTGCCTGCCAGACCTGTTTCTGAAAGTCGGTGCCGGTAAAGTCCAGTGCCAGTTCAAACTGGTTACGCGTTCCGGCAAAGTATTCCTTCAGTTGTCGTTCGGTTTCCAAAAGCACCTGGCTGTCGTGGGCCTCGATCAATTCGCCCAGGCGTACGCGGTTGGCGCGTTCTACTTCCCAGAGAATTGCGCTGAGTTTGCCATCGCGCGCCACCAGGGTGAGTTCACCGACAGGGGAAGGCATGAGCTTGTAGTGGTAAGTCATCGGCAGGCTCCTTGGAGGGGCGTGAAGGGGTACGACGTCACTGTAGTTCCATCAGGGCGTCTGGAAACTACGTTTCTTGCGGTCAAACTAGAAGTTCCAGTAAACCCAGCTTGAATAATAGGGGTACCCGTAGAGCCAGGCGATGATGCAAAGGGCCTTCAGGACTGACGCCGTACTTAACATCACCATAGAGATGACGTTGAGCAGGGTCACAATCAAAGCGAACATCGCTACGCGTGGGGTTGCGTGACGCCACGCAAACCTTACGCCATACCCAGACGCGACAATCAATCCTAACTCCAGCAATAATCTAAAAGGGAAGGGGAAGGGCAGATGCACAAACGAGATCAGCAGTGGTAGAACCAGCACCCAGCCGGCTACTTGGCGTAGGATGATTTTGGGTGTGGGTGGCTTGGTTCTCAGCATTACCTGCTTCCGGTCTCTTGGGCGACGAGCCTGTATCATCGCGACGTTTAGCCCTCATCGCAGTAAGATTTTACTTAGGCGCAACTACCGCTCCTGCTGTAATACCTTGAGCGCTGCCGACGCCAGAAACCCCGAACGGCTCTTTTCCTGCGGATGATTCAGCACGTATTCATCGATGCGATTCAACAGATAGCCGGGCAGGGTGATGTTGAGCTTTTGGGCTTTGCCCAGGTATTTGGTGACGTCGATGTCCACCACAGCCCATGTGCAACCGGCGTACTGAGGGTTGGCAGCGTGTACGGTAACTTTCTGCGCGGTGGGGATCGGCGCGCCATCTTCTGCCAGGATCTCGAAGTGCCCTTCGATGGCTTCGCGGGCCATGGCCATGGCGTCATCCAGGTCCTCGCCGGCCGAATAACAGCCAGGAATATCCGGGACTTCCACGCCCCAGGCGTGGTCCGCGTCGCCCGTTGAAATTGCGATGGGGTAAAGCATGTTCTTGCCCTCCAGGGACGGTCAGCTCAGCAGAGCCTGTTTCAAAATGCTCTTGGCGGTTTTATCCAGCAGGTCCTTTTTGGGGTGTGGGATCGTCACGAGCCCCGGCTTTGTCGGGTGCTTGAAGTGATGATGACTGCCCCTGATGCGCACCAGATACCAACCGTCTGCAACGATGTGTCCTATCAAATACCGGCTATCCACATCACCTCCTTGTGGTGTGTGTTGGTGGTGACTATAACCACTGCTAAAAAATTATCAACACTCTACCTACCAGCGGTCGATGTCCGAGATTTCGATAGGTGTTGAATGAAGTGTATGAGCGCGCAGAAATGGCGCCGCTTAGAGGTGTTGCGAGGTGCTTCACGCCCTCAGCCTCGACTGCCGAGCAGCAGATGAGCGCTGGAGACTCAATTTTTGGCATAAAAAAACCGGTCACCAAGGACCGGTTTTTTGTGCATCCTGCGTCAGAACCCTCCTGACGCAAGTGCAAATCTGAGTGGAGCGGGTAGAGGGAATCGAACCCTCAACTAAAGCTTGGGAAGCTTTCGTTTTGCCACTAAACTATACCCGCTCAGAGCGGCTGACTTTGTACCAGATGTTCGGCTGGATTTGAAGTTTTTCTTTGAAAAATGTGAGAGTTGCGTGTGGCGAGCAAGCTTGCTCGCCACAGTGTCGGCCTGATTTCAAAGCGCCCATGCATGCTGCGCCTGGCCCTGGTTATACCGCAACGGGCTGGCGGGCCGCTGCCCCTTCAAGAAGCCCACCACGGCCTCACGGCTGTCGCGGCACGCGGCTTTATGTTCCATGTCCAGGAAGTGTCCCGTCGCCTGAATGGTGCTGAAGCTGCTCTTGGCCACATGCTGGCCAAACAGCTTGGCGTCGTCTGCACTGGTGTATTCGTCCCATTCACCGTTCAAGAACAGCACCGGAATGTCGATCTGCCTGGCGGCCTTGAGGTAGCACTGCCGGTCGCTGTTGAGCACGTGGCTGATGTGAAAATGCATCTGCCCGTATTCGTGTGCGGCCAGGCTGCTGACATGGCGGTAGTTGAAGCGTTTGAACAGCGACGGCAGGTGCTTGCCGATGGTGCTGTTGACCAAGTGGCCGACACGGTCGCGGTCGAGGTTGCCCAGGTAGTCGACGCCACGTTCGAGGTAGTCACGCATCGGCGCATTGATCACTGGCGAGAATGAGCTGATCACGGCTTTTTCCACCCGACGGGGTCGGTGTGCAAGGGCGACCAACGTGGCGGCGCCGCCCCAGGAGAAGGACAGCACGTGTTCGGCGGCGAAGTGGTCGAGCAGTTCCAGGAGGATCTGGCCCTCGACTTCCTTGGTCAGCATTTGCTCATGACGGTTGTGGATTTTGGAACGGCCAGCGTAGGGCTGGTCGTACAACACCACATTGAATTGTGGGTACAGGCTTTTCACGGTTTGAGCGAAGGACGCCGTGGTCGCCATGGAGCCGTTGACCAAGACGATGGTCTTGGCCGCTGCGTCCGCGCGATAGAACTCCGTGTACACCCGAAACTGACCCTGTATATCCAGCACAGCGATTTCTGGCCTCATGTCGTAAGACTCCTGGCAAGCGGGTAGTGCGCGCAGATCACTCTGCACGAGCTTTATGACAGGTAGGCATACGCCTGGAAAATGAGGGCCCATGTCGGTCCGATGACGGCTGGCCGGCGGGTGTTGTTATGGCGGGCGGTTTGCCGGGAAGGCCCGGGTATCAAGCGCGGGCGAGGCAAGGTGTTTCTTGGAGGTTATAGGGCGACTCGTCAGTCATCATCTGGCTGAAGCCTTGATTCAAGCAGCACCGAAAGCAGGTCGCAAGGCAAGCGGCTGGTTTTTTGCCATCACCGGCTGAACGGTCGTCAGACTTGTCGGATTTCGTCGTCAGTCAGTGGCCGATACTGACCCGGCGCAAGCGACGTATCCAGCACCAAGGGCCCCATTCGCTCGCGGTGCAGGCCGACCACCTTATTATCAAAGTGCCCGAACATGCGCTTCACCTGATGATAGCGGCCTTCGATGATACTCAACCGGGCCGCTCTTGGGCTCAGCAGTTCAAGTTCGGCAGGTTGGGTAGTGAGATCTTCAAAGGCGAAATATATGCCTGCCGCGAACGTCTGCGCGTACTGCGGGCCGATGTCCTGTTCGGTTTGCACATGGTAAACCTTGGGCAACTTGGTCTGCGGTTGGGTGAGGCGCCGTGACCATTGGCCGTCGTTGGTGATCAGCATCAGGCCGGTGGTGTTGAAATCCAGGCGCCCGGCGATATGCAGGTCGGCTTTGTCCGGTTCGTCCAGC
Source organism: Pseudomonas salmasensis (assembly GCF_014268375.2). Classification (NCBI taxonomy): domain Bacteria; kingdom Pseudomonadati; phylum Pseudomonadota; class Gammaproteobacteria; order Pseudomonadales; family Pseudomonadaceae; genus Pseudomonas; species Pseudomonas salmasensis. The sequence goes on from NZ_CP077083.1 coordinate 5,144,194, forward strand.
AGGTCCAGGACCGTGGGGTGTAGCGGGTCCGACGTAGCGCTGACGCAACCCTGGGGCTTGTGCAGCATGAAATAGCGCGCCGGCTTGCCCGCTTGCAGGATTTCACCGTCCACGCAGACCTGGCTGAATTCCCGTACGTCATGGTGCGGATCGCTGACCGCAACACCCTCGACGGTCACCCGGCGCTCCACCAGCAACAGGCGTACTTGCTTGCGATTGAACTGTGGCAGGTTGCTGAGGAAGCGATCAACGCGCATCGCGGCTACGCACCTGTTCGTCCACTTGGGCGCAGCGCGGGCACAGGCAGGCTTTATTGCGCATCTCATCCGGCAGGGCTTCAAGCACCGCCGGGTCGATGGTGACGCTGTAGCACCAGCAGGCCTGGTCGGCCGTGCGCGGGTCGGCCAGGGAGCAGTCGTTGCGGGCACCGCAGGCGGGGCAGAGGGTCGGTGTGGTCATGGGTCGGTTCAGAAGGAAATCGGGTAGGGCGCGTTAGTTGTTGCACGATACAGCGCGGCTGAGCGGCATTCCATCACCATGGCTCTTTGGCGGGGCTTCACTTCGTCTGAAACAGATGTTTCCACTTGTGTCGCGAACGCACCAGATTCTGTTTTTGATGTCAGATGTTTCGTCATTCAGTGAAGGCTGAATGCCGCTCGCCAGCGTCGCTGGAGGAGCTCTTCCGCGGTCCAGGAGGCCGCCATGTATCGACGACTGCTGCTTATCGCTTTGCTCGGCCTGACCCTTTCAGCCTGCGTGCCCTACTACGATGGAGGCGCTACCTACTATCGCTCCGAGGTCTACACCGCACCGGCGCCAGCCTACTACTACGGCGGCCCCCGTTATTACCCTTCCGGGCGCAGCTATTACGCGCCAGCGCCCCGTTACTATGCGCCACAGCCGCGCTATTACTCGGCGCCGCGCTACTACCAACCAGCCCCGCGTTATTACCCCCGCGCCGGCTACCGGCCCTCCCAAAACCATGGATGGGGCGACCGCTGGGGCAATGGCGGGCGTGGCCGTGGGTCCGACCACGGAGGTGGCCGCGGCGGCCACCGTTAAATATCTTGAAAAACAAGCGGCGCATCATGCGCCGTTTTTTATGGGTACCGTACGTCCGTACTGTCAGATTTAACAGCTATCTTTGAGGTGCTAGCTGTACTTCACTAGCGCAAGGCCCCGTGCTTTTGCGTGGTGAGACTGAGCAGATGGAAACCCCTATGTTCAAACAATCAATAGGCCTGCTTCTGCTGATGAGCGGCTTCATTGCATCGGCAAGAGCGGAGCAAGGCTGTCCTTATCCGTCGCAGATCGCGTATTCCGACGGCCATTATCGCGCCCAGGACAATGGCCTTCGCTGGCAAAGCCCGAAGGTTGCGTCTCGTGGCGTTATCGACGGTTTCATTGGCGCGGTTTTTATGCCCGGCGAGGGCGAGGAGAGAGGAAACGGCTACATGGACAAGTGCATCTACCGCACCAGTTGGAACGGGGTGGTAGCGTTGAGGCCAAGCAGGGGCAATGAGGTTATCAACATGTCGTTGACCAGCACCTTGTATTGGAAGCTGCAGCCCGATGCGTTCGAGTTGCCGGTGTACACCTGCGTGGACAGCCAGCCGGACAATTGCGCTTTCAAGGTCAACGACAAGCATACAGACCTGTCAGTAGTCAGATAAATCCGCCAGAGGATTCCTACCTTCCCAGGCCTTGTCAAAGTGCGCCTGTACCACAGCTTCCGGAAGTGTATTGATATCCGGCCAATGCCAATGAGGCGTCTGGTCTTTGTCGATCAGGCGCGCCCGAACGCCTTCGGCGAACTCCGGATGGCGGCAGCAGTTAAGGCTCAGGGTGTATTCCATCTCGAACACCTGGGCCAGGGATAGATGGCGCGCGCGCTGGAGCTGTTCCCACACCAAGTGCGCCGTCAGTGGGCAGCCCTCACTGAGGGTTTTGCCGGCGCGGTTCAATAACGGGTCGCTGTGGTCGCGCAGCAGGCTCAAGGCACGCCAGGCACACCGTACATCCCCGACATCCAGCCATTCGTCGATTTGTGCGCGGCGCGGTAGCCATTGCGCTTCGGGTTGATCGCTGACCGCCTCCTGGCCCAGGGCCTTGAGCAGGCTGTTGAGTTGCATCGCGCTCTGTTCCTGCCAGTTCAGTTGCAACAGGCCATCGAGCAATTCGTCTTGCTGGTCATCGTGCAGGAAGCGATCGGCCAGGCCCAGGTCCAGCGCGTCACGACCGTTGATATGGGCGCCGGTGAGGCCCAGGAACAGGCCGAGTTTGCCTGGCAGGCGGGACAGGAACCAACTGGCCCCCACATCCGGGTACAAGCCAATGCTGATCTCGGGCATAGCCAAACGACTGCTCGGTGTAACGATACGCACGGCGGCGCTTTGCAACAGGCCCATGCCACCGCCCAATACATAACCGTGGCCCCAGCAGATCAACGGTTTGGGGTAGGTGTGCAGGCGGTAGTCAAGACGATATTCAGCGGCAAAAAACTGCGCGGCCAGAGCCGGAACTTCGCCGGGCTGTTCACGGCATGCCTGGGCCAGGCTGCGCACTTCGCCACCGGCGCAAAAGGCTTTGGGGCCGTTGCCGCGCAGCAGCACGCAGACGATCTGCGGGTCTTTGGCCCAAGCCTCCATGCGCTCATCCAAAGCCAGGATCATCGGCAGGGAAAGGGCATTGAGGGATTTTGGCGCGTCCAGGCTGGCGATGCCGATGCGGGCGCCGCCACTGCCGGTCAGTTCTTCGAAATGCAGGTTCATCGTGACCTCAATCGAGAAGGTGAAGGATGAGTATGATCCCTTCGTGGGAAAGTGCCGGTGCTGTGTCAGATCAATTGACAAGCGGGGTCGGCTTTCCTAGGGTTCGCCTCATTCTTTTTTACAAGACAATTGAACTATGACCGATGGCGACCGTATCAAACTCGAACCCAGCTGGAAACACGCCCTGCGCGATGAGTTCGAGAAGCCCTACATGGCGCAATTGCGCGAGTTTCTGCGCCAGGAACATGCCGCTGGCAAAGAGATCTACCCGCCCGGCCCACTGATTTTCAATGCCCTCAATTCGACGCCGCTGGACAAGGTCAAGGTGGTGATCCTCGGCCAAGACCCGTACCACGGCCCTGGCCAGGCCCATGGCCTGTGCTTCTCGGTACAACCGGGCGTGCCGGCGCCGCCGTCGCTGGTCAATATCTATAAAGAACTCAAGCGCGACCTGAACATCGACATCCCCAACCACGGCTACCTGCAAAGCTGGGCCGACCAGGGCGTACTGATGCTCAACACCACCATGACCGTGGAGCGCGCCAACGCCAACGCCCATGCGGGTAAAGGCTGGCAGTTCTTCACCGATAGGATTATCGAAGTGGTCAGCGAGCATCAGCCGCACCTGGTGTTCCTGCTATGGGGCGCTCATGCTCAAAGCAAGCAGAAGCTCATCGACGCCACCAAGCATCTGGTGCTGACGTCGGTGCATCCCTCGCCGTTGTCGGCGTATCGCGGGTTTCTGGGCTGCGGGCATTTCAGCCGGGCCAACAAGTTTCTTGAGCAGAATGGCGAGGCCCCCATCGAGTGGCGTTTGCCACCGGTCTGAGGCCTGGCACATTCACCGTGTGGGAGGGATTAGAGCGGTTCTGGCTGACGGTTCCAGTGCCGAAACAAAGGCTCGGCCAAAAACAGCACGAACAATAAACGCATCACCTGCATCGCCGTCACCAAAGGTACCGACAGTTGCAGGGTTTCAGCTGTCAGGCTCATCTCAGCGATACCGCCTGGCATCATGCCCAGGGTCAGTGATCGCAGGTCGAGGTGAGTGAGGGCGCTCAAGCCCACCGCCGCCAATGTCGCCAGCAGCATGGTCAATGCCGTGCCAATCAAGGTGCGGCCCATAAACGACGGTGCACGACGAAAGAACTGCCGATTGAAGTGGCAACCCAAACCGCTGCCGATCAGCCACTGGCCAATCTGGCTGCCGCCATCGGGCAAGCCGATGTGCAAATCCCAGGTCACGCTGGCCACCGCACTCACCAGCAATGGCCCGAACAGCCAAGGGTTGGGTTGGCGCAAGCGTTGCCAGCCCCAGGCAACCAGCGCCCCCACCGGAAACAGCAGGGCCAGCCACGCCCAGTTTACGGGCGCGGGGTGAAACTGCGGCGCGCCGCCCCCGAGCAAATACTTGAAGATCGCCGGCACACACAACACCACCACCAGCACCCGCAGGCTTTGCCCGGCCGCCACCCGGCTGAGCACCGCGCCATTGCGCGCGCCGAGGTTGACCATCTCGCCGGAGCCGCCCGGCATGCTGGAGAAAAACGCTGTGGCACGGTCTTCACCGCTGCGGCGCATCAACCACACGCCCACCACGCTCGACAAACTGGTGACCAGTGCACCGAAGAAGATCAAGCCGAAGTGGCTCATCACCTGCTCGATCACCACCGGGGTGAAATGCAGGCCGATGCCGATGCCCACCACCCATTGGCCGCATTTGCGCCCGCCGGGAATCTCTGCCAATTGCCAGGGCGTGAGGCAACGCACCAGGATGATCGCCAGCAACGAGCCGACCATGTACGGCAACGGCCAGCCCACCAGGCTGGCCAGGTAACCGCCGGCCAGGCCGACCAGCGGTGTTCCCCACCAATGTTTAAAGGTGACCTCAGACATCGGCCAGGGCACGACGCTGTTGCACGCGTTTACGCCAGATACGCAGCAGCGGTACAAACAGCATGATTGCGGTGAGTACCCAGACGCCAAAGGTGATCGGGCTCGACCACAGGATTTCCAGCGCGCCGTTGGAGATCGACAACGCACGGCGCAGGTTCTGCTCCATCAGGCCACCGAGGATAAAGCCCAGCAGCAGCGGCGACAGCGGGAAGTCCAGCTTGCGCAGGATGTAACCGAAGATGCCGATGGCGATCATCAGGAACAGATCGAAGGTGGTGGCATGCACCGCGTACACGCCAATCGCGGTGATGATGGCGATCACCGGCACCAGCGCCCAGTTCGGCACGGCGAGGATACGGGTGAAGATGCGGATCATCGGGATGTTGAGCACCACCAGCATGATGTTGGCAATGAACAACGACGCGATCAGGCCCCAGACAATGTCCGGTTGCTGTTGGAACAGCAGCGGGCCAGGGGTGATGTTGTACAGCGACAGGGCGCCGATCATCACCGCCGTGGTGCCCGAGCCAGGAACGCCGAGGGTCAGCATCGGTACCATGGCGCCGCAGACCGATGCGCCAATCGCGGTTTCAGGGGCGGCCAGGCCGCGCATGTCGCCTTGGCCGAATTTGCCGCTGGCACCTGCGATGCGTTTCTCGGTCATGTAGGCAACGGCCGAGGCCATGGTCGCACCGGCACCCGGCAACACGCCGATGATAAAGCCCGACACGCCGCAACGCAGGTTCACGGTGAGTACCGACAAGGCTTCCTTGGCGTTGAACATCATGCGCCCGGTGGCTTTCACCGCTTCCTGGCCACGGTGGGTTTTTTCCAGCAGCAGCAGAATCTCGCTGATGGAGAACAGCCCGAGTACCAGGACCACGAACTGGATGCCGTCGGTCAGGTGAATATTGTCGCCGGTAAAGCGGTACACACCGCTGTTGGCGTCGATGCCCACGCAAGAGAGGAATAAGCCGATCAGCGCCGCAACAAAAGTCTTCAGCGGTTTGTCACCGGCCATACCGCCCAGGCAGACAATCGCAAACACCATCAATACGAAATATTCCGCCGGGCCGAACGCAATCGCCCACTTGGCCAGCAGCGGGGCGAACAGCACCATGCCGCAAGTGGCGATAAACGCGCCGATGAACGAACTCCAGGCCGACAACGACAGTGCCACGCCAGCCAGGCCTTTGCGGGCCATCGGGTAGCCGTCGAGGGTGGTCATCACGGTGGACGCTTCGCCCGGGATGTTCAGCAAAATCGAACTGATGCGGCCACCGTATTCGCAGCCCAGGTACACGGCTGCCAGCAGGATCAGCGCCGACTCTGGCGGCAAGCCCAGGGCAAAGGCGATGGGGATCAACAGTGCCACGCCGTTGATCGGGCCCAGGCCCGGCAGCAGGCCGACCACGGTGCCGATCAGGGTGCCGCACAGTGCGGTCACCAGGTTATAGGGGCTCAGCGCAATGCCGAAACCCTGGCCCAAATAGCCAAAAGTATCCATATCAGTTCTCCAGAACGTCGAGCAGGCCGAGGGGCAACGGTACGTCCATGGTTTTATCGAACAGCAGATAAAGACCGACGCTCATCAAGGTGATGATCACCACACTGGGCCACCAGCGGCCGCCATACAGCCGTGCCATCGGAATACCGATCAGCATGCTGCTGAGAATGAAACCCAAGGATTCGAACGTGCCGGCAAACACCAGCAGCAGGGCCACACAGATGCCGATCTTGATCAGCGTGGGTCGATCCAGCGCCGGTTCGTCGTCGGTATGCTTGGTCGCCTGCGGGCGAATCATCATGTAGACAAGCGCCAGGCCCATCAGCCCGAGCAGCAGCAGGGGGAAGGCTCTTGGACCTACAGGTTCGTAGGAAAAGGCCGCCTGATACGGCCAGGCCATCAGTGCCAGGCCGATACAGGCCAGTAACAGCACCGCGGCAAAAATGCGTTGTAAGAGCATAGAAAACTCCAAGGCCCCTCGTGTAGGAGCGAGCTTGCTCGCGAAAAACGTCAACGATGACGCCGGCCATCCTGGATGCACACGGTGTACTTGCGTTCTTCGCGAGCTAGCTCGCTCCTACAGGGGCATTACACAAAAGAGGGGCGATTACTGGATCAGGCCGAACTCTTTGGCCAGCACTTTGTAGTCAGCTACCTGCTTCTTCACGTAGGTGTCCAGCTCCTGGCCGGTCATGGCGAACGGGAACAGCTCGCGCTGGTCACGCAGCTTGGCGAACTCCTCGGAGGCCAGCAGTTTGTCGAAGGCGTCTTTCCACCAGGCGTAGTCGGCATCGCTGACCTTTGGCCCCAGGTAGAAGCCACGCACCACCGGCCAGACGATGTCGTAGCCTTGCTCTTTGGCGGTCGGAATGTCCTTCATCTCTGGCTCATCCAGGCGCTTCTCGGAGAACACTGCCAGCAGGCGCATGTCGCCGCTCTGGATATGCGGCATGGAGTCGGAGATGTCGGTACTGCCCACTTGGATGTGACCACCCAGCAAGGCCGTAGCGATTTCACCGCCACCCTCAAGGGCGACGTAACGCAGCTCGCGCGGGTTGATCCCGGCGGCCTTGGCGATCAGCGCGGTTTGCATCCAGTCCTGGCTGCCGACGGTGCCGCCCGAGCCGATCACTACGCTGCCTGGGTCTTTCTTCAAGGCTTTGACCAAGTCATCGAGGGTCTTGTAGGGCGAGTCGCTTTTCACCGCGATGGCGCCATAGCTGGTGCCCACTGCCGCCAACCAGCGCACGGCGCTTTCGTCAAAACGGCCGAACTTGCCCTGGGCCAGGTTCAACAGCGAACCGCTCGACCAGGCAACCAGGGTGCCGGCGTCCGCAGGGCGCTGGGCGACGACTGCGTTGTAGGCCACCGCGCCCACGCCGCCTGGCATGTAGGTCACGCGCATCGGTTTGGTCAGCAGCTTTTGGTTCACCAGCGCGCTTTGCGCCAGTTTGCAGGTCAGGTCAAAACCGCCGCCAGGGGAGGCCGGGGCGATGCATTCCGGACGCTTGGGTTCGTCGGCGGCCAGCAGTTGGCCGGCGAACAGCATGCAGCCGGCGGCAAGGGCAAATTTACGCAGTGAAAGGGTCATGGTGATCTCCATCGTTTTTGTTATGAGGGGGTACTACCAAAGTGCGACGCTGTAGCTGACCAGCAAGCGCATTTCATCTGCGTCACGGGCCGAATAGTTGGAACGATAGGTGGCGTTACGCAGGCGCACGGCTACATCTTTGAACGTGCCGCTTTGCACCACGTACTTGATCTCGCTGTTGCGTTCCCACTCCTTGCCGGTCTCGCCGTTCTTGAGCTTGATGTTGTCACCCGAGAGGTAACGGCTCATGAAACTCAGGCCAGGAATGCCCAGCTTGGCGAAGTCGTAGTCGTAACGTGCTTGCCAGGAGCGTTCTTCGGCGCCGGCAAAATCGTTGATCTGCACGAAGTTGACCAGGTACGGGTCACTGCCATCCACATACGGGAAGGCGCTGTCGCCGGACATGTGCTGGTAGCCGGCGCTGAGCTTATGACCATTGAGAGCGTAGCTGAACAGGCCGTTGAGGGACGTGTTGTCGATGTTGCCGCCGCGGGCCGAGCCGGTGTCATCACTGATCGCCAGGCGCAGGTCGGCGGCGAAGGTGCCAGGGCCCATCGGGCGGGATGCGACCATGCCGAGGAAGTGCTGGCGGTAGACGTCGTCGAGTTGGGCGAAGTGGTAGCTGCCGGTGATCTTGTCGGCAAACTTGTAGTCGACGCCACCGAAGTTGAAGTGCTTGCCAGTGGCACCGCTGAGGAAGCGGCTGTTCTTGTTATTGAGCGCAATGTCTTCGTAGTTGGTGTCGTCGCGGTCCTTGGCTTTGTCCAGGCGGCCACCGGTGAACACCAGATTCTTGAACTCCTTGGAGGTGATCAAGCCACCGTTGAAGGTCTGCGGCAGGATGCGTCCGTCGTTGGGCTTGAGGATCGGCAGTTCGGGGATCAGCGAGCCGATCTTAAGCTCAGTGGCGGAGATTTTCACTTTGCCGGTCAGGCCCAGCTTGGCGTACTCGTTGGCGGCGCGGCCGTCATCGTGGGTCGGCAGCAGGCCGGTGCCGGTGCGGTCGGGGCTGGAGTCGAGCTTGACCCCCAGCATGCCCAGCGCATCCACGCCAAAGCCGACGGTGCCGTCGGTGTAGCCCGATTGCACATTGAGCATGAAGCCTTGTGCCCATTCGTCGCGCTTGGATTGCTGCGCACTGGTACCGTCGCGAAAGTCGCGGTTGAAGTACATGTTGCGGGTTTCCAGGGTCGCGCTACTGTCTTCGAAGAAGGCAGCCTGGCTGAGCGGCGCAAAGCCGGCAAGGGCAGCGGCACTGGCGAGGGCGGTGTGGGTCAGGCGGGAAGAACGAACAGGCAGGCAAGCCTGTGGCTGGGTCGACAGCATCGTGGTGTACTCCGTTATTGTTCTTATTTTGGCGAAAACGCTTCGAGGCGTTTTTCGGGCGCTACGGGTCAGGCAGCTCGGCGGACATAGACCACCGTGGTTAGATCCTAAAGGGCGAAGCTTTCACTAACCTTTCAATCGCCTTTCAATGTTTTCGGGCTTCACAGGCCAGGTTGCGGCTGTAAACTGCCGGGCAAAGCGTGGCGCCGACCACCCCTGAATGAGGTAGAAATCCATGCGTGTCCTCCTGGTTGAAGACCATCTGCAGCTCGCCGAAAGTGTCGCCCAAGCGCTCAAGAGCATGGGTTTGACCGTTGATGTGTTGCATGACGGCGTAGCGGCGGACCTGGCCTTGAGCAGCGAGGAATACGCCGCGGTGATCCTGGACGTAGGGTTGCCGCGCCTGGATGGCTTCGAGGTGCTCGCGCGTTTGCGGGCACGTGGAAAGAACCTGCCGGTGCTGATGCTGACCGCTCGCAGTGATGTAAAAGACCGCGTGCACGGCCTGAACCTGGGGGCCGATGACTACCTGGCCAAGCCGTTTGAACTCACAGAGCTTGAAGCACGGGTCAAGGCACTGTTGCGGCGCAGCGTGCTGGGCGGCGAGCGCCAGCAGACCTGCGGCGTGCTGGTGTACGACCTCGACACCCGGCGCTTCACGGTCGCAGGCGAACTGATGACCTTGACCTCCCGAGAGCAAGCGGTACTCGAAGCCTTGATTGCCCGGCCGGGGCGCGTGATGAGCAAGGAGCAATTGGCTTCCCAAGTATTTGGCCTGGACGAGGAGGCCAGCCCCGACGCCATCGAGATCTACGTGCATCGCCTGCGCAAGAAGCTCGATGGCCAGCCCATCGCCATCGTCACCTTCCGCGGCCTTGGCTATTTGCTGGAAGCACGTGATGCATAAGCCCAGCAGCCTGCGCTGGCGCTTGCTGTGCAACCTGGCGCTGTTGCTGGTGCTGTTGATGCTCGCCAGCGGCATGAGCGCTTATTGGAACGGCCGCGAAGCCGCCGACACCGCCTATGACCGCACGCTGCTGGCCTCGGCGCGCACCATTGCCGCAGGCTTGACCCAGGTGGACGGCACCCTCAGCGCCAATGTGCCTTATGTAGCCCTGGACACCTTTGCCTACGACAGTGCCGGGCGTATTTATTACCAGGTCAATGACATTGACCAGAAACTGATTTCCGGTTACGAAAACCTGCCCGGCCCGCCGCCCGGCACGCCCCGCACTGACGATTACCCAGCCTTGGCGCGGTTCTACAACGCCATGTACCTGGGCCAGCATGTACGCGTGGTGAGCCTGCTCAAGGCCGTCTCGGAACCGAACATGAATGGCATGGCCGAAATTCGTGTGGCGGAGACCGACGAGGCGCGGGTGGCCATGGCCCGCAGCCTGATGGCCGACACCCTGCTGCGCCTGGGCATGCTTGCCATCGGCGCATTGTTGCTGGTGTGGTTCGCGGTGAGCGCCGCACTGCGCCCGTTGGAACGGCTGCGTACGGCGGTGGAAGAGCGCCAGCCTGATGACCTGCGGCCCCTGCCATTGGTGGAAGTTCAGGATGAGTTCGGCCCCTTGGTGCGCTCGCTCAACCATTTCACCGAACGTCTGCGCGGGCAGTTCGAGCGCCAGGCGCAGTTTATTGCCGACGCTGCCCACGAACTGCGCACACCCCTGGCGGCGCTCAAGGCCAGGCTGGAACTGGGCCTGCGTGCCGAAGAGCCGACCACCTGGCGCAGCACCCTGGAAACGGCTGCCCAGGGCACCGACCGCCTGACGCACCTGGCCAATCAGTTGTTGTCCCTGGCTCGTATCGAAAACGGTGCCCGCGCCATTGCCGAAGGCGGTGCGCAGTTGCTCGATTTAAGCCAGTTGGCCCGTGAGCTCGGTATGGCCATGGCGCCGCTGGCCCATGCGCGGGGCGTGGCCCTGGCGTTGGAGGCCGACGAGCCGGTATGGCTACGCGGCGAGCCGACGCTGTTAAATGAGCTGCTGAGCAACCTGGTGGATAACGCCTTGGCCCATACCCCGCCCGGCGGCAATGTGATTCTGCGGGTGACGGCCCCGGCGGTGCTGGAAGTCGAGGATGACGGCCCTGGCATCCCACTGGATGAGCGGGACCGTGTGTTCGAGCGCTTTTATCGACGCAGCCAGCAGGGCATGGGGTCGGGCTTGGGGCTGGCGATTGTCGGGGAGATTTGCCGTGCGCACCTGGCGCAGATCAGCCTGCATGATGGCGAGCTGGCGGGGCTTAAGGTACGCGTGAGTTTTATCGCGGGTTGATCAGTAAAACATCGAGCGCGCTTCGTCCAGTTCGCTGCGCAGGGCGTCGCTGTGCAGGTCTATGCGTAACTTGATGAGGGCCGGCAATGTGGCAATCGGCGCGGTCCCCAGGGGATGGTCGGTGCCGCGGTGGCAGTACAGCGCGGCGACTTGCACCAGGTCGACGTAGTCCAGGCTGGCAGAGTCGCGTGTCAGGTCCAGGTATTGGCCCGGCACGTTCACCAGCATCTCGGGAAAGTCCCACACCCGTAGCAGCTTGTCCCCCAGCACCGGGTGGATGCTGTCGATGACGTGGTTGAGGCTGACGGGGTCGGACAGCAGCTCATAGTGGTCCTCGGCATACGTCAGGATCGGCAGCACGCCGATCTGATGCACCAGGCCGCCCAGCGCCGCCTGGTCTGGCTTGAGCTGGCTGTGGCGACGGCACAAGGCGTAGCTCACACCCGCCACTTCCAGGCTGCGGCGCCACACGTCGCGCATTTTCTGTTCGACCACCTCGGAGCGGGCGTGAAAGATCTGCTCCATCACCAGGCCGATAGCCAGGTTGCTGCTGTAGTTGGTGCCAAGCCGGGTGATGGCGGTGTGCAGGTCGGTGACTTCCTGGCTGGCCCGCAGCAACGGGCTGTTGACCACTTTGATCAGGCGCGCCGACAGGGCCGTGTCACGACTGATCACCTTGCTCAGGTGGCTGATGCTGATCTCCGGGTCTTCGGCGGCCTGGCGAATTTTCAGGGCCACCTCCGGCAATGTCGGCAGAACCAGGTCATCGTTATCGATGGCCGTTACCAACGCTTGTTGGACTTTTTCCGCCAGCTTGTTCATTCATGCTCTCTAGGGTGCTGCAAAAAAGTACGGCGATTAACGCTGGATCTCGCGATCTCGGTCCAGTGAGTAGGGCAGGTCAAGCAAGTGCAAGCCTGGGCCTTCCAGGGTGCCCAAGCGCACGTCGCCACTGTCGGCAGCTTCGGCTTGCAGCACAGCGAGAAGTTCAATCGACGGGTCAGCTTTTGCGGCGATGACCACTTCGCCGATTGCGCTGTTATGGCTGGGGGAAAACAGTGGAGTGCCTGGCTCGGGGAGTTCGGCGGCCTCCAGGCTCAGGCGATACAGGCGCCGCTTGAGTTTGCCCAGGTACTGCATGCGAGCGACGATTTCCTGGCCGGTGTAGCAGCCTTTCTTGAAGCTGACGCCGCCCACGGCTTGCAGGTTGAGCATCTGCGGAATGAACAGCTCGCGCGTCTGGGGCATCACCTGGCCGATACCCGCACGGATCTGGCCAAGCAGCCACGCATTCAAGTCAGCCTGCTGCAACTGTGCGGCCAATTGGCTGCGCACGGCGTCGGCGTGTTCGGCGGGCACCCAGAGTTCGGCACGGCCCGGGGAAACGCGGACGGCGATCAATGCCTCGTTGCGTGCCACGCTGTCGGTCTCGACCGGCAGCGCGAGGCCCAGTGCGTTCAGGGCTGCGTCTGCGTTCGCCAGGCCAAAACGCGCCCAGGCAGCGCTTTCGTCGGTGAGCTTGGATTTGGAGAACACCGCGTACTTCTTCAAATCCGCCAACTGCGGTTCTAGCAACTCGGTGGCCATGGCCAAGAGTACGCCATCACCCTGTAGCAGGATGCGGAAGCTCGACTGCATCCGGCCTTTTTGCGTGCAGCGCGCGCCCAGGCTGGCCTGGGTATCACTCAGGTAATTGAGGTTGCAGGTCAGTTGGCCCTGCAGGAACTTGGCAGCATCAGAGCCGCGGACGGCGAGAACGCCTTCGTGGGACAGGGAGCAGAAAAAAGCGGAGTCAGCCATGGGTCATCGCAGGTCAAAAAGTCATGGGTGCATCATAGAGGGGCGTCCGGCAAATGCATAGTTTCGTCGCGGTCGACCAAAGCCGACTGTTCCGGTGTCGCCTGGGCTGTATACTTGCGCTCTATTTTAGGAGGGCTCCATGGTCGAAGATGTAGAAATCAATCGCCTCTACTGGCACAGCCGTCGCGGCATGCTGGAGCTGGATGTGTTGCTGGTGCCTTTCACCAAAGAGGTGTACGCGACGCTCAATCAGGTGGACCGCGACCTCTACGTCAGGTTGCTTACGTGCGAAGACCAGGACATGTTTGGCTGGTTCATGGAGCGCGCCGAATCCGAAGACCCGGAGCTGCAGCGCATGGTTCGGATGATCCTGGACCGTGTCCAGCCCAAGTAATCGTTTCGAATGCCGCTGGCAGGCCTCGCGGCTGTTGCTGGCGGCCTATGTGCTTGCCCAACTGATCGCGCTGGGCAGCCTGCTGGTTCTAAACCTGCCTTACTCAAGCCTGGGCATCCTGTTATGCCTGGCTCATTGTGCCTGGGTGTTACCGCGGCAAATCCTGCTCACTCACCGTTCGTCGATTCGCGGCCTGCGCCGTGACGACGATGGCTGGCAATTATGGAGCGCCGCACGCGGCTGGCACCCTGTGCAACTGCGGCCCGACAGCCTGGCGTTGCCGCTGATCGTGGTATTGCGTTACCGGGTGCAGGGTGAGTGGCGCGTGCGCTCAATCTGCGTGCCCAAGGATGCGCAGGCCGCCGATGTGCACCGGCGCCTGCGGGTACGCCTGAAGTTCAGCCGCCGTAGGTGGTTGGCACCAGGATAGTGTCGCGCGCTTCGGGCAGCATCTGGGGGTAGTCGAGGGTGTAATGCAGGCCGCGGCTTTCCTTGCGTTCCATGGCTGAACGAATCATCAGCTCGGCCACCTGGGCCAGGTTGCGCAATTCGATCAGGTCGCGGCTGACCTTATAGTTGCTGTAGAACTCATCGATCTCATCCAGCAGCAAGCGCACCCGGTGCTGCGCTCGTTGCAGACGTTTGTTGGTGCGCACGATGCCCACATAGTCCCACATGAAGCGCCGCAGCTCGTCCCAGTTGTGGGCGATGATCACGTCCTCGTCCGAATCGGTGACCTGGCTCGCGTCCCAGCGGGGCAGGGCGGCCGGTACCGGGATGCGCGGCAGTTGCTCCAGAATGTCCGCTGCCGCCGAGCGCGCATACACGAAGCATTCGAGCAGTGAATTGCTGGCCATGCGGTTGGCGCCGTGCAGGCCGGTGAAGCTGGTTTCGCCGATGGCGTACAGGCCTGGCACGTCGGTGCGGCCATGCTGGTCGACCATTACGCCCCCGCAGGTGTAGTGCGCGGCCGGCACCACGGGGATCGGGCCCTTGGTGATGTCGATATTGAAGGTCAGGCAGCGTTCGTAGACGGTCGGGAAGTGGGTCTTGATGAAGGCTTCGGGCTTGTGGCTGATGTCCAGGTACACGCAGTCGATACCCAGGCGCTTCATTTCGTGGTCGATGGCGCGAGCGACGATATCGCGCGGCGCCAGTTCGGCACGTGGGTCGAAGCGCTGCATGAAGCGCTCGCCATTAGGCAGCTTCAAATGTGCGCCTTCGCCGCGCAGTGCTTCGGTGATCAGGAAGCTCTTGGCCTGCGGGTGATACAGACACGTGGGGTGGAACTGGTTGAATTCCAGGTTGGCGACCCGGCAGCCCGAGCGCCAGGCCATCGCAATGCCGTCGCCGCAGGCACCGTCGGGGTTGCTGGTATAGAGGTAGACCTTGGCGGCGCCGCCCGAGGCGAGAATGGTGAAACGTGCGCCATAGGTATCGACTTCACCGCTGGTGCGGTTGAGTACGTAGGCGCCCAGACAGCGCTCGCCCGGCAAGCCCAGGCGTTTTTCGGTGATCAGGTCGACGGCGACGCGCTGCTCCAGCAATTGGATATTGGGGCGTTGGCGCGCCTGCTCGAGCAGGGTCTTGAAAATCGCGGCCCCGGTGGCATCGGCGGCGTGAATGATTCGGCGATGGCTGTGGCCGCCTTCGCGGGTCAGGTGGAACTCAAAGCCGCCGTCGTCGCTGCCGGCATGTTCATCACGGGTGAAGGGCACACCTTGGTCGATCAACCATTGGATGGCCTCCCGGCTGTGCTCGACGGTGAAGCGCACGGCGTCTTCATTGCACAGGCCGCCGCCGGCGTTGAGGGTGTCTTCGACGTGGGATTGCACGGTGTCGGTGTCATCCAGCACTGCAGCAACGCCGCCCTGGGCCCAGAAGGTCGAGCCGTTGGCCAAGTCGCCTTTGCTCAAAACCGCTATACGCAAATGGCTGGGCAGGGTCAGGGCCAGGCTCAAGCCGGCGGCGCCGCTGCCGATTACGAGGACATCGTGTTGAAACTGTTGGCTCATTTGACGGATTCCGCAAAAAGCGATCCAAAGGGGGCGCAAACAGGACGCCTGGATCGGCGAATCAAAGGGTCACACGGGCCACTAGTATATAGAGGGGTGGAGCGGCACAATAGCCACGCCTTCGTGGCATTGTGAGATTATGCTGCGCAGCTTTGGGAAACGGCCGGTTGGCGGGACGGGAACTTTTTGCATAAGCCCCGACTCAATAGCAGGTTGCCCGAAAGCTGGGAAAACGTTGAGTTTATTGGCCCGTCGGGTGCATTGGACGCGTCACGAAACCGGCGACAAGATTATTCGCGCAGCCGGCACCGACCGTGCTGCGTTTTTCGTGTGTGCCAAATCAGTGCGTGCCGGAAACTTGCTTGAAGGGGGAGAACTTTTGCGAAAAGCCCGAGTCTATGTTTGCAAGCCTGATCGTTTAGTTATGCAAGCCTCCTTCAAGTACAACGAGGAGTGTTCATGCTAACCCAGGAAGAGGATCAGCAGCTGGTCGAGCGCGTACAGCGCGGTGATAAGCGAGCATTTGATCTGCTAGTGCTGAAATACCAGCACAAAATTCTCGGGTTGATCGTGCGGTTTGTGCACGACACCCATGAAGCGCAGGACGTTGCACAGGAAGCCTTTATCAAGGCTTACCGTGCACTTGGAAATTTCCGCGGTGACAGTGCGTTTTACACGTGGCTATACCGCATCGCCATTAACACGGCGAAAAACTATCTGGTGTCACGCGGTCGCCGCCCACCAGACAGTGATGTCAGTTCAGAAGATGCTGAATTCTACGATGGTGATCACGGCCTCAAAGATCTCGAGTCGCCGGAGCGTGCATTGCTGCGCGACGAGATCGAAGGCACCGTCCATCGCACTATTCAGCAACTGCCAGAAGATTTGCGTACGGCGTTAACTTTACGTGAATTCGATGGTCTGAGTTACGAAGACATTGCGAGCGTCATGCAATGTCCGGTGGGGACTGTGAGGTCACGGATTTTCCGGGCCCGGGAAGCCATCGACAAAGCCTTGCAACCGTTGTTGCAGGAAAACTAAAGACAGCGGCGACAGCCAAGAGAGGAACCGCCATGAGTCGTGATGCCCTGCAGGAATCGCTGTCCGCAGTGATGGATAACGAAGCGGATGAACTGGAACTTCGTCGAGTGCTCAATGCATTTGATGACGCCCAAACCCGTGATACCTGGTCTCGTTACCAAGTCGCTCGGGCGGTGATGCACAAGGATCTCCTAATCCCTCGTCTGGATATTGCTGCGGCCGTTTCTGCTGCACTGGCTGATGAAGCCGTTCCGGCAAAAGCCTCGCGTGGTCCATGGCGCAGCCTGGGTCGTCTGGCAGTGGCCGCTTCGGTGACCGTTGCTGTGTTGGCAGGTGTTCGCCTGTACAACCAGGACGAGATCGCAGGCAACGAGCTGGCCCAACAGACTCAGCAGCCGGTCATGGCCGGTCCGCAAGTCAAAGGCCCTGCCGTGCTGGCTGGCTACAAGGAAAGCACCGATACCACCGGCCCTATGGCCAATGGTGTACTTCAGGGGCAATCCGGCTGGCAAGATCAGCGCCTTCCAGGCTACCTGCGTCAACATGCGCAGGAATCGGCCGCCAAAGGCACTGAAAGCGCTCTGCCATACGCTCGTGCAGCAAGCCAGGAAAACCGCTGATTCGCTAAGGAGCCCTATGCGCGCCATACCGCTCCTTGCGCTTTTGCTCAGTAGTTGGTTTGCACTATCCGCCCATGCCGATGAAGCCCAAGACTGGCTGACTCGACTTGGGCGTGCAGAGCAGCAGCAAAGCTTTGAAGGTACGTTTGTCTACGAACGTAACGGCAGTTTTTCCACACATGACATCTGGCACCGTGTCCAGGAGGGTCATGTCCGTGAACGCTTGTTGCAACTGGACGGGTCCGCCCAGGAAGCGTTTCGGGTAGATGGCCGGGCGCAATGCGTCAGTGGCAGGTTGGTTGCCAACCTCGGTCATTCTTCTGATGCACCCTCGCGTATTCTTGATCCCAAAAAACTTACCCCATTCTATGAACTGGCCGTCATTGGCAAATCCCGCGTGGCTGGTCGTAATGCGGTGATTGTGTCGATCAGCCCGCGTGACCCCTACCGTTATGGGTTTGAATTACACTTGGATCGTGAGACTGCGCTGCCGCTCAAGTCCTTGCTGCTCAACGATCAGGGGCAGTTGTTGGAGCGTTTTCAGTTTACGCGCCTGGATCCCTCGGCCATTCCTTCTGACCATGACTTGCAGCCCAGCAGCGACTGTTCACCGGTAACAATGTCCGCCGCTAAAGCACCTGACCTATCTGCCACGCAAAGGTGGCACCTGGACTGGCTACCGCCTGGTTTCCAACAGATCAGCAGCGCTACGCGCAAAGATCCCCAAACGAAATCTACCGTCGACAGCCTGATGTATGACGATGGGCTCGCGCGTTTTTCGGTGTTTCTCGAGTCGGCCAGTGGCGCTGACGTGAATGAAACCCGCGCTCAGCTTGGGCCAACCGTGGCGGTCTCGCGGCGCTTGAATACGGTGGATGGCGAAATGATGGTCACGGTGGTCGGCGAAATTCCCATCGGCACTGCTGAGCGCATCGCGTTGTCGGTGCGTGGTGAAAAGGCCGCTGCCAAGCCCTGAGATTGTTAATCTTATGTTCATCCTGTTCTTTCAATCTGAGCCCGAATGTCGTTGGGCGCTGGGTGTATGAAATCTCTGGATCAGCATTTTCACTTGCAAAAACTTCCCATGTTTTTTATAGGTCAGGGTTTGATGGCTCTGGCCTTGTTTGTTCGCGGAACAAAAATGCCGGTCGCAGTACCCGGCGTTTATTGAACCCTGTCGCTTAACCCTGCTCGTCGTAACGGGAGCTGTATGTCGATACCACGTTTGAAGTCTTACTTATCCATAGTCGCCACAGTGCTGGTGCTGGGTCAGGCCTTACCTGCGCAAGCGGTCGAGTTGCCTGACTTCACCCAGCTGGTGGAGCAGGCCTCGCCTGCCGTGGTGAACATCAGTACCACGCAGAAGCTGCCGGATCGCAAGGTCTCGAACCAGCAGATGCCCGACCTGGAAGGCTTGCCGCCCATGCTGCGCGAGTTCTTCGAGCGAGGGATGCCGCAACCGCGCTCCCCCCGTGGCGGTGGCGGCCAGCGCGAAGCCCAATCCCTGGGCTCCGGCTTCATCATTTCGCCTGATGGCTATATCCTCACCAACAACCACGTGATTGCCGATGCCGACGAGATTCTCGTGCGCCTGGCCGATCGCAGTGAACTCAAGGCCAAGCTGATTGGCACCGATCCACGTTCCGACGTGGCGTTGCTTAAAATCGATGGCAAGGATTTACCGGTGCTTAAACTGGGCAAGTCCCAGGATCTGAAGGCCGGTCAGTGGGTGGTCGCGATCGGTTCGCCGTTCGGCTTTGACCACACCGTTACCCAAGGCATCGTCAGCGCCATCGGTCGCAGCCTGCCAAACGAAAACTACGTGCCGTTCATCCAGACCGACGTGCCGATCAACCCGGGTAACTCCGGTGGCCCGCTGTTCAACCTGGCCGGCGAAGTGGTGGGGATCAACTCGCAGATCTACACCCGCTCCGGTGGCTTCATGGGCGTGTCCTTCGCGATCCCGATCGATGTGGCCATGGACGTCTCCAATCAGCTTAAAAGCGGCGGCAAGGTCAGCCGCGGCTGGTTGGGCGTGGTTATCCAGGAAGTGAACAAGGACCTGGCTGAGTCCTTCGGTCTCGACAAGCCGGCCGGTGCCCTGGTTGCGCAGATTCAGGACAATGGCCCTGCGGCCAAAGGCGGCCTGAAAGTGGGTGACGTCATCCTGAGCATGAACGGCCAGCCGATCATCATGTCGGCGGACTTGCCTCATTTGGTCGGCGCGCTCAAGGCCGGCGGCAAAGCCAAGCTGGAAGTGATTCGTGATGGCAAGCGCCAGAACGTCGAACTGACCGTTGGGGCAATTCCGGAAGAAGGCGCGACCCTGGATGCCTTGGGCAACGCCAAGCCAGGTGCCGAGCGCAGCAGTAACCGCCTGGGTATCGCCGTGGTTGAACTGACCGCCGAGCAGAAGAAAACCTTCGACCTGCAAAGCGGTGTAGTGATCAAGGAAGTTCAGGACGGCCCAGCCGCCTTGATCGGCCTGCAACCGGGTGATGTGATCACTCACTTGAACAACCAGGCAATTGACACCACCAAGGAATTCGCCGACATCGCCAAGGCGTTGCCGAAGAATCGCTCGGTGTCGATGCGCGTCCTGCGTCAAGGCCGTGCCAGCTTCATCACCTTCAAGCTAGCCGAGTAATCCGCTAGCCCCATAAAAAAGCCCCGCTGCCGGTTAACGGCAGCGGGGCTTTTTTGTGGGCGGCGGGTTCAGCTCATCATGCCTTTTACCAGGCGCTCTTGTTCGATCAGTTCACGCTGACGGGCGTCGATGCGTGAGGACAGCGGGAAGTTACTGCCCGCGCGCCGCTTGGCAAAGTCCAACTGCTGGATGGCTTGCTGGAAATCCCCCACCAGTGCGAAATATTCGGCGCGGGCCTGATGCAGGCCAATGATGTTGCCGGACAAGCCGCGAGTTTCGGCGACCTGATACCACACGTCTGGATCGTCCGGGCGCGACTTGAGCAGCCCGTCCAGCGCCTTTTCTGCATCGGCGGTACGGTTCTGTTTAAGCAGCAGGTCGACTCGTACCTGGTTCAGCGGATAGTTGCTGGGGTACTGGGTGAGCATGCGGTCGGTGCGTTGCTGTGCATCCGGCATGCGGTTGCTGATGATGTCCAGTTCGATTTGGGCCAGGTTGTAGGTGATGTCGTTGGGCGCCTTGGCCAGCAGCGGCGCCAGGCTTTCCCGTGCTTCCTTGAGTTGGGTGCCCTTGATCTGGGCGATGGCCAGGCCATAGCGCGCCACGTCGTTTTTAGGGTTCTCATCCAACTGCGCCTGGAAGCGCTTGGCGGCCAGGCCAGGTGTGTCTTCGTACTTGAGCTGTACCCGTGCGCGAATCAGTTGATAGCGCAGGCTGTCTTCCTTGCCGCCGGGTTTGGCTTGTTCGGCGCGGTTGCGGGTGTCGGCGATACGCGATTCGGTGACCGGGTGAGTCAGCAGGAACTCCGGCGGCTTGGCGTCGAAACGGTATTGGCGCATCAACCGTTCGAACATGGTGGGCATGGAGCGCGGGTCGTAGCCGGCTTTTTCCAGGTTGAGGATGCCGATGCGGTCGGCCTCTTGCTCGTTCTGGCGGGAGAAGCGGCGCTGTTCCTGGATCGCGGCGGCTTGTGAGCCGGCAATCGCGGCGATACCGGCATCGCCGGCACCCGCAGCGGCAGCGATAATGCCGCCAAGCAGGGCAGCCATCATCGGCAGTTGCATGCGTGATTGCGCTTCCACGCCTCGGGCGAAGTGGCGTTGAGACAAGTGCGCCAGTTCGTGGGCCAGTACCGACGCGTATTCGCCTTCGGTCTGTGCATTGAGGAACAAACCGCCGTTGACCCCGACGATCCCACCCGGAGCCGCAAAGGCGTTGAGCTGTGGGCTGTTGATCAGGATAAATTCCAGGCGCCGGTCATTGACCTGGCTGGTCTCCACCAGCTTGTACACGCTGGTTTCGACGTAATCCTTGAGTTGCGGGTCATTGAGTTGCGAGACCTGGCCGCGCAGGTAAGCCAGCCAAGCGCGGCCCAGTTGGTATTCCTGTTGCGGCGAGACAATGGCAGAACTGGCATCACCAAGTGACGGCAGGTCGTCAGCGAAGGCCGGGGAGGCCAGCAGGCAGGCCAGCGTCAGCAGGGTAGGGCGCAAAAAAGTCATGCACAAAGCCTTTCGACAAAGAGCTTACTGTAGCCGGACACTGAGCTTGGGACCAGATATTCTAAGCAGCCCAAATGTTTGCCTGGAGTAACACCATGATCGACGTTGTAGCCTGTGACGCCGAACTCGACGCCAGCGGTCTGAACTGCCCGTTGCCCTTGCTCAAGGCCAAGCTGGAGCTCAATCGATTGGCCAGCGGCGCGGTGCTTAAAGTGACCGCCACCGATGCAGGCTCCCAGCGTGACTTCCGCACTTTTGCCAGGTTGGCGGGCCATACGCTGGTTCGGGAAGAAGAGGCTGCTGGCGTGTACTGCTATTGGTTGCGAAAGGCCTGAAGGCTTTACGAGGCAAGGTATCTACACAACTTCGGTACCAAGCTGACCCCTGTGGCGAGGGAGCTTGCTCCCGTGACGACCTGACAGCCGATGCTTGTCTATCTGACCCACCACGATCCAAATGTGGGAGCTGGCTTGCCTGCGAAGACGGCCTGACAGCCGACATCTATCTACCTGACACCCTGCGATCAAACTGTGGGAGCTGGCTTGCCTGCGATGACAGCCTGCCAGCCGCCCCCTATCTACCTGACACCCCACGATCAAACTGTGGGAGCGGGCTTGCTCGCGAAGGCGGCCTGACAGTCAACACTGTTGGATTGTGTATATATCCATTGCTGCGGTAACGGCCACTTAGGGTTCCGCTCTGACAGCGGGTCACTTTTGGAAAAGAGCCCCAAAAGTAACCAAAAGGGCTCTTGCCCCACCACTCGGCACCTCGCTTAGGCTCGGTGTGCCCGTAATCCGCCAGTGATTTGGGGGGCCGCCGCCACGCGCCATCCATGGCGCGGGGCGGCTAAACCGGCATCCCTGCCGGTTTACCCCCCAAATCACTGTCGAATTCCGGCCAGCGTGGTTTGACGGGGCGCTTAAGATCAAAAGCAGATCAAGAGCGACTCGCTTCGCATCGTGGTTGCCGTGTGCTGCTACAGCCCACAAAGTCTATGCTTATCGAGGCAAGATCAAGCCTTATTGAGCGCCTGCGCTGCCGCCAAAACCGCATCAACATGCCCCGGCACTTTCACGCCACGCCATTCCTGACGCAGCACACCTTGGCTGTCGATCAGGAAGGTGCTGCGATCCACGCCCAGGTATTCCTTGCCGTACAGCTTCTTCAACTTGATCACATCAAACAGTTGGCAGACCGCTTCGTCCTTATCGCTGATCAGCTCGAAGGGGAACGCTTGCTTGCCCTTGAAGTTCTCGTGGGACTTCACGCTGTCACGCGACACGCCGAACACTTCGGTATTGGCGGCCTTGAACGCGGCGTACTGGTCACGAAACCCCTGGCCTTCGGTGGTGCAGCCTGGGGTGCTGTCCTTGGGGTAAAAGTAGATCACCACTTGCTTGCCCTTAAGGGCTGCGAGGCTGAAGGTCTGGCCGCTGGTGGCCTGGGCTTCGAAATCGGCCACGGGTGTGTCGATGGCTACCGGCATAGAGAGGTCTTTCCTTACATGGGGTTCTGTGGGCGCCATGGCTCGATCAATGCGTCGAGGTTCAAGGCATCGGCGAAATCCAGGAACTGGTCGCGCAGCCAGCTGATCTGTACGCCGGCCGGCAAAGTCACGGTAAAGGTGGCATTGAGCATGGTGCCGCCGGTTTGTGGCGCCTGGTAGGTGTCACAGGTGAGGTTTTCCAGCTCGACGTTATGGTCGATAAAGAACTGGCACAGCTCGTTGACGATGTCCGAGCGGTAGGCCGAGCTGACATACGCTACGTAAGGCAGGGCCTGAGGGCGGTTTTCCAGGGCGGCGCTGCGTACCACATTGACAGTGAAGTCATGCTTCTTGGCCAGGCCCGGCAGGCCCGTTTCCAGGCGCGCCAAGGCATCCCAGGAGCCAGAAATCTGCAGGACCAGCGCACTGCACTCGCCATGGCGGGTGAGGCGGGAGGTCACGACGGCGCAGCGGTTCTCATGGCTGGCGCGGCACAGCACGTTGGTCAGCTCCATGGGGTTGGCGCCGAGGGCACTGATAACAAGGAATTGTTCGCGAACTGTGGGGGTGGACATGCAGCCTTCCTAAAGCGATGAGCGGTCGATACCGTGTGGGCGGTATCGATCAAAGGATCAAGGGTAGCGAAAAGCGTCGCCAAGGGCTAGGAGGTGGCGTTTTCATTGCGTGATCAACCGGCTTCGGGCGGTGCTTTGGCCCAATGATGGCATTGCCCGACGTTTAGTTGCGCCAGAACGCATCCTCACGCGGTACTTCGCTTGTACAAGCATCTTGGCGCCAGTACCATTACGGCTCTCTTTTTCCGGCAGGAGCGGTTGCATGATTGCGGGCAGTATGGTGGCACTGGTCACACCCATGGATGCACAAGGTCGTCTCGACTGGGACAGCCTGGGCAAACTGGTGGACTTCCACCTGCAAGAGGGCACCAACGCCATTGTGGCGGTCGGCACCACAGGTGAATCGGCCACCCTCGATGTGGAAGAACACATCCAGGTGATCGAGTTCGTGGTCAAGCGCGTGGCGGGCCGCATTGCCGTGATCGCCGGTACGGGCGCCAACTCGACGCGTGAAGCGATCGAGCTGACCAAGAACGCCAAGAAGGCCGGCGCCGACGCTTGCCTGCTGGTAACCCCGTACTACAACAAGCCGACCCAGGAAGGCTTGTACCAGCACTTCAAAGCCATCGCCGAAGCCGTGCAGATCCCGCAGATCCTCTATAACGTACCGGGTCGCACCGCGTGCGACATGAAGGCCGAGACCGTGATCCGCCTGTCCACCGTGCCGAACATCATCGGCATCAAGGAAGCCACCGGCGACCTGCAGCGCGCCAAGGACATCCTGGCCGGCGTGAGCAGCGACTTCCTGGTGTATTCCGGTGACGACGCCACCGCTGTCGAGCTGATCCTGCTGGGTGGCAAGGGCAACATCTCCGTGACTGCCAACGTGGCCCCGCGCGCCATGAGCGATATGTGTGCCGCCGCCATCGCCGGCGATGCAGCCACTGCTCGTGCAATCCACGAGAAGCTGATGCCGCTCAACAAGACACTCTTTATCGAATCCAATCCTATTCCCGTGAAGTGGGCGCTGTTTGAGATGGGCCTGATGCCGGACGGTATCCGTCTGCCGCTCACCCGCCTCAGCGAAGCCTGTCACGAACCGCTGCGACAGGCCCTGCGCCAGTCCGGCGTCCTGGTTTAATTGAGGAAGCACTACGCATGAAGCGATTGGCCGGACTTTCCGCACTTGCCTTGATTATCTCCAGCACCAGTGGCTGCGGTTGGGTATGGGGCCCGGAAGGCTACTTCCGTGACCGCGGCAGCGATTACCTGGAAGCGCAAGCAACCAAACCGATGCAACTGCCGCCTGATGTCAATGTCGCCAAGCGCCTTGACCCGTTGCTGCCGATCCCACGCAACGTTGCCGACGACACGGTCAAGGGTGAGTACGTAGTGCCACGCCCACAGCCGATCATGGCCGTGGCCGATGCCAGCGACTACAGCCTGCAAAAAAGCGGCGACAACCGCTGGATCGTGGCTCAGCGCCCACCTGCCGAAGTCTGGCCGGTGGCGGTGCAGTTCTTCCAAGACAACGGTTTCCGCCTTGACCAGCAACGCCCACAGACCGGCGAGTTCACCACCGCGTGGCAGCAAGGTCGTGAGCTGTCCGCCAACATGGCCCAGCGCCTGCTGGCGGGCGGTGTAGCCGCCGACAGCGAAGCCCGTGTGCGTGTGCGCATCGAGCCTGGCTCGCAGCGCAACACCAGCGAAGTCTATGTAGTGAGCGCCGAGCGGCCTGCCGGCAGCACGGCTGACGTCGACTTCACCCCGCGTTCGGTCAACACCGGCGTGGACGCCGCGCTGGTCGACGAGATGCTGGCCAGCATGAGCCGTATCTCCGAGAAGGGCGGTTCGGTCTCCCTGCTCGCCGCCCGTGATTACGACACCCCTAGCCGCGTCAGCCTCACCGAAGACGGCAGCGGCAACGTCGTGCTGAACCTGGGTGAAGACCTTGACCGCGCCTGGGCCAGTGTTGGCCGCGCGTTGGAGCAGGGCCCTTGGCGCGTTGAAGACATCAACCGCAGCCTGGGCCTGTACTACATCAACGTGGCTGAAAAGGCCGAGAAGAAAGACGACGAGCCAGGTTTCTTCGGCAAATTGTTCGGCAGCGCGCCGACCAAGGAAGAGATCGAAACCCGTGCCGAGCGTTACCAGGTTCGTTTGAGCAAGGTGGGCGAAAGCGTGCAAGTTACCGTCGAGAAGAACATCAACACCGTCGCGCCAGCTGAAACAGCGCGCAAAGTGTTGGGCGTGATTCAAGACAACCTGGGCTGATCCGATGCGTTTTGCCGTTCTCGGCAGCGGTAGCCAAGGGAACGGTACGCTGGTCGCCCATGATGACACGTACGTGCTGGTCGATTGTGGTTTCTCCCTGCGGGAAACCGAGCGGCGCCTGTTGCGCCTGGGGGTTCACCCCACGCAACTGAGCGCGATTCTGGTAACCCACGAACATGCCGACCATGTTCATGGCGTGGGTTTGCTGTCTCGGCGCTACAATTTACCGGTGTACTTGAGTCGCGGCACGTTGCGCGGGATGCGCAAACCCATTGAACCTGCTGGCTTCCTGGCCGGTGGTGAGCAACTGCACATTGGCGCCTTGAGCATCAATGTTGTTGCGGTCGCTCATGATGCCCAGGAGCCGACGCAATATGTATTCAGTGACGGTGAGCGGCGCTTCGGTGTGCTCACCGATCTGGGTTCTTATTGCGCCAAGGTGCTGGAGGGTTACCGGGACCTCGATGCCTTGATGATCGAGTCCAACCACTGCCGAGACCTGCTGGCACGCGGTCATTACCCTTATTTTCTCAAGCAGCGGGTGGGCGGCGAGCTGGGACATTTGAACAACCACCAGGCCGCATACCTGGTGTATGAGTTGGGCTGGCAAGACCTGCAACACCTGGTCCTGGCTCACCTCAGCAGCAAGAACAACCTGCCGACGCTTGCCCGGCAATGTTTTGTCGACACCCTAGGGTGCGACCCGGACTGGCTGCAACTGGCCGATCAAGATTCAGGGCTCGACTGGCGACACATCGCCTAGCCCACCTTACTCAAAGCGGAGCCCATCATGGAAAAACGTGAAGAACTCTACCGCGGCAAAGCCAAGTCGGTGTACAAGACCGACGACGCCAACCGCCTGATCCTGCTGTTTCGCAACGACACCTCGGCGTTCGACGGCAAGCGCATCGAACAGCTTGACCGCAAAGGCATGGTGAACAACAAGTTCAACGCCTTCATCATGCAGAAACTCGAAGCGGCCGGTATCCCGACCCAATTCGACAAACTGCTGGGCGACAACGAATGCCTGGTCAAGAAGCTCGACATGATCCCGGTCGAGTGCGTCGTGCGTAACTACGCCGCCGGCAGCCTGGTCAAGCGTTTGGGCGTGGAAGAGGGCCTCAAGCTCAATCCTTACACCTTCGAACTGTTCCTGAAGGACGACGCCAAGGGCGACCCGTTCATCAACGAATCCCACGTCGTGGCGTTCGGTTGGGGCACCGCTGAGCAACTGGCGCGCATGAAGGAGTTGTCCCTCAAGGTCAACGACGTGCTGAGCAAGCTGTTCGACGACGCCGGCCTGTTGCTGGTGGACTTCAAGCTCGAATTCGGCGTATTCCACGACGGCTCCATCGTCCTGGGCGACGAATTCAGCCCGGACGGCTGCCGCCTGTGGGACAAGGACACCAAGAAGAAGATGGACAAAGACCGCTTCCGCCAAGGCCTCGGTGACGTGATCGAAGCCTACGAAGAAGTCGCCAAGCGCCTCGGCGTACCGCTGTAATCGACGCAAGCATCTGATAGCACGGAAAAAAATCGCTTCGGCGCTTTGCATCCATCAATCATGCTGTTATGATGCGCGCCGTTGGAGAGATGCCAGAGTGGCCGAATGGGACGGATTCGAAATCCGTTGTACCTTCACCGGTACCTAGGGTTCGAATCCCTATCTCTCCGCCATTACATAGAAAAAGCCCCGCAGCTGAATAAGCTGTGGGGCTTTTTCGTTTCCGGCCGTTATTAATGGCTGCTTCAGGGTTTTGTTGTAGTCCTGCCTAGCGCTGTTCAAGGCGCTCAGACGCTTTGCGATAAGCCTGATCACGCTCACGTTTATCGACGGCGACCACGAACACCGTAATTTCCTGCTCGATCACTTGATACACCAGCCTGTACCCGCTGCTACGCAGTTTGATCTTGTAGCAGTCAGGCAGGCGATGTAGGCGATTAGCTTCAATACGTGGGTTGTTCAGGATTTCGACCAGCTTCTTTTTGAGTTGCTGACGGAGGGTGTCACCGAGCTTTTGCCATTCCTTCAATGCACGCGCATCAAAATCAAGGCTATAGGTCATCCAAAGAAACCCTCACGCGTTGAGGCGACGCAAGGCGCTCACGTACCGTCGCCATCAAGGCTTCATCCTCTTCAGTCATCAGCACAGGCTTAAATGGCAGCTGGCCGCGCTCGGCAACATATTGCAACGCCTGGCGTATCAATTCGGAAGGGGTGACACCGAGTTTCTCCAGCTCCAGGTAGGCGCGAGTTTTCAGGTCGTCATCGATACGGATGTTGATAGATGCCAAGGGATAGCTCCTTATGTAATGACGTTGGTCATTACATTGGGGCAATCGGGTTTCATTGGCAAGTCTGTCTAGACATACGGCAATCGCTCTCATCTGTTGATCCTACTTTTTGGCCGTCGGCTTCGCCGGGCGCTTTTTATCGGTTTCTTTCACCGTTTCCCTTGGTCTTTTCTTTGCCTCTTGCTCTGTTACGTATTCACCTGTGACCGCATCGCGATATCTCGTTGGCATATAAGCATCCTTGACAGTATGCCGCCCCGGCGGCGACCTTTTTCAGGCTAGCTCAGAGGCTTATGCGCACAAGGTTTCCTGTGGGCATTCTGGTTACCAAGCTTTTCCGAAACAGGTGCTTACGTTATGCGGGTTCGGCGGTTTTCGAGCAGGGTTGCGTTGGCTGGGGTAGGGCGCTAACCTTCCGCCGTCGCCCTCATGGCGACCGGTTTTGACAGACTGATTTACAGGTGTACGACCTCCATGCGATTACAGCGTTTCTGCTGTGACGTTGTTTTATGGCGGCTGTGCGTGGGGCATCTTCGGGTGCGCCGGGTCCTGTATACCGGTCTGTCAACCCGCGCACAGCTGCCACCTGATCCTGTTTGACAGCGGGATGTGGCAGGTCCCATTGCATACAGGAGCTACACAATGAGCAATCTCGATTCTGATTCCGAATTTTTCCCGCGTAAAATATTCCATGTAGGCGCTGATGTCGGCACCGAAGAAGCCCTCACAAACGCCACCGAAATCCTGTCATCCGCCCTGCAAACCGCCTACCAATGCGCCGAAGATCCAGTCAGCACGCAGTCGCCCGTGATCATGGCCCTGGCTCAATTGATTGAGAACGCGCAAGCCCTGGTGGACGCTGTCCTCGAGCGTGATTTCCCCACGGCCAAATAAATACCTGCTCCTGAAACGAAAAAAGCCTGCTGAACTCAACGCTCAGCAGGCTTTTTTGCGACTACGACCCGGTCAGGCAGGCTGCGCCACTAAGCTATTGCTTACCTTACGGCCCAACACCAGCACGGTCGCAAACCCCAACCCCACCAACACAGTGGCCAGGCTCAACAACACCGCGCTGCCCATTTGGTCGACGATCCGTCCACCAAAGAATGAGCCCAGGGCAATGATCACTTGAAACAGCGCCACGAACAGCGGCATGCCTCGTTCTACATCCTTGGGCGCCACCACGAACATCCAGATACTGGCGCAGGCCGGGAAGGCGCCAAAGGCAAAGCCCCAGAGTGCGATCAGCACCACGGCGCCTGTCATACCGGTGGCGAAGTAGGGGAACAGGGCGGTGCTGGTCCCGATCATCAGTGCGACCAGTAGCAAGGTGTTGCGTACGCTGCGGTTGGCGGCGAAGCCGGCGAACACATTGCCCAGTACGCCTGCCACGCCATACAGCAGCAACAATGAGCCAATCGTCGGCCCGTCGAAGCCGGAGCTGTGCTTGAAGAACGGCGCGACATAGGTGTACGCAGCAAAGTGCGCCAAGCCGATCAACAGTACGGCGATCAACCCGACGCGCGCTTGTGGGTTGATAAACAGGGCCGGCAGGTCGCGTACCTCAATGGCCTTTTCCGGTTTGAGGCGCGGCAGCAGCAAGACTTGCGCCAGCAGCACCGGCACACCCACCAGCGCGGTGACCAGAAAGGTCATGCGCCAGCCCATCAGGCCGCTGAGCCAGGTGCCTACGGGCACGCCGAGTACGGTGGCCAGGGTCACGCCCATCATGATGATCGACGTGGCTTTTGCGACGCCGACGCCCTTGGGCGCCAGCCTGCCGCTGAGGGCGATGGCCGTGGCCCAGAAGCCGCCGATGCTGATGCCGAGCAATACCCGCCCGAACAGCAGCAGGCTGAAATCGGTGGC
The DNA here is from genome assembly GCF_014268375.2 of Pseudomonas salmasensis. Classification (NCBI taxonomy): domain Bacteria; kingdom Pseudomonadati; phylum Pseudomonadota; class Gammaproteobacteria; order Pseudomonadales; family Pseudomonadaceae; genus Pseudomonas; species Pseudomonas salmasensis. The sequence goes on from NZ_CP077083.1 coordinate 5,174,091, forward strand.
AAAGGCCACCACCCCGTTGGCGAGGATCATGACCAGCGTCAGGCCGATCAGCAGATAGCGGCGGTCCATGGCGCCAATGCCGACCGACAGCAACGGCGCGGCGAGGGCTGCCATGATGCCGGGCAGGGTCACCATCAGGCCGGCGTGGCCAGCACTGATGCCCAGGTCGCTGGCGACGTCGTTGAGTACGCCCACCGGCAGAAACTCGCTGGTCACCAGGGCAAAGGCACCCACGGCGACCGAAAGGATCGCCAGCCACTGCTGTTTGACGCTTTGTTGATTATGTTCGGGAAGGCCGTTAGAGGCCTGGCTCGCGCTTGGCATGGTGTGGGGTTCCAAGGTGAAAGTCGCCTGAAGTCAGACGCAGGAGAGGGAAGCTGGGGGCGATTATAGGAATCAGTGCTGGCAATCGAGCAGGCGCTCGTTTCGATAGTAATCATCAGTGCTATCGATGTGAGCAATCATTCGTCGGCCAACCGACTTAGAAGACACTCAATAAACACCCCCTCCGCCCGACTCATCTTCTGCTCCCGATTCCACAGCACGTGAATATCCACATCCGCAATGCCCTCATCCGGAGGCAGCCGCCAGAGCAGCCCGTTTTCCACATCCTCGGCCACCACATGCACCGGCAGGCATCCCAGGCCATACCCGGCAATCACCAAACGCCGCACTTCTTCCAGGCTGGATGACGACGCCACGATCCGCCCGCCGAACCCTTGCTGATCGCGAAAAATCGTCAGCGGCGAGAGCATTCCGCCGATCTGGTCGCTGGTAAAACTCACGAAGTTTTCCGACTGCAAGTCCCCTTCGACCAAGCCTGTGCGTCCGAACAAGGGGTGGTGTTTCCCACAAAAAAACGCATAGCGCTGACGCAGGAACAGGTGCTGTTCCAGGCGCGGCTGTGGCCGACGGTTGAGGCTCAGCCCCAGGGTTGCGGTTTTTTCCAGCAGGGCGGCGACGATGTCGGAGCTGCGCATCACTTCGACCTCCAGGTCTACCCGTGGGTGCTCGCGATGAAAGCCTGCGAGAAAGTCATCGAAAGTGTCTGAATTAATCCGGCTGATCATCAGCAAGCGCACCTTGCCGATCACTTCATCACCCGGCTTTTGCAGGGCGTTGCTCATCTGCGAGACCTGGCCGTACATCTCGCCGGCAATGGCGAAGATCTGTTCACCGGCCTCGGTAAGCACGAAGCGCGGGCCACGGCGCAGGATGAGCTGGCAATCGAGCTGTTCTTCCAGGCGCTTGAGCGCCTGGCTGATCGCCGGTTGTGTGAGGTGCAGGCGCGCGGCGGCGCGGCTGATGCTCAGTTCCTGGCCGATCACGCGGAAGGTGCGCAGCAGGTTCCAGTCCAGGCGGTCATTGAGCAGGGGGTGAATATTGCGACGGGATTCGGGCATGGGGTCGCTCGATAATAAGCAGTATTTATAATCAAGATAATAAATAGAAAATTGACTAATCATAGCCCCGGCCGAAAAATCGGGCTTAACAAGCGCCAACAGAGCGCCTCGGTTTGTCCTTCTCCTGCCAAAAAAATAACCAAAGGAGCCAGCCCCATGAAGCCTTCCGCTTCGCCGCAGCCTCGCCGTGCCGCGGCCGCCGCCTTTATCGGCACCATGATCGAGTGGTACGACTTTTACATCTATGCCACCGCTGCGGCGCTGGTGTTCGGTCAGCTGTTCTTCCCCTCAGACGATAAATTGTTCAGCACCATGGCCGCCTTCGGCACCTTCGCCGTGGGCTTTTTCGCGCGACCTTTGGGTGGCGTGGTGTTCGGTCATATCGGCGACCGCATCGGGCGCAAGAAGTCCCTGGTGATCACCCTCGTGATGATGGGCGTGGTGACGGTGTGCATCGGCCTGTTGCCGACCTATGCGCAGATCGGCGCTGCGGCCCCGGTGTTGCTGATTTTGCTGCGCGTGGTGCAGGGCATCGCGGTTGGTGGTGAGTGGGGTGGGGCGGTGTTGATGGCCGGGGAACATGCGCCAAAGGGGCGCCGTAACTTCTTTGCATCCTTTGCGCAGTTGGGCAGCCCGGCCGGGTTGATTCTTTCCTTGCTGGCGTTCAGCGCCGTCACCCGTCTGCCGGAAGAAGACCTGCTCAGCTGGGGCTGGCGCCTGCCGTTCCTGGCCAGTGCCTTGCTGCTGGTGGTCGGCCTGGCGATTCGCCTGGGTGTGAACGAGTCGCCGGAGTTCCTCGAAGACAAAGCCCTGGCGGAAAAAGCCCGCGCCATCAAGAAAGACCAAGCCCCTGTGCTGGAAGTGTTGAAGACGGCTTGGCGCCCACTGTTGTTGTGCATTGGCGCCAACACGTTGGGGATTGCCGGCGTGTATTTCACCAACACCTTCATGATTGCCTACAGCACTCAGCAATTGGACCTGCCGCGATCGCTGATCCTGGAATGCCTGTTCTTCGTGGCCATTATCCAGTTTTGCGTTCAGCCATTGGCCGCCTGGGTGGCGGAGAAGGTCGGTGCTACGCGGTTCCTGTGCGCCATGTGCGTACTGGCAATGGCTTCACCGTATCCGATGTTCGTCTTGGTCAGCAGCGGCCAGGCACCCTTGATCATCCTCGGCATTGCCTTGGCGGTGGTGTGCATGGCGTCGTTCTACGCCGTGATCGCAGGTTATGTCAGCGGCCTGTTTGAAACCCGTGTGCGCTACACCGCGATCTCCCTGGCTTACCAGGTATGCGGCGCGTTGGCCGGGGGCTTGACGCCGCTGATCGGTACCTGGCTGGCCCATCAATACCTAGGCCAATGGTGGCCGATGGCAGTGTTTTACAGCGTGATCGCGGCGGTTTCTTTGGTATGCGTGCTGGCCTTGTCCCGCCGCCACGCCACGGCCCACCGCCTGGAAATGGCACACAGTTAAGGGAGTCAGCAATGTTGAAGATTAATGGCGAGCGCCTGTGGCATAGCCTGATGGCCATGGCCGAGATCGGCGCGACGGCACGCGGTGGCAGCTGCCGTCTGGCATTGAGCGCTGAAGACAAGGCCGGTCGGGAGTTGTTCAGTCACTGGTGTAAAGCTGCTGGCCTGACGTTGAGCGTGGACGCTATCGGCAACCTGTTCGCTCGCCGCGCGGGTACTGACAATGACGCCGCCCCGGTGATGATGGGCAGCCACCTGGATACCCAGCCCGAAGGCGGGCGCTTTGATGGCGTGTACGGCGTGTTGGCTGGCCTGGAGGTGATCCGCAGCCTCGACGACCACCGCATCCAGACGCGCAAGCCGTTGGAAATTGCCGTGTGGACCAACGAGGAGGGCGCCCGTTTCACCCCAGCCATGCTGGGCTCGGCGGTATTCACCGGCACGCTCGCCCTGGACAAGGCACTGGCCACCGCCGATGTCGACGGTATCAGCGTGGCCGAGGCGTTGCGCACCACCGGCTACAACGGTGAGCGCCCGTTGGGTGGCGCAGTGGATGCGTATTTTGAGGCGCATATCGAGCAAGGCCCGATCCTGGAAGACAACGCCAACAGCATCGGCGTAGTCACCGGTGGTCAAGCGATTCGCTGGCTTGATGTAAGGGTTGAAGGTATGGCCGCGCACGCCGGCACCACGCCGATGCCGCTGCGTAAAGATGCGCTGTACGGCGCGGCGAAAATGATCCAGGCCCTGGAAAACCTCGCCGCCGATTTTGCCCCGCAGGGGCTCACCACGGTGGGTGAACTGAGCATCGCCAAGTCGTCGCGCAACACCATTCCCGGCTTGCTCAATTTTACCGTCGACCTGCGCCATCACCACGACTCCGATATCGACGCCATGGAGCAGCAAGTGCGTGCACGCCTGCAGGCAATCGCGGACCACCGTGGCCTGAGCGTCACCATCACGCCGCACTGGATCAGCCCGGCCACGCCGTTTGACGCCGAGTGCGTGGCCTGCGTGCAGGCTGCGGTCGACGGCTTGGGCTACAGCCAGCAGACCATCGTCAGCGGCGCCGGCCATGATGCGATTCACCTGGCGCGCTATTGCCCCACCGCGATGATCTTCATCCCCTGCGTCGGCGGCCTCAGCCACAACGAAGCCGAAGATGTCTTGCCCGACGATGTGCGCCAGGGCACCGATGTCTTGCTCAACGCCGTGTTGAAACGCGCCGGGCGCGTTCATTTCTAAAGGCCGACGCCGTACCCCTGTGGGAGCAGGCAAGCCAGCTCCCACAGGTGCCGTGTTTACTCAGGAGCATCTCATGAAGACGTTTTTCCACCCCGAACAACTCCTGCATCATCCACGCAACTACTACTCTCGCGGCCAGATGCGCACGCCCCAGGAGGTTCCCGAGCGTGCGCGCAACCTGCTGCAGGCTGCGCAAACCCTGGGCTTCGATATCCAGCAACCCACCGATTACGGCATGGACCCGTTGCTCGCTGTACACGGCGGCGCCTACCTGGCTTTTCTTCAAGAAGCTCACCAGCGCTGGAAAGAGATCCCCGAAGACTGGGGCGACGAAGTCATGTCCAACATCTTCGTGCGTGAACCCAATGCCCTGCGCGGCATCCTGGCCCAGGCTGCGCGCTACCTGGCCGATGGCAGTTGCCCGATCGGTGAGTTGACCTGGCGTTCGGCCTATTGGTCAGCCCAAAGCGCCGTTGCCACTGCCCAGGTCATCCTCGATGGCGCACCTGCCGCCTACGCCTTGTGCCGGCCCCCGGGCCATCACGCCCGCTTCGACGCGGCCGGTGGCTTCTGTTACATCAACAACGCGGCCGTGGCTGCGCAAGCGCTGCGCCAAGGTTTCCAGCGTGTCGCCGTGCTCGATACCGATATGCATCACGGGCAGGGCATCCAGGAAATTTTCTACGACCGCGATGACGTGCTGTATGTGTCGATCCACGGCGACCCGACCAACTTCTATCCTGGCGTGGCAGGCTTTGCCGAGGAAAAAGGCAACGGCGCCGGCGAAGGGTACAACCTCAACCTGCCGATGGCCCATGGTGCCAGCGAAGCGGTGTTCTTCGAAAAGCTGGAGCAGGCCCTGGCAGCGGTGAAGCTCTTCTCGGCGGATGTGCTGGTGTTGTCACTGGGCTTTGATATCTACGAGCTGGACCCCCAAAGCAAAGTCGCGGTGACGCGGGAAGGCTTTGCGCGGTTGGGGCAGTACATTCGAGGGCTGGGGTTGCCGTGCCTGATCGTGCAGGAGGGTGGTTATCACTTGGAGACGCTGGACAGTAACGCTCAGGCGTTTTTCAGTACGCCAACGGCCTGGAAGACGCTAAAAGCCTGCTGATCAGTGTTCAGCAGGCTTTTCAGTCCTTGTTGGGTGCTCGTTCTCATCTGCATGCAACGACGCCTACTCGACCATTGGCGTGATGCAAGAAGCAACTGATCGATGCCAATGCCCGGCGCCTCGTCGTCCATCCAGAAGGGGTAGGTTTCCATGAGTTGCTACGTCTCCAGTTGTGTAGGTCTGGCCCCAAGTATTGACCCGTTTTGGCGACCGCGTGGCCGCAGGCAGCCGATAACCTGCTGATATGTATGACTTCATATGTGTAACAGGATTATCTCGGCAGACCCTCTCGGCACACATGGCATCCCACCGGCTCCCAGACGATAATACTCGCCACCTCGACCACCTTTGGCCTGCCTCCCGTGATCATCAACTTCGACCTCAACGACCTCCAAGCCTTCCGCGCCGTGGTGGACAAGGGCAGTTTTCGTGGCGCTGCCGAGGCCATCCGTATCTCGCAACCGGCCCTCAGCCGGCGTATTGAAAAGCTCGAGTCCGCCCTGGATGTAAAGCTGTTCGAACGCACCACGCGGCGGGTCAGCCTGACCATGGTGGGCCGTGCATTTTTGCCCCAGGTCGAGCGCATGCTCGATGACCTCGACATCGCGCTGATGGGCATCAGTAACGTCGCCTCGACGCGCATGGGGAATGTCACCATCGCCTGCGTGCCGTCTACCGCGTACTACTTCATGCCCCACGTGATCTCCGAATTCCACAAGCTGTACCCGAAGATTCGCCTGCGGGTGTTGGATGCCAGTGCCGGCGAGGTGAGCAATGCGGTGGCCAGCGGCGAGGCGGACTTTGGTGTGAGTTTCAGCGGCAGCCTGGCCGATGAGGTGGAGTTCGAGTTGCTGTTGCAGGAGCGCTACGTGCTGGCCTGTCGGCGTGACCACCCGTTGGCTGGGCGTGACAGCGTGAGCTGGACCGAGGCCTATGAGCATGACTACATCGAGGTGGACAAGACGTCGGGCAACCGCTTCCTGCTCGACCAGGCCCTGCGAGGAGTGCGGGTGAAAAAGCCGAGTATCTGCGAGACGCACCACGTGACCACGATGATCGGGCTGGTGGAGGCGGGGTTGGGCGTAGCGATGGTGCCGTCGATTGCGATGCCGGCGCACACTCACCCGATTCTGGTCAGTGTGCCGCTGGTGGAGCCTCATGTGCTGCGCAATGTGGGCTTGATCAAGCGCCGCGGGCGGACGTTGCCACCGGCGGCGCTGGAGTTGGAGCGTTTGGTGCGGGAGATGCCGTTCCGGTCAGCGTGACACCGAGTCTAGGCCGGTGGATTGCACCTCCGGTTGGGCCTCGGGCGATGCCATGAACTGCAACAGCGCCTTGGCCCGCTCTGGGTGTTCGGCGTTCACCGGAATACCGGCGGCAAAACGGGTAACGGACTGCACGTCTTCCGGGATCTTGCCTACAAATGTCACGCCCTTGACCGGCAATAACTCCGCCACTTGCTGCAAGCCGACTTCGTAATCGCCCTTGGCTACCTGCTCGCCCACCGGCACGCGTTCGATCATGGTGCCTTTGGCCGGCATACCGAGTTTCTTGAACAACTCCTTCTCGACATACACGCCGCTGGCGCTATCGGAATAGGCCACCGACTTGGCTTTGCTCAGCACAGTCTTGAGCTCGGCATCGGTATTGATCGCAGGTTTGGCCGCACCTTCCTTCACCACCAGGCCGATCCGCGAGTCCGCCAATTCCACGCGGGAGGCGGGGTCGACTTTGCCTTGTTTGATCAGTTCATCCAGGGCATAGCCGACCATGATCACCACATCGGCGTGTTCACCACGGGCCAGGCGGTTGGGAATCGCTTCCGGCGCTTTGCCCATGGACGGGCCAAGGATGGTGTCGAGGGTATCCCCGCTTTGCTCGGCGTATTGCGGGCCGAGCAATTTATACGCGGCGGTGAAGCCGCCCGAGGTCATGACTTTGAGTTGTTCGGCCTGGGCTGATAGCGCCAGGGTGCCGAGGACGACAGCAGCGAGGGTCTTGAACAACGGCTTCATTGCGCGGCCTCCTGCATGACTTGGCCACGGGTGTTGGCGCGGCGATACAACGCCAGGGTCGAACATAAGGCACACAGCGCGGCGAAGATCATCCAGTACGCAGGTGAAGCCTTGTCTTCGGTGATGTGAATGAACCAGGTCGAAATTGCCGGGGTAAAGCCACCGAACACTGCCGTCGCCAGGCTGTAGGCCAGGGAGAAACCTGCCACGCGCACTTCCACCGGCATGATTTCGGTGAGCGCCGGGATCATCGCGCCGTTGTACATGCCATACAGGAACGAGAACCACAGCAGGGTTTCCAGCATGTGCGCAAAGCTGGGGGCGTTGACCACGTAGGACAGCGCTGGATAAGCCGTAAGGACAGTCAGCACCGTCATGGCGATCAGCACCGGTTTACGGCCGAAGCGGTCGCTTAACGTGCCGCCGATCGGCAGCCAGAAGAAGTTCGAAATCGCGACCAGCAAGGTCACCAGCAAGGCGTCCGAGGTGCTCAGGTGCAACACGGTTTTGCCGAAGGTCGGTGCGTACACAGTGATCAGGTAGAACGCGGTGGTGGTCATGGCCACCATCAGCATGCCGCCGATGACCACGGTCCAGTTCTCCACCAGGGTCGCCATCACTTCACGCATGGTCGGGCGATGTTTGCGGTTGGCGAACTCTTCGGTTTCCTGCAGGTTGCGACGCAGCACGAAGATAAACGGAATGATCACGCAACCGACGGCAAACGGAATACGCCAGCCCCAATCGGCCACCACCGCAGGTTCCATCCACACGTTCAGGCCATAACCCAGTGCCGCGGCGACGACGATGGAGACCTGCTGGCTGCCCGACTGCCAGCTGGTGTAGAAGCCTTTACGGCCCGGCGTGGCCATTTCGGACAGGTACACCGACACGCCACCCAGCTCCGCGCCCGCCGAGAAACCTTGCAGCAGGCGCCCCAATAGCACCAGAAACGGCGCCCATAGGCCAATGGTCTGATAACTCGGCACCAGCACGATCAGCAGCGTACCGCTGGCCATGATCGACAAGGTCACGATCAAGCCTTTGCGACGGCCCACGTCATCGATGTACGCACCCAGAATAATCGCGCCCAATGGCCGCATGAGGAAGCCCGCACCGAACACGGCGAAGGTCATCATTAATGACGCAAACTCATTAGCGGCCGGGAAGAACGCGGCGGCGATATAGGTGGCGTAGAAACCGAACAGGAAGAAGTCGAACTGCTCGAGGAAATTGCCCGAAGTAACGCGTAATACCGCGCCTACTTTCGAGGGGGCAGCCGCAGGCCGGGAAGGGGTCGTCATGGTTTTGTGTCTCCAGCGTTCTTTTTAAAGTGCTTGTTTCGCTTAAGACTTGGGATAGTGGCTGACACATTTAGAAATGATAAGTGACAAATTTGGATTGATTGATGTGTGTTGGCTATCAATCTGAGCCAGCTTCAAAACAGCCTGCGGTGTTCTATGCTTGAGGCTGGGTCCAATTTTCATGAGCGGAGGTCGCAATGGGGAACCAACAGAAGCCGCACAACGAGCCGGAGCGTGAAGAACCCCGGCGGCGGTGCGAAGACGAAAAACCGCAAACCTGGAAGCATCCGGACGACGGCACCGAGCTTTCCGAGCGTGACCAGGAGCGTCCGCTACAACCCTGATTTCAGGGGGGGTGCAATCCAATTGTGGGAGCGGGCTTGCTCCCACATGTTTTTACCGTCCCCAACCCATGTGCACATAGACGCAGCCCCACAGCCTTCCTAAACTGCCGCTTGTCTTGGGGAAAGGGGCAGGCGCCGATGAATCGCAATGAATTACGCAAGGCCGATATCAACCTGATGGTGGTCTTCGAAGCACTGATGCTCGAGCGCAATGTGACGCGGGTGGCGGAGAAGCTGTTTCTCGGCCAACCGACCATCAGCTCGGCCCTCAACCGCCTGCGTACCCTGTTCAACGACCCCCTGTTTATTCGTGTCGGCCATCGCATGGAGCCTACGGCTCGCGCCGAGGAGATTATCCAGCACCTGTCGCCGGCCTTGGATTCCCTGTCTTCGGCCCTGAGCCTGACCCATGATTTCGACCCGTCCATCAGCACCATGACTTTCCGCATCGGCCTGTCCGATGACGTGGAGTTCGGCCTGCTGCCACCCTTGCTGCGCGCCTTACGCCAGGAAGCGCCACAGGTGGTGTTTGTGGTGCAGCATGTGGACTACTGGCGCATTCCCGACCTGCTGGCTTCTGGCGACATTACCGTCGGCATCACCCAAACCCGCGGGCTGCCGGCGAATGCCAAGCGCAAGCTGTTGCGGCACATCCGCCCGTGCCTGCTGCGTGCCGATGCCTCGGACACACCGCTGACCCTCGACGAATATTGCGCACGGCCCCACGTGCTGGTGTCCCACACCGCCAACGTCGCCGGGTTTGCCGATGAGTGGCTGGCAGAGGTGGGCCGCAAACGCCATGTGGTGCTCTCGGTGCCGCAATACAGCTCATTGCCGGCCTTGCTTGCCGGCACCGACATGATCGCCAGCCTGCCGGATTACACCGCCCAGGCCATGGCCGCCAGCGGAAACCTGTTCTGCGAGCCGTTCCCGTTCGAAACCCCGACCCTGGATTTGTCCATGGTGTGGCTCAGCCACGTTGACACCGACCCGGCGGAACGCTGGATGCGCTCGCGGTTGGAGGCATTCATGAGTGATAGAGGGCTGGTGGCCAAGGCTTGAGGTGTTTTTCCGTGGTATATAGCTAGGCATCTTCCTACAAAAAACTCGGAGAAAAGCATGCCGCACCTGCACTTGGAACACACCGCCAACCTGACGCAACTGGACACCGACAAGGCCCTGTTGCGCCTTAATCATGCGTTGGTGGCCTCCGGTCAGTTTGGCGCCGAGTTTGACATCAAGAGCCGTGCGGTGGCGGTCGAGCGTTTTCGGGTCGGCACTGGCCTGGGGGAGCGCGGTTTTGTCGCGGTGCGTTTGGCGTTATTGAGCGGGCGTTCGCCGCAGGTCAAGAAACAACTATCAGAAAGCCTGCTGGCGGTGCTCCAGGACCTGGGCCCATGGCCCGAAGGTGTGCAGGTACAACTGAGTGTCGAGCTGCTGGATATTGATCGCGATTCCTACAGCAAAATCGCCATCGGCTGACTCACACCACCCCTGTAGGAGCGAGCTTGCTCGCGAAGATCGCTAACGATAACGCGATGTGCCTGATTCACAGCGGCGCATTCTGGTTCTTCGCGAGCAAGCTCGCTCCTACAAGAGGCCTTGGTCCGCGCACACCTTCACCACTTGCTCCCGAAACCAGGTATTGGCGCTGTCCTGCCCACTGGTTTCGTTCCACTGCATATCCAGGGTGAAACCCGGCAAACCATTGGGGGCTTCGCAAACGCCGAATGCCGGTGCTGGCGCCAGCAACTTTTGCACACGGCGGGGCAGGGTGACGATAAAGTCGGTGCCGGCAATCATCTTCAACGCCGCGCTGTAGCTGTTGGCCCGTGCAATCACTTGGCGTTTGCGGGCCTGGCGCGCGAGCCAGCCGTCGATCATGTTGGTGTCGGAGGTCCAAGGCGTTGGGAATACGTGGCGCCGCTCCACGAAGGATTGCAGGCTGAACGCCGACTCCCTGGGTGCAGAGCGTTGGTCGCACACGCAGACCAGATCGTCCTCCAACAGCATCTGGGTCTTGAAGTCTTTGTGGGCGCGGTGAAAGTGCGGGCCGAAGCAGATCACCAGGTCCAGCCGACCTTCACGCAGGTCGTCGGCGGGGATCTCGGTTTCCAGCTTCTGCACGTTGACGATCACCGGCAGGTCGGCATGGTCGAAGCGCTTGAGCAGGCGCGGCAGGATCAACTGTTCGAAATATTCCGGCGCGCACACATTGAAGGTCACCGCCTGTTGGGTTGGGTCGAACGCCTGGCCACCGGCATGGCACAGGTTGATGCTTTGCAGAATCTTCTGCACATGCTCGTACATGGTGGTGGCCTTGTACGTAGGGCGCATGCCCGCGCGGGTGTTGATAAACAGCTCATCTTCAAAGCTGGTGCGCAGCTTCTTCAGGCTGTAGCTCACGGTGGACTGGCTGACGAACAGCGTTTCGGACACCTCGGTAACGCTGCTCTGGTCGTAGACGGCGATAAACACCATCAAATCCTGCATATCGAGCTTTCTGAGCAAGTTACTGTTTAGCATCGGTTTCGTCCGTAAACCCTTTGTACCGAACTCAGTACAAGACTGAGCAAAATGTTAACGGAACGCTCGTACCAATAGAAAGCTCTGTAGGACCTTTCAATGTTTTGTGTGGGACAAAAAGTGTTTGCAATACGACGTCAGCGGATATGCCGTGCGTAATGCGCCGGGTTGAAACGCATGACGATCAGCAGCATCAGCCCGCTCACGGCCATCAATGACCACCAGGCCCATTCGAAGCTGCCCAGCTGGTCGCGGATCATGCCGGCGATCAGCGGCGACAGGCCGGCGATCAGATAACCGATGCCCTGCACGAACGCGGTAAGGCCACCGGCGCGGCGGGGGTTGTCGAGGTGGTCCAGGGACAGGATCAGGCTCATCGGGAACAGGCCGCCAATGCCCAGGCCGAGCAGGCAGGGCCATAACAGGCTCCAGTGTTGCGGGCTGAGAATGAGGCCGCAGAAACCCAGGATGATCAGCACCAGCAACACCGCCACCACGCCGCGTTTGTCCTGGCGGCGGTTGGCGATGGCGGGGGTGACCAGGCCGGAGACCACTTCCATGGCGGTCAAGAAGCCCAGCAGCAAGCCGGCATTCTGTTCACTCCAGCCCTGCTCGACGTAGTACGGCGCCAGCCACGCCAGCACACAGGTGTAGGACGCGGTGCCCAGACCAAAAAAGATCGCCAGCAACCAGGCGCGGCGGTTGCTGAAAAATGCTTCCTGGGGCCCCGAACCGGCTTGAGGCAAGGGCGGCAGGGCCGAACGCTGGGCATACCAGAACACCAGGGCCAGCAACGCCAGCACTGCCCAGATTGCCAGGCCGATACGCCAACTGCCGGTGTGGGCTTGCACCCACGGCGAGAACGAAGCAGCCAAGGCCGCGCCGCCCATGATCGCGGTGACATACAGGCCCATGAACAACGAGACATTGGCGCTGAACCGCGACTTGATCAGCGCCGGCATCAACGCCTGGATCAGCGCAATGCCGACACCCGCGGCAATGGCACTCACGATCAGCTCCAGTGCCGAATCCAGGAACAGCCGCGACACAGTCGCCAGCCCAATCACCAGCAGCGACAGCACAATGCTGCGATGCTCGCCCACGCGCTTGGCCAGGCCCATGCCGAAGAACATCGCCAAGCCCATGGCCATGACCGGCAACATGGTCAGTAAGGCGGCGCTGCTGAAACTTAACGGCACATCCGCACGAATCGACGCCAGCAAGGGCCCTACGGCCGCCATCGAGGGGCGCAAGTTGAGGGCGACGAGTACCACGCTGACCATCAGCCAGATCGCAGTGGTGGATTTAGCCTGAACGTTTTCCATGGGCCTGCCTTGAATGAACAAGGGCGAATCAGGCCATGCAGCGTGTAGCGGGGCAAATCAGAAAGTCGCAGGGGCTATTGAAAAAATGCGGATGTCGAGTGGTGAGGTAAGCGCGCAGTGGGCGTTGCCGATCAGGCCGGGATTACAGACTCGGCAACTCCCACCGCCCCTGGTCGATTTCAAGCAGCGTCGGTCCCTGGCGATCGGCGGCGGCACGTAAAGCAGTGCGCAACGCTTCAATGCCATGGACGCTTTGCGCCGCGCAGCCCAGAGCCTTGGCCACACCGATAAAGTCCGGTGTGTAGATGTCCACACCCACCGGCTCGATGTCACGGTTGATCATGTACTTCTTGATCTCTTCATAACCCTGGTTATTCCACAACAGCACAATCACCGGTATACGCGCCTCCACCGCGCTGGCCAGTTCCGGCAGGGTGAATTGCAGCCCGCCGTCGCCGATCAGGCACACCACCGGTTGGCCATCGCCGCGCCCGAGCCAGGCGCCAATGGCGGCGGGCAGGGCATAACCCAGGGTGCCGTAACCGGTAGAGGCGTTGAACCAGCGGCGTGGGTGGTCGAGGTTCAGAGTCAGGTTGCCGCTGTACACCGGTTGAGTGGAGTCGCCCACGAACACCACGCCCGGCAGTTCCTCCAGAACGACGTTGAGAAACCGGGTTTGCGCGCGCGTCGCAGCGTCCCACGTAGGTTCCAGCTCGGCCCACAAGCGGGCGACGCGTGCGGTGCCCCAGTCGGGCGTGCGAGGCGCCAATGGCTGGCGGTTCACTTCGGTGAGCAGGGCCTGGGCGGCGATGCGTGCGTCGGCCACTAGCGCAACTTGAGGCGGGTAGTTGCGCACGGTCTGGTCCGGGTCGATATCGATGCGCAGCAGCGCGCCCGGAATGTTGAAACCGCCGGCGAAGGTGACGTCGTAGTCGGTTTCGGCCAATTCCGTGCCGATGGCCAGCACCACGTCGGCTTCAGCCACCAAGGCACGGGTGGCGAGCAGTGTTTGCGTGGAGCCGATCAGCAGCGGGTGCGCGGCGGGCAGCATGCCCTTGGCGTTAATCGTCAAGGCCACGGGCGCGCCGAGGGCTTCTGCGAGACGGGTCAGTTCGGCGGCTGCGTCAATGGCGCCGCCACCGGCCAGGATCAGCGGACGCTTGGCCGCAGCCAGCCTCTGGCTCATCTGCTGCACGGCCGCCGGTGCTGCGCCAGCGCGGGCGACGCTGACAGGCGTGCTGCCCAGCAACGCGTCGGCATTTTCCACCAGTACATCCAGGGGAATCTCGATATGCACCGGGCGCGGCCGACCGGCCTGGAACACCGCGAACGCCCGCGCCAGCACGCCCGGCAGTTCCGCCGCCGACATCAAGGTGTGGGAGAACGCCGCCACCCCGGCCACCAGCGCGCTCTGGTTCGGCAGCTCATGCAACTTGCCGCGCCCGCCGCCCAGTTGGCTGCGCGACTGCACGCTGGAAATCACCAGCATCGGGATTGAGTCGGCATAGGCCTGACCCATGGCTGTGGTGATATTGGTCATGCCGGGGCCGGTGATGATAAAGCACACGCCGGGCTTGCCACGGGTGCGCGCATAACCGTCGGCCATGAAGCCGGCGCCCTGTTCGTGGCGGGGGGTGACATGCCGGATGCTGGAGCGCGCCAAGCCCCGGTACAGCTCCACGGTGTGCACGCCGGGGATGCCGAATACGTGGTCCACACCGTAGCTTTCCAAAAGGTGCACCAATACTTCGCCGCAGGTCGCCATACAGGTCGCTCTTGTGATGGATTCAAAGCGCTATTGGAGCGGTTGGCCGGTGGCGGCAACAATCGATAAAAAGTCATACTCGCCATGTCCTCCCGTCATGGCTGTGCCCGATGAAACGCCTTCCACCGTTACCTGCGTTGCACACCTTCTGGGTCACGGCCCAGTGCTGCAACTTCACCCGGGCCGCCGAACACCTGCACATCACCCAGGGCGCGGTGAGCCGGCAGGTGGCCGGGCTGGAAAGCCAGTTGGGCTACGCGTTGTTCCAGCGCCAGGCGCGTGGCTTGAGCCTGACGCAGGAGGGACGAGAATGGCTGGCGTGCGCGCAACAGGTGTTCGGCTTGCTCGCTGATGCGGTGGAACACATCGGTGACCGGCGCCGAACCTTGCAGCTCAAAGCGTCCACCTGCGTGATGCGCTGGCTGTTGCCGCGCTTGCTGCAATGGCAAAAAGAACGCCCGGATGTGCCGGTGGAGCTCACCACGACGGTGGCCTATAACGTCGACTTTCGTCGTGAGCCGTTTGACGCGGCGGTGATCTACGGGCCCATCGCCGAGCAGCCGGCCGAGGCGCGGCATCTGTTCGACGAGCGCCTTACGCCGGTCTGCGTGCCTGGGTTGCTGGGCAGTTTGCGTACGCCGCAGGATTTGCAGCATCACGTCCTGTTGCACCCGACCCGAGACGAGCGCGATTGGACGCTGTGGCTCAAGGCTGCCAATACCTGCTTGAGCGATCCCATTCAACGGCATCACTTTGAAACCCTGGACTTGGCAATGACCGTGGCGTCTCAGGGCACCGGGGTGGCGATGGGCGACAGTGCGCTGATTGGCGAGGATCTGAAGGCGGGGCGGTTGGCGATGCCGTTTGAACTGCGGGTGCCCACCGGGATGGGGTATTACTTGGTGTATCCGCCGGGGAAGGAACCGTCGGTTGGGTTGGTCGAGCTGATGGATTGGTTGGTCGGTGAGGCCAGTGTGGGATGATAGCCAACGCCTATCCACCTGACTCGCCGCAGTCCAAATGTGGGAGCTGGCTTGCCTGCGATGGCGGCCTGACAGCCGACACCTATCTACCTGGCACCCCACGATCCAACTGTGGGAGCGGGCTTGCTCGCGAAGGCGGCCTAGCAGTCAACACAGTTGGATTGTGTACATATCCATTGCTGCGGTAACGGCCGCTTAGGGTTCCGCCCTGACGGCGGGTCACTTTGGAAAAGCCGGAATGCCGGCCCAGCCCAAAGTAACCAAAGGGCTCTTGCCCCACCACTCGGCACCTCGCCTAGGCTCGGTGTGCCCGTAATCCGCCAGTGATTTGGGGGGCCGCCGCCACGCGCCATCCATGGCGCGGGGCGGCTAAACCGGCATCCCTGCCGGTTTACCCCCCAAATCCCTGTCGAATTCCGGCCAGCGTGGTTTGACGGGGCGCTTAAGATCAAGATCAAAAGCAGATCAAAAGCAGATCAAGAGCTACTCGCTTCGCATCGTGGTTAGCGTTGACGGCGTTGGGTCAGTAGCCGACGGTGAAGCGCTGGCGCGAGTGCTTCGGGTTTTCTACTTCATCCAGCATGGCGATGGCGAAGTCGGCAAAACTGATGGAGCTAGTGCCGTCACTGCTCACCAGCAGATCATCCTTGCCGAGGCGGAATTTGCCGGTGCGCTGGGTGCCGTCGAACAGGGCCGATGGCGACAGGAAGGTCCAGTCCAGTTCTTTTTCCTGGCGCAGCGTTTCCAGGAATTGCGCCCCGGCACTGGCTTCAGCTTTATATTCAGCCGGGAAGCCTTCGCTGTCGATCACGCGCCCGCCACCGGGTAACAGCAGCGAACCTGCGCCGCCGACCACCAACAAACGTTTCACGCCGGCCTTTTTCACCGGGCCGATCACGGCGCTGGCGGGCAGGGTGGAGAAGTGCGCGGCGCTGATCACCACGTCGCTGCCGCTGATGGCCTGTTGCAAGGCCTCGGCATCCAGGGCATCGGCCTGTTTGACCGTAACGCCTGGGCGAACAGCCAGCTTGTCGGTATTGCGGGCGATGGCGGTCACGGTATGCCCGCGACGCAGGGCTTCTTCCAGCAGTTGGCTACCGGCGCGGCCGGTGGCACCAATGATTGCGATCTTGCTCATGATGTTCTCCAACAGGGTTAGGGTTTAAAACCAATCACCACTTCATTTCGCCCTTGGCGACTTTGGCGCTCAGTTCCAGCGAGCTTTCGTCGGCGAGGGTGGGGTAACGTTTTTTCATGGCCGCAATCAGTGCGGCGGAATCCTTGGCCTTGGCGGTTTCGAGGTCGAAGGCCTTGATGTAATCGGCGGTGAAGGTGACCGAGGCCAGCGACGGCTTGCCCAGGTAATGCCCCGGCACCACGGTGTTCGGCTTCAGCTCTTCAATGCGCTTGAGGGTGGCCAACCAATCTTTGTGGGACTGCGCGCTCTGGGTATCGGCCATCCAGACGTGGATATTTTCAGCGACCACCACGCCACCGACCACGGCCTTGATCGACGGGATCCACACAAAGCTGCGATCCGGCTGCGGGCCGTCAAGGCCCACCACTTCAAGCTGTTGCCCCTCCAGGGTCAGGCTGTGGCCTTTAAGCACTTGCGGCACAAGGGTCTTGGCCGGCTTGTCGGCGCCCATTTTCGGGCCCCAGAAGGCCAGCTTGTCGGCGACGGTGGCGTTGATATGGTCCACCACTGGCTGTGGCGCCAGCACCTTGGCGTCGGGGAAGGCGGTGGTCAGGGTGTCGAGGCCGAAGTAGTAGTCCGGGTCGCCATGGCTGATGTAGATGGTGGTCAGGTGCTTGCCGCTGGCGCGGATCTTCTGCACCAGTTGCTCGGCTTGGCCTTTGCCGAATTGCGCATCCACCAGGATCGCGTCTTTCTCGCCGCTCACCAGCACCGAGCTGACCGGGAAGATCGCGGCTTCGCCTGGGTTGTACACGTCGAGTGTCAGCTCTGCCGCCGCTGCGTGAGCAGCGAAGGCCAGTGCGGCGGTGGCCAGGGTCAAACGTTTGAAGGTCGAGAACATCGGGGCAGCTCCTGCCATCGGTAAGGGATGCACAGAGCTTAGTTGCATAAAACACGACAAAAAATGCGATGCTGGAACATAGTTTGTTTCTAAAAGCGGGCAAATCATGGATCGTCTTCAAGCAATGCGCGTGTTTGTCACCGTGGTGGACCTGGGCAGCCAATCCGCCGCGGCCGACCACCTGGACCTGTCACGCCCGGTGGTCTCGCGCTACCTGGCCGAGCTGGAAGACTGGGTGGGCGCACGCTTGCTGCACCGCACCACGCGCAAGCTCAGCCTCACCGCCGCCGGGGGGGAAACGCTACCGCGTTGCCGGCAGTTGTTGGATTTGTGTGGGGATATGCAGGCCGCCGTCAGCGAGCCCGATGACGCGCCCCGAGGCTTGTTGCGCCTGAGCGTGAGCACCTCGTTTGGCCAGGCGCAGCTGGGCGCGGCGATTGCCGAGTACGTCAAACGCTACCCGTTGGTGACGGTCGATTTGCAGATGCTCGACCGCACGGTGAACCTGGTGGACGAGCGCATTGACCTGGCGATCCGCACCAGCAACGACCTGGACCCCAACCTGATCGCCCGGCGCCTGACCGTATGCCGCTCGGTGGTGTGCGCCACACCGGCCTATCTGCGCGAGCATCCGGCGCCGCAGAAAGTCGAAGACCTGGCCCGGCACAACTGCCTGACCCACTCTTACTTCGGCAAAAGCCTGTGGCATTTCGAAGAAAATGGCGAACACGTGTCGGTGCCGGTCCACGGCAATATCACGGCCAACGAGGCCAGCACGTTAATGCGCGTGACGCTGGCCGGGGCAGGGGTGGCGATGCTGCCCAGTTACCAGGCCGGTGAGCTGATCCGCAGTGGAGAATTGGTGCGCTTGCTGCCGCACGCCGAACCACGCCAGATGAATATCTATGCGGTGTACGCTTCGCGCAAACACATGCCCTCGGCGCTGCGCAGCCTCCTGGATTTCCTGGTGCTGCGCTTCCCCGAGGAGCCTGTTTGGGACGTCGGACTTTGAGCTGAAATAAGCGCGCTGAATGGCATCGCATCAGGGCAAGTTGACCTATGCTTTAAACAGCACCCTGTAGATCCGTTCAGAGGTCTGTGCCATGAGCATCAAAGCCAGAAAGTACCTGACCATTTTCACCCTCTGCGCATTGGCGACAGCGCTGTATGGGACTGCCGCCTATCGCGTCGAACAAACGCGCATGCAGCCGGCGGCGTTCGCCATCAGTTGCCATCAGGACCAATGCGTTCCGCGCACCGGCAGTTTCAGTGCACTCAGGTAGGCTGCTCGGCCTTCAGTTGTTCGCGAAACGCCTTGGGTGAAAACCCGACCCGGCGGCGAAACAGCCGTGAGAAGTTGGTCGGGTCGGAAAAGCCCAACACCTCGGACATCTCGTTGATGGTCATGCTGGTGTAGGTCAGCAGGCGCTTGGCTTCCAGCAACTGGCGGTCATGCATGATCTGCAACGCCGGCTGCCCACCCAACTCCCGACACGTCCCGTTCAAGTGTGAGACCGAGATGCCCAGTTTGTGGGCCAGGTCTTCAATCTTGGGGTGTTCGCGGTAATGCTGTTCGACCAGTTGCGTAAACCGCCGAAAGTACTCACGCCCACGAGGCGCCCGTGGATGGCGGCGCTGGATCGCCTGGCGGCTGACCCACACCAACAACACACTGACCAGGGCGTGCAGCATCATGTCCCGTGCCGGTTGGTCATCGGCGTATTCGTCCTGCAAACGCATGAACAGGCTATTCAAGTAGTCGCTGTCCTTGCCCGCTGGGTAACTGCCCAGGGTGTGCAGGCCATCGACGGTAGAGCCCAGTTGCGCCTGCAAGTGGCTGACCAGCGGCGCCGAAAGCGTCACCACGAACCCTTCCACATCCTCGGAAAAACGAAAGCCATGCACGCACAGCGGTGGCAGCACTTGCAGGCTCGATTCGTTGAGGGTGGTGCGCTGGCCTTCGATTTCCAGTTGTGCCTGGCCTTTGTGCACATACAGCAACTGGCACAGGTCCGCGTGCCGGTGGGGCTGGATTTCCCACTGGTATTCCCGACTGCGCCGGGAAATGGTTTCGCAGTGCAACAAATCGGGAGTCGGCCACTGCTGGCTTTCCCCGTAAAGCTTGAAGACCGGAATCGCGGTTTTGGTCATGGTTTCAATCCGATACTCAGGATAAGGGTTCGGTAATCGCCCCGATTGGCGAAAAGCACAGGTTTTGACGCAGTTTTCACCTTCTTATGCGGCTCGCTCAAGTGAAAAATGTCAGCCATAAGAGCAATGACAACTCTTTCACTCCATACGTTCGCATGAAGCTTGAAGGCCATAAAAATAATGAAAACCCTCAAAACCCAAGTCGCCATTATTGGCGCCGGTCCTTCCGGATTGCTGCTCGGCCAGTTGTTGCACAATGCTGGCATCCAAACCCTTGTTCTAGAGCGGCAGAGCGCCGAGTACGTACAAGGCCGTATCCGCGCCGGCGTGTTGGAACAGGGCATGGTCGACCTGCTGCGCGAAGCCGGGGTCAGCCAACGCATGGACGCCGAAGGTCTGGTGCACGACGGGTTTGACATTGCCCTCAACGGCCAACTCACCTCCATCGACCTCAAGGCCTTGACCGGCGGCCAGTCGATGATGATCTACGGCCAAACCGAGGTCACCCGCGACCTGATGGCCGCCCGCGCAGCCGCCGGTGCTATCACCCTGTACGAAGCCTCCAATGTTCAGCCCCATGACCTGAAGAGTGAACAGCCGTGGCTGACGTTCGAGCATGAAGGCCAAGCCTGTCGCCTGGAGTGCGACTATATCGCCGGCTGCGATGGCTTCCATGGTGTGGCCCGCCAGTCGATACCGGCGCAAGCGCTGAAGGTGTTCGAGCGGGTCTATCCCTTCGGCTGGCTGGGCGTGTTGGCTGACACGCCGCCGGTACATGCCGAATTGGTGTACGCCAAACATACGCGGGGTTTTGCGCTGTGCAGCATGCGGTCGCCGACCCGCAGCCGTTACTACCTGCAAGTGCCGGTCGAAGAGAAGCTGGAAGACTGGGCGGATGAACGTTTCTGGGATGAACTCAAAAGCCGCCTGCCCGGCTCATTGGCCGAACAATTGGTGACCGGCCCCTCGATCGAAAAAAGCATCGCGCCGCTGCGCAGCTTTGTCGTGGAACCTATGCAGTACGGGCGCCTGTTCCTGCTCGGCGATGCCGCGCACATTGTGCCGCCCACCGGCGCCAAGGGCTTGAACCTGGCGGCCAGTGATGTGAGCACCTTGTTCCGCATCTTGCTCAAGGTGTACCGCGAAGGGCGCCTGGACTTGCTGGAAAAATACTCGGCAATCTGCCTGCGCCGGGTGTGGAAAGCCGAGCGGTTTTCCTGGTGGATGACCTCGATGCTGCATCAATTCCCACAGGCGGACGCCTTCAGCCAGCGCATTGCTGAAAGCGAGCTGGACTATTTCATTCACTCCCAGGCCGGGCGCAAAACCATCGCAGAAAATTACGTCGGCCTTCCTTACGAGCCTATCGAATAGCCTGCTATCGTATCGAGCATTCCCACCGGTGACCGTTGCCTGTGGGCCCTGCTCGAAGGTTCTGCCGTGACACACCTCAATCAGCCCGCTCCAACCGTTCCCGCCGTGCGCAGTATTCTGGTCGCGCTGATGATGGCGATCTTCCTGGGTGCCCTGGACCAGACCATCGTCGCCGTGTCCATGCCGGCCATTTCTGCGCAGTTCCATGACGTCAACCTGCTGGCCTGGGTGATCTCCGGCTACATGGTGGCGATGACCGTGGCGGTGCCGATCTACGGCAAGCTGGGTGATTTGTATGGGCGTCGGCCCATGATGCTGATCGGCATGGGCGTGTTCACCCTGGCGTCGCTGTTCTGCGGCCTGGCCCAAAGCATGGAGCAACTGGTGCTGGCGCGGGTGCTGCAGGGTATCGGCGCGGGTGGGATGGTCTCGGTGAGCCAGGCGATCATTGGCGACATCATTGCTCCCCGCGAGCGTGGGCGTTATCAGGGCTATTTCAGCAGCATGTACGCGGTAGCCAGCGTGGCCGGGCCGGTGTTGGGCGGCTATATGACCGAGTACCTGTCGTGGCGCTGGGTGTTTTTGATCAACCTGCCACTGGGCGCCGGCGCCTGGTACGTGGCCCATCGCACCCTGGTGGGGCTGCCGGTGCCGCAGCGCAAGCCCATCATCGATTACCTCGGCACGGTGCTGATGATCATCGGCCTGACTGCCTTGTTGCTGGGCATCACCGAAATCGGCCAGGGCCATTCGTGGCATGACGATCACGTGCTGGGGTTGCTGGCCTGCGCCCTGTTGGCCTTGAGCGCGTTTGTGTGGCACGAACGCCGGGCGCGGGAGCCGCTGCTGCCTATGCACTTGTTTGCCAACCGCAGCGCGGTGTTGTGCTGGTGCACGATTTTCGTCACCAGCTTCCAGGCGATTTCCCTGACCGTGCTGATGCCCCTGCGTTACCAGAGTGTGACCGGCGCCGGTGCCGACAGCGCGGCCTTACACTTGCTGCCCTTGGCGATGGGCTTGCCGATGGGCGCGTATTTCGCCGGGCGCATGACCTCGGTGACCGGCCGCTACAAACCGATGATCCTCTGCGGCGCGGTGTTGAGCCCACTGGCGATTCTCGGCATGGCCTACAGCGCGCCCCAGGCGGTGGTGCTCACCAGCGTATTCATGTTGTTGTGCGGTATCGCCGCCGGCATGCAGTTCCCGACCTCGTTGGTGGGTACACAGAACTCGGTGGAGCAGCGGGATATCGGCGTGGCTACCAGCACCACCAACCTGTTTCGCTCCCTGGGCGGGGCAGTGGGGGTGGCCTGCATGTCTGCGTTGCTGCTGGCGCTGTTGCACGACTCCAGTTTCGCCCATCTGGCAAGCGGCGCACTGATGGCCGAAGGCAGTTCCGGCAACGTACTGCTCGACGGCCTCAACGCCGCACCTGGCCCGGCGCAGGATGCGTTGCGCGGCGAGTTGGCGGTGACGTTCCGGCATTTGCTGATGGTGAGTGCGGCGGTGTCGCTGCTGGGCTTGGCCGCTGCGATTGCGATGCCCAACCGAGTACTGCGCGGCCGTGAAGACAAGGCCCAATAACGATCGCCCTCTGTAGGAGCGAGCTTGCTCGCGAAAAACGTCAACGCTAACGCGGGATTTCTGAGTGAACGCGGCGCCTTTGAGTTTTTCGCGAGCAAGCTCGCTCCTACAAAAAAGCGCTGCCCCCGCCCACCGTTTTATTGCCGTTCAAATCTTGGGTCAGGGGCTGTAGTAACCCACCGCAACCATGAAATGCCCGCTCTTGCGCACATACGCATGCTTGTTCTCGACCTTGCCCGTCACCGGGTTTTTCCAGCGGTATTTGTATTCGCCCTGGTCCTGCTCGGCCATCATCTTGAGGATTGGCTCACCCACCGGTTTGCCATCCGGGTCCTTGATCTTGGCGAAATCGGTGTTGATCAGGCGCAGGTTGGTGCCGTGGGCGACGTAGCGCCGGGTGTTCAGGTCCACCACGAACACGTACAGGTCATCTTGCAGGAAGCCGCCCTGCAAAGAGTTGATCGCCTTGAGCGTGCCGGTTTCATCCGTGACCAATGCGTCCACCGCCTTGTTGCGCAGCGCCCGTGCCTGTTCCGGCGTGGCGCGCGGCAAGTAATAACCGACCGCCAGGATGCGTTCGCCCACCCGCTGATAAAACACATGCTTGTGTTCGACCTTGCCGTCATTCCAGTTCTGCCAGCGATAGTCAGCCTGCTGGATACCCTGGCCTTCGGGCACGCTAAGGGCTTGTTTGAACGAGGCTTGCAGGTCGGGCCCGAGCACCTCGGACACATCGCGACCGATCAGCGCGGAGGAGGGCCCGCCACTGGCCAGCAGCACGCCTTTTGTATCGACCACAAACACATAGCGGTCCTGGTCGATGAACTCGCCCTGACGGCTGAAGGCGGCGAAGGCCTTGTCACCTTGCTTGTGGTAGTACGCCAAGGCTTTTTCCAGCAGGGCCTTGGCGGCTTGGGCATCCGCTTCCTGTGCCGTGGCGGCATGCACCTGGCTGCAACACAACAGCAGCAGCCAGGTGAATCGGAGCAGTCTCTTCATTGACCCGTCCCTCGTTCTTGTTGGTGTGCCAAGAGCGTAGACGGTTGGCGGCAAATCAGAAGGGTTTGGTCGGCAGGTATTTACCGTCCAGGGTGATGACCGCACGGGAGCCGCCGTCCGGGTCTTCGACTTTCTTGATGTCCAGTTTGAAGTTGATGGCGCTGATGATGCCGTCGCCAAACTGCTCATGCACCAGGGCCTTGAGGGTGGAGCCGTAGACCTGCAGCATCTCGTAGAAACGGTACATAGTCGGGTCGGTCGGCACACCGCTTGGGAAACTGCCGCGCAGGGGCACGCTTTGCAACAGGCGGCTGGCGTCCTCGTCGAGGCCGAGTTTGCCGCACACGATGTCGGCCGCCTCCTTGGGCAGCGGGTGCTGGCCGAGCAGGGCTGCGGTGACGAACGCCAGGCTCAGCCCGGTGCCGTCGGTGAGGTCCTGCCACGACAGGTTTTTGCGTGCCTTGAGGTCGATAACGGTGTCGGCCAGGGCCAGGCGTGGGGTTTGGGCGAACTGGGATTGCAACATGGTGAGGTCCTCTTGGGTTGATTAGGGTTCAGGCGGCGTGGGCGCGGGTGCTCGGGTGGTCGAGCAGGGAGACGAAGCGCCCGGTGTGCCCGTCCAAAGCGTCGATGCCGCCGGTTTCGATGTCGTACACCCAGCCATGCAGGTTCATCCGGCCTTGTTCCATGGCCAGGGCGACCGAAGGGTGGGTTTTGAGATTAGCCAGTTGGGCGACCACGTTCTCGCGCACCAAGGCATCCAGGCGGGCAGCGTCTGAGGCATGCGTGCGGGCTGCATTGATCACTTTGGCCGACTCGGCATGGCGCAACCAGTTGGCTACGGCGGGCAGGTGGTCCAGGCATTTGCAGGTGGAAATCGCAGTCATCGCGCCGCAGTCCGAATGCCCGCAAATAACAATGTCGCTGACGCCCAGCACCGCTACGGCATATTCGACTGTGGCCGACACACCGCCAGGCTCCGGGCCGTAGGACGGCACTATGTTGCCGGCATTGCGGATGACGAACAGGTCACCGGGCTCCTGCTGGGTCAACAGCTCAGGGACTACGCGGCTGTCAGAGCAGGACACGAACAAGGTGCCGGGGTTTTGCGTGGTCGCCAGGTGTTTGAACAAGTCACTGCGAGGGGTAAAGGCTTCACGTTGGAATTTGCGAAAGCCGTCGATGAGATGTTGCATGGTGGTTCTCCTTGCGTCGCTGATGGGGCAAGGATGGAAGTTTTCGGCTATAGCGTCCAAGACCTGTTTATGATGCTTTCTATAAGTCATGCCTATAGTTGGAGCGCTACCCATGCTGTTGCGTCATATCCGTTACTTGCTGGCGGTTGCCGAGCACCGCAACTTCACGCGGGCTGCCGAGGCGCTGCATGTATCGCAACCGACCTTGTCGCAACAGATCAAGCAACTGGAAGAAAGCCTGGGCGCGCCACTGCTGGACCGCACCGGGCGCCGCATCAGCCTGACCGACGCGGGGCAGGCCTATGTGCGTTATGCGCGGCTGGCTTTGCAGGACCTGCAGGCCGGCACCCGTGCGATACACGACGTGCAGGACCTGCGCCGAGGGCATTTGCGCCTGGCGATGACGCCGACCTTTACCGCCTACCTGATCGGCCCGCTGCTGGCACGGTTCAATGCGTTGTACCCCGGCATCACCCTGAGCGTCGAGGAATTGACCCAGGACCGTATCGAAGCCGCGCTGGGTGAGGACTTGCTGGATATCGGTATCGGCTTTACCGGCGAGCATGGGCTGGAGATCGACTGTGAGGCGCTGTTTGTCGAAGAGCTGAGCCTGGTTGTCAGTGCCAGTCATCCCGAACGCACGCAACCGACCTGGCTCGAACAGCCTCTGGTGCTGCTGAACACTGGCTTTGCCACCCGCCGCTATATCGACGATTACTGCCACCGGCAAGGGGTTAAACCGCAGATTGCCATGGAGGCCAATTCCATCAGTGCGATTATCGAGATCGTACGCAGCACGCCCCTGGCAACTATCCTGCCCCGGGCACTGGCCGAGGCTCAGGCGGGCCTGCGTGCCGTGGCGATCGAGCCTGCGTTGCCGCAGCGCACTGCGGCCTTGTTGAGCCGCAAGGGGGGGTATCGCAGTGCTGCGTGTGCGGCGTTTGTAGCGTTGATCAAGGCGTAGGGCCGACAGCCTGCGCTTATCAACCTGACACCCCGCGATCCAACTGTGGGAGCTGGCTTGCCTGCGATAGCGGCCTGACAGCCGACGCCAATCTAGCTGACACCCCCGCAATCAAACTGTGGGAGCGGGCTTGCTCGCGAAGACGGCCTAACGGTCAACACAGTTGGACCGGGTACATATCCGTTATTTAGGCAACGGCCACCTAGGGTTCCGCCAACGGCGGCTCACTTTTGAAAAGCGCAAAAGTAAGCAAAACGCTCTTGCCCCACCACTCGGCACCTCGCTTAGGCTCGGTGTGCCCGTAATCCGCCAGTGATTTGGGGGGCCGCCGCCACGCGCCATCCATGGCGCGGGGCGGCTAAACCGGCATCCCTGCCGGTTTACCCCCCCAAATCCCTGGCGAATTCCGGCCAGCGTGGTTTAACGGGGCGCCTGAGATCAAGATCAAGAGCGGCTCGCTTCGCATCGTGGTTACCGTCGGTTACCTATGACCATCGCAGGCAAGCCAGCTCCCACATTTAGATCGCGGGGGGCTACATTCATGGCGCAGCCAACCACTGCCCCACAATCCCCGCATACGCCCCGGTCGCCACACTCAAATGCAACCACTGATCCACATAACTCTTCCAGGCCACATCATCGCGCGGCAGCAAAAAGGCTTTTTCACTGTACTGCATCGGTTGCTCCGGGTTGACCGCACACAAACCCGGTTTGAGCTTCTGTTGATACCGCGCCTCGCTGGCGTCGGTGATCATCACATCGGCCTTGCCCGTCAGCAGTTCATCAAAAATCGTTACGTTGTCATGCAGGCGAATCTGCGTCTGGCCCAGGTGTGCACGGGCAAACACTTCGTTGGTGCCGCCCGCCGGTTCGATTACCCGCACTTGGGGCTGGTTGATCTGTTCCACTGTCTGGTAGCGCTGCACGTCGGCGCAGCGTACCAGTGGGATCTTGCCATCGACCCCAAGCGACTGGCTGAAGAAGGCTTTTTTCTGACGTTCCAACGACACGGAAATACCGCCCACGGCGATGTCGCAGCGTTGGGCCAGAAAGTCCGGCATCAGGGTTTTCCAGGTGGTGGGCACCCAGTTGATTTTGGCGTTGAGGCTCTTGGCCAGGGACTCGGCCATGGCAATGTCGATGCCTTCATAGCCGCCGTCG
The DNA here is from genome assembly GCF_014268375.2 of Pseudomonas salmasensis. Classification (NCBI taxonomy): domain Bacteria; kingdom Pseudomonadati; phylum Pseudomonadota; class Gammaproteobacteria; order Pseudomonadales; family Pseudomonadaceae; genus Pseudomonas; species Pseudomonas salmasensis. The sequence continues at coordinate 5,201,052 of NZ_CP077083.1, forward strand.
CTGCGCAGCGAGGTGTAAGGCTTGTAGTCGCCGGTGGTACACACGGTGAGCGTGCCGCGTGCAATCACTTCGTCAAGGCGTGATGCTGCGGTGTCGGCCTGGGCGACATTGGCCAGGCTTGCCAGTACACAGAGGGCCAGAGGCGCTTTCATGGGGTCGAATCCTTAGGGCACAGTCGAGGCAACCATAATGCCCGTTTTTTGTAGGAGCGAGCTGGCTCGCGAAAAACCTGAGTGCGCCGCTGTGAATCAGGCGCCCCGCGTTATCGTTGACGATCTTCGCGAGCAAGCTCGCTCCTACAGGCTGAATGTTTAGCCAAACCGCAACCAAACTCCGTCAAGCCTGAATTGACCCGCGTATCCCGGCATGTGACGCTCAGCTATCCCTATCACTGTGACTTGCGCATGCACGCTTGCCCCGACACTCACACCGCGACATTGCCGTCTGCGCTTGCGTTCTGGGCCTTGTTCCATTGCCGACACGCGCGCCCGCCAGATACCTCTCTCCTACGTTGATCTACCCCCATGGATGACGCGCACCTGTGCGCATCTGCCCGGCGGCGCCTGCGCGCTTGCCTGACGCAAACGTATGAGGATTCCTATGAGTGTTTTTGCCAGCCTTTACGAAGCCCGGACGTTCCTTGAACAGAACCCCGACATTGAGATGTTCGAGCTGTTTATCCTCGACAACAACGGCGTACCGCGCGGCAAGCTGCTGCACCGCGACGAACTGCTGGCCGTGTACGAAAGTGGCCGGCCCCTGCCCAGCACCATCCTCGGCCTGACCATCAATGGCGATGACGTCGAAAACTCCGGGCTGGTTTGGGAGGTGGGCGATATCGACTGCCGCGCCTACCCGATCAGCGGCAGCTTGCAGCGCATGCCATGGCGCTTGATCCCCACCGCAGCGGTGCAGGTCAGCATGCACCCCACCGAAGGCCTGCCCGCCACCGTGGCCGACCCCAGGCACCTGCTGGCCAATGTTATCGAGGCGCTCAAGGCTGACGGCTATTACCCGGTGATGGCGGCGGAGCTGGAGTTCTACCTGCTCGACCAGAAGCCCGACAGCAACGGCCGCCCGCAACCGGCGCGGGATGTGGACGGCAATCGCCCGCGCTCGACCCAGGTGTACGGCCTGCGCGAACTGGAGCAAATCGAGCCGTTTCTTGCCGACCTCTACAGCGCCTGCAAACTGCAAGGGATTCCGGCGCGCACGGCCATCTCCGAGTACGCGCCGGGCCAAGTGGAAATCACCCTCGAACACCGCGCCGACGCGCTGCAGGCGATGGACGAAGCCGTGCGCTACAAACGCCTGGTCAAGGGCGTGGCGCACAAGCATGGAATGACCGCTTGCTTCATGGCCAAGCCCTTCGACGACCTGGCCGGCACCGGCATGCACATGCACGTCAGCCTGGCCGATGCCCAGGGCAATAACCTGTTTGCCAGTGAGGCGGCCGACGGCACGCCGCTGCTGCGCCAGGCGGTGGGCGGCATGCTCAGTACCTTGCTCGATTCACTGTTGATGTTCTGCCCCAACGCCAACTCTTATCGGCGCTTCCAAACCAACAGCTATGCGCCGCTCGCCGCCACCTGGGGTGTGGACAACCGCACCGTCAGCCTGCGTGTGCCCGGTGGCCCGGCACAATCGCGGCATATCGAACACCGTATCTGCGGCGCCGACGCCAACCCCTACCTGGCCGCAGCCGCCATTCTGGCCGGCATTCATCGAGGCATCCGCGAACAGCTCGACCCTGGCGCCCCGGTGGAAGGCAACGGCTACGCCCAAGCCAAGGAACTGCTGCCCACCGACTGGCTGACCACGTTGCGCGCGCTTGAAGCTTCCCATTGGGCTCAGGACGCGTTCGGGCGTGAATTCCTCGGCGTTTACCTGGCGGTCAAACGTGCCGAATACCGCCAGTTCATGGGCGAGGTAGGGGAGCAGGATTGGCGCTGGTACCTGCACCAGGCATGACCGATTGAGCGGGGCGGGGCTTTCGACCTTTTTTTCACGTTGCGGCGGTTAAGCTGCGGATCAAGGTCGTTTACTACCGTTTCATTCACATGAGCCCGCGATGTCGCCACAACCTCCATCCTCCATCGAGACCGAATTCACCGAGCGCTATGACCGTGAGCATGCCAGGGGCTGTGGCGACCCACGTCCGCCCAGGCTGTTGCAGCGCCTGTCGGCGTGGCGCGATGCGCGGCTGGTACGCCAAGCCCTGAAAGTGGCGGGCGAGCCTGGGCTCATCCTCGACCTGGCGTGCGGTTCCGGGCGCTTCTGGCCGGTGCTGGGCGAACACGTCAACCGTGTGATCCTGGCCTCGGACAATTCCCAGGCGATGCTCGATCACGCGCGCACCCATCACCCGGGCGCGTTGCTCAAGCGTGTCAAAACGTTCCAGGGCTCGGCGTTTTCCATTGGTCTTTCGGCGAATGCGGTGGACTGTATTTTCTGCCTGGATTTGTTTCGCCATGTGCCCGACAGCGATGTACGACTCATGTTGTTGCATGAGTTTCACCGCGTCAGCCGCGACACGGTGATTGTGGCCGTGAACGTGGGCACGCCGGTAGAGAGCGAGTTTCGCCAAGCTGGCTTCAACATCCTCAATTACCAAGAGTTCCTGCCGGGCTCGCGGCTCTGGTGCGTCTACGTTTTGCGTAAGAGAGGATAACGCCCCTTTGTCGGACTATTCTTCATCTCCTGTCGGAGTTTTCATGATGGCGTGTGCACTGCGGATGCTCGCAAGCCCCTTTCGCGATATATACTGCGCGCCATTCTTCAAGGGAGAGCCGTGTGGCCATCGATATTCACTGGATCTGCGACAACGATAGCCTCGGCCAGCATTGCGCCCAATGGCAGCAGTTGCCATTCGTCGCCCTCGACACCGAATTCATGCGGGTCGACACCTTTTACCCTATTGCCGGGCTGATCCAGATCGGTGATGGCGTACGCGCTTACCTGATCGACCCCCTGACCATCGACAATTGGCAACCCTTGGCCGCCTTGCTGGAGAACCCAGCGGTGATCAAGGTGGTGCACGCCTGCAGCGAAGACCTGGAAGTGCTGTTGCGCCTGACCGGCAGCTTGCCGGTGCCGTTGTTCGACACCCAATTGGCGGCGGCGTACCTCAACCTCGGTTTCTCCATGGGCTACTCGCGCCTGGTGCAAGCGGTGTTGGATATCGAGCTGCCCAAGGGTGAAACCCGCTCCGACTGGCTGCAGCGGCCATTGTCGGAGACGCAGATCAGCTACGCCGCCGAAGACGCGGTGCACCTGGCCGAGGTTTACACCCGCCTGCGCCCGCAACTGTCGGACGACAAATACGCCTGGGTATTGGAAGACGGCGCCGAACTGGTGGCCAACCTGCGCCGCGAGATCGACCCCTACGAGCTGTACCGCGACGCCAAGCTGGCGTGGAAATTGTCCCGTGCCCAACTGGCGGTGCTGCGTGAACTGTGCGCCTGGCGCGAGCAGCAGGCCCGTGCCCGCGACCTGCCGCGCAACCGCATCGTTCGCGAACACTCGTTGTGGCCCTTGGCCAAATCCCAGCCGGATAACCTCGCCGCCCTGGGCAAGATCGAAGACATGCACCCGCGCACCGTGCGTCAGGACGGCCAGTTTTTGCTGGACCTGATCAAGCGCGCCGGTAGCGTGCCCATGGACCAATGGCCGCCTGCCGTGGCTGAGCCTTTGCCCGTGGACGCCGCCGCGCTGATCAAGCAACTGCGGGCCCTGGGCCAAACCTTCGCCGAGCGCCTGGACATGGCGCCGGAACTGATGCTGCGCAAGAAAACCCTCGAAGCCCTGGTTAAAAGCGGCTACCCCGATGGGCCTTACCAATTGCCAGACTCGCTGCGTGGCTGGCGCCGTGAGTTGATGGGCCAGGCGCTGCTCGACAGCCTGGCCAATGCCGGAGAACAGCCTTGAAACGTATTTGCTCCATCTACCGCAGCAAGAAAAAAGACGGCATGTACCTCTATGTGCTCAAAAGCGATGCCCTGGAGCGCGTACCCGAGCCGTTGATGGAAGCCTTCGGCAAGGCGCATCACGCCTTTGACATGGTGCTGACGCCGGAGCGCAAGCTGTCGCGCGAAGACATCACCGTGGTGCTGGAAAACCTCGACAAGCAGGGTTACCACCTGCAAATGCCGCCGGCCGAGGACGAGTACATCGAGCACTTGCCTGAAGAGCTGCTGCGCCGCAACGACCCGATGTGATCGACCAGTGCCCGCTTCAGGGCACAGCTTCAATGGAATCGTATTAGAGGACGGTGGCCGTAAGGATGCGGGCGGCCGTCTGCACTGTTTTTTCGAAGGTTTGAACCATGCGTGTTCTGATTGCTGAACAGGATCATCCGCTCTACGCCCAATTGCTCAGGGACGCCGCCCCAGACCTTGAAGTGCTGACCAGCGGCGACTCGGCCGAACTCTCGCGCCTGGCCGCCGACTGCCCGGTGTGGCTGGGCCAGCCCGACTTGCTGGCGACCCTGCTGCGCCAGGGCCATCACCCGCAATGGCTGCAATCGACTTGGGCGGGCATCACGCCGCTGCTGGCCGACGGCTTGCCCCGCGACTATCGGCTCACCCGCGCGGTGGGCATTTATGGCCAGGTCATGGCCGAGTTTGTCCTCACCTACATGCTGGGCCACGAGCGCGAAGTGCTGGCGCGGTTGGTCAGCCAGGTGGAGCGCAAGTGGGATAACCGCATGGGCCAGAGCCTGGCGGGGCGCAAGGCGCTGATCGTCGGCACCGGAGACATCGGCCAGAGCGTGGCCGAGTTTCTGCTGCCGTTTGGCGTGCAACTGTATGGCATCGCCAGCCAGGCCCGCGAGCAGGCACCGTTTATCGAAGTGGCCGGGCTGGACCAGTTGGGCCGGCTGGTGGGGGAGGTGGATTACGTGATCAACCTGCTGCCCAACACGCCTGATACCCATGATTTGTACGACGCGGCGCTGTTCAAGCAATTCAAGCCCACTGGGTTGTTTATCAACGTCGGACGCGGCGTGGCGGTGGTGGACGCCGACCTGGTCGAGGCGCTCAAAGAAGGGCACCTGGCCGGTGCGGTGATCGACGTGTGCCGCCAGGAGCCCTTGCCGCAACGCCACCCATTCTGGACGGCGTGGGGGTTACTGTTGACCGGGCACAGCTCGGCGCCGACTTCGCCGCCGATGATGGTGGAGTTGTTTGTGCAGAACCTGCGGGCGTATCAGGCCAAGCAAGCGCTGCGCGGGGAAGTGGATTTCGAGCGCGGTTACTGAGGCGCTCGCCCAATGGACTCCTGTAGGAGCGAGCTTGCTCGCGAAGAACCTCAACGATGACGCGTACTTTCTGAATAAACGCGGCGCCTGTGAGTTTTTCGCGAGCAAGCTCGCTCCTACATAGGGTCAGAGGGTCAGAGGGCGATGCTTAGAGGCTGAAGTCCCCCTCGGACACCAGCTCACTCAATGGCTTGCGCGGGCTCGGCACTTCGCGCCCTTGCAGGTACTCCGGCAAGCTCGACTTGTCCCCCAGCTTGCCCACGGCCACGGCCGCATGCAGCGCATAACCCTGGGGAATCTTCAGCTCTTTGCGGGTCAGTTCCTGGTCGAAACCGGCCATGCCGTGGGTGTGCCAGCCACTGAGGCTGGCTTGCAGCGCCAGGTGGCCCCAGGCCGAGCCGGTGTCGAAGGTGTGCCACAGCGCCGGGGTTTCTTCGGTGGCGCCGGGGGCGATGAAGTCGGTTTTCGACGCGATGATCACCAGGGCCGACGCATGCTGTGCCCAATTGCGGTTGAATTCATTCAGCAGGCCCAGGAAACGCTCCCAGTTCGGCGTGTCACGGCGCGCGTACAGAAACCGCCACGGCTGCGAGTTGTAGGCCGAAGGCGCCCAGCGTGCCGCTTCGAAGAAACTCAGCAGCGTCTCCTGCGGGATGCTCTCGCCGGTAAAGGCGCGGGGCGACCAGCGCTCGGTGAATTGGGTGTGGATCGGATAATCGGCAACGCGGGGGTTATTGCTCATGGACAGACCCTGATGGAAAAACCGGGATTCAAAACTACTGCGCCCACCCAGGCCTGACAAGCCTTGCAACACCGTCAGTCGTAAGCGCTTGGCCCCAACGGGCTTGGGCACTAGACTGGCGGCCTTTTCACCTTCCGATACTGATGCAGAGCCATGGCCGCCAAAGTCGAACCTTTCTGGATACGCAAAACCCTTGAGCACCTCGACCAAGAGGAGTGGGAGTCATTGTGCGACGGCTGTGGCCTGTGCTGCCTGCAAAAGCTTGAGGATGAAGACGACAACAGCGTCTATTACACGCGTATCGCCTGCAAACTGCTCGACCTCAAAACCTGCCAGTGCACCGATTACCCCAACCGCCGCGCCTCGGTGCCTGATTGCATCCAGCTCACGCCGGGCCAGGCCGATCAGTTCAAGTGGCTGCCGCCGACGTGCGGTTACCGCCTGGTCAGCGAGCGCAAGGACTTGCCGCTGTGGCATCACCTGGTCTGCGGCGACCGTGACGCGGTGCACCACGAACGCATTTCCCAGTCCGGGCGCATGCTCAGCGAAGGCAGCGTGCCCGAGGATGACTGGGAGGATTACCTGATCTTCCGCGCAGGCTGAACGAGGAGTGTGTATGAAGGTGGCCGCCAAGTGGGCAGCGGGCCTGGTCGTGCTGGCGCTGAGCGGGCCGGGCTGGTGCGCGAAGAAAGTCGACCTGGATTACCACATCAAGCTGTTGCCCCAAAGCCAGCAGGCCGAGGTGCGCGTCAGCCTGTCCCAGGGCGCGGCGGTGCGCAGCCTGAACTTCGACCTGGGCCGCGACGGTGACTACAGCGACTTCAAGGCCGATGGCCAGTGGCAAGTCACCGGTAACCGTGGCTTGTGGCAACCCAGCGCCGACAAGGCCAGCCTGACCTACCGGGTGCGCCTGGCCCATGCGCGCAAGCCTGGCGTCTATGACACGCGGATCACGCCCGGCTGGGCGCTACTGCGCGGCGAAGACCTGGTGCCGGCCGCACGTCTCGACCAGCAGGACGGCATCGAGCTGGTCTCACGCCTGCTGTTCGAACTGCCCACGGGGTGGAAGAGCGTCGAAACCGCCTGGCCGCGCATCGGCCAGAACAAATTTCGCATCGACAACGTGTCCCGCCTGTTCGACCGCCCCACCGGCTGGATGCTGGCGGGCAACCTCGGCAGCCGCCGCCTGCGCCTGGGTGAAACCGACGTCACCGTGGCTTCGCCCAAGGGCCAGGGCATGCGCCGTATGGACGTGCTGACGCTGCTGACGTTTGTCTGGCCCCAGGTGGAAGCCGCCTTCCCGCGCCATCCCGGCAAACTGCTGATCGTTGGCGCCAGTGATCCGATGCGGCGAGGGGCTTATTCGTTACGCGATTCGATCTACCTCAACAGCCGCACGCCGCTTGTTGGCGAAAATGGCAGCAGCCCGTTGCTGCGCGAAGTGGTGCAGGCCATCGGGCGCTTTAATGACCACGACAGCAGTGACTGGATCAGCGAGGGTTTGGGCGAGTACTACGCGATTGAACTGATGCGACGTGCCGGCGGCATCACCGATGAACGCTATGCGGCGATCCAGGCGCGGCTGACCAAGGAAGGCAAAGACGTCACCACGCTCAAAGGCGAGCACGTCAACGGCGCGACGCTGGCGCGTTCAGTGGTGGTGTTGCAGGAGCTGGACCGAGAGATCCGCGTGAAGACCCACAACAAACGCTCACTGGACGATCTGGCACAGGCGGTGATGCGGGTGAACAGCATCAACACCCAAGCGTTCGTGCAGTTGGCCGAGAGCGTGATCGGTGAGTCGTCGGTGGTGCTGGACAGCAAACTACTGCGCTGATCCCAAGCCCTGTGCAATTCAACATGTGGGAGGGGGCTTGCCCCCGATGGCGGTGGGTCAGCAAAAAGTAGGCTGCTGACACTCTGCTATCGGGGGCAAGCCCCCTCCCACATTTGAATCTCCAGCATGTCCAAGTCTTAGGTCAGGCCTTAGGTTTCACCGCCTTTTCAGCCGCCACTTCGGCCTTGGTCTTCAGATTCTTCAACTCTTCCCCAGCGCGCTCGATTTTCGTGCGCACGCTGTTCATTTCCTGGCGGCCCTGTTCCAGTTTGTCCTTGAGCGAACTGTGCCCGGTAAAGCCACGGGCCAGTGCCACGCCACCAATCGCCACCTGGATCAAGCCGAAAATCCCGCCGCGGCGCAGGCCTTTACCCACCATCATCACCCCGCCGGCCACCGAGCCGATGCGCTCCCAGCCATGCACGTTTTGGGTAGGTTGAGGCTTCAACGGTGTGGCTTCGATGACAGGTCGCAAGGTTTTGCTGTCGCTCATGATCAGTCTCCAACAAGGGCAAGTGTTACTAGCTGACTGCGCGCACGTGCCGGATGTTCCCGCAATATCAGTACTTGGGGCCCGAACGGGTGTTGTTGCCCTTGGCCAGGCGGTCATAGAGCACCACGTTGACCGTGGCCGCCAGGTTCATGCAGCCGGTGGTGGGGATGTACACCACGTCCTCGCACCAGTCGCGGATCTCTTTGTCCAGGGAGCCGTCTTCGGGGCCGAAGATATACAGCGCGCGGTCGGGGTGGGTGTATTCAGGCAGCGGGCGGGCGCCTTCGACCAGTTCCACGGCCACCGGGATGCAGCCAAGGGGCAGGATCTTTTTCAGGTCGTCGATGCCGATCAGCGGGATGTCGTGGTGCACCTTCTTGGTGTCGGTGATGAAATCCCGGGCGCGCTCGTAACGCACGCCGGTGTAGAACACCGAGGCCACGCCGTAGCAGCCGGCGGCACGCATCACCGAGCCGACGTTTTCGGGGGATTTGGGGTTATACAGACCGATGCAGCTGTAGCGTTTATTGCCCACGGGGAAGGGTGCCTTGAGAAAAACGGCGATTATACGGCCTGGGGGAATGCAGTGCTTGGGCGATCGTCATCGCGGGCAAGCCCGGCTCCCACAGGGACATGTATTCTTCCTGTGGGAGCTGGCTTGCCTGCGATGAGGCCGGAACAGGCAAAGAAAAGCCTCAGTCGTCCTTCTTCATCAACCCCGCCAACGCCGCAAACGGGTTGTGCGTCGCCTTGGCAATGCTCGGGCTGCTGGTGGAGCCTTCGCCGAAGTACTGCTGGTCGGTGTAGCGCGAGTGTTCGTTATCGTGGCAGTACAGGCACAGCAACTCCCAGTTGGAACCGTCCTGGGGGTTGTCATCATGGTTGTGGTTACGGTGGTGAACGGTCAGTTCACTCAAGCGCTTGCCGGAAAATTCACGGGCGCAGCGGCCACACACGTGGGGGTACATCTTCAAGGCTTTATCGCGGTAGCCCATTTCGCGGTCGCGCTGGGCATCGGCGAGGATGCGGTCCAGCTTGGCGGTGTGGGAGGGCGGGTTGTTCGAGCTCATCATGGCTCCTGGCTATTGTTGGGTGGTTCACGGACAAGGTTGATTCTAGCCGCTCCCACCGGGGATTGGCGTTATTGAATCAACCGTGATCAGCCCTTGAGCTTCTCTGCAATCCAGATGGTATGCCGCGTGCCCTTGTTGCCATGGGCAAATACTTGCACTTCTTCGGCCTTGAAACCGGCCTTGCGCAGTTTGTCACTGAACAGCTTGTCGGCACTGGCCGACCACACCGCCAGCACACCCTTTGGCCGCAGGGCCTTGGCACAAGCGGCCAGGCCACTGGCCGAGTACAGCCAACTGTTGGCCTTTTGCGTGAGCCCCTCGGGGCCGTTGTCGACGTCGAGCATGATCGCGTCAAAGCCTTGGGGCTCGGCCTGCAGTACCTTGGCCACGTCTTCCTGGCGGACCACGGTGCGCGGGTCCAGCAGCGGGCGGCCGGATTTTTCTCCCAGCGGCCCACGGTTCCATTCCACGACGCCGGGCACCAGTTCGGCCACCACCACTTCGGCGCTCTTGCCCAAGTGCTTGAGCGCCGCGGCCAAGGTAAAGCCCATGCCCAGGCCGCCGATCAGCACCCGCGAACCCGGGCGACCGGCCACCTTGCGGCAAGGAATCTGCGCCAGGGCATCTTCGGAGCCGTGCATACGCGTGTTCATCAACTGGCCACCGTCACCGCCCTGGATCTTGATGACAAAGTCTTCGCCGTATTCGAACAGGCACAAGGCACCGCCGTTATCGGGGATTGGGGTGGTGTCCAGCAGAACGAAACGTTTCATGGAAATCTCATTGGGAAGGGCATTCTTGCGCGGTTGGGAGTAGCCTTAGGGCATTCCGGTCAGGCCATGGAGCCATCGATGAAGTGCAGCATTCTAACGGTCATTGTGTTGAGCGCGCTCGCATTGGGTACCGCGCAGGCTCAGGAGTTACAAACCGTACCGGTCGCGCCCACGCCAACCCCAGGCGCGCCGGGCACGCCAACGCCCACGTTGTACCCGCAAGTCACGCCGCCCGTTGCGCCCAAGACCCATAATGGCGCGCCACCGCTGGCGCCCATCGTGCTGCCGGCACCGCCCAAGGACCAGACGGTCCCTGGCCTGCAGCAGAACGACAGCAAGCCAAAGACGCCAGGCGGTTAGACCAGGCCCAGGGCCTTGAACACAAAGGTATATTCGAGGGCAACGTCACGCAGGCCCTGATAGCGCCCGCTCATGCCGCCATGGCCGGCACCCAGCTCGGTCTTGAGCAGCAGCAGGTTGTCGTCCGTCTTGGTATCGCGCAGCTTGGCCACCCACTTGGCGGCTTCCCAGTACTGTACGCGGCTGTCGTTATAGCCGGCGATCACCAGCGTGGCCGGGTAAGCCTGGGCGCTGACGTTCTCGTACGGCGCGTAAGCCTTGATGCGCGCGTACACGTCGGGGTCTTCGGGGTTGCCCCATTCGTCGTACTCGGTGATGGTCAGCGGCAGTTCCGGGTCGAGCATGGTATTGAGCACATCGACGAACGGCACTTCGGCAATCGCCGCCTGGAACAGATCCGGGCGCTGGTTGAGCACCGCGCCGATCAACAGGCCGCCGGCACTGCCGCCGCTGATCGCCAGTTGCCGGGAGGTGGTCAGGCCCTCGGCGATCAAATGTTCGGCGCAGGCGATAAAGTCGCTGAAGGTGTTCTGCTTGTGTTCCTGCTTGCCGTTGCGATACCAGGCCTCGCCCAGCTCACCGCCGCCGCGCACATGGGCGATGGCAAACGCCACGCCACGGTCGAGCAAGCTCAGGCGCGCATGGGAGAACCACGGGTCCAGGCTTGAGCCGTAGGCACCGTAGCCATACAGGTACAGCGGCGTCGGCTTGCCGAGCTGGTCACGCTTGACCACCAGGCTGATCGGCACCTGGGTACCGTCGGCAGAAGTGGCCCACAGGCGTTGGCTGACGTAATCATCGGCGTTGAAGACGCCCAGCACCGGGGTTTCCTTGAGCACGACCTGCGCGCCTGTCGCCAGCTCAAGCTGGCGCACTTGGGCCGGACGGTTCAAGGCCTCATAGCGCAGGCGGATCTTGTCGCTGGGAAACTCCAGGCTGTTCTGTACGTAGAGGCTGTAGGCGGCGTCAGGCAATTGCACCCGATAGGCCGGTACGTTCTCGGGGTGTACTTCGATAACCGGCAGGCCACCAATGCGCAGGCTCAAGGTCATGGCGTTGGCGTTCAGGCTCACGCCGTCGAGCATGACCTCATCGCTGTGGGGGATCAGGTTCTGCCAGTCGGCTTCGGTGGGCGGCGTGCCGGTGTCGGCGGCCACGTACAGCGCATGGTTGATGCCGTCGCGGTTGCTGCGGATAAACCAGGTCCACTGGCCATTGCGTTTGCCGTGGTCAACATCGTATTCGTGGTCTTCGACCCGCGGCGCTAGGCAGGTGAAGGCCAGGTGCGGCTGCTCGGCGTCCAGCGCCCAGACTTCGCTGGTGGTCTTGCTGCCCAGGGCCAGCAACAATTGGCGCTCGGAACTTGAGCGGTAGCAATGCAGGAAGAAACGGCCGTCGGGCTCGTGGAACACTTCCTGCGCGGCGGTGCCGTCCAGGCGATAGCGATACAGTTTGTGCGGGCGATGGGTGTCGTCCAATTCGCCGAAAAACAGGGTCAGGCTGTCATTGGCCCAGGTCATGCTGCCGTCGCAGTTGTCGAACGCCAGTTCGCTGACCTTGTCGGTCGCCAATTCCTTCACGAACAGGGTGTAGATCTCTTCGCCGCTGGTGTCGAGGCTGTAGGCCAGGCGTTGGTGGTCGGGGCTGATGCTGAACGCGCCCAGGGAGAAAAAGCCACCATTGGCCAGCACGTTCGGGTCCAGCAACAGTTCCTCGCTGCTGGCGTCCACCTGGTTGCTGTCATCGGCCGGGCGGCGGCAGCGGTAGTGGCGGGCGTATTCATCGCCGGCGGTGGTGCGGGTGTAATACAGATACGGGCCCCAAGGGGAGGGCAGGGACAGGTCGGTTTCCAGAATGCGGCCCTTGATCTCGTCGAACAGGGTCTCGCGCAACGCCTGCTGATCGGCCAGTTGGGCTTCCTGCCAAGCGTTTTCGGCCTTGAGGTAGTCGAGCACCTCAGGGTTGTCGCGTTCTTGCAGCCAGGCGTACGGGTCTGGGCCTGGGGCCTTGCGGGCAATCGGTGCGGTGGAAATAGGCATGGATAATTCCCTATCTGGCAGACGGTGGCAGGCATTGCAGCCGCGACACGCAAAAGCCGTTATCATAGCCGCCTGTTTGCCAACCTTGCCATGGACACCATGACCGAGAACGACTATCTGACCGCTTGGGGCCTTTACGCCTTCGCCGCTTTGGGCTGCCTGTTGGTGTGGTGGCGCATGACCCGCTGGATCTGGCGCTGGCTGCGCGAGCCCCTGCAATTGCTGATGGCGGTGCTGCTGCTCAGCCCGACCATTGTCGACCCGGTCAAGACCCAGTTTGCGCCGGCCGTGGCCATTACCGCCCTGGACCTGGTGCTCAAGGTCGGCAACAACGCCTGGCGCGCCATTTCCGACCTGTTCATGTACACGATGATCGCGTTTGCCCTGTACATCGTGTTTGTGCTGATCCGCTGGCCCATCGAACGCGCCGCCAATGCTCGCCGTGAGCGCAAGGCGGCTGCGGATGCCGCCTTGGCCGCCGAGCCGGAAGACGACGAACCGTTCCGTCGCTCGGCGCCTGCCGGTGGTATGCGGGTCGAGCCGCGCCTTTAACGTTGTTTGCCCTGCAGCGAGAGCCCTGGCATGTGTGAATTATTGGGCATGAGTGCCAACGTCCCCACCGATATCGTGTTCAGCTTTACCGGGCTGATGCAGCGCGGTGGGCGTACTGGCCCGCACCGCGACGGTTGGGGCATTGCCTTCTATGAGGGCCGTGGCCTGCGCCTGTTCCAGGACCCGGCCGCCAGCAGCGAGTCGGAAGTCGCGTTGCTGGTACAGCGTTACCCCATCAAGAGCGAAGTGGTGATCGGCCATATCCGCCAGGCCAACGTGGGCAAGGTCAGCCTGGCCAATACCCATCCGTTCGTGCGCGAGTTGTGGGGGCGTAACTGGTGTTTTGCCCACAACGGCCAACTGGCGGACTTCAACCCCCGCGCCACCTTCTACCGCCCGGTGGGCGATACCGACAGCGAAGCGGCGTTCTGCGATTTGCTCAACCGCGTGCGCGAAGCCTTCCCCGAGCCGGTGGACATCGAACAGGTGCTGCCCGACCTGATCGCCGCCTGCGCCGAATACCGCAGCAAGGGCGTGTTCAACTGCCTGCTCAGCGACGGCGACTGGCTGTTCTGCTATTGCTCGACCAAGCTGGCGCAGATCACCCGGCGGGCGCCTTTTGGCCCGGCGCGCTTGAAAGATGTCGACGTGATCGTCGATTTTCAGGCCGAAACTACCCCCAATGATGTGGTAACGGTGATCGCCACCGAACCCTTGACCGACAACGAAAACTGGACCCGCTACGAACCGGGCCAATGGAGCCTGTGGCGACGCGGTGAATGTGTCAGCCAGGGCGTTACCCAGTAAGGAATCGAGCATGTTGCTGAGCTATCTGCGGTTGGTATTGTTTGCCGTTGGCTTGTTGGTCGGCGTGCAGGTGCCGGGGTTTATCAATGACTACGCCAAGCGCGTCGAGGCCCACCTGATTGAGGCCCAGACCGGCTTGCGCGGTTTCGAGTCCACGGCGCAGCAGTTCTTCAACGGCGATATGCAAGCCTTGGTGGCCCATTACCGCGCCAGCGATGACCCGGTGTTCCAGAGCGACGCCAGCAGCCTGGGCGCCATGCTCGATCGCCAACTCGAGTTGGACAAGCAGTTCCAGGCCATGCAAGGCCCGTGGTACATCCGCGCCCTGCAAGTGGCGGTGGCCGCCGACCCGGATATCCGTCTGGAGACCTGGAATGGCTACAGCTACCAGATTCTGCTGACCCCCGAAGCCATGGGCTGGGGCCTGGGCGGGGCTATGTTGTTGTCGTTCGGCATTGAATGCCTGTATCGCTTGATTGATTGGGTGGTATTGGGCGGCCGGCGCTTGCGCCAGAGCCGGCCCATCGAAGAGCGGGACCTCAAGGGCCTCTAACCCTGTAGGAGCGAGCTTGCTCGCGAAAAACGTCAACGATAACGCGTGCTTCCTGAGTAAACGCGGCGTCTGTGGGTTTCTCGCGAGCAAGCTCGCTCCTACAGAAGCCTTAGGGCAAGCCACAGTGTTAATCGGGTTTATTCAGTTGCATGCGTTCTGTACCCACTTCCTCGGCATAGCGCGCCACGACCTTCTGGCACAACCCCACAATCTCCTCCACCAATTCCACCCCCACGCGCCACGACACCACCACCTGCAAGTTCGGCAGGCGCTGGGCCATGGGCAGCATCACCAATTCCCCTCGCTCCAGTTCTTCGCTGACCAGCACCGGTGGCAGCGCGCCAATGCCGAAGCCATCGCGCAGCAATCGGGTGATCGCCGACACAGAGTTCACACAGTTCATGCGCGGTGCGGCCACGCCATTGGCCTGCATCAAACTCAACACGTCCTGATGCGGGTGTGAGTTTTTCGAGTAGGTGATGATGCGTTCCTGGGCGAGTTCGGCGAGGGACGCGTAGTCGCGGTTGTAGATCGACTGGCTGGCCACTATCCAGGCCATGGGGTGGCTGGCCAGCTCCAGGCTGCGCACGGTTTCCAGGCGCAGCAGGTCGGTTTGCAGGATCAGGTCGAGGAAGCCTTTTTGCAGCTGATCGCTGAGGTTCAGCGCGGTATCGGCGATCAACTCGATCTCTACCAGCGGGTACAGCTTCATCAGTTCAGCAACCAGCGGGCTCAACCAGGTGTGGATCACCGTGTCCATCGCGCCGATCCGAATGCGCCCGACCTTGCTGCTGGTGGTCTCCAGGGACTGCTTCAAGCCCTGCATGGTCACCATCATCTGCTCGGCATAGTCGAGCACTTTCAAGCCTTCCGGGGTCAGGCTCACGCCACGCGAATCACGCAGGAACAGCTTCACCCCCAACTCGCTTTCCAGCACCGCGATGCGGCTGGAGATCGAGGCTTGGGTGGTGAACAGCTTCTCGGCCGTGAGCCGGAAGCTCTTGAGCTTGGCCACCCAGACGAAGGTTTCGAGGAACTTCAAATTCATGGGATCAACTTTTTCTTATGCATGGATCGGTTTTTATTAGTTGGACGTCGCACCGGGCAAGCGCCAAAAATCGAGCTATTCCACGATAAGCGTCGTTGGGGTGTCAGGACAAGTTGCGAGTTCTGCGTAAAAAATCCCACACTACAAGAAAACAAAGCCTACAGGAGCGACCCCCGTGAGCCGCCTGCTATTGAACTGCGACATCGGCGAAAGCTTTGGCAACTGGACCATGGGTCTGGACGCCGAGGTCATGCCGTTCATTGATTGCGCCAACGTGGCGTGCGGTTTCCATGCCGGCGACCCGAGCATCATGCGCAAGACCGTCAGCCTGGCGTTCAAGCACGGCGTGCAAGTGGGCGCCCACCCGGCCTACCAGGACCTGCAAGGCTTCGGCCGGCGCTCCATGAACTACACGCCGCAGGAAATCCAGGACCTGTTGCACTATCAGATCGGCGCGCTGGACGGCATCTGCCGGGCCCAGGGCGGGCGCGTCAGCTATGTGAAACCCCATGGCGCGATGTACAACGACATGATGGCCAACCCCGCGCAGTTGCGTGCGGTGATCCAGGCCGTGGCCGCCTACGGTGACCTGCCGCTGATGCTGCTAGCCACCCGTGACAACCGCGCAGCCCAGGCCTTGGGCGACGAATACGGCGTGACCCTGTGGTTCGAAGCCTTTGCCGACCGTGCCTATGACAGCAAGGGCCATTTGGTTTCCCGGCAGTTACCGGGCGCGGTGCATCACGATGCCGAGACCATCGTGCAGCAGGCCCTGACCCTTTCCCGTGGCGAAGCGCTGATTGCCAGCGACGGCAGCCCATTGGTACTCCAGGCCAATACCCTGTGTGTGCATGGCGACAACGCCAGTTCGGTCGCCGCCGTGCAGCGTATCCGCGAAGCGTTGAAAACAGCATGAACCCACGCATTGAAGTGGTGGCGATCGACTGCTTGATGGTGCGCCTGTTTGACCTGATCGCCGAAGCCAACATGCCGTGGATGCTCGCGGCTACCGAGCGCCTGCGCAATGGCTTTGGCCCGGCCTTGGTGGACCTGGTGCCGTCCTACACCACCTTGATGGTGCATTACGATCTCACGGCGCTCACCCCGGCCCAGGCCCGTGCGCTGATCGACCAGGCCCTCACCGATCTGCAACCCCAGGCCCAGGGCAGTGGCCAGTGCCATGTGCTGCCGGTGTGGTACGACCTGAGTGTCGGCCCGGAACTGGCCCTGTTGTCCCAGCGCAGCGGGCTGGCCGTGGAGGAGGTGATCCGCCGCCACAGCGCCCACCAGTACCAGGTGTTCGCTCTCGGCTTTGCCCCTGGGTTTGCCTTTATGGGGCTGGTGGACGAAATACTTGCCACGCCGCGCCTCAACACGCCGCGCAAACGCGTGGCCGCTGGCAGCGTCGGCATCGCCGAACGGCAAACCGCCGCTTACCCGGTGGTGTCCCCAGGCGGCTGGAACCTGATCGGCCGCACCCCGGCCAAACTGTTCGACCGTGAGCGCGACGGCTACAGCCTGATGCAGCCCGGCGACACGGTGCGCTTCGCCCCGGTCAGCCACGCCGAATTCGTCAACCTGGGTGGCGACGACACCCCGCTGGAGGCGCAGGCATGAGCCGCTTGATCATCGAGGCCAGCACGCCGCTGTGCCTGTTGCAGGACGCCGGGCGGTTTGGCGTGCGTCATCTGGGCGTGACCCAGGGCGGCGCGCTGGATTGGGTGTCAATGTCCTGGGCCAACTGGCTGCTGGACAATGCCCTGGATGCGCCCGTGGTGGAAATTACCCTGGGCGGCTTTACCCTGCAGGCTGAGGACTATTGCCTGCTGGCCTTGGCGGGCGCGGACTTGGGTGCCTATGTCGATGAGCGCGCGATCAGCCCCGGTCGCAGTTTTATCCTGCAAAAGGGCCAACGCCTGCGCTTCACTCAGCCGTTCAATGGGGCACGCGCTTATCTGGCCGCGCCCGGCGGCTTTGATGCGCCGGCGGTACTGGGCAGTGGTGCCACGGTGGTGCGCGAAGCGTTGGGCGGGGTGGACGGTTTCGGCAAGGCCTTGGCTGAAGGCGGGCAGTTGGCTTACTCCGGTACGGGCGGCGCAATGAAGGTGCTGGCTAGCCCGGATTTGCAATCCGGTGCATCACTGGACCTGATCATCGGCGCGCAGATAGGCCAGTTCAGCGGGCAGAGTCTGTTTGATGCCTTCAACAGCGAATGGGCCCTGGACAGCCGCGCCGACCGCATGGGCATGCGCTTGCTGGGCACGCCGTTGCAGTACCAGGGGCCGTCGTTGATTTCCGAAGGGATTCCGTTGGGCGCGATCCAGGTGCCACCGGATGGGCAGCCGATTGTGTTGCTCAATGACCGGCAGACCATCGGCGGTTATCCGCGCCTGGGAGCGCTGACGCCCTTGTCGCTGGCGCGGCTGGCGCAGTGCTTGCCGGGGGAGAAGGTGCGGTTGGCCCCGGTGGTGCAGGAGGCCGCGCATCGGCAGCACATCAAGTTTTTGCAGCGCTTTAGCCAACCCTTGTAGGAGCGAGCTTGCTCGCGAAAAACGTCAACGATAACGCGGGCATCCAGATGTACGCGGCGGTCTCAGGTTTTTCGCGAGCAAGCTCGCTCCTACAGTAAGGCGGTGGTGTTATTTGGAGAGAAAACGCATACCTTCTTCCAATCCACGCAGCGTCAGCGGATACATCTGATCCTCCACCAACTCCCGCACAATCCCCGTCGACGCCGTATAGCCCCAGGTATCTTTCGGATAGGGGTTAATCCAGATCAGCTTCTTGTACTTGGCCATGAAGCGCTGCATCCACACATACCCCGGCTCCTCGTTCCAATGCTCGACGCTGCCGCCGGCTTGGGTGATTTCATAAGGTGCCATGGCCGCATCACCGATAAAGATCACTTTGTAATCGGCGCCGTATTTGTGCAGCAGGTCCTGGGTGGAGGTGCGTTCGGACGTACGGCGCTGGTTGTTCTTCCACACCGATTCGTACACGAAGTTATGGAAGTAAAAATACTCCAGGTGCTTGAACTCGGTCTTGCACGCGGAGAACAGCTCTTCGCAGATCTTCACGTGGGCATCCATCGAGCCGCCGATATCGAACAGCAGCAACAGCTTGATGGTGTTACGCCGCTCGGGGCGCATCTGGATATTCAGCAAGCCGGCATCGCGGGCGGTGTGGTCAATGGTGCCGTCGATATCCAGCTCTTCGGCCGCGCCCTGGCGCGCAAATTTGCGCAGGCGGCGCAGGGCGATCTTGATGTTGCGGGTGCCCAGTTCCACCTGGTCGTCGAGGTTCTTGTACTCGCGCTGGTCCCAGACTTTCACCGCCTTGCCCTGGCGCTTGCCGGCGTCACCGACGCGAATGCCTTCGGGGTTGTAGCCGCCGGAACCAAACGGGCTGGTGCCGCCGGTGCCGATCCACTTGTTGCCACCGGCGTGGCGTTCTTTCTGTTCTTCCAGGCGTTTCTTGAATTCCTCGATCAGCTTGTCGAGGCCACCCAGGGACTGGATCTGCGCGCGTTCCTCATCGCTCAAGGAACGTTCGAACTCCTTGCGCAGCCATTCTTCGGGGATCAGCGCCTGCAGGTGATCGTCAAGCTTTTCCAGGCCGTTGAAATAGGCGCCGAAGGCCCGGTCGAACTTGTCGAAATGCCGCTCGTCCTTGACCAGGATCGCCCGGGCCAAGTAGTAGAACTCGTCCATGTCGGCGAAGGTCACGCGCTGTTTGAGCGCGTTGATCAGGTCGAGCAGTTCGCGCACCGACACCGGTACCTTGGCGGCACGCATCTCATTGAACAGGTTGAGCAGCATCAGCGATTACCGCGACGGCTCATGAACGCCAGACGCTCCAGCAGTTGCACGTCTTGCTCGTTCTTTACCAGGGCGCCAGCCAGGGGCGGGATGGCCTTGGTCGGGTCGCGCTCGCGTAGCACCGCTTCGCCAATATTGTCGGCCATCAGCAGCTTGAGCCAGTCGACCAGTTCGGAGGTGGAAGGTTTTTTCTTCAGGCCCGGCACCTTGCGCACATCGAAGAACACGTCCAGCGCTTCGCTGACCAGGTCTTTCTTGATGTCTGGGTAGTGCACATCCACGATCTTTTGCAGGGTGGTGCGGTCGGGGAAGGCGATGTAGTGGAAGAAGCAGCGGCGCAGGAACGCGTCCGGCAGCTCTTTTTCGTTGTTGGAGGTAATGATGATGATCGGGCGTTTCTTGGCCTTGATGGTCTCGTCGATTTCGTAGACGTAGAACTCCATCTTGTCGAGTTCTTGCAGCAGGTCGTTGGGGAACTCGATGTCGGCTTTGTCGATTTCATCGATCAGCAGGATCACCCGCTCTTCGGACTCGAAGGCTTCCCACAGCTTGCCTTTCTTCAGGTAGTTGCGCACGTCGTGCACTTTGTCCACGCCCAGTTGCGAGTCACGTAGGCGGCTGACCGCGTCGTACTCGTACAGGCCTTGATGGGCCTTGGTGGTGGACTTGATGTGCCAGGTGATCAACTTGGCGCCGAAGGACTCGGCCAGTTGCTCGGCAAGCATGGTCTTGCCGGTGCCCGGTTCGCCCTTGACCAGCAGCGGCCGCTCCAGGGTGATGGCGGCGTTGACGGCCAGTTTAAGGTCATCGGTAGCCACATAGGCCTGGGTGCCTTCGAACTTCATCGGTCATTCCTCGAATTCATCAATGGCCTGACTATACCGCGCAGCCCCGGCGACTGTGAACGCAGACGCGGCATTCAGTCTCTGAATGGCGGGTCACATAGGCTCTAATGCCGGTCTGTAGGAGCGAGCTTGCTCGCGAAAAACTCCCAGGCGCCGCGTTTCTTCAACATGCACGCGTTATCGTTGACGTTTTTCGCGAGCAAGCTCGCTCCTACAGAAGGCAATGACGGTTAATCAGCGCTGGGCTTGGGTTGTTCATACCGGGCATTGAACGCCTGAATAAACCCATTGCGCAGAATCGCGATCACCGCAGAAAACGCACTGACATTTTGCTGATGCACGCTACCGCTCAGCTCCACACGGGTGGCGAACTGGTTTTTACGCTGGTTTTTCAGCACGGTTTCGCTGGCGCCCACCACGGCTTCCCAGATCGAGCGGAAGATATTCTTGTCCTGGTTTTCAACGTCTTGTTGCCAGTCAAACACCTCCACATCGCGCAGCAGCGGCTTGATATAGCCGGTGAGCCGGCCATTTTCAGCCTGGGCTTCGATCACCACGTCACCCGTGCCGGCCTTGAAGTCGAACTTGCCATAGGCCGAGGCGAAGTCATTCATGCGCTTGAGTTGCAGGTCGCGGGCGCGGAAGCGGAATTCGAACTCTTCAAAATCGCTCAGTGGATCAAAGGTGGCGTTGGCCTCCAGAGGCGCCTGGCCTTGCAGCAGTGCCTTGCCTTCAAAACGCGCGTCGCGCTTGCCTTTGACATCCACCACATTGGTCAGGTTATAGAAGCTGGCGTTGACCCCGGTGGCGTTGATATTCACCTGGGGCTTGGAGCTGAAGTTATGGAAGGCGATCTCGCCGTCTTCGATGCGCACTTCGTTGAGGGTGATCGGCAACAGTTTGCGCAGTTGTTCCTGCCAGTCGGTGCCTTTACCGGTCTGGGACGCCTGCTTGTTGGCACCGCCATCGACGAAGTTGATCTGCGGGCGCACAAAATGCCCCTCGGCCACGACGGCATGGTCGTACCACAGCGAATGCCAGCTCACCGCGAACTCGATCAGCGGTGCCTTGACGAACGGCACCGGGACCTTGCCGTCCACCTTGACGATTTGCAGGCCGTTGATCCGGTAGGCGCCGCGCCATAGCGCCAGGTCCACATCGGCAATCTCGCCACGGTAATCGCCCATGTTGGCGAGTTTGTCGTTCAGGTAGTTGCGCACCAGGTAGGGCAGCGCAAGGTGGATGGCAATCAAGACCAGCACCAGAGCGGCGATGGTCCCTAACGGCCAACTGTAGCGACGTTTCATAGGGCAGTTCTCCTTGCTTGTAGGAGATTGACTGTTCTGATTGGCGCAACGTTCCTCCGTCTGGACGCTTGGGAGCACGAGGCATACCCTTGGGGCCTTTCCCAACGCCTCGATAATAGGAACCGCCATGAGCCGCATCTTCGCAGACAACGCGCACTCCATCGGTAACACGCCCCTGATTCAGATCAACCGCATCGCACCGCGGGGCGTGACGATCCTGGCCAAGATCGAAGGGCGTAACCCCGGCTATTCGGTGAAGTGCCGCATTGGCGCCAGCATGGTCTGGGATGCGGAAAGCAGCGGCAAGCTCAAGCCGGGCATGACCATTGTCGAGCCCACTTCGGGCAACACCGGCATCGGCCTGGCCTTTGTCGCCGCTGCCCGTGGCTACAAACTGCTGCTGACCATGCCGTCGTCCATGAGCCTTGAGCGCCGTAAAGTGCTCAAGGCTCTGGGCGCCGAACTGGTGCTGACCGAGCCGGCCAAGGGCATGAAGGGCGCCATCGACAAGGCCGCCCAGATCGTCGCCAGCGACCCGGCCACCTACTTTATGCCGGCCCAGTTCGACAACCCGGCCAACCCTGCGATCCACGAGAAAACCACCGGCCCGGAAATCTGGAACGACACCGATGGCGCCGTGGATGTGCTGGTGGCGGGCGTAGGAACCGGCGGCACCATCACCGGGGTATCGCGCTATATCAAGAACACGGCGGGCAAGCCGATCTTGTCGGTGGCCGTGGAACCCATGGTTTCCCCGGTGATCACCCAGGCCCTGGCGGGTGAAGAGATCAAGCCCAGCCCACACAAAATCCAAGGGATCGGCGCCGGTTTTGTGCCGAAAAACCTCGACCTGTCGATGGTCGACCGCGTGGAGCTGGCGACCGACGAGGAGTCCAAGGCCATGGCCCGGCGCTTGATGCTGGAAGAGGGCATTCTGTGCGGGATCTCCTGTGGCGCCGCCATGGCCGTGGCGGTGCGCCTGGCCGAGAAGCCGGAAATGCAGGGCAAGACTATCGTGGTGATCTTGCCGGACTCCGGTGAGCGCTACCTGTCGAGCATGTTGTTCAGCGATTTGTTTACCGAACAAGAAAACCAGGCCTGAATACTGTAGGAGCGAGCTTGCTCGCGAAAAACCTGAGAGCGCCACGTTGAACCAGTAAGCCCGCGTTATCGTTGACGTTCTTCGCGAGCAAGCTCGCTCCTACAGGGGTTGATACAGGTCAGTCTGTTTTCCTGGGCCTTCTGCATAATGGCTCAAGTGTTTATCATGGCCGGCTGTTACGTCTGGTTTCCGATTGATGGAAATTTGCTGGCCAGGCGCTTATTTCCAGGAGTTGCTGCATGACCTTTTCTTTGGCCGCCAAATTGTCGGTGTTGCTGCTGTTCATTGGCAGCACGCTGTATGTGCACCTGCGTGGCAAGGCCCGTTTGCCGATGTTGCGTCAGTTCGTCAACCATTCGGCGCTGTTCGCCCCGTATAACGCCCTGATGTACCTGTTTTCCGCGGTGCCGTCCAAGCCTTACCTGGACCGTAGCAAGTTCCCGGAACTGGATGTGCTCAAGGACAACTGGGAAGTGATCCGCGAAGAGGCCATGCACCTGTTCGACGAGGGCTACATCCGCGCCGCCGAAAAGAACAACGACGCCGGCTTCGGTTCGTTCTTCAAGAAGGGCTGGAAGCGTTTCTACCTCAAGTGGTACGACAAACCGCTGCCATCGGCCGAGGCACTGTGCCCCAAGACTGTGGCCCTGGTGAGCAGCATCCCTAACGTCAAGGGCGCGATGTTTGCGCTGTTGCCGGGCGGCAGTCACCTCAACCCGCACCGCGACCCGTTCGCCGGTTCCCTGCGTTATCACCTGGGGCTTGCCACGCCGAACTCCGACGACTGCCGTATCTTCGTCGACGGCCAGGTCTACGCCTGGCGCGATGGTGAAGACGTGATGTTCGACGAAACCTACGTGCACTGGGTGAAAAACGAAACCGAACAGACCCGTGTGATCCTGTTCTGCGACATTGAGCGCCCCTTGAGCAACCGCGTGATGACCCGCATCAACCGCTGGGTCAGCAAGCAACTGGGCCGCGCGACCGCGCCGCAGAACCTCGATGACGAGCGCGTGGGCGGCATCAACCAGGCGTACGCCTGGAGCAAGACCTTCAGCGACAAGTTCAGCGGCCAGGTCAAACAGTGGAAGCGCAAGCATCCCAAGGCCTATCGCATTGCGCGGCCGGTGCTGGCGGTAGTGGTGCTGGTGCTGTTGTGGAAGTGGCTGTTCGGCTAAACCGCACACCGTAAAAAGGCGCTGTATCGAAAGATGCAGCGCCTTTTTCATGCCTGGAATGTGATCAAAACTGTGGGAGCTGGCTTGCCTGCGATGGCGGAGTATCAGCTAGAAAAATGTTGGCTGACCCACCGCCATCGCAGGCAAGCCAGCTCCCACAGTTGATCTGCGTTGCTCTTAAGAGGCGATCAACTGGCGCAGCACGTAGTGCAGAATCCCACCGGCCTTGAAGTACTCCACCTCATTCAAGGTATCAATCCGGCACAGCACCTCAACTTTCTCGCTGCTGCCATCCTCGCGAGTGATCACCAACGTCAGGTTCATCCGCGGCCCGATCTCGGCATCGGTCAGCCCGAGGATATCGATCTTCTCCTTGCCGGTGAGCTTGAGTGTCTTGCGGTTCTGGTCCAGCTTGAACTGCAACGGCAACACGCCCATGCCCACCAAGTTGGAGCGGTGGATACGCTCGAAACTCTCGGCGATCACCGCCTTGACGCCCAGCAGGTTAGTGCCCTTGGCCGCCCAGTCGCGGCTGGAGCCGGTGCCGTATTCCTGGCCTGCGATCACCACCAGCGGCGTGCCTGAGGCCTGGTACTGCATGGCTGCATCGTAGATCGCCATTTTCTCGCCAGTGGGGATGTACAGCGTGTTACCGCCTTCTTCGCCGCCGAGCATTTCATTGCGGATACGGATATTGGCGAAGGTGCCGCGCATCATCACTTCATGGTTGCCCCGGCGTGAGCCGTAGGAGTTGAAGTCACGCGGCTCCACGCCCTGTTCGCGCAGGTAGCGCCCGGCCGGGCTGTCGGCCTTGATATTGCCGGCAGGGGAGATGTGGTCGGTGGTCACCGAGTCGCCCAGCAGGGCCAGCACGTTGGCGCCCTTGACGTCTTCGATCACCGGCAGCGGGCCGGCGATGTCGTCGAAGAACGGCGGGTGCTGGATGTAGGTGGAATCCGGCTGCCACACGTAGGTGGCTGCCTGCGGCACTTCAATGGCTTGCCACTGCTCGTCGCCGGCAAACACTTCGGCATATTCCTTGTGGAACATGCTGGTGCTGACCTGGGCCACCGCCTCGGCGATTTCCTGGCTGCTGGGCCAGATGTCCTTCAGGTACACCGGGTTGCCCTGTTGGTCATTGCCCAGCGGCTCGCTGCTGATGTCGATGCGCACGGTGCCGGCCAACGCGTAGGCGACGACCAGGGGCGGCGAGGCCAGCCAGTTGGTTTTCACCAGCGGGTGCACGCGACCTTCGAAGTTACGGTTACCGGACAGCACCGAGGCCACGGTGAGGTCGGCCTTCTGGATGGCTTTTTCGATCGGCTCGGGCAGGGGCCCGGAGTTGCCGATACAGGTGGTGCAGCCGTAGCCCACCAGGTCGAAGCCAAGCTTGTCCAGGTACTGGGTGAGGCCCGCAGCCTTGTAGTAGTCGGTGACCACTTTGGAGCCCGGCGCCAGGGAGCTTTTCACCCAGGGCTTGCGGGTCAGGCCTTTTTCCACGGCTTTTTTCGCCACCAGCCCGGCCGCCATCATCACGCTGGGGTTGGAGGTGTTGGTGCAGGAGGTAATCGCGGCGATCACCACCGCGCCGTTTTTCAGGCGATAGGTGTTGCCTTCGTATTCATAATCCGCTTCGCCGACCAGGTCGGCATTGCCCACGGCAACGCCGCCACCGCCTTCGCTTTCCAGGCGGCCTTCTTCTTTGCTGGTGGGCTTGAATTGCAGGTCGAGAAAATCGCTGAACGCTTGGCCTACATTCGGCAGGGCGACCCGGTCCTGTGGGCGTTTGGGCCCGGCAAGGCTGGCCTCGACACTGCCCATGTCCAGGGCCAGGGTGTCGGTGAAGACCGGCTCTTGGCCGGCGTTGCGCCACAGGCCCTGGGCCTTGGTATAGGCTTCCACCAGCTTGACCGTCTCCGCCGGGCGGCCGGACAGGCGCAGGTAATCCAGCGTCACCTCATCCACCGGGAAAAAGCCACAGGTCGCGCCGTATTCCGGGGCCATGTTGGCGATGGTGGCGCGGTCGGCCAGGGGCAAATCGGCCAGACCGTCGCCGTAGAACTCGACGAACTTGCCCACCACGCCTTTCTTGCGCAGCATTTGCGTGACGGTCAGCACCAGGTCGGTGGCGGTGATGCCTTCCTTGAGCTTGCCGGTGAGCTTGAAGCCGATCACTTCCGGGATCAGCATCGACACCGGCTGGCCGAGCATCGCCGCTTCGGCTTCGATCCCGCCCACGCCCCAGCCGAGTACGCCGAGGCCGTTGATCATGGTGGTGTGGGAGTCGGTGCCGACCAGGGTGTCGGGGAAGGCGTAGGTGCGGCCGTCTTCCTCTTTGGTCCACACGGTGCGGCCCAGGTATTCGAGGTTGACCTGGTGGCAGATGCCGGTGCCCGGCGGTACCACGCTGAAGTTGTCGAAGGCGCTCTGGCCCCAGCGCAGGAAGGCGTAGCGTTCGCCGTTGCGCTGCATTTCGATATCGACGTTCTGTTCAAAGGCGCTGGTGCTGCCGAACTTGTCGACCATCACCGAGTGGTCAATCACCAGGTCCACCGGTGACAGCGGGTTGATGCGCTGCGGGTCACCGCCGGCCTTGGCCACGGCGGCGCGCATGGCGGCCAGGTCGACCACGGCGGGTACGCCGGTAAAGTCCTGCATCAGCACGCGGGCGGGGCGATACTGGATCTCGCGGTCAGACTGGCGCGCCTTGAGCCAGGCGGCGATGGCCTTGAGGTCGGTGCCGGTGACGGTCTTGGCGTCTTCCCAGCGCAGCAGGTTTTCCAGCAGCACCTTGAGGGACATCGGCAGCTTGTCCAGGTCACCCAGGCTCTTGGCGGCTTCGGGCAGGCTGAAGTAGTGGTAGGTTTTGCTGTCTATTTGCAGTGTCTTAAGGGTTCTCAGGCTATCAAGGGATGACATTACATGACTCCTTATGGTCCGCACGGCTACGGACCTGACGGGACGAA
The DNA here is from genome assembly GCF_014268375.2 of Pseudomonas salmasensis. Classification (NCBI taxonomy): domain Bacteria; kingdom Pseudomonadati; phylum Pseudomonadota; class Gammaproteobacteria; order Pseudomonadales; family Pseudomonadaceae; genus Pseudomonas; species Pseudomonas salmasensis. Next base: position 5,227,802 of record NZ_CP077083.1, read on the forward strand.
CAGAGCTATCACGTTAGCGCTGTTTTCATTAGCAGGCTAATAACTGGACTCTATCGCTGAGTCCAAGGTTCCGAACTCGGCTATCATGCGCGCGTTTTCATGACAGGTATTGCGATAGCGCAAGGCCAGTTGATTCACCAGGAGATTCAATGAACACCCTTTTTATGCACTGCCGCCCGGGTTTTGAAGGCGAAGTCTGTTCCGAGATCGCGGAGCACGCCGCGCGCCTGAACGTTTCCGGCTACGCCAAGGCCAAGACCGGCAGCGCCTGCGCCGAATTTGTCTGCACCGAAGAAGACGGCGCCCAGCGCCTGATGCACGGCCAGCGCTTTGCCGAGCTGATCTTCCCCCGGCAGTGGGCGCGCGGGGTGTTCATCGACCTGCCGGAAACCGACCGTATCAGCGTGATCCTCGCCCACCTGCGCGAATTCCCCGTGTGCGGCAGCCTGTGGCTGGAGATGGTCGACACCAACGACGGCAAGGAACTGTCCAACTTCTGCAAGAAGTTCGAAGTGCACCTGCGCAAAGCCCTGCTTAACGCCGGCAAGCTGGTGGACGACCCGAGCAAGCCGCGCCTGCTGCTGACCTTCAAGAGCGGCCGCGAAGTGTTCATGGGCCTGGCCGAGTCGAACAACTCGGCGATGTGGCCGATGGGCATCCCGCGCCTCAAGTTCCCGCGTGACGCGCCCAGCCGTTCGACCCTCAAGCTGGAGGAAGCCTGGCACCACTTTATCCCCCGTGACCAGTGGGACGAGCGCCTGCACGGCGACATGACCGGCGTCGACCTTGGCGCAGCGCCAGGCGGCTGGACCTGGCAACTGGTCAACCGTGGCATGCTGGTGACCGCCATCGACAACGGCCCCATGGCCGAAAGCCTGATGGACACCGGCCTGGTGCAACACCTGATGGCCGACGGCTTCACCTTCGTGCCCAAGCAGCCGGTGGACTGGATGGTCTGCGACATCGTCGAGAAACCTGCGCGCAACGCGGCACTGTTGGAAACCTGGATTGGCGAAGGGCATTGCCGCGAGGCGGTGGTAAACCTGAAGTTGCCGATGAAGCAGCGTTACGCCGAAGTGAAGCGCCTGCTGGAGCGCATCGAAGAGGGGTTCAAGGCGCGTGGCATTCGTGTGGAGATCGGCTGCAAGCAGCTGTACCACGACCGCGAAGAAGTGACCTGTCACCTGCGCCGCCTGGTAGACGTAAAGAAATCCAAAGGCCGCTGATATTAAATGTGGGAGCTGGCTTGCCTGCGAAAGCGGTATAACAGTCGAAGTTTATGTTGAATGTGCCCCGTCATCGCGGGCAAGCCCGCTCCCACAGTGTTGAGCGGTGCCAGTTTTAGGAGTGAAGTATGAGTCTTGAACAGCCTGTCGACGGCACCCTTGACGCCACCGGCCTCAACTGCCCGGAGCCGGTGATGATGCTGCACCAGCACATCCGAGACCTGCCGGCGGGCGGCCTGCTCAAGGTCATCGCGACCGACCCGTCGACCCGTCGCGATATCCCCAAGTTCTGCGTGTTTCTCGACCACGAGCTGGTGGATCAACGGGAAGATGCTGGCACCTACCTGTACTGGATCCGCAAGAAAGCCGATTGACCCCCGACCCACTGTAGGAGCGAGCTTGCTCGCGAAAAACCTGAGAGCGCCGCGTTAAATCAGAAACGCTGCGTTATCGTTAACGTTTTTCGCGAGCAAGCTCGCTCCTACAGGGCCCGAATGCGTCGGCGTGCACTGCGCGCCAGGCGCACCACCAACATCCCCGCCGCACAGCTCAAGCCCACGATCAGCCCTTGCCATAAACCGCTCGGGCCGCTGGGCTCACCGAGCCAGTTGGTCAGGCCCAGGGCGTAACCCACCGGCAAGCCCACGCCCCAATAGGCGAACAGGGTCAGCACCATGGTCACCCGGGTGTCCTGGTAGCCGCGCAGTGCGCCCGCGGCGGTGACCTGGATCGAGTCAGAGAACTGGAACAGCGCCGAGAACACGATCAGCATCGACGCCAGGTGGATCACCACCGGGTCGGGGGTGTAGATCGCTGCAATCTGCTCGCGAAACAGCAGCATCAAACTGCAGGAAAAGCACGCGTACGCCAGGGCGGTGCCCATGCCGACGCCGGCGGCGAAGCGTGCTTCCCGAGGTTCGCCACGCCCCAACGCCTGGCCGACCCGCACGGTGACGGCCATGCTCAGGGAATAGGGAATCATGAACACCAGGGAGCTGACGTTCAGGGCGATCTGATGGCCGGACACCACGGTAGCGCCCAGGCTGCCAAGCAACAGGGCAATCACCGCGAAAATGCTCGACTCGGCGAAGATCGCCACACCAATCGGCAGGCCTATGCCCAATATGCGCTTGATCACCGTCCATTGCGGCCAGTCGAAGCGCTTGAACAATTCGCTGCTTTGATAGGCCGCGCCCCAGCGCGTCCAGATGGCCAGGCCGATCATCATCACCCACATCGCGATGGCGGTAGCCCAGCCACAGCCCACGCCGCCCATGGCCGGTACGCCAAAGTGGCCGTAGATGAAGATGTAGTTCAGCGGAATATTCAGCGCCAACCCGCACAAGCCCATGACCATGCTCGGCCGTGTACGGCCCAGGCCGTCACTGAAACAGCGAAACACGTAGTACAACGCCACCGCCGGCATACCGGCGGCGATGCCGTGCAGGTAGCCCATGGACGGCTCGATCAGGTCGGGCTCGACCTTCATCGCATGCAGGATCGGCTCGGCGCACAGCAACAGCAGCGCGCCTGCGATGCCGACCACCACGGCCAACCACAACGATTGGCGCACCAGAGGGCCGATCTCGGTGAGTTTGCCCGCGCCATAACGCTCGGCAACTTTCGGCGTGGTGGCCAGCAGAGTACCGGTCATCAACAGGTACACCGGGATCCAGATCGAATTACCCAGGCCCACCGCCGCCAGGTCCTGCGGGCTTACGCGCCCGGCCATCACCGCATCGACGAAGCTCATCGCGGTGGTTGCCAGTTGGCCAATCATGATCGGCAAGGCCAGCGTCAGCAGGCCGCGCACTTCCCGGCTGATGCGGGCGGGGCGGGAGAGGGTAGCGGTGGCAGTGTTCACGTACAGGTGTCCAATAAAAAGGCAGTCGCAAGGACGGCGGATTCTACGCGTTGACGCAGTGGTCAGGAAAAAACCTGTGTTAGGGATTTGTAAGCAATGCTCCCAGGCCTGCGCTGATCCTGTGTGGGAGCTGGCTTGCCTGCGATGCAGGCACCTCGGTACATCAGGCAAACCGGGCCGATGCAATCGCAGGCAAGCCTGCTCCTACACAGGATCTTCTGTACACTGCAAATCCGCCAAAGGAGCCTGCCATGCTGATTGTTGCCGACGAAAATATCCCGCTGCTCGATGCATTCTTCGAAGGGTTTGGCGAGATTCGCCGTGTGCCTGGCCGTTCCATCGACCGCGCCACGGTCGAGCAGGCCGATGTACTGCTGGTGCGCTCGGTGACCAACGTCAACCGCGCCCTGCTCGAGGGCAGTAACGTGCGTTTTGTCGGCACTTGCACCATCGGCACCGACCACCTGGACCTCGACTACTTCAAGCAAGCGGGTATCCAGTGGTCCAGCGCGCCCGGCTGCAATGCGCGCGGGGTGGTGGACTACGTGCTCGGCAGTTTGCAGACCCTGGCTGAAATCGAAGGCGCCGACCTCAAGCAACGCACCTACGGCATCGTCGGCGCCGGTGAAGTCGGCGGGCGGTTGGTCAAGGTGCTCAAGGGCCTGGGCTGGAATGTGTTGGTGTGCGACCCGCCGCGCCAGGTCACCGAAGATGGTGACTACGTCAGCCTGCAGCAGATCATCGAGCACTGTGACGTGATCAGCTTACATACGCCGCTGATCAAGTCCGGCAATGGTTCAACCTGGCACCTGTTTGATCGCCAGCGGCTGGAGCAGCTCAAGCCGGGCACCTGGCTGATCAATGCCAGCCGTGGCGCCGTGGTAGATAACGCCGCCCTGCGCGAGGTGTTGCTGGCGCGCGAAGACCTGCAAGCGGTGCTGGACGTGTGGGAAGGCGAGCCCGAGGTGGACGTCGACCTGGCTGACCTGTGCGTGCTGGCAACGCCCCATATCGCCGGCTACAGCCTCGATGGCAAGCAGCGCGGCACCGCACAGATTTACCAGGCGCTGTGCGCGCACCTGGGCCAGGAGCCGAGTATCCAGCTGAGTGATTTGCTGCCGGCCCCCTGGCTGGCCGAGATGCACTTGAATGCTACGACTGACCCGGCCTGGGCGCTGGCGACCTTGTGCCGCAGTGTGTACGACCCACGCCGTGACGATGCGGATTTCCGTCGCAGCCTGGTAGGTACCGTGCAGGAACAGCGCCAGGCCTTTGACCTGCTGCGCAAGCACTATCCGGAGCGTCGCGAGATCGATGGCTTGAAGGTGCGCATCATGGGGGAGTCGGCGGTGCTGTCGCAGATCGTCACTGCTCTGGGCGCCGAACACCTATAACCTATAACTGTAGGAGCGAGCTTGCTCGCGAAAAACCTGAGGGCGCCGCGTTAAATCAGAAACGCTGCGTTATCGTTGACGTTTTTCGCGAGCAAGCTCGCTCCTACAAGGATGCATAAAAAACCCGGCCACCGGGGCCGGGTTTGAAAGAGCGTGGGCGCTTCAGCCTTGCTGGGCAGGCTTGACCAGTCGCTGTTCCAGCTCGCTGCAGGCTTGCTGGATCATTTCTTCGGTAATCTGCACTTCCTGGCCTTTGGCATCGATATACGAGCAAGGCAGCTGCTGCGGCTGGCGGATCACTTCAATCTTGGCATCGCTGCTATTTTGCAAGGTCATGGCCTGTCTCCTCATCAGGTTGTGTACCTACTCTAATTCCCCTGCATGAACGCGCTGTTACAACTCCTTACACGCTCATCGGTTCGAACACCCAGTCCACCAGAAACCGTTACATATTTCCAGATCAGGCTTAGACCGATAGCCTCTAGCGGCCTGTATCGGTGGGCATAATTAACCTGACTCATTGTTATTCGCGCAAGTTCCCCCAATGTTGGAGGGTACAGATTCCTCATTGGTGATACCTCCCATGTTCTCCATCCGTCAACGCCGTGCGATTCGCCTGGCCAGCCGCTTTATCGCACCCTACCGCTGGCAGGCGCTTGGCGCACTGCTGGCGCTGATCGTCACCGCTGGCATCACCTTGTCCATGGGCCAGGGCATACGCCTGCTGGTGGACCAGGGCTTCATGACCCAGTCGCCGCACCTGCTCAACCAGTCCATCGGCCTGTTCATGCTGTTGGTGCTCGGCCTGGCCGTGGGCACCTTCACGCGGTTTTACCTGGTGTCGTGGATTGGCGAGCGGGTAGTGGCCGATATTCGCCGGCAAGTGTTCAACCACCTGATCTACCTGCACCCAGGCTTCTACGAGAACAACCGCAGCTCGGAAATCCAGTCGCGGCTGACCACCGACACCACCTTGCTGCAATCGGTGATCGGCTCATCGCTGTCGCTGTTTTTGCGCAATGCGCTGATGGTGATCGGCGGCATCGTGTTGCTGTTTATCACGAACCCCAAGCTCACCAGCATCGTGGTGGTGGCGTTGCCGCTGGTGCTGGCGCCGATCCTGATCTTCGGGCGCCGAGTGCGCAGCCTGTCGCGTTTGAGCCAGGACCGTATCGCGGACGTTGGCAGCTATGTCGCCGAGACCTTGGGCCAGATCAAGACCGTGCAGGCCTATAACCATCAGGTGCAGGACGAACAGCGCTTTGCCGTCACCGTCGAGGACGCCTTCATCACCGCACGTAAGCGCATCTTGCAGCGCTCCTGGCTGATTACCCTGGTGATCATGCTGGTGCTCGGCGCGGTGGGCGTGATGCTGTGGGTGGGCGGCATGGACGTGATCAGCGGGCGCATTTCCGGCGGTGAGCTGGCGGCGTTCGTGTTCTACAGCCTGATTGTCGGCAGCGCTGTCGGCACCCTGAGCGAAGTGCTCGGCGAGTTGCAGCGTGCCGCCGGGGCGGCCGAGCGGATCGGTGAGCTGTTGCAGTCAGGCAATGACATCCAGGCGCCGGCCACAGGCGGGGTACGTTTGCCGGAACGGGTCAGCGGCCGCATGGAACTGCAAGACCTGCGTTTTTCCTACCCCTCGCGACCGGACAGCTACGCCATCGACGGTTTGAACCTGACCATCAACCCCGGCGAAACCCTGGCGTTGGTAGGGCCGTCCGGTGCGGGCAAGTCGACGATTTTCGACCTGCTGCTGCGCTTCTACGACCCCCAGCAAGGCCGCATCCTGCTTGAAGGCCAGCCGCTGACCGAGCTTGACCCGTTAGACCTGCGGCGCCATTTCGCCCTGGTGTCCCAGAGCCCGGCGTTGTTCTTTGGCAGCGTCGAGGACAACATCCGCTACGGCAACCCTTCCGCTACCACCGCACAGGTGGAAGCCGCCGCGCGTATTGCCCACGCCCACGACTTCATCCTGCAAATGCCCGACGGCTACCAAACCCACCTCGGCGAAAGTGGCCTGGGCCTCTCTGGCGGCCAGCGCCAACGCCTGGCCATCGCCCGCGCCTTGTTGGTCGACGCACCGATCCTGCTGCTGGACGAAGCCACCAGCGCCCTCGACGCTCAGAGCGAACACCTGATCCAGCAAGCGCTGCCGCAACTCATGCAAGGGCGCACCACGCTGGTGATCGCACACCGTTTGGCCACGGTGAAGAATGCCGACCGCATTGCGGTGATGGACCAGGGCAAGCTGGTGGCGGTGGGCACGCATCAGCAGTTGATTGCGAGCAATCCGCTGTATGCGCGGTTGGCGGCGTTGCAGTTCAATGATCGAGATGAACAGGTGAAATAAAAAATGCCCGCATCTCTCGATGCGGGCACTGGAACCCCTGTAGGAGCGAGCTTGCTCGCGAAAACCTCACAGGCGCCGCGTTCATCCATGAAGTACGCGTTAGCGTTGACGGTCTTCGCGAGCAAGCTCGCTCCTACAACCTGTTACTGGTCGTCGAAGTAGCGTTCATGCCAATCCACCAACGGCTGCGGTGAATTGAGCTTCTGCCCGTAGATCACCGAATAAGACAGCACGTTCTGCACATACTGGCGGGTTTCGTCGAAGGGGATGCTTTCCACCCATACGTCGAAACTCAAGTGGTCTGCGCCGCGCAGCCATTGGCGCACGCGGCCTGGGCCGGCGTTGTAGGCAGCGGAGGCGAGCACGCGGTTGCCGTTGAACTGGCTGTGCACCTGGCTCAGGTAAGCAGCGCCGAGCTGGATGTTTTTATCCGGGTCCAGCACCTGGGCCGGGGAGGCCAGGGGGATACTGAACTTGCGCGCGGTTTCCTTGGCAGTGCCGGGCATCAGTTGCATCAGGCCGCTGGCGCCAACGCCGGAGCGGGCGTCATCCATAAACGCGCTTTCCTGGCGCGTGATGGCAAAGATCCAGCTGGAGTGCAGGCCACGTACCTTGGCTTCGCGCACCAGGGTGTCGCGGTGGGCCATCGGGAAGCGGATGTCCAGGTCGTCCCAGTACTGGGCCTGGCTGATGGTGCGGATCGCCGGGAAGTACCACTTCATGTCGTAGGCCAGTTTGGCCTGGGCGACCATCTCGTCACGGTTGAAATGACGGCTGACGTGGTACCACTCACGGCGACCGTCGACGATCTGGCCACGGGCGTAGAACTCCAGGGCCCGGCGCACGCCTGGGGTGTTGCGGACCTTGTTGACGAGGGCCTGGCTCATCACCAGCGGCTTGTTGTTCAACTGATAGGGCGATTTGGAGCGGTCAGCGGCGAGGAATCCATAGAAGTCCCGTTCCTTGGCCACATTTTTGTACAGCACCAAAGCCTGCGGGTTTTTCGGCTCGGCCAGCTCCAGGCTGCGCGCCTGCCAGTAGCGCCAGCGGTTGGTGGTGGCCAGGTCTTGTGGGAGCTTGCGGGTCAATTGGTAGGCGTCTTCCCAGCGCGCCAGGCGCAGCAGCAGGCGCAGGCGCCACTCGGAGACCGTATTGTCGCGCAGTTCGGGGTCGTACTTGGTCATGACCTCCAGCGCGCGCGGGTCGAAGCGCTTGGCCAGGGTCAAGCCGATCTCACGGGCAATCGACACTTTTTCGTCACGGGAGAAGTGCATGCTGCTGGCATAACCATCGAGCAGGGCCATGGCCTTGTCCGGATCCTGGCGCGCCAGGCGGCGCAGGCCCAGGCCCACGGCGTCAGCCATGGCCTCGGTGGCCGGCTGGAAGCGTGACGGGTCGCTGAGCATGTCGGGCTTTTGCGCCACATCCACCATCAAGCGGCCTTGGGCGCCGAGGGTAGGCAGGGTTTTCACCAGGCTATTGGCCAGCGCGTAGTTACGCGCTTCGGCGGCGAGCTTGGCGCGCTCCCAGATCTTCTGCTCGGTGAGTTGGCCGGCAGCGGCCCATTGGCCAAACGTGGCGTCACAGGCGGCGGGCTGGGATTTGCCGGTCATCCACAGTTTTTCGGCAGTCTTGTAGCCTTCGGCTTTCAGATTGTGGCTGAGCTGATATTGGCCATGCAGGCAGTCCAGCTCGACGAAATTGAGTTTGGTGTCGTAGTACTTTTCAAAGGTCTGCCAATCGCCACGTTCGGCCAGCCAGCGCAGCCAACGCAGTTTCATCCAGTTGGCCTGGGGCAGATCGCCGTGTTTGGCGAGGAATTGTTCGATTTCCTCGTTGCTCGCGGTTTTCAGGCGCGCGGTCAACTCGTCATAGGCCAGGTAGGGCGTGAGCGGGTAATCGGCCAGGGCCTGGCTGTATTGCATGTAGGGGCCGGTGTCGCCCTTGGCCAGGGCGCGTTTGGCTTGATCGTAATACTGGCGTTGAGTGGTGAGGTCCACCGCCTGGGCGGATTGAACGGCAGTGGCGGAAAGAAGCAGACAAGATAAAAAGTTGAAAAGGCGACTGCGCATGAGACGTCCGTGCAGAGAAATCACGACTAGCACCGGCACTGCCGACACTGATTGCCCCTAGCTTAGCCTTTTGCCAGCGGCCCGCGAAAGCTTTGCCGGCTGGTTCGTTCAAGTTCGCCGGAAATGTCCTACAGAACGTGTCAATAGAGAAAATGCCGACCGCATCCCACCCTCACATCAGGTAGAATGCGCGCCCAGTTTTTGGAGAAGCGTATGACCCTGCTCAAATTCAGCGATGTGTCCCTTGCTTTCGGCGCCATGCCGTTGTTGGACAAGGTGTCCTGGCAGATCGCCCGTGGTGAGCGGGTGTGCATCATCGGCCGCAACGGCACCGGCAAGTCCAGCATGATGAAGCTGGTAAAAGGCGACCAGAAGCCCGATGACGGCTCTGTCTGGCGTGCCCCGGGCCTCAAGATCGGCGAATTGCCGCAAGAATTGCCGGTGGCCGACGGACGGACAGTGTTCGACGTGGTTGCCGAAGGCCTGGACGGCGTTGGCGAGTTGCTCGCGCAGTACCATCACCTGGCGCAGAACTGCGTCACCGAGGAAGACCTCGACAAGCTGATGCACGTCCAGCAAGACCTCGAAGCCCGTGACGGCTGGCGCTTGCAGCAACTGGTAGACAGCACCCTGAGCCGCCTGCAACTGCCGGCCGACAAGACCCTCGCCGAATTGTCCGGCGGCTGGCGTCGTCGCGTGCTGCTGGCCCAGGCCCTGGTGTCCGAGCCAGACCTGCTGCTGCTCGACGAACCGACCAACCACCTGGACATTGGCGCCATTGCCTGGCTTGAAGAAGCCATCAAGGACTTCCAGGGCGCCGTGCTGTTTATCACGCACGACCGTGCATTCCTGCAGAGCCTGGCCACGCGCATCCTCGAACTGGACCGTGGCGGCCTGATCGACTGGAACGGCGACTACGCCAGCTTCCTGGTGCACAAGGAAGCCGCCCTGGCGGCCGAAGAAACCGCCAACGCGCTGTTCGACAAGAAGCTGGCCCAGGAAGAAGTCTGGATCCGCCAGGGTATCAAGGCCCGTCGCACCCGTAACGAAGGCCGCGTGCGTGCCTTGAAAGCCTTGCGCGTCGAGCGCAGTGAGCGCCGCGAGCGTACCGGTAAAGCCAATATCCAGCTCGATACTGCCGACAAGTCGGGCAAGCAAGTGATGGTGCTGGAGAACGTCAGCTTCCATCACCCGGACGGCCCGTTCCTGATCAAGGACTTCTCCATGGTCCTGCAGCGTGGCGACCGTATCGGCCTGCTGGGCGCCAACGGCACCGGCAAGACCACCTTGCTCAAGCTGATGCTCAGCGGTCTGCAACCGACCAGCGGCAAGGTAGAAGAGGGCACTCGCATCGACGTGGCCTACTTTGACCAGTTGCGCCACCAGTTGGACCTGGAAAAGACCGTGATCGACAACGTTGCCGAAGGCCGCGACTTTATCGATATCGACGGCCAGAGCCGCCACGTACTCAGCTACCTGGGTGACTTCCTGTTCAGCCCGCAACGTGCGCGCACGCCGGTCAAGGCGCTGTCGGGTGGTGAGCGTGCGCGCCTGCTGCTGGCCAAGCTGTTCAGCAAGCCGGCCAACCTGCTGGTACTCGACGAACCGACCAACGACCTCGACGTGGAAACCCTGGAGCTGCTGGAAGAGGTCTTGCTGACCTTCAACGGCACCGTGCTGATGGTCAGCCACGACCGGGAATTTCTCGACAACGTGGTCACCAGCACCCTGGTTTTCGAAGGCGAAGGCAAGGTGCGTGAATACGTGGGCGGTTATCAGGACTGGCTGCGTCAGGGCGGCTCGCCGCGCCTGCTGGGCGTGACCGAGAGCAAGTCGGGCAAGGCCGACCTGAACACCGCGGTGGTGGCTCCCGTTGCTGCCGAGGCGGCTGCACCGGCTGCTGACGCTGCGCCGGCCAAGAAAAAGCTGAGCTATAAGTTGCAGCGCGAGCTGGAAGCTTTGCCGGGTGATATCGACGCCAAGGAACAGCAGATTGCTGCGGTGGAAGCGGAAATGGCTGATGCCGGTTTCTACCTGCGCCCTGCGGCAGAAACAGCCAAGGTTATCGCCTCCCTGGAGACGCTGAACCAGGAGCTGGAAGCGTTGGTTGAGCGTTGGGCCGAGCTGGATGCCTGAGTGATCCTGCAGCACTAAAAAGCCTGGCGTTCATTCCTATGAGCGCCAGGCTTTTTAATATGAAATGCGATTCAACTGTGGGAGCTGGCTTGCCTGCGATAGCGGTGTATCAGCCACCTGATGCATCAACTGACAGGCTGCTATCGCAGGCAAGCCAGCTCCCACATTAGACCTTCATTGGTCTTACGAACTCTTTACCAGTTTGACGGCCAGTACATCGCACGGCGCGCCGTGCAATACATCATTGGCAGTAGAACCCAGCAACAACGCCAAACCGTGACGACCATGGCTACCCACTACGATCAGGTCACAACCCTGTTCCTTGGCCAAGTGGTGAATTTCCTGGCGCGGTTGGCCGTATGTCAGGCGGCAGTCTTCCTTTTTCAGGTGCGGGTATTTGAGAATCAAACGGTCCAGACGCTCCTTGGCCTGGTCAAATTGTTGTTGCTGCAACTGGGAAAGGTCCATCGGCACGTCACCACCAAAGGCCATGGCCATGGGCTCGACGATGTGCACCAACGACAGTTTGGCGCCATTGGCAATCGCGGATTCCTGTGCGCGCTTGATCACTGGGTCGCACTCTTCGGTCAGGTCGACAGCGACCAGAATATGTTCGTAGGGCATGAGGCGTTCCTCCAGGGGACTGCAATAAGTTCAGTATGGCTGCTTTCAAGCGGATGGGGTTGCCGCAGATCAAATCCGCTCATCTAGAAATTCGGGAGTACACATATGACGGTCTGGATAGTGGTGTCAATCCTTGCGGTGGTTTTAAGCCCCCTGGTATGGCTGCGTCCTTCGCGCCAGCAGAGCGGGCGCATGGCCCTGCGCATGGAGGCGCGCCGCATCGGCTTGGCCATGCAGTTGGCGCCTCAGGAGTGGCCACATTGGCTCAAGCAGGAGCCGCCGAGCCCTTGCGCGCAGTACTGCCGACCACGGCGTGGCAGCATGCCCGCGACCTGGAGTTACTGGCAGCTGGAGCCGGGGCTGTGGGTCAATCAGTGGCGTGAGCCCTGTGTGGATGAGAAGTTGTTGCCGCATTTTGCAACGCTGCCGGCGAACGTCTACAAGGTCGAGGCCGACAAGCAGATGATCGCCCTGTATTGGGGTGAGAAGGGCGACGCAAGCGTACTCAAAGACATTGATACGCTGCTCAAGGCCCTGGCCTGACCTAAACCTTGTAGGAGCGAGCTTGCTCGCTAAAATCGTCAACGATGACGCGGCTAATCAGGCGATACGCGGCGCTCTCCAGGTTTTCGCGAGCAAGCTCGCTCCTACAGGAAAGTCGAGCGATAAAAAGCCAGGAAAGCGGGGCAATAAAAAGCCCGACATCATCATCGGGCTGGAGGTGGCCAGGCAGGCCGGTAAATCTGTCGGTTGCCGCTAGCCTAGCCGTGTATTGCTTTCTGTACAGCCTTTTCCCACATCTTTTCTATTATTGATCCTGTGAATATTTGAATATTGACGGGTGGCCAGCCCGCGGGCCGGGTTCTGAAATGACTGGAAAGTCGCGTTTTTCCTAGCCTTTGGAGCGATTGACAATTGCTCGGAATTGGATGAAGGTGGCGTACCCAAATCAAACGGGCGTATGAATTGAGCGTTTGCCTGTCAGACGACTCATACAAAACCCGACTATCGCACTGGCGGGTGTGCCTGGCGGATTGGCGTGAGCATTGATTCAACTGTCAATGTCAAACCAGAGACCAGCGTCCAGTGTGTACTGTTCAGCTTCCATATCGTGGAGATCAGTTGATGATTTACGAAGGTAAAGCCATCACGGTTAAGGCTCTTGAAAGTGGCATCGTCGAACTCAAGTTCGACCTCAAGGGTGAGTCCGTCAACAAGTTCAACCGTCTAACCCTGAACGAACTGCGTCAGGCCGTAGACACCATCAAAGCAGATGCTTCGGTCAAGGGCGTGATCGTCTCCAGCGGCAAGGACGTGTTTATCGTCGGCGCTGACATCACCGAATTCGTCGACAACTTCAAGCTGCCCGATGCCGAGCTGGTGGCTGGCAACCTCGAAGCCAACAAGATCTTCAGCGATTTCGAAGACCTCAACGTGCCGACCGTTGCTGCCATCAATGGCATCGCGTTGGGCGGCGGCCTGGAAATGTGCCTGGCGGCAGACTTTCGCGTCATGTCCGCGACGGCCAAGATCGGCCTGCCGGAAGTCAAGCTGGGCATCTACCCAGGCTTTGGCGGTACCGTGCGCCTGCCGCGCCTGATCGGTGCCGACAACGCGATCGAATGGATCGCCGCGGGTAAGGAAAACAAGGCTGAAGACGCACTGAAAGTCGGTGCCGTCGACGCGGTAGTAGCTCCGGACAAACTGGCCGAAGCCGCGCTGAACCTGATCAAGGGCGCCATCAGCGGCGAATTTGACTACAAGGCCAAGCGTCAGCCGAAGCTGGAAAAACTCAAGCTCAACGCCATCGAACAGATGATGTCGTTCGAAACCGCCAAAGGTTTCGTGGCAGGCCAGGCCGGCCCGAACTACCCGGCGCCGGTTGAAGCGATCAAGACCATCCAGAAGGCCGCGAACTTCGGTCGCGACAAAGCCCTGGAAGTGGAAGCGGCAGGCTTCGTCAAACTGGCGAAAACCTCCGCGGCCCAGAGCCTGATCGGCCTGTTCCTGAACGATCAGGAGCTGAAGAAAAAGGCCAAGGCCTACGACGAAATTGCCAAGGACGTGAAACAGGCTGCCGTACTCGGCGCCGGTATCATGGGTGGCGGTATCGCCTATCAGTCGGCGTCCAAAGGCACGCCGATCCTGATGAAAGACATCAACGAACACGGGATCGAGCAGGGCCTGGCCGAAGCGGCCAAGCTGCTGGTGGGCCGCGTTGATAAAGGTCGCATGACCGCTGCAAAAATGGCTGAAGTGCTTAACGGCATTCGTCCTACGCTGTCCTACGGCGATTTCGGCCACGTCGACCTGGTGGTCGAAGCGGTTGTCGAAAACCCGAAGGTCAAGCAAGCCGTACTGGCTGAAGTAGAAGCCCAGGTCAAAGATGACACCATCTTGGCCTCCAACACCTCGACCATTTCCATCTCGCTGCTGGCCAAGGCCCTCAAGCGTCCGGAAAACTTCGTCGGCATGCACTTCTTCAACCCGGTGCACATGATGCCGCTGGTAGAAGTGATCCGTGGCGAGAAGTCCAGCGAACTGGCCGTGGCCACTACCGTTGCCTACGCCAAGAAAATGGGCAAGAACCCGATCGTGGTCAATGACTGCCCGGGCTTCTTGGTCAACCGCGTGCTGTTCCCGTACTTCGGCGGTTTCGCCAAGTTGGTCAGCGCCGGCGTGGATTTTGTACGCATCGACAAGGTCATGGAAAAATTCGGCTGGCCAATGGGCCCGGCGTACCTGATGGACGTGGTCGGCATCGACACCGGCCACCACGGTCGCGACGTCATGGCTGAAGGTTTCCCGGACCGCATGAAAGACGACCGTCGTTCGGCTGTCGACGCACTCTACGAAGCCAAGCGCCTGGGCCAGAAGAACGGCAAGGGCTTCTACGCCTACGAGACCGACAAGAAGGGCAAGCAGAAGAAAGTGGCCGATCCGTCGGTGCACGAAGTACTCGCTCCGGTCATCTACGAACAGCGTGAGGTGTCTGACGAGGACATCATCAACTGGATGATGATCGCCCTGTGCCTGGAAACCGTGCGTTGCCTGGAAGACGGCATCGTTGAAACCGCCGCCGAAGCCGATATGGGCCTGGTATACGGTATTGGTTTCCCTCCATTCCGTGGTGGTGCGCTGCGTTACATCGACTCCATCGGTGTGGCCCAGTTCGTTGCCCTGGCTGATCAGTACGCTGATCTGGGCCCGCTGTACCACCCGACCGCGAAGCTGCGTGAAATGGCCAAGAACGGCCAGAGCTTCTTCGGTTAAGTGCCCAGACGACTAGAGCGAGAATATTTATGAGCTTGAATCCAAGAGACGTCGTGATCGTCGACTTCGGTCGTACGCCGATGGGCCGCTCCAAGGGCGGCATGCACCGCAACACCCGCGCCGAAGACATGTCGGCGCACCTGATCAGCAAAGTGCTGGAGCGCAACACCAAGGTCGACCCGAACGAAGTCGAGGACGTGATCTGGGGCTGCGTCAACCAGACCCTGGAGCAGGGCTGGAACATCGCGCGCATGGCGTCGTTGATGACCCAGATCCCGCACACTGCCGCTGGCCAGACCGTCAGCCGCCTGTGTGGCTCGTCGATGAGCGCGCTGCACACCGCTGCCCAAGCGATCATGACCGGCAACGGCGATGTGTTCGTGGTCGGCGGCGTGGAGCACATGGGCCACGTCAGCATGATGCACGGCGTCGATCCTAACCCGCACATGTCCCTCTACGCGGCGAAAGCCTCGGGCATGATGGGCCTTACCGCGGAAATGCTTGGCAAAATGCACGGCATCACCCGTGAAGCCCAAGACGCGTTCGGCCTGCGCTCCCACCAGCTCGCCCACAAGGCGACTGTGGAAGGCAAGTTCAAGGATGAAATCATCCCGATGAACGGCTACGACGAGAATGGTTTCCTGAAACTGTTCGACTACGACGAAACCATTCGTCCGGACACCACCCTGGAAAGCCTGGCGGCTCTCAAGCCAGCCTTCAATCCAAAGGGCGGCACCGTGACAGCCGGTACTTCCTCGCAAATCACCGACGGTGCTTCGTGCATGATCGTGATGTCGGCGCAGCGTGCCCAGGACCTGGGTATCCAGCCGCTGGCGGTGATTCGTTCGATGGCAGTGGCGGGTGTGGATCCGGCGATCATGGGCTATGGTCCAGTACCGGCCACACAAAAAGCCTTGAAGCGCGCAGGCCTTTCCATCTCCGATATCGACTTCTTCGAGCTCAACGAAGCTTTCGCCGCACAGGCCCTGCCAGTGCTGAAAGATTTGAAAGTACTCGACAAGATGAACGAGAAGGTTAACCTGCACGGCGGTGCGATTGCCCTGGGCCACCCATTCGGTTGCTCCGGTGCACGTATCTCCGGCACTTTGCTTAACGTGATGAAGCAAAATGGCGGCAACCTTGGGGTTGCTACCATGTGCATTGGTCTCGGCCAAGGCATCTCTACCGTCTTCGAACGCGTCTAAACGTTCGGTTGACGGAAGCCGGGGCCCAGTGCCCCGGTTTTTGTTTTTTGGAACTTTTAAATATTTTTTTTCAACAAATTTTGCATGAGGGCCAGAGCATGAAAGTCGAACCCGGGCTCTACCAGCATTACAAGGGGCCGCAGTACCGTGTTTTCAGCGTGGCGCGCCACTCTGAAACCGAAGAAGAAGTGGTGTTTTACCAAGCGCTGTATGGCGAATACGGTTTTTGGGTGCGCCCTTTGAGCATGTTCCTGGAGACCGTCGAAGTTGACGGCGAGCAGGTCCCGCGCTTTGCTTTGGTCCAGGCCGAAGCCAGTCTTTTTAAAGGGCAATAACGGCAGGTCGCGCAGAATGCTGCGCTTGACCTCATCCGGTTGCCACTATATATAGCGTTGCCGCGTCAGGCGCCAACTGCCTTTCACTTCTCGAATTCAGGAATTTTCCGATCCATGGGCAAATCGCTGGTCATTGTGGAATCCCCGGCTAAGGCCAAGACCATCAACAAGTACTTGGGCAACGAGTACGTGGTGAAGTCGAGTATCGGCCATATCCGAGACCTGCCCACCAGCGGTTCGGCTAGCGCCAGCAAGGAGCCTGCCGCCAAGCGCGGCAAGGCCGCCGCGGGCGAAGGTCCGGTACTCACGCCTAAAGAAAAAGCGCGCAAGCAACTGGTTTCGCGCATGGGTGTGGACCCGGACCATGGCTGGAAGGCCAAGTACGAAATCCTTCCGGGCAAGGAAAAGGTCATCGAAGAGCTGCGCCGGCTCGCCAAAGATGCTGACACCATCTATCTCGCGACGGACTTGGACCGCGAAGGGGAAGCCATTGCCTGGCACCTGCGCGAAGCCATCGGTGGTGATGACAGCCGCTACAAGCGCGTGGTGTTCAACGAAATCACCAAGAAAGCCATTCAGGAAGCGTTCTCCAAGCCGGGCGAGCTGGACATTGACCGTGTCAACGCCCAGCAGGCCCGTCGTTTCCTCGACCGCGTCGTGGGCTACATGGTCTCGCCACTGCTGTGGGCGAAGATCGCCCGTGGCCTGTCCGCCGGCCGTGTGCAATCGGTAGCGGTCAAGCTGGTGGTGGAGCGTGAGCGCGAGATCCGTGCGTTCATCCCTGAAGAATACTGGGAAGTCCACGCCGACCTGGGCACTGCCAAGGGCGCCAACGTGCGCTTTGAAGTGGCCCGTGAGAAAGGCGAGGCCTTCAAGCCGCTGAACGAAGCCCAGGCCATGGCCGCGCTGGAGAAGCTCAAGGCCTCCAGCTACAGCATCGTCAAGCGTGAAGACAAACCGACCAGCAGCAAGCCGTCGGCGCCGTTCATCACCTCCACCCTGCAACAGGCCGCGAGCAACCGCCTGGGCTTCGGGGTGAAGAAGACCATGATGATGGCCCAGCGTCTGTATGAGGCTGGCTACATCACGTATATGCGTACCGACTCCACCAACCTGTCGCAAGACGCGGTGGCGATGGCGCGTACTTATATTGAAAGCGAATTCGGCAAGACCTACCTGCCGGAGAAGCCGAACGTCTACAGCAGCAAGGAAGGCGCACAAGAGGCTCACGAAGCGATTCGTCCTTCTGACGCCAACACCACGCCTGCCAAGCTGAGCGGCATGGAGCGCGACGCTGAGCGCCTCTACGAGCTGATCTGGCGCCAGTTCCTGGCTTGCCAGATGCTGCCGGCGCAATACCTGTCTACTACCGTGAGCGTGGGCGCGGGCGATTTCGAGCTGCGTGCCAAGGGCCGTATTCTCAAGTTCGACGGCTATACCCGTGTGATGCCGCAGATCGCCAAGCCTGGCGATGATGATGTGCTGCCGGACATGGCCCAGGGCGACACGTTGAAGCTGATCAAGCTCGACCCGTCCCAGCACTTCACCAAGCCACCGGCGCGTTATTCCGAAGCCAGCCTGGTCAAAGAGATGGAAAAGCGCGGTATCGGTCGTCCTTCGACCTACGCCGCGATCATCTCCACCATCCAGGACCGTGGCTACGTTGCGCTGCACAACCGTCGTTTCTATTCGGAAAAGATGGGCGACATCGTGACCGAGCGTCTGTCGGAGAGCTTCTCCAACCTGATGGACTACGGCTTCACCGCCGGCATGGAAGAGAACCTCGATGACGTGGCTCAGGGCGAGCGCGACTGGAAAAACGTGCTCGACGAGTTCTACGGCGACTTCAAGAAAAAGCTCGAAGTGGCCGAGAACCCTGAGAACGGGATGCGCGCCAACCAGCCGGTGATGACGGACATTCCGTGCACCACCTGCGGTCGACCGATGCAGATTCGTACCGCCTCCACCGGCGTGTTCCTCGGTTGCTCGGGCTACAGCCTGCCGCCCAAAGAGCGCTGCAAGGCGACGGTCAACCTGGTGCCGGGCGACGAAATTGCGGCTGACGATGAGGGTGAATCCGAGTCGCTGGTGCTGCGCGGCAAGCACCGCTGCCCGATCTGCAGCACGGCGATGGACGCCTACCTGTTGGACGAGAAGCATAAGCTGCACATCTGCGGTAACAACCCCGATTGCAACGGCTACGAGATCGAAGAGGGCACCTACCGCATCAAAGGCTATGAAGGCCCGAGCCTGGAATGCGATAAGTGCGGCAGCGAGATGCAGCTCAAGACCGGCCGTTTCGGCAAGTTCTTCGGTTGCACCAACCCGACCTGCAAGAACACCCGCAAACTGCTGAAAAGCGGTGACGCGGCGCCGCCGAAGATGGACCCGGTGAAGATGCCTGAACTCAAGTGCGAGAAGGTCAACGACACCTACATCCTGCGTGACGGCGCTTCGGGGCTGTTCCTGGCCGCCAGCCAGTTCCCGAAAAACCGCGAGACCCGTGCGCCGTTGGTGATGGAGATTGTGCCGCACAAGGACGAGATCGATCCGAAGTACCACTTCCTGTGTGAAGCGCCGAAGAAGGACCCGGATGGTCGCCCAGCCGTGATCCGCTACAGCCGCAAGACCAAGGAGCAGTACGTGCAGACCGAAGTGGACGGCAAGCCGACTGGCTGGAAAGCGTTCTACGACGGCGGCAAGTGGAAGGTCGAGGACAAGCGCCAAGGCGCTTGATCCGCTAGTCTGTTAACGCCAAAAGCCGTCTGTATAGACGGCTTTTGCTTACTGTAGGAGCGAGCTTGCTCGCGAAGATCGTTAACGAAAATGCGGGAAACCTGGCACCCTGCGGTGCCTGGAAGTTTTTCGCGAGCAAGCTCGCTCCTACACAGCCAGCATCACGCCTATTCGTTGTGGAGATTGCCGTCATGGCCAACGAACTCTATACCCGTACCAATCAGAAAATTTACTTCGCGGGTTTGTCCCTGGAGGCCCTTGGCCGTGCCGAGGAAGGGAAAGAGATGAACGCCATCGCGCTGGTACAGGCGGGGCGCGAAGCGGCGTTGTTCCACCTGTACGGTGCCTTGCTGGGGCTGTGCCATGAAATCGCCGGGTTCTACCGCTTGCCCCAGGCGGGCGCCCCGCGGGCGGAAATGATCATGAACCGTGAAGTGCTGGATTCCATGGCGATTCCTGAGTTGGCCGAGCTGGTGGAAATGGCCCAGAGCCCCGACAGTTGGGTGGCGCGGCTGCTCAAAGCACATGCGGATATGTTTCAGCCGCCGCGTATTCCCCATGTGCCCAAGGGGGATGTCACCCAGCCGCTGATCGTCGCCGTGGCCTTGGAGCAGGATGAGCCCAAGCCGTTGAGCCGTGAGGAGTTGGAAGGCTGGCGCCAGGAGCTGAAAAAGATGGCACTGCGTTTTCGTGAAGGGCTGAACGAGTGCTGAAGGGGTTGCATTAAGCAAATGTGGGGGCTGGCTTGCCTGCGATGACGGCCTGACAGCCGACACCTATCTAGCTGAGGCCCCACGATCAAACTGTGGGAGCTGGCTTGTCGGGTCGCCGCATCGCTGCGATGACGGCCTGCCAGCCGACACCTATCTACCTGAGGCCCCGCAATCAAACTGTGGGAGCGGGCTTGCCTGCGATGACGGCCTGCCAGCCGACACCTATCTACCTGACGCCCCACAATCCAACTGTGGGAGCGGGCTTGCTCGCGAAGACGGCCTGGCAGGCGACACAGTTGGATTGTGTACATATCCATTTCTGCGGTAACGGCCGCTTAGGGTTCCGCCCTGACGGGGGCTCACTTTGCAAAAGCGGCAAAGTAAGCAAAACGCTCTTGCCCCACCACTCGGCACCTCGCTTGGGCTCGGTGTGCCCGAACGCAGGCTTGAATCCGTGGGCCGCCGCCACGCGCCATCCATGGCGCGGGGCGGCTAACCCGGCGTCCTGCCGGGTTACCCACGAATTCAAGCCTGCGTTCGGCCAGCGTGGTTTAACGGGGCGCCTAAGATCAAAAGCCAGATCAAGATCACAAGCAGAGCAAGATCAAGAGCGACTCGCTTCGCATCGTGGTTACCGTTGGCTGCTTCAGCTTGCAAAGTTCTGTGAATGCCCATGCTGCGATAGAGGTGAGTCAGAAAAGCCCAGTAATAACTGACCCACCGCCATCGCAGGCAAGCCAGCTCCCACAGAGAGAAGCGTGTTGCCCAGGCCACCATTCATCAAGCCGTCAACAAACCTGTCCATATCCCCTGCGAGGCGGGGTGGATGACTGATATAATCCCAGGCCTTTCGTGGAGAACAGACTTTTATGCCAACGTCCTTTCTGGAAATTGTTGAACTGCCTGACGGCCGAATTGAACTGCGCCGGGCGGAGGACGAGGGTTCTCTGGTTATTCTGGATTTCTCCGAAGACGCCAAGGTCTTCCTGCAAGGCCAGCACGTCGAAGTGGCTAAAGCCATGTTGAGCGTGGGCGTGCAGATGGCTGGTCGCCTTGCCGAAGGCGAGCCGGAGAAAGAAGAAGGGCCGCGCGTTCTTCACTGAGTCCTTGGTGAAGGCCGCTCCTGTGGCATGCCCATCATTACCCCAATCGTATATTCAAACTTTGTGCATCACCCATGCGCGCAGCGCTGATCAGTTGCTGCCTGGCGCTGGCATTCAGCGGGTTCAGCCAGCTCACCACCGTATGGCTGCGGCCCAGGCGCAAGGCTTCGCAGGTTAGCTGCTGGGCACTTTGCGCGCCGCGTGGTTGCAGCAACAGGATGCGCTCGCGGTTGAGCCCGGCGTCCCGCAGCCAGGCCTGGGTAAGGCTGGCGGGCGGGGCGATCAGTGTCAGCCAGCGGGCGTCCTGATCTTCGCTTAATTCGCGCAGGATAGGTGCCAGCAGGTTCAGGCAGCTCTCAGCCGCACCGCGCAACGACAATTCACTGAACGCCTCAGGTTCGCCGCCCCAGGGGGCTTCGACCGTTTCCTTGAGGATTGGCGCAAGGGGCTGGGCCATGAAGGCCTCGAACAGCGACAGTTGTGTGTGTTGTGGGGTGTGCACGAGCTGCATGATGCCTCCTTTAGCGGCGAATGACGCCGACACTCAAGCCTTCGATCACCAGGTCCTGGTCTTTCAGGTTGACTTCGATCGGGGCAAACTCAGGGTTTTCGGCCAGGAGCCAGACCTTGCTGCCTTCGCGCTTGAAGCGTTTGACCGTGACCTCGTCGCCGATACGGGCCACGACGATCTGGCCATTGCGGGCTTCGCGGGTGGTATGGACGGCCAGCAGGTCGCCGTCAAAGATACCCACGTCCTTCATGCTCATGCCGTGCACACGCAACAGGTAGTCGGCGCGAGGATGGAAGAAGGTCGGGTTGATGTTGCAGGATTCCTCGACGTGCTGCTGCGCCAGGATCGGCGCACCTGCGGCGACGCGACCGATGATCGGCAATGTCGACTCGTCGGCCTTGGCTTCGAAGCCAGGGATACGAATACCCCGCGAAGCACCCGGGGTCATCTCGATCGCGCCTTTGCGAGCGAGGGCCTTGAGGTGTTCCTCGGCAGCATTGGGGGACTTGAACCCCAGTTCCAGGGCAATCTCCGCACGGGTAGGCGGGTACCCGTTGTCATCAAGGCAGCGCTTGATAAAAGCCAGAATCTCAGCTTGGCGTGGCGTCAGTTTTAGCATGTTGATCGCTCTGTCTTTTTATACAGTGACTGGGATTATATACAGTGAACTGCGCTTAGCAATCATCCTTTTTAGCGGCTCCGCTGGACGGTCATCCGTCAGCCGTCCTACAGAGCAGAAGCGGCGCTGCCTACAGAGCTGCGAGGATATGATTAAATAGCGATGAATCAGATGACCGACCAGCCGCAAAGCGGACCCCCAGGCTTGACAAGACACACTCTGAAACGTATGTTTCAAACAAGTGTTTGTCAGGCGGAGTAGCCATGGCCCAGTCGGAAACCGTTGAACGCATTCTCGATGCTGCCGAGCAATTGTTCGCGGAAAAAGGATTTGCTGAAACTTCATTGCGGCTGATCACCAGCAAGGCAGGGGTCAACCTCGCCGCGGTGAACTATCATTTCGGCTCGAAAAAGGCCCTGATCCAGGCAGTGTTCTCACGCTTTCTGGGCCCGTTCTGCGCAAGCCTCGACCGTGAGCTGGAACGCCGCCAGGCCAAGGCCGATCACAAGCCTAGCCTGGAAGAGCTGCTGGAAATCCTCGTGGAGCAAGCGTTGGTCGTGCAGCCTCGTAGCGGCAACGACCTGTCGATCTTCATGCGCCTGCTGGGCCTGGCGTTCAGCCAGAGCCAGGGCCACTTGCGCCGTTACCTGG
Source organism: Pseudomonas salmasensis (assembly GCF_014268375.2). Classification (NCBI taxonomy): domain Bacteria; kingdom Pseudomonadati; phylum Pseudomonadota; class Gammaproteobacteria; order Pseudomonadales; family Pseudomonadaceae; genus Pseudomonas; species Pseudomonas salmasensis. The sequence goes on from NZ_CP077083.1 coordinate 5,250,617, forward strand.
AAGACATGTACGGCAAGGTGTTCCGCCGCTATATGCTGCTGGTCAACGAAGCGGCCCCGCGTATTCCGCCTATCGAACTGTTCTGGCGTGTGCATTTCATGCTCGGTGCCGCCGCTTTCAGCATGTCCGGTATCAAGGCGTTGCGGGCAATTGCCGAGACCGATTTCGGCGTGAACACTTCCATCGAGCAAGTCATGCGCCTGATGGTGCCGTTCCTCGCCGCTGGCATGCGCGCCGAAACCGGCGTCAGCGATCCGGCCATGGCCGCCGCCCAGTTACGCCCACGCAGCAAAACCGTACCGGTCGCCGCCAAGGTTTGATCGCTGCGGGTGGGCGCGGCCGCTTGCATCCGCTAAGCTAGCCGCCATGCCGATTTCAGCTATTTATTCACAACCCGTCGTCCTTGCCGTGCCTGGCAAGGACGACGGGTTGTGTGCGTTATTTAAGGAAGGTTTATGACTGCTGCCCTGCAAGGTTCTTTGATGGTCGACGTCGCCGGTACCTGGCTCACGGCCGAGGATCGTCATCTGTTGCGCCAACCGGAAGTGGGCGGCCTGATCATTTTTGCGCGCAATATCGAGCACCCGCGCCAGGTTCGCGAGTTGAGCGCAGCCATTCGCGCAGTGCGCCCGGACTTGCTGCTGGCCGTGGACCAGGAAGGCGGCCGCGTGCAGCGTCTGCGCCAAGGCTTTGTACGCCTGCCGGCCATGCGTGCGCTGGCGGATAACCCCAACGCCCAATACCTGGCCGAACAATGCGGTTGGATCATGGCCACCGAAGTGCTGGCGGTGGGCCTGGACCTGAGTTTTGCCCCAGTGCTGGACCTGGATTACCAACGCAGCGCCGTGGTCGGCACCCGCTCCTTTGAAGGCGACCCCGAGCGCGCTGCCGTGCTCGCCGGAGCCTTTATCCGCGGCATGAACAGCGCCGGCATGGCTGCCACCGGCAAGCACTTCCCGGGCCACGGTTGGGCCGAGGCCGATTCCCACGTCGCTATTCCCACGGACGAGCGCAGCCTGGAACAGATTCGCGCCAATGACCTGGTGCCTTTCGCACGCCTGAGCAAGCAACTGGCCGCCGTGATGCCGGCGCACGTCATCTACCCGCAGGTCGATGCCCAGCCCGCCGGCTTCTCACGCCGCTGGTTGCAGGACATCCTGCGCGGTGAGTTGCAGTTTGACGGGGTGATCTTCAGCGATGACCTGTCCATGGCCGGCGCCCATGTGGTCGGCGATGCGGCCAGTCGTATCGAAGCGGCGCTGACCGCCGGTTGTGACATGGGCTTGGTGTGCAATGACCGTGCGGCAGCCGAGCTGGCGCTCAGTGCAGCGCAGCGGATGAAGGTCACGCCGTCGGCGCGGATTGCACGTATGCGTGGGCAGGCGGTTGCGTCGACGGATTACAAACAGGATCCACGCTGGTTGGCGGCTCTCACAGCGTTGCGAGACGCTCAACTGATTGAATAACCGTCGCCTGCGCTGTTAAAGAAAGAGGCTTGGTGTAGGAAGCGTCTGGGTGTTGCTGTAGCGATCTCTTACCGCTTTGTGGGAGTCGGCCTGCTTTAAATCGCGTTGCCGACCGTTGTAGAGTGCTGCCCCATGAATGACCTGATCGCACGTATCGTAGAATTGGATTGGCAAGAGCGCTTTGACCCTCGTTCACTGGAGCGTGGTTTCGAGTACGCTGGTGAAAGTCGTCTCGAAATAGTCGAAGTGGGAAAACATCGGTTGATCGCGCGTTGCAAGGGCTCCGGTCGTAACGTCTACAACCAGGTGATCACACATGTTGTCACATCAAATTGGGCGACTGTCGAGTGTGTGTGTTCTTGCCCGGTAGCGATCAATTGCAAGCACGCGGCTGCGGCGCTGTTTATGTTGACTGTCCTGCACGAAGACCTGAACCGGCCTGTAAAGCAGCAAAAGACACCGGTTGAGCGCCTCAGCCCCCAGCTCGAAAAGTGGCTTGAAAGCATCCCTGAACCCACGCCTGTGGATGAGGAACAACCCAGGAATACGGGCACCTCTTTGCTGTACCAGCTCTCCCCCGATCCCTATTCGATGAGGTGGTCATTAGAGCTATATCGAGCGCGCGTGACGAAAAAAGGTGAGTACAGCGATATCAAGCCGCTGTACTCGATCGACGAGACATTGCGACGTGCTCCCGCCTATATGCATGAGCTGGATACACGCATTTGTCGATTGCTGTTGTTGAGCCGGTCTTATAGTTCCTATAACACCCGTTATCAGCTGGCCGGCGAACCAGGGGCCGAAATTCTCCAATTGGCGCTCAAAACCCAACGTCTGTTTATTGAGCAGGGCACTGGCCTGGCGCTTAAGCCCGGCCCGGCCCGGCCCGCGCGTTTTGATTGGGCCATGTTGTCCGATGGCAATCACATTCCCAAGTGGATCAGCAACGGGCGCGAGTTGGACGAGGTATTGCCCCTCAAACCGCTTCATTATCTTGACCGCGATAACCTGGCTATCGGGGTGGTCGAGCACGGGCTGGACGATAATCTGGCCATTCATCTTTGCGCCTTGCCGACGATTCCAGCTGATCAGGTCGCGTTATTCAGCCATCGCATCAGTTCGATATCCAAGGTGATTCCTCCGCCGCGGGAGCTGACCGAGCGTGTGGTGGATGCGTTAGAGCCTCAAGGATGCCTCACCTTGGGAAGCGACGAGTCCTACGTCTACAGCCAGGCACACCATCGGCAAATGCTCACGTTTGAACACCGCGTCGCCTTGGCTTACCGATACGACGCCTGCCTGGTCAGCGGCAAAGGCACTGAGGACATCCTGTTTCTCAACGGCACTGAAACCCAACGTATCCAACGCAAGCCGGTGGCTGAAAAAGCCCTGCGCAAGACCCTCACGAAGATCGGCCTTAAAGCGGTCACTCGCAAAACCCGTGCGCTGCCTGCCAGTGCAGGAGAGATGTTCGGTCTACCCACTGATGAAGCCTGGCTGCGCTTTGTTGAGCGCGATCTGGCGGTTTTGCGCGAGGCCGGGTGGGAGGTCGTCATCCAACCGGGCTTTTATTACGACGTGGAGGCTGTGGACCACTGGTACGCGGATATCGAAGAGACGCCGGGTCATGAATGGTTCAACCTTGAACTGGGCGTCGAGGTCAATGGCGAGCGGCACAGCCTGTTGCCAATCATGCTCGATTTGATGCGTCGTCAGCCCAAACTGCTCGATGCCACTTATATGGCTGAACGTGACGACGATGAGCGAGTATTGGTCAGTTTAGGCGCCGGCACTCATACCAAAGTCGCGCTGCCTTACGGCCGTATCAAACCCCTGATGGCGACCCTCGGCGAACTCTACCTGCGCGCACCTGAAGGCGATGCACTGCGGTTGAGCGCGCCCGACGCGGCACGGCTCAGCACCCTGGATGCAATACCCTTGGTCTGGCAGGGCGGCGAGCGGCTGCGTGATTTCGCCAAGCGTCTCAAGGAGGCCACGCACGTCAATGTACCGGCTCCTCAGGGCCTGAACGCCGAACTACGTGGCTACCAGCTCGAAGGCCTTAACTGGATGCAAGCCCTGCGCGAGCTGGACGTCGGCGGGATTCTTGGGGATGACATGGGCCTGGGGAAAACCCTGCAGGCCCTTGCCCATTTGCTCTGTGAGAAACAGGCCGGCCGCTTGCAGGCTCCTGCTCTGGCGGTGATGCCCACCAGCCTGGTCCCCAACTGGATGGATGAAGCCGCACGCTTTACCCCTCAACTCAAGGTCCTGGCGCTGCACGGCTCGCAGCGCCAGGCTGACTTCGCGCGCCTGGCCGATTACGACCTGGTACTCACCACTTACGCGCTGCTGTCGCGAGACCTTGAAGTGCTGCAGCCTCAATGTTGGAGTGTGCTGATCCTCGACGAAGCGCAAAACATCAAGAATCCTAATAGCAAGGCAGCCCAGGCGGCTCGTGAGTTGGAGGCCGGTCAGCGTTTATGCTTGAGCGGTACGCCGTTGGAAAACCACTTGGGCGAGCTGTGGTCACTGTTCCATTTCTTGATGCCGGGCTGGTTGGGCGATAGCAAGAGCTTTAATCGCGATTACCGCACGCCCATCGAAAAGCACGGTAATGCGCAGCGTATGCAGCACCTCACAGCACGTATCAAGCCGTTCCTGTTGCGGCGCAAAAAGGAACAGGTTGCTACGGAGTTACCGCCCAAGTCGGAAATCGTGCACTGGGTAGAGCTCAGCGATGCACAGCGGGATGTCTACGAAACGGTGCGTGTGGCCATGGATAAAAAGGTGCGCGACGAGATCAGTCGTCATGGCGTGGCCCGCAGCCAGATCATCATCCTCGAAGCCCTGCTCAAACTGCGCCAGGTGTGCTGTGACTTGCGCCTGGTCAAGTCTGTGCCGATGACTAAAGCTGCCAAGGCCGGCACTGGCAAGCTCGGCAGCTTGATGGACATGTTGGAAGAGTTGCTCAGCGAGGGGCGGCGGATTTTGCTGTTCTCGCAATTCACTTCGATGCTGGCGTTGATTGAAGAAGAGCTCAAGCAGCGTGAGCTTGAGTATTCGATCCTGACGGGGGACACCCTTGACCGACGTACGCCCGTTGAAAACTTCCAGGGCGGCAAGACACCGCTATTCCTGATCAGCCTCAAGGCGGGCGGGACGGGCTTGAACCTGACAGCGGCGGATACGGTGATTCATTACGACCCGTGGTGGAACCCTGCGGTGGAAAACCAGGCGACCGACCGTGCGTATCGCATCGGGCAGGACAAACCGGTGTTTGTGTACAAGATGATTGCCCGGGGCACGGTGGAGGAAAAGATCCAGGCGTTGCAACTGGAGAAGGCTGCGTTGGCTGATGGGGTGCTGGAAGGCGGAGCCAGTGCGGGTTGGAAGCTGGAGCAGCGGGATATTGAGGCGCTGTTTGCGCCTTTGCCAGGTTGAAGATCGCGAAGGCGGCCTAACAGTCAGCGCTTCTCTTGCTTGTTGGGCAACGGCGCAAACAACGCCTCAATCTCTTCATTACCCAACTGCCAATCCCCCGTGGTCCGCCCATCCAGCACGCCCGCCGCCAAGTCGGACTTCTCCTTCTGCAAGTGCTGAATTTTCTCCTCCACCGTGCCTCGGGCAATCATCTTGTACACAAACACCGGCTTTTCCTGCCCGATGCGGTACGCACGGTCGGTAGCCTGGTTTTCCGTGGCCGGGTTCCACCAGGGGTCATAGTGGATAACCGTGTCGGCTTCGGTCAGGTTCAGGCCCACCCCGCCGGCTTTCAGGCTGATCAAAAAGATCTGCAACTTGCCGCTCTGGAAGTCCTTCACCGGGGTGCGTCGATCCCGCGTCTGGCCGGTCAACAAGGCGTAGGCAATGCCGCGTTTTTTCAGTTCAACCTCGATCAGGCTCAGCATCGAGGTGAACTGCGAGAACAGCAGGATCCGGCGGCCTTCGGCAAACAGCTCATCGAGCATGTCCATCAGGCTGTCGAGCTTGCCTGAGCTGCTGCCACGGGCGGGCAGGGTAGCGTCGTTGACCAGGCGCAGGTCGCAGCACACCTGGCGCAGTTTCAGCAGCGCTTCGAGGATGATGATCTGGCTGCGGGCCACGCCCTTGCGCGTGATCTCGTCGCGGACCTTTTTATCCATGGCCAGGCGCATGGTTTCGTACACGTCGCGCTGGGCCTCGTTGAGGTCGACCCAGTGGATAATCTCGGTCTTGGGTGGCAGTTCGGTTGCCACCTGCTCCTTGGTACGACGCAGCAGGAAGGGTTTGATCCGGCCGTTGAGGTGCTGCAATCGCACCTCGCTGGCACGTTTTTCAATCGGCACGCGGTAATCACGGTTGAAGCTCTTCACGTCGCCCAGCCAACCCGGCAACAGGAAGTGGAACAGCGACCACAGTTCGCCCAAGTGGTTTTCCAAAGGCGTACCGCTCAGGCACAGGCGCTGGCGGGCATTCAGCTCGCGCGCGGCCTGGGCCGCCTTGCTGGATGGGTTCTTGATGTACTGCGCTTCATCCATGATCAAGACGTGCAAGGGCAGGGCGGCGAGCTGTTCGATGTCCTTGGGCAGCAGGGCGTAGGTGGTCAGCAGCAGGTCGTAGTCCTGCAGGTTGGCGAAATGTTTCTTACGCCCGGCGCCATAAAGTGCCTGCACTCTCAGCTGCGGGGTGAAGTGCGCCGCCTCATCGAGCCAGTTCGGAATCAGGCTGGTAGGCATCACAACCATGCATGGCCGATCAAGGCGACCGGCGATTTTCTCGGTAAGAATATGCGCCAGGGTTTGCAGGGTTTTACCCAGGCCCATGTCATCCGCGAGTATCCCACCCACCTCCAGTTGGCGCAGTGACTGCATCCAGCTCAAGCCTTCCAATTGATAGGGGCGCAAGGTCGCGTTCAGGCCTTCGGGCGCCACGCAGGTGAAATCCTTGATGTCGCGCAGGCGCTGGGCAAAGTTGCGGATCTTCTCGCCGCCTTCCCATTGCAGTGGCAAGTCTTCCAGCGGGTTGAGGCGAATGGCGTCGGCCTTGGCCAGGCGCAGCGCGGTGGTACCGGCTTCCTGCAGGTAAAACTCGCCGAGGGTCGCCAGCACCGGCTTTAAGCGGCCGTAGGGCAGCGCCACTTGCAGCGGGCCGTGGCCGTTGGGCAGGCCGGGGATATTCACCAGGATCAGCTCTTCATCGCGGCGTCGCGCGAGTTTCTCCGGGTTGAGAATCTCGGTGTGGGAGCGCATCAGGTTCAGCAGAATCGGCAGCAGGCTCAAGCGTTCGCCGTTGACGATAATGCCCAGCTCCAGATCGAACCAGTCGCGTTCCGGCCCTTCATCGACGGTGGCATACCAGTCATCGACGGGGCTGAGGTCAAAGCCGAAGTCTTCATCGATCTGCAGTTCCCAGCCCTCGGCACGCAAGGTGGGCGACACATTGAGGGTGAAGTTCAGCCAGGCACTGTCATTGACCATCTCGAACAGCTCGCCGGCACTTTCCGGCAGGGCCTTGCTCTGGCGCGTGGCGATCTTGAAGCCAAGCAGGCGCAGGTGTTCGCGATAGGCTTGTTCTTGCTCGGGTTGGCGCTTGATCCGCAGGCTCTGGGTCTCCTGGCGCACAATGATGTCGGCATTTTTTTGCCCGCTGACATAGTTGCCCAGGTAGTTGAACGACAGCGCCGCACGGTGCTGGATATAGCGCTGCATCTTGCCGTTGCGCGGCTCGAACGCGCTGAACTCGACGCTGGCCAGCCACAGGCGTGGCACCGGTTGCACGTCGTCCATCACCACCTGCGGCAGGACCACGCGGTTATCCAGCACCGCCTGGAGTTTTTCCAGCAGCTGCGCATCCTGGGCTGCTGCCGGGTAGGCCAGGGTTTCCTGAACCTTGAGCAGCACCGCCGCGATGTGTTTGCAGTTGGTGTGTACCGGGCACGTGCAGCGGCTGTCTACCAGGATCAGCAAACCCTTGGCCGATTCACGCAATGAGATGGTCTGGCGGTAAACGTTGCCGCCCGAGCCTTCGCAACTGGCGGTGATGGTGCTGTCGCCGCACTCGACGATGCGCACGCGGTTTTCCAGGGCGTAGCGCCGCCCGCGCTCAAGGCTTTGCTCTTTGAAGCGGTTGGCCCACGAAGGGGCCAGGGGTTTGGTCAACGGCGACGTCAGGGGCATGGCGCGCAATCAGTCCTGAAGGTCGGGCGGTGGTGCGCTGGGTGGCTTGGCGGTCAGCGAAGTGATCTTGATCAGCAGCGCCAGGTGGCCGCCGTCCAGGTAGTTGAGCTGGTTGTTCTTGGTGCGCACGTCTTTCTGGCTCAAGTGTTCGCTGGCAATCACGCTGCCGTTGCCGTCGAACTGGTTGATCCAGAAATCCGCGTCGATATCGGTAAAGCGCCCCAGTTGCAGGCTCAACACCCCTTCGATAGGGAACTGGCCGAATTGCTCCTGGCCATCGGTGATCGCCACCTTCACCGCTTGCTCGCCCAGGTTCTGTTCCCAGGCCTTGTGCGCGAGCACCGTGTAGTTGGCGTCGGCGCGCAGCTTGTCGACGATATTACCCAGGCGCGGCGGGCTCATCCGCTCGCCCAGGCGCGGCGCGCCTGCATCCCAGTTTTCCGGGGCGGCGCGGCTGTTGATCACCGGTTCCGCATTCTGGCGCACCAGGATCATTTCCACCTGATACAGGCTGTCGGCAAAGGCCGAAGGTGCGAGTACCACCAACAACAGGCTCAAAATGCGGAACACGCGCATGGGGGCGTCCTTAAACGGATTTCGGAATGAGGCGTTCAAACAGCGCCTCCAAGGTGTTGAAGCGTTCTTCGGCGCGTTCCATCGGCACCATGAACTTGAACAGCGTAGCCCCTTCGAACTTGTAGCGGTTGGGCTGGCCCTGGATCAGCTTGATCAGCACCAACGGGTCGACCGGCGTCTGCGCTTCGAATTCGATACGCCCGCCTTGCGGCCCGGCGTCGACTTTCTTGATGCCCAACTGCTCGGCCTGCAACTTGAGCAGAGTCAGGCGCACCAGGTTCTTGGTCGGCTCCGGCAGCAGGCCGAAGCGGTCGATCATCTCTACCTGCAAGTCCTTGAGGCCTTCTTCGTCGGCCGCCGAGGCAATGCGCTTGTACAGGATCAACCGTGCATGCACATCCGGCAGGTAGTCTTCGGGAATCAACGCCGGCAAGCGCAGGTTGATCTCCGGGCCGCCGCCCAAGGGTTGGTCGAGGTTCGGTTGCTCGCCCTTGCGGATGGCTTTCACCGCACGTTCGAGCATCTCCATATACAGCGTGAAACCCACCGCCTGGATCTGCCCGCTCTGGCCGTCGCCGAGCAACTCGCCGGCACCCCGGATTTCCAGGTCGTTGGTGGCCAGTACAAAACCGGCGCCGAGGTCCTGGGTATTGGCGATCGCTTCCAGGCGTTTTTCCGCATCGGAGGTGATCTGCTGGCGCGGCGGTGTGAGCAGGTAGGCATAGGCCTGGTGGTGACTGCGCCCGACGCGGCCGCGCAATTGGTGCAGCTGCGCCAGGCCGAACTTGTCGGCGCGTTCGATGATGATGGTGTTGGCGCTCGGCACGTCGATGCCGGTCTCGATGATGGTCGAGGCGATCAGCACGTTGAAGCGCTTGTGGTAGAAGTCGCTCATCACCTGTTCGAGTTCGCGTTCGCGCATCTGCCCGTGGCCGATGGCGATGCGGGCCTCCGGTACCAGTTCGGCGAGGTCGGCGGCGCATTTCTCGATGGTTTTCACATCGTTGTGCAGGTAGTACACCTGGCCGCCGCGCAGCAGTTCGCGCAGCAGGGCTTCCTTGACCGTGCTCTTGTTCTGCTCCATCACGAAGGTGCGCACCGACAAACGGCGCGCCGGTGGCGTGGCGATGATCGACAGGTCGCGCATGCCCGACACCGCCATGTTCAGCGTGCGCGGAATCGGCGTGGCGGTGAGGGTGAGGATGTCGACTTCACTGCGCAGGGCCTTGAGCTGTTCTTTCTGGCGCACACCGAAGCGGTGCTCTTCGTCGATGATCACCAGGCCCAGGTTCTTGATCTTCACATCGTCCGACAGCAACTTGTGGGTGCCGATCACGATGTCGATCTTGCCTTCGGCCAGATCGGCGACGGCGGCATTCACTTCCTTGGCGGACTTGAAGCGGCTCATCACCTCCACGGTCACCGGCCAGTCGGCAAAGCGGTCGCGAAAACTGTTGTAGTGCTGCTGGGCGAGCAGGGTGGTGGGCACCAGGATCGCAACTTGGCGACCGCCGTGTACCGCAATAAAGGCTGCACGCATGGCCACTTCGGTCTTGCCAAAGCCCACGTCGCCACACACCAGGCGGTCCATCGGCTTGGGCGCGAGCATGTCGGCGCGCACCGCTTCGATGGTGGTTTGCTGGTCGGGGGTTTCTTCGAAGGCAAAACCGGCGCTGAAAGTGGCGTAGTCGGCTTTCGGGTCGGCGAACGCGTAACCTTCGCGGGCGGCGCGGCGCGCATAGATGTCGAGCAGTTCGGCGGCCACGTCGCGTACCTGTTCGGCGGCCTTGCGCTTGGCTTTCTGCCAGGTCTCGGAGCCCAGGCGGTGCAACGGCGCCAAGGCGTCATCGCTGCCGGTGTAGCGGGCGATCAGGTGCAGGTTGGCCACCGGCACGTAGAGCTTGGCGCCCTCGGCGTATTCCATGGTGAGGAATTCGGCGGCCTGGTTGTCGATCTCCAGGGTCTGCAGGCCCAGGTAGCGCCCCACGCCATGGTCGATATGCACCACCGGCGCGCCTTCGCGCAGCTCGGTGAGGTTCTTGATCACCGCGTCGTTGTTGGCGTCGGCGCGTTTTTCCCGGCGTCGGCGTTGCATCACGCGTTGGCCGAACAGCGGGCTTTCGGCGATCAAGGCCAGCGCCGGGTCATCCAGCCGCAGCCCTTCGTCCAGCGGCGCGATGGTGATCGCCAGGCGCTCTTTGCTGGCGACAAAATCCGGCCAGCTGTCGACGGTTTTCGGCCGCAGCTTCAGGCGTTCCAGCAGCTCCAGCAGCACTTCGCGGCGCCCGGCGGATTCGGCGGTGAACAGCACGCGGCCGGGGAAGTCACCGAGGAAGTTGGACAGCGCCTCCAGCGGTTGTGTGGCTTTGGCCTGGATCGCCAAATCGGGCAATGCGCTCGCCGGGAAGCGCTCACGGCCACTGCCAGCGTCCACGTCCTGCTGGCTGGCGACCACACGCGGCCAGTTTTTCAGGCGCGCGAAGCAGTCTTCCACCGGCAGGAACAGCTCAGCGGGCGGCAATAAAGGCCGGGACGGATCCACGCGGCGCTCTTCATAGCGGTTGCGCACGTCGTTCCAGAAGTTTTCCGCCGCCTGTTCGATACCCGGCAGCGAGAACACCTGGGTGTCCTGGGGCAGGTAGTCGAAGAGGGTGGAAGTTTCGTCGAAGAACAACGGCAGGTAGTACTCGATACCGGCGGGCGTGATGCCGCTGCTCAAATCCTGGAAGATCGGGCAACGACGGAAATCCACGTCAAAGCGTTCACGAAAGCGCGCCTTGAAGCGCGTGACCGCGTCTTTTTGCAGCGGGAATTCCCGCGCCGGCAGCAGCTTGATCGAATCGACCTTGTCGATGGAACGCTGGTTCTCCGGATCGAAGGTGCGCAGCGTCTCGATCTCGTCATCGAACAGGTCGATGCGGTACGGCAACTTGCTGCCCATCGGGAACAGGTCGATCAAGGCGCCGCGCACCGCGAACTCACCGTGTTCGTACACCGTGTCGACGCAGCGGTAGCCGCTGGCTTCCAGGCGCGTGCGCATCTGCTCCACATCGAGCTTCTGGCCGACGTCCAGCACCAGGCTGCTGCCCAGCAGGAACTTGGTCGGTGCCAGGCGGTGCAGGGCGGTGGTGATCGGCACCACCAGCACGCCGTGGGCCAGTTCCGGCAAGCGGTACAGGCTGGCGATACGCTGGGAGATGATGTCCTGGTGCGGCGAGAACAGATCGTAAGGCAGGGTTTCCCAGTCGGGAAAATGCAGCACCGGCAAATCCGGGGCGAAGAAGCTCAGCTCCTGCTCCAACCGTTCGGCACTTTGGCTGTCGGCGGTGAGCAGCAGGGTAAAGCGCTTGGCTGCGCTGGCAGCCTCGGCAATGGCCAGGCTCAGGGCGGCACCGGGCAGGTTGCCCCAGTGCTGTTTACCTGCCGCGGCAGGGAGTAGCGGTAGACGCAGAACGGGCACGGAAGGTTGAGCTCCAAGCGTTGCGACAAAGTCGGTAATTGTAACGGCCCCAGGTGCCGCCTGTCAGTTGCTGACTGTGCCTATTACGGTTTGTAGGAAATGTAGTGGCTAAGACAAACAATGGCGGGCTTTGACTCAATATGTAGTGCCAAAATGCGCGAATGTTTAGGAGAGTTACGGACAAGTCGGCCTGCTCACCAAACTAGTGGCCTTCTGGAACCCGCGTGTTTCCTGGGCTGTAGCGCGGTGGTATTTTTTTGCAAGGGCTTTTTGTTGCCCTTCGCGCATTGCTCAACGCTCAGTCGGGCGACATAATGTAGCCCCTTTTTTCTGCCCCTACATGTGGAAGGTTCCCGTGACTCAGAAGCCCGACCAGTGTCTTGGTGAATGGATCGACCGTGAAGCACTCGCTGAAGCGATGATTCCGCTTATCGGTCAGCTGTACCGCAATAACAATGTGGTGAGCTCGATCTATGGCCGCAGCCTGATCAACCAGTCTGTCATCGCGATTCTCAAAGCCCACCGCTTTGCGCGCCATCGTTCCGCCGACGACAGCGAACTCTCCGTCCACGAAACATTCCCACTGCTCAAAGCCATGAGCGAGCTCAAGCTCGGCGCGGCTTCGGTAGACCTGGGCAAGTTGGCGTACAAATTCCGCAAAGAAGGCGCTGGCCGCACCGCCGAGCAGTTCGTGCGTGAAGAAATGGCCGATGTGGTTGGCCAGCAAAACGCTGCCGCCCGTAAAGGCACCGACGTGGTGCTGTACGGCTTTGGCCGTATCGGCCGCCTGCTGGCGCGCATCCTGATCGAAAAAACCGGTGGTGGCGACGGCCTGCGCCTGCGTGCCATCGTGGTGCGCAAAGGCGCCGAGAACGACCTGACCAAGCGCGCCAGCCTGCTGCGTCGCGACTCGGTACATGGCTCGTTCAATGGCACCATCACCATTGACGAAGAAAACAACACCATCACCGCCAACGGTAACCTGATCCAGGTGATCTACGCGAAGAACCCGACTGAGGTGGATTACACCCAGTACGGCATCCAGAACGCCTTGCTGGTGGACAACACCGGCGTATGGCGCGATGCCGAGGGCCTGGGCCAGCACCTGGCATGCCCGGGTGTCGACCGCGTTGTGTTGACCGCGCCTGGCAAGGGCAAGCTCAAGAACATCGTGCACGGCATCAACCACGCTGAAATCACCGCTGACGACAAAATCGTGTCCGCCGCTTCCTGCACCACCAACGCCATCGTGCCGGTGCTTAAAGCTGTGAATGACAAGTTCGGCATCGTTAACGGTCACGTTGAAACCGTTCACTCGTACACCAACGACCAGAACCTGATCGACAACTTCCACAAGGGTGATCGCCGTGGCCGTAGCGCCGCGTTGAACATGGTGATCACCGAGACCGGTGCTGCTACCGCTGCTGCCAAGGCCCTGCCTGAGCTGGCTGGCAAGCTGACCGGTAACGCCATCCGTGTACCGACGCCGAACGTGTCGATGGCCATTCTCAACCTCAACCTTGAGAAAGCCGCCACCCGTGAAGAGATGAACGAGTACCTGCGCTACATGGCGCTGCACTCCGACCTGCACAAGCAGATCGACTTCGTCAATTCCCAGGAAGTGGTCTCCACCGACTTCGTTGGCTCGCGCCATGCCGGTGTGGTGGACGCCGAAGCGACCATCACCCAGGACAACCGTGTTGTGCTGTACGTGTGGTACGACAACGAGTTCGGCTACAGCTGCCAGGTGGTTCGCGTGATGGAAGACATGGCTGGGGTCAACCCGCCTGCGTTTCCGCGCTAAGCCTTTGCGTTGAATGAAGAAGCCCCGACTGGTTCGGGGCTTTTTTATGGCTGAAGTGTTGTGTTCGCTTACTGTAGGAGCGAGCTTGCTCGCGAAGAACGTCAACGATAACGCCGGCTACCTGAAGAAACGCGGCGTCTGTGAGTTTTTCGCGAGCAAGCTCGCTCCTACAATGGGGAACGGTCGACACTTTCATCACTTGAGTAGCGTGTTGTGCAAACTGGTTCGGGGCTTTTTTATGGCTGAAGTGTTGTATTCGCTTTCTGTAGGAGCGAGCTTGCTCGCGAAGAACGTCAACGATAACGCCGGCTACCTGAAGAAACGCGGCGTCTGTGAGTTTTTCGCGAGCAAGCTCGCTCCTACAATGGGGAACGGTCGACACTTGCATCACTTGAGTAGCGTGTTGCGCAAACTGTCGGACAGCCCTTTGGGCCCCAGCCAGATGCCCAGGTAGGCCTTCGCTAATTCAGCGTCCGGGCTGCTGAACACCACCTGGCCATTAATCTCCAGATTCAACCCGCGCCCCGGACGAAAATCCAGGGCATAGCGATCGCCGCTGCGAATATCCCGAAAGCGCGCGTGCAGCTTGGCTACCTCCGGGTTCAACCCGGCATTGGCCTGCTGGCGTTCCAGGGTGACGATGGCCGCCTTGATCACATCATTGCGGTCGATGTCGCGAAAGTAATACAGCGCCAGGCGCACAGCCTTCTGCTGGTCCCAGGCCTGCTTTGCCGGCAGTTCAGCCGGTGCATACAGCGCCGCCGCATACACATCCGCCCAGAGATAGTTGAACACCGCCTGGTTTTTCAAGGCCAGCCCCTCGACCTGTGCCGGGAAGCTCGCCTGCCTGAGCCGCTGCGCATCGTTGGCGTGCGCCGTGAGCGACACCATCAGCATTAAACAAAAAAATAGTTGTCGCATAATGGCTCATCCTGAATTCGGCGCTGATTTGCGTCCTGTAGTATGGCAACACTGGCCTACGACGCGACCAAGGGTTAATGTTCGCGGCGCTCGGCCTTCTATAGACTGTGCCCCGGTTCACACACTTGAGCCAAATTGTCCTTCATGCTCGCTGGCCGCGGCATGATTTAGCCCGGCGTCCAACCGTACGCCTGGCCTGTTCTGAGGAGTACGCATGGCTGTCTACAACTACGACGTGGTGGTACTGGGTTCCGGCCCAGCTGGAGAAGGTGCGGCGATGAACGCTGCCAAAGCAGGGCGCAAGGTGGCGATGGTCGATAGCCGTCGCCAGGTCGGCGGTAACTGCACCCACCTGGGTACCATCCCGTCCAAGGCGTTGCGTCACTCGGTACGGCAGATCATGCAGTTCAATACCAACCCGATGTTCCGGGCCATTGGTGAGCCGCGCTGGTTCTCGTTCCCGGACGTATTGAAAAGCGCTGAAAAAGTCATCTCCAAGCAAGTCGCCTCGCGTACCGGCTACTACGCCCGTAACCGCGTCGACCTGTTCTTTGGCACCGGCAGTTTCGCCGACGAGCAAACCGTCGAAGTGGTCTGCGCCAATGGTGTGGTCGAGAAGCTGGTGGCCAAGCACATAATCATCGCCACCGGTTCGCGCCCGTATCGCCCGGCGGACATCGATTTCCACCACCCGCGTATCTACGATAGCGACACCATCCTGAGCCTGGGCCATACCCCGCGCAAACTGATCATCTACGGCGCCGGCGTGATCGGCTGTGAATACGCCTCGATCTTCAGCGGCCTGGGTGTATTGGTGGAACTGGTGGACAACCGTGACCAGTTGCTCAGCTTCCTCGACTCGGAAATCTCCCAGGCGTTGAGCTACCACTTCAGCAACAACAACATCACCGTGCGCCACAACGAAGAATACGAGCGGGTCGAAGGCCTGGACAACGGGGTGATCCTGCACCTCAAGTCCGGCAAGAAGATCAAGGCCGACGCCTTGCTGTGGTGCAATGGCCGTACCGGCAACACCGACAAGCTGGGCATGGAAAACATCGGGGTCAAGGTCAACAGCCGTGGCCAGATCGAAGTGGATGAGAACTACCGCACCTGCGTGCCGAACATCTACGGTGCCGGTGACGTGATCGGCTGGCCAAGCCTGGCCAGTGCCGCCCATGACCAGGGCCGTTCGGCCGCTGGCAGCATCGTCGACAATGGCAGCTGGCGCTATGTGAACGACGTGCCGACCGGGATTTACACGATTCCCGAGATCAGCTCGATCGGCAAGAACGAGCACGAACTGACCAAGGCCAAGGTGCCTTACGAAGTGGGCAAGGCGTTCTTCAAGAGCATGGCGCGTGCGCAGATCGCCGGTGAGCCGCAAGGCATGCTGAAAATCCTGTTCCACCGCGAAACCCTGGAAGTGCTCGGCGTGCATTGCTTCGGCTACCAGGCCTCGGAGATCGTGCACATTGGCCAGGCGATCATGAACCAGCCGGGTGAGCAAAATACCCTCAAGTATTTCGTCAACACCACCTTCAACTACCCGACCATGGCCGAAGCCTATCGGGTAGCGGCCTACGACGGCCTCAACCGGCTTTTTTGAGCGGCTCCGGCCGGTGGCCTGAGCCGGCCGGGGAGACCGATTTCAGTAATTCTCGAGGGTGGCAGTGGCCAAACCGGGAAAGTCTGTAATCAGGCTATCTACGCCGAAGTCGGCGAGCCTGCGCATCAGCGCAGGTTCGTTGACTGTCCACACGGACACATGCAAACCCTGGCGCTGGGCTTTTTCCAGCCGCTCGGGGGTGCACAGCGTCCAGTTCAATGCCAAGTACTCACAGCCGTAGTTCTGCGCGACCTTCAGCGGGTCGAGCCAGGCGTATTCGGCGACCAGGCCGCGTGACAGGTCTGGGGTGAGTTCCACGGCGGCCTTGAGCACTTCCCGCGAGCTTGACGTCACCGTGACCTTGTCCATCAAGCCAAAGCGCACGGCCATTTCGCGAATCGCCAGCACGGTGGTCGCGGCACGGGTACGCGAGGCGCTTTTGACTTCCAGTTGCCAGTGATCGAAGTCGCACTGTTCGAACAATTCCTCCAGGCGCGGGATCGGGCAGGGGCTGACCCAGCCTGGGCCGCCTTTGCGGGCGTCCATCTTCACCAGGTCAGCCGCCGAATACTCGACGACTTTGCCGCGCCGGTCGGTGGTGCGCTTGAGCGTCGGGTCGTGGATGACCATCAACTCGCCGTCCATGGACAGGTGCAAGTCCAGCTCGCAGCGGCGTACGCCGTGCTTGAGGCACTCCTGAAAGCTGGTCAGGGTGTTTTCCGGTGCTTCGCCTTTGGCACCGCGGTGGCCGTAAATCAGGGTCACAGTTGCTCCTTTGCGCCAGGATGGCTGGCGTCGTGAATACGCATTCAGAGGTCTTCGCTTTGTTCTCGCGCCAGGCGGCGTTCCTGGGCCTGTTTCTGCAGGATATAGCGCGCCAGCAGTTGGCGTTGGGCATCGGTCATGGACTCGAATTCCGTGCCCACATCAAAGCCGTCGCCCTTGGGGTCGCAATGGGTCACCCGCGCGCGCAGCAACAGGCCGAGCGCCTGGGGCATCAGCACCAGCTTGACCGCCAGGTGAGTGTCGGCGGCCAGCGGCGTGGGGTGCTGGAAGTCGATGCCGCCTTCGGAGAGGATCACCGGTTGCGGCGCGCCCACCTCGTTCAGCAAACCGCGAGCCATGACCTGGCTGAGCAGGTCCAGGCGCTTGTTCTGCACTTTGAGGAACGCCGCCAGGCTGCGGTCTTTCTCGTTGATCTGGCGCAGCAGGTGCTGGGCTTCGAATTCGCTCAGGTGCAGTTCGCTGAGCAGATTGAACAGCGGCGAATCATCCAGCAACACTTCCTTGCTCGCCGCGTCGGGGCCAGACAGGGGTTTGATTTGAAGTGCGATCATGTCATCGATACGGTAGTATTCGCGGCGCTCTTCTTCATCTAATGTCGACATGGCGAACCCCAGGTAACGGTAATGGTCTGAGTGTAAAGCTGCTGACCAGACCCCGCCACCGGGACGTCTTCTTTTCCTCCGAACAAGCCCCGACATGTTCAGACCTCTCTTCGTATTTATCGGCACGCGTTATACCCGTGCAAAGCGTCGCAATCATTTTGTGTCGTTCATTTCCTTGACCTCGATGATCGGTCTCGCCCTGGGCGTGGTCGTGATGATCGTGGTGCTGTCGGTGATGAATGGCTTCGATCATGAGATGCGCACCCGCGTGCTGGGCATGGTGCCCCACGCGACCATTGAAGGCGATGCGCCGATCAATGATTGGCAAAGCCTGGCCGCCAAGGTCCAGCAGAACCCCAAGGTGGTGGCGGTGGCGCCGTTTACCCAGATGCAGGGGTTGCTGACCAACGACGGCAAGGTGCAGAAGATCCTGCTCAATGGCATCGACCCGGCCCAGGAACATAACGTCTCGATCATCGACAAGTTCATGCTGCAAGGTAAGCTCGACGCGCTGGCGCCCGGCAGCTTTGGTATCGTCATCGGTGACAAGGCCGCAGCCAAGCTGGGCGTGGGGGTTGGCGACAAGCTGACCTTCGTCGCCCCGGAGGTCACCGTGACCCCGGCCGGCATGTTCCCGCGCATGAAGCGCTTTACCGTGGTGGGCACCTTCCACGTCGGCGCTGGCGAGATCGACGGCTACATCGGCCTGACCAACCTCACCGACCTGGCCCGCCTGCATCGCTGGCAGCCCGACCAGGTGCAGGGCCTGCGCCTGAAGTTCAACGACCTGTTCGACGCCCCGCGCGGCGCCTGGGAAATTGCCCAGCACCTGGGCGAGACCGAGTACTACGCCCGCGACTGGACCCGCACCCACGGCAACCTCTACCAGGCCATCCGCATGGAAAAAGCCATGATCGGCCTGTTGTTGCTGCTGATCGTCGCCGTGGCGGCCTTCAACATCATCTCCACCCTGGTGATGGTGGTGAACGACAAGAAGGGCGACATCGCCATCCTGCGTACCCTGGGCGCTACGCCGGGGCAGATCATGGCGATCTTTATGGTGCAGGGCACCGTGATCGGCGTGGTCGGCACCTTGATCGGCACGGCGGTGGGTATTCTGGCCGCGCTGAACGTCAGCGCCGCCATTGCCCTGCTTGAAAAAGTGATCGGCCACAAGTTTCTCAACGCCGACGTCTACTTCATCGATTACTTGCCGTCCCAGGTGCAAACCCAGGACGTGCTGATGGTGGGCGGCGCCGCGTTGGTCCTGAGCTTCCTTGCCACCCTGTATCCAGCCTGGCGCGCGGCACGTACCCAGCCAGCACAGGCATTACGTTATGAGTGAATCGGGCATGAGTGAAAAAGCAATCCTGAGCTGCCGCAACCTGGGCAAATCCTACGAGGAAGGCCCGGAGTCGGTGGTGGTGCTGTCCAACCTGCAGCTTGAACTGCACCCTGGCGAGCGCGTGGCGATCGTCGGCAGTTCCGGTTCTGGCAAAAGTACTTTGCTCAACCTGTTGGGCGGCCTCGATACGCCGTCCCAGGGCAGCGTATGGCTGGCCGGTGAAGAACTGTCGGCCTTGAATGAAAAGGCCCGTGGCCAGCTGCGCAACCGCTCGTTGGGCTTTGTGTACCAGTTCCACCACTTGCTGCCGGAATTCACTGCCCTGGAAAACGTTTGCATGCCGCTGTTGATCGGCAAAACCGCGATTCCCGAAGCGCGCCAGCGTGCCACGGCTTTGCTCGAACGCGTCGGCCTGGGCCACCGCCTGGAGCACAAGCCTGCGGAGTTGTCCGGTGGTGAGCGCCAGCGTGTGGCGATTGCCCGTGCCCTGGTGAACAACCCCGGCCTGGTGATGCTCGACGAGCCGACCGGCAACCTCGACTCCCACACCGCCCAGGGCATCAAGGACTTGATGCTGGAGTTGAGCACCCAGATGCGCACCGCGTTCCTGGTGGTGACCCATGACATGAGCATGGCCCGGCAGATGGACCGCGTGCTGCATTTGCAGGAAGGTCATCTGGTCGCTATCTGACCTGTTGCAAGCCCGGTTTTTTGAGGCCGGGCTTTTTCATTTTTCCAACGGTGCCCGCGAATGTTCAGACCGTTATCGATTTTTATCGGCACGCGCTATACCCGCGCCAAGCGCCGCAACCGTTTTGTCTCGTTTATCTCGATGACCTCGATGATCGGCCTCGCCTTGGGCGTACTGGCGATGATCGTGGTGCTCTCGGTGATGAACGGCTTTCAGCGCGAAATGAGCTCGCGCATCCTCGGCATGGTGCCCCACGCCACCATCGTCGGCGTAAAGCCGATTGATGATTGGCAGCCGGTGGCCGCCGCTGCGATGAAGAATCCGCAAGTCACCGCCGCCGTGCCCTTCACCCAGATGGATGGCATGTTTTCCTATAAGGGCGCGATGCAGCCCATCGAGATCAGCGGCGTCGACCCGGCCCAGGAAGGCAAGGTGTCGATCGTGGCCCAGCACATCGTGCGCGGCAAACTCGATGACCTCAAACCTGGCGAATTCGGCGTGGTGGTCGGTGATATCACCGCACGCCGCTTTCGCCTGAGCGTGGGCGACAAGCTGACCCTGATCGTGCCGGAACTCAGCAGCGCCCCGGGCGGCATTACCCCGCGCATGCAGCGCCTGAATGTGGTGGGCATCTTCAAGGTCGGCGCCGAGCTGGATGGCTCCATGGCCCTGATCCACATGGCCGACGCCGCTGAAATCCAGCATTGGCAGCCCAACCAGGTGCAAAGCGTGCGCCTGGCGGTGAAGGACCTGTATGCAGCGCCGAAAGTCTCGGCGGACATCGCCGCCAGCCTGGGCGCGGCTTACAAGCCGGACGACTGGACCCACACCCAGGGCAGTCTGTTCAGCGCGATGAAAATGGAAAAGACCATGATCGGCCTGCTGTTGCTGATGATCGTCGCCGTGGCCGCGTTCAACATCATCGCCACCTTGATCATGGTGGTGAACGACAAGGGCGCGGACATCGCCATCCTACGTACCATCGGCGCCACGCCTCGGCAGATCATGGCGATCTTCATGGTGCAGGGCACCGTGATTGGCGTGGTCGGCACCCTGATCGGCGGCGTGCTGGGGGTGATTGCGGCGCTGAACGTAAGCGAGCTAGTGGGCTGGCTGGAGCGGGTGAGCGGGCAGCATATCTTCAGTTCGGATGTGTACTTTGTCAGCAACCTGCCTTCGGAGCTGCAAGGTGGGGATGTGTTGCTGATTTGCTCGGCGGGGTTTGTGTTGAGCTTTTTGGCGACGATCTACCCGGCGTATCGGGCGGCGAAGATTGAGCCGGCGCATGCGCTCAGGTATTCGTAACCTTTAAGACCGCTTTCGCGAGCAAGCCCGCTCCCACATTTGTCCGCGTACATCCTTTGGAATGCGGTTAAATGTGGGAGCGGGCTTGCTCGCGAAGAGGCCGGCCCAGCTTGCATCAATCCCCCTTGGGCAACTCAATCACAAACCTGGTCCAGCCCGCCTGCGACTCACAATAAATCCTGCCCCCATGCGCCCGCACAATCGACTGGGTAATCGCCAACCCCAGCCCCGCATGTTCACTGCTGCCGGCACGCCTGGACGGATCGGCTCGGTAGAAACGGTCAAACAGCCGCGGCAATAACGGCGCAGGAATGCCTTCCCCGCTGTTCTCCACCGTCAGTGTCACGCCACTCTCAATCCGCACCCGCACTTCACCGCCCGGTGGGGTAAACCGCAGCGCGTTATCCAACAAGTTCGACAAGGCCCGGCGCAACATGCCGCGATCGCCCATCGTCTGGGCGCTGCCTTCGCGCACCAGCGTCACCTGCGCGTCCTCCGCCAGCAGGGTAAAAAACTCCAACAATGCGTCGACCTCATCGCCCAGGTCCAGGGCTTCACGGTTGGGCATCAGCAAGCCGTGGTCAGCTTTGGCCAGGTACAGCATGTCGTTGACCAGTTGCGCCATCCATTGCAGCTCTTCCAGGTTGCTGTGCAGCGCCTCGCGGTAATCCTCCAGCGGGCGTGGCTGGGTGAGGATGACTTGGGTCTGGGTCAGCAGGTTGGACAGTGGTGTGCGCAGTTCGTGGGCGATATCCGCGCTGAAGGCAGACAGGCGCTGGAACGCGTCGTCCAGGCGCGCCAGCATGGCGTTGACGGCCTGGGCCAGTTCCGCCAGTTCCACCGGCATTTGCGCTTGGGGTAAGCGTTGCGTCAGGGAGTGGGCGGAGACGCTGGCGGCCACTTCGCCCATGCGCCGCAGTGGCCGCAACCCGCTGCGGGCAGCCCAGGCGCCGAGCAGGGCGGTGGCCAGGGCCGAAAGGCTGACGGTCAGCCAGATCAAGCGTTGCATGCGTTGCAGGAAGTGCTGGTGGTGGGTGATGTCGAGGATCAGGGTCAACTGGGGCGAATCCAGTTGGCTGGGCGTCAAGGGCGCGATGAACACGCGGTAGTCGGTGCCTGCCTGTTGCAGGCTGTGCAGGCCGGGCGCCTGGGGCAAGCTAAGGTTGGGCGCGCCGTCCAGCCAACGTTGACCCGCCCCGGTGATGCGCAAGGTGAGGTCGGGCTGGTGATCGAGTTCGGCACGCAGTTGAGGGGTGCGCTGGGCGAGGTCTTCCGGTGAGGCGACACCCTGCAAGGTGCTGCGCAGGGCCACCAGTTTGCTTTCGAGCTGTTGCTGGTCCAGCTCCATGAAGTGCGCCTCGCTGGCCCGGTTGAACAACACCCCGGCGATCAACGAGACCACCGCCGTGCAGGCGGCAAACAGCAGCGCCAGGCGGCTGGTCAGGGACAGGCGCTTGATCACGTGAACCGTTCCTCCAGCACGTAACCCATGCCGCGCACGGTGTGGATCAGTTTGTTGGGGAAATGGTCATCAACCTTCAGGCGCAGGCGGCGAATGGCGACTTCGATGATATTGGTGTCGCTGTCGAAATTCATGTCCCACACCTGGGAGGCGATCAGCGTCTTGGGCAGTACTTCGCCCTGGCGACGCAGCAGCAGCTCCAGCAGGGCGAACTCCTTGGCGGTGAGGTCAATGCGCTGGCCGCTGCGCTCGACGCGGCGGCGGATCAAGTCCAGGCTCAGGTCGGCCAGTTGCAACAGGGTGTCCTGCGGCGTGCTGCTGCCCCGGCGCAACAAGGTGCGCACCCGCGCCAACAGCTCGGAAAAGGCGAAGGGTTTGACCAGGTAATCGTCGGCGCCCAGCTCCAGGCCATGTACTCGGTCTTCGACGGCATCGCGGGCGGTGAGGAACAGCACCGGGATGTCCAGGCCGGCACTGCGCACCGCCTGCAGGATTTGCCAACCATCGCGGCCGGGCAGCATCACATCGAGGATCAACAAGTCATAGTCGCCCGTGAGCGCCAAGTGCTGGCCACTGGTGCCGTCGGCCACCAGCTCGGTGGTAAAACCCGCCTCGGCCAGGCCTTGGCGCAGGTAATGACCGGTTTTGGGTTGGTCTTCGACGATCAGCAGTTTCATATCGGGCTCTTGATAGGTGCTATGTAGGAGCGAGCTTGCTCGCGAAAAACGCCAACGGTAACGCGGGCTGTCAGGCTTGACGCGTTGTGCTTAAGTCCTTCGCGAGCAAGCTCGCTCCTACAAAAAAACATTGGGCTTTATACCGTGCTCGTCAGGGTATGGGCACAAGCTGACAAAGTTGTAATCTAGCAGTCAGCTGGCTGGCAGCGAGGCCATCTTAAAGTGTTGCCCAAGCTGGATACCTATTGTGGAGAGTGAAAGATGGCGTTGCGTACACCCCTGTTATTGGCGGGCTGCCTGCTGGCGTTGAGTTTCAATGCACTGGCGGATGCGACTCACACCTACGCGTTCGGCCAGCCGGCCCCGGCGGATAAAGCTACGCGTACTGTCGAGGTCACGCTGCAGGACATCGCCTTTGAACCCAAGTCGCTGGACGTCAAAGCCGGTGAAACCGTGCGCTTTGTACTGGTCAACAAAGGCCAGTTGTTGCATGAGTTCAACCTGGGCGACGCGGCCATGCATGCCGCCCACCAGAAAGAGATGCTGAAGATGCAAGCCAGCGGCATGCTGACTGCCACTGGCATGGGCAAGATGGACCACAGCGCCATGGGCCATGGCGACATGGGCGGTATGAAGCACGACGATCCCAACAGCGTGCTGGTGGAGCCGGGCAAGACGGCCGAACTGACCTGGACGTTCAAGCAGGCCACCGGCCTTGAGTTCGCCTGCAACCTGCCAGGGCATTACCAGGCAGGCATGGTCGGCAAACTGACCATTGAGTGAGGCGTTTGTTAAGGGCGGGGGCAAAGGCTGGTAGACTGGCGCGGTTTATTTAGCCAGGTTTCCGCCATGCATCCCGCAGCCGAACATTCGCCGCTGGGCAAGTCCAGTGAATACATCTCCACCTACACGCCTTCGTTGCTGTTTCCGATTCCACGCGCCGCCAAGTGGGCCGAGCTGGGCCTGAGCGCCGAGACCCTGCCGTACAAAGGCGTGGATTTCTGGAACTGCTTCGAGCTGTCCTGGTTGTTGCCGTCGGGCAAGCCGGTGGTGGCCATCGGTGAGTTCAGCATTCCGGCCGACTCGCCGAACATCATCGAGTCCAAGTCGTTCAAGTTGTACCTCAACTCGCTGAACCAGACCGCGTTTGCCGACACGCAAAGCCTTGAAGCCACCCTGTGCACCGACCTCAGCTTAGCGGCCGGCAAGCCCGTGAATGTGCGCATTCGCAGCCTGGCCGATATCGAAGCCGAAGGCGTGATGGCGTTGCCGGGCGTGTGCATTGATGGCCTGGATATCAACGTCAGCAGCTACGAACACCCGCGCCCAGAGCTGTTGCGTTGCGATGATTCGCGCGTGGTGGAGGAGAGCGTGCACAGCCACCTGCTCAAATCCAACTGCCCGGTGACCAGCCAGCCTGACTGGGGCAGTGTGGTGGTGGAATATCGCGGTGCGGCGCTGGATCACGCCAGCCTGCTGGAATATATCGTCAGCTTTCGCCAGCACTCGGACTTTCATGAGCAGTGTGTGGAGCGGATCTTCCTGGACTTGCAGCGCTTGCTCAAGCCGGAGAAGTTGACCGTGTATGCGCGGTATGTGCGCCGGGGTGGGTTGGATATCAATCCGTACCGCAGCACTGAGAACACCCAGTTCCTGAACGTGCGGCTGGCGCGTCAGTAAACCTTCATACAAAAAACTGTGGGAGCTGGCTTGCCTGCGATAGCGATCTTTCAGTCATTCATCAAGTGACTGATACACCGCTATCGCAGGCAAGCCAGCTCCCACATTTGGTTTTGTGTTTGGTTTGGGCTCGGGTTAAATGCCGATATTGCCCAGGGTGATCACGATATTGCGCAATGTCCCGGCAATGCCTGGATGGTCCAATTCAAAACCTTCCACTGCCCGGTTCACATCGTCAGCAATGCTGGGCGTCTGGGTGGCCGGTTCCATTTCCAGTTGGACTTCGAACTTGGCGATCAACTCTTCCAATGCTTGACGCTTCTCGGCGGGCAACTCGGGATGATTCTCCAGTTGCTCACGCACAATATCGGCCTGCTGTTGTAACTTCTCGCGATCAGGCATGACGTTCTTTCCTTTTATCGATAGGCACTGGCATAGACCGCGGCACGCCGTGAAAGGTCTACGGGCTGACCTGTAGATTAATCCACTGGGGCCAACTGTGCATGATCTCGATCAGGGCTTCTCGCCCTTGAGCTGGCGCAGGCGGATGTCGGCCAGGCAGGTGCCGAGTTCGCCGAGGTGGTCGATCACCGAGTGCACGCCCAGGCCATAGAGTGCCACCGTGGCCTTGCCGCGCTTGTGTTCGCGTTGCTGCTCGGTCAGCGCCTGCCATTGCTGGGGCGACAGGCCGCAGAGAGAACCGCAGGAGGCCAGGCCGATGGTCCACAAACCGGCATTCAGGCCCGATTGCAGCAGGCGCGGCTCGCCGCTGACCAGTACGCAGCCTTCCAGGCGCTCGATGTTCAACTCCATCAAGGCTTGCCAGCAGGCGTGGGGCGCGGGCCAGCGAATGGAGGAGGGCGAGGCGGCCTTGAGCCAGCCAGGCAGGCCAGCGCACAGTGGCGTGGTCACCGAGGGCGGCAGTTCATCCAGCCAGGCGCAGGGCACGCCTTGTTCTTTGAGGCTGCGCAGGCTTTTCAACGCGCCCGGTGTGGCTTCGGCGTCGGCGCAAGGTGAGTCGGTACGGGCCAGGGAACCAAAATCCACCAGGCAGCCACTCAGGCCAAATAACACGGCGGTCAACGAGGGGGCGGCGGCGACGGCAATCTCGGCGTGTGGCATCTGAACGTCCCTGAAATAGCTGCCACGCTATCGGGGCGGCATGACAAGGGGATGACACTGTCGATATTTGTAGGAATTTTGTGCATTTTCCGTAAGACGATTCTAGGTAGCTGCCTAAATCGCCACTTCCGTCATATACTGACAGCCTATTCAGGGCATAGCGCCCATGACAGACCATTCAAGGAGCAAAAGCTATGCGCTGGAGCCAGTACTTCGCTCAGCTATCGGTGTGTGCCACCATCCTGTTGGCACCGTTCGCTGCCCAAGCGGCCTCGGAAGATGACCCATGGGAAAGCGTTAACCGCCCCATCTTCACCTTCAACGACACCGTTGACACCTACGCCCTCAAGCCTCTTGCCCAGGGCTATCAGTTCGTCACCCCGCAATTTGTGCAGGACGGCGTTCACAACTTCTTCCGCAACATCGGTGATGTCGGCAACCTGGCCAACAACGTGCTGCAACTCAAGCCGCACAATGCAGGCGTCGACACCGCCCGCCTGTTGGTCAACACCACGTTTGGCGTACTCGGCTTTATCGATGTCGGCACCAAAATGGGGCTGCAGCGCAGCGATGAAGACTTCGGCCAAACCCTGGGTTACTGGGGCGTGGGCAGCGGCCCGTACGTGATGATCCCGTTGCTGGGCCCAAGCACCTTGCGTGATGCGCCGTCCAAATACGTCGACAGCTATACCCAACCGTACCGCTACATGAACGACATCGGCTGGCGTAACAGCACCTTCGGCCTCAACGTCGTCGACGTGCGCGCCAGCCTGCTCGACAGCGAGAAGCTGATCAGTGGCGACAAGTACACCTTCATTCGTAACGCTTACCTGCAGAACCGCGAGTTCAAGGTCAAAGACGGCAAGGTCGTCGACGACTTTTAAGCTGTGACGTTTTGAAATGAAAAAGGCGACCTTTGTAAGGTCGCCTTTTTTTGTACACGCTGATCGTTCCCACGCTCCGCGTGGGAATGCATCCCGTGACGCTCCGCGTCACCCTTGCGCAGGCGCTGGATGTTGCGCTAGCGCATTTTCAGAATCTTGAGGCCCAGATGCTGGTCATCGCCTACCGCCTTGGTCCACACCACCTCGGTATCCGCCTCAAGACCCCTGAGCGCGGCGTGCTCTGAATCAATGCGCACGGTCAGCAGGTCGCCCACCGTGAACTGGCGAGGTGCCTGCACCTGCATGCCGGAACTGGAGAGGTCCACGCAGGTACCGGCAATCTCCTGCCCGGCATGGATCAAAGACACATCGGCATCTATTCGCATGCGGATGAAATCGCGTTTTTCGGCGTAGTCGCGCTCGTGTTCGCTCACAGCATCCATCCTTACTTTGCGTTGTGGTTGTGAGGGTTCTTATAACTCCCGGTGATTTGCGGTGTAAAGACGCCCGGCGACCATCGGCATGAGCTTGAAACCCCTCACGGATGGGAGTACCGTCTGCGCCTTAGAAGGGCACCTCTGCTTTACCGTTGTGCATGGGCCAAATCCCAATGCTTTGTAGGACAGAGAGGCTAGAAAGCGAATCCAGTACGTGAGCCCGGCCATTGCCGAGCCGCCTACGCCAACCTAATTCTGGCGCCGTTTGCCCACATGCAAAAAACCAGTGCCACGCTGCTGATAATCGATGACGACGAAGTAGTGCGCGCGAGCCTCGCGGCCTACTTGGAAGACAGTGGCTTCAGCGTCCTGCAGGCCAGTAATGGCCAACAGGGTCTCCAGGTATTCGAGCGCGACAAGCCCGACCTTGTGATCTGCGACCTGCGCATGCCCCAGATGGGCGGCCTGGAGCTGATTCGCCAGGTGACCGACCTTGCCCCGCAAACGCCGGTGATTGTCGTGTCCGGTGCAGGTGTCATGAACGATGCCGTTGAAGCCTTGCGCCTGGGCGCCGCCGATTACCTGATCAAGCCCCTGGAAGACCTGGCCGTGCTGGAGCACTCGGTGCGCCGCGCCCTGGACCGTGCACGCCTGCTCCTGGAAAACCAGCGCTACCGCGAAAAGCTCGAGACCGCCAACCGCGAACTCGAAGCCAGCCTGAACCTGCTACAGGAAGACCAGAACGCCGGTCGCCAGGTGCAGATGAACATGCTGCCGGTGAGCCCCTGGACGATTGACGAATTCAAGTTTGCCCACCAGATCATCCCGTCGTTGTACCTCTCGGGGGATTTTGTCGACTACTTCCGCGTCGATGAGCGCCGCGTGGCGTTCTATCTGGCCGACGTATCCGGCCACGGCGCGTCTTCGGCGTTTGTCACCGTGTTGTTGAAGTTCATGACCACACGGCTGTTGTTTGAGTCCAAGCGCAATGGCACCCTGCCGGAGTTCACCCCCTCCGAGGTGCTGGGCCACATCAACCGAGGCCTGATCAGCTGCAAGCTGGGCAAGCACGTGACGATGGTCGGCGGCGTGATCGACGAAGAAACCGGTCTTTTGACCTACAGTATTGGCGGTCACCTGCCGATGCCTGTTTTGTACACTCCTGACAGTGTGCGCTACCTGGAAGGGCGTGGCCTGCCCGTAGGCTTGTTTAACGAAGCCACCTACGAAGACCACATCCTGGAACTGCCGCCGACCTTCAGCCTGACGCTGATGTCCGACGGTATTCTGGACCTTCTTCCAGAGCCTACACTCAAAGAGAAAGAAGCCGCCTTGCCCCAAAAGGTCAAGTCGGCGGGCGGCAGCCTGGATGGCCTGCGGCAGGTTTTTGGATTGGCCACGCTAGGGGAGATGCCGGATGATATCGCCCTATTGGTGTTGAGCAGGAATCTTTGATGAGTACCGGAAGAATCCAATTCGCCGAGCAAGACGGGACCTTCGTCCTGAAATTTGTCGGTGAAGTGCGCCTGACCTTGTGTTCGGCCCTGGATGCGACGATCGAGCGGATCTTCACAGCGCTGAACTTCTCGGCGATCGTGATCGACCTGACCGAAACGCGCAGCATCGATAGCACCACCCTGGGCCTGTTGGCCAAGTTGTCCATTCTGTCGCGGCAGAAGGTCGGCCTGTTGCCGACCGTGGTCACCACCCACGAAGACATCACCCGTCTGTTGCAGTCCATGGGCTTTGATCAGGTGTTCAACATCGTTGATCGCCCGATCCCCTGCCCGGAATGCCTCACCGACCTGCCGTCCCAGGACCAGTCCGAGGAAGTCGTACGGGTCAAGGTGCTGGAAGCGCATAAAATCCTGATGGGCTTGAATGAGTCCAACCGCGAAGCCTTCCACGACCTCGTCAACGCCCTCGAGCGGCACTGACAGCTCCCCTGTTGAAACACATTCCCCTGTGGGAGCTGGCTTGCCTGCGATTGCGCCGTGTCAGTCGATGAAGTGTTGGCTGGCCCACCGCTATCGCAGGCAAGCCAGCTCCCACATCGGACGGCAGTGACACCGAGGCAAAAAAAGGGCGGCACCCTCACAGGTGCCGCCCTTTTTGCCGCTATCTGCCTTTACAGCTTGGCCGACAACAACGCCTCCAGCTTCTCCTGGTCCCGCGCAAACTGACGAATCCCCTCGGCCAGCTTCTCAGTCGCCATCGCGTCCTCGTTGGACTCCCAACGGAACTGCGCTTCAGTCATATGCACCCGCGCCTCACCGGCATGGCCTGGCGCCAATTTGCGCTCCAGCTTGCCTTCATCGGCTGCCAGCTTCTCCAGCAGGTCCGGGCTGATGGTCAGGCGGTCACACCCGGCCAACTCCTCGATCTGGCTGAGGTTACGGAAGCTCGCACCCATCACCACGGTCTTGTAGCCATTGGCCTTGTAGTAGTTATAGATGCGCGTCACCGACTGCACGCCCGGGTCTTCGGAGCCGGTGTAGTCGGTGCCGTTGGCCTTCTTGTACCAATCGTAGATACGGCCCACGAACGGCGAAATCAAAAACACACCCGCTTCAGCACAAGCCACAGCCTGGGCAAACGAGAACAGCAAGGTCAGGTTGGTCTGGATGCCTTCTTTTTCCAGCTTCTCGGCGGCGCGGATGCCTTCCCAGGTGGAGGCGATCTTGATCAGCACGCGGTCACGGCCAACGCCGGCTTTGTCGTACAGGTCGATCAGACGGTGCGCACGCTTGAGAATCGCGGCCTCGTCGAATGACAGGCGCGCATCCACCTCAGTGGAAATACGGCCCGGCACTACTTTGAGAATCTCTTGACCCACCGCCACAGCAAAGCGGTCACTGGCCAGGCCCACATCGCCGTTGCAATCCTGCACACACTCATCCAGCAGCTTGGCGTAGCCAGGAATCGACGCAGCCTTGAGCAGCAGGGAAGGGTTGGTGGTGGCGTCTTGCGGCTTGAGCTTGGCGAGAGTGGAAAAGTCGCCGGTATCGGCTACGACGGTGGTGAATTGCTTGAGTTGTTCCAGCTTGGAAGTCATGGGCGTGCTCTGTCCTGTGGGGCTAGTGACATTACCCGAGCGCTGGCAGGCGCTCAAGGGCGCAAATGCGTTAGGTCGTTTGCGAGGGCAATAACCTGGAAACAGCCGTTTGAATTACCGGCCGTGGTGCTCAGTTGGAGGGCAAAATCGATGGCAGGTTCAACCCAACTGCCCGATTCTTGAGCCTGCTCCCAATACTGTAGGAGCGAGCTTGCTCGCGAAAAACCTCAACGATAACGCGCGCTTCCTGAATAAACGCGGCGCCTAGGGGTTTCTCGCGAGCAAGCTCGCTCCTACAAAAAACCTACCTCAATCAACGCCCTTCCAACAATTCCCCAGCCTGATCCAACAACGCCAACGGATCACTCGCCTTATGAATATCCACCGACAACAACTGCCGAAACTTACGCGCCCCCGGGAAACCGGTCCCCAGCCCCAGCACATGGCGCGTAATTTGATGCATCGCGCCACCTGTCGCCAAGTGCTCGGCTATATACGGACGCAACTGCGCCAGCGCCTCGGCGCGGGTGATGACAGGCGCAGTGCTGCCAAACAGCTGTTGATCCACCTCCGCCAACAAATACGGATTGTGATAAGCCTCCCGCCCCAACATCACCCCATCAAACGTCTGCAAATGCTCATGGCACTGCTCCAACGTCTTGATCCCACCGTTCAGATTAATCTCCAACCCCGGAAAATCCCGCTTCAACTGCGCCGCCACGTCATAGCGCAACGGCGGAATGTCCCGGTTCTCCTTGGGCGACAACCCCTCCAGAATCGCAATCCGCGCATGCACGGTAAAACTGGTGCAACCGGCGTCCTTCACCGTGCCGACGAAATCACACAACTGGGCATAACTGTCCCGCCCATTGATGCCGATACGGTGCTTCACCGTCACCGGAATCGACACCGCATCACCCATCGCCTTCACACAGTCCGCCACCAGGGCAGGGTGCGCCATCAGGATCGCACCGATCATATTGTTCTGCACCCGGTCGCTGGGGCAGCCGACATTCAGGTTCACTTCGTCATAACCGGCGGCCTCGGCCATGCGGGCGCAGGCGGCCAGATCGGCTGGAACACTGCCGCCCAACTGGAGGGCCAGCGGGTGCTCGGCTTCGTTGTGGCGCAGGAAGCGCTCGTGGTCGCCGTGGAGGATAGCGCCCGTTGTGACCATCTCGGTGTAGAGCAGGGCGTGCTTGGAGAGCAGGCGCAGGAAGAACCGGCAGTGGCGGTCGGTCCAGTCCATCATGGGGGCAACACTAAAGCGCCGAGACAGCGTGGGCCTTGTGTTTACGGGGCTAAAGGTCTGTTTATCTAGCATTTTACTCAACGTGTTCTTGGCGTGTTTTCGGGCGTTTTCAGGCGTTTTTAAAGGCTCGGTGGTACGATGTACCACTTCAAAACTGACGCGTACCACTTTCAATATGGCGACTATCAGGGCAAGAAAACTGGCGGATGGGACTGTGAGCTACACGGCACAGATCCGCATCAAGCGCGACGGAGTGCAAGTCTACCAAGAGAGCCAGACCTTCGCCCGAAAACAGGCCGCCCAGGCGTGGGCACGCAAGCGCGGCTCGGAGCTGGATGAACCTGGTGCGATCGAGCGCGCAAACCGAAAGGGCGCCACGCTCAAAGAAATGACTGATCGCTACCTGGTCGAAGTGGAGAAAGCCAAGCCGCTGGGCAAGACCAAGCGCGCCACACTCAATGCGATTGGCGAAACTTACCTGGGCAAGTTGACCGATACGGATATCAACACCCAGTGCCTGGTCGATTACGCACTTTGGCGGATGAGCGGAGAGGGCGGTGGTGTTCAGCCACAAACCGCTGGCAATGACCTGGCGCACCTGGGCGCAGTGCTGGCAATTGCCAAGGACGCATGGGGCTACCAGGTCGATCCGCTCGCCATGGGCGGTGCGCGGCGTGTGTTACGCAAGCTGGGCTACAACCTGAAAAGCCGTGAGCGTGACCGCCGGCCGACATTGGATGAGCTGGGACGGGTGCTGACGCACTACCAGGCCATGCAGGTGAGGCGCCCGACCGTCATAAATATGCTGAAGGTCGTGGGCTTCGCCCTGTTCTCCACGCGTCGGCTCGATGAAATAACCCGAATTCGCTGGGCAGACGTAGACGAGGCTGGCCAGCGGGTGCTGGTGCGCGACATGAAAAACCCAGGGCAGAAGATCGGCAACGATGTTTGGTGTTACCTGCCGGACGAGGCGTGGCATATCCTCCAGACGATGCCGAAGGCCGGCGACAATATATTCCCCTACAGTCCTGAATCTATCTCCACGTCCTGGACGAAAGCCTGCAAGTTTTTGACCATCGCGGATCTGCACTTCCACGACCTCCGGCATGAAGGTGTCAGCCGCCTGTTCGAAATGGACTGGGATATTCCGCGTGTGGCGAGCGTTTCCGGCCACAGGGATTGGAATTCAATGAGGCGTTACACCCACCTTCGCGGTCGGGGCGACCGCTATGTGGGCTGGGAGTGGCACGAAAAGATTCTGAGGGCGCCCGTCCAACTGGGCGCCGCATCGCAGAAGTGGCTCAAAAGGCGTGTTTTATCCCGTTGAGCTGGCTGTGCTCTTTAACTGCTGCCGCGCGTTGCAGGTCCAGGTACGCGGCCAGGTCGGTGAGGTGGATGCCCTTGGCCGACTTCTGGCTCGGCTCCAGTCGGGTGATGGGCAACTTGATCTGACCACTCATCACCTTGCGCTGGAACATGTCCGGCGTCAGGTGCGTGAAGTAGTCACGGCACACCACCTCCAGCGAGATAATCGCTTGGCCATCGTACTGAGCCATCAGGATAAATGCTGTGTTCATGATTATCCTCATAGAAGCGCGTATCGACACCGTTTTTTCTGCTTGGCTGCTTCACGCTCTGCCATAAATGCAGCCCATTCCGCCATCTTGCTCTGTTGGCGTATTCGACTACACGCCTCGTGCTTTCCCTTTGAGCGGGCTTTGCCGCAGATGTCGCAGCGGCTGGGCAAGTCCAGCCGGTAACCGGCTAACGGCGGGCGGGTGCGAGGACTTGAACTCATGGCTGGCCCCTCATAACCATTTTTGTCAGTGCATTGGGCTGGCCGTCGGGTGTCAGCTTGTCCAGGGGTTGAGTAACACTCCGGCCGTTGGCAGTGCGTAGTGTGGCGAAGTTGCCATAAATTCCTTCAATCACACCTGTACGAGCGCTGAGGCGATATTCCCGACCACCGCCACTCATTGCGACGTAGCTGACCGTGTCGCCGACAGCAAGCGGGGTTGTGGTAGCCTCTGCGATGCCGCCTTGGGGTTGATTCACTTGCATGGTGCTTCTCCTTTGGGTGGTCGGTGTCGAGGGGTTGCAGCCCCTCGGCACCACCTTCTTACTGGTTTTCGCCAGTTGTTTTTTGCTTGCGCACCAAGTACACAAGCACATTTTCAAGTTCGGCAACCTCTTCGGTTTCTGTCTGCCACAGCATGACGGCGACGATTTGTTCGAGGCTGCACTCCAGCACCAGAATTTCAAAATCGGTTGCCGCACTAACTTCCAGAATTTTGACCAGGTCGTCAGGCGCATAGGCCTCGGCGTGAATGATCTTTGAGCTTTCCCCAAGCCACTCCCTCAGCTCTTCCAAATGTCTGTGACGGTTCGTTGCGCCGTTTTGGCCGCCGCTTGCGATGACTTGTACGTGCATAGTGCTTCTCCTTTGGGTGGTGTCAGACGTTGCAGCGCCTGGCAGGTATTGCCGTTCACGAATTAGGCCTGGAAGTGCCAGCACTTCACGATGGGTTGCTTGGTGACGACGGCGTTGGTCTTACTGGCCTGGTGAGCTCGTACCGCGCTGTCGGTCGCCTTGTTGACGTCGAGCAGCTTCCGCGATCGGGAGTCCTTCAGGCGTTCGCGCAGCTCGCTGACGTCGGCGATTTTTTGTCGGTTTTCTGCCGCGCATTTCACGAAGTCGTTGAGGTTTATGGCGATGACGTGGTCTTTCTTGCTGTGGTTGACCACCGGGCCATCGGCGTCCAGGCCTTCCAGGTATTCGTAAACTTCCCAGAATTCAGCCACCACCGGATGGTCGGAGCTGATCGAGGCCTGGCGCTCAATTGCCATGCGGATGATCTGCGAGCGGGTGTGCTCGACCTGTGCGCTGGTGAGCGGCACCACCATGCACAGGCAGTCCAACAGGGTGAGCATTTGGGCGTGGTTCTTGTTGATCCGCTCCACGCGGATGTAGCCCCGCAGCTTGTTGCCACAATGGCTACATTCGCCATGCTCGTCTTTGAATGGGGTGTCGCAGGCAAAGCAATGGGAGTGCAAGTTGCGCAACTTCGCCTCGTAGCCCGCAACCCGCTGGCCGAACAGTTCCATCACCTCCAGTTCTTTACGCACGGCCTGCAGCACAAAGTTGCTGAGTGTCGAACCTTCTAGCGCGTTGAGCCGATCTGCCGCCGCGCGGCTTTCAGCGGTGACGTTGGGTCGCACAAAGTGCAGTTTGACGATGCGGGTCATGATCGCCTCTGAAGCCACTACGGGGGCGTTCTGGCTGATGGCGATGGTGCCTCGAAACGGCGGTTCGTAGGTTTCGTTACCTGCGGTTTTCACACCCTTAGTCGCCAGGGTGCCGCCGCCGTAGTAATCCTTGAGTTCGTCCCATTCGAAGGTTTTGGCGTGGGCCTTGTCGTCGCCGCTACGGTCTGACTCCAACAGCACGATGGGCATGCCGGAGACCTGGCCCATCAAGCGGCTGCGGCCGGCCTTGGTGGATTTGGACGGGTCAAACCCTTCGTATCCGTCGCGGCCCGCGAGTTTCCATAGCAGCGTGAGCAACGTGGTCTTGCCGGCGCCGGCCTCGCCAGTGGCCTCAAGGAAAGGAAACGACTGGTACCGGCCGCGGATCTGTTCGGCGAACAGCGAGCCAAACCAGAAGGTCAACGCCACGATGCCCTGGGCACCAAAGCACTGCCACAGAAGCCCTAGCCATTGGTCATCGTATTTTTTGCCATCCTTTTCAAGATCGATCTTCACACCCTTTTGCAGAGTCTTGAGTTTCAACTTGCCCATCTCAAAAAACTCTTCCTCGTTGATGTGGATCAGCTGGCCTTCACGGATGGCGACGTCGTTGAACACGTAGCAGTGGTATTCCTTGCTGTAGCCCACGTAGTCGATGGTCTGAACCGTCTTGATGCCGAAAAGCTGGTCTTTCATGAGCTTGTCCAATTGCTGTCCACTGCCGGTGAACACGGCTCCGGCACCCATGCCGAGAAGTCTTTTTTTGAATTCGCTGGCAGCGGCGACCTGTCCGCCCGTGAAGGTGTTTTTCACTGAGCCGCCGTCGTGCGGGAAGTCGACGCGGAAGAAGTACCAGGACTCGTCGGTAATCTCGTTGCGCTGGAAATAGAGGGCTTTGGGGTAGCAGTTGGCGATCTCGACGACGCAGCCGGCGACGTTCAGTGCCTTCTCCCGCAGCTGCTTTTCATTGAGTGTTTGGGCTTCGTGACCATCGCTCTTTTCGAGGGCCTGCTTGGCGTTGTTGTATTTCGCCAGGTCCAACTTCCACCAGTACAGGCGGGAGTCGAAACAGAAGTGGAATTCCTCCCGTTCACGCCACTGGTACATGAGCAATGCCTTGTCGCTGGCACTTTCTGCGATCAGCAGGGCGCCCTGGTGGCGGGCTTCTTTCAAGTCACTTTCGATGCGATCAGCGCGGGCTTTTTCGTCGTCGATAAACGCCCAGCGTTGATGCAGATCGTTCCAGTCAACCTTGCGGGCGTCAGGCTGTGACAGCTGAGCAGCCTCGCAGGTAAAACCGAGTTCGCGGGCACGGTTGACCCACATACGGGTGTACTTGTGAGCGCCTGGCTCGTTATCCAGAGCCCAAACCAGCTTCGGGGTTTTACCGCCGCGAGCGGTGATCAGGGCCTTGAGCGATTCCTCTGGAAAGGCGTTTGAGGACAGCGCCGCAACCGCAGAGATATCGTTTTGAATGAGCGCTATGGCGTCGAAGATGCCTTCAACGATCCACACCTCATTTACTTCCAGCAGATCCACGCACGGCGGGCACCACCAGTGCCCCCTGTAGCTCTTGAGGGGTTGGAAGCGGGCCTTCTTCTTACCGAACCGTGATGGTTGGTCAATCAAACGCTCCCAGTACCCGCCGTGTTCCAGGGGGAAGCGCACGGTGGCAGAGCCAATATTCAGGTCGCGATCAAAGTAGCTTTCCTGGGTGTACCAGCCTTCTATCAACTCAACGCGGAAGCCCCGGGCAAACGTCAGGTACGCTTTTGCACTGGCGGCAGGCTCGTCACGGGTGGCCGGTGCACGCTTGCTCCAGTCGTCGAACAGATCCGGGTACAGCTCTTTGGTGGGAGCCATGTACCGGCAGTTCTTCTCGCGGCCACAGCGGATGAACCAGGGCTCATCGTGGCGCGAAAACAAACGTTTCTGATTGCACTGCGGGCAGGTGCCCTTACGCATGTAATGCGTGCCTTTCATGTGCTGAAGGCCGTAATCAGACTCCAGGCGCTGAAGAACATCAGCGCGGATCTTGTCTTCCATGGGCTTGCGAATCACTGCACATGCTCCGCGACCGTGACAACGAGCTGTTTTTTCAGCTCGCTGCGCGTCTTGCAGATGCCTGCCAGGTAGGGCAAGTCCTCAAGCACCTTCGGCGCCCGCTGACCACTTGGCACATTCCGGTAGCGGTCGGAGTACCAAATATCAGCCATGGTGACTTCGTACTGACTGGTCAACCACAACAGGTAGTGCTGCGCCTGTTGTTCGTCCAGCTCCAGTTTTATGGTGATTTTGCTCATTTCGGCCACCAGTAAGTTGCAAATTACCCCTACCCACGCGGTGCGGGCATCAAACAGGGAGGGTTTTGGATTAGTGCGGGAGGTTGCGAGTCAGCAGCAGGCGTGTGGGGAGCAAGCGTGCTGAAATGGGATGTCGCTGTTGGGTCCAGTTGTCGAGCAGCAAGATCACCGGGCGGAAAGGGCCGCTGGTGGGATGGATACCCAACCAGGCCACACGCTTGCAGGTCATGCTTTCGAATTCGGCCACGGCCAGTTCAGCGATGCGTTGCACCAGGTGCGTGGGCACCTCAAGCGACTGGGTCAAGTACCGTGTGCAGTTCTCTAAAAGCTGGCTGTCGCCGGCAAGATGCTCGCAGCGGTGACGGTACAGATAGGCCACGGCCGCTTGTTGCATCGCGGCACGGTAGTCACTGGCGGGGTTGGTAGTGAGGGTGATGGTGTTCATACAGGCGCGGCCTCCGTTTCCAGTTGATCAAGCAGATCAGGTTGCTCATTGGCGGTTTTCATTGCCTGGCGACGAATGACCACATCTGCAACTGGCAGCTTTACAGCGGGGTTGGGCATGCCGCTGGGGCTCAGTTCGTGGGTCATCTGAAATTCAGCACGCACTGCCCAGCCGCAGGCTTCGTTGGTGCATTGCATGTAGGTGATGCGCAAAAAAATATGCTGGCCTTCGCTGGTGCGGATGCGCATGCGTCCGTGGCAGTGAGGGCAGACGAGCTTGTAGGTGCTCAATGTTTTGGCCCCCGGCTGTGCAGCAGAATCGTTGCCAGGACTTCGGAATGGCGAGCCGCCATGTAATGACTGTGAGCGCGCAAAATCGCCTCAGCTTCGTCCCGCTCGATGACACCGTCGTCCAGTGCCTTGGCAATGATCTGGTCGACCACACCGCGCTTGGCTGCAGCACGTACTGAGCGGTTGTAGAGGTCTACGTTGTCCAGTGTTTCAGGCTTGGCGAGGGGGACGAACATGCCGCCGTACATCGCTGCGATGTATTCCGGCAGGTAGGTGGTGCCCATGTCCTGCTCTAACAGGTGGATCTGTTCATCGCTCAGGGGCCGACTGCCGGCGTTTTCGTAGATGTGGTTATCGAACTTCTTGAGTTCGTATCCAAGGCGGGCTGCAGCGCATTCACGGCCACCTTCGTAGTCGTTGATCACTGCGCTCATTACCTGTCGCTTGGTCGCTAGAACTGGGCGTTTCATCTTCTGGTTTCTCCCTGGAGTCATCGCCCCTACAGTCGTTTCATACA
Source organism: Pseudomonas salmasensis (assembly GCF_014268375.2). NCBI lineage: Bacteria > Pseudomonadati > Pseudomonadota > Gammaproteobacteria > Pseudomonadales > Pseudomonadaceae > Pseudomonas > Pseudomonas salmasensis. Next base: position 5,288,710 of record NZ_CP077083.1, read on the forward strand.
GCCGGTGCTGAGTTCGGCTCGGCGCTTTCCGCGAGGATTCCCGGCAATATTTCTTTGCCGATCATCCGAGACAGGTCTCGTAGGATTTGGAACGTCAACCTGCCACGGGGCAGCTTGTTGTTTCCCGCCCAACGCTGAACCACTTGCGTCACAGTGCGCACTTCATAGCCATGGCTTAAGGCGAACTGACGAAAGTTACTGCCACGCTCGATCAGTCGTGCTTGGATCTGGCGTTTTTCCATGGCTTGGCTCATGGTTCGAGTGTTCCTAGTTGGTTAAGATGTACCTGTTTGTTCGCAGTATACGCACCAAAACGGGTGCGTCAATTGGAATTCATGAAAAAATGAGTATAGCCGTCCGCCTGCGCAGCGTCATCGACGACAGAGGCATGTCTATTAAGGAGGCCTCAGAGGTAGTGGGGATCCCTTACAGGACGCTCCAAAACTATCTTCTGGGTGAGCGGGAGCCTAACGCGAAGGCCATGGCTGCCATTCGCACTCATTTGGGTATAAGCCTGGATTGGTTGCTGACAGGCGAAGGCTCTATGTGTCTAGGTGTTTCGGCTGAATCATCGGCTGCGCGAACCGTTAATCAGCAGGAGGAGGCCATCCTTGAGCTGTTCCGCTCGCTTGGAGAGGCAGGTAAGCGGGAGATACAGAGCGCTGCTGAGGAAAAGAAACGCTTAATGGATGTCGAGCAGCGCCTCAAGGATTTGACTGAAGCCCTTGCCGATACCAAACGGCCAGCATAATCTGTACCCATTAAGAACGGATCAACCAGGTAGGACGCCGGTTATCTATCCCGCCCGGCTTTGGTTGCATAGCTCGCTGGGCACCTAGGTGCTGGCACCACGGATATAGGGATGTGATTGATGGTCAGCACGACGCTAAATACTGCCTCCTCAGATACAGCTGGCTTGTTTTCGCTAGCTCTTACTTTCGAAATTTCCCAACAGATACACTCTAAGCAACGACAATGTTGACATCGATTAGATCCTATGTTGAGGAGCTGCGTTTACTGCCTGGGTTGTTTTTGGGTAGGGTGTTTTGCTTCATTCGAGTGCGTTTGAATTGTTGGTTGTAGTCGTGCCGTAATTTAATAACTTTAAGAAGGGATTTTTATGCATTCGTTTCGCCCATACTCGATTAAGATTTTTGATAAATATCTTCCTGGAGAGCTTTTAGAGAGGTATCATGTTTTAGATAGAGTTCGCTCTAAAGATCTTCTCGACTTTATTGAGGCCTTTCTTAAAGCGTTGTCTCATAACGTTCACGACGACACTGAATTAAAAAAGACATTTCGGGTCATTGAGTTGACTCGGAAGGGGCGAAATGTCTTTGGATGGGTGGAGTATGGTGAGTATGGGATTCCGGGGGCAATCTACAGTGTAAAGGCTAAAGCCAAGACCTACGATAAGAGTCACGAAGATTCCGACGTTAGATTCTTTTATTTTAATTTCTGCGTGCCTTCAAATAGTAAAACCGCAGTGGCGCTTTTACATAGTGCAGGGAATAGGGGTATAAAATCATTTTTTGATGAAAAATTTAATGAGTATTTTAAGCGCCAAATAGATCTAAAGGTCAGAATATCTCCTCTCTCTCATGAGAAAACAGTCAAGGAATGGCTAGAAAACTCCAGCGTAAAAGAAATAAGGCTTGCGAATTACGACATAGATAACGCTGGTGATTTGGCGGATCAACTCGAAGTTCATCGCACCGAGTTCGTGATAAAACCTAAGCGTGGTAGCGGTTTCGGTTCCTACACATTTCTCCAATCCAAACCTGCGGATGGTGGAGATAGCCCCGTTGAAATACTGAGCAAAATTTCGACAGATGTGCGAGCAGTTATTGAGTCAAACGGTCGTAAAAAAATTGTCTCATTGAAAATGAGCGATCCTATTGCGGCAATTGAGATAACTGAAGATAATGTGATTATTACAGATGGTGCTCCAGAGAAGAAAAGTTTGCATGATTATGCTAGTGTGTTGATGAAGGAATTCGTTGAAAAGGTTTCAAAATGAGTAAAAAAATCAAAGTCGGTTTTATTGTGCGCAAGCATTTGCGTGCCGCTATTTATGATGCGGATGATAAGATAGACTGGTCTGATTTTTTTATATTTATAATAACTCCGTTTTTGCTTGCTGGGCTTTTCTATTGGTTTGGGATTTCTGATAAGTCAGGCTTGATTAACTTATTAATGTCAGTTTCATCAATTTTTGCAGGTCTACTTTTGAATCTGTTGGTTCTGGTCTATGACCAGAATAAACGCGTGAAAGAAAAAATTGCGGCTATTGATACAAATAGAACAAAGGCGCCAAATTTTGAAGCGACCTCATTATCAGATCTAATGAATGACGCGCCAGTGGTAAGTCAAGATTGCGCTTTATATAGTCATTATTCTCTTCATGCACAGCTTTTGAGTCAGTTGCTATCCAGTATTTCTTACGCAATTTTGATTTCGTTGTTTTCAATTGTTACAGGGATATTGTCGTATTTGTTGAAGGATAGTTATAGTCCTATCTATGCTTTTGGTAAGAGCTTTGATTTTGACTACAAGGTCGCCCTGATTTCTCTATCTATTTTCTTTTCAGTAAATCTCCTATTGACGGTTCTTATGATTGTTAAGCGTGTTTACAAATTAATATCGAGCTCTGATTGACTTAAGCTTCTTTAGGTAGGGTCTGACTGTTTCTTCCATTCTCGATCCACAGCACGTTTGGCCGTCTTCTCGCTGGCATACAACCACCTCAACCGCCTCGGTTTTGTCTGATCTCCTGCCGTAATCGTCTTTTCCTTCCCGGTCTTCTTGTCGCGATAGTACGCGATGATCCCCGTGTAATCGCCCTTGTTCTCTTCCGCCAGGTCTTCTACGTTGTCTTCGGGCAGTTTGCTCTCCAGCTCCAGGCTGACGGTATAGCCTCCGTCCGCACTCAGGTTGTGCTGCACATTCCCACCATACCAAATGATCTCGTCGATCTCAGCCTTAACGCCCTGGAGCGTGTAGGTCAGTTCTGGAATCAGATCCGGCCGGCCCATCGCAAGCGTGTAGCTGAGCGTGGCACTGCCGCGCTGCAGGCGTCGAAATTCGGCTCTTGCAGCCCTGAGTGCTGACTGCTGATCGCTGTACGTGTGGCGTAGATCCTTCAGGTTCTCGCCACCGCCGGCAATGGCTTCCTGTTTCCTGGCGCTGTGCACATCGTAGAAATAGGCGCGCACACCGTCGTAGCTGTCGCGATCCGCCTGCAGGTAGCGGTGCTGATCGCCGTCGGCGCGTGTGAGGGTAATGTGGGGCAGGGGAAGCCCACTGGCGGTCTTGCCGCCGCCTGCAGGGATGCACAGCAAACACCCAGCCTTCACGCTGGCCACCGCATCGAATTCTTCGCCCAGGCGCGTGATCAGGTTGGCGTCCGATTCGTTGGCTTGGTCAAGCTGCAGGATCGGCAACGCACCGAGCGCGCCAGCCACGGTCGAGGTGAGGCTGTTTCCCATGGCGATATCGCCGATGACTTTGCCCAGAGTAGTGTTGCTCCAGCTGCGCTCGCGCTTGGTCTTCAGCCCTTTGCGCAGGTCTGCTGATCGAGCGCGGATGCTGAGTACATCCGGCGCGCCGCTGTGCTCTGTCTCGTCGACGGTGTAGGTGCCCTTGTCCACCAGTCCGGTGTCGCTCCAGCCCAACCACAAGCGAAGTACTGCGCCCTTTGGCGGAATCGACAGCAGGCCGTCATGGTCACTCAATGTGATCGTGAGCTGGTCGGCCTCGACGCCACGGTTGTCGGTTAGATCCAAGCTCATCAGCCGCGGACTGACTTTCATGGCGATATCGTTGCCGTCCACCGTGAGACGGAAGGCCGGAACAGGATAGGCGGCATCCCGGACGAAGCGTTCCGCCGTATCCACGAGGTAACCGGTGACTTTGGACAGCGCGGCCTCTATCACAGCAGCCCCCGCAGAATGTTGAGCCCGGTGCTGGTAGGGGCGCCGAGCAGGTCGATGCGGTCGTCATCGGTACGTTTGAGCGTAAGGGTGAACTCAATGCGCCGTGGCGTACCGTCGCTGAAAAAGATGGTCTTGTTCTCACTCAAACTTTCGATCACCCACAGGCCGTAGATCCTGCCGCTGCCTTCAACCATCGGCCAAGCCTTGCCGGTGTTTGCCATTAAGCGCAGGGCGTCGAGACTGAGGGCGCTGCCGGCCAGCTCGGGGAGGATGATGCCGGGGAGGGTGATGGAGTCCTCGCCACGCCCGACGAACTGCCGTGCGGGAGCGGCGCCGATGCGGTTGTTGCTGGCGTGGCGCCAATCGGTTTGGCGTTGCAGTTCCTGATAAGCGGCGGTTCTGAGGCTGAACACGAACATGCCGAGGGCCATCATCATAGTGGTTATTCCAGATCAGAAAGTTTGCTGCGCTGACGCGCCTTTTTTTCGTTTTCGATGCGGGCCATCAGGGCGAGCACGGTCTTTTCCAGGCTTTGCAGATCGGTGCCAGGCCCGGCTGTGATGGTGAATTCGTATGTGTCGTGGCTGTCCTGGAGCATGGAAGGAGGCGCGCTGCTGATGGGGGGTGTAGTGTCCACGGCAAACGCAGGCATGGCAGTGGCGCCCAGGGCCAGAGTACTGGCGGCGGTGAGTTGTTTAGTCATGCTGGTCAGTGCGGTCAGTGGGCCTTTCTGTCCGCCTTCCAGGCCCTGTGTGAGTCCTGCCATGGTGAAGCCGCCCAGCTCGGCGAACACACGCGATGGGCTATGGATGCCGAGCTTTTCCTTGAACCACCCGATGCTGGCATCGCCGATTGAGCTGATGGCGGTCTTGACGCTGCCAAGCCCCGCCAAGAGCCCGCTGACCAGGCCGTTGACGATCATGTTGCCGAACTCAGTAAAGCGGTTGGGTAGGTCTATGCCCAGGTAGCTCAACACGCCAGCGAAGGCCTGGTAAATCAGGCCGATGGGGCTGAAGTTGGCGAGGGTATTAATGATGCTGACGATCCCGCCATCGAAGCCTGCTTTGATTTCGGTCCAGGCGTTGGCGAAGTAGTTCTTCACCGCGTCCCAGTTTTTGTAGATCAGGTAGGCGCCACCCGCCAATGCCGCAACAACGGCGGCAATGACCAGCACAATCGGGTTGGCCGAGAGCCCCCACAGCGCAATGCTGACGGTGCGAAGCGCGGTCACAAGCGGGCCGATGAGAATGCCCCCGAGTGTTCGCAGCACCGTGCCGAACACCTTGAAGATGCCGATGATGCCAGGCAGGCGCAGGCCGAACATGGCCAGGCTGAACCTCAAGAACAGGAACGGCCCGAGGATGCCGGCAAGTGTGAGGGCGAGCCCGCCGAAAACGGCTGACAACACCACCACACTGGCTACGATTTTCAACAGGGTCGCAGTCAGCGTGGGGTTGGCTTTGACCCATCCATTGATCTTGTCCAGCACACCGCCGACGGCGTCCATGACTTCGACCATCGTGGCCCGCACGGACTCACCTGCGCCGCTTTTGGTGTTGAACAGTTTGTTTTGCAGCACCTGCCAGCGACCTTCGATCGCGTCGGCGCGGATATCCATCTCGCGTTGCATTGAACCATTGGCTGCTGCGTCGTTCACCAGGTCGAGTTGACGCTTCAGCTCGTCGAGGTTGTTGACCAGCTTGCCCGCGTCTTTGCCGAACTCTTTGCCGAAAATTCGCGTCGACACCTCTGTCTGTTGTTCAGGCGACAATTTTTTGATGCGGTTGAGGACACCCATCAACGTGCCCATGGCGTCCTTGCTCATGCCGCTTTGAACGGATTTTGAGTCAAGGCCGACCATCGCCATGCCCTCCTGAAACTTCTTGCTCTGCATGGTGGCAATGGATAGTTCGCGAACCATTGCCCTGGAAGCGCTCGCGGCAACTTCTGGTGCGGAGCCGAGGGACAGAAAGGTGCTGCCCAACGCCGCCGCTTTGCGGTAGTCGAGCTTGTCGGCTACGTCGCTCATGCGGGTCAGCGTTTCGATGATGTCGCCGCCCTTGGAACGGGTGTTGTCGTCCAGGTAGTTGAGCGCGTCACCCAGTGCGGAGATGTTCTTGATCGGCACCTTGTAAAGGCCGGCGATTCGGCCCATGTCTTCGCCGACTTGTTCCGCCGGCAGGTCGAAGGCCACGGCGGCGGTAGCCGACACCTTCGCCATTGTCAGCAGGTTTTCCTTGCCCTGGATACCGGCCCGGGCTTGGGCTTCAACTAGTGCAGCGAACTCGGTGGTGGCAATGGGCATTTGGTTACTGGCCGCTTTGATCGCATCCGCAAACTCGTAGTAGGTGGCGGTCAGCTTGCCGTTGTTGTCCCGCGCGCCGTCGACCTGCTTGGCGACGCCCATCATGGCGGTTTCGAAGTCGACGTATTCCTTGACTACGCCGATTACAGGGCGGCTGGCGGCGTAGGCCACGCCCAGGCTGGAACCGCCGGCTACTGCCGCGTTGCCAGCAAACTGTTTGCCCTTATCGTAAGCACCACGGGTTTCCGCCATGCGTTTCTGTCGGGCGCTGAGGGCCGTGAGGCGTTTGGTTTGTTCGGTGATACTGGCGTTGGCGGCGCTCATCTGCTCGCGCAGCTGGCGCTCGTGGGTGCCCAGATTTTTGGTGCTTATCCCGGCGTCGTAGAGTTTTGAACGTAGGCCCTGCAACTGCACGCTCTGTTGCTGGTGCTGCTGCTTGAGCTTTGTGGCCTCGCGCACCGCCGCTTGAAACTCCCGCGTCATCGCCTTGGTCGGCGCGCCGGTTGCGGCGAACTGCTGGCTAAGGGCTTTGACTTTTTCGCGGGCAGCAGTAAGGGCAGTGCTCGTCAGTTCAGACGCGGCGCGTTGAGCCCTCCAGGCGCTGACGTCTTTTTGCTGGGTGTTGAGTTCCTTCAGGCGGTCGCGGGCAGCCTTGAGTGCGCGGGCGGTCTCCAAGCTGCCGTTGTTGATTTGCTTCAGCGGGCGGGTGGCTTTGTCGATGGCGTTCAGGACCACCTGTAACCGTAGATCATTCGCCATCGGTGGAACTCCGTACCCTGGCACGTTCGCGCCAGTCCATCAGTTCTTGCAGGCCCAACTGATCCATGTCAGCCGGTGCCCAGTGAAATACCACGGCCAGATCGGCCATGGCTTCCTCTACGCAACGAGGGATGCATCCGTCTTCGCCGATTTCTGTAGCAAAAAACCGGTGATCTTCAGGCTCAGGGCAACCAGGTCGGCCGGGTCCATGGAGGTGACCTCAATGCTGGTAAGGCTCGGCGTGCTGAGGCGCGGTAACACCTTGATCAAACTGTTGACGTCCAATTGCAGCAGCTCGGATAGGCTCACGCCGCGCAGTTCACCCGAGTTGGGTTTGCGCAAAGTGATGCTGTCGATGGTAGTGGTGCCACGGCGGATCGGCGTGTCGAGGACGACAGTATTGTCGTCGGCCAGCGGTTGCACGTCGGGTTGTTCGGTAGCTGCGGTTTTCATGGGTAAAGCTCCTGTTGAGGTGGCGTGTTAAGTGACGGATGAGGGCTCAGATGCCCAAGGCGTTGCGCTGTTTCTCCAGCAGGTCGACGCCGCCTACTTTCTCGATGAAATTGAGCAGATCGATTTCGATGATTTCTTCGTTGTCGACGGTCAACTTGTAATAGGTGCAGGTGGTAGTCATCGAATGCTCGGTGTCTTCGCCTGGCTGTGCGTCACCCATTTCAATGGTTTCGTGACGACCACGCACAACGATTTCCACGGCGCTGATTTCTTCCGTGTCGTCCTGTTGATAGGCACCAGTGAAACGCAGGGCAACGCCCGAGGCGTTGACCATGCCGAATTGCTTGAGACTGATCAGGTCCAGGCCACCGGTCTTCCATTCGAACTGGATACCGTCATCGGAAAAGCCCAGGTCGGCTTTGACCGGGCCGTTCATGCCCCCGCCGCGATAGGCTTCCATCTTGCGGCCCAGGGCGGGCAGGGTGACGGACTTGACCACGCCCCTGTAGATGTTGGCGTCGTTGAATAGCATCAGGTTCTTGAGTTTGCGTGGCATAGCCATGGCGGGGTTCTCCGGGTATTTGGCAGCGGGTGAACGCCCCTCGCGGGGCGCCCCGGTTTAGCCGTTGATCTGGCTGGCGAAGGTCATCAGGTAGCGGTCGGTGAAGCGCTGTCGCAGGGTGAGGTCTTCCATCGGCGGCACAGGCGTGTAGTCGTAATCGATCGTCAGCTTGTCGGCCTTGAGGGTGTCTTTGTCGTTGATGTCTTCAGGAAACCAGCAACTGCCGCCGATCAGATAGCCCTGGGCGATCAGCTCGCGAAACTTAGCGTTGATGCCTTCGATGATGTCCCGCACCAGGGAGGCATGCATGGGTTTGTCCACGGCCCACATATGCGCCTCGGCCATGGTGTCGGCGAGGATCTGCGCGGTACGGGTGTAGTTTTCGAAGGCAAACAACGGATCGTCGCTGCAGGTGCGGCTGCCCCAGAAGCGGAAACCGCCCTCATTGATCAGGGTGGTGACCTCGTTGCTATTGAGGTAGTTGGCGTCGGTGGCCGGGTTCTGCAAATCCCAGAACACGTCGGCGCTGATACCGGTGACGCCGTTGACGGCGACGTTGGAGATGGTCTTATGCCAGCCGATTTCCTGATCGATCTTCGCTCGTAAGCCCAGGGCGCGCGCCACGGCCGAGGAGGTGACCGTCTTGCTGGTGACGGTGTCCCAGTTTTGGAAGTCAGGCCAGATCGCCATCACTTCGCGGGCACCGAAGTTCTCGCGGTAGGCGACTACCTCTTCCTTGGTTTTGCAGTCCCATGCGTTGACGTAGGCGAAGGCGCGCAAGTCCTGGGCAATCGATACCAGGGCGGTGGCCACCGGCAAACTGTCGAGACCTGGCACACCGAGAATACGCGGCGTCATGCCCACGCGGGCCTTGGCGGCGAGCAGCGCTTTCATGCCGGTGTATTTGCCCTCGGCGGTGGTGGTGCCGATCAAGGCGCTGGTGGTGGTGGCTTCGTCGGCACCTTCCTTAACCCGTACTACGATGACGTAGGGCTTGGTCTGGTCGCCGATGGCTTTCAGGCTGGTCGCCAGGGTGCCCTTGACACCGGCTTTGCCGATGGCCGCTTGAACGCCGGTAAGCAGGACGGGCGTGTCCTGGGGGAACATGAGTGGGTCTGCGTCTTCAGCCGTGCAAACCAGGCCGATGACTGCGGTGGGGATGGTGCGAATGGGGCGGGTGCCGTCGTTGAGTTCGATGACCCGCACGCCGTGGAGATAGTCTGAACCGGCCATGGGTGGTTGCCTGCGCTGTGATGGAATGACAGTGCACAGGCTGCCGCGCGCGCGCCGAATGGGCGAGCGGCGGCGCTTGTAGGTCAGGGCGTTACAGGTGCGGATTCGGTCCAGGGGAATTGTTGCTGGATCTCTTCAAAGCGCTTCACGCCGTCCGCGCGGATAGCCTCCCAGCCAGGCTCGTTCATGACTTGCATGCGTTGGGCTTCGGCGAAATAGCGGTCGGAGCCGACCAGTGGGTCGGCGTAGGCGCGTAGGCGCAGGGCTTCGACTTCCTCGCGGGTTGGGGGCGGTGGCTCGACGATGGGCAACGGCTCTTTGACAATGGTGCCGTCTACCCGTCGCCAAATGCAGTCGGTTTCATTGATCAGTCGTAGCCAGAGTTCGTCCTCTACTGGCACAGCATCTTTGGGGATTTTATAAAGCCCTTTGATCAACCGAAGATGCAATGTTCCATCGGGCTTGAACGTCGCGTATTTGTCTGCCATTAGAATGCACCTCCAATTGCGAACCATGTGCCGTTGCGTGGGGCTGTATCAGACGAGCCCTTGCTTACTGTCATGCCAAGGGTGGTCCGGTCTTGCGTGCCGATTTGGTCATTGGCTGCACCATCCACCCCCGTCCACGCATGAAGCACCGTACCAAAAGGAATCGGGTAGGTAACGGCGGTTTGAGCGGCTGTATTTGCGGCCAGCGAGAATCGCCCCCACTGGAACATAAAACTGCCCATCCACGTGGGGAAAACGATATAGCCGTTCGCGCTGAGGCTCATAAAAAAGCCCATTCGTAAATTCTTTGGAGTAACCGCAGCCAGAGTGCTGGAACCTTGCTGAACTTCGGCGATGGTAGCGAGCTGGATGATGCCTGGCTCAGCTTCCTGGGCTTTTTGCTTATCAAAAATGACATTGCCCAGGTCCGTGTTATCGACCGTTACCTTCAGACGGCTGTTGGTGCCGAACCCTAGAAAGATTTTGTTCTTATCGCCATCGGTCTGCCCGATGCCGCCGCCTTGCTGAACGGGGGCAAACCCCAGCTTTGCCTGGAAGCCAGTCAGCACTTTGGCGACGTATTGCGCGACTCGGAGCATGGTCGCCGGCTTGCTGTTTTCTACTCCTGCCTCAGCCTCCAGTTGGGTCGCTATTGCAATACCGTATCCATCAAGGGAGGTTGCGCTGTCAGCCTTTTTTGCCAGCACCTTGTTGACGTTCTGCGCATATTCCGGATCGTTGCCGACGGCCAGCGCAAGCTTTCTCAAGGTGTTGAGGTTAGCCGGGGTGTTGTCCAGGATCTGGTCAAGCAGCGCCTGCAAGTTGGAGGTGAATGCAAATGCTCCCAGGTCGGTGTTATCAACAGTGGCGCGCAAACGCCCATCGCCGTCTCCCGAATAACCGATGAACACCTTGTTTGCAGTCGTGGCGGTTTGTTTGATGCCTCCGCCTTGCTGCACCGGGTTAAAGCCCAGTTTCGCCTGCAAGCCTGCCAGCGCTTTGTTGACGTTCTGCGCATACTCCGGATCGTTGCCCACAGCCAGGGCAAGCTTTTTCAGGGTGTTCAGGTTCGCTGGAACCTTGTCCAAAATCTGATCAAGCAGCGCCTGTAAATGTGGTGTGAAGGCGATATCACCCAAGTCGGTACCATCGACAGTGGCGCGCAAACGCCCGTCTCCCGACGCTGAATAGCCAATGAAAATTTTATTGGCGACTGATGGTGTTTGCCTGATACCGCCACCTTGCTGCACGGGCACGTAGGTGTAGGTTCTTTCATCTACATACTGCCGCGTTGCCAATACCACCGATGGGTCAATCTTCAACACGATGTTTGCCAGGCTGGAGACGATCAAGTTCATCCGAATGATCTGCGTCCGACCGGAGCCTTGGGACATGAGAGGCTTATACGTTGGCGCACAGTTGGCGACTGCTACCAGGTCACCGTCTTGATCGTACAGACCAATTTCCCGAATCCAGAAGCCGCCAACGCTCTCCGGGATAACTTGTTCGGCAATAATAACGCCAGGGTTTTTCGGGTCCGGTTTGAGCTGGTTAAGCGGGGCGCGGCGGCGCTCGTTAATCAGCTTGGTTTGCAGGCGGTCAGGAAAAGGGTTTGTATCGTTGGCATCTCCCACAGCCATCTGCGAGAAGGTCCATGGAATGCCCAGGGCGTCCGCGTTCGCCTGCTTGGCTTCGCCGACAGCGGTGAGGATGGCTTGAAACTGGCTGTTCTGGTCGATCATGGGAGGATGTCCATCGTGTCAATGTGGTGTTCGCGGCCACCCAGGCGCAGATAGCCGCTGACCTCGATATCGCGTTGGGTCGGTGGGTAAACGCTGAGTTCATCGCCTTCGTTGACGCAGGCGCCGATGTAAAAGATGCCGGTGGTTGCCAGGCTGATTGCCAGGCCGGTGAGGTGACGGCTGCGGGGCTTGGCGTCGTCGATCAGGAAGGTGAGTTCCTGGTACATCTCTTCGGTGATGCCGGTGTCCAGCACGCCGACCTTGAGCTTGAACGTACCCGGTACGCCCTCCGGCACTTCCTGCCACCACTCGATAATCTCGATGAGGTAGCCCAGTGGCTCTACCACCCGCCGCAGTGCGCCGACCGTGCCTTTGCGCGAGTGGATGTAGTACGCGGCACGGACTGCCGCACGCTTGGTGGGTTCTGACCAGGCACTGTCCCAGCGATCGACTGAAAACGACCAGGCCAGGTAGGGAAGGAGAGGCAAAGGGCACAGGTCAGGGTTCCACAGCAGGCGCAGCGGGATAGGTACCCGTTGGATCTGTGCCAACGCCACAGCGGCTTGGCGCTCCAGTGGCGTCGAGTTGCCCGGAAGTAGGTGTTGGGCGCCCATCACTGAGCCACAACCGCTATTTGGATATCAGAGCAGTACGGCGCCTGGTAGGGCGTGGCGGCGATATCGGACCAGTTCACCAGCTCTACCTTGCGTACACCTTCGACATGAAGCGCGGCATGGATTGCGGATTCTGAAACTTCCATGCCCAGTCGTCGGCGTTGATGCACGTAGGCGTGCAAGCGCTGCTCGGCAGCGATCCGGGCAGGCTCGGTTTCCGGGCCGCTGGTAAGCAAATGGAGCTTGGCGTTGACCTGGTAACGCAGAATTTGCGCGGCCTGAACCGTGAGTCGATCCGCCACGGGGCGGCGGTCTTCGCCGCTGAGGTACCGGTTGACCACTGCCAACAAATCCGGCTCAGCCGTGCCGTCGGCTTGCATGCCTTGCACTGTCACCACGATGACCGCTGGTGAAGGGCTCTCTGCCGTGGCGTCGGCAACGCGGCCATCCGCTGCACGGGCATGAAAGATGTAGCTGTTTTGCGGGCCGGCGGTGCTGAGACCCTCCCAGGCCATCTGCGCGCGTTCGCGTAGGCTATCGTCAGTTTCCATCAGTTCAGGGATGGGCGGCATCGCCGTGGGGTTACCGACTTGAGTCACCAGGCGCTTGACGTTGTAGTTCGCCGCCAAGTTGTCCAGGTCGCTGCCCTTGGCAAGGGCGAGCAGGTTAGCGGTAGCCGCTTCGTTGACCCGCTGCCGCCAGATGGTTTCGCGGTAGGTATTCTCCTCAATCAGCTTGGTCAGCGGTTCTGACTCCATTTCAAGGCGGGCGGCAATTTCGGCTTGCTCTTCTACCGGCCAAAGGCTGATGGCGTAAGCCTTGCGCTCGGCAAGGATCTGCTCGTAATCGATCTGCTCAACGATCTGTGGAGCGGGTAACAAGCTGAGGTCGATGGCGGCAAACGTGTTCATACACTGCCCCCCAATTGCAAAGGCAGACTCATGCTGAACGGCTCATTCGTATCGACAACGCTGCCCTCCAGCTCCAACACCGACCGGCCTTGCAGGGTGGCACCGAGGAACTGAACGCGGCTTAGGCTTACACGGGTCTCCCAGCGCATAAGTGCCATGACCACCCCTGAGTAAACCCGCAGGCGGGTAACGTCGTTGAACGGATGGTCCACCAGTTCGGGCAGCAGGCTCCCGTATTCGCGGCGCATGACGCGGGTGCCGATGCGGGTGGTGAGGATGTCGGTCATCCCTTGGGCTATGTGGTCCAGAGTGCCGATGGCAGCGCCGGTTTGTCGGTTCATTCTGGTTTCCCCGTCTTGCCGCTGCCTGGCATCACGCCGCCGTGCGGGTGGTTGACCAAGCTGATGCCGGCAGCGACCACGTCGGTGGTGACGGTCACGGTGCCGGTGACGTTCTGGTTGCCGGTCTGGGTGTAGTCGCCCTGGTGGATGATTGGGCCAACGATTTTGATGCCGCCCGTGCTGACCAGATTGGTGGTGCCGCCTTCGGCAAGTGTGGCGGTGAGGTGATGGGCGACGCTGTCGTATTCGATCACCGTGCCGTCGGAGTAGGTACGACGGTGCAGGCCGGCGCGGTTGCCGTTGGCGGGGATGTGGTCGCTGGGTAGGCCGGTGATGACGACGCCATTGGCGAGCTGGCCGGATGGGCTGAATAGGATCACCTGCTCCTCAACGGTAGGTGGGTCCCACTCGCGGTCAGATCCGGCGCGTAGGGTCAGCCATGGCAGCCAGGCGGTGGTCAGTGTTCCGGTTTTTACCTGCACGCGCGGGGGCTCCATCTGCACGGCGGCGATGACGCCGAAGCGGATGAGGTTTTCGAGCATGCGGGAGAGGGCGGCGAAGTCGTTCATGGCGCCGATGGTGGCGTTGCGCGTGCGAAGCCGCATGCTTTTAGTCTTGTAAGGTTCGCCACTACAATCTAGATTCAGAGATGAACGGTTCACAGATGAAAAACTAGTTTTCGCGCCTAATTATTTTCGGAATGTACATATGATAGATAGAAATAAAAGGTTGATTGGCAAGGTCAAAAAGAAAGCGGAAGACTTTGATCTAGCTGAGTATGTTGAGGCTATGGTGGATGCTACTTCTGATAGCGAGGTATTCAAGGCAATACCTTTTGTCTCAACAGTGACTGGTGTGGTGAAAACCTATCTCCAGTATAAAGAAGGTAAGTTCAAGAAAAAAGTTGAGATTTTTACCGAGGCGGCAGGAAGTTTTACGGATGATGAGTGGGATAAGTTTTATACAGATTTAAACGATGAGGGAAAAGAAGATGACTTTGTAAGCGAGCTCTTAGAGATAATTGAAAGAGTAGACGAGGAGCAAAAAGCTAAAATAATTGGTGGGATATTTCGCCGACTTGTAAAGCGAGAAGTCACTTATTCTCAGTTTGAAGATCAAGTGCAAGCCACAATAGCGCTGCAAGTTATGAATATACATTTTTTCATGCATGGCTATCATAATGAATACATTTTGGAAGAATCGTTAGGGGATGTTATGACGGCGCAGCGAGTGCTAAAACGTAAAATTGAATTGGCTTTTCGAACTGTCAATATAGGCGCGCAAAAACAAGAGCAATATATTAAAGTTGGTTATACTTTGACTGCTTTTGGTGGGGCTTATTTGACTACGTTGCACCAAGTATACAAAGATAAAATTCAACCTGATCATTTGTATGCTGGATGAAGTTTCGTCATCAGGTCAAGCGACTGAGCAGATTGTCGCGTATTAATGCAATATCTGCTTCGGAAAAGCCTAAAATTTCACGCTGTTCGTAACTTGTCTCGGGAGCGCCTCGCTCAGCACGATCCTTCAACCCGTACTGGTGAACCCTAGCGATTCTGGCGATACGCCCAGTGAAGCCTACGGTTACGGCATTGCTGTCACCTCGGACCTTCAGATAGCTCGCTGTCCGCAGCTTTTTGAACATCGCAAGCTTCCTTCGAATACGCCCCTGTTTTCCGCGCAGATTCCGTTTTTTTCGTGGGGCGAATTTGGTGCCATCAGGATTTTCCTGGGCGATTACCCGTTTTTGCTGACTCCCACGAAGTTCCTGCCCAATGTTCCGGGCAAGTTGATTGCGTGCACCAGGCTCCAGCCGTTCTAGCAGCACCGCCGCCCAAGTTTCCAGCGCCTCCAGATTACTTGCCATCCGGCACTAGCCATTCACTGGTGTTGCCCTGGGCCCCAGGCTTCCAGTTCGGATCGAGGTAGCCCGCCACATACTGTGGTTCGTTCGGGTGCTTCACTGTGGTGTTGCCCTGGTCATTCTTGCCGACGACCACTTTCTCTGTAAGCGCCAGTGTAATGCTGAGGTCTACTTTGTCCTTATCGAGGATGTCTGCTTCGAACTGGATGCCGTCGTTGACCTTGTTGAGACTCTCCAGCAACTCGGACTGGTTGACGCTGAGCCAGCCCAGGATGGGCAGGAACACGCTGTCTGGGTGGCCGGCGAATTCGGTGAGGATGATCTGCAGGTCGAAGCTGTATTCAAACGATAGGGTGTGGGCAGCGGTGCAGCGGACCTTGCCGTTGTCGATGAAGATCAGCAGTCGGTCAGGGTCGTGCTTGAATTCGGCTACGGTGGCCAACAAGTGGGCGCGCAGGCTTTCGGCTTTGTTCATGGGTTGGCCTGCTGGTGTTTGTAAACCATATCGACTTGCGCCGCACAGTCAGCCCAGGCTGCTTCGGTTCGGTCTTCGTCGGTCAGTAGGTCACCGTTGTTGAGCGGGCTGGTCGCCGGCAGCTGGCACGGCACCACGGCCGGACAGCCAGTCACGGTAAGCTGCGGCGCCGGTGAGGGCGGGGCGCTCGCGCAGCCGGCGAGCAGCGTCAGGCAGAGGCTGAGCAGCCCAGTCGCGTAGTTCGTCGTTTTCAAGTTTTAGTTCCTTTATGGTTCGTGCGCGCTTTGCCAGGGCCTGGCGCAGTTGATCCTGCTGGGCGCGCAGAGTTGACTGGTTTTCGCGCTCTTGCTTCAGGGTGGCGGTGAGCGTGGTGGCGGTCGCCAGATTGCGGTCGGCATCTTCGCGGGCCGTCTTGGCCGCACTCTTTGCCAGGTCTGTTTGGCTTTCGGCGGTATTGATGCGCTGTTGCTGGCCCCAGATCAGCAGCGCCAGGGCACCGAGCAGGGCAATGCCGTACAGGGCCTGGCGCAGGGGACTCACGCGCGGTACCAGCCGAGTTTGTTCATGGCTGCGGCGTCGAGCTGCTTGATCGGGCCGCGTACGATCACGGCCCTGGCGTTGTTCATCAGCTGGATGCACTCGGCCAGCCGAAGCATGTCGTCTTGTTCGGTCGATTCCGGGACCACCAGCAGATCCCCGTCCCGCACGCGGAGTTTCTTCACTGCTTCGAAGTCAATCATGCCGCCACCCCTTGTCCGCACTCACAGCCAGCGTGCCGCTCGTAGGCGCGCTGCAGCTTGGTGTCGTAAAGATTCCGCAGGTAATCCGGCCCGTTGTAGAGCCGAGCAAACTCGGCCCATTTGCGGGCTTTCAGCGCCTTGTGCAGCGCCGGGTCGGTTTCAATGAAGCGCGTGAAAGCGTCGAACTGTTGCGATTCGCCGGCACTCATCGCCGCCACGAAGGCCTGCACGCTCGCGTAGCCAAGGCGCTCCCAGTGATATCCCATGATTTGGAAAGCGCCCCAGGATGCGGATTCAAGTGCGGCCGTGTCGTCGATCTGACGGGCCATGGCCAGGCGTTGATGCTCGGCGGTACCGCCGATATAGCCACCGGCCTTCGGGTTGACCAAGGCGGGGTTGGTCGCGGCGAGTTCGTCGGCATGGCGCTTGATATCTGCGGGGTCATCACCCGTGTGTCGAACCTTGCCGAGCTGGCGGTACATAACGTGCCGTTCGAACAGGATCACCGGCTTGCCGTTGTCGAGGAAGCCTTTGCCCTTGGACTCCACTTCGTTGACCGCGTAGATGCTTGCCAGCGGCACGTCCAGGCGTTCGGCTGCGGCTAACAGGTCGTTGTTACGCAGCAACAGGGCGCAGTCACCACCGGCCAGGCTGGTTTGGGTCTTGTTACCGGCGATGCCATCGGCGACCAGGCCAGCTTTGACCTGGTATGCACGGACGGCGGCTTCGGTGGCGTCACCGTAGTCACCGTCCGGCGTCAGGTTGGCACCGTGTTTGTTGAGGTTCTTTTGCAGGATCAGCACCGCTTGCGAGCGGCAGCCGTGGCGAAGGGTAGTCATAGCTGTTCTACCTTGCGGTTGAAAAACTTCTTGGCCGCCGCG
This sequence comes from Pseudomonas salmasensis, assembly GCF_014268375.2. Taxonomy (NCBI): domain Bacteria; kingdom Pseudomonadati; phylum Pseudomonadota; class Gammaproteobacteria; order Pseudomonadales; family Pseudomonadaceae; genus Pseudomonas; species Pseudomonas salmasensis. The sequence goes on from NZ_CP077083.1 coordinate 5,306,016, forward strand.
CGGGTGCCTTCGACACCGAGCAGCCCAATCACCCCGCCGAAAAACGGCGCGGTAGATGTCGGAATGCCCAGCAGTGCTAGGCCATGGCTTACAGACAAGGCCAACGTGCCGCACAGCGGGGCCTCAATCAGCATACGGCGCAGGGTTCCTCCGCCGTACATGACCCGAAGGGCCGCGATGACCAAAGCAAGGAGTCCGGCATAAAGAGTCGGCCAGTTATTTTCGAGCCAGGCGGCGAGCCAGGCCCAGGTGTCGGGACGGTCAGGCATGCGTTTCATTCCGTTGTCCAGGGTTGGTGGGTACAAGGGCTGGGTGCCGCAGTGTTAGTCCCATAGCTGCACCATCTGGCGCTGTGGCGCGCTGGTTTTGGCTTCGGGCATGTTGACGGGGAGGCCGTGCGGCAAGATGGGGCCGTGATCAGCCAGGCCGGGGTTCGCCTGTAGCACCGCTTCGGTGACGCCCGCTGTTCGGCCGTAATACCGCCAGCACAGAGCGTCGACGGTCTCGTTTTGATTGGCGCGGATGGTGACTGGCATCAGATCAGCTCCACGGTGGTGCGGTTTTTCCCGAGAAAATCACGGACTGCCCAGCGCAGGTCGCGGCGGTAGTCGTCGATGGTGGGTGCATTCTCTTCGGCCTTGGCATTACCAGAGTTGGTCGCGCTGTAGTCTCGGTAACGCTCGCACACCTCGGCACCGGTACCGGCTTCGATGGCACGACGGTAGAGGTGGGCCTTTACAGATACGTCCTTGATCCGATCATCTGGGACATCTGCCAGCGTGGCGTAGCCAGCCGCCTGTTGAGCATTGCGCCAGTCACTCAGTTCGCGGTTGAGGTTGATGGCAGCGGCGATCACGGCGGTTTCCAGGCGGGCCGGGGTGACACTGGAGTCGATGCGCAGGGTGGCCCGCAGGTTGTCCAGATCAATCGACGGCCAGAACGGGTCGGTGTTTATGTGGCCGCTGGCGACGGTGCCGCTGGCAACAAATGCGCTCATGAGACTGCACTCGAAAATAGGTCGCCGGTGGTCGGGGCTTCACGTTCAGGAGGAGCGGCCTGGCCGATCCGCCCCGAGCCGGCGGGGTGCGTGGGGACGCTCGGTTAGCTGCCAGTGGCAGCGTGTTTTTTCAGGAGGCGTTCGGCGCCGTCCAAATCTTTCTTGCCGCCGCAGCCGTCGTGTAGCTTGATGGCGCGCTTGAGCAGGTCGATACCGGCCTGAATCTGTCCAGGATGACCAGGCTCTTCGGCGCTGATGCCGTGCAAGGTGGCGCGGCCAGTTGCCAGGAACAGCTTGGCGCGGGCTTGGTCGGGCATGTCCTCGGCCTCGGTCAGTTCAACCGTGCGGTGCAGGATCGCTAAGTCGAAACTGCCGTTGGCCTTCTGCGCTTTCAGCGCGGCGGTGGCGATTTCCTCCGCCACCAGGCAACCGGTAGTGCGTTCGAAGCGGTCCGGCATGATCAGCTTGTGCTTGAGGACGTAGTCGGCGATGTCCAGAGCGCCGCTGTAGTCCTCAACATCGACGCGCCAGACCATGACAGTGGTCATAACGTCGTCCTGAGCGCCATTGCCAGCTTGGAGCACGCCCTCGACATAAGGGATGTACTCAGGCAGCAGCTGCAGCTTGAGCGCAGCCTTGCCTTCGTTGGACTGGATGGCCTTCAAGCGCAAGCGGTCTTGCAGCAGCTGATTCAACTGATGCTCGTAGGCTGTGGCACCGGCCATGGATTGCTGCGGTGCTGTTTTTGCCGCCTCCATGGACGCGCGTGCGCGGCGCTGGTGGGCTTGGGCGATGCTGAGTGCCATGGGGTTAACCCTCGCTGCCGGCTTCTTCGACTGGGGTGATGTTTTCCAGCAGGCAGCCCAGGCCATATTCCTCAACCACGTAAGCTTCGTTCGACGATTCGAAGTTGCTGACACGGTTCCACTCCGGCTCTTCCTTGAGGTAGCGGCGACGTCCGCCGATCTGCCAGTACACCGACAGGTTGGCGAACGTGGTGATGAGGATGGTGCCCTCAGGGATATACGGCACTTCGTACAGCGGTAGGCCACCGACGCGGCGCTGCGAGATGATCAGGTCGCTCGCCAGGGTATTGGTAGCGTCTTGGTCCTTGTTGACCAGGGCCAGGAACTTGTCGTGCACCAACTCTCGGCCTGTCAGTACCACCAAACCAGGGTTACGGCGGTACCAGGGGTCGAGCAACTGAATGGCGTCATAGACCAGGGCGTCGATGTTTTTGAAATCGCCGGTTTTACCGATGGTGATCTTGCCGGCGACGGCGCCTTCTTTCAGCACGCGGTCAGGCGCGTGAGTGCGGTATTGCTGGAGCCAACCGATGTTGACGTCTTCCAGCAACGGGTGCGCGGTGCGGTCGGTTTGTTCGGCGGCCGAAGTACCGTAGAAACCGATTTGGATACGGTCGAGCGCCTGACGTTGGGCAATTGCGCCGGCCAGGCGAGTCTGGAAGTCCGGGAACTTCGCCCAAGCGTCGAGCTGCTTGTAACTGACGTAGGTGTCAAAGTCGGTCTGCTCAGCTCGGTACTTGTCGCTGGACAGGGTGCCAATGCTGCTTGGCTCACGCTTCTTGACCTTGGTGTTGGTGCGACTGGCAACGGTGCCGCCGACGCCTAAGCCGACCTTTTCGCCTTCCTGTTCATCGACGCCGATGACGTTGACTTTAGTCAGGAACTCGCTCGATTCCTGAATCTTGGTTTCCAGGCGCTGCTGGATAGTCGGGTCCACGCTGAACGTGGCGGTGGCCGATTCCACGCCGTTGATCTGTGCCACCTGGGCGAGATAGCCAGTGAAGAGTTTTCGAGTGTCGTTACGCATGGGTGTCTCCGATAGTGGGCTGGGCGGTTGAGGCCGCAGGTCAGAATTCAGCCAGGGCTTGTTTGCCGCCGCCGGTTACCGGTGGGCGCTGGGTTTGAGAGTGGTCTTGTGTGTTGCCGAGGGTCGTTTTCAGCTCGCCCAGGTCTTTGCTGAGCTGCTCGACCTTGGTGTTCAGTTCGCCGGAAAATTTCTTCTCGGCGGCGAGCTGATCCGGAAGGTCTTTGACGTGGTCGGCAATCGCTTCAACGGCCTGGCCGATCTGGGCGAACTCTGCATCGTCCTTTGCCTGTTTGCCGCCCAGCAACGCCTGGACCTTGCTGAAAAGCTGGGCGCCGAGGCCGGGCTTGTCTTCGACTTCTTCAAACTGCAGCTCGGTCTCCACTGCCTCGGTGAACATCGACGTCGCCGAGTAATGGCGGTCTTTGAAAGGGCTGGATTCGGGCTTCTGCGCAGAAAAAGACAGTACGTCGGTGCCCAGGCTGGCTGGGGAGTCGGTCACCGCCAGGCCGACGATGTACGCCTCGCCGGTATCCGAGAAGCTGTCGTCGATTTCAATCGAGGTGTAGATCTTCTGCTTGGCCTTGTTCATGGCGATCAGGTCGGGCGTTGGCTCGACCTGGGCAAACAGGGCCAGCTTCTTCTGACCGTTGATTTCTACTTCTTCGGTCTTGACCGCGAGCACGTCGCCGTAGGCTTTGAAAGGGCTGTCTGGCAGCAAGCTGCGGAAGTGCTCCAGCCAGATTCGGGCGCCGTACGTGGAGGGATTGAAGTTTTTCGCCGCCTGTTCCAGCCAACTGCGTTTGATGGTGCGCTTGTCCGAGGTAGCGCCCTCGACGGCGACACGGAACCAATTACTGCGAAATTTCTTCATGCCTGGAATCCTCAATGCGTTGGGCGCTAAGTGCGTTGCAATGAGGGGCATGGTCGTGACGCGCGCGAGTTGCGGCAACGGGACGAGATTGTAGAGGGAGGATCTACAAGGGGCGGCGCTACTGAGTCGCAGGCCAGAGCGGCAGCATCGTGGCCATGACTACGACTGAACTGCTCCCCATCGATCCCAGACGCCAATCCAAGTTCCTCTATTGGATGGGTTGGCGTATCTGCGAGATTGCCGAGGCTACGGGCGAAAAGGAAAAAGCGCTACACAGCTGGAAGGCTCGTGACGAGTGGGACCGGGCCGACAACGTTGAGCGGATTGGGGGCGCACTGGAAGCGCGCCTGGTGCAATTGATCCTCAAGGAAGGCAAGAGCGGCGGTGACTTCAAGGAAATTGACCTGTTGCACCGGCAGTTGGAGCGCCAGGCGCGCATTCAGCGTTTTCAGGGCGGCGGTACCGAAACCGAACTCAACCCCAACCTTGCCAAGCGCAACGAAGGGCCGAAGAAAAAGACGCCGAAAAACGACATCAGCGAAGACCAGATCGAGCTGCTGCGTGAAGCGTTTATCGATGGGTGTTTCGACTATCAGAAGGATTGGTACCGGGCGGGAAACCAGCGCACTCGCGTCATCCTCAAAAGCCGGCAGATCGGCGCCACTTACTACTTTGCCCGCGAGGCGTTCATTGATGCGCTGGAGACGGGTCGCAATCAGATCTTCTTATCGGCTTCGAAGAACCAGGCTTACCTGTTTCGGGGATACATTCAGGCGTTTGCCCGCGAGGTCATTGGTGTTGAGCTGACCGGCGACCCTATCGTCTTGCCCAATGGCGCCGAGCTGTTTTTTCTCGGTACGAATGCGCGCACCGCCCAGGGCTACCACGGTAATTTCTACTTCGATGAGTTCTTCTGGACGTTCAAATTTGAGGAGCTGAACAAGGTCGCCTCCGGCATGGCGATGCACAAAAAGTGGCGCAAAACCTACTTCTCGACGCCCTCGACCATGGCCCACGAAGCCTATACGTTCTGGACTGGCGAACGCTTCAACAAAGGCAAGCCAGCGGCGCAACACACCAAGGTCGATGTTTCCCACGGCGCGCTCCAGCAAGGTCGGTTCTGCGAAGACCGGCTGTGGCGCCAGATCGTCACCATCCTCGACGCCGAGCAAGGCGGTTGCGACCTGTTCGACATTGAGGAGCTGCGCCGCGAGTACAGTCCCGAGGCGTTTGCCAACCTACTGATGTGCGAGTTCGTTGACGACGGCGCGAGCATCTTTCCCCTGACGGTGCTGCAGGCGTGCATGGTCGACAGTTGGGTCGAGTGGGCCGAGGACTACAAGCCGTTTGCGATGCGCCCATTCGGTGATCGCCAAGTGTGGGTGGGCTATGACCCTGCGGAAACTGGCGACTGCTCCGGCCTGGTGGTGGTCGCGCCGCCGCTGGTACCGGGCGGCAAGTTCCGGGTGCTGGAACGTCACCAGTTCCGCGGGATGGACTTCGCTGCGCAGGCCAGCCTGATTAAAGCCGTCTGCGACCGTTACTGGGTGACGTACATCGGGATCGACGTCACTGGCCTGGGCAGCGGCGTGGCGCAGCTGGTGCGCCAATTCTTCCCCAACGTCACCACCTTCAGTTATTCGCCAGAGGTCAAGACCCGCCTGGTGCTGAAGGCTTACGACGTGATCCACCGGGGCCGTCTGGAGTTCGACGCCGGCTGGACCGACATGGCGCAATCGTTGATGGCGATCCGCAAGACCATCACCGCAGGCGGTCGCCAATTCACGTACACCGCCGGCCGCAACGACAACACCGGCCACGCCGACCTGGCGTGGGCGCTCTTTCACGCATTGCACAACGAACCGCTGGAGGGGCAGACCTCTGCCAACACCGGGCGGATGGAGATTTTTTGATGTCGAACCGCCGCAGAAACAACAAGCACCTCGCCCAGGCTCCCACAGTGGTAACGCAGGAATTTATCCCGCGCAGTGACAGCAAGATGGAGGCGTTCAGCTTCGGCGATCCATCCCCCGTTCTGAGCGGTCGTGAGGTGTTCGATTATCTGGAATGCTGGTTTAACGGGCGTTGGTACGAGCCGCCGCTGTCGTTGGATGGCCTGGCACGGTCGGTGGGTTCCAGCGTGCATCTGCATTCGGGCTTGATGTTCAAGCTCAACCTGTTGAGCAAGACCTTTATCCCGCACCGATTGCTGTCGCGCGCGGCGTTTGAACAGTTCGCGCTGGATTTTCTTTGCCTGGGCAATGGTTATCTGGAAGGACGACGTTCGATGCTAGGGCCGGTGCGCGAGCTGGTGCCGCCGCTGGCAAAGTACATGCGCCAGGGCAAGGACGGCCGGCAGTTCATGGTTCAGGGTTGGAAGGAAGAGCACGAATTTGAACCGGGCACCGTCTTTCATCTGCGAGAGGCGGATCTGCATCAGGAAGTGTACGGCCTGCCCGAGTGGATCAGCGCTTTGCAGTCGGCACTGCTGAATGAGTCGGCCACGCTTTTTCGTCGCAAGTACTACGAAAACGGCAGTCATGCCGGTTTCATTCTCTACATGACCGATGCGGCGCAGAACGAAGCGGACGTCGACTCCCTGCGCAAAGCGCTGAAAGACTCCAAGGGGCCTGGCAACTTTCGCAACCTGTTCGTGTACTCGCCGAACGGCAAAAAGGATGGGCTGCAGATCATCCCGGTCAGCGAAGTAACGGCTAAGGACGAATTCAACTCGATCAAAAATCAGACCCGCGACGATGTGCTGGCGAGCTTGCGCATTCCGCCGCAGCTGATGGGCATCGTGCCGCAAAACGCGGGTGGGTTTGGGTCGATCAGGGAAGCGGCGCAGATTTATGCGGCCAATGAACTGGAGCCGATTCAGGCACGTATGGCGCAGGTGAATGAGTGGCTTGGGGAGGAAGTCGTGCGTTTCAAACCTTATGAAATTCCCGTGGGGGCCTAAAATTCACTGCGCAGGAAACGAGGAGACGAACCGGTGCGTCTACACCGGTTCGATACTAAACAGTCGACCACGTCGAATGCTCCATCTCGCCCCACAGCGCAGTGAGGCAAGCCTTAGACGTTAGGTTATGTTGGAAACAATATCATCAATAACAGAAACGTTCGGGGATGCGTCCAAGTACTCTTGATAGGCTTTTCTAGCATTTACAATCATTCCTTTATAGGTGAACGATTGCATCTGGTTGCCTCTAAGGATTTCCAATGCATCCCCGTCGGTAGTCCTGGGAAGTTCTGCAGTAACGAAAACTACATCTATCGCTGGTCTGCGGCCGTTCAAACCACCGATGTCGGTTTGTTTTCGCAGATATTCGGTAATTGCGCCTCTGTACTTCCGTCCTTGCTTCGTTAGGTCGTCTACATCCACCGATGTCTTATCGGGTTTTTTTAGTTCAACAATGATATGACGTCCTGTTGAGGTTCTATATGCAATATCAATTCGCGCTCCTGTAGGGGCGTCGGGTGCTATTGCTTTAAGCTCCTTAGTGAGGGTTTGTTCCATTACCTTACTTTCACCAACCGGCCCCCACGTAGGGTCAAGCAGCCATAGGTGATCGAACAGGTAATTTTGAGCGACTTTCTCAAGCGCGTCCGTGTTCGCAATTTCCTTTTCAAATTTTTCAATTACTTGCAATCTGGAGCGTGTTATCTCGTGGTAGTGAGTTGCTTCGACACTGTCGAGGTTTAGGAATAGCTTCTGGAATTCGACGGATAAGACATCAGTTATTTTTTCTAGTTTATCTAATTGCTTTCTAATTCTCAGTTTCTCAAAGCCTACGATTGCGCTTCGAACCAAGTCTCGTTTGATGTCTTTGTTTTTTGTCTCGTCATTAGAATGTTCGGCTGACAAAATCGGAGTGATTAGTTTCTGTGCTAGCTTTCTATCCCTCGCATCGGTCAAGGAGGCATACCATTTTTCTAAAGCCAACTTAGTACGATCATCATCACTGTCAACATTTTGCTGACGCCGCCAATCGTCCCACTGGTCAGCTATGTCATCAAGCGTATTCTTCAGCCACGCACGGACCGCACTTACAAGTGGGTCTCCGGTTTTTACGGACTCTCGGTTTGCAGTAGCCCGGTCTATCGAATCTGCATCAAGGAAATCAGCGTGTATTTCTCCAACAATATAGCTATTAAATACCTTGGCATTTCCAATGTCTTTTAGCATATCTTCTTGGAATACGCGGCCGTTAGCAAATAACGAAATTTGGTTTATGTTGTCATCAGTCTTTTTTAAACTTTTTGGTTTTGCGACGGTTGCGATAAATCCGCGAAGATTGTAGGCGCGGTTTTCCACAACTACAACGTTATTTATTCGCTTTATACATTCATGGCCGTCTTCGTCGGTGGCGAGATTTTTGAGCAATGGCTTTTGAGCTGCTCTGGTAGCATCTTCTAGATCCCACCAAAACTGTACATCTGCGTGGTATCCGCGATCCTGAGTAGTGATTTCGTCTTTGCCGATAATTACTTTAAAATTATGGGCGTCTCCTAAAACACTGAAACGTCGGGCTATGCGTGGACGAAGAAAACTTTCTGTCTTATCAGTACCAGCTGTGAGTTTAGACAAGACAATTCGCGTCCCCGTCTTTTCTCCCCACTGATAATCCACATCTTGCTTTTCCAGGTTATATTTCTTGGCCGACTGGATATCTTTTCGAAGCTGCTCGACATTTATTCTCGCCGATACTGGTGGCAAACCTTCCTTTTTTGACCAGATATCAATTTGGTCTGCCAAGGAAAACATCGCTAGTTTTCCTATCCCCTTACGACCCATCACCGGCCGGCTTAGAGTATCGCTTTTGTTTCCTTTGGGCTGATCCCTACGCGCGTATCCGACACGAAGAAAGCGCGCTTGCAGCTCGCCTTGCCCCATACCATGGCCATCGTCTTGGACGATGATTTTGTCATCCTGAATGTCCACAGTCACCAAATTAGCGTCCGCGTCCCACGCGTTTGCAACAATTTCGGTGACGACTGCGGGAGTACTGCTGTAGAGACCTATGCCGAGGTGGTTAAGCACGTTCAAATCAATTTCTAGAAAATACCCCTGTTCCTCAACCGCTTCTACTGCTGCGTCCATTGCTTGTTGTCCTGTTGTTTGCGAGTGGTTTTGGCAGCATATTTACACAAATAGATCCGCAAATCAGCAGCAAAAAGCCACTATTAGACCTATGACGCTACCGGCAGAGTTCAGCTTGGCTTGCGGAGGGGCATGACAACTGAATCGCTGGGGGAGGGGCCGAGAATGCGTATTCGCCGCAGGAGTGATTGCGCTGTAGCTGCAGAGGGAAACTGTGCGCAGGGTTAATATGTCGTATCACCGACGTGTGGCGGCTTTGCTCATTTTTGCGTTTTTATCGGCGCTTGGACCGTCGGTACGCCTCGTCTCCTCAAAGCCGTAATGAGTACCGACAGCCAAGATTTTCTGTCGAAGATTAGGGGCCTTATAAGAGCCCTTCACATAGCGGGATGAGGATTTGAGGCGTTGATGGTCAGAGATGCGCAACCGAAAAGCTTCGTCACTAGTCGCGGCTCATGTTTGACCTGAGTCTACCCGCTGGCCCTGAGTTGTCTCTTCAAGGTGTCGCTGAATACTCAACCCGATAATTTCCCCCAGGCGCACCGGAACGGCGTTCCCGATCATTCTCCCTACGGTTTTAAATGTTATTTGATCCGGGGGCATGAATTTGTAATCGGGTGGAAATGCTTGCAAAGTCGCGGCTTCTCGCAACGAGATTGCCCTATTCTGGGCCATGTCATAGTGCCCAAAACGCCCGTTACCAAACCCATAGCAAAGCGTTGTCATTGTTGGCCCTGGCTGATCGCCTCGCATGCGGCCGTATACGCTTGCATAGGTTTGCCCGCTAGCTTTGCGATGGCAGTCGGCTCTGAGCGACTCAGGCCAGTCTCTCCAAGTGCCGCCCGGCTTTGACAACATAATGCGTTTAAGATTGGTACTGCTCAGGGTTGCCGCACGATGAAGTGTGTCATTGGGATCACATTCTCCGGCTGCAAGCTTCGGAAGATGGCCGATCGCCTCCTCAACCGACACCGCTTTATCGTGGGTTTTTGGGATCATTGTGATTGGCCCAAGCAATGAAGCTAGTAAAACGTGGCGCCGGCGCAGTTGAGGAAGGCCGTAATCTACACAATGAATTGTGCCTTCCCATATGTGGTAATTGGCAACCTTCAAGCTTTTTACGAAATCGTGGTAGACCAGATGTTTAGTGACATCTGGAACATTTTCCATCGTTACCAGCTCAGGTTTTACACCTTTAATCAGCTTTTCAAATGAGTAGAGCAGTGGCCATTTCCGGTCAGTGCTGGTGTCGCGCCCTTGATTATAAGTCGAGAACGGTTGGCAAGGTGCGCAACCGGCTAGGAGCTTGATCCGGTTTGGTCGATACCATGCAGCCACGTCTTCTATTGTGGTGACTTCGACGCTTTCTGCGATGAATTCGGCGCCGTTGTTTTCCCGGTACGCGAATTCGCAATTGCGATCAATGTCATACCCTGCACGGACGGCGATGCCGGTTTTCAATAAGCCTGCGGTAAGCCCGCCAGCTCCGCAGAACAAGTCAACGGCGTCAATCTGATGCATGGTCAATGTTTTCTCCTCATGAGCCATTCTAACGGCTTTTGTTGAAAGGATCGAGGTTCACTACTGAAAAATGCAACCGCGCATGATATCGATGCTCGCGCTCGGGATTCTTGAGTCTCAAGAGGCAGAGGAGGGAGCCTAGATCACTGGTGGCTGTACTATCGGGCGCCTAGATCAGGGGCTCCGGCGATAGGAAGAGGGGGGAGATGCTATGGGACTTTTTTGCACTTTTTTGGTGCGATATTGACTCTGCTGAATTTGCGTCGACCGGCGCGCGCCGTCGTCCCCCCACCTCGCCTGCGGGCTAAATGGGTCACATTTTCTGCGCTTCTGCACCCACCCCCAAATTAGGCAGGCTGGGGCCTGTCGGACGGTTCCCAGGCTATCGAAAACCTGCGGAACCCTGCGAGGAAGGTGTTTTTCCGCTGTGCTTACAAGAGCGGCTGGTCAGTCAAATTAAGTAGGTGCCTCGGAAAGGGGTTAGGTTTTTTTCGAGGGGGGGGTAGAGAGTTGGGAGGCCCGTATTTGTTGGGCTAGAGACCTAACTTTGAGGGGTTAGGTTGGGTTAGGTTCGAAGTTAGGAATCTGTAAGTGACTGTTTTTAAACAAATAATAGTATTGATTATTTAACATCACTCAAGGTTAGGATTTTACCAATCCTAACCTGAAGCTAACCTTGGCAACTCGTCGCAAAGCCGCATCCGACAAGGCATTCATGGCAATCAGAGAATAACTTACCCTCCTAACCTCTTTCCCATGGGTCAACATGAAAACTCCGAATGCCATAGGCCGGGTGATGTACTGAAGCTGCTTGCTCAGTCCTCGCTCTCTTAATCTTCTCGCGCACGCACTCTTACCTGCACGGCGTCAGATATTGCCGATGGCATCGGTCGTTGGAATTGGAGATAAACGCCTCCGAGTCAGTTGAGATACATCGACCCAGTTAGGTGGGTGTTGGGACCACTCCTGCAAGAGTGGTCTCCATGCCCACAAAAAGAGTTCCCCGTACCTAGTCTAGGCGTGAGGACATTTTAAACGTAAGCAGCGTTATTGGTAACGGCTCGACCTACTGGCCCTTGAGCTCGTTCCGACTAAAGTTCTGCGTCTGATTAAGGCGGAACTCTAGTCAAAGCGCAAAATCCCGAGCGGCGTTGTTGTACTCCGCTGCCTCCTTTTCTAGGTATTTGATCGCGCTTTCACATTTCCCCAGACTTCTTCCAGCATTACTCTAAAGATATGGTCTTTTTCAGGGATTGGGTGAATCAGGAGGTCATCTAGAGTTTCCGCGTACAGTTGCGGGCCATCCAAGATAAGTCCTTGGGTAAGTTTGTCGATTATAAACTTTTTATCTTCTCCTAATAGGTGGGCGCAATAAGCTTGGTTGCCATAAACCACTGCGATATGTGGGATGACAATTATAGCTTCATTAAGGAGAGCTGCTGCTTGATATAGAGTTTTAATCCGGAATTTACTGTCAGTCCATTTCTCTTTCGCTTGGCATATGAAAACATATGCCATAGTAGTTTTTATTTTTCCGATTTCCTCAATTATTTCAGGGTCATTTGATTCTCCGAACTGTGCGATCGTTCGGTTATATATGTTATTTATCTCATCTTCCCGGTTTGAAACTTTCAAGGCTCCAATTTTTTGGCTTCTTACAGTAATTAGATGTTTTACGATTTCCTGGCTTTCAGCTTTGTCGAAACGCTCAAGAAAATGCTCGCATAGTTTAAGTACTTGGGCGTAAAGTTTTTTGATTGAAAGGCCAATAATTTTATTAATAAGTGCGTGAGCCATGTATTCACTATGTGAAAATTTTTCATCTTTCTCTAGTCGGGCAATAATTGCATCGAGTAGTAAGTCTGCTTCTTCATGGCGTCCTAGTAGTCCTAAACAGCTAGCTTTTCCGTTTAGTGCTTCAGCGATTGTGGATTCCATGTTTTTGATTTGCTTGCCGTCGAATCGTTTAATAATGTCATCATGAATTTCAATGGCTTGCTCATACCGCTTTAACTCACTCATTGCTACGCCTGCATTGTATAGAGCCAACGATACTTGCTGTGGTGTGGCAGAGTTGACCTCGGCTGCATCTCGCCAGAAGCGAGCGGCACGTTCTATATCGCCTTTTGAGTAAGCATCGAATGCGCGATTATTCCAATCAGTGAATGTATATTTTGATTCTGGCTTATTTTTGGCAGCCGTTGCCGCCTCAGCGAGCGCATTAGCGGAAGTTTCGGAGATATTAGTTTTGAATGTGTCGTGGCCACTGACTGATAGTTGAATTTCTTTAATTGCCAAGTCTGCACCATCTTGTACGCGCTGAATGTGTAAGTTGAACCCGGCTTCAGCTCGGATTTCTAGTGTTTGCAAATTTTCTTGAAGACCATCCAATCTACTTTGCAGCTCGCTAGCGTGAACACCAAACCATTCGTTGGAGCTGACTTTAGCCTCTTTTCGAGCCTCTAGCTGTGCCTCGACTCGTGCTTTACGTGAGACTGAGACATAACCAACTAGACCAGCTAGTGGAAGTAAAATCGCAAGCACAGAAAGCAGAATTCCTAACAGACTCAGGTTTTGGTCTATATGTGAGTTCTGAGTATCTAAGCGTTTATCTTGAGTGTCCAAGCGAGAGGACAAAGCTTGGATGTCTTTTTGTATAATGTCACGAGTGCTTTCTAAGCGAATTTGAGCTATCTCTTTGTAGGTGCTAAGATCTTGCTCTCTATGATTTGTATTGGCACTATAGCTAGTTGAGGGGAAGTATCCTAAAAATATAAAAAATATAGTTAGCGTTAATGTTCTTAATGCACACTTGTTGTATACCATCACGGCCTGTGACTCCCTTCGTTTTGATGAATCATATCAGCGCGGCGTAGCCAAATCTCATGCTGCTTAGGAAAAATTCGCAGTGATGGTACAAAAATTGGTACGGAGAAAATCGGATGACAGGCAAGGCCCCTATTTAAAAGGCGCTAAAAAAATACGTCCAATTCATCATCAGAAAGCGAGCGGGCCTCAAGGAGTGCCGATGGGGTTGCGCATCGGCACTGATTTAGAGACATTCTTAAGCCTCAGATGGCAGCTTGACCTGGCGATAGTCAAGGGGGAGATTCAATTTTCCCGTAAGGTATCTGAGATATTTTTCATCCTCGGGACTCAGTGCAGTCCGACCAACCGCAACCAACCTAACCGCTTTTTCTGGCAACTCATTCCAGTAGTACGCGTACTCGAGCAGTTGCCCAATTGCCAAGCGCAAAACTCTACGGGTGCAGAAATCTGATTTAACCTCAAAGAGGATTTTCTCCATTTTCGTTGTTACGGTGACATCTACGAAATTTTCTTCAAAGACGATGTTCGCGTCAGGGTATTCAATCTTCAGTTCTTCATGCAGGACGGTCTGCATTATTCCATGCTCTGGCGAGCAGTCTCGTCCCGAACCGCCGCTCCTGAAATAGCTGTCTTGAATGGGAGGGAAATTCTGTCCTTTCCGAGCCGGACGGCGTGTATTCACCGTTTTTGGAAGGGAGTCCTCGTGATTGAGCTCAATGAGCTGATACCGATTGTAGTGCTGCACGGGATCCCCTGCCTTGGCATATGTGTTTGGCGGATACCAATCAACATCTTCTGGGCGAAAACGAACATTCAATACGTAAGGGGCCCACTCACCGTTCCCTAAGCCACTCCTGTCACCATCTACGACGTCTATTTCCTCCAGCATGCGGTCATACCATCCTACACGCTTGTAGTGATCTAACGCCGCAATGCCCTGAGCTTCATCTAGGAACTCTATGTGGCGAATGCGGGCCACATAGCGGCGCCCATCAGGAGTCAGGGTGTATAGCACAACATCACCTGCACGCTCACCACGGGCTAGCCGTGACTCCCAGCCCTTGTTTACTCCTTGAAGAAAACCATATTGCCAGCCACCAATTTGCCATTCGAATCGAAAAAGCCATTCCTCATGGCCATAGCCGTACCTTGAGGAAAAAGTATTAGACGCTTCGGCTGCGCTCCTGGTGGGGTACTGCCAATTGGAGCTATTTTGACAGAGGCGGGTGATATAACTCGTTGCTGTCGTTGTCGCCGAATTGTGGTTAATTGAGTTGAGATGGCCAGCTTCCACTTCAGCTCGGATAGTCGCGGCTTCTGACGCCAATCTATCGGGGAAACCGAAAAACTCTCTCCAAACGAGTTCGCACCCTTTGCCCCCATTGGGAAGCCCTTGAAGACCCGCATCTATGTGAGAGGGATCGAGATGGCTGTAGTTTGCAAGCCTCATCACAACTGAATTTGGACTACGGAAATTTTGGGGCATAAGCCACCCCATTAGCTCCCCCATCCGTCTCAGGAAATCGGACAGTTCCACAACATCGGAGTGATCTTCTGAAAGGTTTTCTCCAGGGTGATGCATGAAAAGATCAAGAGCTAGTATCAACTCGTTCCGCGACCACGTCGGGTTACGGCGATTTTTGGTTTGTTTCGTGGGAATACCTTCCATGATAGAGGCTCATTTGTTATCGGTGAGTAGATTAGGCTGTGAATCGCCCCTGATTTTGTAGAGTCATTGAATGACTGCGTTTGGCCGATAACTGACATTTAGGTGAGGTCTTCCCTTCCCAAATCGAGCCAGGCCTTGTTTGATATGGCCCGCGTTTTCACCAATCGTATGAAGTGCCCCCCGAACATTCTCACCCACTTCTAAAGCGTTTTGCTGCTCAGCCCAAAGAGTCAGCTCCATCACAGCCGCTTCCAAGGCCAGTTGATTTTGATAAAGCCGTTCCAGCACGTCCGTCAGTGAGTACTCGCTTGCCATTGGTTTACGGCTCGTTTTGAAATAAATCAAGCATAGCAGCGGCAACTCTCGGATTGCGAAAGCCAGCGAAAAAGGAGCAGGGGGTAAGCGCGCGGGAGTAGTGCTGGTACGAAAGTGGTACGGGTGTGTGGCGAAGGTGTTGTAGTGCCCTTTCTGTAAGGCCTGGAGGATTAGTTGTTCCAATCCATCATGGGGGCGACGCTGAAGCGACGGGAGAGTGGGGCGGTTTGTAGGGGCATGGGGGGTCTGAGTCAGCGAGGCGAATAGGGCGTAGTTTATCAGGGATGTTTGTCGGGTACTTGGCGGGTTCTCAGGCCTAGCCAGCCAACCATCGGTGGTAACCCGAGTACACGCTCGGTAGGCTTTCGACGCGCACCTTGTGTTGATGATTTATTGTGGCTACGATAATCACATGCAGATTACCTATGACCCAGCCAAAGACGCTCGTAACGTTGAAGAACGCGGACTCCCATTTGCGTTAGTACGGGACTTTGAATGGTCTACGGCCTTGATCGTGGAAGATGATCGATTCGACTACGGTGAGTGTCGTTATCGAGCGATGGGATACATAGGGGATCGGCTGCATGTCGTAGTGTTCACCCCACGAGGTGACGCGGTTCACGTCATCAGCTTTCGTAAAGCCAACAAACGGGAGGTCAAAAATTATGACCAAGAAACCCAGTCCTGAGAAGGTCGATACAGCGAACCCTGAATGGTCGGCTGAAGACTTTGCTAAGGCCAAGCCAGCCAGCGAGGTGCTTGTGGGATTGTTTGGCAAAGCTCAGGCGAAGGAAATGCTCAAACCGAAGCGTGGTCGGCCAAAGTCGGTAGCCACTAAAGAGCACGTTAATGTTCGTTTTGACGCTGACGTGCTGGAGCGATTCAGAGCTTCTGGGCCGGGCTGGCAAACGCGAATGAACGCCGCCTTGGCTGATTGGCTCAAGACGCATACACCGGATGAACTGAAGGCTTAGTCGCTAAAAATCATTCTTAAGGCAATAAGCCGCCGATGAGGCGGCTTTTTACTGCTTGGTGATTAGCTCTGTCTCGGCAATGGTATAAATAAATTCGTCCCCTTTTTTCGCCGCGTGGCAGAGCCTCTCCGGGACCTATGTTGAGAACCTGGGCTGGCTGGAGTGCGCGGAGCAGTACGACCGGCCGCATACCTTTCACTACATGGATCCGCCTTACTGGCAGACCGCTGGTTATGGGGTGGACTTTCCATTTGAGAACTATGAGCGGATGGCCGAATTCATGCGGCGGTGCAAGGGCAAGGTGATGGTGATGGTGAGTATCAACGACCACCCTGATATTCGAAAGGTGTTTGAGGGGTTTCACTTTGAGACAGTAGATATTCGATACAGCACTACCAATCAGTGGCAGTGGAGGGCCGAGGTCAGAGCTGGTGATTATGAATTGGGAGCCAGCAGCGTTGGGAGGGTTGTTTTAAGTACAGAGCTAAATAATCACGATACATATTTTAATTGCCGCCCTAAGGGCGGCATTTTGAAGCGAAAATTTCAGACGGCTTTTTTTGACGGTAAGTTGATCAGTCGTGCGAGCTCTTTTCCGACATCTGGGTCAGAAAGCATTATGGATAATACTTTTTCAAGGGCCACTTTGTCCTCGCATAGAAATTTATCGCTCCCGAATCGTATTTCACAGGGGTATCCTTTCTTGTTGGTTTCAATTTCACCAATGTCAGCTTTTGTCGAACTTTCGGAAAGCGGATTTTTAGCAACGATATAGGTGGTTAGTTCGGGTTTCTCAGACTTTTTGTTGTTTGAAAAAATACCGGCTCCGAGCAAAGCATTAATGGAGTTGCTATAACGTGATTCTCGACTTATCGCTATTTTCCCTTCACTTGCTTCCGAGATTTGGCGGTTCATCTCTTCGAAGACGGAGTCAATTTCTGCTAGTTTAGCCGCCGCTGCCTCTGCGGCCTTTAGTCCTAAGTCGAATGAGTTTTTAAAGTCTGCCATTTCAACCTACCTTCTCGATTGTTCCATATACTGGTATGTGATCAAACTTTGATTTTCTGCTTATCACAAGATCCATAAGCCCTGGGACGTCACTGATGTGATCGTTACACTCAGCCAGCCTCCATATCTTCGCGGACACAAAGGCGTGTGAGTAAATTATTTGGTCAAAGGTGTGCCAGCGTGTAGTTTCACCACTTTGATAATAATAGCTGCCACCCATTAAAGACTGCCCGTTTTTACCTTTTCCCATTTGACTCCAGTATGGGTTGTAAAACAAGTGTTCTCGTTTTTTTACCAAGTCTATGTCTCTTGTCGCCATAACTTGAGAGCTTAGTGATTTGTCGAAAGGCTCATCGTTATAGTCGCCTAGAAGTATTATATGTGGAGGTGTGGTGTTAGAGTTGAGTAACTTGTCGACTTCGTCTCGTAGCCTGATGCCTAATACGTGTCGGTCGGCATGATTTTCTTCACACCATAGACGGCTGGGCCAGTGTGAAACGAAAATATGAAAGGGAGTTCCGGTTTTATTGTCTGAAAAATCTATCCTCTGGGCAATTTTCATGATGCTATTTCCACGGGCGGATGTGATGTTTTCAAGTCCGTTTATAGTTATTTTTTCTGGGTTGGAAATATAACAGGTATCAAATTTTGATCTGCCTGCTTTTGATACGCCTGTATGAAAATCAAACTCGCTGAATACCTCTAGTGATCTTAGATTTTCAAAATCTTCATCTGAAATCTCTCCAAGCGCCATAAAGTCAACATTGGAGTTGATAATGAGGTATGCAATTACTTCCGCCGCGCTCCTAGTTAGATCTTCACAGCCTCTGCTGTTCCCGGATGGCGAGAGGCTGGTATTCCACCACGCTATAGTGATTTTTTTATAGGCTTCAAGATCGTTATCTACTGTGATCATAAATTAACCATGGTTTTGATCATTCCCTTTGACCTAGCATTGCACTCTTCTGGGCATCATAGCGGCTAGTAGAAGCGTACGCGAATGCTCTCATCAACCCTGATTTCATTTTTACCTACTAGCGGGTAGTAGCTGAGTGGTTGTACCTCACTCCTTTTTCATCCAACTGCCTCATTGCGGGCCAGACGTCGACAAGAACGTCTCCGACAGTCACGGCGGTCACTGAACATTCACAACACCGGCCCGAGGGGCCCTGTCTGCCTACCCATTTAACTGCCTTTCGTAGCTACGGCGTATGCCTACCATACCTACGAGCCACACGGAGCTACTATAGCTTGGTGGTTTGCGTCATTTTGGTGCGCCACGATTCCTGCCAGGTTAGTTCAGTTCCGGCGCACGCTGTCGTCCCCCCACCTCGCCTGCGGGCTGAATGGGTCGTTTTTTCCGCACACTTGCAAGTAGGTCAAACCCGCCAGGGCAACTGGACGTGTGCTTGATGGTGGGCTCCCAAAAGCCTGCAATTCCCTGCAGCATGAGCATGTTTTGAGGGGAGGCGAATCGCGGACGCCGCTCGCTTGACTGTTCATGCTTAGCTGACTTGTTAAGCTCGCGTTCTTAACAGGTAGAGCGCTTCTTCCGGCGATTTGATGAGTAGGTCGAGTTCCACAAATGCTCTTTCGCGGGAGCTGGCATCGAAGCACGGTACATTCGTATCCAGTGTTACAAAAATCCCATAACCCGCAATGTAGTGTCCTTTCAATGAATCGTAGTCGCCGATCCAGTTGGGGAGTTTGCGACCAGTGTTACTGGCCGGTCGGCCGATGGGATCTTCACCAAATACGGAAATGAAAGCTTGTGTTATCGGGCAGGCAGATGGGTGATCCACAAGCATATCTATGCCACCAAAAATTGTGCCTCGTGGACCGATTAATTATGACTTTCCTGTCTGCGCATCAGGGAGATCTCCCAGCCTAAACCCTGCCGAGGTTTCCTTGATCTTGTACTTCGTTACAAGCGCTGCAAGCCGGTCATGATCGGCTTGATCGGTCATTGTCGCCGCGTCCCAATTTTCGACACGGCTCGACATAAAAATTTGTATTTCATTAGCAAGACAATAATCCAGCAACTCCGCTGATGCCTGTGCCATCAGCCGCTGACGTTCGCTTTTGTCTTTATCTATCAGTTTGACCAGTACGCAATGATCGACAGTGATTGTTTCCATCTTCACTTCCAAGGCTGTGGTGACATAGCAAGACGATGTCACCCATGTGAGACCTGTGCAAGCGTTGAAAAGCTGCGGTTTTTGGAAGTGGCGCGGGAAAAAGGTTAGTTTTTTTGAGCGTAGTTCTGTGTGCTGGAAGGCCCGTGTTTGTTGGCCTTCAGACCTAACTTTGATGGGTTAGGTTGGGTTAGGTTAAAGGTTAGTGATTCCTAAATGACTGTTTTTAAAGGAGTTAATATATTGAATATTTAACGCTAATAAAGGTTAGGAAATAACCAGACCTAACCCAAAAGCTAACCTTGAAGGTGTGTTGCCCGGACGGTTACGTTTTTGGCGTGCTGCTGAATGTGCAGCTGTTGATGCCTGACGATTTGACGTCTACGATTCACGCGGGCTGTCTTTGTTCGAGTGGTGTGTGTTCGCAACTATCACCGTAGACCAAGGGCGGCCGTTTTTCATTTTTTTGTAATCAGATCAGCTGATTAGTCGTTAAGTAAGTGTCATTCAAATCTGTCCCCTTTTGTGTCGTCAGTGGGTCGTTTTTTATCGATAAGTTAAAGCTTGTCGAAGATGGATAGCTCAAGTTGAAAGGAGTGATTGGCTGGTGCCGCTTGAAAAATTTCTGCGTGGGGGTAGCAACGCTTCACAGTTTTCGATAGGGCATCCCGCTGATCCGGTGGCATGCGGCAGCCAAACACCACTCCAGTAAGCTCTTTGGATCCGAACTTCCTATCTTCATAAGGTGCGTTTTTGTTATGTCCATCCCCTGCAAAAATTCGCCACTCGCTTTCATGTTTCCATGCATCAGATTTCGTATAAATTAGAGTGTTAATTCGTTTTGTCTGATCGAATTTTACTATGCCGGCTAAAAAGTCGGAAAGCTCTTCCTCTTCGAACAGCAATGGGATGTCTCGTACATAAGTCATCTCTTTGGCAGTGCAGTAAGGGCTGTCTGCTCCAGGCTCATCTTGGAAGCGAAGTACTACACCTTTGTTACTGTCAGCATAATAAGCCCACATGAGCTGATTTATAGGCGAGTCCGTTAAGCATAGAATTTTTGTTGTAGAAAGATGTTCCCTGGTTTCGCGATAGGTTTTATGGATATTTTGATCCATTACTGAAAAAGATTTCTTTATACCTTCTTCCATTTGACGCATAAAATGCTTTTTCGGTATGTCTTTGAGTATTGGTCGCATAAGATTGACCGTAGTTGACATTCTGTTCTCTGGATGGCCAATTAGCTCTCCAATAAAAACTTTCCAGAGTTTGTCAAGTGTGTTGTGAAGTACTTTTTCTCGATTAAAATTAATCTGAAGGTCAAACTGAATGTCGTAAGGGTCATTTAAGGTGGCTGGCGTGCTCCAGCGAAGCGTCTGATTTTCTAGAACAATATTGGCAGTGTTAAATGTCATGTACTTATAGAAAGCTTTAGCCATGGTTACGGTCTCTGACGGGGCAACTGAATTTATCACACTATTGTGCCTTGTCCTGTAAGTCTAATGATGCTGCCGGACGTGATGAGATTAGGGCGCTTACGTTTGCTCTAGTGGTGGGTCCAGATTGATACAGAATAGATGGGATAAAAACCTCATTACGCTATGAGCAAAACTTGCCTGGTAGAGAAGTATACCATCCAGCGTCGGCTCAATCTCAAGGGCAAGCATAGGGCAAAATGGGGCAAACCATACGCCAATCTATGCCATACAATGCCCATTATGCATTTATGCAACCTGCCTTGAGCGGGCGTCACAGCCAGTAACCACGGGCTTATCCCCCTAAATCCCCCACATACTCCTCCACAGTTGGGGTGTGCGACGCGAGTTCTTGATTGAGATCCATGCGATCAAACGTGATTAGCTGTGGGTAGATACATTTCAATGCCAGATATATCTCTGCCACCTTCATAGATACGGATTAAGGTGTCAGTCTTCGTACATATTTGCGAGAAATCCAACCTTCAACTCCCCCCTGCCCCACAACAGATACGTGCAACCAAACACGATTTTCGTCTCCGATTACTTCTAGTATTGCTCCGTCGGATAAAAAAATAGGTATGGTTTCGGCGTTAATTCGAGGCTCTGTTCGTAAGTTTACGGAATCTCCCCTTACAAACCTATGATTTTTCAGCACGTCTAACGGAATTTCGCATGCAGCGCTCCGTATTGCCTTACCTAATTGTCCCGAGGTCATTCCTGGTATGATTTTTGGTTGTAGAAAACATAATTCCTCACGAACGCCGTTTTGTAATGCTAGGTAGCTTAATACCAGCCAAATAAACCAAGGTATGAACCATTTTGCGGGTGTGGTGAAATTTAACGTCCCACCTGATGAACTTGCTTTTGATAATTCGGATTCGATAGCCACTTGAAGTGCAGCTACTTTACTTTTTGTGACTCCATCTTCCGCCGCGTCAGTGAGCTTTGAGAGGATTGAGGTAATGGAGTCGGCTAAGTTTTCGTCAAGAGTGAAAGGTCTGGCAGCCGAAGTGACCGTTCTGAGGAAGCTTTCGTCCGAAAGATTATTCCACTTGAAATTTTGTGATTCAGGCAATGAACTAATAGCTGCTAAGGACGCGCCCAGCGATACCATTGCAGGGAAGGACTTCATTAACATCTGGATATTGCTGAAGTCTATCGTAGGTGACATGACAGCAGCTCGCATAGCTTTGAAGTCGAGTGCCGGTTTCATGGCTGCTCGTATAACTTCATAGTCTAAAGCAGGAGTCATAACAGCAGCTCGCATAGCTTTGAAGTCGAGTGCGGGCTTCATTGCTGATCGCATGGCATCAGAGTCCCAAGCGGGTGTCAGGACAGCTGCTTGCATGGCTTTGAAATCGAGCGCAGGCTTCATTGCTGCTCGTATGGTATCAGGATCCCAAGCGGGCGTTATGAGCGCTTGTACGGCCTTGAAGTCGAGTGCAGGTTTCATGGCTGCTCGTATGACATCAGAATCCCAAGCGGGCGTCATGACAGCTGCTTTCATGGCTTTGAAGTCAAGTGCAGGCTTCATTGCTGCTCGTATGACTTCAGAATTCCAAGCGGGATTTATGACCGCTTGTATGGCCTTGAAATTGAGTGCAGGTTTCAAGGCTGCCCGTATCGTATCAAAATCGGGATTTATGACCGAGGCTCGAATTGCATCAAAGTGCAATGTCGGCTGGTGGGGTTCTTCTGAAGCATCAGAGTCCAAAATTGGATTGATAGTGGCTGCTTGAATGCTATCCAAGTCGAGCTTTAGCTCGTCAGCTGGTTCTAGCTCATCCGACCCCGGTTTGCGCTCAACAGTGTCTTGTATGCTTTTGCGTCTTTCGTCCTTGGGCGGCTGGGAGTTGTCGTCCATTCGCTTGAATTTCCACTGATTGGATTGATGTCATCAAATATTAGCGTCTGGAGGACTGAAGGTAATCGACTTTTTACAACCCTCCAATGCTTTTGACTGCTCGTCGCTTAGAAATTGCTACAAAAGTCAGGGTTGGCTTGGAATTAACCAAGAGGGAAAGGGGGCGCGGTAATTAATGCATCCAATCCATCATCGGGACGACTTACCGAATGTGGAGTGATTTCCGGAACAGGTTAAATCGTCTAGGAAATTTCCCACGCTTTTCTCGGCTTGCCCCTAAGACCACCCCTAGCTAACCTCCTCAAGCCGCTGCCAACCCAGCGGTCGGATGTGGAAGTCCGTACCAAGCTAAGACGCAATCGTCACAAACACCTACCGGCGTTTTTTTACGTCTGTATCATGTGTTTCGGCGGCTGTGCGCGGGGCACTTCGGTGCGCCGGGTCCTTAGCCCTGGTCTTCCACACCTGCGTACAGCTGCCACCTCTCATGTGGAAGTGAGACTGGTAGTTCCTGAATAGTTAAGGAGCTTCGCCATGTACAAGGTCACACCTAATCCGCCTTATGCTTCAAATGCTGCATCTTCTGATCCCAAGCTTCAAGCCGCAGCCCAGCGCGCAATCAATCATCACTTGCCCCCATCCGACGATGCTGCCCCCACCGAGCGCCCAAGCGACAGCCTATTCCTCGTCAACCCAACCATCGACCCCGAAACCCTCCTGGCCAACGCCGCCGAAAACCTCGCATCCGCCAACGAAATGGCCGCCACCTTGGCGTTCGATCTCGACGACTCCCAGCGCGCTATCGCCCTGGGCATTCAGCAGTTAATCGAGTTGAGCTCGCTGCTTGTTGATCGAGCCCAGGAGCAGGTTGCGCCTGTAGCCGCCTCAGTCAAAGCCTGACAACCAACCCTGCCGCCTTACCCAAGGCGGCAACCTGAACTCATGCTGTCCCCCAGCAAAGTTTCATAATTCCCTGCGTCGTTGAGGTCTAGGATTCCCTGCAAGAGAGGACCCCAGCGCCTCCAGCCCACAGGGAACTGAAACCATGATCTCGAACCTCGTCAAAGTCGTGATGATCACCGGCACGTTGTTGTTAAGCGCTTGTTCATCTTCATCGAGCGTGACCAACAGCGACCCGTGCTTTTCAGGCGTGTGCCAGGCATTTGGCGACCATAGCCCCCCCAACAATGCTGCGAAGATGAGTTTTGGTGGCAGTGGGCTGGGGAGTAGTTATGGGGAGTATGGTTCGGGGCTGTTGCATGATGATTGATGGGGTGGGGGGCAGGCACTAATACCTGTCAGTTAAGCATCATCGCGTTCTGTAGGAGCGAGCTTGCTCGCGAAAAACGTCAACGATAACGCGGGTTTCCTGAAGAAATGCGGCGTCTGTGAGTTTTTCGCGAGCAAGCTCGCTCCTACAGCTGGAAGCCCCACCTACAGTTTGATCCAGTAGGGCGTTAGTGGCCGCCTTTCATCCGCCGGGCGATCAGGTAGAGGCCCAGGCCGACCAGGGCTGTTGCGGCGCCGATGTAGCCGGTGCTGGTCCAGCCCAGGCCGGCAGTGATGGCCATGCCGCCGAACCACGGGCCCAGCGCATTCGCCAGGTTAAACGCCGCATGGTTTGACGCTGCCGCCAAGCTTGGCGCTTCGTGGGCAATGTCCATCAAGCGAATCTGCAACGGCGCTGCCAACGCGACCATGGTGCCCACCAACCCCATGCTCAGCAGCACGCCCCACAGCGAAGACGCAGCGAAAGGGAAGAACAACAACACCGCCATCGACCACACCAATATCAAGCCCACTGCCCGAAACTGCATGCGGTCAAACAACTTGCCACCGGCAATGTTGCCGATGATGCCGCCCACGCCAAAGGCGGCGAGGCCGAAGGGAATCCACTGGGGCGAGACTTTGGTCACTTCCAGCATGGTCGGCGCCAGGTAGCTGAATACGCAGAACATCCCGGCAAAGCCAATCGCGCCGATGGACAGGGCCATCCATACCTGGGGTTTGGTGAAGGCACGCAGTTCTTTGCGCGGGTCGCTGCGTTGTTCGTCGTGGCGGTGGGGCACGAATTGCCAGACCAGGGCGATGGTGAGCAGGGCGATCACGCTGACCAGGGCAAACGCCGAGCGCCAGCCCAGGTGTTGGCCGAGGAAGGTGGCGATGGGGTTGCCCAGCAGCATGGCCAGGGTGAGGCCCATCATCACGCGGGCCACGGCACCGGCGCGTTTGTCGGTGGGTACCATGCTGGAGGCGACCACGGCGGCGATGCCGAAGTACGCGCCGTGGGGCAGGCCGCTGATAAAGCGGAAGGCCACCAGCGAGCCGAAGGTGGGGGTGAAGGCGGTGGCGAAGTTGCCCAGGGCGTACAGGCCCATCAGCAACAGCAGCATGTGCTTGCGCAGCAGCTTGGCGCCGAGGATGGCCAGCAGCGGGGCGCCGACCATCACGCCCAGGGCGTAGGCGCTGATGGCGTGGCCCACCTGGGGTTCGCTCAGGCCCAGGTTCTGGGCGATGTCGGGCATCAGGCCCATGATGGCGAATTCGCCGGTGCCGATCGCGAAGGCGCCCACGGCCATGGCCGCTTCCATTTTGGCGGCGCTGCGCGCGGGCAGTACGTGCCCGGGTGTTTGCTGGATAGTCATGGGTAACTCTGTGTGGAGGGTGTGCACGAAGGACAGTCGCCGATGCTACGCAAGCCGCGACGAAGGTGTCTAGAACCGCCATTTTCGGCAGAGTTCCACGCCTGTGACCGCAGGTCGCGGCTGCCAGGCTTGACAGGGGCGCATTAAAACCCGCGATTTAGGCCTGTCAATTGGCCAAACGGCGCATAAACGCTGTTTAGCGTGATATTCTGCGCGCCGTCTTGGGCTAGTCTTTCCCTGGTGCGTACACCCGTATACGTCCCAGCGGTTGGCTGTCGCCCAGGTAGCTGAAGCCAATAATGATAAGAAGTCAGCGCAGAAGGGACATAACAGTGAGGTCGATCCATCGGCCTTGTGTGCCCACCCTGCAGCCTTTATGTGACTGTGCAGACCCCGCGGTACGTTGCCTGACGTAGCGTGAACGAGGGTTACTCATGATCGGGGGCGGTAGGGCGGATGGCGTTTTATCATAGGTGCTACTGATGTTTAAAAAAGTAAACACTGCCCTGCTGGGGCTGGCTTTGTCGATGGGGATCACGTCCGTTCACGCGGAAGAGGCAAAGAAAGTCGATGTGCTGCTGATCGGCGGCGGCATCATGAGTGCAACCCTGGGTGTCTGGCTTAATGAGCTGGAACCGGACTGGTCGATGGAGATGGTCGAGCGCCTCGATGGCGTGGCCGAAGAAAGCTCCAATGGCTGGAACAACGCCGGTACCGGTCACTCGGCCCTGGCTGAGCTGAACTACACCCCGGAAGACAAGAACGGCAACGTTGAGATCCCTAAAGCGGTCGAGATCAACGAAGCGTTCCAGATCTCCCGTCAGTTCTGGTCCTGGCAGGTTCAGCAGGGCGTGTTGAAGAACCCGCGTTCGTTCATCAACTCCACTCCGCACATGAGCTTTGTGTGGGGCGATGACAACATCAAGTTCCTGAAAAAACGCTACGAAGCCCTGAAGGCCAGCCCGCTGTTCGCTGGCATGCAGTACTCCGAAGACCCGGCGCAAATCGCCAAGTGGGTTCCGCTGATGATGGAAGGGCGTGATCCCAACCAGAAAATCGCGGCCACCTGGAGCCCGATCGGTACCGACGTGAACTTCGGCGAGATCACCCGCCAGTTCGTCGCTCACCTGCAAACCACGCCGAAGTTTGACCTGAAGCTGTCGAGCGAAGTGCAGGACATCACCAAGAACGCCGACGGTTCGTGGCGCGTGAGCTACAAAAACCTCAAAGACGGCACCAAGACTGAAACCGACGCCAAGTTCGTGTTCATCGGCGCCGGCGGCGGTGCCCTGCACCTGCTGCAGAAGTCGGGCATTCCTGAAGGCAAGGAATACGCAGGCTTCCCAGTCGGTGGTTCGTTCCTAGTGACCGAGAACCCGACCATCGCCGAGCAGCACCTGGCCAAGGCCTACGGTAAGGCTTCGGTAGGTTCGCCACCGATGTCGGTTCCGCACCTGGACACCCGTGTGCTGGATGGCAAGCGCGTGATTCTGTTTGGCCCATTCGCGACCTTCTCGACCAAGTTCCTGAAGGAAGGCTCGTACCTGGACCTGCTGACCAGCACCACCACCCACAACATCTGGCCCATGACTAAAGTCGGTATTCGTGAATACCCGCTGGTCGAGTACCTCGCCGGCCAACTGATGCTGTCCGATGACGACCGCTTCAAGGCGCTGCAAGAGTACTTCCCGAACGCCAAGCAATCGGACTGGCGCCTGTGGCAAGCCGGCCAGCGTGTGCAGATCATCAAGCGTGACGAAGAGCAAGGCGGCGTGCTGAAGCTGGGTACCGAAGTGGTCAGCTCTGCCGACAACACCATCGCCGGCCTGCTGGGTGCATCGCCAGGCGCGTCCACCGCGGCTCCGATCATGCTGACCGTGCTGCAAAAGGTGTTCAAGGACAAGGTAGCCAGCCCGGCCTGGCAGGAAAAACTGCACCAGATCGTGCCAAGCTACGGCACCAAGCTGAACGACAGCCCTGAAGCAGTTGCCAAGGAATGGGCCTACACCGCCGGTATCCTGCAACTGACCCCGCCACCTGCGATCCCGCAGCTGGCTGCTCCACAGGCCACCGAGGCTGCCAAGCCTGCGGCTGAGCCAAGCAAGCCGGTTTCTGACCTGGCGCTGTAAGCCACACCCACAAAAAAGCCCGCTGAACCGGTGACGGTCAGCGGGCTTTTTTGTGTGCGGTGTTCAGACCTTGAACTGCCGGATTTGCTCATGCAGATGCAACGCCAGTGCATTGGCGGTATCGCACATCAGGTACAGATGCTGGGCTGGCAGGGGTGGCAGCGCTGTCATGTGTATCAGCCCTTCGTCCATGCGGCTTTCCTCCATCAGGCCCACGGCCACGCCGCTGCGCACGCATGCCTCTACCGCCGATGAGTTGGGGCTTTCCAGCAGTACGCGATGGTAAACCCCGTGATCTTTCAGCGCCTGTAACGCTGCCGCTCGATAAGGGCAACCCGCGATGGGCACGGTAACGGGCAATGGCATATTCGGAGGCGAGCTGAAACCCTCGGCCGCCACCCACAGCGGTTGCACGGGCCCCAGGCGTTCACCTTGGGCGAGGGGCAGTGGGCTGACGGTGAGCGTGAGGTCCAACTGGTTGGCGATGAACAAACCCAGCAATTGCCCGCTGGTGCGCGCTTCGATTTCCAGCTCCAGCAGGGGGTTCTCAGCGATCAGTCGCGGCACACACTCCTGTATGAAGGCGGGCGCATAGGTGTCTGGCACACCCAGGCGGATTTTGCCTTGCATGCGCTGGGGCATCAGTGAGATCAGCAAGCGGTCATGGCTTTTAAGAAACTCGGTGGTTTCACCCAGCAGTTTCTGGCCATACAGGGTCAATTCCACGCCCTGGTTGCTGCGGCTGAACAGGCGCTGGCCGACCTGATCCTCCAGCTTCTGGATCTGCGTGGTCACGGTGGAGGCGCTGCGGTGCACATGCTCGGCCGCCTCGTTGAAGCGCCGAAAGCGTGCTACCGCATGGAAGGTGCGCAACAGTTCGATGTTCAGTTGTTTAGCCATGATTCTATTTTTTCGGATTGGTTGTTTCAGTTATTCAAATATACAGAATCACGCACGGCCCTTAGCCTTTAAGTCGATGGCAGCGACGGGAGGTTATATGAAGCGATCTACCTTGGGGTTGGGGCTGTTGCAGGCGCTGTTCGTGCTGTCTTGGAGTTCAGGCTTTATCGGCGCCAAGCTGGGGACTCAGGGTGGTGATGCGTTCAACCTGTTGTTCTGGCGTTTTCTGTTGGTGTCGCTGTGCCTGGCGCTGTTTTTGAATCGGCGGTTGCTGGCGGTTTCCTGGCAGCAGGTCCGGCATCACGCGGTCGTTGGTTTCCTGTCGCAATTTCTCTATTTGAGCTGCGTTTACGTGGCGATCCAGAACGGCCTGCCGCCCGGCATCGCGGCGATCATTGCGGCGTTGCAGCCGTTGATGACGGCGGCGCTGTCGACGGGCATGGCTTCTGAACGCAGCGGGGGCTGGCAGTGGTTGGGGTTGATGATTGGCTTTGTGGGGGTGTCGATCGTTATCGCCGGGCAATACGGTGCTGGCGCAGGCGGTGTTAGCTTGGTCATGTACCTGCTGCCACTGGTGTCGGCGTTGGGGCTGACCCTTGCGACTTTGTATGAGCGCCGCTCGGTACCTACCCAGGACAGTGGCTTGGTGTTGCCGCTGTTTATCCAGTCGCTGTTGACCTTGATAGGTTTTACCGCGGCCGTGATCTACACCGATACCCTGAGTATTCCCCATGACACCAACGTACTGATCTCGATTGTGTGGCTGACGGTGTTCTCCACCTTCCTCGCCTATTTGAGCCTGTGGATGCTGCTGCGGGTGATGACCGCGACCCATGTGGCTGCATTGGTGTATCTGGAGCCGCCGGTCACCCTGGTGTGGGCCGCGTTGATGTTTGGCGATGTGATCCATGCGTCCACCTATGCCGGCATTGCCGTGGTGGTGGCGGGGCTGGTGCTGGTGCGCTTGAAGCGACCGACTGTCGCCTGTACTTCCTGAGGCTTGCAGGTTCAGCAACCCGACAGACACCGCCTGTTAAAAAGTACCCAGGGCCAAGCAGGAGCGCGGCTGAAACAACGGGGGATTTTTACCAGTGCAAGTGTTGGGCGTTCGCGCCCGAGGGTTTTGTATGTTGCTACGTTATGCAGCATTGGCCGCCATGGTGGTGGCGGCGTCCGGGTGTGTACAAGAGCGTGTGGTGCATGAGCGCAGGCCGGTGCAACGTGAGTATGTTGAGGTGGTGGCGCCGCAGCCGCCACCGGTGCAAGTGATCGAAGTCGAACCGGCGGTACGCGAGGGTTATATCTGGTCACGCGGTTACTGGCGTTGGGAAGGCGGGCGTTACGTAGCGGTGCACGGCCATTGGGAGCCGGTGCGCCAGGGTTATCGTTATGTACACCCGCACTGGGTGCAGCGTAACGATGGCTACCATTGGCAGGTCGGTGGCTGGATACGCTGACCAAACCTCCTCACCCTTTCCTCTGTAGGAGCGAGCTTGCTCGCGAAAAACGTCAACGGTTACGCGGGCGCTCAGGTTGCACGCGGTGCCTGTGAGTTTTTCGCGAGCAAGCTCGCTCCTACGCAAACAAAGCGGGCTAGCCGAGCCGTTTCATCCCCGCCGCCTTGGCCGCGTTCAGATCAAAGGTGGCGGTGTACTCGCACCCCGCCGCATGGCCGCAGCGTTCAACCAGGCAGTCGGCAAAGTCGGCTTTGCCTGCGGTGAACTTGCGCAGTGCCTGCCAGATGATATCGGCGTGCTCGACGGTCAGCTCCCGCGTGTGCAACAAGGTTTCCAGCACCATTACCACGTCGCTTTTGGCCGACTGGTAGCAGGACTGCAACACCCACACTAACTCCGTAAGGGTCACCAGGCTGACAAAGCCTGGCGAGGCGGCGGTGAGCGATTCGATCAGTTGCGACGCCTTGGCGGATTGAACCGGGTCGTCCTGGGTCACGTAACGCACCAGCACGTTGGTATCCAGGCCGATCATCCAGCTGTTGCTCCCTGGGCCGCGATGGCGCGGTTCATGTCTTCGATAGACACGGCATGGGCGGGCTTGCGGATCAAACCCTTGAGGTCCCTGACGGTTTTGCTCGCGGCAATCATGGAAAACTTGCCGTCTTCCATTTCGACGAATTCCACCCGGTCGCCTGTTTCCAGGCCCAGGGCCGTCCTGACCTGGACAGGGATGGTGATTTGCCCTTTTGAAGTGAGTGTGGCAGTGGCCATAGTGAAGATCTCCATCGTGATACTCCTTACCTTAGGGTAAGGAATGACAGAGGACAATATCCGTTGGTCCATAGGTCGCTCGCTGAGGTGGGTGAGTCGGAGTAGTGAAACCCTAGTCCGAACACTCGCACCTCACACGCCGGGACATGCCCCAAACAGATACAAACTATGACCGACCGCCGCTAGCTCATTGCACCACGCGGTAGCACGGTACATACGCCGCGCCGCCTGGCAACTTCATGCGGTGCTGGGCCACGAAGGCCTTCAGCAGCTCATCCAGCGGTTTCATGATGGCCGGGTCACCGTGAATCTCATACGGGCCGTTTTCTTCGATCAGGCGAATACCTTTGTCCTTGACGTTACCCGCCACGATCCCGGAGAACGCCCGGCGCAGGTTGGCCGCCAGTTCATGGGCGGGCAGCGCGTGGTTGAGTTGCAGGCTGGCCATGTTTTCGTGGGTGGGGTCGAACGGGCGCTGGAAGCCTTCGTCGATCTTCAGCAGCCAGTTGAAATGGAATGCGTCGTTACGCTCGCGGCGGAACTGCTTCACCGCCTTGAGGCCGGTGGTCATCTGGCGGGCCACTTCAGCCGGGTCGTCGATGATGATCTGGTAATGCTTCTGCGCCGCTTCGCCCAGGGTGGCGCCGACGAACGCGTGCAATTGTTCCAGGTAAGGCGCGGCATGTTTGGGCCCGGTGAGCACCACCGGGAACGGCAGGTCGCGGTTGTCCGGGTGCATGAGGATGCCCAGCAGGTACAGGAACTCCTCGGCCGTGCCAGCGCCGCCGGGGAAGATGATGATGCCGTGGCCGACACGCACGAAGGCTTCCAGGCGTTTTTCGATGTCCGGCAAAATCACCAGCTCGTTGACGATGGGGTTCGGCGCTTCGGCGGCGATGATGCCTGGCTCGGTCAAGCCCAGGTAACGGCCATTGGTGATGCGTTGCTTGGCGTGGGAAATGGTCGCGCCCTTCATCGGGCCTTTCATCACGCCGGGGCCGCAACCGGTGCACACGTCGAGGCTGCGCAGGCCCAGTTCGTGCCCGACTTTTTTGGTGTATTTGTATTCTTCGGTGTTGATCGAATGGCCGCCCCAGCACACCACGATCTTCGGCTCCACACCTGGGCGCAGCGTACGGGCGTTGCGCAGCAGGTGGAACACGTAGTCGGTGATGCCTTGGGAGTTGCTCAGGTCGATACGCTGGCTGTCCAGCTCGTTCTCGGTGTAGACGATGTCGCGCAGGGCGCTGAACAGCATTTCGCGGGTGCTGGCGATCATTTCGCCATCGACGAACGCATCGGCCGGGGCGTTGAGCAGTTCCAGGCGTACGCCACGGTCCTGCTGGTGAATAC
The DNA here is from genome assembly GCF_014268375.2 of Pseudomonas salmasensis. Taxonomy (NCBI): domain Bacteria; kingdom Pseudomonadati; phylum Pseudomonadota; class Gammaproteobacteria; order Pseudomonadales; family Pseudomonadaceae; genus Pseudomonas; species Pseudomonas salmasensis. Next base: position 5,337,869 of record NZ_CP077083.1, read on the forward strand.
GCACTTCAAAGTCTTTGTAGGCGTCGAGGATGGTCTTGGCGTTGTCGATATGCGCGCCGGTGTTGAGAATCGCCAGGGCGCATTGGCGGAACAGGGTGTAGATGCTGCCGGTACCGGCTTCGCTCAGTTGCTGCACTTCACGTTGGGACAGGGTTTCGAGGCTGCCCTTGGGGCTGACGGAGGCGTTGATGACTTGACGTTGGGGCATTCTGATTCCTTGAAAGCACAGCCACCGCGCCCGCTTGAGGGCGATGGCTTGAGAAAGGTGAGCGCCAATTAAGGTCGCACGAGACGGTTATTTACCTCAGGCGCAAGGCCCAGCGCAAATGCCGTCCAACACCATCATGCCGCAGAACTTACTGAATCAGCTTCCAGTTTTTGTAGAAAACCCGACGCAGGGTAAAGACCAGGCCGGCAAACCCTGCGATCACGGCGTTGAGCACCGAGGGCAGCAAGGTCGGGCGCACAATATCAATGAACAGGCAGTAGCGTTTGGCGTCGTTTTTGTTGAAGGACGCGTGCATCAGCGTGTCATCGAAGATAAACAGCGGGTCGTCGTGCCAGTAGTGCTTGTGCTTGCCCACCTGGATATACACGCCCTCATGGTGCGGCGCCGGTGCCATGTTGTAGAGCACACGGAACATCATGCGCAGGGGGCCGAAGTGGAAAGATGTCGAGCGGTTTTCGTTGAACACCGAGACGCCGATGGTTTTCACGAACGGCAGTTTCTTGCGCAGTTGCGGGATATCCAGGGTGGTTTCGATCGGGCGACCGTACCACTGGAAAAACAACATGCCGCGTTTCTTCTCGGCCATGCGCTCGTCCAGGTAGCTGATGATTTCATCCTTGCGGGCCATGGCGTCGTCGATCACCTGTTGCAGGTCTTCGCGCCAGGCCGGTGGCAGGTCGCTTATGGTGTAGACATGCCGGTTGCGGCTGCTGAGCAGGTCGAGCAGGGTATTGAACGGTGCCAGCACCCAGGTATTACGGCCGTTGCCGATAAAATACTTCTTGAGGGTGTCGCGGTCGTACAGGCCGTTACGCAGGAAGTCGTAAATACCGCAGCCCACCACCAACAACAGAAACACCAGGCAGGTGTGTGGAAAACACTCCATCAATACCAGCACGGCAAGTACCCAGGCCAGGGAAACCAGCTTTTTTCCAACAGCACTTTTGCTCATGAAATGCGGCTCCGAAACAGAAACATATTGAAACAATATCGTCATCATAGGGGTTTCTGGAGCCCGCAGGCGTTTTTAAATAGGGTGAAATTGTGAAGCCGCTGCACAATTTGTAACCGTTGCCGTGCAGGCTCCGACGTTTTGTGGATTGAATTTTGAGAACAGAAGATTTGCGACTATCGTGACGCTTCGGTTTTTCAGGCGTCATAGACCGGTACGATTGAAGTTGAATGGCCACTATTGGCCTTCGGCACCTTGGAAGAGGCAGAAATTTTTATGATCATCAAACCGCGGGTTCGTGGCTTTATCTGTGTGACCGCTCACCCTGTTGGCTGTGAAGCGAACGTCAAAGAGCAGATCGACTACGTAACCAAAAACGGCGTCATCGAAGGCGGCCCTAAAAAGGTACTGGTCCTCGGTGCCTCCACCGGCTACGGCCTGGCCGCGCGCATCAGTGCTGCGTTTGGCTGCGGCGCCGACACCCTGGGCGTGTTTTTTGAGAAAGAAGGCGAAGAAGGCAAACTGAGCTCCGCCGGCTGGTACAACAGCGCGGCGTTCGAGAAGTTTGCCGTGGAAAAAGGCCTGTACGCCAAGAGCATCAACGGCGACGCGTTCTCCGACGAGATCAAGCGCCTGACCATCGAGACCATCAAGAAAGACCTGGGCAAGATCGACCTGGTGGTCTACAGCCTGGCCGCGCCACGCCGTACCGACCCGCAAGGCGTGGTGCATAACTCCACCCTCAAGCCAATCGGCAAGGCCGTGACCCTGCGCGGGATCAACACCGACAAGGGCATAGTGGTCGACACCACGCTTGAGCCTGCGACCCAGGAAGAAATCGACGGTACCGTGAAGGTCATGGGCGGCGAAGACTGGCAGCTGTGGATCGACGCCCTGCGTGACGCCGATGTATTGGCCGAAGGCGCCAAGACCACCGCGTTCACCTACCTGGGTGAGAAGCTGACCCAGGACATCTACTGGAACGGCTCCATCGGCGAAGCCAAGAAAGACCTGGACAAGAAAGTTTTGACCCTGCGCGAAAACCTCGCTGCGCTCAAGGGCGACGCCCGCGTGTCGGTGCTCAAGGCCGTGGTCACCCAGGCCAGTTCGGCGATCCCGATCATGCCGCTGTACCTGTCGCTGTTGTTCAAGGTGATGAAAGAGCAGGGCACCCACGAAGGCTGCATCGAGCAGGTCTACGGCCTGTTCAAGGACAGCCTGTACGGCAGCGAGCCGAAGCTCGACGCCGATGGTCGCCTGCGTGCCGACCTGGCCGAGCTGGAGCCGAAGGTCCAGGACGCGGTGGCCGCGCTGTGGAACCAGGTGACCGACGACAACGTCAACGAGATCAGCGATTTTGCCGGTTACAAGGCTGAATTCCTGCGCTTGTTTGGCTTTGAAGTCGACGGCGTGGATTACGACGCGGATGTGAACCCGACCGTCAAAATCAACGGCCTGATCCAGGCTTAAAACCATCGCCTTCTTGTAGGAGCGAGCTTGCTCGCGAAAAACGTCAACGATACCGCGTGCTTGCTGAATGAACGCGGCGCCTTTGAGTTTTTCGCGAGCAAGCTCGCTCCTACACTGACTTGCGCCGCGTTTTTTTCAGACACTTCTTACGCCCCGGCGCGCGCCTCCCTCTTGTAGATCTGTCAGACTCCAGCTGCTATCAAGCCACGCTAACGGAGGATCTGATGACGATTCGTGCAGTAGTTTTTGATTTCGGCGGTGTCCTGTTCGACTGGAGCCCGCAGCACCTGTACCGCAAGCTGATTGCCGACGACGTCGAGCGCCAGTGGTTCCTCGACACCATCTGCACGCAAGACTGGAACACCGAGCAAGATGCCGGTCGCTCCCTGGCCGAAGCCACCCGCACCCTGGTTGCCCAATACCCCGAGCACAAGGCCCTGATCCAGGCTTATTACGAGTGCTGGCCCGAAATGCTGCGGGCTGAGTTACCCGAGGGCGTGGCGATTCTCGAAGCGTTGCACCAGGTTGAGATGCCGCTGTTCGGGCTCACCAACTGGTCGGCTGAAACCTTCCCTTACGCCCTGGCCAACTACCCGTTCCTGACGCGCTTTCGCGACATCTTGGTGTCTGGCGAGGTGAAGCTGATCAAGCCTGACCCGGCGATTTACCACGCCAGCCTCGGTCAGGTGCGGGCGCACCTGCCGGATATCCAGGCCAGTGAAGTGGTGTTTATCGACGACGTCGCCGGCAACATCGAGGCCGCCATCGCGTTGGGTTGGCAGGGTATTCACCACGTATCGGCCGAGCGCACCGCCACGCGTTTGCGTGAGTTGGGCGTGGCGTTCTAGCGCGCCCATTTCTCCATCACAAAGTCGACGAACGCCCGCAGCTTGGGCAGGCGGTAGCGGTCCTGGCGATACATCAGGTGCATGGGGCGGCTGGGCAGTTTATAGGCGGTCAGCAAGGCCACCAGCTTGCCGCTCGCAAGGTCCGGTTGCACCAGGGCATCGGCCAACATGCTGATGCCCATGCCGTTGATGGCGGCCTGGCGCAAGCCCTGGGAGCTGTTGATGGTCAATGAGCCAGACACCGGCACCTGCACCTCACCTTCATCGCCAGTCATGCGCCAGAGTTTATCGGTGTCGCGCCAGTTGTCGTTTGCGGGGTAGGCAAATGCCAGGCAGTCATGCTGCTGCAGGTCGGCCGGGGTTTGCGGTGTGCCGCGTCGCGCCAGGTAGGCAGGGGAGGCGCAAAGGGTGAGGGTGTAGGCTTGCAGGGGCCGGGCGATCAGGCTGGAGCTTTCCAGTTCGCCGAGACGGATCGCCACGTCAAAACCGCTGTCGACCAGGTCCATGCGCTCATTGCTCATCACCACGTACAGGTCGATAAGGGGGTAGCGCTGGGCGAACTCACTCAAGGCCGGCACCAGGCGTTCGGTGCCGAACACCGGCGGCGCGGTAATGCGCAGGCTGCCTTTGGGGGTTTCGCTGTGGGCCTGCTCGGCCAGTAGCTCGGAGTCGGCCACCAGTCCCAACACTTCCAGGCAGCGCTGATAATACTGCCCGCCAAATTCGGTGAGGTTCTGTTTGCGCGTAGTGCGTTTGAGCAAGCTGACGCCAAGCCGTTGTTCCAGCGCCCGCAGGTGGTTGCCGACCATGGTGGTCGAGATCCCGCATTCTTGCGCGGCGGCGGTCATGCTGCCGGTTTCGACGACTTTCACGTACACCGACATTGCCTGGAACAAATCCATTATCAAGCCCTGGTTTAAAGTTATTGCAGCAATTCTGCGTTTATCCAGTGAGGGTGGTTAACCATACTTGATCCACCTCAACGATGCACTGGAGCCGCCACCATGACCGCCGCCTGCCTGATGAGCACTTATCAACCCCTAGCCCTGAGCTTCACCCGCGGCCTGGGTACGCGCCTGTGGGACCAGCAGGGCCGCGAATACCTGGACGCTGTGGCCGGCGTGGCGGTGACCAATGTCGGCCATTCCCACCCCAGGTTAGTGGCCGCCATCAGCGAACAGGCCGGCTTGCTGCTGCACACCTCCAACCTCTACAGCATCGACTGGCAGCAACAATTGGCCCGGCGCCTGGCCCAACTGTCCGGGCTGGACCGCGCGTTCTTCAACAATTCCGGCGCCGAAGCCAACGAGACGGCGCTGAAGCTGGCGCGGTTGCACGGCTGGAAAAAAGGCATCGAACAGCCGTTGGTGATCGTGATGGAGAACGCCTTCCACGGCCGCACACTGGGCACCATGGCCGCCAGCGACGGGCCCTCGGTGCGCCTGGGGTTCCAGCGCCTGCCTGGCGATTTCATCAAGGTTGGCTTTGGCGACATGGCGGCTCTGGAGGCGCTCACCGCACAGTTCGGCACGCGCATTGCGGCGGTGTTGCTTGAACCGATCCAGGGTGAGAGTGGTGTGTTGGTGGCGCCGTCGGGTTACCTCAAAGCCCTGCGCGAGCACTGCACGCGCCACGGCTGGCTGATGATGCTTGACGAAATCCAGACCGGCATCGGGCGCACCGGCACCTGGTTTGCCTTCCAGCACGAATGCATCGTGCCGGACGTGATGACCCTGGCCAAAGGCCTAGGCAATGGCGTGCCCATCGGCGCCTGCCTGGCCCGCGCCGCCGTCGCGCAGCTGTTCACCCCAGGCAGCCATGGCAGCACCTTTGGCGGCAATCCGCTGGCGTGTCGCGTCGGGTGTACGGTGCTGGAGATTATTCAGGAGCAAGGCTTGCTGGAAAACGCCGCGCGCCAGGGCGAACACTTGCTGGCGCGGTTGCGCATGGAGTTGGCGGAGCATCCGCAAGTGCGGGCGATTCGTGGCAAGGGCTTGATGATCGGCATTGAGCTGACCAGCCCTTACCGCGACCTGGCCCAACGGGCGGCGCAAGAGCATGGGCTGTTGATCAACGTCACGCGGGGCAAGATCATTCGCCTGTTGCCGCCGCTGACGTTGCAAGGCAAGGAAGTAGAAATGATCGTGCGAGCCATCACCCGCCTCCTGGATTGAAAAAGTGTGGGAGGGGGCCAGCCCTACCTGTAGGAGCGAGCTTGCTCGCGAAAGACCCACAGCCGCCGCGCTTATTCAGGAAACGCGCGTTATCGTTGGCGTTTTTCGCGAGCAAGCTCGCTCCTACAATGACGGGCCATTCAGCCATTCCTGGTTCATGGTCTCCGTATCGCCCAAGTACTCCAACAACCACGCCATGGCAGGCGACAGCTTGTTCTGCGCCCACGCCACACACGACGGGCTGGCTGGAAATGGCCGGCTCAACTGCAGCGCCACCAACTCCCCGCGCTCCACCCACGGCAACACCTGATGGGCCGGCGCCATGCCCACACACAGCCCATCGCGCAGGCAATCCAGGGCCGACGCCCAGTTGGGCACCACCAGGCGGCGCTGGTTATCCAGGGTCCAGGTGTCGCGCTTGGGCAGGTTGCGTGAGGTGTCGGTCATGCACAGCGAGGCAAAGGGGCGCAGTTGGTCATCACTGAGCAAACCTTGCACCGCCGCCAGTGGGTGCCGGGCGCTGACCACGCACAGCCAGTTCAACAGGCCCATGTCGCGGAAGCTGAAGTGGCTGGCCACCGGTACCGCGCTGGTGGCGCCGATCACGATGTCGGTGCGTTCATCCGCCAGCGCATCCCAAACGCCGTTGTACACCTCGTATTCGAGCAGCAATTCCACTTCGGGAAACTGCCGATAAAAGTCGAGTACCAACTGTCGGCAGCGCTGGGGTTTGACGATGGAGTCCACGGCCACCTTCAACTGGCCACTCCAGCCATTGGCCACCTGTTGGCACAGGCGCCGGGTGCCGAGCATTTTTTTCATCACACCGCGGGCTTCGTCGATGAATAAACGCCCGGCGGGGGTCAGTTCCACGTCGCGATGCCGGCGCACAAACAACGGCACGGCCAACCATTCTTCAAGCTGACGCACGGTGTAGCTGATGGCCGAGGGGACGCGGTGCAGTTCCTGGGCAGCGGCGCTGAAGCTGCCGTGACGGGCGACGGCGTCGACCACATCCAGGGAATATTCTGACCACATGTGATCTGCCTTCAAAATTATTGATAAGAGTGTCCAATTATTATCGCTTCACACAGATATTGTCAGCTTCATAATGGGCGCCAGTCAGCAAATAGTTTGATGGCAGTATTTACAAGGCTTCGATGAAAAATTCTTTTGGTTTTACCTGGTATCTGGCGGGGCTGAGCATGCTCGGTTATCTGGCCATGGACATGTACTTGCCCGCGTTTGGCGCCATGGGCGAGCAGTTGAACATTGGTGCTGGCGCGGTGGGCGCCAGCTTGAGTATTTTCCTCGCAGGCTTTGCAGTGGGGCAGTTGCTGTGGGGGCCGCTCTCGGACCGCCTGGGGCGTAAGCCCATCCTGCTCGCAGGCCTGAGCCTGTTTGTGCTCGGTTGCCTGGGCATGTTCTGGGTCGAGACCGCGCCGCAGCTGCTGGCCCTGCGCTTTATGCAGGCGATTGGCGTATGTGCCGCCGCCGTAAGCTGGCAGGCCTTGGTGATTGACCGCTACCCGGCCGACAAGGCCCACCGCGTCTTCGCCAGCATCATGCCGTTGATGTCGCTGTCGCCGGCCCTGGCACCGCTGTTGGGCGCCATGGTGCTGAATCACTTTGGCTGGCAGGCGATCTTCGGCGTGTTGCTGGTGGTGTCGTTGTTGCTGCTGGTGCCGACCTTGTTCCTGCGCAACATGCCCAAGCGTCTGGAGCACAAGGGCAGCCCGGTGCGCCTGGGCTATGGGCAATTGCTTACCTCGCGGGTGTTTACCGGCAATGTAATGATCTTCGCCGCCTGTTCGGCCAGCTTCTTCGCATGGCTGACGGCCTCGCCGTTCATCCTCGGTGGCATGGGCTACAGCCCGAACGACATCGGCCTCAGCTACGTACTGCCGACCCTGGCGTTTCTCGTCGGCGGCTACAGTTGCCGCAGCGCCTTGCAGCGCCTGCCGGGTAAAACCCTGCTGCCGTGGTTGCTGGTCGCCTACTGCTTGAGCATGGTGGCGTTGTACCTGGTGGCCACCTTGAGCGTGCCGACCCTGACCACCTTGTTGATCCCGTTCTGCCTGATGGCGCTGTGCAACGGCGCCAGCTACCCGATTGTGGTGGCGAATGCGCTGATGCCCTTTGCGGAAAACTCCGGCAAGGCGGCGGCCCTGCAAAACACCCTGCAGTTGGGCCTGTGCTTCCTGGCCAGTCTGTTGGTGTCGTCGATGATCGAGCAGCCGCTGTTGATCACGGTGATTGTGATGCTGGCGACGGCGCCGCTGGCGGTGTTGGGGTATTGGCTGGCACGGCCGAAGGGCAATGCTTCCGAACTGGCCAACGCTTGAGCTGACAAGACGATCAAACTGTAGGAGCGAGCTTGCTCGCGAAAAACGTCAACGATAACGCGGGCTTCCTGAATGAACGTGGCGTCTGTGAGTTTTTCGCGAGCAAGCTCGCTCCTACAAAAGTTAGAACGTGACTTCCATGTTCAGCGTAGGCGTTGAGGTGCGACTGCCACGCCCACCGTCCACGCCGAACTTGTTATGCCAGTACTCATAGCCCACTCCTAAATACAGGTTCGGCTTGACGCTTTTACCCGGCCGTACCGCCACCATCAGCGCCGTACGCATCAGCGCTTCCGGTGCGGTATCGCGGCCATGGTAGTCCTCGCCTTTCTCCCCGACGTAGTTAATGAACCCCTGAAATTTCGCCGCATGGTTGCCCACCTCGAACGGTCGCATCCACGTCAGGTTGAGCATGTAGGTAGCGTCGAACGTATGGTTCGACTCCTGCGCGCCGGGGATGCCGGTGTGGTTCTTCTCTTTGTAGTACATCAGGCTCAGGTCCAGCACGCCGACGGTGCCCCACTTCAACGTGGGCCCAATCACCAGGGCGCGCTTCTTGGCGGAGGCGAAGTTGTTGTTGCGGTTGGCGTCGAAGCCCAGGGTCAGCGCGTAATCCTTGATCAGCCCGGTGCCTTGCGGCACGTCGAACACGCGTGAGGCATACAACTGATGCCGGTACACGGCGTACACCTCGCTGCCACCGTGGTCGGTGCCCTTGCGCGGGTCGCTGCTGTCGGACAGGAACACATCGAGGTTGAGGAAATTGCTGCCGTAACGGTAGCCGCTGGCGTGGGTAAAGCTGTAGATGCGCTTGCTGAAGTCGTCGGGGTTGTTCGGGTTGGTGAAGTGCTGCCCATAGCGAAACCCGACGCTGTTGTTCATCCATTCCACCGCGACAGCCTCCCCGCCGCCCAGAAGGGTTAATGCGACGGTGGCGCCCTGTAGTGCCTTTTTCATTCTTTTTGTCCTTTGGCGTTCTGGCTCGTGACGGCCGGATTGTTTTTGTAACGCCGTTGGAGGGTATCTTGTTCGATTGATTGTATACAACTCTATGGACATACAGTCTTAATATTGCATACAGTGAGCGCACAACAAAAACAGAGAACCTCTCACCATGACTATCCCGAAGGCGTCACCGCAGCGGCCCGAAGATGAAAATCTGGGCGTCGCCGCCAACATGGCTTACGGCCTGCAGCATGTGCTCACCATGTATGGCGGCATCGTCGCCGTGCCGTTGATCGTCGGCCAGGCAGCCGGGTTGTCGCCGGCGGATATCGGCCTGCTGATCGCTGCATCGCTGTTTGCCGGTGGCCTGGCCACGCTGTTGCAAACCCTGGGCCTGCCGTTCTTCGGCTGTCAGTTGCCGCTGGTGCAGGGCGTGTCGTTCGCGGGTGTGGCGACCATGGTGGCGATTGTCGGCAGCGACGGTGCCGGTGGCGTGCCAGCGATTCTCGGCGCGGTGATGGCCGCGTCCTTTATCGGCTTGCTGATCACCCCGGTGTTCTCACGGATCACCAAGTTTTTCCCGCCGCTGGTGACGGGCATTGTGATTACCACCATTGGCCTGACCCTGATGCCCGTGGCGGCACGCTGGGCCATGGGCGGCAACAGCCGGGCGGCGGATTTTGGCAGCATGTCCAATGTCGGCCTGGCCGCGCTGACCCTGGTGCTGGTGCTGCTGCTGAGCAAGATCGGCAGCGCAACCATCTCTCGCCTGTCGATCCTGCTGGCCATGGTGATCGGCACGGTGATCGCGGTGCTGCTCGGCATGGCGGACTTCTCCGGTGTGATGCAAGGCCCGATGTTCGGTTTCCCCACGCCCTTTCACTTCGGTATGCCCACCTTCCATGTGGCGGCGATTATTTCCATGTGCATCGTGGTGATGGTGACGCTGGTGGAAACCTCGGCGGACATCCTGGCGGTGGGCGAGATCATCGACACCAAGGTCGACTCCAAGCGCCTGGGCAACGGCCTGCGTGCCGACATGCTGTCGAGCATGTTCGCGCCGATCTTCGGTTCGTTTACCCAGAGCGCGTTCGCCCAGAACGTCGGCCTGGTGGCGGTGACCGGGGTCAAGAGCCGGTTTGTGGTGGCCACCGGCGGGGTGTTCCTGGTGGTGCTTGGCCTGTTGCCATTTATGGGCCGGGTGATCGCGGCGGTGCCCACCTCTGTGTTGGGCGGCGCCGGGATTGTGTTGTTCGGCACGGTGGCGGCCAGTGGTATTCGCACGCTGTCCAAAGTGGATTATCGCAACAACATGAACCTGATCATCGTTGCCACGTCCATCGGCTTCGGCATGATCCCTATCGCCGCGCCAAGCTTCTACGATCAGTTTCCAAGCTGGTTCGCGACCATCTTCCACTCGGGCATCAGCTCGTCGGCGATCATGGCGATTCTGCTGAACCTGGCGTTCAACCACTTCACCGCCGGCAACTCGGACCAGCAGTCAGTGTTCGTGGCAGGGACTGAGCGCAGCTTGTGCTTTCGCGACGTGGCCGCGTTGCGCGACGGCGATTACTACCGGGGAGGGAAGTTGTTTGATGCAGAGGGCAAGGAAATTCCTCTGGTAGCGGATACCTCAAAGAAAGCCGCAAAACCCGAAACCACTGAGGTTTAAACAGGTAGGAGCGAGCTTGCTCGCGAAAAACGTCAACGATGACGCGTGCTTCCTGAATAAACACGGCGTCGATGAGTTTTTCGCGAGCAAGCTCGCTCCTACAGAGGGCGGATTTCAGCCGGCCTTGAGGGCTTTGTGCGGCAACGAACACGCCTCATCCAGAAACTTCACCACCGTCCCCATGCACGCCTGGCGTTCTTCCACATGGGGCATGTGGCTGGAGTCTTCAAACAGTGCCCAGCGCACGTTCTCTATCTCATCCAGGAACGGCTTGACCACCAACGGTGTGGCTTCGTCGTGCCGGCCGGAAATCACCAGGGTTGGCACCTTGATCGCTGACAGGCGGCCAATCACGTTCCAGTCCTTCAAGCTGCCGATCACGTGGAATTCGGTCGGGCCGCTCATGGCGTGGTACACCGTCGGGTCGGCATCCACCTGGGCGAAGGTGCGTGCCACTTCTTCGGGCCATGGGTTGACCCGGCACACGTGCTGGTCATAGAAAACCCGCGAGGCCGCCAGGTATTGTGGGTCTTGGTAGGTGCCGGCCTGCTCGTGCTTGAGCAGGGTTTCGTGCACGCCTTCAGGCAACAGCTTGCGCAGGCGGTTGGCTTCGCTGACCCAGGTGCGCATGCAGGTGGGCGAGTTGGCAGGGATAAACGCGCGCAAGCCCTTAGGTTGCAAGATCGCGTGTTCGCTGCCGAGCATGCCGCCCCAGGATTGCCCGAGGATCGCGTAGTTCTCGCTGATTTGCAGGTGGTCCAGCAGGTTGTTCAACTCGTCGAGGAACAGGCCGATGGTCCAGAACGACGGGTCTTTTTCCGGCAAGTGCGTGGAGCGGCCGTTGCCCAACTGGTCGTAGTGGATGACCGCGTGGCCGCTGGCGGCGACGTCCTTGAAGGCGTCGACGTAATCGTGGGTGCAGCCCGGGCCGCCATGGATGATCACCAAGGGCGTCCGGCCTGTGGTCAGGTCGCCCGTGACGCGATACCAGGTCTGATAGGCGCCAAAGGGCGCGTAGCCTTCGCGAACTTTTTCGATGAATTCCATTTCGTACCCTGCTCTGAAAAAAAGGATCAGGGTTACGATAGTCTGAACAAAAAGTTTAGGTAACTAGCAAAACAGATAGGTTTTTGCCCAAAGCTCAACCTTCCAACAAGCGGTAATGGGTGGCGCGAACCACCGCCTGAACACGGTTTTTAGCCCCCAGCTTGTGCATCGCCGAGGCCAGGTGCAGGGTGACCACCGCCAGGGAGCGGCTCAATTGCGTGGCGATTTCGGCGGCGGTCAGGCCTTCAGCCGCCCATTTCAGGCATTCGCGCTCGCGCTTGGTCAGGCGGATATGCGGATAAGCCCGCACCTCCTTGCTGAACAGCGGGTACGCCGCTTCTTGGAGGGCATGGGTAATCAGGCTGAAATCGGCCAGCGTATGTTGGGCGTCCTTCAATACCGTGCGCGCCTTGCCGGTGCGAAGCCCTGTCAGCGAGGCGAAGCCGCCCCGGGGCAGATGAATCGGCACGCTGACGCCGCAGGTCAGCTGGCGTTCATGCAGGTAAGAAGAAACGGGGGCGTGGCACGGGTCGATGATCTTTTGCAGGGCCGTCTCGGTCTTGGCCTCATAGGACCAGACAAACGGTGATACCGAGCTCAATGCCAGGTGTTGCACCGGGTCGATCTGGTAAAACCCTTCGCTGCACCATAAGGCGTGCCAGTCGGCCGGCGTGTTGCGCAGTTGCAACAGCGAGGGGGTGATCAGTGCGCCATCGAGGTCGATGGGCACCGGGCTGTAGTCATACACCAGGGCATCAAAGCCCAGTTGTTGGGCAAGGATAAACGTATTGTCCATCTGTTCATCCAGGCTCCTGCCCGGTATGAGGCGATTATTGAAGGCGGTCAGCTTGGCCAGCATCCGTTCTGCTCCCGAATTCATTTGAATCTCGACTTGCTGCAAGTAGAATGCCACGCCTCGGCGAAGGACTGCCAGGCCAAACCTATAAGAAATACTAGGTTATGGACGCACGGCATCCTCGGTAGTGTTGACCTGATAAACGGCCGCTACCCGCCAGGCCGATACAACACAAGGAATGTATGCATGTGGCGTGAAATTGCCCCCGACCAGCAGTACAACGTGCAAGTCGACGGCCATAACCTCGTGGTCTACAGCTTTGGCGAAGGCGACGAGGTGTTGCTGTGTCTCAACGGCGGGCCGGGCCTGCCGTGTGACTATCTGCGCGACGCCCATGGCTGGCTCAAAGCACATAACCTGCGAGTGGTTGCATTCGACCAGCTTGGCACGGGCGCATCAGCCAGACCGACCGATGCCGCACTGTGGGAAATCCGCCGTTATGTCGAAGAAGTCGAGACCGTGCGCCAGGCGCTGGGCCTGGGCCGCGTGCATTTGCTCGGGCACTCCTGGGGCGGTTGGCTGGGGATCGAATATGCCGTGCATTATCCCGGTGCGCTCAAAAGCCTGATCCTGGAAAACACCGTCGGCGACATTCCCCACCTGTCCCAGGAACTGGAGCGCCTGCGCGGCGCCCTGGGCAGCGAAACCGTGGCGATGATGCAACGCCACGAAGCCATGGGCACCCTCGACCACCCGCAGTATCAGGCCGCCATCACCTTGCTCAACTACCGCCACGTGTGCCGGCTCGACGAATGGCCGGAGCCGGTCAAGCGGTCCCTGGGCGACTGGAACATGGGGCCTTACGAAACCATGCAAGGCCCCAACGAGTTTCTCTATATCGGCAACCTCAAGGACTGGAACCGCCTCAAGGAAATGGCCGAGTTCAACATGCCGATCCTGATCACCACCGGCCAGCACGACGAACTCACCCCCGCTTGCGCAATGCGCATGAAACTCGCGGCGCCCCATGCCGAGTTGCATGTGTTCCCCAACAGCAGTCATATGCCGTTTTACGAGGAACCCCAGGCGTACTTCCCGGTGCTGCTGGACTTCCTCGCTCGCCACCGAGGCTGACGCATGAACCTGGCGCGCTACCGTTTTGTGTTGTCCCGGCCCCTGCAATTGCTGCCGGTGCTGCTGGGCATCAGCCTGATCACCTTCGTGCTGGTGCGCTCGATTCCCGGCGACCCGGCGCGCGCCTTGCTGGGGTCGCGCAGCACGCCAGATGCGCTGTTGAAGATCCGCGCCCAGTTCGGCCTCGACCAGCCCTTGTGGCTGCAATACTTTTACTTCCTGAAAAACCTGCTCAAGGGCGACCTCGGCCAATCGCTGCTGTACAAGGTCGACGCCCTCAAACTGATCGTCACCCGCATCGAGCCGACCCTGGTGCTGGTGCTGGGCAGCGTGGTGCTGGCTTTGTTGATAGCGGTGCCACTGGCGACGATTGCGGCGCGCCAGCAGGGCCGTTGGGCGGACAAGCTGATCCGCGTGTTCACCACGGTCGGCCTGGGCATGCCGGCGTTCTGGCTGGGGTTGATGCTGATCCTGCTGCTGAGCGTGAAGTGGGGCTTGTTCCCGGTGTCTGGTTACGGGCGCACCTGGCTGGACAAGGCGCACCATATGCTCTTGCCGTGCCTGACCATCGCCCTGGCGCTGTCGGCGGTGCTGGTGCGTAACCTGCGGGCGAGCATGTTGATGGAGTTGCAGGCAGACCATGTCACCGCTGCCCGTGCGCGTGGGCTGCCTGAAGGCGCGGTGTTTCGTCGGCATGTGCTGCCCAATGCCCTGGTGCCGGCGGTCAACCTGCTGGCGGTCAACATCGGTTGGCTGATCAGCGGCACGGTGGTCATCGAAAGCCTGTTCGCGATTCCAGGCATCGGCCAGTTGCTGGTGCGCGGCATTTTCACCCGTGACTACATGGTGGTGCAGGGCGTGGCGATGGTGCTGGCCTGTGCCACGGTGTTGGTCAACTTCCTGGCCGACCTGGTAACCGTGGCCCTCGACCCACGGGTGAAGATGCAATGAGCAGTCGCCCCCTGATCGCCCCGTGGCGCTTGCGCCTGCGCTTTGGTTTTCGCAATGGCCGGCTGACCGCCGCGTGGGGTTTGTTGATCCTGTTCGCGTGGTTGGCCCTGGCGCTGTTTGCGCCGTGGGTCGCGCCCTACGACCCCATCGCGCAGGACACCAGCATCAGTTTGCTGGCCCCCAGCCTTGCCCATCCGTTGGGTACGGACAATTACGGCCGGGATATCCTCTCGAGGGTGATCTGGGGGGCGCGCATCGACCTGCAACTGGCGGTGATCGGGGTGATCTTCCCGTTCATCATCGGCACCTTTATCGGTGCGGTCTCGGGTTATATCGGCGGGCGTTTCGACAGTGTCTGCATGCGTGTGATCGACGTAGTGCTGGCGTTCCCGTTCCTGGTGCTGATGCTGGCGATCATGGCCATCCTCGGGCCGGGCTTGCAGAGTTTTTACATCGCCATGGCACTGGTGGGCTGGGTGTCGTACGCGCGGCTGATTCGCTCGCAGATCCTGGTGCTCAAGGAAAGCGAATTCGCCCTGGCCGCCAAGAGCCTGGGCTTTGGTCATGGGCGCATTCTGTTCCGGCATTTGCTGCCCAATGCGCTGTTTGGCTCCATTGTGTTTTCCATGTCTGACGCGGTGCTGGTGCTGCTCAACGGCGCCGCCGTCAGTTACCTGGGCCTGGGGGTGCAACCGCCGACCGCCGAATGGGGGACGATGGTGGCCGAGGGGCAAGCCTTTATCACCACCGCCTGGTGGATCTGCACCTTCCCGGGCCTGGCCATCGTGACCTTGGCCATGGGCTTCAGCCTGTTGGCCGATGGTGTTGCGCAGGTATTGGGGGAGCGTTCATGAGCCTGCTGCAGGTGCGCGACCTCAGTGTGATCGCCAACAACGCTGGGCGTGATATCACCTTGGTGGATCGGGTGTCGTTCGACCTGGCCGAAGGTGAAATCCTCGGCCTGGTGGGCGAGAGCGGTTCGGGCAAGACCATGGCTTGTCGTGGCCTGATGCGCCTGTTGCCATCGCCCAATCTGCGCGTGCAGGGCGGCGCCGTACGGTTGGCCGGCCAGGACCTGCTGGCCCTGGATGATGCCGGTATGCGCGCCGTGCGCGGCGGGCAGTTGGGCATGGTGTTCCAGAACCCCAGCAGCCACCTCGACCCGTTGATGCGCATTGGTGAGCAGATCGCCGAGGGCATTCGCCTGCACCAAGGCGCGTCGAAAAAAGACGCGCGCTTGCAGGCGATCGAGGTATTGCGTCAGGTCGGGATCCCCGACCCCCAGGCGCGGGTCGACAACTACCCCCATGAGTTTTCCGGTGGCATGCGCCAGCGCGCCATGATCGCCGTGGCCCTGGGCTGCAACCCGAAGGTGCTGATCGCCGACGAGCCGACCACCGCCCTGGATGTGACCGTGCAGGCGCAAATCCTGCGGTTGTTGCTTGACCTGCGCGACCAGCGTGGCCTGTCGATCATCATGATCACCCATGACTTGGGCGTGGTGGCGCAAACCTGCGATGCCATCGCCGTGATGTATGCCGGGCGCCTGTGCGAGCACGGCAGCAAATACGAACTGCTGGCCCAACCGCAACATCCGTACACCGCAGGCCTGATCGACTGCCAGCCGGCCCACAGCAGCGGCCATGCGTTGTTGCGCACCATTGCTGGCCAGCCGCCGTTGCTCGATGCATTGCCCGACGGCTGCCGCTTTCACCCGCGCTGCCCACAGGCCGGCGCCTTGTGTACCGAGTTGCTGCCACAAGGCGCACGCGTGGCTTGTCACTATCCGTTGGGAGGGCGCCCATGAGCCTGTTGCAGATCAAGAATCTGGAGGTGCGCTTTGCCGCGTCCGGCAGCGGCCTGCTGGGCCTCAACCGCCAGTGGGTGAGGGCGGTGAACGGCGTGTCGCTGAACCTCGCCGCCGGTGAAACCCTGGGGTTGGTGGGCGAGTCCGGCAGTGGCAAGAGCACCCTGGGGCGGGCAATTTTGCACCTCAACCCGATCAGCGCCGGGCAGGTGCTGTTCGACGGTATCGACATGGCCCATGGCAGCGCTATCGACATTGCCCGGCTGCGGCATGAAACCGCGATGATTTTCCAGGACCCCTATGCCGCGCTCAATCCACGACACAGCATTGGCGAAACCCTCGCCGAAGTGCTGCGGGTACAGCGCAAAGTGGCGGTGGCGCAGATTCCCGCGCGCGTCAACGAACTGCTGGAACTGGTGGGCCTGCGTCCCGAACTGGCGACGCGTAAGCCGGGCTCCCTCAGTGGCGGCCAGTGCCAGCGCGTGGGGATCGCCCGGGCGCTGGCGGTGGAGCCACGCCTGATCATTGCCGATGAATGTGTGGCGGCGCTGGATGTGTCGATCCAGGGCCAGATCATCAACCTGCTGCTCGAACTGCAACAACGTATGAACCTGGCGATCCTGTTTATCGCCCATGACCTGGCCATTGTAAGGCGCCTATGCGACCGCGTGGCCGTGATGTACTTGGGCAAGATCGTCGAGGAAGGGCCGGTGGAAGCGGTGTTCACCGCGCCGCGTCACCCGTATACGGCGGCGCTGATCCAGGCCATCCCGGAGATCGATCCGCACCGGCCATTGCCAGCGCAGCCATTGCCCGGTGAGCCGCCCAGCCCGCTGAATCTGCCGACAGGCTGTGCCTTCCACCCGCGTTGCCGGTATGCGCAAGCCATGTGTTCCACGGTATTGCCTCCCACCCATTTCCTGCACGAGCATCGGTACAGTTGCGTGCTTGAAGACCCTTTGCTTTGACCCTCTGCCATTCATTAACAAGGAGTTGTGATATGCACTCGCGCCACTTGAAATTGCTCGCCGCCGCTACCCTCACGGCCTGGTCGCTGACCGCCGGCCTGGCCCAGGCCGCTGGTGTGCTCACCATCGGCTGCCGTGAAGACAGCACCACCTTCGACCCGATCAAAAGCGCGCAGAACCGCGACACCTGGGTGTTTGCCAACGTCTACGACACCCTGGTGCGCGTGGATAACCTGGGCACCAAGATGGAGCCGGGCCTGGCCGAAAGCTGGGACATTTCCAAGGATGGCCTGACCTACACCTTCACGCTGCGCGAGGCGAAGTTCTCTGACGGCTCGCCGATCACCGCCGCCGATGCTGCGTTCAGCCTGCTGCGCATCCGTGACAACAAGGCCTCGCTGTGGAGCGACCCGTTCAGCCTGATCAACACCGCCACGGCCAGCGATGCCAAGACTCTGGTGGTCACCCTGAAAACCCCGGCGGTGGCCTTCCTCTCGCAACTGGCGTCGCCAACGGTGTCGATCCTGTCGGAAAAAGCCATGACCACGATGGGCGAAGACGCCTACTCGGAAAACCCGGTGACCTCCGGCGCGTTTACCGTGGACGAGTGGCGCAAGGGCGACCGCGTGATCCTGAAGAAAAACCCGAATTTCTGGCAGGCCAGCAGGGTGAGCCTGGACGGCGTGGAATGGGTGTCGGTCACCGATGACAACACGCGCATGCGCATGGTGCAGAACAACGAGCTCGACACGGCGATCTTCGTGCCGTTCTCCCGGGTGCAAGAGCTGAAAAAAGACCCGAACGTGGTGATCCACGCCGACCCGTCCACCCGCGAAGATCACCTGTTGATCAACCACGAGCACGGCCTGTTGGCCAAGCCGCAAGTGCGCCAGGCCCTGGACATGGCCATCGACAAGCAATCGCTGGTCAAAGCCGTCACTTACGGTCAAGGCACCGTGGCTTATTCCTACATTCCAAAGGGCTCGCTGTACCACTACGCCAACAACCTGCAACGCCCGTACGACCCGGCCGAAGCCAAGAAGCTGCTGGCCGCTGCGGGTGCCCAGGATTTGAAGCTCAACTACGTGGTCAACGCCGGCAACGAGGCCGACGAGCAGATCGCGGTGATCATCAAGGACCAGCTAGCCAAGGTCGGCGTGACCGCCAACCTGCAGAAAGTCGACCCGACCCAAAGCTGGCAGATGCTGGTAGACGGTGAGTACGATATTTCGGTGATGTACTGGACCAACGACATCCTCGACCCCGACCAGAAAACCACCTTCGTGCTGGGCCATGACACCAACCAGAACTACATGACCCGCTACAAGAACGACCAGGTCAAGGCCTTGGTGGCGGCTGCGCGGATCGAGGCAGACCCGGCCAAGCGTGAGCAGATGTATGTCGAGTTGCAGAAGCTGGCCAAGCAGGATGTGAACTGGATTGACCTGTACTACAGCCCGTACATCAACATCTCACGCAAGAACGTAAGCAACTTCCTGCAGAACCCGTTGGGGCGCTTCACCCTGGAGGAAGTGGTCAAAAACTGAGATTTTAACTACACCACAAAACAATGTGGGAGCTGGCTTGCCTGCGATGCAGACACCTCGGTGCTTCAGTTACACCGCGGTGATGCTATCGCAGGCAAGCCAGCTCCCACCTTTGTTTTGCGGGGTGTCAGGGCTTATTGCGCATCGAAGGCCTGGCCATTGATGCCCGCACTGTCCGGCCCCATCAGGTACAGGTACACCGGCATGATCTCTTCCGGTGCTGGCCTTTCCATGGGGTTTTCCCCTGGGTACGCCTGGGCGCGCATGCTGGTGCGGGTACCGCCCGGGTTGATGCTGTTGGCGCGCACTGCGGCCACATCTTCCAGCTCATCGGCCAGGGTTTGCATCAAGCCTTCGGTAGCGAACTTGGACACGCCATAGGCACCCCAATAAGCACGGCCCTTGCGCCCGACGCTGCTGGAGGTGAACACCACCGACGCATCCTGGGACAGCTTGAGCAACGGCAGCAACGTGCTGGTCAGCATGAACATCGCGTTGACGTTCACATGCATCACCCGCATGAAGTTCTCGCCGGACAACTGCTCGATGGGCGTGCGCGGGCCGATGATCGAGGCGTTGTGCAGCAGGCCGTCGAGGTGCCCGAATGCTTTTTCGATCATCGCGGCCAGCTCATCGTATTGATGGGGCAGGGCGGTCTCCAGGTTGAACGGGATCACCACCGGCTGCGGGTGGCCGGCGGCTTCGATCTCGTCATACACCTGGGCCAGGTTGGCTTCGGTCTTGCCCAGCAACAGCACGGTGGCGCCATGGGCGGCATAAGTTTTTGCCGCTGCCGCACCAATCCCGCGACCGGCACCGGTTACCAGGATGGTCCGGCCTTTGAGCAGTTCTGGCGGTGCAGAGTAATCAAACATAAATAGCCTCGACAAAATTCACAGAAAATCCATGTGCCTTCTGTAGGAGCGAGCTTGCTCGCGAAAAACGTTAACGATAATGCGGGGCATCAGGATGAGCGCGCCGCCCTCGGGTTCTTCGCGAGCAAGCTCGCTCCTACAGAGGGGGGCAGCCCATCAGCAACTGCACAGCGCGTTATCCAGCACCTTGCGCAATTCCAATGGGTGATCCACCACCACGTCCGCGCCCCAGTGGCGTGGGTTGTCGTCCGGATGGATATAGCCGTAGGTGACCGCCGCCGTGCGCGTACCGGCGTCGCGGCCGGATTCGATGTCGCGCAGGTCATCGCCCACGAACAGCACGCTGGCCGGGTCCAGGCCGAGCATCTTGCACGCCAGGATCATCGGCTCCGGGTCCGGCTTGCTGTTTTTTACGTGGTCTGGGCAGATCAGCACGGCCGAGCGCTCAGCCAGGCCCAGGCGCTGCATGATCGGTTCGGCAAAGCGCACCGGCTTGTTGGTGACCACGCCCCAGATCAGCTTGGCTTTCTCGATGTCTTCCAACAGCTCGGCCATGCCGTCGAACAGTTTGCTGTGCACTGCGCAATCCTTGAGGTAACGCTCCAGGAATTCCTGGCGCAGTTCCTCAAAGCCCGGCGACTCCGGGTCCATCGAGAACGTCACGGCGACCATCGCCCGCGCACCACCGGAAATTTCATCGCGGATGTGTTCGGGGTTGATCGGCGCCAGGCCGCGGTCGGCGCGCATGGCCTGGCAGATGGCGATAAAGTCCGGCGCGGTGTCCAGCAGGGTACCGTCCATGTCGAAGAGAACCGCTCGCAACTTCACAGGCTTACTCCTCGCGCAGGGTCTGGATCATGTAGTTGACGTCAACGTCGTTGGCCAGCTTGTAGTGCTTGGTCAGCGGGTTGTAGGTCAGGCCGATGATGTCCTTGACGGTCAGCCCGGCCTGGCGGCTCCACGCACCCAGCTCGGAAGGGCGGATGAATTTCTTGAAATCATGGGTGCCGCGCGGCAGCAGCTTCATGATGTATTCGGCGCCGATGATCGCGAACAGGTAAGCCTTGGGGTTGCGGTTGATGGTGGAGAAGAACACCTGGCCGCCGGGCTTGACCATACGGAAACAGGCGCGGATCACCGAGGACGGGTCTGGTACGTGTTCGAGCATTTCCAGGCAGGTGACCACGTCGAACTGCTCAGGCATTTCTTCGGCCAGGGCTTCGGCGGTGATCTGGCGGTACTCCACGCTCACGCCGGATTCGAGCTGGTGCAACTGGGCCACGGCCAGCGGCGCTTCGCCCATGTCGATGCCCATGACGGTGGCGCCACGCTGGGCCATGGCTTCGCTGAGGATGCCGCCGCCGCAACCGACGTCCAGCACCTTCTTGCCGGCCAGGTTGACGCGCTCGTCAATCCAGTTGACCCGCAGCGGGTTGATGTCGTGCAGGGGTTTGAATTCGCTCTCGCGGTCCCACCAGCGGTGGGCCAGGGCTTCAAACTTGGCGATTTCGGCGTGGTCGACGTTGCTCATGGTGAATCCTCTGAATCTGATAAGTCGGTGTGTCGCGGCTGAACCCAAGGTTTCAGCCGCGTCGTTATTCGCTGTGCCCGCTGATGCGTTGGCCCCAGGCAATGGCCGTGGCGGTCAACTGTTGTTCATCCATGCGGGTCAATTGCCGGTCGTCGAGCAATGGCTTGCCGGCGACCCAAAGGTGTTTCACGCAATCGCGCCCGGTGGCATATATAAGCTGTGAGACCGGATCGTAGATCGGTTGTTGCGCCAGCCCGGAAAGATCAAAGGCGACGATGTCTGCCGCCTTGCCGACTTCCAATGAGCCAATCTGGCTGTCCAGGCCCATCGCCCTGGCACCGTTGAGCGTGGCCATGCGCAAGGCGCGGTGGGCATCCAGTGCTGTAGCGGAACCGGCCACGGCCTTGGCCAGCATGGCCGCCGTGCGGGTTTCTCCGAGCAAATCCAGGTCATTGTTGCTGGCGGCGCCGTCGGTGCCGATGGCCACGTTGACGCCAGCCTGCCACAAGCGCTCCACCGGGCAAAAGCCGCTGGCCAGTTTCAGGTTCGATTCCGGGCAATGGATCACGCTGGTGTTGCTTTCTACCAGTAAAGCCAGGTCGTCTTCGCTGATTTGGGTCATGTGCACGGCCTGAAAGCGCGGGCCCAGCAGGCCGAGGCGAGCCAGGCGCGCCAATGGCCGCTCGCCGGTCTGCTCGACGGCTTGCTGCACTTCAAAGGCGGTTTCGTGAACGTGCATATGGATCACGGCGTCCAGCTCTTCGGCGATCACCCGGATCTTTTCCAGGTTGGCATCGCACACGGTGTAGGGCGCGTGGGGGCCGAAGGTGATCTTGATGCGCGGGTGGTGCTTGAGGTCGCCGAACAGCTCGATACCCTGGCGAATCGCCTCGTCGGCACTGCTGGCGCCGGGGATCGGGAAGTCGAGGATCGGCAGCGCGATCTGCGCACGCATACCGCTGTTGTGCACGCAGTCACTGGCGACCTTGGGGTAGAAATACATGTCCGAGAAGCAGGTGATGCCGCCCTTGATCTGCTCGGCGATGGCCAGGTTGGTGCCGTCGCGCACGAACGCTTCATCGACCCACTTGGCTTCGGCGGGCCAGATGTGTTTTTCCAGCCAGGTCATCAGCGGCAAATCGTCGGCCAGGCCGCGGAACAGGGTCATGGCCGCGTGGCCGTGGGCGTTGACCAGCCCGGGGCTGAGCAGCATGCCGGGCAGTTCGCGCACCTCTCGCGCCGCCAGCTTCAACGCCGCGTCCCGTGGCCCGATAAAGGCAATGCAGCCATCGCGAATGCCCAGGCCATGCTCCTTGAGCACCACGCCAGCGGGCTCGACGGGTACCAGCCAGGTCGGCAGCAGCAACAAGTCGAGCGGGGCGGCAGTGGCGGTCATCGCAGGCTTCTTCCCAGGCAGCTATAAAAGAAGGGCGAAGTATACCCGAGCGTCCTGGCTGGCGGATCGCTATAATCGGCGGCTTTTGTTCATGAGTGCGGGGTAAGGGATGCGCGACCGACTGTTGGCTGCAGAGAAAGTGAAGGCCATCCAATGGCGTGATGGCGCGCTGCACCTGCTCGATCAGCGCGTTTTGCCGTCCCGTGAGCGCTGGGTAGCCTGCGTTACCGTTGAAGCGGTGGCTGACGCCATTCGCACCATGGTGGTGCGGGGCGCACCGGCCATCGGTATCTGCGCCGCCTATGGCTTGGTGCTGGCCGCCCGCGAGCGCATCGCCGAGGGTGGCGACTGGCAGGCCGCGTGGGAAGAAGACTACGCCTTGCTGGCCCATACCCGCCCGACCGCATCGAACCTGTTCTGGGCCTTGCAGCGCATGCGCGACCGCCTGGACCGCCTCAAGCAGCACGCCGACCCGCTGGTGGTGCTGGAAGCCGAAGCCGTGGCGATCCATGAAAGCGACCGGGAGGCCAATGTGGTCATGGCCCAGTTGGGTATGGAGCGGATTCGCAAGCACCAGGGCAATGCCCAGGCGATCCTCACCCATGGCAACGCCGGCGCGCTGGCTTCCGGCGGCGTTGGCACAGCCCTCGGGGTGATTCACGCGGCGTATCTGGAGGGCTTGGTCGAGCAGGTCTATGTCAATGAAACCCGCCCGTGGCTGCAAGGCTCGCGCCTGACGGCGTGGGAGTTGGCGGGCCAAGGCATCCCGGTGGCGGTGAATGCCGACTCCGCCGGGGCGCATATTCTAAAAACCAAAGGCGTGACCTGGGTGGTGGTCGGTGCGGACTGTATCGCGGCCAATGGCGATGTGATCAGCAAGATCGGCACCTATCAGCTGGCCGTGTGTGCCATGCACCATGGCGTGCGCTTTATGGTGGTGGCGTCGAGTTCGACCCTGGATTTGATGATGGCGACTGGCGATGATGTTGCCCTGGAGCAGCGCGATAGTGGTGAGTTGCTTGAGGTGGATGGGCAGCGGTTGGATGTCGCGGCGTTTAACCCTGTGTTTGATGTGACGCCTGCGGATCTGATCGACGTGATCGTCACCGAAAAAGGCGTGGTGGAGCGACCGGATGTGGCCAAGTTGGCCAAGTTGATGTGCCGTAAGCGCCTGCATTGAGTGTGTCGGTGCCTGTGGGGGCGCTATCGCAGGCAAGCCAGCTCCCACATTTACCGGTGTTCACAAATCAAAGGTGGGAGCTGGCTTGCCTGCGATTGGCCCTTGAAGTCAACAAAACTTCCGCATTCCACCCTCAAAAAAAACCACCACCGCGCCTCTGAGCCCCTCTCGTCCCCTTCAAGCCTGTCATCCGTCAAATTACTAGCCTCCATGCGCATCAGGGGGATAGGTGCGTGGCGGCGATTGTGATAACATCCGGCGGTTTCCAGGGCTGCCCCGAGGGGTGGCCTATAACGTGCAGATCCGTGTCATAACTCGTTGATTTGTCGTAAGTCGTTGTCAGGCACCGTGCCGGCAGCGGCGAGCTTCGTTCGTCCCGAATGGATGTGACGAGGTTTCACCCGAAAAAGGAATCAGGCTTCTCATGGGCGAACTGGCCAAAGAAATCCTCCCGGTCAATATCGAAGACGAGCTGAAACAGTCCTACCTCGACTACGCGATGAGCGTAATTGTCGGTCGGGCACTGCCTGATGCGCGCGATGGCTTGAAGCCCGTGCACCGGCGTGTGCTGTTCGCGATGAGCGAGCTGGGTAACGACTGGAACAAGCCGTACAAGAAATCTGCCCGTGTTGTCGGTGACGTGATCGGTAAGTATCACCCTCACGGCGACACTGCGGTGTACGACACCATCGTTCGGATGGCGCAGCCGTTTTCCCTGCGCTACCTGCTGGTAGACGGCCAGGGCAACTTCGGTTCGGTGGACGGCGACAACGCCGCGGCCATGCGATACACCGAAGTGCGCATGACCAAGCTGGCGCATGAGCTGCTGGCCGACCTGCACAAAGAAACCGTGGACTGGGTGCCGAACTACGACGGCACTGAAATGATCCCGGCTGTCATGCCCACCAAGATCCCCAACCTGCTGGTCAACGGTTCCAGCGGTATTGCCGTGGGCATGGCCACCAACATCCCGCCGCACAACCTCGGTGAAGTCATCGACGGTTGCCTGGCCCTTATCGACAACCCTGAGCTGACCGTCGATGAGCTGATGCAATACATCCCCGGCCCGGACTTCCCGACCGCCGCGATCATCAACGGTCGCGCCGGCATCATCGAAGCCTACCGCACCGGTCGTGGGCGCATTTACATGCGTGCCCGCTCGATGATCGAAGACATCGACAAGGTCGGTGGCCGCCAGCAGATCGTCATCACCGAACTCCCTTACCAGCTGAACAAGGCACGCCTGATCGAGAAGATCGCCGAGCTGGTTAAAGAGAAGAAGCTGGAAGGCATCACCGAGCTGCGTGACGAGTCCGACAAAGACGGTATGCGCGTGGTGATCGAGCTGCGCCGTGGCGAAGTGCCTGAGGTGATCCTCAACAACCTCTACGCCCAGACCCAGCTGCAAAGCGTGTTTGGTATCAACGTGGTTGCCCTGATCGATGGCCGCCCGCGCATCCTGAACCTCAAGGACCTGCTGGAAGCCTTCGTGCGTCACCGTCGCGAAGTGGTGACCCGCCGCACCGTGTTCGAACTGCGCAAGGCCCGCGAGCGCGGCCATATCCTGGAAGGCCAGGCGGTTGCGTTGTCGAACATCGACCCGGTGATCGCCCTGATCAAGGCCTCGCCAACCCCTTCCGAAGCCAAGGAAGCGCTGATCAGCACGCCTTGGGAATCCAGCGCCGTAGTGGCCATGGTTGAGCGCGCTGGCGCCGACTCGTGCCGCCCCGAGACCCTGGACCCGCAATACGGTCTGCGTGAAGGCAAGTACTTCCTGTCGCCAGAACAGGCCCAGGCCATCCTGGAACTGCGCCTGCACCGCCTCACCGGCCTTGAGCACGAGAAGCTGCTGGCCGAGTACCAGGAGATCCTCAACCAGATCGGCGAGTTGATCCGCATCCTCAGCAGCGCCGTGCGCCTGATGGAAGTGATCCGCGAAGAACTGGAAGTGATCCGCGCCGAATACGGCGACGTGCGCCGCACCGAAATCCTCGATGCGCGCCTGGACCTGACCCTGGGTGACATGATCCCGGAAGAAGAGCGCGTGGTGACCATCTCTCACGGTGGCTATGCCAAGACCCAGCCGCTGGCGGCTTACCAGGCCCAGCGTCGTGGTGGTAAAGGTAAATCGGCTACCGGCGTGAAGGATGAGGACTACATCGCTCACCTGCTCGTTGCCAACAGCCACACCACGCTGCTGCTGTTCTCCAGCAAAGGCAAGGTGTACTGGCTCAAGACCTACGAAATCCCGGAAGCCTCCCGCGCTGCCCGTGGTCGTCCGTTGGTCAACCTGCTGCCGCTGGACAGTGATGAATACATCACCACCATGCTGCCGGTCGAGGAATACACCGAAGGTCACTTCATCTTCATGGCCACCGCCAAAGGCACCGTGAAGAAGACCCCGCTGGAATCCTTCAGCCGTCAACGCAGCGTGGGCCTGATCGCCCTGGAGCTGGATGAAGGCGACGTGCTGATTTCCGCAGCCATCACCGACGGCGAACGCGAAGTCATGCTGTTCTCCGATGGCGGCAAGGTCACACGCTTCAAGGAATCCGACGTGCGTGCCATGGGCCGTACCGCCCGCGGTGTACGCGGCATGCGCCTGCCAGAAGGGCAGAAGCTGATTTCGATGTTGATCCCGGAAGAAGGCAGCCAGATCCTCACCGCTTCCGAGCGTGGTTATGGCAAGCGCACCGCCATCAGTGAGTTCCCAGAGTACAAACGTGGCGGCCAGGGCGTGATCGCCATGGTCAGCAACGACCGCAACGGCCGTCTGGTCGGCGCGGTGCAGGTGCTCGACGGCGAGGAAATCATGCTGATTTCCGACCAGGGCACCCTGGTGCGTACCCGTGTGGCGGAAGTGTCGAGCCTGGGCCGTAACACCCAGGGCGTGACCCTGATCAAGCTGGCCAAGGACGAAAAACTGGTCGGCCTGGAGCGTGTGCAGGAGCCTTCGGAAGTCGAAGGCGAAGAGCTCGAAGGTGAGGAGTTTGAGGGCGAGGTGATCGCAGCAGGCGATGACAACGTTGACGAGCCAACCCTCGACGCTGCCGCAGACGAAGAAGAACCGCAGGAATAAGCGGACACACAGGGGGCGGATGAAGATTCGCCCCCTTGTTGTTTGTCCCCTTGGAAATAATAACGCCGCCCCCTGTAGGAGCGAGCTTGCTCGCGAAAAACGCAACGATAACGCGGGCTGCCTGATACGCCCTTGTGCTCTCGGGTTTTTCGCGAGCAAGCTCGCTCCTACAGTGTTTGATTTCAGTCCCACCAGATCAGAGAGATTGGATGTGAGCAAGAGAGCCTATAACTTCTGTGCCGGTCCCGCGGCGCTTCCTGAAGCAGTCCTGCAGCGTGCGCAGGGTGAACTCCTCGACTGGCATGGAAAAGGCCTCTCCGTGATGGAAATGAGCCATCGCAGCGATGAGTTCGTGTCCATCGCCAACAAGGCCGAGCAGGACCTGCGCGAGTTGCTGGACATCCCATCCAATTACAAAGTGCTGTTCCTGCAAGGTGGTGCGAGCCAACAGTTCGCGCAGTTGCCGCTGAACCTGCTACCGGAAGGTGGCACTGCCGATTATATCGACACCGGTATCTGGGGGCAGAAGGCCATTGAAGAAGCCTCGCGCTACGGCCATGTCAACGTGGCAGGCACCGCCAAGCCCTACGACTACTTTGCCATTCCCGGTCAGAACGAGTGGAAGCTGTCCAAGGACGCGGCCTACGTTCACTACGTCGCGAACGAAACCATCGGTGGCCTGGAATTTGATTGGGTGCCTGAAGTCGGTGACGTGCCACTGGTGTGCGACATGTCCTCGGACATCCTCTCGCGCCCGATCGACGTGTCCAAATACGGCATGATCTACGCCGGCGCGCAGAAGAACATCGGCCCGAGCGGCATCCTGGTCAATATCATCCGCGAAGACCTGCTGGGCCGCGCCCGTTCGCTGTGCCCGACCATGCTCAACTACAAGGTCGCGGCCGATAACGGCTCGATGTACAACACCCCGCCGGCGTTTGCCTGGTACCTGTCGGGCCTGGTGTTCGAATGGCTCAAGGAGCAGGGCGGCGTGGCGGCCATGGGCAAGCTCAATGAAGAGAAAAAGCGCGTCCTGTACGACTTCATCGACGCCAGCGGCCTGTACAGCAACCCGATCAACCTCAGCGACCGCTCGTGGATGAACGTGCCGTTCCGCCTGGCTGACGACCGCCTGGACAAGCCGTTCCTGGCTGGCGCCGAGGCGCGCGGCCTGCTGAACCTCAAGGGCCACCGCTCGGTGGGCGGCATGCGCGCCTCCATTTATAACGCCGTCGACATCCACGCCATCAATGCGCTGGTTGCCTACATGGCAGAGTTCGAGAAGGAACACGGCTAATGTCTGAGCAAGAACTCAAGGCCCTGCGCGTACGCATTGACAGCCTGGACGAGAAGGTCCTGGAGCTGATCAGTGAACGTGCGCGCTGCGCCCAGGAAGTGGCACGGGTAAAGATGGCCTCCCTCGCGGAAGGCGAAGTGCCGGTGTTCTACCGTCCCGAGCGTGAAGCCCAGGTGCTCAAGCGCGTGATGGAGCGCAACAAAGGGCCGTTGGGCAACGAAGAGATGGCGCGGTTGTTCCGTGAAATCATGTCCTCGTGCCTGGCGCTGGAGCAGCCGCTGAAAGTGGCTTACCTTGGCCCTGAAGGCACCTTCACCCAGGCGGCAGCCATGAAGCACTTCGGCCACGCGGTAATCAGCAAGCCGATGGCGGCCATCGACGAAGTCTTCCGTGAAGTCGCCGCCGGTGCGGTGAATTTTGGCGTGGTGCCGGTGGAAAACTCCACCGAAGGCGCGGTTAACCACACTCTGGACAGCTTCCTCGAGCACGACATGGTGATCTGCGGTGAGGTGGAGCTGCGTATCCACCACCATCTGCTGGTGGGTGAAAACACCAAGACCGACAGCATCAGCCGTATCTACTCCCACGCCCAGTCCCTGGCCCAGTGCCGCAAGTGGCTGGACGCCCATTACCCGAATGTCGAGCGCGTGGCGGTGTCCAGCAACGCCGAAGCGGCCAAGCGGGTCAAGGGTGAGTGGAATTCGGCGGCAATTGCCGGCGATATGGCCGCGGGCCTGTACGGCCTGACGCGCCTGGCCGAGAAAATCGAAGACCGCCCGGACAACTCCACGCGCTTTTTGATGATCGGCAGCCAGGAAGTGCCGCCCACTGGCGACGACAAGACCTCGATCATCGTCTCCATGAGCAATAAGCCCGGCGCGTTGCATGAACTGCTGGTGCCGTTCCACGACAACGGGATTGACCTGACGCGCATCGAGACTCGTCCTTCGCGCAGCGGTAAGTGGACATACGTGTTCTTTATCGACTTCATCGGCCATCACCGCGACCCGCTGGTCAAGGGCGTGCTGGAGAAAATCAGTCAGGAAGCCGTGGCACTCAAGGTGCTGGGCTCTTACCCGAAAGCGGTTTTGTGAGGCTTTGACATGAGTGGCAACTTCCTCGCCCTGGCACAGCCGGGCGTGCAACAACTCTCGCCTTACGTTCCAGGCAAGCCTGTGGACGAGTTGGCCCGCGAGTTGAATCTGGACCCGTCCAAGATCGTCAAGCTGGCGAGTAACGAAAACCCGCTGGGCCCGAGCCCCAAAGTGCTGGCGGCGATTCGTGAAGAGCTGGCCGAGCTGACCCGTTATCCCGACGGCAACGGTTTTGCCCTCAAGTCGCTGCTGGCGGACAAGTGCCGGGTCGAGTTGAATCAAGTGACCTTGGGCAACGGCTCCAACGATATCCTTGAACTGGTCGGCCGTGCCTACCTGGCGCCAGGTTTGAACGCGGTGTTCAGCGAGCACGCGTTTGCGGTCTACCCGATCGTGACCCAGGCGGTGGGGGCGGATGCTCGCGTGATTCCTGCCAAGGACTGGGGCCATGACCTGCCGGCGATGCTGGCGGCCATTGATGAGCACACCCGCGTGGTGTTTGTCGCCAACCCGAACAACCCGACCGGCACCTGGTTTGACGAGCAGGCACTGAACGAATTCCTGCAGGACGTGCCGGAGCACGTGTTGGTCGTGCTGGACGAAGCCTACATCGAGTACGCCGAAGGCAGCGACCTGCCCGACGGCCTGGATTTCCTCGCGGCCTTCCCGAACCTGCTGGTGTCGCGTACGTTCTCCAAGGCTTACGGCCTGGCGTCGTTGCGGGTCGGTTATGGCTTGTCCACGCCCGTGGTCGCCGATGTGCTGAACCGCGTGCGCCAGCCGTTCAACGTCAACAGCCTGGCCCTGGCGGCCGCCTGTGCGGCGGTGAAGGATGCCGAATACCTGGAAGAAGGCCGTCGCCTCAATGAAAGCGGCATGCTGCAATTGCAGGAAGGCTTTCGTGAGCTGGGCCTGGGCTGGATTCCGTCCAAGGGCAACTTCATCTGCGTCGACCTCGGCCAAGTGGCCGCGCCGGTGTTCCAGGGCTTGCTGCGCGAGGGCGTGATTGTGCGCCCGGTGGCCAACTACGGCATGCCGAACCACCTGCGTATCACCATCGGTTTGCCGGCTGAGAACAGCCGCTTCCTTGAGGCGCTGGCCAAGGTTCTGGCCCGTGGTTGATGTCACTGCATTGCAACCTGCTGTGCCTATGATCGGTCGCCTGGTGGTGGTCGGCCTGGGGTTGATCGGTGGCTCCTTCGCCAAAGGCCTGCGTGAAAGCGGCCTGTGTGGCGAAGTGGTGGGTGTGGACCTCGACCCGCAATCGCGTGCGTTGGCGGTGGAGTTGGGGGTGGTGGACCGCTGTGAGGCGGACTTGGCCGTTGCGTGCCAGGGCGCGGATGTGATCCAGCTCGCCGTGCCGATCCTGGCCATGGAGAAATTGCTGGCGGTGCTGGCAGGTATGGACCTCGGGCAAGCGATTCTTACCGATGTGGGCAGCGCCAAAGGCAACGTGGTGCGTGCGGCACAACGGGCGTTTGGTGGCATGCCGCCGCGTTTTGTGCCGGGCCACCCCATTGCGGGTTCCGAGCAGAGCGGGGTGGAGGCCTCCAATGCGCAGCTGTTCCGTCGGCATAAGGTGATCCTGACGCCGCTTGCGCAAACCGATCCAACAGCGTTGGCAGTGGTGGATCGTCTCTGGCGCGAGCTGGGCGCGGATGTGGAGCATATGCAGGTCGAGCGTCACGACGAAGTGTTGGCAGCCACCAGCCACTTGCCGCATCTGCTGGCATTTGGCTTGGTGGATTCGTTGGCCAAGCGCAACGAGAACCTCGAGATTTTCCGCTATGCCGCCGGCGGCTTCCGCGATTTCACGCGGATTGCCGGCAGCGATCCGGTGATGTGGCATGACATCTTCCTCGCCAATCGCGAAGCGGTGTTGCGCACCCTGGACACCTTCCGCAGTGACCTCGATGCCTTGCGCGACGCGGTGGATGCGGGAGACGGCCATCAACTGCTGGGCGTGTTCACCCGTGCGCGGGTGGCGCGTGAACATTTCAGCAAGATCCTCGCGCGCCGGGCCTACATGGAAACCGCAGTGAACACCGATGACCTGACCTTCATCGCCAGCCCGGGTGGCCGCTTGAGCGGGCGCATCCGCGTGCCGGGTGACAAGTCGATCTCTCATCGCTCGATCATGCTGGGGTCGTTGGCCGAAGGTGTGACCGAGGTGGAGGGCTTCCTTGAGGGTGAAGATGCCCTGGCGACCTTGCAGGCCTTTCGCGACATGGGCGTGGTGATCGAGGGCCCGCACCATGGGCGCGTGACCATTCACGGTGTCGGCCTGCATGGCCTGAAGGCTGCGCCGGGGCCGATCTATGTGGGTAATTCCGGCACATCGATGCGCCTGTTGGCCGGTGTATTGGCTGCGCAGAGCTTTGACAGCGTGCTGACCGGCGATGCCTCACTGTCCAAGCGCCCGATGAACCGCGTAGCCAAGCCGCTGCGGGAAATGGGCGCGATCATCGAAACCGGGCCGGACGGCCGTCCGCCACTGAGCATTCGTGGCGGGCAATCGCTCAAAGGCTTGAACTATGTACTGCCCATGGCCAGTGCCCAGGTGAAATCCTGCCTGTTGTTGGCGGGGTTATACGCTGAGGGTAAAACCTCGGTGACCGAGCCTGCACCGACCCGCGACCACACCGAGCGCATGCTGCGCGGCTTTGGTTATCCGGTGGCGGTGCAGGGCGCGACGGCGTCGCTGGCGTCAGGGCATGGGTTGATCGCTACGCGTATTGAAGTGCCGGGGGATATTTCGTCTTCGGCGTTTTTCCTGGTGGCGGCCTCGATTGCCGAAGGCTCCGAGCTGTTGCTGGAGCATGTCGGTATCAACCCGACCCGCACCGGTGTGATCGACATTCTGCGGCTGATGGGGGCTGATATCACCCTCGAAAATCAGCGTGAGGTGGGCGGCGAGCCGGTTGCGGATTTACGTGTGCGTGCTGCCGCGCTCAAGGGCATCGAAATTCCAGAGGTCCTGGTGCCGTTGGCGATTGATGAGTTTCCCGTACTGTTCATTGCCGCAGCCTGCGCTCAAGGCCGCACTGTTTTGCGCGGGGCCGAGGAGCTGCGGCTCAAGGAGTCCGATCGTATCCAGGTGATGGCCGACGGTCTGTTGGCCTTGGGCGTGAAGTGTGAACCCACGCCTGATGGGATTATCATTGACGGTGGCCCGATGGGCGGCGGTGAAGTGCACGCCCATGGCGATCATCGGATTGCCATGGCGTTCAGTGTGGCTTCCCTGCGGGCGACGGCGCCTATTCGTATCCTTGACTGCGCCAATGTTGCTACGTCTTTTCCGAACTTTCTGACATTGTGTGCCCAAGTCGGCATCCGTGTTGCCCAAGAGGCTCAATTGTGAATATCAAAGCACCGGTGATTACCATCGACGGGCCTAGCGGCTCGGGCAAAGGCACAATCGCTGGCATTCTGGCCAAGCGCCTGGGTTGGTGCCTGCTGGATTCTGGCGCGCTGTACCGCCTGCTGGCGTTTGCTGCGCACAACCATGGTGTGGACCTGACCAACGAAGAATTGCTGACCAAACTTGCCGCCCATCTGGATGTGCAGTTCATTGCGGCGACCGAGGGTCAGTTGCAGCGCATCATTCTGGAAGGTGATGAAGTCAGCGATGTGATTCGCACCGAGAGTATCGGCGCGGGGGCCTCCCAAGTGGCCGCGTTGCCCGCCGTGCGCGAGGCGCTGCTGCAGCGCCAGCGCGCATTCCAGGAGGCGCCGGGCCTGGTGGCCGATGGCCGCGACATGGGCACGGTGGTGTTTCCCGAGGCGCCGCTGAAGATTTTCCTGACCGCCAGTGCCGAGGAGCGGGCACGCCGTCGTTACTTGCAGTTGAAGGGCAAAGTCGATGGTGTTAGTCTGTCGAGTCTGCTAGATGAGATCCGTGCACGCGATGAGCGTGATACCCAGCGTGCGGTAGCCCCGCTCAAGCCGGCGGCTGACGCCATACAGCTGGATTCCACGGAGCTGTCCATCGAGCAGGTGCTGGAACGCATCATGAGTGAAATCGCCATTCGCGATATCGCCGGGTGATCAAGAAGGCCGCAGGGGACCAGTCATAGTCCTGCGGTGGCTTCTTTTAACTGAAACTGACCCACACCGTCTGGGGTGTGGAGATGGGCGTATTCTTCGCCCTTATCAACAGGAATTAAAATGAGCGAAAGCTTTGCGGAACTCTTTGAAGAAAGCCTAAAAACCCTGAACCTTCAGGCAGGCTCCATCATCACCGGTGTTATCGTTGATATCGATTACCAAGCTCGCTGGGTAACCGTTCACGCTGGTCTGAAGTCTGAAGCTCTGATCCCGCTGGAACAGTTCTACAACGATGCTGGTGACCTGACTATCAATGTCGGTGACGAAGTTCACGTTGCTCTGGACTCGGTTGAAGACGGTTTCGGTGAAACCAAGCTGTCCCGTGAAAAAGCCAAGCGCGCTGAATGCTGGATTGTTCTCGAAGCAGCCTTCGCAGCTGAAGAAGTGGTCAAGGGCGTTATCAACGGTAAGGTTAAAGGCGGCTTCACTGTCGACGTTAACGGCATCCGTGCGTTCCTGCCAGGTTCTTTGGTCGACGTTCGTCCAGTGCGCGACACCACGCACTTGGAAGGCAAAGAACTGGAATTCAAAGTCATCAAGCTCGACCAGAAGCGCAACAACGTTGTCGTTTCCCGTCGCAGCGTGCTGGAAGCAGAGAACTCCGCCGAGCGTGAAGCTCTGCTGGAATCCCTGCAGGAAGGCCAACAAGTCAAAGGTATCGTCAAGAACCTCACCGATTACGGCGCATTCGTCGATCTGGGTGGCGTCGATGGCCTGCTGCACATTACCGACATGGCTTGGAAGCGTATCAAGCATCCTTCCGAAATCGTCAACGTTGGCGACGAGATCGATGTCAAGGTTCTGAAGTACGATCGTGAGCGTAACCGCGTTTCCCTGGGCTTGAAGCAGCTGGGCGAAGATCCATGGGTTGCTATCAAAGCTCGTTACCCAGAAAGCACTCGCGTCACCGCGCGTGTTACCAACCTGACCGACTACGGCTGCTTCGCAGAGCTGGAAGAAGGCGTGGAAGGCCTGGTACACGTTTCCGAAATGGACTGGACCAACAAGAACATCCACCCTTCGAAAGTCGTACAAGTCGGCGACGAAGTGGAAGTTATGGTTCTGGACATCGACGAAGAGCGTCGTCGTATCTCCCTGGGCATCAAGCAGTGCAAATCTAACCCATGGGAAGATTTCTCTGGCCAGTTCAACAAGGGCGATAAAATCTCCGGCACCATCAAGTCGATCACCGATTTCGGTATCTTCATTGGTCTGGACGGCGGCATCGACGGCCTGGTTCACCTGTCCGACATCTCCTGGAACGAAGTTGGCGAAGAAGCTGTTCGTCGTTTCAAGAAGGGCGACGAGCTGGACACCGTTATCCTGTCGGTTGACCCAGAGCGCGAGCGCATCTCCCTGGGTATCAAGCAACTGGAAAGCGATCCGTTCTCCGAGTACGTTCAAGAGAACGACAAAGGCGCCATCGTTAAAGGCACTGTGAAAGAAGTTGACGCCAAAGGCGCCATCATCGTTCTGGCCGACGATATCGAAGCGACTCTGAAAGCCTCCGAAATCAGCCGTGACCGCGTTGAAGACGCGCGCAACGTTCTGAAAGAAGGCCAGGAAGTAGAAGCCAAGATCATCAGCGTTGACCGCAAGAGCCGCGTGATTCAGCTCTCCATCAAGTCGAAAGACGAAGTGGAAGAGAAAGAAGCTATCCAGAGCCTGAAAGAAGCTGCTCCGGAAGCTGCTGCTGAAACCACCATGGCGGCACTGCTGCGCCAGGCAATGGCTAAGCAGAACTAAGTTCTGTAAAGCTGTAGAAAAAGGGCGACTTCGGTCGCCCTTTTTTGTGCCTGAAATTTGATGACGCAACTGCACCGAACCAAGGCATTCAGCCCAATGTCAGAACTGACTATAGTCTTGAAAACGGCTATTTCGCGTTGCCGACTCAATAAGGGTTTGAATGAACAGAATTATCGTAATACTCGCTTTGCTGGTGCTTGCCGGCTGCTCCTCCACTAGTGCCAAGACCCACGCCAAGCGCGGCGTCAGCGGCATCGAGATCGACTGCTCTGGCCTGGGCAACAAGTGGGAAAAGTGCGAGAAGCGCGCCGCCCGTGAATGCAAGATGCAGGGCTACAAGGTCATTACCCGTTCCAGTGATGCCGAGGACGAAGAGGGCGACTACCTGTTCGGCTGGAACCCTGCTGGCGCGGTGACACGGACCATGTTGGTGATCTGTAAGTAAGGGGTTGACCGCTCGCTGAGCATGTTTATTCAACCCCAGATAAGTTGACACATGGGCTGTTCAAATTCATCAACTCATGCTAAAACCTTCGGAGCGCTTTTCCTAGCTGCTTGAAAAAGAAGGGAAAAATATGACGAAGTCGGAGTTGATCGAACGAATTGTCACCCATCAAGGGCTGCTCTCATCCAAGGATGTGGAGCTGGCTATCAAGACCATGCTTGAGCAAATGTCCCAGTGCCTCGCCACCGGAGACCGCATCGAAATCCGCGGCTTCGGCAGCTTCTCCCTGCACTACCGCGCACCACGCGTAGGCCGCAACCCAAAAACCGGCCAGTCCGTCAGCCTCGACGGCAAATTCGTTCCCCACTTCAAACCGGGCAAGGAATTGCGCGATCGGGTGAACGAAGAAGAGGAAGAAGGCGTCTGAGTGTTTTTGGCGAAGGAGAAGGGTATGCGTGGGGTTAAGCGCGTTGTTGCAGTATTGATTGTAGTGCTTGCAGCGTTGGTGGTTCTGGCGTTTGTGCTGGAGAACCAGCAGGGCGTGGCGTTGTCGTTCCTGGGGTGGAGTACTACGCAGATGCCCGTGGCGGTGTTTGTGGTGGTGGCTTTGATTGTGGGGATGGTGATTGGGCCGGTGTTGGGGGTGGCTGTGCGTAGGCGTCGGGGTAAGGCGGTGGTTTAGGGTCTCAGCTGGCATGGTGATGGAGATGGCGGCGTTGGCGACCGTTTGTCAGAAACATAATCATGCTGAACGCTTTGAGCCGCCTAGCTACCTATTCCCGCTGGTTGCGACAGTTCTACTGGGAAATTCAGAATCGTCCGACAGACATGTCAAGACTTGTAATATGCCAAAGAGATGGCAGAATGGAATCTGTTCTCGATAACAGGCATTTTGTGCGCTCAAAATTTGGCAGAGACGTTGGGTTTTGGCGGTCAACCAATTAGAATAAAAAAATACGCAATTTTGTCTGCATAACGAGCCCGCAGTTTCTCTTTGAAGGCAGGTTTTTGTTGTGAGTAGTAGCTTCCGCGTTCCTTCTGTACCTCCCTCTGGCGAAGTTGATATTGCCGCAGTTTTTCAAGCTGTTTGGCAGCAGAAATTCCTTGTTTTATTTGTGTCCGTGGGGGTAACACTGGCTGCGGCAGCCTATGCCTTCACTGCGAAACCTGAATACCAAGTAAGTAGTGTGTTGCGTCCTGCGGCCATTAACGAACTGGATGCCTTGAATCGGTCGGAAGTCTACCAATTGCCGCCAGGTGATGCGCTCATCAAAGTAGGTGCGTCGTTAGAGTCCTATGAGACCCGACTCAATTTCTTCAGGGCTAACCAGGCGTTGTTCAAGCCTTTCGAGCGACCAGGGCGCACGCTTGAACAAAGCTTTGATGCCTTTAATCGCGACTCCCTCAAGTTGGTTCTGCCTGACCCGAAAAAATCTGATTCATTAAGTGCGTACATTGGGCTTGGACTCAACTACCCGAAAGGTATTGATGGCGTCAGCGTGCTTAACAAATTCGTTGATTATGCTATCGATGCCGAGCGTGAACAGATCGCCGCTGATTTGCGGGTAATTGTGAAAAATCGCCTGACCGAGCTGGAAGGGAAGATCGAAGCTGCCCGGTCCAGCTACAAGACAGACAAGGATGCGCGAATTGCGACGCTCCAAGAGGCTGATAATCTTAAGCGAGCACAGTTGCAGGACGAGTTGAAAGCCTTGCGCCAGCAGATCAAGACTGCGCGGCAAGACCGAATTGCGCAATTGGGCGAGGCAATCACGATCGCCAAATCTCTTGGCATCGAGAAACCGACGACACCGTCCGCGCTGGGTGAAAAAACGGGTGGTTCCAGCGAGAGCAGCAGCGTGATGCGAACAGAGATTAATAACCAGCAGATACCGCTGTATTTCATGGGTGTCGAAGCACTGTCGGCTGAGCGCACGGCGTTATTGCAACGCAAGTCTGATGATTTTACTGAGGGCCGAATTGCCCAGATTGCTCGTGAGTTGCAATTGCTGCAGAGCAATCGGGAAATTGAGGTGTTGAAGCAGCGTCAGAACGAAGACCTGTTTCTTTCGGGGGTCGAGCCCCTGAGGGCCGAAGTCGTACGCCTGAAAAATTTGGGCAATCTCGATATCAGCAATATGAAGCTGGTCACAATAGATCGTAAAGCGCTTGAGCCCCTCAGGCCTGTGAGCCCCAATAAAATATTGATACTGGCCATTGGAGTATTGGTGGGGGGAATCCTGGGTGTTCTAGCCGCACTGATCAGGCATTTTATCATCAGTGGTCGTCGCGCTAAACAACAAGAGGTCACGCCTGTGCTTGCTGGCGCTGCAGGTAAGTCATTGCACGAGAGGGTGATATCGTAATTGCGCCCCTCGCGCACCTAGCAAGCCATGATCGTAGAGGTCATG
This sequence comes from Pseudomonas salmasensis, assembly GCF_014268375.2. Classification (NCBI taxonomy): domain Bacteria; kingdom Pseudomonadati; phylum Pseudomonadota; class Gammaproteobacteria; order Pseudomonadales; family Pseudomonadaceae; genus Pseudomonas; species Pseudomonas salmasensis. Next base: position 5,375,915 of record NZ_CP077083.1, read on the forward strand.
GCTCACTATTGACCCCGGTCTAGCTTTTACTGGGTACCTTCATTTGCGATTCAATAACAACTCATCTCCCTGTGTTTAGCCCTTGCTGTCCTCCAAGGCGTTTTTGGTCCGGCATGCGTGACCTGTATCACGTCAGAGGATGGCATATTGCCATTGATTCGATCGGCCTCTACCCCCCCCCTACAAGACTTTTCACTGTTCGTTTTGTTGATGGGGGGGAGCGCTGTATCATCACGTTCTTTGTGGCGCTCGTGAATGCTGTGTCGGGATAGGAAGGATTTGCTCTGACATGGTGTCAGATGTGGCTTGGGATGAGTCGTATTTTGTCGGTAATAATCGAGTAAACCTCTGCCCGAATGGGGGGGATCTGAACGTTAAGGATGTGTTTTAGATATGACAATGTTGAAGCGTAAGGGGATCATTCTTGCCGGAGGTGCGGGTACCCGTCTCTACCCACTGACGCTGGGAGTGTCTAAGCAAATGCTCCCCATTTATGACAAGCCGATGATTTTTTATCCGCTGTCGGTGTTGATGCTGGCAGGCATCCGTGAAATTTTGATTATCTCGACTCCCGATGACCTGCCAGGATTCAGGAAACTGCTGGGTGATGGCAGCCAGTACGGTGTGCAACTAAGTTATGCAGAGCAACCCAATCCCGATGGCTTGGCACAGGCGTTCATCATCGGCGAGGAGTTTATCGGCACAGATCCCGTATGCCTGATCCTTGGCGACAATATTTTCTACGGCCAGCATTTTTCCGACAATCTACGATCTGCCATGTCGCAGGCATCCGGCGCCACGGTCTTTGGCTATCACGTATCAGATCCAGAACGCTTTGGCGTGGTTGAGTTTGACCACACCGGGCGTGTACTCAGTATCGAAGAGAAGCCCGCCAAACCCAAGTCGAACTATGCGGTCACGGGGCTGTATTTTTACGATAACCAAGTGGTGGAGGTCGCTAAAAGTATTCGCCCCTCTTCCCGTGGTGAGCTTGAAATTACCGATGTGAACCGTGTTTATCTTGAGCAAAAAAGTTTGACTGTTGAAATGTTAGGCCGAGGCTTTGCTTGGCTGGACACTGGGACACATGAGTCACTGCTGGAAGCGAGTCAGTTTGTGCACACAATTGAGCACCGGCAGGGCTTGAAGGTGGCTTGCCTTGAAGAAATCGCTTTCAATGCCGGCTGGATCTCGCCAGAACAATTGGCGACCCAGGTGCAGCACTTGAGCAAGACGGGATACGGCCAATACCTGCAGAACCTTCTGACTGAGCATAAGAGCTGATGAAGTTTATAGAAACCAAGCTGGCCGGTGTGGTCATCATTGAGCCAAAAGTATTCGCGGATGACCGTGGATGGTTTATGGAAAGTTTCAATGAGCCGTTGTTTCATGAACAACTCGCCGAGTTTGGTCACCCCATTCCGCGCCCATTCGTGCAAGACAATCACTCCTGCTCAAAAAAGCACGTCTTAAGAGGGCTTCATTTTCAGCGTGATCCTCATGCCCAGGGCAAGTTGGTACGAGTTACCGCAGGTAGCGCCTATGACGTGGCGGTGGATATCAGAAAGGGCTCGGAAACATTTGGTCAGTGGCTAGGGGTTGAACTCTCCGCAAAAAATGGCCGGATGCTTTGGATTCCAGAAGGGTTTGCACACGGCTTTTTGGCGTTGGAGGACAATACTGAGTTTCTCTACAAGACCACAGATACCTATTCCAAGGCTTGTGAGCAATCGATCAACTGGAATGACCCCGCCATTGGCATCCAATGGCCAGTGACTGAAGGGTTGATCATCAGTCAGAAGGATGAAGAGGCACCGTTGCTCTCGGAAGTAGTGGCCTCTGTTTCGGCACTGACGGGCAATGTGACGTCGAGTGAGTTGCAAGTAATTGGAGATGATCGTGGCAGCCTGATTGCCCTGGAGCAAGGGCGCGATATTCCGTTCGACGTCAGGCGAGCCTATTATATTTTCAATACCAAGGCGGGTATCAGCAGAGGCTCGCATGCGCATTTCAGGTTGGAGCAGTACATTATCTGCTTGTCGGGCAAATGCAGAATTCTGATCGATGACGGCGTGACGCAGGAATCGATATGGCTGGATGCCCCGAATAAGGCCATTCACATCAAGAAACTGATTTGGCGCGAGATGCACGACTTCAGTGAAGATTGCGTTTTGCTGGTATTCGCAAGCAATCATTACGATGAAGGCGACTATTTGCGAAATTACGATGATTTCATGCGTGCGGTGAAACGATACGCTTGATTGAGCAAGACGCTTGATGCGATCCGGGGTTGGAAAGCCAGCCTTAAATAAGGCGGGCCCATCAAGCGGCTACAGATTGCGGGGCACAGCAACTGCTGCGCCTTCATGCACCTAATAACGAAGCACCGACGTCAGGTATTTTTGATGATTCCATTTCTCGATTTAAAATCATTGAACGCGGCTCATCGTGAAGAGCTCATTGAAGCGGCGACACGTGTCATTGATTCGGGTTGGTATATTCAAGGCGAATGCCTCAAGCGCTTCGAGGAAGAGTTCACGGCGTACACCGGTGCCCGTCACACGGTGGGGGTTGCGAACGGCCTGGATGCATTGATTTTGACCATCCGTGCGTGGAAAGAGCTGGGGAAGCTCAAAGATCACGATGAAGTGATAGTACCAGCCAATACTTACATTGCCACATTGCTGGCCATCACCGAGAACGAGCTGACGCCGGTTTTGGTTGAGCCTGACGCAGACACCTATAACGTGTGCCCCAAGAATATAGAACGAGCGTTGACTGACAAAACTCGATTGATCATGCCTGTCCACCTCTATGGGCAGTTGGCTGACATGCCCGCAATAGATGCAATTGCCAAGCGTGAGAACCTGCTGGTACTGGAAGACTCTGCTCAAGCTCACGGAGCGCAAGTGGCAGGCAAGAGTGCGGGCAATTGGGGTGATGCGTCCGGATTCAGTTTTTACCCGGGCAAGAACCTAGGGGCGTTGGGAGATGCAGGGGCCATTACCTCCAGTGATGCCGAACTGGTCAATATGATTCAGGCACTTCGAAACTATGGTTCTCATGAGAAATACAAGAATCTGGTGCAGGGCGTAAACAGCCGGCTGGACGAGATTCAGGCTGCCATGTTGAGCGTGAAGCTCAAATATTTGCAGGGTCAGATCGAGGCGCGTCGACGCGTTGCCGCTATCTACATGGCGGGAATAAAGAATCCGTTGATCAAACTGCCATTGGATTCCAGTGTTGATGTGATGAATCATATCTCGCACGTGTGGCATCTTTTTGTAGTGCGATCCGAGGTGCGAGAGGCGCTGCAGCGTCATTTGACTGAGTCAGGTGTTCAAACATTAATTCATTACCCGATACCACCTCATCAGCAACAGGCTTATGCGAAGTCGGACTTTTTCAATAAATCATTTCCTATCACAGAACGTATCCACCGGGAAGTATTAAGCTTGCCGATCAGTCCGGTGATGACCGACGCTGACGCTCAGCGTGTCGTTGAGGCCTGCAATAGCTTTTCTGTAGACGCCTGATATGACGCTGCTTCGAACTAGCTTCCTCAACGGTATTGCCGTCGTTATCAAGATGCTCACGTTGCTGGGCATTAACAAAATGCTCGCCATTTATGTAGGGCCTTCCGGGTATGCTGCGTTAGGCCAGTTTCAAAATGCTGTGCAAATGGTAACGACGTTTTCGACGGGCGCTATCAGCAATGGGGTGACTAAATACACTGCTGAATATAAAGACGATGAAGACGCACAGCGTCGGGTGTGGCGTACTGCGGGAACGATTGCATTAATCGGCTCGGTTGTAACTTCCATACTGATTGTCTGTTTCAGCAAGCCGCTGGCGGTGTGGTGTTTTAATGATGAATCTTTGTACAGCGTCTTTATCTGGTGCGCTGCGACAGTGGTATTTTTCTCGTTCAACACCTTGCTGCTCGCCATTCTCAATGGCAAAAAGGAAATCAGCCGATATATCCTGGCCAATATCGGGGGGAGTCTCCTCTCCTTACTGGTCACTATCATCATGGTCGTACAATACGGTCTCTATGGTGCATTGATCTCCCTAGTGCTCTACCAATCCATCGCCTTTTTTGTGACGTGTTTACTGTGCTATAGAACACCGTGGTTTCGGTTTTCAAATCTGCTCGGTCGGTTGGACAAGCAAATTGCCATAAATTTGACCAAGTTTACCGCCATGGCACTCACTACGGCGGCATGTGTCCCAGTCAGCCATATTTTGGTGCGGAACTATCTCGGATCAGAGTTTGGTTGGGAGACCGCTGGATATTGGGAGGCCATGTGGCGTCTCAGTACCGCCTATCTGCTGTTGGTGACAACGACGTTGGGCTTGTATTTTCTGCCTAAGTTATCAGAGCTGGTCAATCCGGAGGATATCAGGAAGGAGATCGTACAAGGCTATAAGCTGATTCTGCCTGTTGCAATGATCTGTGGCTTGGTGATTTATCTCATGAGAGACTTCATCATCGGGTTACTGTTTACCAGTGCATTCAGCCCCATGAGAGACTTCTTCGCCTGGCAGATGCTGGGCGACACGCTGAAGATCGCTAGTTGGATACTCGCCTACCTGATGCTGGGTAAGGCGATGGTTAAGATGTACATCGTTACTGAAGTGATTTTTGCGTTCGGGTTTTATCTGCTGACAATCGTGCTGACAAAGGTAGGTGGGCCGATTGGCGTAACGTGGGCTCATGCAGTTAACTACGGTTTTTACTTGGTAGTCATGTACTTTCTTATTTATAGAAAGCTAAATCAAAATAACGCTGTATGAGGTCTTTTTGCCCATGAGTCGCTTGCTATCCTCACTTCGCGATTTAATTTTAACGCAAAAAGATATCAATAAGAGTATCGAGTTGGCCGAGGCCTATGGCGCCATACTTTGGGCGGTTGATAAAGGAATCTACGATGATCCAGAACTGGAGATTTTGTTAGCCGGCCGGTGCATGAGCTTCGCTCATGAAGATGACGTTGTCGCACCTTCGAAAGATTGTATTCATATGATATCCGAGCCTTATTTGATCGGAGGGCATACCCGGCTGATGGAACAGCTTGCTACGATGCACTCGGAAAAGCCTGACCTGTTGATAACCCGCCAAAGTGATGAAGCTGCGATTGAGCGTACTCGTGTCTTTTTTAATGAGTGCAGTGTCTTAGAGTCCCGTACGCCGTTGCAAAAAATCACTGAAATTATAGAGTGCCTGAAGGCCTATAAGCGGGTGGTTTTGCATATCCATCCGGACGACATGACTACGGTCATTGCTTGCAATATTCTAAAAGGCATGACGAATGCAAAAGTCTTTTTTGTAAATCATGCCGATCATGTCTTCACTTACGGCAGTTCGGTTGCTGACGTCTATTTCGAAATCAGCACGTTTGGCCAGCAGCGGGATAAAAAGAAAAGTATTTCAGGGGCAAAGTCCTTTTTGGGCATCCCGTTGAATACTCGCTTAGTCAAAAAAGCACATCGGTTGCCTGCAAAAGGTGATGCCTTGAAATTTTTTAGCGCGGCGTCCCCCTTTAAATTCAAGCCGGTCAAACACTATGATTCAAGGCCCACGATTCATCGGGTTTTATCAGAGTTTAAAAACGCCACTTTCTGGATAGTTGGAGCTAATCCCTATACCAATATTTGGTGGTGGCCGTTAAAGCTTAAATATTGGCGGCGCTTTAGAATTTTATCGTCAGTGCCGTATGAAAGTTATCTGAAACTTCTGGAAGGCGCTGACTTTTACGTTGATAGCTATCCTACACCCGGCGGCACCGCATTTGCGGAGCAGCTCGTGAGCGGTCGTCGCTGCGTGGGTCTTCGCGCGCCGATACAAGGTTATTCGCCTGCGGACAATCTTAAAAGTAAGAACGTAGACGATTTAATGACGAGTATTCTCCAGTGTGACAATGACCCTGCGGTAATTGAGTTAGTTTACGCCGTGAATGGCTATGACGCCGTTAAGACCCGCTACCTAGCGTGTCTCTATGACGATGCGTTATGCGCTAACGAGATGGAGCACTATGTTGCATGGTCGGGGGATGTTGCTGCGTATGAGCAGGCAGAGAAAATCACCTCAGCTATTCCCCCTGTGGTAATTGCAAAGTTGATAAGTTTCGATAAGGGTTTTTTGTTGGCTGTGTTGCGTGAGTTGAGTGCAGTGCAGAAAGTTAAGATGGTGTTTAAGTTGTTAATTTTGAAGATTAAAAGTTTGGCCGGGAAGGGCGTAGGATCGGTTAAGGTATGAGGGCATTAGCGCTGTGTTTTTTTATAATATTGCTCTTGTTTTCGGATTACCTTATCTTGACCTTCCATGCGCCTGCTGTTTTTGCGGCCTGGCGCGAGGGCGCGGTACTGGTCTATATTCTGCTGACAGTGCTGATCGTGTTTTTTCAGGCCGGTACTCAGCATTCGATACCACGCAAGTATAAAGAACAGTTGCTGATATTTGCTTTTTTCCTCATGTTTTATTTGCTGTGCGGTGAGCTTACCGATGGATCATTTCGCATGTTTCGCTCCTTTGCCATGCCTATTATTTTTGCGCTGATGGTGAATGCGATATGTCGGGATTTAGAGCTTGAAGTAAAGCTGAGGTTGATGTTTTCCACGCTGGTGGCCGTGACTTTTATTTGTGGTGGTTATGCCGTTTATCAATATCTCACTATCACTGATGCTGAGCAGTTCTGGTATTGGCCGCTGCTAACGGAAAAAGGATTTGAATTGGAAGCGTACAACTCCATGAGGGAGGGGAGTGCCAGGATGTCCGGGTTCTTTACCGGTACCCTTGAATTCAATGCCTTTGTTTTGAATACTGCACTATTTGCCAGTTGTTTGCTCGTGCAGGCAATCAGGAAACGAAAGTACACCTTAAGTTTCATCGGGTATGTGCTGGTCGCTGCTTTTTCGACGCTGGTAATTTGTTACGGCTCAGTCAGAACTGCCGTTATCGGAATGGTATCTGCGATATTCTTTTTGATCGTATTACAGTTGTTCAAGCGGAAACGGCTTATTAGCGCGTTGGGCTACAGCTATTTCGTGATGTTTACAAGTTCCATATTTCTGTACCTGGCCTTGGGGTACACCGATGATTTATCCGCCTTGGACCGCGTAAGGCAGTGGTACGTGGTTCTCGAATCATTGGGCTCCATGCCGTTGGGCCTGGGCTTCGGTGCCATAGGACCTGGTCAGGCACACTGGTATGATTCGTTGTGGTTGAATCTTCTGGCTTCCGCCGGCTATCTTGGGTTAGCCATTATGATCGGCCTGATCCTTTTTTACGCCAAGATCGTCGCGGTGACGCAGCAGTTACGTGCAGGAGGAAGTGCGTTTATGACTGGCGTCGCTGACTATTTAGTGATCAGCTACCCATTTTTCCTTAGCAGTTTCTTCTTCCAGTCCTACACCAATAGTGTCGTATTGTATCTATTTGTGCTGGTTATAGTGGTGGTAATGTATGACTCAAAATATCGTAAAATCTAAGCTTTCGATATTGATTGTTCTTTATAAGCGGCATTATAAGGATTCGTCTGCTATAACAACATTGCTGGAGAGCGCCAGCTATTTTTTTGAAAAAGGCATTGAAGTCGATTTTTTTGTGTGGAATAACACGCCACAGTGTTCGCCCCGTTTGGTCAGGGAAGGGTTGACTTGGCTGGAAGGTAATAATGAAGGGTTGTCTCATATCTATAATCGTGTTGCCGCTCAGGCGTTTGCAGCCGGTGCGACACATTTCATGATTTCAGATGATGATACTGATTATTCTGCGGAGAATTATGTTAACGAGATTGCCAGTGCAATTGAATTTGAAGCGGAGTCGTCACCTGATGCTTTTGGTGTAATTCTGCCAAAGATTTACTCAGGGGCAAAACTGGTGAGCCCAGGGGAGCGTTTCTGGTTTTTCGGTCGCTTGTTACCAGGCGTAGAGAGTGGCATAAACGCTTCTGCTAATAAGCTTGCGATCAACAGTGGAGTAATATTCACTAAAGCGTGTTATGTGCGAATGACGCCACTCTTTGATGAGCGCCTTAAGTTTTATGCTACGGATACCGAGTTCTTCGTGAGGTATGAGACGTATTACCCGCAATTTTACGTATTGGGTACATCGCTACAACATGATCTTTCTGAGCACACGTCCGATAACGCCGAGCGTGCTGTTTTTCGGTTCCAGGAAATGATTCGTGGTTTTCGGGTGATCTTTGAGCGTAAAAATTACTTGTTTCGTCTAATCATGGAGGCTTATTTGTTAATTTCTTCCTTGAGGAAAAGTGTTTCGTATAAAGAGGCTGAATTTCTTTGTTCATATATTTCATCTTTTAGAGAGAGAAAATAATGTTGATAGAGTTGGTTGAGTTTCTTTCTTTGAAAATCAGGAAGCGAGGCATCAAGCTCGATAGGCGAATTCCCGATAGTTATCTCTTTGATTTCGTTCTGTCTAAAGCGTTTATGGTCATAAATGGCTTCATGAAATTCAGGCGTCTTTCGGTCATCCTAGTAGGCAAGCGCGTTACCGTAAAGGCACGCTCATTGATCTTCGGAGGCAAAGGCCTCGTGATTGATGAGGGATGCTTTATCGACGCTTTGGCAGTCAAGGGCATTACCTTGGGGCGCGGGGTTTCCTTGAAGAAAAATGTTATTATCGAATGCACGGGGAGTCTGACCAAATTAGGTGAGGGGCTTTCGATCGGTAACAATGTTGGCATCGGCAGCGGCAGCTTCTTGGGCTGCGCAGGTGGTATAACTATAGGCGATGACACGATCATAGGTAACTATGTGTCGTTCCATTCGGAGAATCATAATTTTGCTGATCCTGCAATCCCTATCCGTCTTCAAGGGGTAAACAACACAGGCATCCATATTGGTAGTAATTGCTGGATTGGTGCCAAAGTGACCGTGCTGGATGGTGTCTTCCTCGAGGATGGTTGTGTGGTCGCGGCTGGAGCAGTTTTGAAGGCTGGACGATACGCCTCAAACTCAATTTATGCGGGCGTCCCTGCGAAGCGAATAAAAGAACGTAGCTAAAAGGATGTGTAGTGAAAAAAATTATATTTTTTCATTTGCTGAATGATTATAGCGGGAGTCCAAAAGTTCTCTCTCAGGTGATTGAAGCTGTATCGAAGAAAGGTGTTCAGGCCGAGTTGTTTTTGGGCGGGAGAGGGAGCGCCGGCTTTCTTTCTTCGGCACCTTGCGTCCAGCGGCGCTACTTTTACAAGCGATTTGATAATAAGTTTTTAACACTGATAAGTTATAGCTTTTCGCAATTGGTGCTGTTTTTTAAATTGTTGAAGTACAGGCGGTCCACGGCAGTTTTCTATGTTAATACGTTACTGCCTTTTGGTGCGGCGTTGGCAGGAAAGCTGCTGGGGATCAAGGTTGTTTATCATATTCACGAAACATCGATACGGCCATTGCCTTTAAAGGTATTTTTGCGTTTGATAGTTGAGAAGTGCTCAAGCGTTAATATATTTGTTTCGCACTTTCTTGCGCGCACGGAAGGCTTTGCCACGATTGCAAGCAGTGTTGTTTATAATGCGATTCCCCCGGAAATGAACCGTATCGCCGAGCGTCATGTTTATCAACCCACGCCAGATGGAAGGTTTGGTGTGCTGATGATTTGTTCTTTGAAAGCTTACAAGGGTGTTAATGAATTTGTAAAGATTGCTCGTTTGTTAAGCGCGCATCCGGTCTTTAAATTTACTCTGATTCTCGGGGCCACTGAAAATGAGGTGACCGAATTTTTTTCGAGTACAGTCATTCCCGACAATCTAACTATTGTCCCCGGTTGCGCAGACGTGGTGCCTTATTACCAAAAGGCAAGTGTTTTACTCAGCCTTTCGAAGCCGACTGAATGGGTTGAAACCTTTGGCTTGACGATTCTTGAGGGACTTTCATTTGGCATTCCATGCATCGTTCCCCCTGTAGGAGGACCCGTTGAACTAGTGTCCTCAGACTCTGAGGGGTACTTAATGGCTTCTGATCGAGTCGAAGATATTGCTGCCAAACTGGTATTTCTCCAAGAAAACCCGGATGTTTGTTACCGCCTATCTGAAGCGGCGAGGGTGAAGTCACTTAGTTTCTCAAGTGAACAATTTGAAAGTGGTGTGCTCGGGGTGTTTGATGGGATTTAAATTTGCAGTCATTGGCACGGTTGGCCTTCCCGCACAATACGGTGGGTGGGAAACGCTGTCAGAGCAACTGGTGACCTACCTGGATCGTGAGTACGAGATTTCGGTGTATTGCAGCTCGAAATCCTATGTGTCTCAACCGAAGAAGTACGGAAATGCTGATTTGATTTATATACCGTTGAAGGCCAATGGTGTGCAAAGCATTCCCTATGACATAGTCAGCATGTTGCATGCTTATCGAAAAAATGATGTGCTGGTAATTCTGGGGGTTTCCGGTTGTATTGCTCTTCCATTCATCAAAATGCTGACGAAGAAAAAGATCGTCGTCAATATTGATGGCTATGAATGGAAGCGGGCAAAGTGGTCTCCTCTGGCCAAGAAATTCTTGAAATTTTCTGAGGCTGTGGCAGTCAAGTATTCTGACGCCGTGGTCACTGATAATCAGGTTCTTCAAGACTATGTGCGTAGTGAGTACGGTCGAGAAAGTACCCTTATTGCCTATGGTGGTGATCAGGCCAAAACTCGTGCATTGACTGACGAAGATCGGGCACGCTATCCGTTTCTACAAAATCCCTATGCGTTTTCTGTCTGCAGGATTGAACCTGAAAATAATATCCATATTGTTGTCGAAGCCTTCCACACCAGCGGACTTCCCCTGGTCATCGTCGGCAATTGGAAGCAGAGTGAATATGGCAAGGCGCTCCAGGATAAATACTCAGGCGCAGAGAACCTCCACCTGCTGGACCCCATCTACAACGGTGATGAACTGAGCCCGTTGCGCAGCAATGCCACTATTTATATTCACGGTCACAGTGCAGGTGGAACCAACCCGTCCCTGGTGGAGGCAATGTGGTTGAGCCTGCCGATCATCGCATTCGATGTGTCGTTCAACCGTGCATCTACCGAGGACGGTGCCAAGTTCTTCGCTTCCAGTGAGTCGCTTATAGATCATGCGTCCATGCTATTCGCTGACGAAGCGGCGCGGGCAGAGCTGAGTAAAAAAATGCATGAGATTGCAGTTCGTCGTTATCGTTGGGAAGGGGTATCTTCTCAATACGATAAATTATTCAAACAACTGCTGTCATCCGATAGGGCTTGATCATGTCCGATGGTTTGAGTGGCACCCCAATTTCTCAAATGCCGAAGATTCTTCTAACCGGCGGTACAGGTTTTGTAGGGCGCCCCCTGCTTGAGGCCTTGGTCAATGCCAACTACCCAGTTATCAACGTGACGCGAAAACATGCGGCCACTGTGCTCCCAGGTGTTCAGCATTGCATTATCTCATCGCTGTCAGAGGACAACGACTGGCGTGTCGCATTGCAGGGAGTGGAAGTTGTAATCCACTCCGCGGGTCGTGCTCACATCATGAACGAAACGCATAGCAATCCGTTGCAGGCCTTTCGACAGGTGAACGTTGATGCCACGCTCAATCTTGCCCGGCAGGCCGCGCAAGCTGGTATTAAGCGGTTCATCTATATCAGCTCTGTCAAAGTCAACGGTGAGGAGACCGACGGCCGCCGTGCTTTCAAGTCTTCGGATGCCCCCGCACCGCTTGACGATTATGGCGTGTCCAAGCTCGAGGCCGAGCAGGCATTGATGGCGCTGGCGGAGAAAACCTCAATGGACGTGGTAATCATCAGGCCTGTGTTGGTGTACGGCCCGGGTGTAAAGGCAAACTTTGAAAAGATGTTAGCTACCGTTAGCAAAGGCCTTCCTTTGCCACTGCGTACAATTAATAATCGTCGGAGTCTGGTGTTTATCGATAATTTGATCGATTTGATTTGCGTGTGCATTCATCACCCCAAGGCAGCTAATCGCGTCTTTCTGGTCAGTGATGGTGAAGACTTATCGATAGGCCAGATCCTGGAAAAGCTTGCTGTGGCGATGAACAAAAAGTCCCGCATATTTGCGTTCCCGCAGTCTCTCTTGGGGCTGGCCGCATCGGTGGTGGGTAAGAAAGAATTTTTTCAACGCCTGTGTGGGTCGCTTCAAGTAGATATTACGGATACGCAAGAACTTCTGGGCTGGGTGCCGCCTGTCAGCGTTGATGACGCTTTTGCTATTACAGCTCGTTATTATCAAGATGAGCAAAATGGAATTTCCCATGGCTAATCTAGAAGAGAGTCTCAACGACAGGCAGAATAACTTCAATTTTATCCGCATGGTTGCGGCTTTTTTTGTTTTGGTTTCTCATGCTTATCCGCTTTCACGTGGGGGCGGTGAGGTCGAGCCGCTGGTAGCTCAACTTGGTATCTCGCTTGGAGGGCTAGGCGTATTTACCTTTTTTTGTATTTCTGGATTTTTTATATCGCTGAGTTATCAGCGATCAAAAAATGCGGTTCATTTTGTCGTTGCGAGATTTTTACGGCTGTATCCAGCGCTGCTGGTGGTGCTGGTTTTAAGCGCCTGTGTCATAGGCCCGATTTTTTCAACTCTGAACGCCCATGATTATTTCTCCTCACCGGAGGTCTATAGTTATGTGACGGCCAACTTGAAATTGAAGAGTATTCAGTTCCAGTTGCCTGGCTTGTTCCAGGACAATCCATACCCGGGGATCAATGGGTCGTTGTGGACGCTGTATTATGAAGTCTTGCTGTACGCCTTGGTTTTGGTGCTGGGGATCTTGGGTCTTTTGAAAAGGCTACGCCGTATTTCAGCGTTTTTTGTGGTGTACTTCTTATTTTATTTTGCATTTAAATTTTTGCTACAGGCGGAACTTATCAGTCCAGGTTTCCAGACGCGTACATGGGTGCAGTGGAGTTTCGCATTCGTGGTAGGTATGCTGCTTTATGCATACAGGTTCAATATTCGCCTAGATTATCGTATAGTCGGCACCTGTTGGTTAGTGACGCTTTTCTTATACGCGTCGCCTGTTTTTGTTGAGGCTTTTGTGGCGGCCTGGAGTTACTCAGTATTTTGGGTTGCCTTCAACACGCAATGGTTTGCTCGTCAGTTTAATCGGTTGGGAGACTATTCTTATGGCCTTTATATCTACGCCTTTCCAACACAAGAGATTTTAGCGCACGTCTGGAAGGGTATATCGCCAGTGACGATGATCCTGGTGGCTTTGCCACTAGCGCTTATTCCCGCCGTACTTTCCTGGCACTTTATTGAGCATCCTTGTATTTTGCGTAAAAAGGTAATCGCCGAGCGATTGTCTCAATCACTCGCCAACGTGGCGAGAATGGTTACTCAATACTCAACTCGATAGCTCTGAATTTAAAGGTTGGTGTTCAACATGAAGCGTTTTTTTGATCTTTTGCTGAGCTTTTTTGCATTGCTCATACTCCTCATCCCGATTGTACTTGTTACCGTCGCGGTAAAATTGACGTCAAAAGGACCTGCTCTGTATTGGTCCGATCGGGTAGGGAGGAATAATGCTGTCTTCAAGATGCCAAAGTTTCGCTCAATGCGCACAGGAACCCCAGCGGTCGCCACGCATTTGCTGCAGGACCCGGCTCAGTACCTTACGCCGATTGGAAATTTCCTAAGAAAGTCCAGCCTGGATGAGTTGCCTCAGTTGTGGAGCATCATTGCGGGTGACATGAGTTTTGTCGGGCCTAGGCCGGCGCTTTTCAACCAGGCAGATCTTATTGCCTTGCGTACCGAACAAGGCGTACATCTCATCCGACCGGGTCTCACGGGCTGGGCGCAGGTGAACGGACGGGACGAGTTGCCGATACCGGTTAAGGTTGGCTATGATGCCTATTACGCGAAAAATATGGGCTTGTTTTTCGATCTGAAAATCCTGTTTTTGACAGCTTTAAAGGTCCTCAAGCGCGATGGCGTTTCCCATTGAAGCTGTAGGACGTATATGGCTGGCTTGTTCAGGCAGGCACCGTACAGTGTGTTTTTTGTTCTGCGTTTATTGCGCGGTCGACAAGAATTTTGATCTAACGCAAGGACCGTAGGTGAATCATGATTAACCGGTTGCGCACTTGGCTATTGAAACTGCCTCGTCACAAGAAACGACTGATACAGGTAGTTGCGGACGTTGTCCTGGTTTTTCTGGCGTTGTGGATGGCGTTTGTTGTTCGCCTCGGCATTGATGAGATGATCAACCCGGTCAAAATGCATCTTTGGCTCTTCTTGGCTGCACCGGTGGTGGCTATTCCGCTTTTCATTCGATTTGGTATGTATCGTGCTGTCATGCGCTATTTTGGCAATGATGCACTGGTAGCGATTATCAAAGCTGTCAGTCTTTCATCACTGATTCTAGGTGTCGTGGTCTATTGGTATAGCAACCATCAAAATGTCGTGCCCCGCTCAATCATCTTCAACTATTGGTGGTTAAGCTTGATCATGGTCGGCGGTTTGCGCTTGATCATGCGCCAGTACTTTTTGGGCGATTGGTTTGCGGCGGCACAGCATGTGCCTTTTACCAGCCGTGAAGACGGCCTTCCACGTGTCGCGATCTATGGTGCCGGTGCGGCGGGCAATCAACTGGTCGCGGCACTGCGCATGGGGCGCGTTATGCGGCCAGTGGCATTCATCGATGACGATACCACTATCTCCGATCGTGTCATTTCCGGGCTTCAAGTCTATAAGTCCAAGCATATCCAGCGCATGATCGATGTCACGGGAGCGCAGGAAGTTCTCTTGGCCATTCCATCGTCAAGCCGTGGGCGGCGCCGTGAGATTCTTGGTTTTCTGGAGGGCTTCCCACTCCACGTTCGCAGCGTTCCCGGTTTCATGGACCTCGCCAGCGGTCGAGTCAAAGTTGACGATATTCAAGAAGTCGATATCGCTGACTTGCTCGGCCGTGATTCGGTGCCTGCCCAAGATGAGCTGCTCGAGCACTGTATCAAAGGGCTGAATGTGCTTGTAACCGGTGCGGGCGGGTCAATTGGTTCTGAGCTGTGCCGGCAAATTCTCGAGCTCAAGCCTATGACCCTGCTGTTGTTCGAGCACAGTGAGTTCAATCTCTACAGCATTCTTTCTGAGCTTGAACAGCGTATTACCCGGAATTCATTGCCGGTCAAGTTACTCCCGATATTGGGGTCCGTGCGTGATCAGGCAAAGTTGCTTGATGTGATGAAGACCTGGCGTGTCGACACGGTTTACCACGCGGCGGCATATAAGCATGTACCCATTGTCGAGCACAACATTGCAGAAGGTGTGTTGAATAATGTTATTGGCACACTGAACACCGCCCAAGCGGCACTTCAGGCTGGCGCATCGAATTTTGTCCTGATCTCGACGGATAAGGCTGTTCGACCAACCAATGTCATGGGTAGCACCAAGCGTCTGGCTGAACTCACCCTTCAAGCTTTGAGTCGTGAGCTTGCCCCCGTGCTGTTCGGTGACAAGTCCAATGTCTCCCGGGTGAATAAAACCCGCTTCACGATGGTGAGATTCGGCAATGTCCTGGGCTCTTCCGGCTCAGTAATCCCGTTGTTCCACAAGCAGATCAAATCTGGCGGTCCGTTAACGGTTACCCACCCGAAAATAACCCGCTACTTCATGACCATTCCCGAAGCGGCGCAACTGGTCATACAAGCTGGGTCCATGGGCCTTGGAGGGGATGTGTTCGTCCTCGACATGGGCGAACCCGTGAAGATTGTCGAGCTGGCCGAAAAGATGATTCATCTGTCCGGGTTGAGTGTGCGTTCTGACAAGAACCCTCACGGTGACATCGCTATCGAGTTCTCGGGCTTGCGTCCTGGTGAAAAACTGTACGAGGAGTTATTGATCGGTGACAACGTGGTGGCAACGCAGCATCCAATGATCATGAGCGCCAACGAGGATCATTTGCCTTGGGAGACGCTAAAGGACAAGTTGACGGAATTGCTCACAGCAGTTGAGCAGGATGACTATAGCCGTGTTCGCCAACTGTTACGTGACACTGTCAGTGGCTATACTCCGGATGGTGAGATTGTTGATTGGATCTACCAACAACGGCGCCTTGAACCGTGAATTAAATATTCATGTTGGGGCTGGCATGGTAGTTAGTATGTCGAGCCTTCGATTACTTGTTTGCTAGTAATAAGCCGGTCGTTGACCGGCTTATGAGTCACAAGAGTGAAGCGCTAAACTTTTTTTTTGGCGTGGGCGCTTATTATTTTTGCCGGGTTACCTACAACGGTTGCATTGGCAGGCACCGACCGGGTCACTACAGCCCCAGCGCCCACCATTGCATTTTCACCGATCTCTAAACCAGGCAAAATGGTGCAATTGGCACCCAAGGACGCACCTTTACCTACTACAGTGCGATCGAAGCGTTCAGGATAGACCTTGCTTCTCGGGTATATATCATTGGTGAACGTGACATTCGGGCCAATAAATACGTCATCGGAAATTGTTATACCGTCCCAGATTTGTACACCGCACTTGATCGTAACGCGATCTCCAATAGTAACGTCGTTTTCAATGAAGACGTGGTCGCAGACATTACAATCTGTTCCTATTTTTGCGTTGGGCAAGATATGCGTAAACGCCCAAATTCTCGAGCCTTTGCCAATGTGTGCCGATTCACACAATGCATGAGAGTGTACGAAGTAGTCTTTGGAGTCGCTCATTTTTGCTCTATCTGCCTTGGGCTTAAAGTTTAATAGTTTCTCGGAAAGGCAAACGATTTTCCATTTTTTTCGGTGTGTTTTTTATTTGACGGACGGTTGGCGTGGTACACCGCACATCGAAAGCCATGCGACGCGCTTCATTCGTGAATTTTTCGGCTCATTTACTGGTTTGATCAGCGGCTTTGGAGACGGCTTTTTCTGCCGAAAGCGTCGCGCCATCCAATTGGAAATGGCTTCTTTGTGTTTGAGGGAGTGGTTAAACACACTCTGTAACCGACTCGCTTTTGACTCTCTCCCAGCATCATCTAATTTTGAAAAGCAGCTTCGGAAAAGCTGCTTTTTCTCTTACCGATGTCATGGAGCGTCACCAATGCAAAACCTCTACCTCTCATCCCTCATCTTCGCCTTCCTCACCAGCCTCTCCGTCGCCACCACCGCTGCGCCGTCCATCAAGCCGGAACCCCCAACCCCCATCTCCACCCAGATGACCAAGGCCGAGCAATCCACCAAGGTCAACCTCAACGCCGCCGACGCCGAAACCCTGCGTCGCGATCTGTTTGGCATTGGTGCTTCCAAGGCGAAGGCAATCATCGCCTATCGCGAGAGCAACGGCCCTTTCACGGCGGTGGATGAGTTACTGGAAGTGAAAGGTATCGGCAAGGCATTGCTGGAAAAGAATCGCGACAGGCTGGTTATTAATTAAGGGTGTGAAAACAGCGCGGAGGGCCGGTCGTACACCGGCCTTTCCTTTAACTAACGGACCTTGCGATTCCACTCTCAGGCAGCGTTGGCACGAAACGTGGTTACCTCTTCCTCAGTGATTGTTCAACAATCTCGAGGTAACGATGCCACTCACCCTATCCTTAGCCGACCAGATCGCCCTGGAGCTGCGCGCCGATATCATCGGCGGCCGGCTGTTACCAGGTATGCCGCTGATCGAGGCCGACCTGGTCAAAGCCTACAACGCATCCCGCAATACGATTCGCGAGGCGCTGCATCGTCTGGGCCAGGAGGGCCTTACTCGCTATGTCCGCAACAAGGGCGTCATGGTTCGGCGCTTGGAGCGAGCAGAAGTACGCGACCTCTTCGTCGTCCGTCGCACCCTGGAGTTGCAGGCGATTGCGCAAAGCGGGCCGCTGACGGACGCTCAATCGACGCTTATGCGAAACGCCATCGACGCCACCACTCTGGCCCGGGAGCGCGAAGATTGGCGAGCCGTAGCCACTCACAGTCTTATGTTTCACCAGCAGATCGTCGCGTTGATGGGCAGCCCGTTGTTCGACGAGTTCTTCGCCCAGGTAATAGCCCAGCTGCGTCTGGCGTTCTGCGCCGCGCCGGATGAGCAGCGGTTCCAGTCACCCTGGCTGGAGCGTGACCATGAGATATACACATTGCTAACCCGCAACCAAACCCAGGCCGCCAGCGAGGCGATGAGTCTGTACCTGGATGACTCGGAACGCCTTTCTCTCGCCTTGTTTGATCAACCTTGATGGAGGAGTGCCCCATGTACAAAGACTATCCCGCCGCGTATCAGGTCAGCAAAGGTTCGGCGTTGCAGGTGGATACGGCGTTTTATGAGCGTATTCGTGATCAGAAAGGCCAGCGTACGTTGATCGAACAGTTTGAGGTGCCGATTCGGACGGGGAGGGCGTGGAAGGTGCCGGCTGGGCATGTGTTCCGTGTGACCACACCTGTGGGGCCGCAGGTGGGGGACTTTAATGTCTGGAACGCCAACGACCCACGCGAACGCTTGTGGGCCGCGCGCACTCGGCAGCTGCAAGGTGCCCATGTCAGCACCCATGATCGGTTGTGGTCGAACCTGCCTTTTCTAAGACCCTTGGTCACGATCACCGATGACAGCCTGGCCAGCTACGGCATTGATGAACACGGTGGGCGTTTGCACGATTTGTTGGGCACGCGGTGCGACCCCTATGTGAACCGTATGCTGACCGGGGAGGACTTTCATCACCATTGCCACTCGAACCTGACCCGTGCGGTATTGCCCCACGGGCTGACGGAATTCGATGTGCATGACGTGTTGAATATTTTCCAGTGCACGGGTCTCAATCACGATGACATGTATTTTATGAAGGCCTGTCCGGCGCAGAAGGGTGATTACCTGGAGTTCTTTGCCGAGATTGATTTGCTGTGTGCGTTGTCGACGTGCCCGGGTGGGGATTTGTCGTTGCCGATGTGGGGGCCGGAGGCGCAGGACCCGTTGACGGTGTGTCGTCCGTTGGGCGTCGAGATCTACAAGCTGGAGGATGACTTGCTCAATGGCTGGAGCCAACCGGAACGTGCTGCCTATAAAGGGCAGCACGGCTTGCATATTGCCAAGGCGGATTGGGAATAACCCAATATTCAGCGATCCTGCGCATCCTTGGCATCTGCCTGGGCATTGCGCTCGGCTACGCGTTTACGTTGTTCGTCGGTGAGTTCCACCTTGTTGGCGCTGTCACGCAGCATCATCAGGCCACCGACGATCGATCCGATCGCTACTACCATAATCAACCATGCATACCACGGCATAAGACGCTCCTTGAAGCAGAGGGTCGTGGGAGAATTTTCCCACGGTAATCACTGCTTTGAGTGACGGGCTTTCTGAGTAGTTCAGTGTAGGCCCGTTCTGCCTCATAGGCGCTATTGTCCGGTCAACATCGCATCTGCCGGTGCATCGACGCGGTCTTGTGCGGTCATCTGGAAGTAGATGAAACCCACCGCCATAAAACCCAGGAAGATCAGCCCGATCAAGGCATTGAACCAGGCCATCGCCACCAGGCACACCAGCGCCAGTACCAGCGCGATACCCGGCACGATGGGGTAGCCTGGTGCGCGGAAGGTGCGTTCCAGCAGTGGTTCGGTCTTACGCAGTTTGAACAGGCTGAGCATGCTCATGATGTACATGACGATGGCACCGAACACCGCCATGGTGATCATCGCGGCGGTCAGGGTCATGCCGCCCAGGTTGATCAGGCCGTCGCTGTAGATGGCGGCGATACCCACCACGCCGCCGGCGAGGATGGCTCGGTGCGGCGTCTGGAAGCGTGAGAGTTTGGCCAGGAAGGACGGCAGGTAACCGGCACGGGCCAGGGCGAAGAACTGGCGCGAGTAGCCGAGGATGATGCCGTGGAAGCTCGCCACCAGGCCGAACAGGCCAATCCATACCAGCATGTGCAACCA
Organism: Pseudomonas salmasensis; assembly: GCF_014268375.2. Lineage (NCBI taxonomy): Bacteria > Pseudomonadati > Pseudomonadota > Gammaproteobacteria > Pseudomonadales > Pseudomonadaceae > Pseudomonas > Pseudomonas salmasensis. The sequence continues at coordinate 5,395,746 of NZ_CP077083.1, forward strand.
GCCGGAGCTGTCGCCCACCACGGTCTTCATCGCCTGGGGCAGTGGGTCGTTGATGTTCGACAGGGTGCGCCAGTCGCCTACGCCACCGGCGAAGAACATCACGCCCATGGCCAGGATCACCAGGGTGAGGATGCCGCTGATGTAGGCTTTTGGAATCGTGCGTTTGGGGTCCTTGGCTTCTTCGGCAGCCATGGCGGCGCCTTCGATGGCGAGGAAGAACCAGATGGCGAAGGGGATGGCGGCAAACATCCCGGCAATCGCCGGGGCACCGAAGGTGTCGGAACCGGCCCAGCCGTTCAGGGCGAAGTGGCTGAAGCTGAAGGCCGGGGCGACCACGCCCATGAACACCAGCAGTTCGGCGACGGCGAGCACGCAGACCACCAACTCGAAGGTGGCGGCGAGTTTCACCCCGAGGATGTTCAGGCCCATGAACACGATGTAGGCGCCGACGGCGGCGTGCTTGGGGTCGAGTGCCGGGAACTGCACGTTCAGGTACGCGCCAATGGCCAAGGCAATCGCGGGCGGGGCGAAGACGAACTCGATCAAGGTGGCCAGGCCGGCAATCAAGCCGCCTTTTTCGCCAAAAGCGCGTCGGCTGTAGGCAAACGGCCCACCAGCGTGGGGAATCGCGGTGGTCAGTTCGGTGAAGCTGAAGATAAAGCAGGTGTACATCGCAGCGACCATCAACGAGGTCACCAGAAAGCCCAGGGTACCGGCGACGCCCCAGCCGTAGCTCCAGCCGAAATACTCACCGGAGATCACCAGCCCCACGGCAATGCCCCAGAGATGCAAGGTACCCAAGGTGGGTTTGAGTTGTGTGTTCATTGTGCTGCGCTCCCTGAACCGTTGGAAATGATTCAGCGTGTTGCAGCAGGCGTGCCATGCCAGGGGGCTAGGTCGTAAAGCCGTGCCCGTGTCGCTTGGAGGATGCTTTAGTGTTTGAAATTTTTCGATGCGCACCAGTCAGGTGCGCCCGCCCCGTGGATTCACCTGCCAGCACCTGACGGTGGTGCATGGGTTGGTCCTCGACCTGGTCGTAGTCAAGGCGGTGTGAGGCGGCCCATTTACGCTTGCTTACGAATGCTGGTCAGCCTTGCCGGAACCATTCAATGCTCGGTTTTCACTATGCGATGCCCATTCAGGAAGAGTGTTACACGAAGAATCGCCAAGGACACATGGGTTAATACCTCTGAGATAGCCAAAATGACTTCAGCTATGACCGCCCTTCATGCGCGCCGGGATTTGCCCCTCTCGCATAACGACTTATTGCCCGGGGCCAATGCCCGATCGCCAGTAAATGAGCCATCAGCGATTCCTCACGTAGAGGGCATTGCCCCCATCAACGTGACCCCGGCTGACTTGAAAAGTGACCGGCAAGCAAGTGAGCAACACCTTCAGTTGATTCATCAGTTTCGAGCACTGAATCAGCAGGTCCAGGCACTGATGGATCAGCAGCCGACACTTGCGAGCGTCATTGAGCAACAACTCGCCGCGGCGCTCTACAAACAGACGCCGCTGGACGTCACTAAACTGTATTTTCATCGCTATCACACTGATGAGCAGGGGCGACGGACATTGCTCTCTGTAGAGCCTGCCACTGAGGCGCTCTTTAACGCGCTCAAGACGTCCAAGGGGCTCGGTGGCTCAGACGCCTCTACAAGCCCCGCCTCCACAGACTCCGGTTTTTATCTGGGGCGCGCGCCGGCCGAACGCGATAAAGAGCTGGACGCTGCCGGCAGCCTGCTGTCGATTGCCCAAGCCATCGAAAAAGAGCTGCCCTCCAGCCTAGCCCGATTCTGGACGGAAACACGCCCTGGCGAAGCGATCCCTGAGGCACGGCAAAGCGAGTTACTGCGTATTCAACGGCAGATGTTATCTACCCTTGCAGCGCTTCAGGTAGAAGAAGGCACAATGCTCCCGGCCGCCAAAGCGCTGATCGACCAAGCGATTGAGTACCCGACTCTGGCGGCGCGGGAAAGCGCTATGCCGGATGGGGAGCGGCCCGGGGTGTATCCGCTCAAGCTTGATACGCCAAAGCCCGACGGTACGTTGATGGCAGGTGCCTTTTTGATCACCCGTAGTGATGGTTCGTCGACACAGCGCCCGTTCAATAACGCGGACACCAACAGGGCGCTATCGCCCAGCGAGCAACACGGCCTCACGGTGCTTTATACCCCCCGCGATGGCTATGAGGTATTCGACAGCCCGGCCAAAGCCCTGCAAGCCTGGCGCCAGCGCCTCAGCGACAACACCTATGCCGCGCAACAGGCCAAGCAGAGTTTGCCCATTTCGGTTGAGCAAAACCTCATGCCTGGTTGGGAAAACGCACTGAGTCAAACCCTTGTTCCACTCACCACAGACGTCATTGCCGCCGGCGTGCCGCAACTGCTCGAACGTCAGCAGGAGCAGGTAAATGCCGAACTGCAAGGGCTATTCGGCGGCGGTGGCCGTGAAGCCGAAACGGACCCCTGGCAACGACCGCAAACGCTCAAGAACTTGGAGCAGGCGTCTACCCTGGCGCCCCATTTTGGCGCCGACAACGTTCTGCGGGCACGCAATGAGAAGCTGCAGGAGCGTTTGAGCGAGCAGGACAATCGTCAGGTGATGCAGCAACGCAAGGCGAACCGCAGCAACTGGCAGTACTTGGCACAACAGCTTAACCAGGCCGGCCAGGCGCTACCGGAAAATGCCACGCCGCAGGACATATCGGCCCTCTTGAACAGTACGCCGATGAGGATTGCCCCGGACTCTGCTCATTACCAGTCATCTGTCCGCGAACCGGGCAAGTCGATCAGCCTGGAGGCATTCATCAACGAAAATGACTTGCCTCTGCCCAAGACCCTGGACGAGCTGTTTTCCCTGGCGCAAACGGCAACGGCAAGGGCCCAGCAGCACCCGTTAGGCAATTTCGGCGGCGGCCTGTCCTGGCCGATTCCTATGAGTGCCCTTGAGCAGCAGACGGTGCGGGCCGTCGCCAGCGACTATAACGCCAGCACGCAGATGGGGCTGCTGGACTACCTGAACAAGCGCCAACCGCTCTCTCAGGAAGTATTGCAGGATCCGGTGAAGACCCTGGAAGCCCTCGTTGGCTCCCCGCAAGGGCATGCGCTGGGACGAGCGATGCAAGCCAACGTGGGTGGCATCTCCACCGACATCAGTGTCAATGACTATACGCTGGCACTCATGACTCTGGCGCTGGACCCGGAGTCTCTCACCAGGCCGCATCGAAATTGGGTAGCCGGTTTCAATCTGACCGACAAAAAGTACTGGGGTCGACCCTTCTCGGTCATAGTCGAGGGTCTGAGCCAGCACCTGATTGAAACCGGGCGCGTATCACCGACGATGGCCAAAGCGGGTGCGCACCTGTTGCTGATGCGGGCAGCGCCGCAATTACTGGTCAAAGATATTCCTGACGGCGTGGTATACGGCAGCCTGGCGTGGGCAAACCTTTGCATTGCAGTGGCCGCAATCGAAGCCCAGTCCCCCGGCAGCGTTGCCCATATGACCTTTGCCGAGGTGATGATCGCAGCCGACGCTCGAGGCCCTGCTCCCGAGTCTGCGCAAACAGGGGTATTGCTCAACTGGGCCGTGTCTCACAACATTCTCGACCTGAAGCAAGACCTGCTTTACACCCAGGATGACATCAACAAAGCGCAAACGGCCTTCAACCATCAGCAAATAGAACTGCAAAAAGCCTCCACGTTATTGGACACGCCCTTGCCAAACCGTCGAGAGATGGCGTTGGCGTTGCTCCGAAAAACGTTCGGCGACAACGTATCATTCGAGGAACCAAAGTTCGTCAAACCCGAGTCCCTCGCGTCCTATGTTGGCGATGCGTCCTATATTCCTCAAACGCGTTATTCAATGCTCGATCTCGTCATGGAAGGCGTGAGTCTGGATAACAGCTGGGAAAACATTATAGAGGGCGACGGTATTGATCTGGACACGTTCATCGCGTTCACTAAACGCCCGGAATACGCTATAAAGAAAGCGTTTGATGAGGCATTTTCAACGGTAACGGCCAACCATAAGACTGTCAAAAAGCTATCGATTATTAATGCCTTGAGCAATCTTCCGCCTGAGGATAAGAAAGTTCTCAGTTTTGGAGAGATTCAATATTACCAAGAGAAAAGCTATAAAATTGGGACGGTTAGCGATACGCTGTTTCATACGAGCAAAAAGATAATAGTGACCGCAAAATACAACGGCACTACCAGTAAGTATGAATTCGATACGGAAAAAGGCCTGATTAAAAAACTGGGTGATATTCCGGTTCCGCGCAAGCCTGAGTACATTCAGAATGAGGTTTCTAAAGTCGAAGAGTTTTTCCCTGATAAAAAATTAACCAAGGCGGTTGATCTCGGCAATACGGTTTTAAAGTTTGTCCCGTTTGGTCAATTTGCGGAACAAGGGGATGACTCTAAACGAGCGCCTCTTGATGAAGCCAGGCCGCCCACTCCCTCTGCACCTTATCTGTTTCGCGACGAACGAGCGCATCATATTGCCGATTCGATTGTTAAAGCGCTGAACCTCGATGATCCGGCCATTCTGAAAAATGCCATGGGAATGACCTCCCTCGAGAAAGATAAGGAGCAGGCAGGCGCTGTTGTTGACTTTCTTCTCGACCTTATTCCCTTCCGATCGGCAATCGTCAACTTTATAGACGGAAACTATAGTGAGGGAATCACGGATGTTGCATTTGACGTGCTCGGTTTTATCACCGCGGGAGTCGGCGCCGCCGCCAAAGCCGGGAAAGTGCTGGCCAAAGGGGGCAAGGCGCTGAAAAAAGGCTTAAAGGTCACTAAAATAATGGGCACTACCCTGTTAAGTGAGCTCAACCCGTTTAGCGGTGTCGGCGACTTGATCAGGGGGGGCGGGAAAGTGGTCGCAGAGGGCTTCGGCCATCTAAGAAACAATCTGCGCTCCTTCAAGACGACTTTAAGCTCACCGGAGTTGATCAACCTCAGTAAGCGTTATGATGCGGTAGCCAACGGTACCTTCAAGGTGGGCGAGCAGACCCTAAACGGACCAGCGGTGTTCCAGAATGGTAAATGGAGCCTCTATGACCCCCTCAGCGGTCGCCCCTATGGTACGGCAACAGATTTCAAGCCCGAGCTCGCTGCAATCAAAGGGGAAATCAAAGGATTCTCTGATTATCTATCGTGGCAAAGTATAGCAAACACGTTGGCGCCGCCTGTGCCGCCCAACATGAACTTTCGCGCTGACTACACTACGGCGATAGCCGAGGCAAAAAGTAAAGACCCCACCACGTATTCCAGGGGGTGGAGAGAGTTAAACCCGCAAGCCGTCTATGGCTACTCTCCAGCGATGACGATCGAGCAGTTAAAACGTCTAGCCGTCGCCCAGCCTCGTACGCCGGCTCAACTCGGCAGCCTGACAAAACGAATAGAAGATCTGAAAGACCTGCCTGATAAGTTTAAAATGGCCCATCTCAATGCGGCCATCATTGATAAAGAAGGCTATGCGAAAGGGTATCGCTCAGCGCGGCCGGACGGGTTGGACGAGTTGACGGAAAAGTTGACTCTCGATCAGGTCGCAGAGCTGGCTATCGTACCCGGACGCACATCCGAACAAATGGGTTACCTGGTCAGGCATATGGAAAAAATTAGAGAACAGGCGAGCAAGCGAAACTTTAAACGTTTCAGCGAAGACATTGGCTTTAAAGACGCCCGCCCGCCTATTGTGATCAAAGGTATTCCGCAAGGGTTGTACCTCAGTCGAGCTGACTTGTTGTCGGAGGGTGAGTGTGCGGCGCTGTCTACGTTGATGGCAGAAGCCCTCAAACAGGGCAAACACGAGATCTTTCTTGAGAATCTAAGCCAAGCGATGCGCCCCGTGCCTACGCGCGATGAGATTGCAGAGTTGCGAAAACTGGACCCGGCGAAAGCCGATGCCGAACAACTGCGCGCCACTCAAGTCGACAACTTCCGTAGTAAGCTGAGCCGGCTTCAAGAGAAAATCGAAACTAAATATCACCAATCTAGTGAACTTAAACAGGTTCCCTACACCGCTATCATTTCCGATTTGGCCAATAGCAGCGAAACCAAAACCTTGTTAATCAGCAGCCCTGACCATGGTTTCATGGCCCGTGTGGTGGTTGATCCGAATGGCAACAAGACATGGTTCTATTTTGACCCTAACTACGGTCTTGCGATATTCACCGACGAGGCGCAGATGAAAGCTGCCCTGGAAATGACCTTGAGAAAAGGCCAGAGCAAGGCAACGCTGTCGCACTTCGAGGGTAGGTCTGGCTTGCCTGAGTACCAAGTGTCGGTGCTTAAAGATTCGCAGGTAAATCCCAACATCGCCTCGGTGCCTGGGGGGATTTCCGACGTGTTCACACCTCTGTAAATCACACAGTGGGTCAAAAGGTGGCAGTGCAATGGTCGATGTGCTCTCGATCATTAATCTGGCACCTTGTGTGATTACCCGATAAGGCCCCTGTAAAACCCGCATAAACCCACTCTTTACGCCGTCTTTACGCCCCACACAGCCCCTCGCTCTCGTTCCTTTACACCGCTCCTGCGGACAATGCCCCCACACGCGGCAATCGCCGCACGAAGGGGGAGACTTCCATGAGCGTTCTGGACGGGGTGTCACTGCTATTGGCCGTGGCGCTGTTCATTTATCTGCTGGTTGCGCTGTTACGCGCGGATCGGAACTAGGAGCGGGCTATGCACAGTTATGACTATTGGCTGATCATCGCCTTCTTCGCCGTGGTACTGGTGCCGGCACCGTTTCTGGGGCGGTTCTACTACAAGGTGATGGAAGGCCAGCGCACCTGGCTCACGCCCGTATTGGGGCCTGTTGAAAAGGCCTGTTACCGCCTCTCGGGCGTGGATGCGCAGCAGGAACAGAGCTGGCAGAAATATATGCTGGCCTTGCTCGCGTTCAATCTGGCGGGCTTCTTGTTGCTGTTCTCGATCCTGTTGTTCCAAGGCTCCTTGCCACTGAACCCACAGAAATTGCCGGGCCAGGAATGGACCCTGGCGTTCAACACTGCCGTCAGTTTCATGACCAATACCAACTGGCAGAACTACAGCGGCGAGGCGTCCTTGAGTTACCTGAGCCAGATGGCCGGCCTCACGGTGCAGAACTTCGTCAGTGCGGCGACCGGCCTCGCGGTCCTGGTTGCTTTATGCCGTGGGATAGGGCGCAAATCTGCCCAGACCCTGGGCAACTTCTGGGTCGACATGACCCGCGCCACCCTCTACGGCCTGCTGCCGTTGTGCCTGGTGCTCGCACTGTTTCTGGTGTGGCAGGGCGTGCCGCAAACCTTCGCCCACTATGTGGATGCCGTCACGCTGCAGGGCGTGGACCAGGTGATTCCCTTGGGGCCGGCCGCCAGCCAGATTGCGATCAAGCAACTGGGCACCAACGGCGGCGGCTTCTTCGGGGTGAACTCGGCGCATCCGTTTGAAGACCCGACCGCCTGGGCCAATCTGTTTGAAGTGGCCTCGATCATTCTGATCCCGGTGGCGTTGGTGTTTACCTTCGGCCACTACGTCAAGGACCTGCGCCAGAGCCGTGCGATTCTCGCGTGCATGTTGGCGCTGTTCCTGATCGGCGGCGCGACGTCGCTGTGGTCTGAGTACCAGCCCAACCCAACCTTGAACAACCCGGCGGTGGAGCAAACCGCACCGTTGGAAGGCAAAGAAACACGCTTCGGCACCACCGGCACCGTGCTGTGGTCGGTGACCACCACCGCGGCCTCCAACGGTTCGGTCAACGGCATGCAGGACAGCCTTAGCCCCCTGAGCGGGATGGTGGCACTGGTGAACATGATGGTCGGCGAAGTGATCTTCGGCGGTGTCGGTGCGGGCATGTACGGCATGTTGCTCAACGTGTTGATTGCAGTGTTTCTCTCCGGCCTGATGATCGGCCGCACCCCGGAATACCTGGGCAAGAAACTCCAGGCCAAGGAAGTGCAATTGCTGGTGGTGACCCTGCTGGTGATGCCGGTCGGCGTATTGGTGTTGAGTGCCATCGCTGCCAGCTTGCCCGGCCCGGCGGGCGCCATCAGTAACCCTGGCCCCCATGGGTTCAGCCAGTTGCTCTATGCCTACACCTCGGCCAGCGCCAACAACGGTTCGGCGTTTGCGGGCTTGGGTGGCAACACTGCGTTCCACAACTTGATGCTCGGCCTGGGCATGCTGATCGGCCGTTTCGGCTACATCCTCCCGGTACTGGCGCTGGCCGGTAGCCTGGCGATGAAGAAGGCCGCACCGATTGGCCAGAACAGCTTCCCCACCCACGGTGCGCTGTTCGTCACCCTATTGACCGTGACCATTTTGCTGGTGGGCGGCCTGACTTTCCTGCCGACACTGGCGTTGGGCCCCATCGCTGAACACCTGAGCATGGGCTTCTAGTTAAGGGATATGAACATGAATATGCCTGCAAAAAACGCGGCCCCGGTCAAAACCCAGGAGCCTGCCAAAACCGCAATCTCTGCGCTGTGGCGCCCGGCGCTGGTCCAGGCCTTCGTTAAGCTGGACCCACGCCAACTGCAACGCTCGCCGGTGATGCTGGTGGTCGAACTGACCGCCATCCTCACCACCGTGCTGTGCTTTGTGCCCGATACCACCGTTCCAACGTTTGTCGCCGTGCAAATCGCCGTATGGCTGTGGTTCACCGTGCTGTTCGCCAACTTCGCCGAAGCCTTGGCCGAGGGACGTGGCAAGGCCCGTGCCGACAGCCTCAAGGCTGGCAGCGAAGGCTTGAGCGCGCGTCGCCAGGAGGCCGATGGCAGCTTCAAAATGATACCGGCCACCAGCCTGCGCAAGGGCGATGTGGTACGCGTGGCGGCGGGGGAAATGATCCCCGGTGATGGCGAGGTCGTCGAAGGTATTGCCGCTGTGAACGAAGCGGCAATCACCGGCGAATCCGCCCCGGTCATCCGCGAGTCTGGCGGCGACCGTTCGGCCGTTACTGGCAACACGCGGTTGGTGTCGGACTGGCTGCTGATCCGCATCACCGCCAACCCGGGCGAGTCCACCCTGGACCGCATGATCGCCCTGGTGGAAGGCGCCAAACGCCAGAAGACCCCCAACGAAGTCGCGCTGGATATCCTGCTGATCGGCCTGACCATGATCTTCCTGCTGGTGGTGGTGACCCTGCAGCCGTTCGCCCACTTCGCCAATGGCAGCTTGCCTTTGGTGTTTCTGGTCGCACTGCTGGTGACGCTGATTCCTACCACCATTGGTGGCTTGTTGTCGGCCATCGGCATTGCCGGCATGGACCGCCTGGTGCGTCTCAACGTGATCGCCAAGTCTGGCCGTGCCGTGGAAGCGGCGGGGGACGTGCATGTGTTGTTGCTGGACAAGACCGGCACCATCACCTTCGGCAACCGTCGTTGCTCGGCCGTGGTCGCGGCGCCTGGCGTCAGTGGCCGCGAATTGGCCGAAGGCGCGCTGCTGGCGTCGCTGGCCGATGACACGGCGGAAGGCAAGTCCATCGTTGAATACCTGCGCGCCTTGCACCCGCAGGCCGAGCCGAGCCTGGATGCGTTGACTGCCGTACCTTTCAGCGCCGAGACCCGTTTGTCCGGTGTCGACTACCAGGGCCGCGTGTTCCGTAAAGGCGCGGTGGATTCGCTGCTGGCGTTTATCGGCCAGCAACGCAGCGATCTGTTGCCTGCGCTGTCGCGGGAAATCGACAAGATCGCCCAAAGCGGCGGCACGCCCTTGCTGGTGTGTGCCGATGGCAAATTGTTGGGAGCGATCCATCTCAAAGACGTGGTCAAGCCCGGTATCCGCGAGCGTTTTGCCGAGTTGCGCAAGCTGGGGATTCGCACCGTGATGGTCACCGGCGACAACCCGCTGACCGCCGCCGCGATTGCCGCTGAAGCGGGGGTGGACGACGTGCTGGCCGAAGCCACGCCAGAGAAGAAACTCGCGCGTATTCGCCATGAGCAGAACGATGGTCGCCTGGTCGCCATGTGTGGCGACGGCGCCAACGACGCCCCGGCGCTGGCCCAGGCTGACGTCGGCATGGCGATGAACGACGGCACCCAGGCCGCACGCGAAGCCGCCAACATGGTCGACCTCGACAGCGACCCGACCAAGCTGCTGGACGTGGTGCAGATCGGCAAGGAGTTGCTGGTGACTCGCGGCGCGCTGACGACCTTCTCCATCGCCAATGACGTGGCCAAGTACTTCGCGATCCTGCCGGCGCTGTTCGCCTCGATCTACCCGCAACTGGGCGTGCTCAACATCATGCACTTGCAGAGCCCGCAGAGCGCGATCCTTTCGGCCATCGTGTTCAACGCGCTGATTATTGTGGTGCTGATCCCCCTGGCCCTGCGCGGCGTGCGCGTACAGGCCGCGAGTGCGGCGGCGTTGTTGCGGCGCAATCTGCTGATTTACGGGCTGGGCGGGCTGTTGGTGCCGTTCGTGGGGATCAAGGCCATCGACATGCTGCTGACCGCGCTGCACCTGGTCTGACCTGTCCGCTGATCGTTCCCACGCTCCGCGTGGGAACGCCGCCCCGGACGCTCCGCGTCCCACCGCACCACTGAATTGAGGAGTCTGAAATGTCCAACATCATCCGCCCAGCCCTGAGCCTACTGGTACTCATGACCCTGATCACCGGCGTGGCCTACCCGTTGGTAGTCACTGGCGTGGCGCAAGTGGCCTTCCCCGACCAAGCCAACGGCAGCCTGGTGCGCGACGCCAGCGGCAAGGTGCGCGGCTCCAGCCTGATCGCCCAGGACTTTACCGGCGACAGCTGGTTTCACCCACGCCCTTCAGCTGGCGCTTTTGCCACAGTGTCCAGCAGTGCCAGTAACCTGGGCCCGAGCAATCCGGCCTTGGCGACTCGCATAGCCGAGGAGGCCAGCAAGCAGTCAGTGCCGGGCCAGGGCCCGGTGCCACTGGCCTCGCTGACCACCTCCGGCAGTGGCCTTGATCCCCACTTGCCACCGCAGGCGATTGCCTATCAACTGGCGCGAGTAGCGGCGGCGCGAAATGTGCCGGTGTCGACCTTGCAGCGGTTGCTGGATGAGCACATCGAAAGCCCGTTGGTTGGCCCGCCCGTAGTAAACGTCCTGGCCCTCAACATGGCCCTGGAACAACTCTAACCCCCTGTAGGAGCGAGCTTGCTCGCGAAGGTCGTCAACGATGACGCGTGCGTCCAGAATAAACGCGGCGCTCTGGAGTTTTTCGCGAGCAAGCTCGCTCCTACATTAATTATCGAAGGACCACAGCATGAGCGACGCCGGCCGCGCCGATGCCCTGTTAGCCGATTTGCCCCGGGACGGCCGTGGCCGGCTCAAAGTCTTCCTCGGCGCCGCGCCCGGAGTGGGCAAGACCTACGCCATGCTCCAGGCCGCCCACACCCAACTGCGCCAGGGCGTACACCTGATCGCCGGGGTGGTCGAAACCCACGGCCGCGCCGAGACCGAAGCCTTGCTCAGCGGCCTGCCGCAACAACCGCTGTTGCGCAGCGAATACCGTGGCGTGATGCTTGAAGAAATGGACCTCGACGGCCTGATCGCGGCCAAGCCAAAGCTAGTGCTGGTGGACGAACTGGCCCACAGCAATGCCCCCGGCAGCCGCCATGAAAAACGCTGGCAAGACATCCAGGAATTGCTCGCTGCCGGCATCAACGTGTTCACCACGGTCAACGTCCAGCATCTGGAAAGCCTCAACGATCAGGTGCGCGGCATCACCGGCGTACACGTGCGCGAAACCTTGCCGGACTGGGTGCTGCAAGAGGCCGACGAACTGCTGCTGATCGACCTGCCGTCTCGCGAGTTACTTGAGCGCCTGCGTGACGGCAAGGTGTATGTGCCCGAACAGGCGCGTGCGGCCATCGATGCGTTTTTCACCCAGACCAACCTCATGGCCCTGCGCGAGCTGGCCATGCAAACCGCCGCCGCCCACGTCGACGATGACCTGGCCCAGGGCTACCGCCAACTCGGCCAGGCCGCGCCAGCGGTGCGCGGGCGTTTGCTGGTTGGCGTGGATGGCGATGCCCAAGCCGAACGCCTGGTGCGCCATGCCAGCCGGGTGGCCCAGCGTCGGCATTTACCCTGGAGCCTGGTGCACATCGACAACGGCCGTGCGCGGGATGAGCAATCGCGCCTGCGCCTGCAAAACGCCCAGCAACTGGCAGAGCGGTTGGGCGGGGAAGTGGTGTTGCTGCGCGCCGGGGAGGTGGCCAAGACCCTGATCCAGCATGCCGCCGAACGCCGTGCCAGTTTAGTGCTGGTGGGGCAGTCGCGGATGCGCTGGCGGCGGCGTTTGTTCGGTGGCGGCTTGGCCGCACGCCTGTTGCGCAATGCCCGAGGTTTGGAAATCAACGTCCTCGACAGCGATGACATGCCTGCACCGCCACGTCTGCCCGATGTGCGCGGTTTGGTGTGGTTCGATTACGCCTTGGCGGTGGTGGCGACCCTCGCCGCTACGGCGGTGGCCTGGGCCGTTTCCAGTGCGTTGGCGCTGCCGAACATCTCGTTGGTGTTTCTCGCCGCCGTGCTGTTGGTGGCGGTGCGCAGTAGCCTGGGGCCGTCCCTGGTGTGTGCGGCACTGTCGTTTTTGACTTACGATTTTCTGTTTATCCCGCCGAATTTTTCCTTCGCTATTCAGCGTGAAGAGGACGTGCTGACCCTGCTGTTCTTTCTGTTGATGGCGGCGTTGACCGGCAACCTCGCCGCACGCCAGCGTCGCCAGTTGCAGGCGTTGCGCGATACCCAGGAAGAAACCAGCGAACTGCTCGACCTGTCGCGCAAGCTCACCGCTGCCACCGACCGCCAAGCCGTCATCAGCGCCGCCGCCCACCATCTGCAAGGTTGGAACGACCTCGACTTGTGCCTGGTCAATCGCGACGGCCAAGGCGGCTGGAAGGTCGAGACCGGTGGCCCGTTGACCCTCACCGAAGCCGAACGCGCCGCCGCCGATTGGGCCTGGCAGCATGATCAGCCAGCCGGCATGGGCACCGGTACCTTGCCGTTGGGGCGTTGGTGGTGGTGGCCGCTGTCGGGTGAAGAGGGGCCCTTGGGGTTGCTCGGTGTCAGTGCCAAGCCTGGCCTGGAATTGAGCGGGCAACGTCGGCGCTTGCTCACCGCGTTGAGCCAACCGCTGGCCCAGGCGCTGGCGCGGGCACAGCTGGGGCAGGAGTTGGAATCGGCGCGTCTGCACGGCGAAACCGAACAACTGCGCAGCGCTTTGCTCGCCTCGGTGTCCCACGATTTGCGCACGCCGTTGACGTCCATGCGCGGCAGCATCGACAGCCTGCTGGCCCTTGGTGAAGCCATCCCCCTGGAGGATCGCCGCGAGTTGCTTGAAGGCACCCGCGATGAAGCCGAGCGCCTCGACCGCTATATCCAGAACCTGCTGGACATGACCCGCCTGGGTCACGGTGCGCTGAAACTGGCACGCGACTGGGTGTCGCCCGGCGATATTGTCGGCAGTGCCGTTGGGCGATTGCGCGCCGTGCTGGCGCCGTTGCAGGTGAGCACCGATGTGCCCCCGGAACTGCCTTTGTTGTATGTGCATGCGGCGTTGATCGAGCAGGCCCTGGTCAACGTGCTGGAAAACGCCGCACGGTTTTCGCCGCCCCAGGGCCGCTTGCAATTGCGCGCGGGCGTGCAGGATGAGCAGTTGTTTTTTGCCGTGGCGGATGAAGGGCCAGGGATTCCCGAAGAGGAGCGTGCGAAGATCTTCGACATGTTCTACACCGCCGCCCGCGGTGATCGCGGCGGGCAGGGCACCGGCCTTGGCTTGGCGATCTGCCAGGGTATGGTGGGCGCGCACGGTGGGCATATCAGCGTGGCCGATGGCATTGACGGGCGGGGCACCTGCATCACTTTGTTTTTACCACTGCCCACACAACCCGCCTTGGAACACAACCTGTAGGAGCGAGCTTGCTCGCGAAGGTCGTTAACGATAAAGATGGCTTCCTGAATGCACGCGGTGCCTAGAGGTTTTTCGCGAGCAAGCTCGCTCCTACAGGAGGGGGGATTTTTTAATGGGTTTTAATGAGACACCATGAGCCAGACCGCGACGATTCTTGTCATTGATGACGAACCGCAGATCCGCAAATTCCTGCGCATCAGCCTGGCTTCCCAAGGCTATAAGGTAATCGAAGCCGGTACCGGCAACGAAGGCCTGGCCCAGGCGGCCTTGAGCAAACCGGATTTGCTGGTGCTCGACCTGGGCCTGCCCGACATGGACGGCCAACAGGTGCTGCGCGAGTTTCGCGAATGGTCCACGGTGCCGGTGCTGGTGCTGTCGGTGCGGGCCAGCGAAGGTCAGAAGGTCGAGGCCCTCGACGGTGGCGCCAATGACTATGTAACCAAACCGTTCGGCATCCAGGAATTTCTCGCCCGTGTGCGTGCGCTGTTGCGTCAGGCACCGGCCGGAGAGGCCCAGGAAGCCGCCTTGAGTTTTGGCCCGCTGACCGTAGACCTGGCCTACCGCCGTGTCCTGCTGGACGGCGCGGAAGTGGCGCTGACCCGCAAGGAATACGCAGTGCTGGCGCAACTGGCCCGGCATCCGGGGCGGGTGATTACCCAGCAGCAGTTGCTCAAGGACATCTGGGGGCCAACCCATACCGAGGACAGCCACTACCTGCGTATCGTGGTGGGGCACCTGCGCCAGAAGCTGGCAGATGACCCGACTCAGCCGCGGTTTATCGTGACTGAGGCGGGGGTGGGGTATCGGTTGCTAGGTGTCTGAATCTGTGGTGCCTGCGCTGGCGCCATCGCAGGCAAGCCAGCTCCCACAGTTGAAATGCATTCCCCTGTGGGAGCCGGGCTTGCCCGCGATGAGGCCATCCGCAACACCCACACGCTCAACTCTGTTCGCTTTCATACCGATCCAACGTATCACTGGCAATCTCCCGCCCCAACGCAATCAACTCCGGCGCTTTATAGAACTCGAAAAACCGACACACCCGCTTCGGCACGTTGATCAGCACATCCGGCGGGTACCCAGCGATCTTGTATTGCGCCAATGAGGTTTGCATCACCTCGAAACTCTGGTTGATCAGGTCCAGCAGCGAGGCCGGCCCGACGTTGTCGATGATGAATGAGCCGGTCGCCGACTTCGGCGCGCCGGCTTTCTCCGGCGCCGCGGCAGGTTGTTGGGCTTCGGGTTCGGCAGACTCCAGCCACGGGTTGATCTCGGCGGCCTGGGCCTGCAAGGCCTCCTGCTCCAGCTTCATCAACTGCTCGGCCTGCTTGCGGCGAAATGGCAGATGCGAGCCCAGGGACTTGGCCAGGCTGTTGAAGCGGCTCTTGAACGCGGGCGGGCGCTGGATCACCGGTAATTGATAGTGCTTCTGGTTGGTGGCATTGAGGTTGACCGCAATGATCAAATCGCAATGGCTCGACACCACCGGCACGATGGGCAGCGGGTTGAGCAGGCCGCCGTCCACCAACATGCGGTTGCCCTGCATCACCGGTGTGAACAGGCTGGGGATCGCCGCCGAGGCGCGCATGGCCTGGTGCAGGCAGCCTTCCTGGAACCAGATCTCCTGTTGGTTGGTGAGGTCGGTGGCGACGGCGGTGTAGGGGATGCGCAGCTCCTCGATATTGATATCGCCGACAATCTTGCGGATTTGCCCGAACACCTTCTCACCGCGAATCGCTCCCAGGCGAAAGCTCACATCCACCAGGCGCAATACGTCGAGGTAGTCCAGGCTTTCGATCCAGTTGCGGTACTCGTCGAGCTTGCCGGCGGCGTAGATCCCACCCACCACGGCGCCCATGGAACAGCCGGCGATACAGGCGATGTCATAGCCGCGTCGTTCGATTTCCTCGATCACCCCGATATGGGCGTAGCCCCTGGCCCCACCGGAGCCCAGCACTAAGGCAACACGTTTCTTCATGGCCAGATCCTTCGCAAAACAGGGGCCCACAATGCACCCATCAAGGGGCCTGCTTCAATCCTTGCTGACAGTGCGTAATATTTTTCCAGGCTGGCGATCAGGCTCGGGTATGCTCTGGCAATAGGTACTACTGATTTCAGGCTAAGGACAAGGCACTTTTCCCTGTAGGCAACGTCTACAGGCTACGACTGAATTTGTATATTTGAGGTGTCATCAATGAAAGCCTGGATCTGTGTGCCTGTGATCGTGTTGGCCTTGGCTGGCTGTGCCGGGAAAACCGCGTATCGCGACAGCTGCGGCTCGCAACTGGATGCCGCCTGGAAAGAACTGGACCTGGCCAAGGCCGAAGGCTTTGCCGGCACTGTCAGCTACTCCAAGGCGTTGTCGCTGTTGACCGGCGCCAAGACTCAGCAGCAATTCGAGGCGTTCGAGGGTTGCTCCAACAAGGCCCAGAAGGCGCGGTTCTACATTCGTGAGTCTCGCGCCGGGCGATGACCCCGCGGCGGGCAGGATTTTTCATCGGAAAGTGAGGGCAGGATGTCAGCGTTGGTCAATCAGTTAGTCGCTCAGGTCATTGGCCTGGAAGTAGGGTTACTGAGCTGCCAGGCTCGCCTCGCCGCCGTCACTGACGATGAAGCCCTGCATGATTTGCGCACCACGGTACGCCGCCTGCGCAGCCTGTTGCGCCCATTGCGTGGGCTGCCTGGTGTCGAACAGCTTGAATTGGCCGCCAGCACGGTTGGCCAACTGACTACGCCGCTACGCGACCGAGAGGTGCTGGCGGCGTATTTGCATCAGCACGGGCATCACGAGGCAGCTGATCGGCGCCTGCGTCTGCAGCCCGAGGCTTACCGCCAAGTGGCGCAAAGCCCGGAGCTGGCGCACTTGCTGCTCATCCTGGATGCATTCCCGCGGTTTATCCGCGCATCCCAGCACCAGAAACTGCTCAAGGGCTTGCGCCCACGCATCCAGAAACGCCTGGCCAAGCAATGGCAGAGACTCGATGAGGCCCTGAAGAATCCCGATCATGATCGCCACCGGCTACGGTTGCTGATCAAGCGTGTGCGCTATGCCGCCGAGGCGTATCCGGAGTTGGACAAGTTACCCGCCAACGCCCTGTCGCATTTGAAAAAAGCCCAGGGTGCGCTGGGTGACTGGCATGACTGTTGGCAATGGCTGGCCCAGGCCGGCCACGAGCCAGACCTGCAACCCTGCGTAGCGGTGTGGCAGCGCACCATGCTCAAGGCGCAAGGCAAGGCCGATCGCGTGCTGGATAAACTTAGCGCCGAGTGTTTTTAAACCGGTCCGGTTTTTGGCCGGAATAGGCGCTGTGCCTGTGCAATTCGATGGTTAAGATTCCTCCACGATTTACTTGATGTGAGGTCGCCATGCGCTTTAGTGATTTGCTCGATGCTGCCCGTAGCAATCCTCTGGATGTCACCATCCCTGCCGAATGGGCCCAAGGCCGGGCCACGTTTGGCGGCCTGGTCGCCGCCTTGCAATACGAGGCGCTGCGCGCTCAGGTGCCGGCGGATCGACCGCTGCGCTCCCTGGCCATCACCTTTGTCGGCCCGGTAGCGCCGGATGTACCCGCCAGCTATCAAGTCGAAGTGCTGCGCGAAGGCAAGGCGGTCAGCCAGTTGCTTGGGCGCGTGGTGCAGAACGGTGAAGTGGCGACCCTGGTCCAGGCCAGTTTTGGCGCCTCTCGCCCCTCGGAAATTGACGTGGCGAGTGAGCCACCACCAGTATTCAAACATTGGGATGAGTGCCAGGAACTACCTTATATCAAGGGCGTTACCCCCGAGTTCATGCGCCACCTGGCGATGCGCTGGAGTGTCGGCGGCCTGCCATTTACCGGCAATAAATCCCGCGACATGGGCGGTTGGGTACGGTTGCGCGGGGATGTAAAAGAAGAGCCACTGACCGAGGCGCATATCCTCGCCCTGGTCGACGCCTGGCCACCGGCGCTACTGCCACACCTGAAAAAGCCCGCGCCGGGCAGCACCCTGACCTGGACCATCGAGTTCATCCAGCCGCTGCAAGACCTGACCACCCTCGACTGGTGCCAGTACCACGTCAACATCGAGCACGCCCGCGACGGCTACGGCCACGCTGCCGCTGCCTTGTGGAGCCCGACCGGCGAGTTGATCGCCCTCAGCCGCCAGACCGTGGTGGTGTTCGCCTGAACCTGCCGGTCAGTGGTGGTGCCGCTGCCGCCAGGCGCGCCACCAGCCACCGCTGAGCACAAAGCGCGGAAAGGTCACGAACTGCTCGACCACCAGGCGCTGCACCGCATCTTTGCGATCACTGAACGGCTCGCTGGCCTGGGCCTCCAGGCTATGGCCATGACGCTGCAACGCCAGGCCCGCGACAATGCCAATCACACCGACTGCGAAGCTGGCCAGGCTGAGACTGAACACGCCCGACACGATCAACAGGAAACCAACGATAAACAGCGGCACGGCAATCAGGTGCAACGCCAGGTTGGTCGGGTGCTGATGGTTCTGTGGGTACTGACGCCATTGCCAGGCGGGGAGATTGGGGTGACGTTTGCCCATGGTGGTGAATCCTCTGTCCGTTGAAACAACTTGAACAGAGTCTAGGTTGAGGTGGGCGAGGTGGCGAATTGGAGCTGGCTATGGGCCTCATAGTCTGCAATTTAGGCGGAGTGGCGCTCATGCCCAAATGACACAGTCATGATCGTCCATGTGTACTAAGAACGTCAGCTCGTTATCGGTTATCCAAAACGGATATCCGGTGGTTTCGCCTAACACAGAGGCGAGCACTCGAGCGTTTTCCATTCTCCAGGCGCTGTACGCTGAATCTAATACCAGCAGAACCAGGCCATTCCCGCTAATGCGATGCGGCACCTCCTTCCAAAAGTCAGGGTTGTGTTCGGTGCTTTTCTCGTTCAGTTCGACGGGATCAAGCACATTGCTTTGCGCTTTGAAGAATTTTCTCGTCAGAGAGCTTATCAACAAGTTGAGTTCGCTCGAATCAAGCTTTCCAGCGTCGAGGTTCAGCGCATTAAAGGCTTCGTCTATTTCGTCTTCCAGATAACTCATCAGGGCACACCTATTCTGGACCGGCTAACAGGAACCAGTTGGAGCAGTATATGGCCTCTTTTGGCTCCTCCGTCGCCTCTTTTTCCAGGTGTTTGATAGCCAATATGAGGTGATTTCGGGCCTTCTTTACTTGGCACAAGCATAGGATCGTCAATATTCACTTCCGCTCCTCTATTGGGACCGGTTTGTACTCGCCATTCTGTTGGAAATGATTTGCCATATTGGTCTTTGCCCCATTTCGATACGCTGTATTCGGACCTGGGTATACCCGTTCTGCGAAAAGCCTCATCCAAACCATTATGCATTTGCGTGTAGCTGTCGCCGGTTTGTTTTCTCCAGTCCAGATCGACATCGGGATTAAGTTTCCAGCTGTTGCTCGTACTTGGAGGAGGGCAGTCTGAAGGTGCACAAGCTAAACCTAGTGGATCAATCCACCCTATAGGATTGGGCACATACCGATACCCATTGATCCCCCCCGCCAACTTCACCGGGTCCGGTGTCAGGTAACGACCAATATCCGGATTGTAGTAGCGATGGCGGTTGTAGTGCAGTCCGCTTTCCGCATCGAAATACTGCCCTTGAAAGCGCAGCGGGTTGTCGATTTTGCCCACGTCGAGCCGGGCGATCTGGCCGTAGGCGCGGTAGTGGGCGGACCAGACGATTTCGCCCTCGTGGCTGGTCAGTTCCTGCGGGGTGCCGAGGTGGTCGAGTTGGTAGTGGTAGGGCGTTGTGGCCTGTGGGCCGAAGCCTTCCAGCAGGGCCAGTGGGCGAAAGCTATCCGGTTCGTAGAGGTAACTGCGATGACGCTCTGCATGGTGCTCGGCAGTCAGCTTGTCGCCTTGCCAGAAAAATTCCGTGGTCTTGCCGTCGACGGTTTTGCTGATACGCCGCCCAAACGGGTCATAGCGATAATTGGCGGTTTCGCCGTTCGGCTTTGTGATGCTGATTAACCGATGCTGGCAGTCGTAGCGGTATTCGGTGATGAGTTGCTGGCCTTTGCCGCGCCGCTCACGAATCAAGTTGCCGAAGGCGTCGTAGTCGTAGTGGCGGTCGCCTTGGATCATCAGGCGGTTGGCCGCGACGATGTCGGGGCCGGGGCGGTCTTGCATCAGCAGGTTGCCCGCTGGGTTGTGGCCGAAGCGTTCCTGTACGTCCTGCGAGTGGTCGGCGCGGGTCAGGCGGGCGAGGGGGTCGTAGTGGTAGCGGTGTTCGCCTTTGCGGGTGTCGAGCAGGCGGGTGAGGTTGCCGGCTTTGTCGTAGTCGTATTGGCGTTGGTAGCGGTGGTTCTGTTGCTGGGTCACCGCGTGGGCGTGCAGGCGGTGTTGGTCGTCGTAGTGGTAATGGCTGAGCAGTTGGCCTTGCTGGCGCTGATGCTCTCGGCCGCTGTTGAATAGATGTGAGGTGAGCACGTCACCATTGAGTTCGACGGTGGCGAGGTGGCCGCCTTTGTCGTGGTTGAAGGTGACGCGGTTGTTGTCTGGCAGGCACAGGTTTTTCAGCTGGCCGCAGGCGTCGTAGCCGTAGCGCAGGGTGCCCCAGCCTTGGTGTTCGGCGGTGAGGCGGTTTTGGCGGTCGTACTCGTAGGCCAGCGCCCAGTGGCCGTCTTCGACGCTGAGGAGGTTGCCTTGGCGGTCGTAGGCATAGTCGACAACGCTGTCATCGGGGAGGGTTTTTCTTACGAGGCGCCCGGCGTGGTCGCGCTCGTAGCGGGTGATGAGCTGACTGTCATCGTCGCCGTATTCGGTTTTTTCCAGCAGGTTGCCGTTGAGGTCGTAGGTGTAGGCGGTGCGCTGGCCGTCGAAGCCGGTTTCCTGGCGGATCAGGCCGTTGGGGTGGTAGTCGAGTTGGTAGGTTTCGCCGGTTTCGTTTTCGATCTCGGTGAGCAGCAGCCGCACGTTGTCGTAGCGGTACTTGACCTGGGTGCCGTCGGCGTTGAGACGGCGGCTGATCAGGTGCAGGCCGTCTGCGTATTCGTAGCGGGTGACGTGGCCGAGTTCGTCGCGTTCGGCGATGATTTTGCCGTAGGGGTTGTAGCTGAATTTTCGTGTGGCGCCGCCTGGCAATACAAGGCGAATCAGCCTACCGACGCTGTCCCATTCATAAACGGTCTGTGCGCCGTGTTCACCCTCACAGGCAACTTGCCGCCCCAAGTCGTCATAGCGATAACGCCTGATCCCACCATTGGGCAATTGCTCTTCAAGCAACTGCCCACGCTCGTTCCACACCAGCCGATGACAACTGCTGTCCGGGTACCAAATCCCCGTCAGTTGCCCATGTTTGTTGTAGCTGTAGTCAGTCGAATGGCCATCGGGGTCAGTCTTGCGAATGACATCGCCCTGGTCATTACGCTCATATTTCCAGACTGCTTCACCACGCCGTACAACCCGTACGAACCCATTGTCATGCTCGTAGGAAGTCGGCTCATCATCCCCCGGAAACAGCGCCACCAAGCGTCCGGCATCGTCGTACTGATAAGCCGTCACCGCGCCCATCGGGTCTTGCTCGACGGTCAGCCGGCCTTGGTCGTCGTAGGATTTAAAGTGAGTGGCGCCGTCCGGATCGATGCGCTGTACCAGCCGCGCACGGTCGTCATGGACATAGACTTCCTGGCTACCATCAGCGTTGTGCACGGTGACGCGCCCGTCATCGCCCCAGGCATAACGCGTGTCCATCTGCGAAAAGCTCGCCCAATGCCGCACACAGCGTGACGCCTTGCCAGCGCGTTCCCATTCCCAAAAGAAACTCGCCCCACCGGCCAGTTGGCGCTCCAGAATGACGTGCTGATCGTCGTACCGATAACGCTCGCTTTCCCCGACAGCATTGGTCGCGCAAACCAGTCGTCCGTGTTCGTCATAGGCGTAGGAAACAACGTTCTGCTCGGTCTCCCACACGTAGGGCTCACGCCCTTTGGCGCGATGCACTTGATAGTCCACCGCAACGATGCGATCCAACTCATAACGCAACAGCAGCGAGCGACCCGCGCCGTTATCCAGCCGCTCAATCCTCCCTGAGTGATCACGGCAAAGGCGCAGGCGGTTGTCATACGCATCGCTGATCGAGACCAGCACACCATCGCGAAAGTGATAGAAGCGCGAGGTCTGGGCCAGCACCAGTTCATCAGGAGCCGAACCCAAGTAGATCGCCGCTTCCGCCAGGCTATTGGTGATCGCAGGTCGAGCGGCAGTCGGCAAGGGAAACTGAGTACGGCGGTTCTCATGGTCAGTCCACACCACCAAATCGCCCGAGACACAAAGCCTGTGAGCTAGCGCATGGCTCCAACCAAACCCCAACCCACAATCGACCTCCACCGCGCTAGTGCGATACAGCCGCGTCCACTCAAACGGCAAAACCCCATCCAGCACGCCATCGGTGAGGGTCAGCAATTCCTCACCAGTGACCATCGACACCGGGCAACCGTGAGTGACGGTTTTATCCGCAGGCGCCGCCGCATCGCCTTTAGGATTTGAAGCCACCGCCGGCACATCATCGACAGGCTCCTGGCGGACCAACGTCGTGCGCTGGGTCTTGCCACGCGCCATCGGCACCGGGTTCGAAACCAGCGTGTCGCCAGCCTTCAACGGCACCACCGGCACTGCCTTGACCGGCGTCGCCGCACTGCTCAGCAACACCGGTTTGGCGGCCTCCACATGGGTTTCCAGCCGAGGCCCTGCCACTTGCTTGGCCAGCAACTCCAACAACACCCGCGCCCGCCCGGACTTGACGTGACTGAGCGTCTGCGCACCCAGGCGCAGCTGGACCCCAATGCCTCGCGTGGCCCAAATCAGCAACAGATTGATCAAGACTTCGCCGGTGATTTCACCCAGCACTTCATACAGGTCCGGTGGCGGCAGCATGCGTACCCAGGCCACCAGCGCCGAGAGGTAGATAAACAACAGCGGCTCATCACTGAGTACCAGCAAACCCTTGGCCAGCGTGTCTTTGCCCAGCATGAGCAGCGCGTTCAGCTCGGCTTCGGACAGGTATTTCAGCAATTTTTCGCTGTTGGACTTGAGGTTCGCGAGCAGGTCGTACAGCTCGGTGATGTTGTCCCACAGGTTATAAAGCGCGCTGCCAAGCCCGGCAGCAAAGGCCATGCCCTGTAACGCACTGCGTTTGTAAGCAGGCGCTTTGGCAAAGTCTGCCCACCGAGGCTTGAAGTGCTCGGCCCAGGCCTTGCGCAAATCGGCTTCCAACCTGGCGATCACAGACTCATAGGACGCGTACAGCGCCTGGACGTGAGCCTTGGAAACGTTGGGGTAAAAGGTGATTTCGTACGTCTGGTCGCGGGTACAGTCGTTGACTTCAAGAATGCCGCTGGGGCCAATGGTCCGATGCAGTGGCGCACCTACCGGGCTTCTGTCTCGTGCAACGGCTTGCAGCATCACGGGCGTGTTGCCGATGGGCACGAACTGCGTGCTTTCGAACAGATGTACCAGGGTCAGCCCGCCCTGGGCTTTGCAGAGGGCGGTGGTGCGGTTTGGGTCTTTGGAAGACGCCGGCGCGACGAGCGCGACGTCTTCTCCCACCTTGAACACCTGTTCCACGCTAAGTGCCGAGCGACCCAAATAACGGTTGGCCCACTCTTCGGTGGAGTTCAAGGAAGTACGGAAATCCGCGAATACGCGCTCAACCTTCGGCGCTTCGGGATCCATCGGCACCAGCACCAGGTTGGCCAGCACCGAGATCAAGAGACAGCCCCATCCACCAGGGCTTTAACGAACACCACCATCTGCAATCCCTCGCACTGTTTGATCAGGCGAGGGACTTTGCAGCGGTTGTCAGGTAAAAGAAGTCGGCGTTATTCGCGAGAGGGGCGAGGAAGTTTCGTCTTAACTTCAGGTAAACCGAGGCTTGGTCGTAGGAGTCGGATTACAGCTGGAACAGTCTTACAACTTCAACTGCCCAATCGCCTTGCTCAACTCACCGGCCAGCGTCGCCAGTTCATTGCTGGTAGTCGCGGATGCCACGGTTTGATGTACGGTGTTTTCGGTCACATCGCGAATGCTCACCACGGCGCGGTTCATTTCTTCAGCGACATGGCTTTGTTGCTCGGCGGCCACGGCGATCTGGGTGTTGCTTTCGCGCATCTGTGCCACGGCGCCGGTAATTTCAGCCAGCGCGAGGCCGGCGTCCTGGGCCTGCTGTACGCAGTCGTCGGCCTTGAACGAGCTTTCCTGCATGAAGTCCACGGCGTCGCGGGTGCCGGCTTGCAGCGCCGAGACCATGCGGGTGATTTCGTCAGTGGAGCTTTGCACGCGCTTGGCCAGGTTGCGCACTTCGTCGGCGACTACCGCGAAACCGCGGCCCATTTCCCCGGCGCGGGCGGCTTCGATGGCGGCGTTGAGGGCGAGCAGGTTGGTCTGTTCGGCGATGCTGTGGATCACCCCGACCACGCCGTTGATTTTCTGGCTGTCTTCGGCCAGTTTCTGGATCATTTCGGCGGTCTGCTGCACGCCACTGGACAGCCCGGCGATCGAGCGCTGCACCCGGGTGACCACTGCCTGGCCGCTGCCGGCGAGGGTGTCGGCGGACTGGGACAAGTCCCGGGTGGCGCCCGCATGCTGGGCGATGTGGTAGACGGTGGCGGTCATTTCGTTGATGGCGGTGGCGGCCTGGTCGGTTTCGCTCTGCTGGCCAAGCATGCCGTGCTGTACCTCGTTCATGCTGCTGGCCAGGCGTGCGGCGCCGTCGTCCAGTTGCCGGGCGGTGCGGGCCACGGTATTGACCACCCGCTGGTAGCCGGCTTGCATGGCGTTGAAGGCGCTGGCCATCTGGCCAACTTCATCCTTGCAGGCCAACGGAACCCGTGCCGACAGGTCGCCGGTTTTTTCAACGTGCAGCATCACATCCTTGAGGGTGTTGAGTTGGCTGAGCAGAAAACGGATCAACAACTGCGAGGCGCCGAGCATGGCCAGCATCAGCACTGCCACGGCGACGGCGTAATGGGTGAAGCGTTCACGGAACACTTGGCTCAGGCTCGGCGCGTAGGCGAGGACTGCGACTTGCCGGCCGTCGGCCCGGCTGATCACCTCGGCGCCGATCAGCGGGTTTTCACCGAACAACGGCATGGGGCTGAGTTCAGTCCAGCCGTTGGCAGTGCTCAGGGCGGGCAGGTCCTGGGGAATCTGGCCTTTGGCAAAGGCGAGCCAGTGCTCACCAGTGGGCAAGGTTTTGTCAGCTGGCCAGGCGCTGAGCAAGCGCCCCTGGGCCTGGGCCGATGCCTGCGACGCCTGGCTGCGCGCCTGTTGTTCAAGCTGTACGGCGTACAGCACCAGCAGCAGGGTGGTGATAAAGGCGACCGCATTGACGGCCCAGAATTTGTATTTGAGCGAGATATTGCTAAGCCAGGCACCCATGGAAGGTTTTCTCTGATAGCGGAAACAGTATTGGCAAGGTGCCATTATTGTGCCGCTATTCAGAAAAGCGCTTTTGACATGGGTCAATGCGCCGCATTAATCCATGGCAGGCAAGCCGAAAAAGCGCCGGGCGCACGCGGTGCTGTGCAGCGCCAGGTCTTCCATTGTTTCGTTACGGTGCAAGGCCACTTCGCGCAGTACTTCGGGCAGGTACGCCGGCTCATTGCGGCCATTTTTTGGTTTGGGGCGCAAGGTGCGTGGCAGCAGGTAGGGCGCATCGCTTTCCAGCATCAGACGGCCTCGGGGAATTTCCCGGACCAGCGGATGCAGGTGGGTGCCACGGCGTTCGTCGCAGATCCAACCCGTGATGCCAATGTGCAAGTCCAGGTCCAGGTAGCTGAACAGCGCCGCCTGTTCACCAGTGAAGCAATGCACCACGGCGGCTGGCAGGTGGTCGCGGTAGTCCTTGAGGATCTCCAGCAGGCGCTGGTTGGCATCGCGTTCATGGAGAAACACCGGCAGTTGCAGCTCGACTGCCAGGGCCAGGTGTTCTTCGAGGACTTTTTCCTGCTGGGGGCGAGGGGAGAAATCCCGATTGAAATCCAGGCCGCATTCACCCACGGCGCGCACTCGGCTGTCGCCCAGAAAGCCACGCAGACGTTGGGTGCTGTCGCTGTTCCAGTCGCTGGCAGAGTGAGGGTGAATGCCGGCGGTGCTGAACAGGCGCTGGCCGCTTTCGTCGAGTTTTACACACAATTGCAGTGCCTGTTCGCTGCCTTCGACACTGGTGCCGGTGAGTACCAATTGCTGCACGCCAGCGGCGTAGGCGCGTTCGAGAATGGCCGTGTGCCTCTCGTCGAAACTGGGGTTGGTCAGGTTGACGCCAATATCAATGAGTTGCATGGTGCTATCTCCGCCTGCGGCCGGAAAGCATATCAGAGCTGTAGATTGATAAGAAAAACCAAGAACTACAATGCGTTAACGCTGTCTTTGAACGTCGCAAGCGACATTGTGGTGGGCCGGTTGCCTGCCACCGTGGCGCCGTTGCACGCCTTGCCAGCGCATAAAGCGCTCTGTTTCTGACCACCAGCACTGCGTTATTCGCGCAGGAGCTGGCCAGTTTTCTTTCCGGAGAGCGGATGATCCGACCCTCGGCGTTGCTTATGTTGTGCCTGACGTTATGGCTGCCCATGGCGGCGGTCGCACGTCTGGATGGGCCGCTGCAAGTGGCCAAGCCCGGCAAGGTCCGCGACCTGGCGCAAATCCGCTCCAGTCGCACCCTGCGCGTCTTGGTCAACCAGAGCCGCAACAGTTCCGGTGAAGTGCAGGGCCAGGCCATCGGTGTCGAATACCATCGGTTGCGCGCCTTCGAGCAGTACCTCAACGGCCATGCCCGTGATGGGCAGGCCATCAACCTCAAGATCATCCCCAAGGCCAAGGACCAGTTACTCGGCGCGCTGGCCCGTGGTGAAGGCGACCTGGTAGCGCCCGGTGAGTTGCTGGACGTGAAGGGCGTGCACAAGGTCAGCGCCAGCGCCCCGATTGTCAGCGATGTGCCGTTGTGGCTGGTGGGCGTCAAGGGCGAACGGCGGTTTACCAAGCTGGAGCAACTGTCTGGTCGCACGGTGACGCTGACCACGGGCAGTGCGGCGGCGGACGCCATCAGTCAGGTCAATCAAAAACTGGCCCTGCACAAACGCCCACCGGTGAAAGTGGAATGGGTTGACCCCAGCCTGGCGGTGGAAGACGTTCTGGAGATGGTGCAGGCCGGGATTTTTCACCTGACGATCGTGGAAAAACCGATTGCCCAACGCTGGGCGAAAATCCTGCCCAAGTTGCGCTTTGACAAGCAGGTGGTGATCAGCGAACCGGGCGACGAGTTCTGGTTTGTGCGCCAGGACGCGTCGATGCTGCGCGCCAGCATTGATCGGTTTCTCAAGACCTATCACACGCCTTCCGACCAGGATGTGGCTTTCCAGCGTATCTATCGACGCCTCTATCAGGTACGTAACCCATTGGCGCGGGCTGACCGCCAGCGCCTGGAAAAACTGCGCCCGGTTTTGCAAAAACATGCGCGTGAGCAAGGTATGGACTGGCTAAACCTGGCGGCGTTGGCGTTCAAGGAGTCTTCCCTGGACCCAGGTGCGCGCAACAGCGGCGGCCCCACCGGCCTGATGCAGATCACGCCGTCGGCGGCCCAGCGGGTGGGGGTCAAGAATATCGAGACGCTCGACAATAATGTGCAAGCGGGGGCGCGTTACCTGGCGATGATACGGCGCAAGTTTTTCGCCAGCCCCAAGCTCAATGAGCGCGAGCGCATGGCCTTTATGCTGGCGGCGTACAACATGGGGCCGGAGCGAGTGCAAGGCATGCGCACCGAGGCCAAGCGCCGTGGACTTAACCCCAATCAGTGGTTCTTCCAGGTTGAACGCATTGCCATGGAGCAGGTAGGGATGGGCGGCGTCAGCTATGTTAATAGCGTCAACAAGTATTATTTGGCGTTCGATCGGGAGCGGGAGTCCCTGGAGCCAACAGCGGCTAAAATCGCCTCGCGTAAATAATCGAATTGTTAGATATTAATTAAGCAATATTTCGGCTTTTATCATTGTTTAAACTGATTAATATAGCGGCCAACCAACCCCTACCTGGAAAAGGATTTACCCCATGAGCCCAATGATTACCCGTGTTCTGTCCACTCGCGCCGGTTATGGCCTGACTATCCTGCGCGTCTTCGTGGGCATCATCTTCGCTGCCCACGGCTCGCAAAAACTCTTCGGCTGGTTTGGCGGTGGTGGCCTGGCGGGCACCGCACAATGGATGGAAAGCATCGGCCTGGCGCCGGGTACGCTGATGGCGCTGCTGTCGGGCGGTACCGAGTTTTTCGCCGGCCTGGCCCTGATCATCGGTTTGCTGGTTCGCCCTGCTGCATTGGGCCTGACCTTCCTGACGCTGGTGGCGATTTTCTCTGTACACATCCACAACGGGCTGTTCATGGCCAACAACGGTTATGAGTTCGCACTGGCGTTGCTCGGCGGCGCGCTGGCGGTGTTGCTGGAAGGTGCTGGCAAGTTGTCTGTCGACCGCGCGATCACTCACTGATCGTTTAGCAAGCTGCGCAAAAGGCCCGCTGAAGCGGGCCTTTTCGTTGCCCGGGATTCTTGACACTGCCCCACCGGCTTCTCTAGGATGCTGCTCATGCGCCGATTTAAACAGCTAATTGCGGGGCGCCACTGGGTCTCAATGCAGCCCGACAGAAGCACGCTTGCTCACGCAGGGCGTTCCTCGAAATACCGCTAAAGCGCTGGTTCGGTGTTGCCTCTCACCTGCCCGCAGACTTTTGAGGCAGAGACACGACACGATGAATGCACTACGCCCCCTCATACGCCTGGCCCCGATCACCGCGGACCTGACTCAACGCAATCCGAAAATCCTGCTTGGCGGTAAGCACCAGCCGACGTTGCTGCGCTATCTGGACGGCTGGCCACGCCGAACCGGTCGACCTTCGGCATTCCTGATCCAGTTTGTTGAAGACGGCGACTCCCTGGCCCGTTTTGCCAGCGACAGTTTCGACTTGGCAGTGATTCAGGCCCCGAGTGCCAGCGATGCTGTTGAAGTGATCCGGCAACTGACGCGCATTGCCCGGCAAGGGCTGATTGCCCGTCGGTGAGCGATTAGTGAAAGATCGCGGGTGTACGACGTCGGCGCTGGTGTAGGAAAAGTAACCAGGCAATCAGGCACAACAGCAGCGGAAGGGGCACGATTATCAGCCCTTTCAGTTGTCGCTCGAAACGCTGCACCGGCGCATAGGCCTGCGCCTTGAGTGCGTGCAACTCGATGGGCAACTGCAGGCGCTCCTTGTTCAGTACCTGCAACTGGGTACTGGTATCCACCGCTTGGGTGATAAGCCGTGCGTGCAGTGGGTTCAACCTTCGCCACGCTTGCTCCGTCTGCTCGAGTCGTCGCTCCAGCTCAAGGGAGTTTTCCCGATAAGCCTGTGCGGCTTGGTCCCGCATCTGATCCAGCCTGTGCAACGGTTGGTGCATGACACGGGGTCGAATGCGTTTGAGTGCGTCGGGCGCCGCCAGGTTATCCAATGTGTTCAATACAAACTGCGCGTTGCCGTTGGGTCGTGCCTGGCTGAGGGTGTCCGCTAGCAGGTCAGTGTCGGCCACGACCACCATCTGGATCAGTTCTGCTTTTTGCAGCCCGGGGGGCTGGCCTTTGAGGCCGTCGGGAAACGCTGAGTAAGCGGGCCCCTCAACGCGCGCCGCGATCACATGGCGCTGCCCTGAAGTTGCCGTTTCATCGATGAGCGAGTCGAATGTCGTCGCCGAGGCGAAGCGTTTTGCGTCCAACAGGGCCGATTGCCCTGAGCTCAGTAGAAGCGGGGTCAGCAGTGAGCGGCTCTTGGGTGTTAGCGAAAGTGCGCCGCTGCTTGAGACGATTATGCTGTCCAGTCCCCAGGTGCTGATATCCGTCGTGGCCATGGCCTGTCGTGGAAGGTGTAGCCGGGCGGGGTGCAGTACCCTGGGCCTTCCCGGACCGGGCGTGGCTGATGAGGCATAAAGATTGTCGATCAACAGCTTGTCTGCCGGCATCTGCATGCCCCACGCGTTCAGCAGCCCCTCCATTCTCGCGTTCGCTGACACGGCGTCAGCGCCTATCTCGCTCACGGGGTCGATGAACATCATCAACGGGGTGCCTTTTAATACTGATTGCTCAATGGCATATAAGGCCCGCTCAGGTAAAGCGTGTGGCTGTATGACCATCAATGTCGCGATGGAGGGCGGTACTTGGGCGATGTTTGCTGCCAGTTCCACCACATTGAATTGCTCGCGCATCAACGCCAGCAGCTCGCTGGCCGGCTTATCCAGCGACAGCCCCGACAGCAGGCCGACAGTGGCACGCTCAGGGGGCCCCAACTTATAGATCAGGTGGCTGATCTCATATTCAAGTAATGACTCGTGCTCAGGGCGGAACGCTTCGATGCGTTGGGCGCCCTGGCCAGCGCGGGTGCCGATAAGGCCAAGAAATCCTTGTGTGTCATCAAGCCCGAACAGGCTGGCTTTGTAGGCGTCTTCAGAAAAGGGAGCGGGGTTTATGATATGTAAGTTGATCAGGCCGTTTGCCGCTTTTTCGAACGCCTTGAGCACGTCTTCCACGCGCCGGCCATAACGTTCTAATGCCTGGCTTTTTTGCGGCGCATTGAGGGTATTGAAGTAATACAGATCCAGTGGGCTTTCAAGTGAGGCAAGTAGTTGCCGCGTCGCTGGCGATAACGTATGGATTTTTTCTTGGGAAAAGTCCCATTGGACAGTAGGTAGTTTGGGTACCCAGACTAGATTGAAGGCCAGAAACAGCAGTGATATGACGAGAAGTGTCATACCCGCACGAAAAGCGGATCCCATCAGTGGTCTTCCTTTTTTCAGCTGTTTTTGTAGTTGAGTGTGAGGGTGGTTGCAAACAGAAAAGCAACGATCATGCTGATAAAGTACAGGCTGTCATGCAGTGTGAGCTTGCCGTTATCCATCGCGCTGAAACGGGCAATGGGATCCAAGGACATCAAACTGTCGATAATCCATATTGGTGCCTGTTGTTCAAGTGCATCGAGTACTGACGAAAGCCCACTGGCAGTCAGCAACAAGCCGAGGGTGAAAAAGAAAATCAGCAGGCGTTGGTTCGCAAGTACACAGATAAAGCAACCCACGGAAAGATAACTTCCCGCCAGCAACCAACTGGCCAGGAACTGCGAAGCGATAACGCTATTGTCAGGCGTACCCAGATAATTCACGGCAATTACCAGGGGGAAGTTAAGCATCAGCGCAATACCACAGACAGTCCATGCCGCGATAAATTTTCCGATCACTCGTTCCACTGAGGTGACAGGCAAGGCATTCAGGGTGTCGTAAAAGCTGGCGTTGGATTCATCCGACCACAACTGCGTCGATAACAGGGGGACCAGCAGGAGATAGAGCCAGGGGTGCAGTTCGAAAAAGGCCTGCAGATCGCTGCTGTTTCGTTCCATCCATTGGTTGGAATGCAGTCCCAGCACTGCGCATAGCGCCAGAAAAATCGCCACACTCAGATAGGTGTTGGGCGCGCAGGCATAGCTGGCGAGTTGCCGTTTGAAAATGACAGGTAGCAGTCTCAAGGTGTTACCTCTTGGCTCAGATGGTGAACGACATCGTTCAGGCGACCCGGCTCCAGATTCATTGACGTGATGTTCCAGCCGCGATGGGTGATAAGCGCGTTGATCGAGGGAAAGATGGAATGCCCGGGCATGGCCAGGACAGTCACCTTGCCGGGTGCATGCCGGTCTTCTTCGATGCCGGCGACGCCGGGCAATACGGCCAGCGCGAGCAAGTCCAGCGGGGCGTCTGCTGCGAGGGTGACGGCCTGGAAATGCCGGGAGCTGCGCTGTAAGTCGGGCAGGGAGGCGTCGGCCACCAAGCGGCCACCGGCAATAACCAAGGCACGGGTGCAGATATCCGCCAGCTCCTGGTAATGGCGGGAGGCGATGATGATGGTCATTTCCTCGCTCAGGGACTGGATGAGTGCCCGGAACGTGAGGCGTTGATCGGGACAGAGCCCTTCTGTGGGTTCATCCAGCAGCAGCAGGCTTGGTGAGTGCAGGAGCGCCTGGGCTATTGCCACTCTGCGCTTCAAGCCAAGGGAAAGTACGCTGATGGGGCAGTCGAGCACGGGCAGCAGTTCCAGGCGTGCGGCGACCTGCGCCACCTGGCTGCGTTTTTCCAGGCCGCTCAAACCGCGAATGGCAGCAATGAAATTGAGCATGTGTTTGACGGACATCGTGTGATGGTCAAGGCCGCCCTGGAGTTGATAACCAACGACTTTTTTGGCTTGAGTTGAATGGGTATGGGTATTGAAACCTTGAATAGTGATGTGCCCGGCCGTCGGCTTGATCGCCCCGGCGATCAAGCTCAACAGTGTGGTTTTCCCTGCACCGCTCTCTCCCAGCAGGCCCACACACTCCTGGTGCTGGGCACAGAACGACAAGTTGCTGATTACGCGTGTTTTGCCCAGCTGTTTTGTCAGGTTGCTTATCTCGATCATGGTTTTACCGAATAAGTTTTGCAGGGCGTGTGAGAGGGTGCCGCCTGTAGAGTGAAGTGCTTTAAAAAGGGTACGTTCAATATGAAGGCTTGGGAACGCGAAGTATGCTTAATAAGAAGAATCCTACGTTCGGCCCGATAATTCGCTGAAACAATTGTTTTGTTTTGAATACTTATTAATGCCCAGATGTTTATCTGATGTTTATATAAGGTTTTCTTTTTGTAATGAGGCCTGACTACCATGATGCTTCTACGTACTCTTGTTCTTGAGCGCAACGCTGAAGGCACGCCCGTTAACGGCGCCTTATTGTGCGGGTTTGCTGTTACGCAAACGGCGTCCAACTTTCTGGTATATAGCCTGGATGAGGAGGCAGAGCCCGGCCATTCCAGGGTCTATATCGCGGCATTACGTAAAAAGATGGAACGGTATTTCCTGGGGGGCGTTGACTCCAAAGAGGACCTGCAATTAGCCATGCAAGTCTTCAAACAGATCCTGACGATGGCAGCGGCAGCCGGCTCGAAGACAACGCCCATTGCCGAACCCCAGGTACCCTTTCATTTCATCGATTTGAAAGGCTGCCGGTTGCCACCTGCCAGGCCAGAGGATCATCACTCGGTGATCATCAAGAAGGCTCTGGTCATGAAGGTCATCACCCTGGGCATGTCGGCCCCGGCGTTGCCTGCGATCGAAAGCAGCGCAGTGATCGTGCCGTCTATTCGCTTCTCGTCGCAAATGGTTGCGCCGCCACGAAATCCGCGCTCGGCCACGACTGCACCGCAGCCTATGGATGAAGACGCCATTGAAGAACCGGCGCGGTCGCTGGTCGCGATACCGCAGGAGCAGGTCGAGGCCAGTGCGACGCCTGTTCCGATTGAGCATGATGACAGTCAGTTTGAGCCAAACAACCTGCGGTTGGAGCCACCCGAGCCTGAGCCCGAACCCGAACCCGAACCCTTGGCCCCGCCTGCCCAGCTGGACCCTACCTCTTTGCTCGAAATGGACAGCGCACTGAGCAATCTGGCCAAAGTCGCCCAGGAACTGACGCAAAAAAAATGCGCGGTCCTTGAGAAGGAACAGATGCTTGAACAGTGGCAGGCGCGATTGCAACAGCAGCAGAGCCAGCTGGAAGAAAAGGGCCGTGAACTTGAGCAGCGCCATACCTATTTGCAGGAGCAGGGGCTGGAGGTCAGCCAGAAGGCCGAAAAGCTGGCGATGATGATGTTGCAGCTATCGGGTATGCGCCAGCGCATGCAGGGGACGCTGCTTGAGTTGGATCAAGTGCTGGAGGGGCATGGTTGAGGTAACGGGCGCGCCGGCCTGGATACTTTCCAGGGTTCATTTATCATCAGTCCCAGCCAGCCGCTGCCTGGGCATGATGCCCTGGCGTGTCGGCACCACTGGACATTGCCTGGGGATGCAAGCGTTTGAGTACCAAGCTGATTACCAAAGAAGGTCATGAAGCGCTGAAAAAAGAGCTGGATTACCTGTGGCGAGAGAAACGCCCGGATACCACGCGCAAAGTGACCTGGGCGGCCTCCCTGGGAGATCGCAGTGAAAACGCCGATTACCAGTACAACAAGAAGCTGTTGCGCGAGATTGACCGGCGGGTGCGTTACCTGCGTAAACGCCTGGAAGACATGCGGGTGGTGGAGTACATGCCCGAGCAGGAGGGAAAGGTATTTTTCGGCGCATGGGTCGAAATCGAAAACGAACAGGGTGAGACCAAGCGCTTTCGCATCGTCGGTTATGACGAGATCTACGACCGAATGGATTACATTTCCATCGACTCCCCCATGGCTCGGGCCCTGCTGCGCAAGGAGGTGGACGACGAGGCAATCGTACAGACCCCCGGCGGGGAGGTGTGCTGGTGGATCACCAAGATCGAATATGTGAAGCCTGCCTGATGGCACTTACCCTGGGCAGAGTACGCGCCATCAGGGGGTCAGCCTTCGCGCAGGACGGTCAGTGGGCTGGCATTCAGGGCGCGGCGTGTGCCGAATACCCCGGCAGCGCCAATCAGCACAGCACCGATCACCGGCAGCAGTAACAACCACGGGTGGGGATGCCACGCCAGGTCAAAGGCGTAGCGGTACAGCACCCAGGTCACCAGTTCGGTGCCCAGTGCCGCCAGCAAGCCGCTGACCGCCCCCAACAGGCCGAATTCGATGCGGCGCGCCTTGACCAGCAACTTACGCTCGGCACCCAAGGCGCGCAGCAATGCACCCTGGCGGATTCGTTCATCCAGGGTGGCCTGCAGGCCAGAGAACAACACCGCCATGCCCGCCGCGAGTACAAACAACAGCACGTATTCGACGGCCAAGGTCACTTGGGCAAGGATGCTGCGCAACTGCTCCAGCAGGGCCTCGACCTGCAGGATAGTGACCGCCGGGAACGCCCGTGACAGGTCGACGATCTGTTGGTCATGGCCGGGAGCCAGATAGAAGCTGGTGAGGTAAGTCGCGGGCAGATCCTTCAAGGTGCCCGGTTGGAAAATCATGAAGAAGTTGGGCTGGAAGTTATCCCAGTTGATGGTGCGCAGGCTGGTAACCCGCGCCTCACGGTTTTCACCGCCGATGGTGAACACCAGATGGTCGTTGAGCTTGAGCTTCAGGCTCTCGGCCACTTTGGCTTCCACCGACACGCCAGGTATCTCATCAGTGGGTTGCGCTGACCACCAGGTACCTGCCGTCAGGACGTTACCCGCTGGCAAGTCGGCTGCCCAGGTCAGGCTCAGGTCGCGTTGAATGGCGCGGTCGCCGCTGGAGTCCTTGCTGACAATCTCCTGCACGGGCTCGCCATTGATGCTGATCAAGCGCCCTGGTACCACCGGGTAGAGCGGCGCTGCTTGCGCCTGGACGTCCAGCAGGCGGGCGCCAAAGGCGTCCTTGTCGGCCGGTAGGATATTCAGGGCGAAGTAGTTGGGCGCATCCTTGGGCAACTGGTTTTGCCAGGTGTCGAGCAATTCGCCCCGCAACAGCGCGATCAACCCCATGGACAGCAGGATCAAGCCAAACGCCAGGGATTGGCCTGCCGCCGCCAGCGGGTGACGCAACAACTGGCCCAGGCCCAGGCGCCAGGGCAGGGAGGCGCGAGCCAATAACCGCCGCAGGCTTTGCAACAACAGCAACAGCAAGCCACCCAGCAGCAACGCAGCCACCACACCGCCCCCGAGTAACGCGAAGGTCAATACCAGGTCCAGGCTCAGGCGCCACATGATCAGGCCCAGGGCAAACAGCGCCGCGCCGTAGACCATCCAGGTGCTTGAGGGGATAGGCAGCAAATCGCGGCGCAACACCCGCAGCGGCGGTACCCTGCCCAGTGCGGCCAGCGGCGGCAGGGCGAAGCCGGCGAGAGCCACAAGCCCGGTGCCGATCCCGGCGACGGCCGGCAGCAGCCCGCCTGGCGGTACGTCGGCGGGGAGCAGGTCGTGCAGGAAGTAGAACAGGCCAAATTGCGCCAGCCAGCCGAGCAGGGCGCCGGCCAGGCTCGCCAGCAAGCCCAGCACACTCAGTTGCAGGCTGAACAGCAACATGGCTTCACGGCGCGACAGGCCCAGGCAGCGAAACAATGCGCTGGCATCGAAACGTCGGCTGGCGAAGCGGTTAGCCGACAGCGCCACGGCCACGCCAGCCAGCAGCACGGCCACCAGGCTGGCCATGTTCAGGTAGCGTTCGGCTTTGCCCAGCGCGCCGCCGATCTGCTGGTTGCCATCGCGCGAGTCCTGCAGGCGCTGGTTGGCGGCCAGGCCCGGTTTGACCAGGTCGCGATAGGTTTGCAGCGCTGTGCTGCCTTGTGGCGCACGCCATAGTTCGCGGTAACTCACCCGGCTGCCTGGCTGCACGACACCGGTGGCGTCCAGGTCCGCCAGGTTGATCATGACCCTGGGCGTGAGGCTGTAGAAGTTGCCGGCGCGGTCGGGCTCATAGGTCAGGATGCGCGCCAAACGCAGGGTCTTCATGCCGACATCGATGCTGTCGCCGACTTTCAGGTCCAGCGCCGTCAGCAACCGTGCTTCCACCCAGGCTTCGCCGGGTTTTGGGCCACCGCCCGGAACTTCAGCGCCGAAGGGCTCGGCGCTGCTTTTAAGCTCGCCGCGCAAGGGGTACTGCTCGTTGACCGCCTTGATGCTGGAAAGCTGGATGCCATTATCGGTGGCGATAACGCTGGAGAATTCCACGATGCGGGCGTGATCCAGGCCCAGTTCGGTTCCTGATTTGATTTGCTCGGGGCGGGCCGGCGAGCTGCCTTCGAGCACCAGGTCGGCGCCGAGGAACTCGGTGGCGCGCAGCAGCATGGCGCCGTTGAGGCGTGCACCAAAGTAGCCGATGGCGGTGCTGGCGGCCACGGCCACCAGCAGGGCAAAGAACAGCACGCGCAATTCGCCGGCGCGGGCATCGCGCAGTAACTGACGCATGGCAAGGCTGAACAGACGCAACAGCGGCAAACGTGCCATCAAGGCTCCAGGGGCGCGACCATCAGGCCGGCTTCAAGGCGGATCAGGCGTCGGCAACGATGGGCCAGGCGCTCGTCATGGGTGACCAGTACCAGGGTCGTGCCGCTCTCTTTATTCAACTCGAACAGCAGGTCGCTGATGCGCTCGCCAGTATGGCTGTCGAGGTTGCCGGTGGGCTCGTCGGCGAACAGCACGTCCGGTTCGGCGGCAAACGCGCGGGCGATCGCCACCCGTTGTTGTTCGCCACCGGACAGCTGGCGAGGCGAGTGGGTCAGGCGCTGGCCCAGGCCTACGCGCTCCAGCAGGTGTTTGGCACGCTCGCGGGCGTCCTGGCGACCGTCCAGCTCCAGCGGCAGCATTACGTTTTCCAGCGCGTTCAAGCTGTCGAGCAACTGGAAGGATTGGAATACGAAGCCCACATGCTCGGCACGGATGCGTGCGCGCTGGTCTTCGTCGAGGGTGCTCAGGGCTTGCCCGGCCAGGGTCACTTCGCCGCTGCTGGGCAGGTCGAGGCCGGCCAGCAGGCCCAGTAGGGTGGATTTGCCGGAACCGGAGCTGCCGACGATAGCCAGGCTATCGCCCTTGTTCAGTTCCAGGCTCAGTTCGTGCAGGATAGTCAGTTCACCTTCCGCGCTGGGAACCACTTTGCTAAGGTTTCGCGCGGTGAGAATGCTTGCGCCCATGGAGAATCCGATGCGAGTGTGGTTTTTGAGTGCTGGCCTGGCCTTGATGTGCATGGCCCAGAACGCAGCGGCGGGTACAGTCCTGATCGTTGGCGATAGTATCAGTGCCGGTTTCGGCCTGGATACCCGCAAGGGGTGGGTCGCGTTGCTGGAGCAACGGCTCAAACAGGAGGGTTTTGACGATAAAGTGGTCAATGCTTCCATCAGTGGCGACACCAGTGCAGGGGGCCTCGCGCGGCTGCCGGCGGCACTTGCAGCGCACAAACCGGATGTGGTGGTGATCGAGTTGGGTGGCAACGATGGCTTGCGCGGCCAGCCGCCTGCGCAATTGCAACAAAATCTTGCTTCGATGATTGACCAATCCAAGGCCGGTGGTGCCAAGGTGCTGCTGCTGGGGATGCAGATTCCGCCCAATTACGGCAAGCGCTATGTCGAAGCCTTTGCCAAGGTGTTCGGTGATGTCGCAGAGGAAAAAAAGGTGCCGTTGGTGCCGTTTTTCCTCGAAGGCGTTGGCGGCCATCCGGAGTTGATGCAGGCTGACGGGCTGCACCCGGCAGTCGCCGCTCAGGACAAGTTGCTGGAAAATGTCTGGCCAACGCTAAAACCGCTGTTATGACGCTTTTCTACCGGCAGGCTTTCGGCTAAGGTGGCGCCCCCCCGATTTGGAGCCCTCGATGTCGCGCCCTGCCTGGTCCCTGTTTAACTACCAACTGATCGAGCCGGACGAGCAGCTGGACCTGTTCGCCTGCCAGGAAGTGCGGGTGCATTTGGTGGCGCGTCAATTGGAACTGGGCGGCTCCATTGATCGCACGCTCTGCGGCACTTTATTGCCCGCACAGCCACGTTGGTCATCGGTCAACCGCTCGATTTTCCAAGACCAGCGACTTTGCCCTTTGTGCCGGGCGATTCTCGAATCGCAAAAGCGCGGCACGCCGCCGATCTGGCCGGAGCTGCGCTTCGAGCTGTAAAACAGCTTGAAGCTTGGCGCTGCGAAGCCGTATACAATCAATTTTTCCCTACCCGTCGTCTTGCGAAGGATTTTCCGGATGTTGTCGCGCCTTTCCGTCGTCACCTGCTGCCTGTCTCTTGCTGCGCTTTGTGCGGCGGGTTCGGCGGCGGCCTTGCAGTTGCCCTTGCCACCGCCCGGTGAGGACATTGTCGGCCAGGTCCAAGTGATCAAGGCCAAGTACGAAGACACTTTTGCTGACCTTGGCACCACCTACGACCTGGGCTATTCGGAAATGGTCGCCGCCAACCCGGGTGTCGATGCCTGGTTGCCGGGTGCGGGCACCGAGATTGTGCTGCCGACACGCTTTATCCTGCCGCCCGGGCCGCGGGAAGGCATTGTGATCAACCTGGCGGAATACCGGCTCTACTACTATCCAAAAGGCCAAAACGTCGTCTACACCTTCCCTCTGGGCATTGGCCGGGAAGGCTGGGGTTCGCCGATCGCCCATACCAGTATCATCGCCAAGACGCCGAATCCGACCTGGACGCCACCGGCTTCGATCAAGGCCGAGCACGCCGCCAACGGTGACCCGCTGCCCAACGTGGTACCTGCCGGCCCCGACAACCCACTGGGGCCGTTCAAGTTCACCCTGGGCACGCCGGGTTACCTGATCCACGGCTCCAACATGAAGTTTGGTATTGGCACGCGTACCAGCCACGGTTGCTTCCGCATGTTCAATAACAACGTGTTGGAAATGGCGGGCATGGTGCCGGTGGG
Source organism: Pseudomonas salmasensis (assembly GCF_014268375.2). Lineage (NCBI taxonomy): Bacteria > Pseudomonadati > Pseudomonadota > Gammaproteobacteria > Pseudomonadales > Pseudomonadaceae > Pseudomonas > Pseudomonas salmasensis. Next base: position 5,434,955 of record NZ_CP077083.1, read on the forward strand.
CACGTCAGTGCGCATCATCAATGACGCTTACAAGTTTGGCAGTAGTGGCGGCAAGGTCTACCTTGAAGCCCACACGCCGTTGAACGATGACGGTACGCCATCGGTGGTCGACAAGCACACCGCGGTTATCAATGCGTTGCTCAAGCGCGAAGACCTGTCCAATAACCTGCGGGTCAACTGGGACCAGGTGCGCGATGTGGTCGCCGCCGAAGATGGCTTGCCGACCGAAATTGGCGTGCCAGGCGCGGCGCCTGTGGCCTCAAGTACGCCGGCCGACCTGCTGTAGGAGCGAGCTTGCTCGCGAAAAACCTGAGGGCGCCGCTGTAAATCAGCCGCCCGCGCCATCGTTGACCACCTTCGCGAGCAAGCTCGCTCCTACAGGTGGCGCGTGCCAAATCAAAGGCAAAAAAAAGCCGACCCATAAATGGATCGGCTTGATAACAACCCCGAAGGATTATTACTTGCGGCTTGCTTTTTCAAGCATGCGCAGAGCGCGCTCGTTAGCTTCGTCAGCAGTCTGTTGTGCTTTTTGAGCAGCAGCCAGAGCTTCATCAGCTTTACGGTAGGCTTCGTCTGCACGGGCCTGGGAGCGAGCTGCTGCGTCTTCAGTTGCAGTCAGACGAGCTTCGGTTTCTTTGGAGACGCTGCTGCAACCGGTAGCCAGAACTGCGGCCAGAGCCAGAGCAGAGAATTTCAGAACGTTGTTCATCGTGTTCCCCTTCAAGGACTTTCAATTTAATGGCTACTTTCTCAGAGTGAGCTAATAGCCGGCGTACATACTACCCATTACTTGTAGTAAGTAAACTGACGTTGCGCAAGAAGCAAAAAAATTTCTTGTGCCGAATCTATTTTGGCTAATCTTTTGACGGTTTGTATGAAAACTGTCCAATTTTTTGCGCCTCGACGAACATTGGATCCAGGCTGAAAGGGCCGGCCCGCATGTGTTTAACCGTGTAAACAGACGAAATTTTATATAACGAAGCGGGGCACTTTGGTTGCGCTTGGCCTTACTGCGCCAGGCATCTTTTGCGCATCTAGAGGTGACTTTAAGAGCGCCAGTTCGTCTCAAGGTTCAACTGCCGGCAATGTTCAGGCTATCGGTCACCGGTTGATCGAGGCCCTTTCTATATCCACCAGCGGCGGGGAATGACGAGTGCGTCTTGAGCAATTTCAGGATTGGTGCCTACTATTCCCTATGTGCTGGTTGTGAGCGCTCACGGTTTTCTCGTTGTCGAAACCGGCACGGGGTGGCGTAGATGTTCCTTCGCCGGAAAAACATCGGTAAGGTAGGGTCGTTAATTCAGACCCGCGAGGAGTAGTGATGAGCGAGGCGTTGTCCATCCACCATGACCAGGCTGGTCATCAGTTCGAGACCAATGTGGACGGTCATCGTGCCTACCTGACCTACATGGACCTCGGGAAGCAGACCCTGGATATCTATCGCACCTTCGTGCCTAACGCGCTGCGGGGGCGAGGCATTGCGGCTGCGTTGACCGAGGAAGCCTTGAAGTTTGCTGAAGAGGCTGGCTACACGGTGATCCCGTCGTGCTCTTATGTCGAACGCTACATGGAGCGCCACCAGCGCCATGCCGCAAAGCTGTAACTGACCAGTTGCCAATAAAAAACGCCGGGCTTAGCCCGGCGTTTTTGTATGCGCGAAACGGGTACAGGCTCAGGTGCGTTTGCGCTGGGGCAATACGTCCTTGAGCTTGGCGTGCATGCTGCGCAGGGTGGTTTCGGTGGCGGACCAGTCGATACAGGCATCGGTAATCGACACGCCGTACTGCAAGTCGGCCAAGTCTTTTGGAATCGCCTGGCAACCCCAGTTCAGATGGCTCTCGACCATCAAGCCGATGATCGACTGGTTACCTTCCAGGATCTGGTTGGCAACGTTCTCCATCACCAACGGCTGCAAGGCCGGGTCTTTGTTGGAGTTGGCGTGGCTGCAGTCGACCATGATGTTTGGCTTGATCTTGGCCTTGTTCAGCGCCTGTTCGCACAGGGCGACGCTGACCGAATCATAGTTGGGCTTGCCATTGCCGCCACGCAGCACCACGTGACCGTAGGCGTTGCCCTTGGTGGTCACGATGGACACGCCGCCTTCCTGGTTGATGCCCAGGAAACGGTGAGGGCTGGAGACCGATTGCAGCGCATTGATCGCCACGGTCAGGCCGCCGTCGGTGCCGTTCTTGAAGCCTACGGCGGAAGACAGGCCGGACGCCATTTCGCGGTGGGTCTGGGATTCGGTGGTGCGTGCGCCGATGGCCGACCAGCTGATCAGGTCCTGCAGATATTGCGGGGAGATCGGGTCGAGGGCTTCGGTGGCGGTGGGCAGGCCCATTTCAGCCAGGTCCAGCAGCAGCTTGCGACCGATGTGCAAGCCGTCCTGGATCTTGAAGGAGTCGTCCAGGTACGGGTCGTTGATCAAGCCTTTCCAGCCGACGGTGGTACGCGGCTTCTCGAAATACACGCGCATCACCAGGTACAGGGTGTCGGACACCTCTGCCGCCAGCACCTTGAGGCGCTCGGCATATTCGTGGGCGGCCTTGAGGTCGTGGATAGAGCAGGGCCCGATCACCACGAAGAGGCGGTGGTCGGTGCCGTCGAGAATGTCACGGATGACTTCGCGGCCCTTGGTGACGGTCTGCAAGGCAGCGTCGCTCAGGGGGATTTCGCGCTTGAGCTGATCGGGGGTGATCAGGGTCTCGTTGGATTCAACGTTAAGGTCATTGATCGGTAAATCAGCCATCGTGTTACTCGCCAGGGTCACGGGTGCCGGCCGCCAGCTATCCCCGTGCGGCGGGCACAGCATGATTTGAATGCAGGGGGGAGGAACCTTAGCGCGTAACACGGGCCCGCGACAATGGGCAAAGCCCGGTTTAATCCAGCGCTGGCTGCACAACCGCCTCATGGGAGAACTCACCGGCATGGCGCGACACCCAATCACGGGCCATGGCTTCCAGTTGCGCAGGCGTTGGCTCGGCATCTTCGTGCAGGCGGCAGTAACGCTCGATCTGGCACACTTGCTCGCCCATCCGCGCACCGAACAAGGCGTGTTCATCGGTGAAGCAAATACCGATGCGATAGCCCTGTTCGGCTTTGCGGCACCAGGCGACATAGCCCGGATAACGGGCGCTGGGCCCCAGGGAAGGGATATGCAGGTCAACCGCCGTGCCGGCGCGCCAGGCACGCGGCCAATTGCAGGCGATGCCGCCACGGCCGATAGTGTGCAGGCGTTGGCGGGGAAGGGCGGGAGAGGGACGTTGGATCAACTCGACAGCGACATCATCAGGGTGAGGTAAAAAACGACCCATGTACACGGACTCCGAGCGCCGTCCAGTTGACGGCAATGGCAGCAGTATAGTGAAGGAACTGGAATTGACCGACCTGGATATTGACCAGCAATTGCTGGGATTGCCAGGTATTTCGCTGGTAGTGTTCACCAGTGTCGGTTGTGCCAGTTGCCGCTGGGCACGCCAGCAGTTACCGGGCTGGCAGTTGCCGGTGGACCGCGTGTGCTGGGTGGATGCCGGGCACAACGGCGGTGCGGTGCAACGCTACCAGATCTTTCATTTGCCGGCGTTGTTCCTGGTGTGCGAGGGTCAATTCCTTGGGCAATTACAGACACGTCTTACAGCGTCCGACCTCGCCGAATGCGTAAACCAGGCGCTCACCCAAACACCAGAGGATTTGCCATGACAGCAGTTGCAGCCCCGTCGCCACGCATTGGCATTATCGGCACCGGTGCCATTGGTGGTTACTATGGACTGATGCTGGCGCGTGCCGGCTTCGACGTGCATTTCCTGTTGCGCAGCGAATACGCCGCGGTGAGCAAGCATGGCCTGCACGTCAACAGTACGGTACATGGGCAACTGCACCTGCATCCGGTGCAGGCCTATGCCAGCGCCGCCGACATGCCGCCGTGCGACTGGCTATTGGTGGGCACCAAGTCCACCGGCAATGTGGACCTGGCGCCGACCATCGCCCAGGTGGCGGCGCCGGACGCCAAAGTGGTGCTCCTGCAAAACGGCCTCGATGTGGAAGACAGCCTGCGTGAACACCTGCCGCCGTCGCTGCATCTGTTGGGCGGCCTGTGCTACATCGGTGTGCACCGCTCGGCCCCCGGTGTGGTCGAGCATCAGGCGTTGGGCCGGGTCAACCTGGGCTATCACAGTGGCACGGCGGCCAACGATGAGGTGCAGCAACAGGCGATTGTCGAAGCCGGCGCCGGGCTGTTTCATCAAGCCGGCATCGAGTCCCAGGCCATGGCCAATGTGCATCTGGCGCGTTGGCACAAGCTGGTCTGGAACGTGCCGTTCAACGGCCTCTCGGTGTTGCTGGGCACGGGCACCACGGCCATGATGGCCGATGAGTCCAGCCGCGAGTTGATCCAGGCGCTGATGGCCGAGGTGGTGCAGGGCGCTCATGCGTGCGGGCATGAAATTGCTGCCAGCTACGCCGGGCAGATGTTCGCCATGACCGAAACCATGGACGACTACCTGCCCAGCATGTACCACGACCACCTGCACAAGCGGCCGCTGGAGCTGGCGGCCATCTACGCCCGTCCCTTGGCCGCTGCCAAAGCGGCCGGTTGCGAGCTGCCACGCATGCAGGCGCTGTACCAGGCCTTGAGTTTTATTGATCGGCACAACCGCTGATTGGGGTGAGCCATTATGGCGAAGGGGTAGGGTGACAAGCTGGTGCTGGCGATGTCCTTTCTACCAGGCCGTCGGGCTGGAAGCCCTAATGAGTTGAGAATCCAGACCGAGCGCTAGCTGCTAAGCTCATTCAATCCCCGCCATCCTGGCAGTCCAGGAGGTTCTATGATTCGTTCGATGCTGTTTGCCACGGACCTCGGTCTGTATGCGCCCTACGTGATGCAACATGCACTGGCGCTGGCGCGAACGTTCAAGGCTGACCTGTATGTGATCCACGTGGTCGAGCCCATCGGCTTGTTCGCCGAATCGGTACTGCAGAGCTACCTTGATGAGGCCGCCTTGAGCGAATGGCAGAGCAAGGGGCTGAGCACGGTGATGGCGACGATTGAACAGCGCGTGCTCGACAGCTTTCGCGAGGAGTGGGGGGAAGGGGAGCAGGACCTGCAATGGATTCGCTCGGTCAAGGTGATCCAGGGGGACCCTTGCGAGGTGATTCTCGACCAATTGCGAAAACTGTCCGTCGACTTGCTGGTCGTAGGCAGTCATAGCCAGGCAACCGGCGTGGCCGTCCCCCTTGGACGTACCGCCGCACGGGTGTTGCAGTTGTCCCCGGTGCCGGTTTACCTGGTGCCGTCGTTGCAGCGTCGGCGCAGTGACGACAGTTGATCGGTAAAAACGATAAAAAAGTTCTAGATTTATCCGCAAAACCTTTAATATAGTTATATACCGTCGCTGATACCCGTGGCGTCTATCTGCTTTGAGGGATTGATATGAAGCTTCAACAACTGCGCTACATCTGGGAAGTGGCGCACCACGACCTCAACGTTTCCGCTACCGCTCAAAGCCTCTACACCTCGCAGCCTGGTATCAGCAAGCAGATCCGCCTGCTCGAAGACGAGTTGGGCGTCGAAGTCTTCGCACGCAGCGGCAAACACCTGACCCGCGTCACTCCGGCTGGCGAGCGCATCATCACCACCGCCGGCGAGATCCTGCGTAAAGTCGAAAGTATCAAGCAGATCGCCCAGGAATTCTCCAACGAGAAGAAAGGCACCTTGTCCATCGCCACCACTCACACCCAGGCGCGCTATGCATTGCCGCCGGTGATCCGTGATTTCATCAAGCAATACCCGGACGTAGCCCTGCACATGCACCAGGGTTCGCCGATGCAGATTGCCGAGATGGCCGCTGACGGCACCGTCGATTTTGCCATCGCCACCGAGGCCCTGGAATTGTTCGGCGACCTGGTGATGATGCCGTGCTACCGCTGGAACCGTTGCGTGGTTGTGCCTCAGGGGCACCCGTTGGCCAAGCTGCCGAAGCTGACCCTGGAAGCCTTGGCTGAATACCCGATCGTGACCTATGTGTTCGGCTTTACCGGCCGTTCCAAGCTCGACGAAGCGTTCAGCCATCGTGGCCTCACGCCCAAGGTGGTGTTCACCGCTGCCGATGCCGACGTGATCAAGACCTATGTGCGCCTCGGCCTGGGCGTCGGGATCGTTGCCAAGATGGCGGTCGACACCAACCTGGACAAAGACCTGGTGGTGCTGGATGCCAGCGAATTGTTCGAGTCCAGCGTGACCAAGATCGGTTTCCGCCGCGGTACTTTCCTGCGCGGCTTCATGTGCGACTTCATCGAGAAGTTCGCGCCGCACCTGACCCGCGAAGTGATGGCCAAGGCGATCCAGTGCCACAACAAGCAAGAGCTGGAAGAGTTGTTCGACGGCGTCGAATTGCCCGTCCACTGACACGATTACCCTGTAGGAGCGAGCTTGCTCGCGAAGAGCGCCAACGTTAACGCGGGGTGCCAGGTTGTATGCGGCGCCCTCGCGTTTCTTCGCGAGCGAGCTCGCTCCTACAGGGGGTGTAGGTTATCTGGCCTCGGTCACCGTAAAGTTCTGCCGAGCGCCGGCCACCAGAATCTCCACTTCTTCATCGATGCGTTTGCCCAACAGGCCTTTGCCCAACGGCGAGCGCGGCGTGATGACCGTCACCGGTTGCCCGACCACGTCCACTTTCAAACCCGCCGCATCCGGCGCCAGGAACAGCCACTGCTGGCGACCGTCCTCGTCTTCCAGGCCTACCAGCGTGCCGATCTCTATCCCGCGTTGATCATCGTACGCACGTAGTTGCAGTTGCTGGCACAGCACCAGCGATTGCTTGATCTCCTCCACTCGCCGGGCCTGCCCGGTGGCCAGGTAAGAAGCCTCCAGGCCGAGGGTGTCGTATTTGTTTTCGGCAATGTTTTCTTCGTGGGTCGCGGTTTCGTAGGCGGTCTGCGCGGCGCGTTGGACGATGTCGAGGTCGACGGTGAGTTTTTCCAGGATCAACTGGAGCACGGCGTGTTTATTCATGGCGGTATTTGGCATCAATCGCAGAATTGCAGGACATTGGCCCGCGTCTTTTCATTGGGGGCGTTCTGGTCTTGTTGCAGCCAGAACTGGCATTTGGGGTTGGACAGGTTACGCGCGTTGCTTCGGGCCTGGTCCAGTGCCTGTTGTTGTGCCTGCTTTTGCAGGTTCTGTTGGTACTGTTCAAACAGGCGGTTCGGTGGTTGTGACTCATCGACCGTGGCCGGTTTGCCCAATTGCTGAACCGCCTGGGCCACCGGTGCCAGGCTTTGGGGGAACAGGTACCGAGACGCCAGCCAGGTGGTCAGCGCAATGGCGATAAACCCCAGCCATACGCCTGCGGCAATCGCGATGCAGAGCTTGAACAACGACAACGGACGGTCAGACATAAGGGCCTCCTGGCAGGCATTGACGGCATGGCGGTGATTGTCGCACAGCCTCCGTGCAGAATAATCGCGATCAAGCCTTCTGCATCCGTGCATTTATGCGGACAATCTCACCTTTGATCGATGGAGCCCGGAATGAAAGCCCGCTGGGATATTTTTTGCAGTGTCGTCGACAACTACGGCGACATCGGCGTGACCTGGCGCCTGGCCCGGCAGTTGGTGGTGGAGCATGGCTGTGACGTGCGCTTGTGGGTCGACGACCTGCGCGCCTTCGAACGCATGTGCCCGGACATTGATGTGCAGGTGGGCCAGCAATGGCAAGAGGGCGTGCAAGTGCGTCACTGGCCGGCCGAATGGCCAGGCGCACACCCTGCCGATGTGGTGATTGCCGCGTTCGCCTGCCAGCTACCGCCTGAATACATGGACCGCATGGCCGAGCGTGAGCGTGCGCCATTGTGGATGAACCTGGATTACCTCAGCGCCGAAGACTGGGTGGTGGGCTGCCATCGCTTGCCTTCGGTCAAGTACAAGGGCGTGCAAAAATACTTTTTCTTCCCCGGTTTTCGCCCTGGCACCGGCGGCCTGCTGCGTGAAGCTGGTTTGTTGGAGCGCCGCCAGGCATTTCAGCAGGATGACGTCGCGCAGCGACGGTTCCTGCAAAGCCTGGGCGTTGCTCCGACGGCCGGTGCGCGTTTGATGTCGCTGTTTGCCTATGAGAATCACGGCTTGGCCGGCTGGCTCGACGTGCTGGCAGCCGATGGGCGTGGGACGCACTTGCTGGTGCCGGAAGGGCGCATTCTGGGGGATGTGCAACGCTGGCTGGGGGTGAACAGCTTGTCCGCAGGCGACATCCAGGTGCGTGGCGCGCTGACCGTGCAGGTCATTGCGTTCGTGCGCCAGGAGCAATATGACCAGTTGCTGTGGTGTTGTGAATTCAATGCCGTGCGTGGCGAAGACTCATTCGTGCGTGCCCAGTGGGCGGGCAGGCCATTGCTGTGGCACATCTACCGCCAGGACGAAGACATCCACCTGGACAAGCTCGATGCCTTCCTGGAACTGTACACCGCCGCACTTTCGCCAGCCGCCAAGGCTGCCGTCGTCACGCTCTGGCAAGCCTGGAACGCTGATGGCGATATGGCACAGTCCTGGAAAATGCTGCTGGAACATTGGCCCGAGGTCAGCCAGCACGCGCAGAACTGGTGTCTGGAACAAGGCTTGCAGGCCGATCTTGCGACGGCGCTGGTACAGTTTTATGAAAGTTGGATATGATACGCCACCTTGATTTTTGTCAATCCCATCCAAATTTCGGATATACGCAATGAAAACTGGTAAAGAACTGAAACCCGGTACAGTGATCCGTCTCGAAAACGACCCTTGGCTGGTTCAGAAAGCTGAGTTCACCAAGTCTGGTCGTAACAGCGCAATCATGAAGACCAAGCTGAAGAACCTGCTGACCGGTTACAAGACCGAGATCGTCTACAGCGCCGATGACAAACTGGACGATGTGATCCTCGACCGCAAAGAAGCGACCCTGTCCTTCATCAGCGGCGACACCTACACGTTCATGGACACCACTGACTACACCATGTACGAGCTGAACGCTGAAGATATCGAAGCCGTTCTGCCGTTCATCGAAGAAGGCATGGAAGACGTCTGCGAAGCGATCTTCTTCGAAGAGCGCCTGGTTTCCGTAGAACTGCCGACCACCATCGTGCGTAAGGTTGCTTACACCGAAGGCTCCGCTCGCGGCGACACTTCCGGCAAGGTGATGAAGCCTGCCAAGCTGAGCAACGGTACCGAACTGCAAGTGGCCGATTTCATCGAAATCGACGACCTGATCGAGATCGACACCCGCGAAGGTGGTTCGTACAAAGGTCGCGCCAAGAAGTAATTCTGGCCCCGGCGATACGAAAAAAAGCCCGACCTTGAGTCGGGCTTTTTCATGGGCGTCTGTTTATCAGACCGTTACATGCAAGCGCACATCAACGTTGCCACGGGTGGCGTTGGAGTACGGGCAGACTTGGTGCGCAGCGTCGACCAGGCTTTGCGCGTCATCCTGGGCCAGGCCTGGCAGGCTGATGTGCAGGTCGATATCCAGGCCGAAGCCGCCAGGGATCTGGCCGATGCCAACGTGGGCAGTGATCGAGGCGTCATCCGGGATTTTGCGTTTGGTCTGGCTGGCCACGAATTTCAGTGCGCCGATAAAGCAAGCAGAGTAGCCGGCAGCAAACAATTGCTCGGGGTTAGTGGCCTGGCCACCGGCACCGCCCAACTCCTTTGGAGTCGACAGTTTTACGTCGAGGATATTGTCGCTGGAAACAGCGCGACCATCACGGCCGCCAGTGGCGGTGGCTACTGCGGTGTAGAGCGTTTGCATGGGGCGTTCCTCTGGTGTTTTAGCGCTAAACATTTGCGCGCTAAGTAGTTGGTGGAGTGAATGTATAGCGCTAATGTTTAGTGCGCAAGTTAAATTTTCAGATTTTTGGATGATTGAAAAATTTGAGGGCGCCGCAGAGCAAAAAAGTGGGAGCTGGCTTGCCTGCGATTGCGGTGTGTCAGCCTGAAAATACTGACTGATTCGCCGCCATCGCAGCCTAGGTATCTACACAACTTTGTAGCTGTAGCAGCAGACGCTAACCACGATGCGAAGCGAGCCGCTCTTGATCTTGATCTTGATCTGCTTTTGATCTTGATCTTAGGCGCCCCGTCAAACCACGCTGGCGGATTACGGGTACACCGAGCCTAGGCGAGGTGCCGAGTGGTGGGGCAAGAGCGCTTTGCTTACTTTCGCGCTTTTCGAAAGTGAGCCGCCGTCAGGGCGGAACCCTAAGTGGCCGTTACCGCAGCAATGGATATGTACACAATCCAACTGTGTTGACTGTCAGGCCGCCTTCGCGAGCAAGCCCGCTCCCACAATTGGATTGCGGGGTGTCAGGTAGAGAGGTGTCGGCTGGCAGGCCGTCATCGCAGGCAAGCCAGCTCCCACTTTTGAGTGTGTGTAATGCAGGGGCTAGGGTTTCAGAGGCTGGTTTGCAGATTAGTGCGCAGCGCGATCAGGTCGCCTTGCAGCTTGCGCAATTGCTCCAGCGCCATCCCGCTGGCGCCCAGGATGCATTGCGGAACATCCTTGGCCTTCTCCTGCAAGGCTCGCCCGGCATCGGTCAGTTCCACCACCACCACCCGCTCATCTTCACGGCTGCGGGTGCGGCTGAGCAGACCCTCGGCTTCCAGGCGCTTGAGCAGTGGTGTCATGGAGCCCGGGTCCGTCAGCAGGCGGCTGCTGATTTCGCTGACGGTCAACTCATCCTCTTCCCACAGCACCATCATGGCCAGGTATTGCGGGTAGGTCAGGCCGATGGCTTGGAGCAGCGGCTTGTAGACCTTGGTCATCAGCAATGAAGTGGAGTGCAGGGCGAAGCACAGCTGGTTGTCCAGCAGCAGCGATTCGCAAGGATCAGGGTTTTTGCTCATGGGGGCGCCTCGAAAAAGCATGTATGGGCTGGAATCTAGCGGGCAAATCTTTAATGCGCCAGATAATTATTGCCCTCGGCGTCAGACCAGGCCACTTTGCAATGCCAGATCCCAAGGCGGTACCGGGCTGAAACGGGATTTGAGGTATTCGAGCAGCAACCGGCTGCGGGCATTGGGCTGCTGTTCCAGGCGCAGCGCATAAATGCCGGCGGTTTCCGGGCTGGGCAAACCGTCTTCACAAAACAGCGGCAACAATTCGCCGCGCACCAGGTATTCACTGGCCAACCAGGTCGGCAGGTGCGCGATGCCCAGCCCGGCGAGCGCGCCCGAGAGCAGGGCTTCGGCGTTGTTGGCGCTCATGCGGATGCGCCGCGGGCGATAGGTGGTGCGGCGCCCATCCAGTTCGAAGCGCCAGGCGAACATCGGCGCGAGCCCGTCCCAGTCCAGGCCGTCATGTTCGCTCAGCTCCCGAGGATGGGCCGGCGTGCCGCGGCTTTTCAGGTACGCGGGGCTGGCACAGGCGATACGCACGATACTTGCCAACGGCGTAGCGATCAGCCGGGTGTCGACAATATGCCCGGCGCGCAGAACCAGATCGACCTTGCCCAGATGCGCGCCCTGCATATCGACAAAGCTGTCGATCAAATGCAGGTGCACGTCCAGGCCTGGATACAGGCTCAAAAAGTCCGCAATGACCGGCGCCAGGTGCCGTCGGCCGAACGCTGCGGGCGCATCGACCCGGATCAACCCCTCCGGCGCATGGCTCAGCGAGACGGCTTCGGCTCGCGCCAACTGCAACTCACTGACAATCCGTCGCGCCCGTTCGGCAAAGGCCAGGCCCGCCGAGGTGGGCACTACCGCATGGGTGCTGCGTTGGAACAAGCGGCTGCCCACTGAGCTTTCCAGGCTGTCGATACGCCGCGCCACGGCGGAAGGCGTCAGCGGATGGCGACGCGCGGCGGCGGAAAAGCTGCCGGCTTCCAGTACATCCAGAAACAGGCTCAGTTGGTCGGTCAAGGTGTTGGGGTTCATGGCTCAACGCTTATGCGAGATTGGCACAGCCATTGTGCGTTGCTGTGCGTTTCCGCGCCAGGGCCGACTGCGTAGCATGCCAAGCATGAAATGGCGGAGTAGCGAGCGGTGTGGGATTTAGTGATGTACCTGGCATTGGGTGCGGCGTTGGGCACCGTGGGTGGGCTGTTTGGCATTGGCGGCGGGCTGATTGCTATCCCGGTACTCGGCGTGTTGTTCGGCCTGGATCAGCAGATCGCCCAAGGCACCGCCTTGGTCATGGTGGTGCCCAATGTGATGCTCGCCCTGTGGCGCTATCATCAGCGTAACCGCATCGAGTTGCGTCACGCCTTGCCCCTGGGTGTAACGGGCTTTTGCTTCGCCTGGCTGGGGTCGATCTGGGCGGTGGGGCTGGATGCGGGCGCCATGCGCATTGGTTTTATCGCTTTCTTGGTGGCGTTGTCTGCCTACAACCTGCTGCGCATGTTCACTCGCAATGCGCCGCCCACCGCACAAATGCGTTATTCCTGGCCCTGGCTTGGCGTCCTGGGCGCGGCATCCGGCTCCATGGGCGGGCTGTTCGGGGTCGGCGGCGCGGTGGTCGCCACGCCGGTACTCACCAGTGTCTTCGGCACTACGCAAGTAGTGGCCCAAGGTCTGTCGTTGGCCCTGGCGTTGCCCAGCACCGGTGTGACCCTGGTTACCTATGCCTGGCACCACGAGGTGGACTGGATGATCGGCCTGCCGCTGGCGGTGGGTGGCCTGCTGAGTATCAGTTGGGGCGTGAAAGTGGCCCATGCCTTGCCGGAGCGTCTGTTGCGCGGCCTGTTCTGTGGCTTTTTGGTGGTGTGCGCGGTGATGCTGACCTTCAAAGTTTGAAGCCTTCGACGATGTAGTCTGCCAGGCATTCGGTGATCGGTGATGTCATCTGTGGGTTACGCAGCAAGCGCAGGTTCATCGACGGCAAAGGCGGGAAGCCTTCGTCGCTGCCGAGCACGCGCAGGTCGTCGGTGACCAGGCTTTCCATGCTGACCATCGCCGCCAGGCCCGCACTGACCACCGCCAGGATCGCTGCTCCGTTAGAGCTGTGATAGGCCAAGCGATAATCTCGCCCAGCCGCGTCCAGTGCGGCCCGTGCCCAATGGGTGTACAGGCACTCGTCGCCGGACACCGCCAGGGGTAGGGCATCGTGCTCGTCCACACAAAAGCACGGCGATGCTGCCCACACCATGCGTTCGGTACGCAATAACTCACCCAGATCGTTTCCAGGTTCGCGGCTGATCACGGTCAGCGCCAGGTCCCGCCGCTGCATCAATACGGTCGATGCTTCGCAGTGCATTTCGATCTGAATCAGTGGGTAGGCTTTGGAAAACTGCTTAAGGATGCCGGGCAGAAAGCGCATCACGTAGTCATCCGGCGTGCCGATGCGCACCAAGCCCACCATGTGGGGCTCGCGCAAGGTATTGAACACCTCGCTGTGCAATTTCAGGATGCGCCGCGCATAACCCAACAGCACCTGGCCTTCGGGCGTGAGCCGTACCTGCCGGCCATCGCGCTCGAACAGTTTGCGCTGCAACACGTCCTCTTCCAGGCGCTTCATCTGCATGCTCACTGCCGACTGCGTGCGGTTGACCTGCTCGCCGGCGCGGGTGAAACCGCCCTGGTCGGCAATGGCGACGAAGGTGCGCAGCACGTCTGTGTCGATGCTGGGATAGGCGGACAATTGATCAATCTCCGAGATGTATTGCATAAGAAACATTCGTTTGATTGATCATAATGCCAGGCACACACTGTCGTCATCCCCACGGGAGGGCGAGAAGATGAAAGGTCAGAAAGGTTTCATATCGACAGGCAAATGGCCGCTTTCCGGGCTGTTTCACACGTTCGCGCGTTGGCAGCTGTTGCATCAGGAGCGCCAGATGCTGGCGACCCTGAGCGATGACGCGCTCAAGGACATCGGGCTCAATCGCGCCGATGTAGAACAGGAAAGCCATCGGCATTTCTGGGAAGACCCGCTGCGCAAATAAACCAGGATGCAGTAGGGTAGGGGCGAGCCTCTATGGAGATTGCCATGCCCGCCGACCTGTGTTTTTCACTCAAGCAAGCTCGACGCATGGCACTGGCAGCCCAGGGATTTTCCGGGCGCCAGGCGCCTGCACAGATAAAGGCTGCGCACCTCAACCGCCTGATCGAACGCCTGGGCGTTTTACAGATCGACTCGGTCAATGCGCTGGTGCGTTCCCATTACCTGCCCGTTTTTTCCCGCCTCGGCCATTATTCCCCGTCAATTCTTGAGCAAGCCGCCTGGAGCCAGGGGCGGCGGCGCTCGTTGTTCGAATACTGGGGGCACGAGGCGTCGCTGCTGCCCATGGCGCTGTACCCGCTGATGGGTTGGCGCATGGATCGCGCCCGGCAAGGGCAGGGGATCTATGCGCAGATGGCGCGTTTTGGCCGTGAACAGCAGGCGACGATCCAGCGCGTGTTGCGCACCGTCGAACAGCAGGGCGCCTTGGGCGCTGGCAGCTTGTCGACCCGCGAGGAGCGTGCCGGGCCCTGGTGGGACTGGAGTGATGAAAAGCACGCGCTGGAATGGCTGTTCGCCGCAGGCTTGGTCACGGTTGCTGGTCGTCGGGGGTTTGAGCGACTTTATGATTTGCCCGAACGCGTTATCCCCGCCGAGGTGCTCAATGTCTCCATGGGTGAGGCTCAAGCGCAGCGCGGCTTGCTATTGCACAGTGCGACGGCATTGGGTGTCGCCACCGAAAAAGACCTGCGCGATTATTTTCGCCTCGAGCCCGCCGACAGCCGCAACCGCTTGGCCGAGCTGGTCGAGGACGGGCAACTGCTGGCGTGCCAGGTGCGGGGTTGGAAGCAACCCGCGTATTGCCTGGCGCAGCCGAAACTGCCGCGCAACGTACCGGCCAGTGCATTGTTGTCACCGTTCGATTCGCTGATATGGGAGCGCAGCCGCACCGAGCGCCTGTTCGACTTTCGCTATCGGCTGGAGATCTACACCCCGCAAGAAAAGCGCGTGTATGGCTATTACGTGTTGCCGTTTCTACACAATGAGCGCATTGCCGCGCGCGTCGACCTGCGGGCCGAGCGTGCCCATGCTCGCCTGGCCGTGCATGCCGTGCACGAGGAAGAACCTGGGCTGGATGAGGAAGGCATGCTGGCGCTGGCATTGAACCTGCGAAAGATGGCCGACTGGCTAGGGCTGGAACAGGTCCAGCTCAATTGCCAGCGGCCCAGTGCTGCCCGGTTAAGGGCAGCGATGCTGAACCAGGAATAATGTAGGAGCGAGCTTGCTCGCGAAAAACGTCAACGATACCGCGTGCTTCCTGAATAAACGCGGTGCCTTTGAGTTTTTCGCGAGCAAGCTCGCTCCTACAAAAAACCTTGGATAAAGCGTCAGCGTTTAACCTGTTTCAAGGTCTCGGCAATCAGAAACGCCAACTCCAGCGACTGATCGGCATTCATCCGTGGGTCGCAATGGGTGTGATAGCGGTCCGACAGGCCATCTTCGGTAATTGGCCGTGCGCCGCCGATGCATTCGGTGACGTTCTGCCCGGTCATCTCGATATGGATCCCGCCGGCATAGCTGCCTTCTGCCTGGTGCACCTGGAAGAAGTCCTTCACTTCGCCAAGGATCTGCGCAAAGTCGCGGGTCTTGTAACCACTGCTGGCCTTGATGGTGTTGCCGTGCATCGGGTCGCTGCTCCACAGCACTTGCTTGCCCTCGCGCTGTACGGCGCGGATCAGGTTGGGCAGATGGTCGCCGACCTTGCCTGCGCCCATACGGGCGATGAGGTTGAGGCGGCCAGGGTCGTTATCCGGGTTGAGGATGTCGATCAGGCGGATCAGGTCGTCGGGGTTCATGCTCGGTCCGACTTTCACGCCGATCGGGTTGTTCACCCCGCGGAGGAACTCGACATGGGCGCCGTCCAACTGACGGGTGCGGTCGCCAATCCACAGCATATGCGCCGAGCAGTCGTAGTAGTCGTTGGTCAGGCTGTCGCGGCGCACGAAGGCTTGTTCATAGTTGAGCAGCAACGCTTCGTGTGCGGTGAAGAAACTGGTTTCGCGCAATTGCGGCGAATCGTCCATGCCACAGGCGCGCATGAAGGCCAGGGTTTCGTCGATGCGGTCGGCCAGTTGGCTGTACTTTTCGGCGAGGGCGGAGTTGGCGATAAAGTCCAGGTTCCACTTGTGCACTTGGTGCAGATCCGCGAAACCGCCCTGGGCAAAGGCGCGTAGCAGGTTGAGGGTGGCGGTGGACTGGTGGTAGCACTGTACCAAGCGGTCCGGGTCTGGCACGCGACTTTTTTCGTCGAAGCCGATGCCGTTGACGATATCGCCACGGTAGGCAGGCAGGGTGATGCCGTCGATGGTTTCATCGTTGGCCGAACGTGGCTTGGCGAACTGTCCGGCCATGCGCCCGACTTTTACCACTGGGCAGCCGGCGGCGAAGGTCATGACAATGGCCATCTGCAGCAGCACCTTGAAGGTGTCTCGGATCTTCGCGGCGGAAAACTCGGCGAAGCTCTCGGCGCAATCACCGCCTTGCAGCAGGAAGGCACGGCCCTGGGTCACTTCGGCAAACTGACGGCGCAATTCGCGTGCTTCCCCGGCAAACACCAGGGGAGGATAGCTCGCCAGGTTCTGCTCCACTTGCAGCAAGTGTGCAGCATCCGGGTATTGGGGTTGTTGTTGGATTGGCAGGGCGCGCCAGCTTTCGGGGCTCCAGGGTTGGCTCATCATGAACTCGTTTGTTGGTGGATGTTCGGGCGTCAATATTAGCAGCAATTAGTGCGTGACCTGTTGCTACCGCTTGGCCGACAATCGCGCCTTTGCCTTGCGGTAGACCCTTTAGGAGTAATGATGAGCGAGGAGCGTGTCGAGCGCCTGCTGGCCGAGGTCCATGATGATTTCGGCATGATCCGCGTGCTTGAAGTGGATGATTACCGCTTTCTCGAATTCGGCGACGCCATCGAGCAAAGCTGTGTGTTCACCGCTGACCCGAGCTGGCTGGAGTACGACTACACCCGCGCGATGCTGATCGGCGCGTTGTGCCATGAGCAGCCGGAGAGTGCGTTGTTCCTCGGCCTGGGCGCGGGCACGCTGACCCAGGCATGCCTCAAGTTCCTGGCGCTGGAAGATGTCGAAGCCATTGAGCTGCGCCCCGATGTGCCGCGCCTGGCGATTGAATATATGGGGCTGGATGACGACCCGCGCTTGTACATCCGCATTGGTGACGCGCTGCAATTGCTCGACAGTGCCGAATCGGCCGATCTGATTTTCGTCGATCTCTACACCGATGTCGGCCCAGGCGTGGGGCATCTGGCCTGGACCTTTCTGGAAAACTGCCAGAAGAAACTCAACCCCGGCGGCTGGCTGGTGATCAACCAATGGGCCACTGATGACGGCAAACCGTTGGGGGCGGCGTTGCTGCGTGGGTTGTACCACCGGCATTACTGGGAGCTGCCGGTGAAGGAGGGCAATGTGATTCTGTTGGTGCCCTCGGAGCTGGATCAGGAGCTGGACCTGGAGGCGCTGTCAGCCCGCGCAGAAGCTTTGGCGCCGCGGTTGGGGTATTCGTTGCAGCCGTTGATCAAGGCGATTCGGCCGGCTACTTAATTGCCCGTTCGGACGCTTTCGCGGGCAAGCCCGCTCCCACAGTTGAATTGCATTCTCTGTTGAAATGCAGTCCCCTGTGGGAGCGGGCTTGCCCGCGAAGAGGCCCTCACTGCCGACCGCTAATTCAGTTCGTTCAAATCCCCTTGAACACCCCCGGCCGCTTCTCGACCATCGCCCGCACCCCCTCCTTGGCATCCTCACTGTTAAGCAATTTATCCACCATGGGTGGCAGCGCAGCGGCTGCGACAGCCTCACCTTCCATACGTGCCAGCCGTGCCGACATCAACGTGGCCTGCACACCCAGCGGCGCCTGGCGCGCAATGCGGTTGGCCAACTCAATGGCACGGGGCAGCAGGTCTTCACTGGCCATCACTTCCTGCACCAACCCCAGGCGCAGGGCTTCATGGGCGTCGAATTCGTCGCCGGTGAGCAGCCAGCGCATCGCATTGCCCCAGCCGGCAATCTGATGAAAGCGCAATGTCGCGCCGCCAAATGGAAAGATCCCGCGTTGCACCTCCATCTGTGCAAAGCGGGTATTGCTGGCGCAGAGGTTGATATCCGCCGCCAGCATCAACTCGATACCAATGGTCAGGCAGTACCCCTGCGCCGCGACGATCACCGGCTTGCTCACGCGCGGGCCGGCAAACACCCCCCACGGGTCGCACCCTCCCAGCGGCGGTTGCCAGCCGCCCGCCATTACGCCGCTGACACTGGCCAGGTCCAGTCCTGCGGTGAAGTGATCGCCATGGGCAAATACCACGGCCACCCGTGCGTCATCGTTTCGATCAAATTCGCCATAGGCCAGGCTCAGTTCATTGAGCAAATCCAGGTCGAAGGCGTTGCGTTTGGCCACACGGTCCAGGCCCAGCAATAGAACATGGCCCTCAAGTGCGCGGCTGACACGGCTACTGCTGGCTTGATTCATCGGGTGTACCCTCGGGGCGCGGGTAAGGTTTCAGACCAAAGGGTCTCAATGGTTGGGTGAACCGTTTAAGCGTGATGACCAACAGGGCCGGGCCTCTGAAAAATAGACCCTGGCGCACGGATCTGCAAAACGCGTGACGCAGTGCGCTTTATCGGTGCTTGGCGATAAAAAAAGCTCCCTTTTTCAGCTATTTCCGGTATAGTGCGCGCCGGCCTTTAACCGGGCCGCGTTTAGGTAGCGCAATTCCCCGAAGTCAGCTTCGGCTGCACGTCCGCACAGCGGACTCTTCCTTGACGAATCTTTTTCATTCATTCGTTTTCGCAAATCCCCGCCGACAAAGCAGCCAGGGCGACTCTTGAGTCTCAACACGGCATGCGCAGCTTTGGAGCATGGGTCTTTGCGGATGCACTTAGAGGCAGACCCATGACCCAGGAAACCGGCGGCTTCGCCGCTTTTAATCTTAACCCGAATATTCTTGCAGCCGTCGCAGCGACTGGCTACGAAGAACCTTCGGCGATTCAGCAGCAATCGATCCCGATCATCATGGCCGGTAAGGACATGATTGGCCAGGCGCAAACCGGTACCGGTAAAACCGCCGCGTTCGCCCTGCCTATTCTGCATTGCATCGATCCTGCCAAGCGCGAGCCGCAAGCCCTGATCCTGGCGCCAACCCGTGAGTTGGCGCTGCAAGTAGCAACCGCCTTTGAAACCTACGCCAAGCAAATGCCGGGTGTAACTGTTGTGGCCGTTTACGGCGGCGCGCCTATGGGCCCACAACTCAAGGCAATCCGTAATGGCGCACAGATCGTTGTCGCCACTCCGGGCCGTCTGTGCGACCACCTGCGTCGTGACGAAAAAGTTCTGTCGACCGTGAACCACCTGGTTCTGGACGAAGCTGACGAAATGTTGAAGCTGGGCTTCATGGATGACCTGGAAGTCATCTTCAAGGCACTGCCAGCGACCCGTCAGACCGTATTGTTCTCGGCTACCCTGCCGCAGTCCATCCGTGCCATTGCCGAACGCCACCTGCGCGATCCGGAGCACGTGAAGATCCAGACCAAGACCCAGACCGTTACCGCGATCGAACAGGCTCACCTGTTGGTTCACGCTGACCAGAAGACCTCGGCTGTATTGAGCCTGCTGGAAGTCGAAGACTTCGACGCCCTGATCATGTTCGTGCGCACCAAGCAAGCGACCCTGGACCTGGCCAGCGCCCTGGAAGCCAAAGGCTACAAAGCCGCTGCGCTGAACGGCGACATTGCCCAGAACCAGCGTGAGCGCGTGATCGACTCCCTCAAGGATGGCCGTCTGGACATCGTTGTAGCGACCGACGTTGCCGCACGTGGCCTCGACGTTCCACGTATCACCCACGTGTTCAACGTTGACATGCCTTACGATCCAGAGTCCTACGTTCACCGTATCGGCCGTACCGGCCGTGCCGGTCGCGAAGGCCGTGCATTGCTGCTGGTGACTCCACGTGAGCGCCGCATGCTGCAAGTGATCGAGCGTGTTACCGGCCAGAAAGTTGCCGAAGTCCGCCTGCCGGATGCCCAGGCCGTTCTCGATGCGCGCATCAAGAAACTGACCAACAGCCTGGCGCCACTGGTGGCTGACGCTGAATCGACCCACGGCGACCTGCTGGACCGCCTGACCGCCGATATCGGTTGCACCCCGCGTGCCCTGGCTGCAGCCCTGCTGCGCAAAGCCACCAACGGTCAGGCCCTGACCCTGGCAGCCATCGAAAAAGAACGTCCACTGGTTCCGAACAGCGCGCCACGCGGTGATCGTCCAGAGCGTTCCGGTGACCGTCCAGACCGTGGTGACCGCGAGCGTCGTGCTCCAGTGCCATTGGCTGAAGGCCGTGCTCGTTGCCGTACCGCGCTGGGTGCGCGTGACGGTATCGCTGCCAAGAACCTGCTGGGCGCTATCCTCAACGAGGGTGGCCTGGCACGTGAAGCCATCGGTCGCATCCAGGTGCGTGACAGCTTCTCCCTGGTGGAGCTGCCGGAAGACGGCCTGGAAAAACTGCTGACCAAGCTCAAAGACACTCGCGTTGCCGGTAAGCAGCTCAAGCTGCGTCGCTACCGCGAAGATTGATCCGCCTCTGGGCTGGTTGATCGCACATAAAAAATCCCCGACTGGTTCGGGGATTTTTTTTGCCTCCTGTTTTAGTCTTCGACGCGATCAACTGGGGGAGCTGGCTTGCCTGCCATAGCCATAGGTATCTACACAACTTTGTAGGCTGTCGCAGCAAACGGTAACCACGATGCGAAGCGAGCCGCTCTTGATCTGCTTTTGATCTTGATCTTAGGCGCCCCGTTAAACCACGCTGGCCGGAATTCGACAGGGATTTGGGGGGTAAACCGGCAGGGATGCCGGTTTAGCCGCCCCGCGCCATGGACGGCGCGTGGCGGCGGCCCCCCAAATCACTGGCGGATTACGGGCACACCGAGCCTAGGCGAGGTGCCGAGTGGTGGGGCAAGAGCGTTTTGCTTACTTTTGCGCTTTTCAAAAGTGAGCCGCTGTCAGAGCGGAACCCTAGGTGGCCGTTACCGCAGGAATGGATATGTACACGGTCCAGCTGTGTTGACTGTCAGGCCGTCTTCGCAGGCAAGCCAGCTTCAAAAGGTATGACGGCGTCAGCCAAAGCGATAGATATCCATGCCCAGGGCGCCCAGCGTGAAGCCTTGGTGCGCCACGCTGAAATCTGCGCCCGCACCCCGCGCAAAATACAGTGGCAGCAAGTGCTCATCGCTGGGATGGCTGCGCACGGCATGGGGCGCCTGGCGGCGATAGTCATGCAAGGCGGCGTCGTCATTGGTCGCCAGTTTGTCGACCACCCAGTCGCGAAACTCCCGCGCCCACGGGGTGATCGTCTCCGGCCCGGCGCGCCAATCCAGTTCGCCCAGGTTATGGGTGATGCTGCCGGAGCCGATCAACAGCACACCCTGTTCACGCAGGCTGGCGAGTGCATGCCCGACACGGGTCTGCAGGGGCGGGCCCATGCGACTGGGCAAGGAGACTTGCACCACCGGAATATCTGCTGCCGGGTACATCAGCGACAGCGGGACCCAGATGCCGTGGTCGAAAGGCCGACGTTCATCAATGCTGGCAGCCAGACCGTCGGCGTGCAGCAGTTCGACAATCTCACTGGCCAGCTGTGGGTCACCCGGCGCGGGGTATTGCACCGCAAACAGCTCACGCGGGAAGCCGCCAAAGTCGTGCCAGGTTTCGGGGGCAGCACTGCCGCTGACCAGCAGTTCCGGGCTTTCCCAATGCGCCGACACCACCACAATGGCTTTGGGCCGTGGCAGTTCGGCGGCCAGGCGCCGCAGCGCAGGGCCGCTGGCGCCGGGTTGTAAGGCCAGCATGGGCGAGCCGTGGGAGATAAACAGGCTGGGGAGCATGAGCAGGGTCCTGAGGGTTAAGATGGAGCCATCTTCAATCAGATCATCGATCTAAATCTAATATAAGTTTTAGCGCCTTTTGATCGAATTTTCGGAGTGATTCATGCAGCCTGAATTTTGGCAGGACCGCTGGGCGAGCAATCAGATCGGTTTCCACCAGCGCGAGGTTAACCCCTATTTGCAGCGGCATTGGCCAGGGCTGGGGTTGGCCGAAGGGGCAAAGGTGCTGGTGCCGTTGTGTGGCAAAAGCCTGGACTTGGTATGGCTCAAGAGCCAGGGGTTCCCGGTAATGGGCGTGGAGCTGTCGGAGCAGGCGGTTCAGGCGTTTTTCAGCGAGCAGGAGCTTGTGCCGCACGTCAGTCAGAAGGGCGGCTTCAAGGTCTACCAGGCGGGCCAGATCGAACTGTGGTGTGGCGATTTCTTCAGTCTGGATGCTGAGGCAGTGGCCGGTTGCAGCGCCGTTTATGA
The DNA here is from genome assembly GCF_014268375.2 of Pseudomonas salmasensis. Classification (NCBI taxonomy): domain Bacteria; kingdom Pseudomonadati; phylum Pseudomonadota; class Gammaproteobacteria; order Pseudomonadales; family Pseudomonadaceae; genus Pseudomonas; species Pseudomonas salmasensis. The sequence goes on from NZ_CP077083.1 coordinate 5,457,266, forward strand.
CCGCGCGGCATTAATTGCCTTACCGCCGCTGATGCGTGCGCAATACGCCGAGCACCTGAATGCCTTGCTGCCCTCAGGCTGCCAGGGGTTGCTGATTACTCTTGATTACGACCAAACGCAGAAGGCCGGTCCGCCCTTTGCTGTTTCGGACGAGGAGGCGCAGGTGCTGCTGGGATCGTATTGGGCGTTGGAGCGGCTGGAGGAGCGGGATATTCTGGGGGAGAGCGGGAAGTTCCTGCAGGACGGTGTTACCCGCCTTGAAGAGCGTGCTTATCGGCTGACCCGGCGCTGAAAGGGCTTTTGCTTTTTTGTAGGAGCGAGCTTGCTCGCGAAAAACTCACAGGCGCCGCGTTCATTCAGAATGTACGTGTAATCGTTGAGGTTTTTCGCGAGCAAGAGCGGTGAAAATCAGCAGGCACAAAAAAGGGGCGATCAGATCGCCCCTTGTCGAGTCATCAGGCTATCAGCCCCGGCGACGCAGTGCGTCAATCCGCTCTTCCAGCGGCGGGTGGCTCATGAACAGGCGAGCCAGGCCCTGCTTGATGCCGCCGTTGATGCCGAAGGCCGTCAGGCTGTCGGGCATATGCACCGGCAGGCCCTGTTCGGAGCGCAAGCGTTGCAGCGCGCCGATCATTGCGCTGGTGCCCGCCAGGCGTGCGCCGGCTTCGTCGGCGCGGAACTCGCGTTTGCGCGAGAACCACATCACGATGGCGCTGGCCAGGAAGCCCAGGACCAACTCAGCGAAAATGGTCGCCACGAAGTAGGCAATGCCACGGCCTTCTTCGTTCTTGAAGATGACCTTGTCGACGAAGTTGCCGATGATCCGCGCAAAGAACATCACGAAGGTGTTCACCACGCCCTGTACCAGCGCCAGGGTGACCATGTCGCCGTTGGCTACGTGGCCGATCTCGTGGGCCAGCACCGCCTTGACTTCATCGGGCGAAAACCGCTCCAGCAGGCCCTGGCTCACGGCCACCAGCGCGTCGTTCTTGTTCCAGCCGGTCGCAAAGGCGTTGGCCTCATAAGCTGGAAAAATCCCCACTTCGGGCATTTTGATGCCAGCTTCCTGAGACAACTGCTCCACGGTTTGCATCAGCCATTGTTCATGACGAGTGCGGGGTTGAGTGATGATCTGGGTGCTGGTGCTCATCTTCGCCATCCACTTGGAGATGAACAGCGAGAACAGCGAGCCGGCGAAACCAAAGACCGCACAGAAAATCAGCAGCTGATTGAGGTTCAGATCAACCCCATTGGCCGCCATGAACCCGTTGAAGCCAAAAAGGCTCAGGGTGACGCTGGCAATCAGTACGACCGCCAGGTTAGTGGCCAAGAACAGCAGGATGCGCATCATGGTTGTAGAATTCTCCTCATGCTTAATATGTCGCTCACTGCGGGGTATATAAGGTGCGGCATGGGGTGATTCAACCGGGGGACTATTTCAAACTGTGTCCTACACCTCGGGCGTAGGGCGTTGAAGGGATTTTCCGACCTGTATTGTCAGCCTTGATCAACCCGATATGACCTCGCCGCCCCGTGATTATAGGGGGTACGTCATCGGCTGGGGCCAAATGAAGTACAACCGCAAGTAAGTGACACAGAAGTGTTGCTAGATGATCGCTGTACGACCCTTTGTGAGTCGTACAGCGTCAATTGCCTTACTGGCGATAGGACTTCAGGAAGTTGCCGATGCGACCAATGGCCATCTCCAGGTCATCCACGCGTGGCAAGGTCACTACGCGAAAGTGATCCGGCCACGGCCAGTTGAACGCGGTGCCTTGCACGACCAGCAGTTTTTCTGACAGCAGCAAATCGAGCACGAACTTCTCGTCGTTGAGGATCGGGCAGACTTTCGGGTCGATCCGCGGGAACGCGTAGAGCGCACCCATGGGCTTCACACAGCTCACGCCTGGAATGGCATTGAGCAACTCCCAAGTGCGGTTACGCTGCTCCAGCAGGCGACCTTGAGGCAGGATCAGGTCATTGATGCTCTGGTAGCCGCCGAGGGCGGTCTGGATCGCGTGCTGGCTCGGTACGTTGGCGCACAGGCGCATGTTGGCCAGCATGTCGATGCCTTCGATGTAGCTTTGCGCATTGTGCTTGGGCCCGGAGATGGCGATCCAGCCGGAGCGGAACCCCGCCACGCGGTAGGACTTGGACAGGCCATTGAAGGTCAGGCACAGCAGGTCCGGCGCCAGGGAAGCAGTACAGATATGTACGGCGTCATCGTAGAGGATCTTGTCGTAGATCTCGTCGGAGAACACCACCAGGTTGTGCTGGCGCGCCAGCTCCAGCATGCCCAGCAGCACTTCTTTGGAATAAACGGCGCCTGTAGGGTTGTTCGGGTTGATGATCACCAGGGCCTTGGTGTTGGGGGTGATCTTGGCCTTGATGTCGGCCAGGTCCGGGAACCAGTCGGCGCCTTCGTCACACAGGTAATGCACCGGATGGCCGCCCGCCAGGGTCACGGCGGCGGTCCACAACGGGTAATCCGGTGCTGGCACCAGGACTTCATCGCCATTGTTGAGCAATGCCTGCATGGACATCACGATCAGCTCGGACACGCCGTTGCCCAGGTAGATGTCCTCGATGCCGACACCTTCGACCTGTTTCTGCTGGTAGTACTGCATCACCGCCTTGCGCGCGCTGAACAGGCCCTTGGAATCGCTGTAACCCTGGGCGGTCGGCAGGTTGCGGATCACATCCTGGAGGATTTCGTCCGGCGCTTCGAAACCAAACGGCGCCGGGTTGCCAATGTTCAGCTTGAGGATGCGATGGCCTTCCTCTTCCAGGCGTTTGGCGTGCTTGAGCACTGGGCCGCGAATGTCGTAGCAGACGTTGGCGAGCTTGTTCGATTTGCTGACCTGCATGGCGATGTGATCCTGAAAATGAACGATCCCGACGGCGTAGGCACTACCGTAGGGTGAAGCCTGCACGGCCCGCACCCATAAATACGTTTGAATGCCGGTGGCGCGGGTGCCAGACTGGCGTTTTGAAGAGGCGCAATCATACGTGCCGCCTGATCCATGGAAAAGACACAGATCAGGGTTTTTCAGTTGCCGAGGTGTACCGATGGAAAAGTTGCAGAAAACTGTAGATGAATGGAAGGCGATGCTTGATCCGGAGCAGTACAACGTGTGCCGTCTCAAGGGTACCGAGCGACCGTTCAGCGGCAAGTACAACGCGACCAAGACCGACGGCGTCTACCATTGCATCTGCTGCAACGCGCCGCTGTTCGATTCCAAGGCCAAGTTTGATTCCGGCTGCGGCTGGCCCAGCTTCTATGAGCCGATTGCCGATAGTGCGATGGTCGAGATCCGCGACGTCAGTCACGGCATGATTCGCACCGAAGTCACTTGTGCCAAGTGTGACGCACACCTGGGGCATGTGTTCCCGGACGGTCCACCGCCGACGGGCCTGCGCTATTGCATCAACTCGGTATGCCTGGATCTGGTGCCGCGCTAGGCTCGCGTAGCCCCCGTAGGAGCGAGCTTGCTCGCGAAAAACGCCAACGATAACGCGGGGCGCCTGAATGAGCGCGGCGTCTGGGAGTTTTTCGCGAGCAAGCTCGCTCCTACACGAATAAGGCTCTTTTTCCGCTGACTTGAGGCATTGCCATGAGCGACTCCCTGCTGAGCATCCCTTGCACCACCATCAAGGGTGAACAAAAGACCTTGGCCGATTTTGCCGGCAAGGCCATTCTGGTGGTCAACACCGCCAGCAAATGCGGCTTCACCCCGCAGTACAAGGGCCTCGAGCAACTTTGGCAGCAATACAAGGACCAGGGCCTGGTGGTGCTCGGCTTTCCCTGCAACCAGTTCGGCAAGCAGGAGCCGGGCAACGAAGGCGCGATATCCGAGTTTTGCGAGTTGAACTTCGGCGTCAGTTTTCCGCTGTTCAAGAAAGTCGACGTCAATGGCAGCGATGCCCACCCGCTGTTCGTGCAGTTGAAAAAACAGGCTCCGGGGCTGCTGGGTTCCAAGAACATCAAGTGGAACTTCACCAAGTTTCTCATCGGCCGTGATGGCCAGCAGGTCAAGCGTTTTGCGCCAACCACCAAGCCCCAGGACTTGACCCAGGAAATCGAAGCCCTGCTCAAGTGAGCTGGGCACTGCGGGTACCCGTCAGAGGCTGGTGGTCTTCGGTACCCACAGTTCCAGCAGCGCGTTAAGTTCTTCGCGGCGAAACGGCTTGGCCAGGTAATCGTTCATTCCCGCGGCCCGGCAACGCTCGCGTTCTTCGGCCATCGCATTGGCGGTCAAGGCCACGATGGGCAAGTCCGGCCAACGCCCGCTGCGGCGAATCTGTCGGCTGGCCTCATAGCCATCCATCACGGGCATGTTGCAGTCCATCAACACCATATCGAAGCGCTGCTCCTCCAGAAGCTTGAGGGCTTCGCCACCGTGGGCCGCTATGATCACCTCGCACCCGAGCTTGCTGAGCATGCCCTTGGCCACCAGTTGATTGACGGCGTTGTCCTCCACCAACAGGATGCGCGCACGGTGCGCAAGCGGTGCGGTTTCTATCTGAACGGGGTCGAGCACCAGTTGCGCGTCGCTGCGCAGGTTGCGTTGCAGGATCTGGTACAGCGCGTTACGGCTCAACGGGCGGGCTTGTTGCTGCAGCGGCGCCAGGGCCGCGACTTCTTCGCTGGGCAAAAAGTTGCCGTAGGCGGTGACCAGCAGAATCGGCGCGCTGATGCCCGGGCGCAAGCGGAACAAGCATTCAGGGCAGTCGGTGATCAACAGGTCGGGCGCCAGCCCGCTCAGATCATCGTCCTGGGAATAACAGCGCGGCGTCAGCCCCCAAGAGGGCAGCAGGGTGGTGAGCAGCTCGGTCAGCCCGCCGCCGGCGTTGGTGATGGCGATCACCTCGCCCGTGAGCGGTGCATAGCGTGTGGCAGGCAAATGCGCGGGCAGCGGTAGATCGGCGCAGAACTGGCTGCCAAAGCCCACCTCCGAGCTGATACTCAAGCGGCCTTGCATGGCTTCGCACAGGTTATGGGTCAGTGCCAGGCCTAAACCCGTGCCGCCAAACTGACGGGTGATGCCTGCGCCGGCCTGGGTGAACGGCTGGAAAATTTTCACCTGGGCTTCCTGGGCGATGCCGATGCCGGTGTCGCACACTTCGATGCTGACCCGGCCCTCCAAGGCGTGCAGGCGCACATCGACGCGACCGAAGCGGGTGAACTTCAAGGCATTGGAGAGCAGGTTGCTGACGATTTGCCGCACACGGGTCGGGTCACCGATCACCTGGGCGGGAAATTGCGGGTCGATCAGGCAGGTCAGTTCCACACTCGGCGCGGCGTTTTGTGACAGCAGGTTGGCGGTGTCTTCAACCAGGGAGCCCAGGTCGAACGGGATATGCTCCAGTTCCAGTTGGCCGGCGTCGAATTTGGACAGGTCGAGGATATCGTTGAGCAACTCCACCAGCACTTTGCCTGAGTCATGGGCAATGGACAGTTGCTGGCGCTGTTCGGCAGTCAGCGGGCTGTCCAGTGACAGGGCAATCATGCCCAGCAGCCCATTGAGTGGCGTGCGGATTTCATGGCTCATATTGGCCAGGAACGCCGCCCGCGCCTGGGCCATGCCCAGCGCTGTCATTTTCGCAGCCTCCAGCTCATCGTTGGACTGGCTCAAGCGTTGGTTGCTGGCCTTGAGTTCAAGGGTGCGCGCCGAAACGATATTTTCCAGTTGCCCCAGGTACTCCGTGAGGCGGTCCTCGGCGTGGCGCCGCTGCTGGATCTCGGTTTCCATGTTTTCGAACTGTTGATTGGCGACGTTGACCAGCACGCCGATTTCATCGTGTTCGTGCCCCGGCGGGCAATCCAGGCGCGCCTGTTTGCGTGTGCTCAGCTCGCGGATAATGCGCACCAGCGGTTGGGTGAGCATTACGTAGAACAGGCCGAGTAAAATCCCGGTGAGCAGTAGGCTACGGGCGAAGCCGTTGAGCAGGGTGATTTCGGCGCGATGCAAGAAACGGCTGCCAAAGGCATAGGTATCGACGTCCAGGCGCAGCACACCGAGTGAGTCGTTGGGCATATGGCTGAGAAACAGCCGGTCTTCGAACTGGCGATTGGCACCAAACAGAAAATCGCTGACGGGCCGATAGTTGCTTTCTTTGCGCGGGCGGTTGACGTCGGCCAGCACCACGCCATTGTTGTCGATCAACTGCGCGCGGATGATGGCAGGGGAGTGCAGCAGGCCCAGGGTCAGTTCCTGGGCGAGTTCGGCATCGATGTTGTAGGCGATACGTGAAGCCGGGTTATGGCTGATTTCAATCAGTGAGCGTATTTCACGGTTGATGGATGCGTCTTCACTGGCATAATCAATGCCAATTTGGATCAGGCTGAGCAAGGTTCCCAAGACGAAACCGACCAGCACAGTCAATCTGGCTTGTTTATAAGACAAGCGGTGGGCGAACTTGATATCCATCGAGTGTTGAACCACTTAGCGTTTCCCTTCGCCTGGCAAGCATAGCTGAACATCCACAAGCTTTGGCTCGCCCGGCATGAATCGTTTGTTTGATGCAGCCCATGCAGTGTGACGCAGGGTTGCCAATACGCCATCTTTTGCAAGAACTTGCCAGAGGAATAGCTGTGGATTCTCGATTGAATGCCTTTCTGGAGCGCGCCGATGCGGTGCTGGCTCGCCTGGAACCGTTGTTACCCGCCCCGCGCCAAGCGATCGACTGGCACCAATGCCTGGCAGCCCGTTGGCAGCGCGAAGGCCGCAGTGGCTTCCTGTTGCCGCTGGAGGTCAGCCTGGACATGCGCCTGTCGGACCTGATCGGTGTGGATAAACAACGTGAACAACTGGCGCGTAACACCCAACAGTTCCTCGACGGCTTGCCCGCCAACCATGCACTGTTGTGGGGTTCGCGTGGCACCGGCAAGTCTTCCATGGTCCGTGCCTTGCTCGCCCAGCATGCCAAGGCGGGCCTGCGTCTTATCGAGATCGAGCGTGACCACCTGGCGGACCTGCCCCGTGTGGTCGAGCAACTGATCAAGCTACCACAACGCTTTATTTTGTTTTGCGATGACCTGTCGTTTGAAGCGGGAGAGGGCGACTATCGCGTGCTCAAGAGCGTGCTCGATGGCTCCCTGGAACAGGCGCCGGAAAACGTGCTGCTGTATGCCACGTCCAACCGCCGCCACCTGGTGCCGGAAAACCAGAGCGACAATGACAACTGGAAGCGCGTGGATGGCGAATTGCACCCGAGCGAGGCGGTTGAAGACAAGATTGCCTTGTCGGATCGTTTTGGCCTGTGGCTGTCGTTCTACCCGTTTAGCCAGGAGCATTTCCTGGATGTGGTGGAGCACTGGATCGGCGAGTTGGCCAGCAAGGCCGGCTTGCAGTGGCAGCGCGATGAGCAGCTTGATGTCCTCGCGGTGCGTTGGGCCACCGGGCGCGGCAACCGCAATGGTCGGTGTGCCTATCAATTTGCCCGTTACTGGGTGGGTCTTAAATTGCTGGAACGTCAACCATGATCGATTTACAACAGGCCGGCAGCGGCCTTGATGGCTACGCCATGCTGTGCGCGCAACTGGAGTCGCTGTTGGCTGATGAGCGCGATTTTATTGCCAACAGTGCGCAGTTTTCCGCGTTCCTGTTCAACCAGCTGGATGACTTGAACTGGGCGGGCTTTTACCTCAATCGCAATGAAGAACTGGTGCTTGGTCCCTTTCAGGGGCAGATCGCCTGTGTGCGCATTCCGTTTGGTCGTGGCGTGTGTGGTGCGGCTGCGGCTTCACGGCAAACCCAGCGCGTGGAGGATGTGCACGCGTTCCCAGGCCATATTGCCTGTGACAGCGCTTCGAACAGTGAGTTGGTAGTGCCCTTGGTCAAGGAAGGTCGACTGATTGGCGTCCTTGACCTCGACAGCCCGTTGCTGGCCCGGTTCACCCCTCAGGACCAAGTGGGCATTGAGCGCCTGGCGGAGATTTTCCTGCGGTTGACCGACTGCTGAAGCGGCGGGTGCTAAGGCCGGTTGGGGTAGGGGCGCGTTTGCTCACTCCTGCCGCCACCGGCCCTGGCGCTTATTGGCCTTGCAGCTCATCCAGTTGAACCTGCAGCATCCTTTCCAATTCCAGCATGAGTTGTTCCAGGGCCCTGATACCGCTTTCGATCACGGCCCACTCCTCGTTGCGCGAACAGCTTTGCTCCAAGGCTTCGCATTGCCCCGCCAACGAGTGGGCTTGCACGATACGGGCTGCGCCCTTGATCTTGTGGGCTTGCTCGATAATTTCCGAGAGTGGAGCCTGTCGATCCAGCAGATCGATAAGGATCTGGCGGTCTTGATGGCTGCTGCTCAGTAGTTCCTCCAGCAGGCGTCGACTCAAATGGGGGTCACCGCCGGTCAATGCCTCCAGGCATTCAAGGTCCAATCGTTGGTGCACGGCTTTAGGGACAATGTGTGCCAGTTGGCGCTCCAACACGGTTAGGCTGATGGGCTTGAACAGGCAGTCATCCATGCCGGCTTGCACGCACCGCTGCCTCTCTTCTGGCTGGGCGTTGGCGGTAAAGCCCAGTACCACGCAGGGCACCAATTGTTCGCGCTGCTCATACTCACGGATTGAGCGACTCAGTTCATAGCCATTCATGATGGGCATGTTGCAGTCGGCAATCACCAGGTCGAAATGCTCTTTACGCCAGGCCTGGAACCCTGCGGCGCCGTGTTCGGCAGCGGTGAACTTATGCCCCAGGTAGCCCAGTTGCTGGCACATCAGCAGGCGGTTCGCCGGGTGGTCGTCTACCACCAGTACGTTAAGCACCAGCGCCGTGGCCGGCGTTTGCGGCGTGTGGTCACCCTCCGTCTGGATCGCTTGCAGGCGCGGCATGCTGAGGTTGACGTGCACCTGTGTGCCCACCATGGGCACGCTGCTCAGGCTCAATTGGCCGCCCATCATCGCGCACAGGCTGCGGCAGATCACCAGCCCCAGGCCTGCGCCACTGCGGGCCAATTGCCCGGAGTTGTCCGCTTGGGCAAAGGGTTCGAACAGGCGCAATTGGTCTTCCCGGCTGATGCCGATGCCGGTGTCTTCTACCACCAGTTTCAGCTCGATCTGCTCCGGTGCCTGCGTAGGCTGCAGCTCAACCTTGATCTTGACCTGCCCCTGTTCGGTGAACTTGATCGCGTTGCTCACAAGGTTCGATAGCACTTGCTTGAAGCGCAGAGGGTCTATCAACACCTCGATATCGTTCAGGTCGGGCTTGAACTCCAGCAACAGGCTGAGGGTTTTCTGCCGCGCAAGACCGTCGAAGACGCGCACCACTGATTCAATCACCTCCCGCAAGTTGACACGCTCCGGGGCCAGGCTGAGGCGGCCGGACTCGATACGCGCGATGTCGAGGATGTCACCGATCAGCTCCAGCAGGTCTCTGGCCGAGTTGTACGCCACCTCTATTGCCGGTCGGTCAAGGTGCCCTTGGTCGGCGCGCTTGAGCGTCAGCTCGAGCATGCCGATAACAGCGTTCATCGGGGTGCGAATCTCGTGGCTCATGGTGGCCAGGAACGTGCTTTTGGCGCGGTTGGCTTCGTCGGCGCGCTCCTTGGCAGTGCGTAGTTCATCGAATAGCTGGCGTCGGTCGCTGATATCGATCCAGCCACCGATGATGCCTTGAACTTCACCCGTGGAGTCTCGGTAGGGCAAAATCCAGTGATAGATGGTCAGCTTCTTGTCATGGATATGCAGGCTGCGATCAAGGATCAACGGGTTGCCCTCGGCGACCACGCGCAGATAGTCAGCATGGTACTGGGCCGCCTCCGACGCGAGGGCCATGCTCATCTGGGTCACGCTTTTGCCGATCACCTCTTCGCGCTTGACGTCGAACACCTGCAGGTAGCTGTCGTTACAGGTCTGCAGCAGCCCATTGCGGTCGCGCACGTAGATAGGATGCGGCGTTTCATTGACCAATGCGCGCATGAACTCGAACTGATCGTTGAGGGCGCGTTCGGCCATTTTTCGATGCTTGATCTGGCGCCGCATGTAGGCGTTCCAGGCCAGGGAAATCAATAGCAACAGCCCGGTGCCGATGATGATTCGCGCGATCAGTTGATGGTAGTTACGCCAGTAACTATCGGACGCGGCGGTGTAGCCACGCCAGCGGCTGTTGATCACGCCCATTTCATCCGGGGCAATGCTGAGCAGGGCCTTGTCGAGGATCGAGCTCAATTCCGTGGCCTGGCGCGAGGTGGCCAGGGTGAAGGTCGCGGGGGTCGTGCCGATGCTGGCGCTGATTTGCAACTTGTCCTGGAAGACCTGGGAGGACAGGAAGTAGTTGGCGATCACCAGGGTGTTCACTGCCCCATCCACTTGTCCCTGTGCGAGCAGCTCCGATGCTCTGAACGTATCACTGGTTTCCACCAGTTGGACCTGCGGGAAGTCTTTGCTCAAGGTCGCGGCCAGGGGACTGCCTCGGGTGATTGCCAGACGCTTGCCTGCCATTTGCTCCATGTTCGAGGGCGCACCTGGCTCTCTGCGTGTCAACAATACATAGGAGTTTTCCAGGTAGGGGCGACTGAAATTAAGCTGCGAATCTCGTTCGTTGCTGGGCACGATGGCCCCGATCATATCGACTTTCTGGGCCGCGACCTGTTCTATCATCGCGCTGACTTCGCGGCCGCGCTGCACCGAAAAGCGCAGACCGGTGCGCAAGCGAATCAACTCCAGTAAATCGGCGGTAATGCCGCGAAAGTTGCCGTCTGCATCGAAGAACGTCAGTGGCGCGAAGGTTTCGTTGACGATCACCGTGACCACTGGGTGCTCTTTGAGCCAGCGCTCTTCGCGCTGGGTCAGTTGCAGTTTCTTGTCGGTCAGCAGGATGTCGCTGCCGGCGCTCCAACGCTTGGCAATGCTGTCCCTTTCGTTGATGGGCACCGAGGCCAGGGCTGAATCGACAATACTCAATAACATCCGGTTGTCCTGGCGCGTGGCAAAACTGAAACCATAAGCTTCGTGCTTGCCGAAGTTGGCCATGCGAATGTTTTTGAGGTAGCCCTTGTTGATCATGTAATGGGTGGAAATGGTGTCACCGAGAAACACATCCGCCTGGTCGAAGGCCACTGCATTCAAGGCATTTTGATACGACGGGTAGGCGCGGATGATCGCCTTGGGGTACAGCTTTTCCACCTCATTGAGCGGCAGGTAGTGATAGACAAGGCTCAGGCGCAGCCCGTCGAGGCCTTCGCTGAGGCTGCGGGTTTCTCCCTCGCGCGTAACCAGTACCGGCTGGTCCACGGCATAGGGTTCGGAGAGGATAAGATTTAGCTTGGCAGCTTCAAACCCGTTGGAGGAACCCAGCAGGTCAATTTCCCCGGCTTCCAGGGCTCGAATGGCCGCCGCTCGAGAGGGGTAGCGCATCACCGTGATTGGCAGGGAGAGCGCCTTGGCCAGTAAGCCTGCGTAGTCGGCGGTAAGGCCTTCGTAATCATGGCCGCTGGAAGTGAGGTCGAAGGGCGGGTAGTCAGGTGTGGATGTCCCCAGTGTTAGTTCACGTTTGTTCTGCAGCCACTGGCGCTGGGCCTTGGCAAAATGAGTGTCCAGTTGAACAGCTCTCGCGCGACTCAAGAGGGCGAAGCGTTCCGGGCTGGTTTGGTGCTCAGCGAGCACAGTCGTGCTGAAGTACAAACCGGCACTTAATATGATTAGATAGTCCTTTATACGCCTGGGCATCCGCTTTCTCACACTAGCGCGTTTCGTTTTGCCATCTCGATGAGGTCAACCAAGGATTTGGCTTGAAGTTTTTGCATGAGTCTCTTTTTATAAGTGCTGACGGTCTTGTTACTTAAGAACATGCCTTTGGCAATTTCCTTGTTAGTGCGGCCTTGTGCAAATAGTTGCAGGACCATCAGCTCCCGGTCATTGACGGTCTTGAACAGTTCCAGCTCTTGAGCATCCATGCCTTCCGTTCCGGGACCATTCAAGGCCTGGCTGGGGAAGTAGTTGTAGCCGGACAGCACCGCGCGAATGGCACTCAGCAACTCGCTCAGGTCACCCTCCTTGCACACGTAGCCTTCAGCCCCCGAGCGCATGCACCGTGTGGCAAACAGCGTGGGGCATTGGGCCGTGAGCACCAGGGTTTTCATCGAGGTGTTCATGGCATTGAACCGGCAGAGCACCTCCAGGCCATCAAGTTTCGGGATGCTGATGTCCAGAATCACCAGGTCTGGAAGGCATTCACGGACCATCTGTATGGCATCGCACCCGTTATCTGTTTCGCCGACGACTTTATAACCTTCGTGCTCCAGCAACATTCGAATGGCAAGCCGGATAACGGGGTGGTCATCGATAATAAAAACTGTGTTCATAGTCACTTTCCATGCAGGTGCAGATAAAGCGGGCACATTAGCTCAGAAGGTGAGTGCGCAGTATGAAGCTCACAGGGAGTAGATGCAGAACAGGAAAGTTCCTACATTTAAAAAGGTATAGGCCTACAAGTTGTTAGGTAATCGTGACAGGGCATGTGAGCGTTTTGAGGATGACCCTGACCAGAAGGGAGGCTTGGAGATTTACGGCGCACCCCGGATCGTTTTTCGTTGCATGTGATGTTTAAAATCCTACAAGAGCGGGTTAAAAGTTAAGCGGATTAATCGCTCAAGTTCATCTTTGTTCAAAGGTTTTGATAAGTAGCCAAGCAGGGGGAGACTTCGTTGTGCCGCTTGTATCGTCAGGTTAGCCAATTCTGAAGTCGGTAAGCCGCTTAACAGGATAGCACTGGTGATGAAGCGCCGACGGCTGGCGATTTCCACCAGTTCAAGCCCGGGCAGGTCGGGCAGGCATTGGTCGCATAACATCAGGTCGAAGGGGGAGTCGCACTGGCTCATCACGCGTATGGCCTGCTCGGCGTTTTCCACCGGGGTCAGTTGGTCGAAACCGAAGCTTCTGAGCAGGCACTGGGTGGCCATGAGTTGAAAGGGGTGATCCTCCACCAAAAGAATACGAAGAGAATAGCTGGGCATAAAGAGCACACAGTGAGACAAGCGTCGATGGGGGCAGCAGGAATTACTCGGTGGGTCCGTTGGGGCGCGCGTGATTATTCTTCGGGCGCCTGTACGAATTCGATCAGGCCGCTCTGTTCCCGTCGTAGGGCAATTCGCTTCAGGGAACAGGCTGCTGGGTGGCGTCGTTATTGAGGGCTGGAGCGTCCGGTCATTTCCCGCGCCATTTCGGTGGCGTAGCTGTCCGTCATACCGGCGATGAAGTCGATCATACGCAGGAACGAGGCGTGCAGTGGCCAGGCGGGGTCCGGCGCGCTATTGCCCAGCAAGTCGAGAATGCGCCGGTTCTTGAACGACGGCGTGCGCCCGCCATGTTGCTCCAGGGCCGCACCGCAAAAGGCATTCAGCAGGATTTCCAGGGTGGTATAGGCCCCGATCTCATGCAGTGTCTTGCGCTTGTCCTGGAAGATTTTCTTGCGCGCCATGTCCTTGGCATCCAGTACGCAGCGTTTCGCCGGGCCGTGCATGTGTTCCACCAAGTCACCGGGCAGTGTGCCGGCCAACAGGGCGTCCTGCTGTTCGACAAACGCCTGCGCCGCCGCATTGGTCAGGTGCTCGATGGCTTTGCCGCGCAGGATCGCCAGCTTGCGGCGACGTGAGTCCATTGGGCCCAGTTGGCGATAGGTTTGCGGCAGGTCATCGCCGACCAGGTTCAGCAGCAGCGACTCGACTTCGGCGTACTGCAGAAGCTCCATTTCCAGGCCGTCTTCCAGGTCGATCAACGCATAGCAGATGTCGTCGGCGGCTTCCATCAGGTAGACGAGCGGGTGACGCGCCCAGCGTTGTTCCTCCAACTGGGGCAGGCCAAGCTTGTGGGCGATCTGCTCAAGAATCGGCAGCTCGCTCTGGTAACAGCCGAACTTGTGTTTCTTGTAGCCCAGCGAGTCGGCGTGGCGGGCGGTCCAGGGGTATTTGAGGTAAGTGCCCAAGGTGGCGTAGGTCAGCCGCGTGCCGCCGTCGAACTGATGGTATTCAAGTTGGGTGAGCACCCGAAAACCCTGGGCATTGCCTTCGAAGTTCAGGAAGTCATTGCGTTCGGCGCTGCTCATGTCATCCAGCCAGCCGCGCCCGGCGGCCTGTTGGAACCAGTGGCGAATGGCGTCTTCGCCCGAGTGCCCGAACGGCGGGTTGCCGATGTCATGGGCCAGGCAGGCCGATTGCACCACCATGCCCAGGTCGCTCGGGTCGCACCAGTCGGGCAGGGCGCTGCGCAGGGTTTCGCCCACGCGCATACCGAGTGAACGACCCACGCAGCTGACTTCCAGGGAGTGGGTCAAGCGTGTGTGGATATGGTCGTTACTCGAAACCGGATGCACTTGGGTCTTGCGCCCCAGGCGCCGGAACGCGCCGGAGAAAATAATGCGGTCGTGATCTTTGTGGAAGGGGCTGCGGCCCAGTTCTTCGGGGCTGTGCAGGGGTTTTCCAAGACGTTCGCGGGTCAGCAGGGTGGGCCAATCCAAGGCGCAGGTTCTCCGTAAGGTGAATGACAGTTCCAGCTTCCCGCTTGCGCTTTTGTGGTGCAAGCGAATCCAGCGGTAAGCCGAGTCGATATCAATTAACAGCCAGCGCAAAAAACCGCAATGACCAGCACGTGTCTGGTCATTGCGGTCATCGGCTCCCGCGTATCAGCTTTTGCGCGAAGAGCTTTGCATGGCCAACTTGATCAGCGGGATCAACCCGGCACCCAGCCGCACCAGGCGCGTGATGCTGCTGATGCTGCCGCCCTTGGCGCCTTTGCCGGTAAAGAAGCCCATCAGCGTGACCGCCGCCACGCCCCACAACGGCGCGTGCTTGATGCCCAGGCTGTCCTGCCAGTTGTGGCGCATGTTGCGCATTTTGTGCAGGGGCGCCATGAGTTGTTGGGACTCATGCCGGATTTCCTGGCGGTGCATTTCCATGCGCAGGCGGATCAAGGCTTTGCGCATTTCCCGGCGTGACGTGTTTTGCGGGATCTCAGTCATGCTCATGGCAGCAGGCGCTCCCGGTCATTGGCCAGTTCTTCGAGCGTGGCGTGGAAGGGCGTGGATTCATCGAATACCGCAGCCTTCAAGCGCACACCGCAGAACGCAGCGGCCAGGCTGTAGAACACGCAGAGGCAGATGATACCGGTGAGGCGATAGCCCGTGTCCCACACCAGGATCATCACCAGCGTCGACAACCCCACCAGCAACAGCAGGGCAAACACTAACGCCAGGCCGGCAAACAGCAAAAGGCTGACGGTGCGGGCCTTTTGCTCTTGTAACTCGATGCCAAACAACTCGACATGACTGTGCAGCAAGCCCAGCACAGCTGCGCCCAGGCGTCGGGAAGTTGAACCGCTTGCTGAGGAATGTGCGCTCGAAGATGAGCTGGATTCGCCGATAGACATGGTTAGCGCCTTGTAGCCAGCAGACCGATCAAAAAGCCTACGCCGGCAGCAATGCCGACTGACTGCCATGGGTTGGCTTGCACGTAGTCTTCGGTGGCAGTGATTGCCGCCTGGCCGCGCTCGCGCAACGAGTCTTCAGTCAATTGCAGGGTCTCGCGGGCCTTGAGCAGGCTTTCGTGGATCTTGGTTCGTAGCTCGTCAGCCTGGTCACCGGCCAGCACGGCGGTGTCGTCCAGCAACTTTTCGGTATCGCTGACCAGGGTTTGAAAATCCTCCATCAGTATCTCTTGAGCAGTCTTTGCTGTTTTACCGGCCATGGTTGTCTCCGTGGGTAGCTGATCTGTAAGTGTGGTTTCGAGTCGCGGCGTTGGCTGAAGGTTCAGTGCAATTGTGTGGTACAGCTTTTGCTTTGCCTTGGTGCGCAGGCCTTGGAGCCTGCGCTGAATCCGGGCGGTCGAGGTGCAAACCTTGAAAAACCTTACCCTAAATCACTTAACTTCGCGGAAAAACCCTGTCGGCAACGGCCTGTTGTGTTGATCGCTGCGCTAAAGCGGCTCACACCCTCTGAAGAAGGGTGAAGCCGGTGGTGCCAATTTAGTGCGCGAAACCCTGGCTTGAACCGCTTTGGTGCTTTTTGCCTTGATGCAGGCCTGCCAACCTCCATGGAAAACTTGCAAAGCGCGGTGGACACCCTCGTCCACAGTTCCAACACCCTGTTCATCCTGATTGGCGCGGTCATGGTGCTGGCCATGCACGCCGGCTTTGCCTTCCTTGAGGTTGGCACGGTGCGCCAGAAGAACCAGGTCAACGCCTTGTCGAAGATCCTCAGCGATTTCGCGATCTCAACGCTGGCCTATTTCTTTATAGGCTATTGGATCTCCTACGGTGTGAGCTTCCTGCAACCGGCCGCCGTGATCAGCGCCGATCATGGCTACGGCCTGGTGAAGTTTTTCTTCCTGCTGACGTTTGCCGCGGCGATTCCGGCGATCATTTCCGGCGGGATTGCCGAGCGTGCGAAGTTCGCGCCGCAGCTGTGTGCCACCGCGCTGATCGTGGCGTTTATCTACCCGTTCTTCGAAGGCCTGGTGTGGAACGGCAACTTTGGCCTGCAAGCCTGGCTGCTCGCAACCTTTGGCGCCAGCTTCCACGACTTTGCCGGTTCCGTGGTGGTGCACGCCATGGGCGGCTGGCTGGCGCTGGCGGCGGTGTTGCTGCTGGGCCCGCGCAATGGGCGTTACCGTGAAGGGCGCCTGGTGGCGTTTGCGCCGTCGAGCATTCCGTTCCTGGCGCTGGGCTCGTGGATTCTGATCGTGGGCTGGTTCGGCTTCAACGTGATGAGCGCGCAAACCCTCAATGGCGTCAGTGGCCTGGTGGCCGTCAATTCGTTGATGGCCATGGTCGGTGGCACCGTGGCTGCCTTGGTGATTGGTCGTAACGATCCGGGGTTCCTGCACAACGGTCCCTTGGCCGGGTTGGTGGCGATCTGCGCCGGTTCCGACCTGATGCACCCGGTGGGCGCGCTGGTCACGGGTGTGGTCGCAGGCGGCTTGTTCGTGTGGTGCTTTATTGCTGCCCAGTCGCGCTGGAAGATTGATGACGTGCTGGGCGTATGGCCGTTGCATGGCTTGTGCGGTGTGTGGGGCGGCATTGCCTGCGGCATCTTCGGGCAGGCCGCCCTGGGTGGGCTGGGCGGCGTGAGCCTGATCAGCCAGTTGATCGGCACCGGGTTGGGCGTGGCGGTAGCGTTTGGCGGCGGCTTGCTGGTGTACGGCGTGATCAAGCGCGTGCAAGGGCTGCGCTTGAGCCAGGAGCAGGAGTATTACGGCGCGGACCTGTCGATCCACAAGATCGGCGCGGTCAGTCAGGACTGATCGGCGCTTCTTCGTCAGGCGTTGGCGGTGGGTAAAAACCGTGCAGCAGGCGATAGCGGTTGTGCCGTACTTCATCCACCCGCGCCTGCACCTGTTGGTCCGGCAGGCCCAGCAGGATGAGGGCATGGGCGGCGAGCATCAGGCTCGACTCCAGCAACTCGGGCACCACTTCGCTGGCGCCCGCGGCCTTGAGTTCAGCCAACTGGCTGTCATCGCGGGTGCGCACCAGGATCGGCACGTCGGGGTTGATCTGCCGCGCCTCTTTGAGCACCACCAGGGCGACATCACTGTTGTCCACCGCGATCACCACCAACCGCGCCCGTTCCAGGCCGACGGCGCTGAGCAAGGCACCACGGCGGCAGTCGCCGTAATGCACACTGCTGTCCTCGGTGGCGGCTTCCTGCACCCGTTCGGGGTCATCATCCAGGGCGATAAACGCCTGTTGTTCGCGGCGCATAAAGCGCCCGATGGACTGGCCTACCCGTCCATAGCCGCAAATCACCACGTGCCCGTGCAATTGAGCGTTGAGCGCGGTGATGTGTTCCAGTTGCACTTGCTGGTTGGGTTTGCGATGCAGGCGCAGGGCGATGGCCGGTGCCGCACGCAACAGCAGCGGTGTCAGCAGCATCGAGCAGAAGGTAGCCGCCAGTAGCAGGCCGTTGAACTCATCGGGAATCAGCCGGCTCTGCTGCATCTGCGCCATCAGCGCAAAGCAGAACTCGCCGCCCTGGGCCAGCGCCAGGCCGCTGCGCCAGGCCGTTTCGGTGTCGCTGTTACGCCATTTGACCAGCGCCGCGACCACCATGCCCTTGACCAGCATCAGCGTGAGCGTCAGGCCGAGGATCAACAGGCTGTGGCTGACGAACAATTGCAAGTCGATGAGCATGCCGATGCTGACAAAAAACAGCCCCAGCAGGATGTCGCGAAACGGGCGGATATCCGCTTCGATCTGGTGCCGGTAATGACTCTCGCCCAGTAACATGCCGGCCAGGAACGCACCGAGGGCAGGGGACAGGCCCAGCAGGTGGGTGAGCCACGCAGTGAGCAAGACAATCACCAACGCCAGCAGCACAAACAGCTCCGCCGAATGAGACGCGGCGACTTCACGGAACAAGCGCGGCAGCAACCAGCGGCTGGCGAACAACAGGCCCACGAATAGCACCACGGTCTTGCCCAGGGTCAGCGGCAGCGCCCAGTACCAGGCCTGGTCGCTGCTGCCGGCAAATACCGGTACCAATGTCAGCAGCAACACCGCCACGACATCCTGGAACAGCAACACGCCAATCGCATTCTGGCCATGACTGCTGAAGATCTCCCCGAGGCTGGTCAGCTCCTTGCTGACAATCGCCGTGGACGATAACGCCAGCCCTGCGCCCAGCAACAACGCGATGCCAGGCGCGAGACCAAAGCCCATCAACAAAACGCCCAGCAATGCCCCGCACCCCAGCACTTGCAGGCTGCCCAGGCCGAATACCACGCTGCGCAGCGCCAACATTTTCGACAGGGAAAACTCAAGCCCCAGGGAAAACAGCAGGAACACCACGCCCATCTCGGCGAGGTCCGGCAGGTCTTCGTTATCATTGACCCAGTCCAGCGCGGTGGGCCCCACTGCCAGGCCTACGCACAGGTAGCCCAGCACGGGCGGCAGTTGCAGCCGGCGAAACAGCGCAATCACTACCAGGGATGAGGCCAGGATAATCAGCAGGTTGGCGAACACAGGCATCTCCGTTGCAGGATGAGCGGCAAAAAGCCGCGAGCATTGCTGAATCAGTTATAGGCCATGGTGATCTGAGTCAGGCTTTTTGCACCGTAGGAGCGAGCTTGCTCGCAAAAAACGTCAACGATAACGCGCGGTTCCTGAATGAACGCGGCGCACGGGAGTTTTTCGCGAGCAAGCTCGCTCCTACAAGGGGCTTGTTAGGCTTAGAATGGAGGTTCGTTTTGTGACCTGAGTCCTTTCATCATGCTTCCTGAATGCCAGCTGTTCGGCACCCTGGGTTGCCATCTGTGTGAGATCGCCGAAGCCGAGGTCATGCCGCTCGTCGAACATGGGTTGTTGGTGGAGTTGGTGGATATCACCGATCCCGAGGACCTGATAGATGTCTACGGCCTTCGTATTCCGGTGCTTCGCCGCATGGACACCGGGGCGGAACTGGACTGGCCGTTCGACACCGGTCAGGTGGTCGCCTTCCTGCGCTGAGATTTATGCGATGGCGGCTTTCCAAATATTCAGTTACTGTATATTCGTACAGCGATTGAGTAGAGGGAACGCCCGTGGTGAATGTTGAACAACTTAAAAGCAGCGTCAATCGCATGTCCGCCGACGTGGTGCGCGACGCGGTGAACGAGCTGCGCCTCGATGGCCTGGTCACGGAAGGCAAGACGCCGTTTAACAAAGTGCATTTCAACACCTGCTTTGCGGAAATCGAGGCGCTGTTCCAGCGCGCCGGTTATCACAAGCAGCTGGATGTGGTGGGTTATCAGGGCTTGCTCTACGCGCTGTATGACCCGGGCCGTTGGGAAGCAGTGGACGTGCTGCGCTGGCTCAAGGAATTCACCGAGGCGGCGAGCGCCTCGCCGGTGCTGCGGGCTCAACTGGCCAAGGCCTGAGATAGGCCCTAGGCAATCGCGCGCCATGGGCGATAATGCCCGCCTGTTTTCCAGGCTTCGAGCGTCGGCATGTCCACTTCCGGTTTTTCCCCCTCCCAGCACCAAGCCAGCACCCTGTACTTGCCGCCGGGCTCCTGGGTGACGGTGCTCGACTGCCTGTGCGCACACTTCCCGGCTATTGGCCGTGAACAGTGGCAGGACCGCATTGCCCGAGGCCGGGTGCTGGATGTCAATGGCAGCCCGATCAGCCCGGGCCTGGGCTACAAGGAAGGCCTGTGCATCTATTACTTTCGCGAAGTGCCCAACGAGAGGGTGATCCCTGTGCAGGAAAACATCCTGTACGCCGATGAGCACCTGGTGGTAGCGGACAAACCGCATTTTCTGCCAGTGACACCCGCTGGCGAGTACGTCGAGCACACCTTGTTGCGGCGCTTGATCCGGCGTCTGGACAACCCCGCCCTGGTACCTCTGCACCGCATCGACCGGCATACGGCGGGGTTGGTGCTGTTCTCCGCTAACCCGCACAGCCGCTCGGCCTATCAGCAACTGTTTCCCACGCGGCGTATCGACAAATTCTACGAAGCCATCGCCCCGGCCTTGCCGCACCTTACTTTCCCGTTGGTGCACAAAAGCCGCCTGGTGGATGGCGAACCCTTCTTTCGCATGCAGGAGGGGCCGGGTGCCAGCAACACCGAGACGGCGGTAGAGGTACGCGAGAAAAATGGCGATCTATGGCGCTACGGCCTGTCCCCGGTGACCGGCAAGAAGCACCAGCTGCGCGTGCATATGACGGCGCTGGGGGCGAGCATCTGCAATGACCCGTTCTACCCCGAAGTGATCAAGGATGCCGAGGACGATTACGCCAAGCCACTCAAGCTGTTGGCCCAGGGCGTGCGCTTTATCGACCCGGTGAGCGGCCAGGAGCGCAGCTTCCGCAGCCAGATCACCCTGGACTGGTAACCCCCAGGAACAACAAGGCCCGCGCGTGGCGGGCCTTGTGTGCAAGCGCTGAGGCTTACAGGTCTTTAACGGTGCGAACCTGATCTTTGTTGATACGGGTGTGCTTGCCGTCCAGTTGTTCGAATTCGTAGAAGCCCGAATCTTCATCGTACTTCGGGGTGTCGACGGCCTGGATTTCGCGACCGTCATTCAGGGTGATCACTGTTGGCGAAGCGCAACCGGCGAGGGTAGCGAGGCCCAGTGCAAGCATGAGAGCGGCGATGGTCCGTTGAGTCATGAGTTTGTCTCCGAGAGAATACTTTTAAATTGCTGACCTTGTGACGTACGGGACGCCGGCAAAGTTCCTTGTGCAGGCTTCATTCTGACATGCCAGCCCCGGGGTGCAACAGCTCGGGCGTATTAAGATTGGCCAGGCGCGGGTCATTGGCCGGGCATTGCAGGGCCACGGCGCCCAGTTGCAGCCAGAGCTTGCGCGGGCTGCGTTCACCCGCTTGCCACGCCTGTTCCACCTGGTTTTTCAGGCTTGTGGGGATGATGCACAGCAAGGGTTCCCAGTCTTCACTCTGGCGCACCATCACCGGTAGCTGCGGGTTGCGTCGTGAGGTCGCACGCAGGTCGGCCAGCAACCGCGCATCGATCTGCGGCACATCGCAAGGCAAGATCAGCAGATGCGCATGGCGTGCGGCGAAGAGTCCCGCACGGATACCGGCCAGCGGGCCGGGGAAGTCCGGGCTGTCATCGCTCACCTGTTGGTCGGCATAGGGCGCGTAGCGTTCATGGTTGCGGTTGCATGAGATGATCAGGTCATCGGTGAGCGGCCGGGCCAGCTGGTGCAGGTGGGCGATCAAGGGCTGGCCTCGCCATTCCAGCAGGCCTTTGTCCTGGCCGCCCATGCGTTGGCCGCGACCTCCGGCCAGCAACAGGATCGAACACGGCAGGGAGGAAAATTCAAAGCTCATGATGGTTGCGCTGCGGCAGGTAAACAGGGGCCTGTGATATAACATCGGGCTGTTCCTTCGACAACCGGACCGTGCCATGAAAGCCAAGGCCGATGCGCCCTTTGTACCTCTCAATATTGCTGTATTGACCGTCAGCGACACCCGCA
Organism: Pseudomonas salmasensis; assembly: GCF_014268375.2. Classification (NCBI taxonomy): domain Bacteria; kingdom Pseudomonadati; phylum Pseudomonadota; class Gammaproteobacteria; order Pseudomonadales; family Pseudomonadaceae; genus Pseudomonas; species Pseudomonas salmasensis. The sequence continues at coordinate 5,479,176 of NZ_CP077083.1, forward strand.
CCCTGGAGACTGACACCTCCGGCCAAGTCTTCGTCGACCGCCTCACCGCCGCGGGCCACCGCCTGGCCGAGCGCGTGCTGCTCAAGGACGACCTCTACAAGATTCGCGCCCAGGTGGCCCACTGGATCGCCGAAGACGTGGTGCAAGTGGTGCTGATTACCGGCGGCACCGGCTTCACCGGCCGCGACAGTACCCCTGAAGCCGTGAGCTGCCTGCTCGACAAGCAGGTCGATGGTTTTGGCGAGCTGTTCCGCCAGATCTCCGTGGCCGATATCGGCACCTCCACCGTGCAATCGCGCGCCCTGGCGGGGTTGGCCAATGGCACCCTGGTGTGCTGCCTGCCGGGCTCCACCAATGCCGTGCGCACCGGTTGGGACGGCATCCTCGCCGAGCAGTTGGATAACCGTCACCGCCCGTGCAATTTCGTCCCGCACCTGAAGCAGGCCGAGCCTTGTGAATCTCGTGGATAAGCCCGGCAAGACCGGCGCCCTGATGCCGGTGGAAGCAGCCTTGCAGCGTTTGCTCGACATGGCCGCCGCGGCGCCGATCCGCGAACAGCAAGTGCTGCCCCTGGCTGAGTGTGATGGCCGCGTATTGGCCCAGGACCTGATTTCCACACTTGACCTGCCGCCGTGGCCCAACAGTGCCATGGACGGCTACGCCCTGCGCCTGGCGGACTGGACCGGCGAACCCTTGGTGGTGAGCCAGCGTGTTTTCGCCGGCACTGCACCTGAACCGTTGGCGGCTGGCACCTGCGCACGCATCTTTACCGGCGCGCCGCTGCCCCAGGGCGCGGACTGTGTGCAGATGCAGGAAAACGCCGTGGTGCATGCCGACCAGCGCGTGAGTTTTACCGAGCCGTTGCACAAGGGCGACAACATCCGTCCCCAGGGCCAGGAGACCACCGTCGGCGAGACCGTACTCAATGCCGGCACCCGCCTGGGCCCCATCGAGCTGGGTTTGGCCGCGTCCCTTGGGCGTGATCGACTCGAGGTGGTGCGACGCGTGCGCGTGGCCGTGCTGTCGACTGGTGATGAACTGATCGAGCCAGGGCTGCCGCTCGGCCCTGGGCAGATCTACAACAGCAACCGCCGCGTGCTGTGCAGTTGGCTGGAGCGCATGGGCTGTGAAGTCATCGATGCCGGAATTCTGCCGGATGACCTGGAACAGACCCGTACGCGCCTGGCGGGGCTGGGCAGCGTTGACCTGATCCTCTCGACCGGCGGTGTGTCGGTGGGCGAAGCGGATTTCCTCGGCATTGCCTTGCGCGAAGAGGGTGAGTTGGCGCTGTGGAAGCTGGCGATCAAGCCGGGCAAGCCGCTGACCTTCGGGCATTTTCGTGGTGTGCCGGTGATCGGCCTGCCGGGTAACCCGGCCTCGACTCTGGTGACCTTTGCGCTGTTGGCGCGTCCGTATCTGCTGCGCCGTCAAGGTGTGCTCGAGGTACAGCCGCTGCGCTTCGAAGTGCCGGCAGGGTTTGTCTGGCCCAAGCCTGGCAACCGTCGCGAGTACCTGCGCGGGCGGATCGAACAGGGCAGGGCGATCATCTACCGCAACCAAAGCTCCGGGGTGCTGCGCAGTGCGGCATGGGCTGAGGGGTTTGTGGAGGTGATGGAAGGCACCACGTTGGCCGTCGGCGATCGGGTCAATTTTATTCCCTTGAGCGAAGTCCTGAGCTGACCGCGCGCTAAAAATGTGGGAGCTTTGCGATAGCGGCCTGAAAGCCGCCCCCTATTTACCTGACACCCCACGATCCAACTGTGGGAGCGGGCTTGCTCGCGAATGCGGCCTGGCAGTCAACACAGTTGGATTGTGTACATATCCATTGCTGCGGTAACGGCCACTTAGGGTTCCGCCCTGACGGCGGGTCACTTTGGAAAAGCCCCAAAGTAACCAAAGGGCTCTTGCCCCACCACTCGGCACCTCGCTTAGGCTCGGTGTGCCCGTAATCCGCCAGTGATTTGGGGGGCCGCCGCCACGCGCCATCCATGGCGCGGGGCGGCTAAACCGGCATCCCTGCCGGTTTACCCCCCAAATCCCTGTCGAATTCCGGCCAGCGTGGTTTGACGGGGCGCTTAAGATCAAAAGCAGATCAAGATCAAGAGCGACTCGCTTCGCATCGTGGTTACCGTTGGCTGCTACAACCTACAAAATTGTGTAGATACCTATGGCTATCGCAGGCAAGCCAGCTCCCACAGTTGGATGTGTGTGGAGCTCATGAGCAATCAGTAATCGTCACCCTGCTCAGTCACATCCCGCTCCACTGGCCCTGCATCCGGGTCGTAGCCCACCGGGAATTTGCCTTTCAACGTCCAGGCAAATGCAATGATTTCGGCAATGGTCCGGTACAGCTCCTCCGGAATGCTGTCGCCCAGTTCCATGCGCGCCAGCAGTTTCACCAGCTCGGGGTTTTCATAGATGGGTACTTCGTTCTCCCGTGCCAATTTGAGGATGGCTTCGGCCAGGGCGTCGTCGCCTTTGGCCGTCAGGGTGGGGGCCTGTTGGCCGTCGTACTTGAGGGCGATGGCTTGGCGGGGTGGGGCGGCGTTTTTCATGCGGTTTCATCCACCCAGCGTTGTTCCAGTCCGGTTTTTGGCCCGCGTGGCGGGGTGCCCAGATGGCAATCCAGGTCGCCGACGTTGAGCCCGGATGACACCAGGCGCTCGCGCAGGCTGCCCAAATGGCTTTCGATCAGGCTGGCGGTGAACGGGCGGCTGGCCCACAGCTGGCTGGACAGTTTGCCCTGGGACAACTGCGCCTGAACCTGCAAGGGGCCCAGTGGCTCCATGTCGAAGGCCAGTTCGACGCGCCAGAGCATTTGTTTCGGGTCTTTTTTATCCTTGCGTTCGGGCTGGTCCTTGTCTGGCGCGGGTTCCTCGCGCTGGAACTTGACCTGCAACGGCACGATGTCTTGCAGGGTGCGCATGGGGATTTCCAACTGCCAGGTGGTTTGCAGGCGGCCGTCGGCGGTGGTGCCGGTCTGTTCCAGGCTCGACAGTTGGTGGCTCTGCAAGCGCGAGATCGCCCCGGCGGCCAGGCGTAGCAGGTTTTCCAGGTCGCCTTCACCTGCAAGTTTTGCCATCAGTCGCTCGGGCAGCGGGAAGCCGGCGGGTATTTGCCGGGCGCCGACCTGGCCGAGGGTGTTCAACGGGCTGCGCACAAAGTGTGGCAACACCTGGGCCAGGGTATTGGCGGCGAGGATCGCGTTCAGGTTGGTGCTGGCGGGCAGGGCAGGCAGCAGGTCTGCGACCAGGCGTAATAGCGCGCCTTTCATGTCCAGCGGTGGGATTTGCGGGTTCTGGCCGGCGAGCAATTTGGCTTCCAGAAAGGCGCCGCTGTTCTGCACCACCTGGGCCAGTACCTTGGGATTGCTGACCTGCGCCAGATCGGGCAAGGCCGCCAATAATCGCTCGGCGGCGGCCCGCAGCTCAGCCGATGTGCTGTCGCCACGGGGCAGGTTTTGCAAGGCAGTGAACACCGCGTCCAGCGAGCCTTGGCGACTTTGCTGGGTGGCGAGCTGTTGCGCCACCGCCAGTTGGTCTTTCAAGCCGCTCAGCGGTACGAAGTTCAGGGTTTGCGCGTTCTGCACCACGGCACTGAGCAAGCTGCCCACCCTCAGCGGCTGAGGGCTTTCCAGCGTCAGGGTGGCACCGGCCAGGGCGTTATTGAGCACACTCACCAGCGAGCGATAAATCGCCGGTTGCGCCGCGCCCTGGGGCAGCATCTGCGTGGTCAGCACCTTGGCTTGCAGCAGCGTGCCCACCGGCATTTGCGTGGTGTCGAGGCGGGTGAGGGCGGCCACGTTGGCGCTCATGGCTTGCTGCAAGGTGATGGCCAGGTTGCCCGCAGGCGTCTGGCTCACCGCTACATTGCTGCCCAAGGGCAAGGGCTGGGCGCTGCTGGCCTGCACCAGGGTCTGGCGGCCGCCTTCGAGGGTCAACTTGAGCAGCAACTGAAAGGCCTCGCCGCCTTGTTTAAGCGCGATGACCTCGGCGTTCACGGTTTTCCCCGGGCCGATCAACCCGGCCTGCGGTTCCAGCAGCTTGAGCAGCTCGCCGGCAGCCGGCAGCGGTGCGGGCCCGGGGGCTGAGGTGGGCGGCAGTGGAGGAAGGTTGATCTCACCGGTCATCGTGCGCGTGGTCTCTGGGGAAATTGCCCTCTTTAGAGTAGGGCATCGCATGTATAATGCCGCCCGTCTGCAAAGAGAGCGGTAAAAACCTCACAACTATTTGATCCAGCTCTCTAAAATCGGTCGCCAAAGCCGTTATTGTGCATCTCTCTATAACGGCCGCTGCACCGCCGACTTGAACCGTAAAGGCCCGCGATCTTTTGACCAGCCCTCTTCTTGAAGCCGTAGCGCTTGCCTGTGAACGCGACCTGCGCCTGCTGTTCGAGCAACTCGACCTGCGGCTGACGGGGGGCGACATGGTGCAAATCAGTGGCCCCAATGGCAGCGGCAAGACCAGCCTGCTGCGCCTGCTGGCCGGGCTGATGCAGCCGACGGCCGGCCTGGTGCGTCTCAACGGCAAGCCGTTGAACGAACAACGTAGCGAGCTTGCGCGCAACCTGATCTGGATCGGCCACGCCGCTGGCATCAAGGACGTACTCACCGCTGAAGAAAACCTCAGTTGGCTCAGCGCCCTGCATCATCCTGCTTCCCGTGACGCTATCTGGCAGGCCCTGGCTGCGGTGGGCCTCAAGGGCTTTGAAGACGTTCCCTGCCACACCCTGTCTGCCGGCCAGCAGCGCCGCGTAGCCCTGGCCCGCTTGTACTTGCCCGGCCCGCCGCTGTGGATTCTCGATGAACCGTTCACGGCCCTCGACAAACAAGGCGTGGCTCAACTCGAAGCACACCTGGCCCAGCACTGCGAGCAAGGTGGCCTGGTGGTGCTCACCACCCACCACACCTTGGCGCGCATGCCCGCTGGCTACCGTGAGCTGGACCTGGGGCGGTGGTCGCTATGAGTGTGTTCGCCCTGTTGGTCGCCCGTGAAGCCCGGCTGTTGTGCCGTCGCCCCGCCGAACTGGCCAACCCGCTGGTGTTCTTTGCCATCGTGATCGCGCTGTTCCCGCTGGCGGTCGGCCCGGAGACTAAACTGTTGCAAACCTTGTCCCCGGGACTGGTGTGGGTCGCCGCGCTTTTATCGGTTCTGCTCTCGCTGGACGGGCTGTTTCGCAGTGATTTCGAAGACGGTTCCCTGGAACAGTGGGTCCTTTCGTCGCACCCCTTGCCACTTCTGGTACTGGCCAAGGTACTGGCACACTGGGCTTTTTCCGGCTTGGCGCTAGTCTTGCTTTCGCCGCTGCTTGCCATGATGCTCGGGTTGCCCGTTGAATGCCTGCCGGTGCTGCTCTTGTCCTTGTTACTCGGCACGCCGGTGCTCAGCCTGTTGGGAGCGGTGGGCGCAGCGTTGACGGTCGGTTTGAAGCGCGGCGGCCTGTTGCTGGCCCTGTTGATTCTGCCTTTGTATATCCCGGTGTTGATCCTGGGCAGCGGCGCGTTGCAAGCCGCGCTCATGGGCATGCCGGCGACCGGTTACCTCTTGTGGCTTGGCAGCCTGACCGCCCTGGCGGTAACCCTGACACCTTTTGCTATAGCCGCCGGCCTGAAAATCAGCGTCGGTGAATAATGAGGTCTGACCCGGCGTTAACGACGTTGAGTCAGTAAAGACCCTGAGCTTTTCGCCACGACGAAAAGCACCGTGATGGAAACAGCAATGAACTGGACCTGGTTTCACAAGCTCGGCTCGCCCAAATGGTTTTATGGCATCAGTGGCAAGCTGCTGCCGTGGTTGAGTACCGCCGCCATCCTGCTGATCGGCATCGGCCTGGTCTGGGGCCTGGCCTTTGCGCCGCCGGACTATCAGCAAGGCAACAGCTTTCGCATCATCTATATCCACGTGCCTGCCGCGATGCTGGCCCAGTCCTGCTATGTGATGCTGGCGGTGTGCGGCATCGTCGGCCTGGTCTGGAAGATGAAGCTGGCCGATGTGGCCCTGCAATGCGCCGCGCCCATCGGTGCGTGGATGACCGCCGTGGCGCTGGTGACCGGTGCGATCTGGGGCAAACCGACCTGGGGTTCGTGGTGGGTGTGGGATGCGCGCCTGACCTCGATGCTGATCCTGCTGTTCCTGTATTTCGGCCTGATTGCCCTGGGCAACGCCATCAGCAACCGCGACAGCGCCGCCAAGGCCTGCGCGGTGCTGGCGATTGTCGGCGTGATCAATATCCCGATCATCAAGTACTCGGTGGAGTGGTGGAACACCCTGCATCAGGGCGCCACTTTCACCCTCACCGAAAAACCGGCGATGCCCGTGGAAATGTGGGCGCCATTGCTGCTGATGGTGCTGGGTTTCTACTGTTTCTTCGGCGCCGTGCTGCTGCTGCGCATGCGCCTTGAAGTGCTCAAGCGTGAGGCCCGTACCAGTTGGGTCAAAGCCGAAGTGCAAAACTGCCTGGGAGCACGTGGATGAGTTTTGCTTCTTTCAGTGATTTTCTCGCCATGGGCCATCACGGCCTGTATGTCTGGACGGCCTATGGCATCTGCCTGGCGGTGCTGGCCCTCAACGTCGCCGCGCCGATCCTGGCCCGCAAGCGTTACTTGCAACAAGAGGCGCGACGTCTGCGCCGGGAGACCGAAAAGTGAATCCGCTGCGTAGAAAGCGTCTGTTGATCATCCTTGCCATCCTGGCCGGCGTCGGCATTGCCGTGGCCCTGGCCCTGAGCGCCCTGCAGCAGAACATCAACCTGTTCTACACGCCCACCCAGATCGCCAATGGCGAGGCGCCGGTCGATACGCGCATCCGCGCCGGCGGCATGGTGGAGCAGGGTTCGTTGAAGCGTTCTGGCGATTCGTTGGACGTGACCTTCGTGGTCACCGATTTCAACAAGGCCGTGACCATCACCTATCGCGGCATCCTCCCGGACCTGTTCCGCGAAGGCCAGGGCATTGTCGCCCTGGGCAAACTCAACGCCGACGGCGTGGTGGTGGCCGACGAAGTGCTGGCCAAGCACGATGAAAAATACATGCCGCCCGAGGTCACCAAAGCCTTGAAAGACAGCGGCCAAACCGCGCCCGCCGCCCCAGCCAAGGAGGGCTAAGCCATGACGTCCGCACTGTTTATTCCCGAGTTGGGCCAGTTGGCGATGATCCTCGCGCTGTGCTTTGCCGTGGTCCAGGCCGTGGTGCCCTTGCTGGGTGCCTGGCGTGGCGACCGTCTGTGGATGAGCCTGGCGCAGCCGGCCGCCTGGGGCCAGTTTGCCTTCTTGCTGTTCGCCTTTGGGTGCCTGACCTACGCCTTCATGACCGACGATTTTTCCGTCGCTTATGTTGCCAACAACTCCAACAGCGCCTTGCCCTGGTACTACAAGTTCAGCGCCGTGTGGGGCGCCCACGAAGGCTCATTGCTGCTGTGGGCCTTGATCCTCGGCGGCTGGACCTTCGCCGTCTCGGTGTTCTCGCGCCAATTGCCGCAAGTGATGCTGGCGCGGGTGCTGGCGGTGATGGGCATGATCAGCATCGGTTTCCTGCTGTTTTTGATCATGACCTCCAACCCGTTCACCCGCATCCTGCCGCAGATCCCGGTGGACGGTCACGACCTCAACCCGTTGCTGCAGGATATCGGCCTGATCGTGCACCCGCCGATGCTCTATATGGGCTATGTGGGCTTTTCCGTGGCCTTCGCGTTCGCCATCGCCGCCTTGCTCGGCGGGCGTCTCGACGCCGCCTGGGCGCGCTGGTCACGGCCATGGACCATCGTTGCCTGGGCCTTCCTCGGTATCGGTATCACCCTGGGTTCGTGGTGGGCCTACTACGAACTCGGCTGGGGCGGCTGGTGGTTCTGGGACCCGGTGGAAAACGCCTCCTTCATGCCGTGGCTGGTGGGCACCGCGCTGATTCATTCCCTGGCCGTTACCGAAAAACGTGGCGTGTTCAAGAGCTGGACGGTACTGCTCGCCATCGCGGCGTTTTCCCTCAGCCTGCTCGGTACCTTCCTGGTGCGCTCGGGCGTGCTGACCTCGGTGCATGCGTTTGCCTCGGACCCTGAGCGCGGCGTGTTCATCCTGATCTTCCTGCTGTTTGTCGTCGGCGGTTCGCTCACCCTGTTTGCCCTGCGCGCCCCGGTGGTCAAGAGCCAGGTCGGTTTCAACCTGTGGTCGCGAGAAACCCTGTTGCTGGGCAATAACCTGGTGCTGGTGGTGGCCGCGTCGATGATCCTGCTCGGCACCCTCTACCCGCTGGTGTTGGATGCCCTCAGCGGCGCCAAGTTGTCCGTGGGGCCGCCGTACTTCAACGCGTTGTTCATCCCGCTGATGGGCCTGTTGATGGTGGTGATGGCGGTTGGCGTGCTGGTGCGCTGGAAAGACACCCCGGTGAAATGGCTGGCGGGCATGCTGATGCCCGTGCTGCTCGGCAGTGTGGCCCTGGCGGTGATCGCGGGGTTTGCCTACGGCGACTTCAATTGGGCGGTACTCGCCACCTTCCTGCTGGCGGCCTGGGTGTTGCTGGCGGGTGCGCGGGATATCGTCGACAAGACGCGCCACAAGGGTCTGCTCAAGGGCCTGCCGACCCTGACCCGCAGCTACTGGGGCATGCAGATCGCCCACCTTGGTATTGCGGTGTGCGCCCTTGGGGTGGTGCTGTCCAGCCAGAACAGCGCCGAGCGCGACCTGCGCCTGGCGCCGGGCGAGTCCATGGACCTGGCCGGTTATCACTTCATCTTTGAAGGTGCCAAGCACTTTGAAGGGCCGAACTTCACCTCTGACAAAGGCACGGTGCGCGTGGTGCGCAATGGCAAGGAAATCGCCGTGCTGCACCCGGAAAAACGCCTGTACACCGTGCAGAGTTCGATGATGACCGAGGCTGGCATCGACGCCGGCTTCACCCGTGACCTGTATGTGGCCCTCGGTGAACCCCTGGGCGACGGCGCCTGGGCCGTGCGCGTGCATGTCAAACCCTTCGTGCGCTGGATCTGGTTCGGCGGCTTGCTCACCGGGTTCGGCGGGTTGCTCGCGGCGTTGGACCGGCGCTATCGAGTCAAGGTCAAGAGCCGAGTGCGTGAAGCGCTGGGCTTATCGGGAGCTGCGGTATGAAGCGTTGGTTGATGGTTATGCCGCTGGCGTTGTTTTTGCTGGTGGCGGTGTTTTTGTATCGCGGGTTGTACCTGGACCCGGCCGAGCTGCCTTCGGCGATGATCGGCAAACCGTTCCCCGCCTTCAACCTGCCAACGGTGCAGGGTGACAAGACCCTCACCCAGGCCGACTTGCAGGGCAAGCCGGCGCTGGTCAACGTGTGGGCCACCTGGTGCATCTCTTGCCGCGTCGAACACCCGGTGCTGAACAAGCTGGCCGAGAAGGGCGTGGTGATCTACGGCATCAACTACAAGGACGACAACGCGGCGGCCTTGAAGTGGCTGGCGGAATTTCATAACCCGTACCAGCTGGATATCCGCGACGAAGACGGCAACCTGGGGTTGAACCTCGGCGTGTACGGCGCGCCGGAAACCTTCTTCATCGACGCCAAAGGTGTGATCCGCGACAAGTACGTTGGCGTGATCGATGAAACCGTGTGGCGCGAGCAACTGGCCGCCAAGTACCAGGCCCTGGTCGATGAGGCCAAGCCATGAAGCGTTGGTTGACCGCTGCTGTATTAGCCCTGGGCCTTGCCGGTGTGGCCCATGCCGCCATCGACACTTATGAATTTGCCAACGACGCCGAGCGCGAGCGTTTCCGCGACCTGACCAAGGAACTGCGCTGCCCCAAGTGCCAGAACCAGGACATCGCCGACTCCAACGCCCCGATCGCCACCGACCTGCGCCGAGAGATTTTCCGCATGTTGGGGGAGGGCAAGGACGACCAGCAGATCATCGACTTCATGGTCGACCGCTACGGTGACTTCGTGCGCTACAAACCGGCGCTCACCGGCAAGACTGCGCTGCTGTGGTTCGGCCCGGCCGGGCTGTTGCTGGCCGGCGTGGTGGTGATGGCAGTCATCGTGCGCCGCCGCCGCATCGCACCGATTGATGGCGCCGATGCGCTGTCCCCTGAAGAGCGCAAACGCCTCGACCAATTGCTGGACACCAAGACTGATGATTGATTTCTGGCTCGCAGCCGGTTTGCTGCTACTGATTGCCCTGAGTTTCCTGTTGATCCCTGTGTTGCGTGGCCGTCGTGCCCAGCGTGAAGAGGATCGCACCGCGTTGAACGTGGCGCTGTACCAGGAACGCGTCGCCGAGCTGCAAGCGCAGCAGGACGAAGGCGTGTTGAATACCGCGCAACTCGACACCGGCCGCGCCGAAGCGGCCCGTGAGTTGCTGGCCGACACCGAAGGTGTGGAAAAGCCCCGCGAATCGCGGTTAGGCAAACCGCTGCCGTTTTTGGCGGCGTTTCTGGTGCCTGTGCTGGGCGTTGCGCTGTACCTGCATTATGGGGCGAGCGACAAGGTTGAACTGACCCGTGAATTTTCCCAACCGCCCGTCTCCATGGCCGACATGACCCGCCGCCTGGAACGTGCCGCCGCCGCCCAACCGGATTCGGCAGAAGGCTTGTACTTCCTTGGGCGCGCCTATATGGCCCAGGACCGTTCCGCCGATGCCGCCAAAGTCTTTGAACGTACGGTTGCCTTGGCCGGGCGCCAACCGGAACTGCTCGGCCAATGGGCTCAGGCGCAGTACTTTGCCGACAACAAACAATGGTCGCCAAAGGTTCAGGCCTTGACCGACGAAGCCTTGAAACTCGACCCCAAGGAAGTCACCAGCCTTGGCCTGTTGGGTATCGCTGCCTTTGAGGGCCAGCGTTATCAGGAAGCCATCGACTACTGGAACCGCCTGCTCGCGCAATTGCCGCCAGAGGACAATTCCCGCGTCGCCTTGCAAGGTGGAATTGACCGCGCGGCAGAGAAGCTCAAGGAGAGCGGTGGCAGCGTCGCCCAGGCGCCCAAGGCGCTGCTGAAAGTGCGCGTGGATGTATCCGCTGAGGTAAAAGCCAAAGCCCTGCCAGGCGACAGCGTGTTCATCTTCGCCCGCGCCGTTAACGGCCCGCCGGCGCCCTTGGCGGCCAAGCGTGTGACCGTCGACGCTTTGCCCGTTACCGTCGAACTGGGCGATGCTGACGCGATGATGCCGCAGTTGAAACTGTCCAACTTCCCCGAAGTCCAACTGGTTGCGCGCATATCCCGGGCCGGCCAACCGACCACTGGCGAATGGATCGGCCGCAGCCAACCGTTGGCCAGCAGCACCACTGCGTTGCAGCAACTGACCATCGACACTCCGGACCAGTAATTCTGAGGACACACCCATGACCGCATTTGCACGCATCACCTTGCTCAGCCTGGTACTCGGCCTGAGCGCCTGTGCGGTCCACCGCCCACCTCCGGCGCCGACCGGCCCGACTATTCCACCGTCTGGCCCCTCGACCCAGCCGAGCACCAAACCTTCGGGCCCTGTGACGCCGCCAAAGCCCCTGCCAAGCAAGTCGCCGACCTTCGCGCCACCGCCGGGCGCCGCCAGCCATTGGGACGGCAAGATGCAGGTGTACGTGCTGGACGACCAGCCGGACACCTTCTACCGCCAGCGCACCTACTACCGCTGGAGCAACGGCTGGAGCCGCTCCATCAGCCCCAATGGGCCATGGGAAGAAACCAACGTGCAAGGCGTGCCGCCGGGGTTGAGCAAGCAGTACGCGCAATGACAAAAGGCGACCGTGTTCGGGTCGCCTTTTTTATGTTCGATTTGAAAGGCTAACAACGGTGGGAGCGCGCTTGCCTGCGATGGCCGTAGGTATCTACACAACTTTGTAGCGTGTAGCCGCCGTTGGGCGGAACCCTGAGTGGCCGTTACCTGAATAACGGATATGTACTCGGTCTGATCCAACATGTTGGTCGGCTGCCAAGCCGCCTTCGCAGGCAAGCCAGCTCCCACATTTGGATCGCAGCGCTTCAGTTGGACCAGCGTCGGCTGTCAAGCCGTCACGGGAGCAAGCTCCCTCGCCACAGGTCGAGCATCGCCCTAAAGTTGCGTAGATACCTATGCGGCAGATTGCCTGACAGCCGACACCTATCTACCTGACACCCCACTATCCAAACTGTGGGAGCTGGCTTGCCTGCGATGACGGCCTGCCAACCGACACCTATCCACCTGACACCCCACGATCCAACTGTGTGTGGGCTTGCTCGCGAAGGCGGCCTGACAGCCGACACTGACATACCGTGTACATATCCGTCCTGCGGTGCGCTCATATGCGTTCGCCCACCACAACCCGCCTCACACCGACGCTGCCTCCTGTGCCTTCAATGTGCGCCGGGCGATGACAATGGCCAGCACCGCCAAGCTGAAGGTGGCCCAGGCCATCAGTTGAGTCCCTGCGACAAATGCCTGTATAGCGTTGCCCATGACTTCACTGGCCTGGTCGTGAGCCAGGGTGGCCGAAATTGCGTGGGCGCCTGCCAAGGTTTCGCTTGCCAGGTGCATTTGCACCGGGGTCAAGAAGTCCGGTAGGTGCAGCGTGCCGCGGTAGTACGCCGTCACCAGGCCACCGAGCACGGTGGTGCCGAGTACTACCCCGACTTCATAGGCCGTTTCGCTGATGGCTGACGCGGCTCCTGCCTTGTTGGCCGGTGCGGCCGACAGGATCACGTCGTTAGAGACCGTGGCGATGGCACCCACGCCAATGTTCAACAAGGCAAACGCAACCACGATCACCGTCAAACTGCTGCCGAGGCTGGCGACCAGCAAGAACGCGCCGGCCGTGAAGGCCAGCAGGATGGGAATCAGGACATTGACCGATACGCGCTGGGCGACCGGGACTATCAGGATCCCCACCACAATCGCCATAAGCTGGCCCGGTATCAGCGCCAGGCTGGCGTTCAAGGGCGACATGCCCAGGACGATTTGCAGCAATTGCGTGGCAAAGAACACGAAACCGATCAGGAAGGCCAGGCTCATCAGGTTAATGGTCACCGAGCCGCTGAACGTCTTGTTGCGAAACAGGCTCAGGTCCATCAAGGGGGTAGGGAGGCGCAACTGACGGCGTACGAATTGCCAGCCGCTCACGATTGCAACGGCCAGTGTCGCCAGTGCCCAGGCATCCGGTCCTTCGCTGGCGACATGCTTGATGCTGTACACCAGGGCACTGAGGGCGACCATCGAGAGCACAATGCTGATGACATCCATCGGCCCCGAGGCGTCCGGCTCGGACTCAGGCAGCAGCCAGGGGCCGAGGATCAACAGAGGCACCAGCACCGGCACGGCCAGGAGAAAAATCGACCCCCAGTTGAAGAACTCCAGCAGTATGCCGCCGACCAATGGCCCAAGCGCAGAACCGACGGTCAAGGTGGTTGCCCAGATCGCCACGGCCAGGCGACGCTCTTCCCGGTCGTCGAACACTGAGCGAATCAACGCCAACGTTGACGGCATCAACATTGCCCCGAAGATCCCCATGCACGCCCGTCCCGCGACCAGCTGCGTGGCGGTGCTGGAATAAGCGGTCATCACCGACACCAGGGTAAACCCCAGGGAGCCGATCAGCAGGAGTTTGCGATGGCCTTTGCGATCACCCAGGCTACCCATGGAAATGAGCAACCCTGCCAGCACCAGTGAGTAGGCATCGATCATCCACAATTGCTGGCTGGCACTGGGGTGCAGGGCCTCGGCGATTTTGGGCAGCGCAAAACCCAGCACGGTGTTATCCACGGTCACCAGCAAGACTGGCAGCATCAATATCGCGAGCGCCAACCACCGGCGTGAGCGTGGTTGTTGTGTTACTTCATCAGCCGCTAAAGACATCACCGGCTCCTTCTTGGAAAAGTGGCGAGTTGTGAAAAAACACCTCGCCATTCCCTGGCGAGGTCATCGTTCAGTTCAGCAATGAAAACAGATGCTGGCAGTCTACGGCGCCTGCATTCAAGCGTTTGCCCAAGACCTTTGAAACACTCTGTAAATCGCTTCTGAAGCGCTCATAGTCCTGCTCCACGATGTTTTCCTGCAGGCGCTCCAGGCCCTGCACCAGCGCTTCACGCTGAGCGGTCGCCTGGTCGTTTTCCAGTTGTATGTCCCAATACACCTCGGGCGGGTTGACCAGGATGCGCGACAGCAGCGCCATCATGGTACGCATGGGCGGCGGCATGACCTCTGCCACGATGTCCAGGTCGACCGAAGATTGGGCCAGGGCCATGCCGAATCCGAGAATGGCTGCATGGGGCAAGGCCTGACACAGGGCCATCAGCTCATCATGCGCGGCGGGCGTCATTCGACGGACCTTCATCCCGGCCTCCATCAAATGCCGTTCGATGAAGGATTGCGGGGTTTGCACGTCTTCCACGCAGACCGCCACCGTGCGCCCCTGGACGGACAACTTGGGCGAAAACATGGGGTTGACGCCCACAAACCTTTGCTGCGGCGCCGCTGCTTTCAGTGCTTTGAAAAAGGGGCCCTGCACCGAGCAGGTGGGGATCATTACCGCGTCTGAAGGCAAGCACCGGGTCACCCAGGCAATCGCGCTGACCGCGACGCTTTCAGGCAGAGCGAACACCACGGCGATGGCGTCGCGAAAAACAGCCCCTGAATGATTGAACGGTTGAGTCACGTCCATTTCGTGAAACTCACAGTCGAAATCCGGCGGACGGCGATCCACGACGCGCACGATGTATCCGTATTGCTTGAGAATACGGCTGATCAGTGAGCCGATGAGGCCAGCGCCTCCTAATACGACTACTGCTTGGGTATTCATGTGTCGCTCCCTGCGCAAAAGCTGTAGTACGGCACGCTGGCCTTGACCAGCGTCTCTTCAAGTTCTTCTTTCGGGTCGGAGTGGGCGACGATGGCGCCACCAATGCCGAACTCAGCCTGTTGTTTATGCAATACCGCTGTGCGGATGACGATGCTCAGTTCCGCACTGCCATTGAAGGAGATCCAGCCCAGCGCTCCGGAATAAACACCCCGTGCACAGGTCTCCAGCCCATCGATGATTTCCATCGTGCGCTTTTTCGGCGCACCGGTCATTGAGCCTCCCGGAAAGCACGCTCTGATGGCCTCCATTGACGAAATGTCGCTGCGTAGATGTCCACGTACCGTAGAGACGAGCTGGTGTACCGAGGAAAAACTCTCCACGGCGAAAATATTCGGCACATGCACACTCCCTGAACGGCACACGCGGTTCAGATCATGGCGTACCAGATCGACAATCATCAGGTTCTCGGCGCGATCTTTGGTCGAGGCGTGCAAGTCATCTCGCAGGCGCTGATCTTGCTCAGGGTTTTTGCTGCGTGCACGGGTGCCCTTGATGGGGCGGGACTCGATCAGGCCGCCTTCATCGATTCTCAAAAAGGTCTCGGGTGATGCGCTCAGCACGCTGAAGCTGTCGAAGCAAAGGTAAGCCCCATAAGGTACTGGGCTTGCTTCGCGCATTCTCCGATAGGCTGCGAGGGGCGCGCCGTCGTAGCTCATCCGCGCGCGGTTGGTCAGGCATATTTCATAGGATTCACCATCGGTGATGTATTGCAGCGACTGCTTGACCTTACGGATGTAACTGTCGGGGCTGTCTTCGAGTGACAGCTCAAGTTCATTCACTGCACCGGGGACAAAACGCCGTGTGTTCGTGGTGCTCTGAGGTGCTGGCATTGAGGTCAGCAACGTCGGCCACTGCGGGGGCTGGCCCGTGGCGCTTAACAGGCACTCGTAGACCTTTTGGTCATGGTGGTCGAAGACGAAGAAATGCGGCGCCAACATAAAACCGGCATCCGGTTGCCCGGAGCGATAGACCTTGTTCCCGCCGGTCAGGGCCTTGAGTTCATACCCCAGGTACCCGACAAAACCACCCTTGAATTCAAATGGAAGGTATTGCGGGACTGCCACGTTGACCGATTCGATGAGCTGGCCGAGCAGGGTGAAGAAATCACCTGCCACATGCCTGCTGCCTTTGGGGCCTTCAAGTGTGAGGGTTTCGCTGTTGACGTCATAGGTTAGGCGAATAGCCCCTTGGGCCTGGCCGCTGCCCATGATTGAATAGCGCGCGTTGGGCCGTTCGGATTTTTCGCTGTCGAGCCAGAAAGCATGCTGATCATTGGCATAAAGCGTGGTGAACAGCGCCAATGGATCGCACGCAGCCGAATGGACTCGATAGGCCAATTGCAGGTTGAGCAAACCGCCTACCGCGACGTAGTGCTCCTTGGCCGATTGAGCACTGGCCGGGCTCTGTCGCGTCGGCACGCGCTGGCGCCCATTGTGCTCGAGTGCCATGCGGATGAAGTTACTGAGCAGCGCATGCCCATACTCCGAGTCGATGGACTCAGGATGGAACTGGACGCCCCAGATCGGACGGCTTTGGTGCTCGATCGCCATCACCACACCTTCCTCCGTCCACGCCGTGCAGCGCAGCTCCTCAGGCAGATGGGTACACATCAGGGAGTGGTAGCGCACCACTTCAAACTGCTCTGGCAGGTCGCGGAACAAACCACTGCCGGCGTGCTGGATTTTACTGCGGTAGCCGTGCACCGGGTTGGGCGCGTGGCCGACGGTTCCGCCAAGGAATTGGGCGATACCCTGGTGCCCCAGGCAAATGCCGAGCAAGGGTACCGGGGAGCGCAGGATAACCTGCCCGCACACGCCAAAATCCAGGTACTCGCCCGGGTGCCCAGGGCCCGGTGAAAGCACTACGGCATCGTATTGTTCAATGTGCAGGTGTTCGTACGCCACGCTGTTGGTGACGATATCGACGCACACACCTGTGACCTCGTACAGGTATTGGGCGATGTTCTGAGTGAAGGAGTCAAAATTATCAATCAGCAATATTTTCATGAGCGCTGCCCCTGGCCCAGGCGCTGCTGAATCAACCGCTCTTCTTGGTTGCAGGTTTCCTCGATGATCAGCTTGAACACCGACTGAACGTAATCGGGCCTCAAGCCGGCTTTCGAAGCGTGGCTTGCGAGCTGATCCATCACTTGAACGATACGTTTGGGCTGCATCATGGGGATGTCATGGGCCGCCTTGAGTTCGGCGATCTCCATGCACACGCTCATGCGTTCGCCAAGCAGGTCGACCAAGTGGGTGTTGATCCGGTCCAACTGATCCCGCATGGGTTGCAGGATGGTGGACGGAGTTGCACGTGAAATTTGCTGGTGCCGTGTCATATTCATTCCTTTGATGTGTACGACGTAGTGCGGGTGTGTGAAGGGTCAGGCGGTGGCCTCGGGTAGCGCAGTGGCGTTCCATAAGCCTGCACGGGTGAGCTCGTTCAAGGCTTGGGCCAGTTGCCGGATATCGTGATCGCCGTGGCTGGCCGAAAAGGCGAAGCGCAGCATGGCTTTTCCCTTGGCGATGATAGGGTAGAACACCGGGAACATGAGGATGCCGTGGTCGCGCAGGATCCGGCAGGCTTGCAGGCCGTCTTCTTCGGTTTCGAAAAATGCGCCCCTGACCGGGGATTGAACCCCGGCGTTGAGCAGGCGATTGTGGGTCAGCGAATCAAACAGGCGCACGTTGCTCCACAGGCGGTCTTGCAGGCCGTCTATTTCGTCGCTCAGGTGAATCTTCGCGGCCGCCACGTTGGCGGCCAGCATTGGCACCATGATCGAGTGACCGAACACCAGGGGGTTGGCCAGTGTGTGTATCGACGGGATATCCCGCGGGTCACTCACCACCACAAACCCGCCCGCTCCGCCAAAGGCCTTGGACAAAGAACCGGCCAGGATCATGTTGTGCGGCAACTGGTTATCTACCGCCGCCAGGGCGTAGCCAGCACCATGACGCCCTGCGATCGAGATGCCGTGGGCATCATCCACATACAGGTAGCCTGCGGCGTCCGCCAGTTGGCGCGCGAGGTGCGCGATGGGCACCAGGCCGCTCATCGAGCCGATACCGTCGATCAACAGAATCGGCGTTTCCTGGCGATCAGCGCAGTGTTTCAAGGCCACGCTCATCGACTCCGGATCGGTGGCCTCGACACGGGACACTTCACCAAACTGCTGCAGAATGCCGCGCAGCACCTGCATCGAGGCGTGAGCGGTTTTATCGATCAACCAGTGGGCGCGCTTTTTGATCGGATAGCCCTTGAGCGAATTGCTGCCCAACAGTGGCAGTACGCCAAGGTGCACGCTGCTGGTGGAGGTGAACACGCTGACACCGCAGCCTTTATAGACGCGGCTGAGCAGCGACTCCAGTTCTGGCAAATAGACCGGGCGCATGGCACTGCGTGACGAGGACAGGTGCAGGCCAAAGGTGCCCAGTGCCTGGTGCGCCGCGTCGATCAGTGCAGGATGGGTTTCCAGGCCCAGATAAGAACAGGAAACGAACTCGGTGAACGTGCCGCCCTGCGCCAGGGTGATGCGCTTGCCTTCACGGCTCGCGACGGTGAGGCCCGTGAGGCCCTCCGCATAGGCACTCTCCAGGGCGCTGGTGGTGTTGTCGCGGCGAATGGTCATCCAGTCTGGTTTGGTGTGTGCATCCATGGCTTAAAAACTCCTATGCTTGAACAGCGTTCGATAAGCGGCCCACGGTCATGACGGACGTGCCTGTGGTGTCTGATGACTCACGGTCAATCACAGTGCTGACGTCAAGCAAGTGGTGCTGTTGGAACAACTCACGAACGGCGAATGCTTGATCCTCGCCGTGTTCGATCACCAGCCATCCCTCAGGTGTCAGCAAAGTGGTCGCCAAGGCGATGATGTGCCGTGTCAGGTCCAGGCCATCGGCACCTGAATAGACGGCCGCCGAGGGATGATGGCTGCCCCATTCGGGCTGTAACTGCGTTTGCCTAGGAACGTACGGCGGGTTGGCGACAATCAGCCCGACCTGGTGCTTGAAGCCAGCGAATGCAGGGGTTTCACGGATATCCGCCTGCATCGCGTTGACATGCACGTCGTGGGTGGCCAACCGGGCGATATTGCGTTTGAGGTAGTGGACAGCCACGTCTTCAAACTCCACGCAGGTCACCCGCAGGTCTGGCCGGCGCCGGGCGATGGCCAGGCCAATGGCGCCGCTGCCGGCGCATAGGTCCAGCACGCAGGTTCCCGTCGCCAGTCGGGCATCGTCCAGCCACTTATGAATCACCGTGCTGTGCGGGCGCGGAATAAATACGCCGCTGCCCACAACCAGGGGCAGGTCGTCGAACGCGACCGTGCCGACAATATGCCCCAACGGAATCCGATTGCAGCGCTCGCTGACCGCCAGCCTGAACTCATCCAGTGCGCGCTGTTTGTCGGCACGCACGATAAAGCGATCGACCAGGCTATCCAGGTCATTGTCCGGGTCCCACACGCCGGCCGCTTCCAGCTGCACGCGGGCCAGGGCGATCGCCTCCTGCTCCTGTTTACCCAGACTCATGACCACTCCTTGTAGTACTGCGCCAGCTTCACGCGCATGGACTCATAGAGGTAGGAGAATGCGACCAGCTCCGGAGGGGGAGTGAACGAGGGGTGCAGTTCATCGATCAGTTGCTGGTAATTGCTCGACAGTCCTTTATCGAGAATGGGCAGCCAGTAAGGTTTTACGTCCCAGCGATATTCATAACCGGTGGCAAACATCTGCTTGACGGTTTCGCCAACCGTCAGCTCGCGAGCAAGCCCGGTCAGTGGGGCGCGCACAGGGTTGAAGGTGCTCAAGTCCAGGCCGGTGCTCTTGACGCCGGTCAAACAGTCGGCGATGTAGGCTGCCAGCAGCGGCGATTGGTGCAGGCCATCACGGTATGTCCCGGTTGCCAGCCACAGCCCTTGCATGCCGCATTCGCCGATCAGAGGGAAGCCGTCGGCTGGAATGGGACGGTTGCCCACCTGGATCGAAATAATTTCGGCACTGTGCAGGTCAAGGTTCAATTGGTCGACGGCGCAATCGAGCAAAAACTGTACATCCGAAATCAGCGCATGGTGCTTGGGGCGCTCGGACAGGATATTGGTCGCGCCCAGGTACAGCACGCCGTCACCGCGTGGCACGCAATGCAGGCCACAGGCAAACGCGCGATTGGGGGTGCGGATCACCGATTGGGGTAACGCCATGCCCTCAGGCAGCTTGACCAGAATGGACACGCCATATCCGCTGAACAACGGTGGGATTTTGTTGACGAGCGTGTCGAACTCGCTGAGCAGGTCCAGAGACTGAACACCGGCAGCCACTACCACCTTTTTCCCCCACAGCACCTCACCGCTGAGCAACTCCACCCCTGTGGCGACTGCGCCTTCGGCGATCACCCGGCGGGCGTTCTCATTGATCAAGGTGCCATGGTTGGCGAGCAGCGCGGCGTCGAGCTTTTCCAGTAGCAAGTGCGAATCAACGGCGTGTTCATTGGGGATAAACAGCCCGCGCAGCGGACGTACCAGATGATCCGGTGCCAGCCATTCCATGGCTCTTGGATCAATGGTTTCGTACTGTTCCCCATAGGCTTGCAGTGTGTGCTCGATGGCTTCGTAGTTGACCGTATCGACTTCGTCCATGCCGGCACTGTTGAGCAACACATGGGTGCCGCTGGCACTGAACAGCGGGGTGCTGATGCCGGAGTCGGCGGCCAGGCGTTCGGCCCAGGCGGGCCAGAGGTCTTGTGCCTGACGGTCCATATTGAGTTTGAGGCGGCCATGCTCGCTGGCCAACAGGCCGCTGGTGACTTCGCCAAAACAGCCATTCATGGCACCGGCTGCCTTGGATGCAGCGTTGGTGCGGGCGGTCTCACCGACCCGGCAAACCTTCAAGCCCCGTGAACTCAGTTCATACGCGATAGAACCGCCAATGGCGCCTGCGCCTACTACAATTACGTCGAACTCCATGTTCTAGATCCTTGTTTAAACTGTCAGCTGTAGGATGAAAAACATTCCCATGTAGGAACGTGCTGAGCTTTTTATAGATTGTGAGAAGGGGCGACCATCGAGCATTTGTTTCATGTTGTATCGTTGTTACAAATTCACATATTTACTCGAACAAGCCCGGAAAGCCTGGGTACAGGTACCGCGCGTGGTGCGCGGTGGGTCACACTCGGGTAATGTGGCCGGCGCCGGCCTGCAAGGGTCTGTTGGCTGGAAATACTTTCCCGCGCCTACGACGCTCGACGCGCGGGGAACTGACACCGGGGCGCCGTTACAGGTCTGAAGACAAGCGAAGAGGGTGTTTTGAATGGCGGGCAGGTTGATCTATCTCATCGGGCCATCGGGTTCGGGCAAGGACAGCCTGCTGGACGCCGCGCGCCCACGCCTGGTCGAGCGTGGATGCCGCATGGTGCGGCGGGTGATCACCCGGTCGGCGGAGGCGGTGGGTGAAGCGGCGCAAGGGGTGAGCCCCGAGCAGTTCGCGGCGATGGAGGCCGAGGGCGCATTTGCCTTGAGCTGGCAGGCGAATGGCTTGTCCTACGGGATCCCCAAGGACATCGACGATTGGCTGGCCGCTGGCGACGACGTTCTGGTCAACGGCTCCCGTGCCCACCTGGCGCAGACCCGCGAGCGATATCCGACCTTGCTGGTGTTGCTGCTGACGGTGGACCAAGCGGTGTTGCGCCAACGTCTGATTGCGCGTGGGCGCGAGTCGTTGGCGGACATCGAGGAGCGCCTGGCGCGCAATGCGCGGTTTACTGCCCAATTGATCGCAGGTCACGGCGCGGGTTTGTTCGTGCTGGATAATTCCGGCCCGTTGGCGCATACCGTCGAACGTTTGTTGTGCTGTCTGGACCATGGGCATAGCGTATGCGCCTGACCCCAATCCCGGTAGGTTGGGGCAACTCATTGATGTAGTGCGTGGTGATGCCAGCGCTCAGATAAAACCCTGGCGCCAAGCTTATTTTTTTCTGATGTGTTTGAGTGGGTTGCTGGATGTTTGAAAGTTAATTATTGACCCGATTAAATTAATGCTGTGCGAGTTTATGACGCCTGCCACATCAGGGTTTTATGGCGGTTAATAAAGGTGGGTGGGTGGCGCTGAATAAAACTTGTGCAGATTTTTTGCAGCCGTGTTTATAGTGTTTTCTTGCAAGCAATTTACGATGGTGAAGGTGTTTTCTATATGGGAGCTTTATCGGGCCGACAACGGATCAGTCAGCGATAACTTCTATACATGGACGGGTCATTTCACTGTTCAGAGTAGTCAAGCACCATGCATATCCCAGTTAGGCAGTCTTTCCAGTCGCCTGTCCCAGAGACGGCGCACTCCCATTTCTCTGCTGACGAGAACCAAGTTATTCTTTGGGCCAATAATAAAAGATCGTTCACCACCGACCAGGCGGCGAAGCATATTACGCGCAGTGACGCTAAGTTTAGGGACAGTAATAAAGATGGCAAAGTTGTCGTGGGTTTCAAGTTTGACGGGGGGTTCAATGCGGCTCAGAAAGAACGAGCCAGGCAGGCCCTTCAATACTGGGCCGATGTTGCCAATATCCAATTTGTTGAAAATGGCTCAAACACCGATGGCACGATCACTATCAAAGGGACTGGGGGATCGGGAGGCTGGGCAGGCTTGCCTCACGGTCATTATGCGAAAGTCCCGGCCAATATCGGCACCCAGGGCGGGCAGAACCCGACAATGGGCAGCCACTTCCTGGGTTTGTTGATCCATGAACTGGGGCATACCCTGGGGCTGAGCCATCCAGGTAAATACAATGGCCAGGGCTTCAATTACGAGCGCAATGCCGAATATGCCCAGGACACCAAGGCACGCAGTGTCATGAGTTATTGGAACGAGACCCATCAGCCTGGGCACAATTTTGCCGGGCGTACCCCAGGGGCACCGATGATGGACGATATCGCGGCGGCCCAGCGGCTCTACGGCGCCAATACCAAGACGCGCAATACCGATACCACCTACGGCTTCAATTCCAACTCGGGCCGGGAGGTTTATAGCCTCAAGCGCGAAAGTGAAAAACCGATTTTCACCGTCTGGGATGGCGGGGGTAACGACACACTCGATTTTTCCGGGTTCACCCAGAACCAAACCATCAACCTCAAGGCTGAGGCGTTTTCGGATGTGGGTGGTTTGCGTGGGAATGTGTCGATTGCCAAGGGCGTAATGGTAGAAAACGCGATTGGCGGTGCTGGCAACGATACCTTGACGGGAAATGAGGGCAATAATCGCCTCACAGGCGGCAGGGGGGCTGACACGTTGTTCGGTGGCGCTGGGGCAGACACGTTTGTTTACCACCGCGCCAGCGATTCAACCCCTCAAAGACCCGACATCATCCAGGACTTCCAAAGCGGGATCGACAAGATCGACCTGACCGGCGTTCTTCAGGAGGCGGGGCTCAAGGCGTTGAATTTCTCTGAACGATTGAGCGGCAAAGCGGGGGATGCGCTGCTCGGCCAGGACTCGAAAACGGGTCGTTTCACATTGGCGGTGGACACGACGGGCAGTGGTTCGGCAGATCTCTTGATTGTCAGCCAGAGCCCGATCAAACAGACGGACGTAATCTGGAACGGGCAGGCGCCGACCGTGACGCCAACGCCTTCACCCACTGTCGTCCCTGTTTCGGATCCCATCCCGGCGCCCACTTCAGAGCCGACTGAACCTGAGCCTGAGCCTGAGCCTGACCCGGACCCCGAGCCTGAACCGACCCCTAGGCCCGGTGGCGGGGTTATCGAGAAACTTTTTTCGTCGTTCAAAGGGTTCCTCAACAACGTGTGGTCGATATTTCGCTGAGCCCGATTTTCGACCCGTGAACACCTTCCTGCTTTAAAAACCGTTACCCCGGTTGCCTCTATTCAGGTTTGGACGTGCGTGGCGTCGCGTTCAAGCCTGTCCTTCCCGTTTCGTCGATGCCTGCGGCAACCGCTTCGCGCGTTTGTGCACAGCCATTCACTGGCCGTATTGTCGGTGTGTTTTCATGATTGCGTTTCGGCGAGGTCAGCCTGATCGACTGTTGCAGTGCCTTGAATTACCGTCGTGAGCCAGACATAAAACTCATATATGCATTCGAAGTTTTTTCCTTCAATGTATATTCTGCTATTCGTCCTTTAATGAAGCTGTTGTGTAGGGCGCGCTAAAAGTTTCAAGTTGGGTAGGTGTTTTTGTTCGCTTGGGGTCTTGTCTGATTGTAAATAATGCTTTGCAATAAAAATTATAACAAGTGTATTTGTGGTGGTTTATTTTCATATAAAACAAGCGGTTATCGTTTTTGTTGGGGGGGGTGTTCTGCTGCTGAAATTTCAGAGTTTTTCGCTTGTCAGGTCAAAGTGTTTTTAAATTTTAGAGTGTGTCGGTTTGAATTAATTCGTCTCTGGCTGGTGGGCAAGTAGTGTGCGAATTTAAAGCGGTGCCGATAACTATTGCTGCTCTTGTTGGGCGGGAATCGGTATCTCGAATATTTAAATTTTTATCATTCGAGTCTGATTTTTATGAGGACTTTGGTTTATGAGAGTGCCAGGACCATCCACTACTAATGTTGGTGTGCCCAATGAACTGGATCCCAGGAGCAGTATCCGCTCTGAGGGCCCTGTTGAGGGAGTTACGCTAAACAGCAAAAAGCCGGTGTTCACTTCTGAACAGGCTGGGAAACAGCTCACCCGCAGTGGTTTCAGGTTTCATGACAATAACGGTGACGGCAAAACAACGTTGTCCTATCGCGTCTCCAAGGGCTTCACTCCCGCGCAGGCGGAGCAAGCCAGGCAGGCACTGCAATCCTGGCAGGATGTCGCTAACGTGACATTTACTGACAAACCGCTGCATCGTGACGGCCATATTGATATCAATGACATGCGCGGCACCTCGGGGGGGGTGACTGCACTTCCCCATCGGTATATGCCCCGAACCTTCGCAAACATTGGAACGGCGAATGCAGGTGCGAACCCGCCACCGGGGCATTTTTTTCGTATGGTTTTAGTTCACGAAATAGGCCACGCCCTAGGGCTGGAACATCCGGGAAATTATGACGGTTCGGGCAACTATGGACGTCATGCAGAGTACGCGGGGGATACGCGAGCGCGTTCTGTCATGAGTTACTTTTCCGAGAAAAATCAGCCAGGGCACGACTTCAAGTCGTTGAATCCCTCTGCGCCGATGATGGATGACATAGCGGCTGTCCAGAAACTCTATGGGGCGAATACTAAAACGCGTAATACCGACACGACCTATGGGTTCAACTCCAATACGAACCGTGAAGCACTTAGTTTGAAGTCGGCGAATGACAATCCTATGTTCTGTGTGTGGGATGGCGGTGGCAACGACACTCTGGATTTCTCCGGGTATTCACAACATCAGAA
Source organism: Pseudomonas salmasensis (assembly GCF_014268375.2). NCBI lineage: Bacteria > Pseudomonadati > Pseudomonadota > Gammaproteobacteria > Pseudomonadales > Pseudomonadaceae > Pseudomonas > Pseudomonas salmasensis. Next base: position 5,504,326 of record NZ_CP077083.1, read on the forward strand.
AATCAACCTCAACGCCGAGTCCTTTTCGGATGTGGGAGCGTTGAAGGGTAATGTCTCGATTGCCAAGGGCGTCGTGCTGGAAAACGCAGTAGGCGGTAAGGGGAGCGATGCCCTTACAGGTAACGCTGTCGCCAATCGTCTTAAGGGGGGCGGTGGAGCAGACCGATTGTCAGGGGGGGCGGTGCAGATACCTTCGTTTATGATCACGCCAGTGATTCCACTCCGGATAACCCCGACGTCATCCTGGATTTTGAGAGTGGCGCAGACAAGATTGATATCTGCGCCGTCTTGAAAAGGGCGAATCTCAATGCGCTTAAATTCGTCGAACGCTTGACGGGCCAACCCGGCCAGGCGGTGATGAGTTACAACGCGGGTAGCAACGAGGGGAGCCTGGCTCTGGATCTGACGGGTAACGGTAAGGCTGACCTATTAATCAAAAGCCTCGGCCAGATAAAAGCAGGTGATGTCTTGGCACAGGGCGACACTCCAACGCCCACTCCTGAACCGAAAGACCCCAAGCCTGCGCCGCGTCCTCAACCTGAGGAGCCAAAACCCAAGCCTGAACTCGAACCAAAGAACCCAAAACCGGAGGAGCCAAAACCAAAACCGCGCCCGGATCCCTGTGAGCCGAAGCCATGTCCAGAGCCGCGTGAGCCGAAGCCATGTCCGGAGCCCTGTGAACCGAAGCCATGTCCGGAGCCCTGTGAACCGAAGCCATGTCCAGAGCCGCGTGAGCCGAAGCCATGTCCGGAGCCCTGTGAACCGAAGCCATGTCCGGAGCCGCGTGAGCCACAGCCACGCCCGGAGCCGCGTGAGCCACAGCCACGTCCGGAGCCGCGTGAGCCACAGCCACGTCCGGAGCCGCGCGAGCCACAGCCACGCCCGGAGCCGCGTGAGCCGCAGCCCCGTCCGGAGCCGCGCGAGCCGAGACCACGACCCGTGCCACGTGAGCCGCAGCCACGCCCAGATCCGCGTGAGCCGAGACCACGACCCGTGCCACGTGAGCCGCAGCCACGCCCAGATCCGCGTGAGCCGAGACCACGACCCGTGCCATGTGAGCCGCAGCCATGTCCAGATCCACGTGAGCCGAGACCACGACCCGAGCCATGCGATCCACAGCCACGTCCAGGTCCGTGTGAGCCGAAACCCATCCCTCGCACTGACCCTTGCGAGCCAAAAGCTTTCACCCGAAATATGAGACCGGCCTATGGCTTCAATGCCTATTCACGCGAGTCACGGGCGATGCACGCATCGGCCTTTGATCAGTCGGCGTTTTCGGCGAGGGGTTGGAGGGGAAACCATTCAATGTCAGACGCGCGTTAAATCTATTCATGTCGTTCGCGGGTATGGATGCAACTTCTGGCCAAGGCTAAGTGCTAACACCAAGTAATAACTTATTGTTCGTCAAAGGACTGCTTTATGACGCCCGCTGAAAAGTTTGAGTGGGCATGTTTAAGTCTGGCTATTTAAAAATTCATGGGTGCCTTACTTGTGAAGTGTTGTGTTGTTGTTTTTAACTAACTGAGAAACGTGATTATGATTAATGTAAATACTTTTGCTGCAAACAACTATATGCCCGCGCCGAGCGTGAACCCTCAACCGTCGCCGCTGGCCCATCCTGGCAACCAAGGTGAGAGTGAAGCCGCGAAGTTCTCTCATAGCGATGCGAATTCAGCGGCAAACAACCAGGCCTCTGCAAGATCCAAATTGCTGAGTCTTTCCGCTCCGATGCTAGGTGAGCGCACTGGCTTGCAGCGAATGTACGGTTTGAGCCTGAGCTCCGGGCTGCTGCAACAAGGCGATATTAATCCTGGCAAAATGGTTATAGCTCAATGCTATCCGAAGCCAGAGGAAGAGACCCAACCCCCTGCTGAGACCAAATCAACCGATAAGACCAAACCGGCAGCGCAGGAGTCCAAGCCAAACAGCGATACCAAGCCAGCAGCGGATAAGCCAAAGCCGAGCGGCTACTCCGCTCCATTGACGCCTAGGCCAAAGCCAGGTCACAGCAGCAAGCCAATAGGTGACCAGCCCAAGGCAGGCGGCGATACCAAACCAGTCGGTGACCAGCCCAAGGCAGGCGGCGATACCAAACCAGTCGGTGACCAGCCCAAGGCAGGCGGCGATACCAAACCAGCAGGTGACCAGCCCAAGGCAGGCGGCGATACCAAACCATTAGGTGACCAGCCCAAGGCAGGTGGTGATACCAAGCCAGTGATTGATAAGCCTAAGCCAGGTGACGACCCCAAGCCTACAGCGGGTCCTACCAGGCCAAACCGCGACGCCAGGACTGACGACACCATCTACGGATTCAACTCGAATACCGGTAGGCCGGAAACCACCCTTACATCCGCGTCCGATAAACCAGAATTCAATATCTGGGATCAGCGTGGGAACGATACTTTCGATTTCTCTGGCTTCATACAGGATCAAATCATCGACTTGCGCGGTGGTGCGCTGTCCAGCGTAGGTGGCATGAGGGAAAACGTCAGGATCGGCGAGAAGACCGTGATCGAAAATGCCGTGGGAGGCCGGGGTAACGACCGCATCATTGGTAACAGTGCCGATAACGTACTGACCGGTGGCGCTGGGGCCGATACGCTGGTGGGCGGCGGCGGTTGGAACACCTTCAAGTTCAATGCCTTCAGCGATTCAACCCGTGCCAATGCCGACCTGCTGCTGGACTTCAAAACCGGGCAAGACAAGATCGATCTGTCGCAAATGGCGCTCGACGGCAAGGTCACGTTGAACTTCGTCGACAGCTATACGGGGGCGGCGGGTGACACCATCATCAAGTTCAATCCGCTGTCGGGACGTTACCTGTTGGCGATCGACCTGGATGGCGATGGCAAGACCGATTTCCTGATCAAGAGCACCCAAATGATCAGCCCGGAAGATGTCATTGGGCTCAACATCAAAGATGGCGGTTATCTCTAACGACGTGATCGCGCACCTTTGACGGTCGCCATTGCTTGAAGCAAGGCGGGGCGAGACTTAATCAATGGTTGATCAAGTCCCGCCCCTTTGTGCGTTGTGAAAAATTTTGTGGGGCCCAATGACCCGTCAGGACGCTTGTGCGGTGACCAGCGCGGCTTTACGTGCCGCACTCAGGAAGCGCAACAAGGCGACCAGCGCAAATGCACTGCCCACCAGCATTACAGCCAACCAGCCGCCGTGTTCATACACGCTGCTGGCAATCGCCGAGCCGAATGCACCGCCAATGAAGATGCTGGTCATGTACAGCGCGTTCAGGCGGCTGCGGCTGTTGGCATCGAGTGCGTAGATGGCGCGCTGGCCGAGGACCATGTTCATCTGCACGCAAAAGTCCAGGACCACCCCGGTGACTGCCAGGCCTATCACGCTGTACAGCGGGTGCACCAACGCCGGCAGGAAACTCAGTGCACCAAACAGCAGCGCCAGCAACGAGGCGCGGTGGGTATGGCCTGCATCGGCCAGGCGACCGGCCATGGGCGCGGCGATGGCGCCGAGGGCACCGACCAGGGCAAACAGTGCGATTTCGCTTTGGCTCAGGCCGTGGTTACGCGCCAGTTCCAATGGTGCGGCGGTCCAGAACAGGCTGAAGGCGGCGAACATGCAACCCTGGTAGAACGCCCGCTGGCGCAACAGCGGTTGCTCACGCAGCAGAGTGCCCAGCGAATGCAGCAACTGGCCGTAGCTGGCACTGTGATCGGGTTGGCGCTTGGGGATGGTCAGCATCAGCACCACGCTGATAAACGCCATCAGCGCGGCGGCCGCCATGAACATCGCACGCCAGCCGAAGTGATCGGCCACCACGCTCGACACCGGCCGTGCCAGCAGGATGCCCAGCAGCAGGCCGCCCATGATACTGCCGACCACCCGGCCACGAGACTCGGCCGGCGCCAGGTGTGCGGCCAGCGGAATCAGGATCTGCACCGAGACGGAACTGAAGCCGATCAGCAGCGATACCAGCAAGAACAGGTTTGGCTGTTCGATAAACGCTGCGCCCAACAGGCTGGCGATCGCCACGACGGTGGTGGCAATCATCAGCTTGCGGTTTTCCAGCAGGTCGCCCAGGGGCACCAGGAAGAACAGGCCGAGGGCATAGCCGATTTGCGTGAGGGACACGATCAGGCTGGCCATTGCTGGCGTCAGGCCAATGTCCGGGGCAATCAGCTCGATGATCGGTTGCGCATAGTAGATGTTGGCGACGATGGCGCCGCAGCAAAACGCGAACAGCATGACCATGCCCCGGGTCATGGTGCCTGCAGCGTGTGAGGTTGCGTTCATGGTGTACTCATAAAGGCGAAGGACGATGGGGTGGGAGAGTAAAGACAAGGCTTGCAAGTGAGTAGGTTGCTTGTGGTGATATCACTTATGTCGGCTGATGATACATTCAGATACATCTGCTTCGCGCAAAAAAGTGGGCGCTGGCTTGCTTGGGATGGCCATAGGTATCTACACAATTTTAGTGCGATGATGCCCCGCGATCCAAATGTGGGAACTGGCTTGCCTGCGAAGACGGCCTGCCAGTCGACGCCTATCTACCTGACGCTCCGCAATCCAACTGTGGGAGCGGGCTTGCTCGCGAAGGCGGCCTGACAGGCGACACAGTTGGATTGGGTACATATCCATTGCTGCGGTAACGGCCACTTAGGGTTCCGCCCTGACGGCGGCTCACTTTTGAACAGCGCAAAAGTAAGCAAAACGCTCTTGCCCCACCACTCGGCACCTCGCTTGGGCTCGGTGTGCCCGAACACAGTCTTGAATCCGTGGGCCGCCGCCACGCGCCATCCATGGCGCGGGGCGGCTAACCCGGCGTCCTGCCGGGTTACCCACGAATTCAAGCCTGCGTTCGGCCAGCGTGGTTTAACGGGGCGCCTGAGATCAAAAGCAGATCAAGATCAAGAGCGGCTCGCTTCGCATCGTGGTTACCGTTGGCTGCTACAACCTACACAGTTGTGTAGATACCTATGCTGCGATGGCGGTGTATCAGCCGCTCATGTGCAAGCTGACTCGCCGTCATCGCAGGCAAGCCAGCTCCCACAGTTTGACCGAGTTGATTCAGTCAGGTGGGTTATTGGCCAGAGTAGATCTGGTCAAACACGCCGCCATCATTGAAGTGGGTCTTTTGCACCGTGCGCCAGTCACCAAAGGTTTTCTCCACCGACAGGAAATCTACCTTGGGGAACCGGTCGGTGTACTTGGCCAGCACCTTCGGGTCCCGTGGGCGCAGGTAGTTGTTGGCCGCAATTTCCTGGCCTTCGGGCGACCACAGGTACTTGAGGTAGTCCTCGGCCACGGCACGGGTGCCTTTTTTCTCGACCACTTTATCCACCACCGACACCGGCGGTTCGGCTTCGGCGGAGACGCTTGGGTAGACCACTTCGAACTGATCACGGCCAAATTCACGGGCGATCATTTCGGCTTCGTTTTCAAAGGTCACCAGCACGTCGCCAATCTGGTTGGTCATGAAGGTGGTAGTGGCGGCGCGGCCACCGGTGTCCAGCACTGGCGCTTGCTTGAACAACTTGCCAACGAAGGTCTTGGCTTTTTCTTCATCGCCGCCGTTCTTCAACACGTAACCCCAGGCCGACAGGTAGGTGTAGCGGCCGTTACCCGAGGTTTTCGGGTTGGGCACGATCACCTGCACGCCGTCCTTGAGCAGGTCGGGCCAGTCTTTCAAGGCTTTGGGGTTGCCTTTGCGCACGATAAACACCGTGGCGGAGGTGAACGGCGCGCTGTTGTTCGGCAAGCGCGTTACCCAGTTGTCCGGCACCAGTTTGCCGTTGTCGACCAGGGCATTGATGTCGGTGGCCATGTTCATGGTGATCACGTCGGCGGGCAGGCCGTCGATCACTGAGCGTGCCTGTTTGCTGGAGCCGCCGAAGGACATCTGCAACGTCAGCTTGTCGTCCGGGTGTTCGGCTGCCCAGTGCTTCTGGAAGGCGGCGTTGTAGTCCTTGTAGAAGTCGCGCATCACGTCGTAGGAGACGTTGAGCAGGGTGGTCGCGGCCTGGGCGGAGCCCGCCAGGGCCAGGCCGGCGGCCAGTAGGGAGGCGCTGAGGATTTTTTTCACTGCTCATTCCTTGTTGTTCGAGAAGAGGGGAGGCAATTTGCCAGCGACTATAGCCGGGCCCGCATAGACCTTTAAAGATTAAAACGAACTTTGCTTATTCCAGTTTGCGAAACAGATTGCTGCCACAGCGCGCGCAAAACGCGGCGTTGGGTTCATGGCTGTCTTTCTTGCACGCTGGGCATTCGGTGTGCAGCTGTTCACCGCGCATGGCGCTGGCCAGCTCGGCGGTGAAAATACCCGTCGGCACGGCGATGATCGAGTAACCGGTGATCATCACCAGCGATGAAATCACCTGGCCCAGGGGCGTTTTGGGCACGATATCGCCGAAGCCCACGGTGGTCAGGGTGACGATGGCCCAGTAGATGCCCTTGGGAATACTGGTGAAGCCATGTTCCGGGCCTTCGATCACGTACATCAAGGTGCCGAACACCGTCACCAGGGTGCACACGCTGACCAGGAACACCACGATCTTCTGTTTGCTGCCGCGCAGCGCGGCCATCAGGTAGTTGGCCTGCTTGAGGTACGGGCTGAGCTTGAGCACGCGGAAGATGCGCAGCATTCGGATGATGCGGATGATCAGCAGATACTGGGCGTCGCTGTAGTACAGTGCGAGGATGCCGGGGACGATGGCCAGCAGGTCCACCAAGCCATAAAAGCTGAAGGCATAGCGCAGCGGCTTGGGCGAGCAATACAGGCGCAGGCCGTACTCGATAGCAAAAATCAGCGTGAAGCCCCATTCGATATAGGCCAGCACGTCGGCGTAGTTCTGGTGAATTGTGTCGATGCTGTCGAGCATCACGATCACCAGGCTGGCGAGGATGATCAGCAGCAGGATGCCGTCAAAGCGCCGCCCGGCGACGGTGTCGCTTTGGAACACCATGATGTAGAGGCGCTGGCGCCAGTCGTTGTTGCTGTCCATAAACCCTGCCCGAAACGAATATCGAGCAAGCCTAGGGCGATTCGAACGGGCTGTCCATGTGAGGCTTGTGCAGCATTCGCTGACCGGCGCGCACCAGCCAGCAGGCGAGGATAAACGGCGCGGTCAGCGCGGGCAGGTGCAGGCCGGCAAAGCCCGGGGTGAGCAAGATGGCCAGGCCAATGCCCAGCAGCGGTAACCAGGGCTGGCGACGCGACGAGCACAGGGCCAGGGCGGCCAGCGCGGGGTTATAGCTGTGCAGGCCGAGCAGGGCGCCAGTGGGGTCGTTCAGCCACCAGCCGGCCAGCATGCCGAGCGCGGCGCCGACCAAGGCCCACGCGGCGGCGCGACGGCTGGCCAGCAGCAAGCCCAGGGCTATCAGTACGCCCGCCAGGGGCTGGTCCAGTAGCATAATTTGCCCAAGGCCGGTGAAGGGCGCGGCCACTACAGCGACAGTGTCGGGCTCGATCAGCGCAAGGGTGTTCTGTGGGGCCTGGCCGAGCAACAACCAGCCCAGGCCAACAAAGGGCGCGGTGTAGGCGGGCAAATCCTGGGGCCCGGTTGCGTGTTTCAACCAGTGCCGAGTGAGGATCGTACTCAAGCCGCCGCACGCCAGGATCAGCGGTGGCACCAGCGCCGACCAGGCAAAGTGCTGGCTGATCAACAGGCCCAGCAACACGCCGTTGTAGCTATACAGCCCGGCCTGGCGTTCGGCCTTGGGATACCCCCGGCGCTGGGCCGTGAGCAACCCCGCGACGCCACCCAGCAAGGCCCCGCCGAGCAAGGCCGGGGCGCCGATCAGGATCGCCAGCAGGCACAGCAGGCCGCACAGCGGATGGCGCTGCAGGAAGATTTGGCTGAAGCCGTTGAGCAGGGCTTCGGCCCAGTCGGGGCAGGTTGGGTTGTGCATGTCAGCTCCCTGCTCGCGAAAAACCTGAGGGCGCCGCGTGCATTCAGGGTACCCGCGTCATCGTTGACGTTCTTCGCGAGCAAGCTCGCTCCTACAGTAGGGTTTCGATACGCAGCGAATTGGTCGACCCCGGCTGCCCAAACGGCACCCCCGCGGTAATCACCAAGGTATCGCCACGCTGCGCCATGCCCTGGGCCTGGGCAATTTCCAGCGCGGTGGAACACACCTCATCCACTTGGCGCAGCCGATCATTGACCACCGAGTGCACGCCCCACGCCACGCTCAGGCGTCGCGCCGTGGACAGGTTGGGTGTGAGGTTGAGAATCGGCGCCACCGGCCGTTCCCGCGCCGCGCGCAAGCTGGAGCTGCCGGACTCGCTGTAATTCACCAGCACCGCCACCGGCAGGATGCTGCTGATACGGCGGATCGCACAACTGATGGCGTCCGACACCGTGGCATCCGCGTTGGGCCGGCTGACGTCCAACTGGGCCTGGTAGTCCGGGCCGTTTTCCACCTGGCGGATGATCTTGCTCATCATCTGCACCGCTTCCAGTGGGTACTCGCCCGAAGCGGTTTCCGCCGACAGCATCACCGCGTCCGCACCTTCAGCCACTGCATTGGCCACATCGGTGACTTCGGCGCGGGTAGGTGCCGGCGAGAAGCGCATGGATTCGAGCATCTGCGTGGCCACCACCACCGGCTTACCCAGTTGGCGGCAGGTGCTGATAATGTCTTTCTGAATCTGCGGCACGCTCTCGGCCGGCACTTCCACGCCCAAATCACCTCGGGCCACCATGATCGCGTCGCTCAATTCGGCGATTTCGCGCAGCCGTTGCACCGCCGAAGGCTTTTCGATCTTGGCCATCAAAAACGCTTTATCGCCGATCAGCTCGCGGGCTTCGCGGATGTCTTCCGGGCGTTGCACAAACGACAGCGCCACCCAGTCCACACCCAGCTCCAGGCCAAAGCTCAGGTCGCGGCGGTCCTTGGCGGTGAGTGGGCTCAGTTCCAACAGCGCTTGTGGGACGTTCACACCTTTGCGGTCAGACAGTTCGCCGCCATTGAGCACGGTGGTGTCGATGGCATCGGCATGCTTGGTGATCACGCGCAGGCGCAGCTTGCCGTCGTCGAGCAGCAGGTCCATGCCCGGCTCCAGGGCTGCGATGATTTCCGGGTGGGGCAGGTTGACCCGGCGTTGGTCGCCCAGGGTTTCATCCAGGTCCAGGCGCAGGGCCTGGCCGCGTACGAGCTGCACCTTGCCTTCGGCAAAGCGTCCCACCCGCAGCTTCGGCCCTTGCAGGTCCATGAGGATGCCGAGCGGGTAGTTGAGCTGGCGCTCGACCTGGCGAATCCACTGGTAGCGCTGGGCATGGTCGGCGTGGTCGCCGTGGCTGAAGTTGAGGCGGAAGATATTCACCCCGGCCTCCACCAGCTCAAGGATGTCGTCGATACCGTCGGTGGCCGGGCCCAGGGTGGCGAGGATTTTGACCTTCTTGTCAGGCGTCATGGTTGGCAGTCTCAAGGATCAGGATGGCGCGAAAGTCGTTGACGTTGGTGCGCGTCGGCTCGGTGATGATCAAGTCGCCCAGGGCGGCGAAATAGCCGTAGCCGTTGTTGTTGTCCAGCTCATCGCTGGCCGACAGGCCCAGGGCTTCGGCACGGCGGTAGCTGCAGGGGGTCATGATCGCGCCGGCGTTGTCTTCTGAGCCGTCGATGCCATCGGTATCGCCGGCCAGGGCGTACACGCCGGGCAGGCCCTTGAGGCTGTCGGTGAGGCTCAGGAGGAATTCCGCATTGCGCCCGCCACGGCCGTCGCCGCGTACGGTGACGGTGGTTTCGCCGCCCGAAAGAATCACGCACGGCGCCGCCAGTGGCTGGCCGTGCTGCACGATTTGCCGGGCGATGCCGGCGTGTACCTTGGCCACATCGCGGGCTTCGCCTTCCAGATCACCCAGGATCAGCGGGCTGAAACCGGCCTGGCGCACTTTGACTGCCACTGCTTCAAGCGATTGCTGCGGGCGGGCGATCAATTGGAAGTGGCTGCGGGCAAGCACCGGGTCGCCGGGCTTGACGGTTTCCGAGGCCGGGTTCTGCAACCAACTGCGCACCGAAGCAGGGGCGTCGATGTGGTAACGCTTGAGGATCGCCAGGGCCTGTTGCGAGGTGCTCGGGTCGCCGACCGTCGGGCCCGAGGCAATCACCGTGGCCTGGTCGCCCGGTACATCGGAGATCGCGTAGGTGTACACCGTGGCCGGCCACGCGGCCTTGGCCAAGCGCCCGCCCTTGATGGCCGAGAGGTGCTTGCGCACGCAATTCATCTCGCCAATGGTGGCGCCGGATTTAAGCAGGGCTTTGTTGATGGCTTGCTTGTCGGCCAGGGTGATGCCTTCGGCGGGCAGGGCGAGTAGTGCCGAACCACCGCCGGAGAGCAGGAAGATCACGCGGTCGTCTTCACCCAGATGGCTGATCAGTTCCAGCACACGCTGGGCCACGGCCAGGCCGGCCGCATCCGGAACCGGGTGGGCGGCTTCGACCACTTCGATTTTTTTGCACGGCGCGCCGTGGCCGTAACGGGTGACTACCAGGCCCGTAACTTCGCCCTGCCAACAGTCTTCGACAACCAGCGCCATGGCGGCCGCGGCTTTGCCGGCGCCAATCACGATCACCCGGCCACTGCGGTCGGCAGGCAGGTAGGGTTCAAGGACTTGCCGGGGGTGGGCGGCGTCGATGGCTGTGGCAAACAGCTCGCGAAGCAGGTGTTGCGGATCGACCGACATAAGCGGGCTCCCGGGGGATTCTTATTATTTGTAGGAGCGAGCTTGCTCGCGAAATTCGTCAACGATAACGCGGGTAACCAGGGAGCCAGTGGTGCTCTCAGGTTTTTCGCGAGCAAGCTCGCTCCTACCGGGGGGTATTGCGTATTTTCGTTACTTATCGCGAATCGAGAAGTTCGCCATATGCTCCAGGCCCTTGATCAGCGCCGAGTGGTCCCAATTGCCGCCGCCAATCGCGGTGCAGGTGCTGAACACTTGCTGGGTGCCGGCGGTGTTCGGGAGGTTGATCCCCAGTTCCTTGGCGCCGGCCAGGGCCAGGTTTAGGTCCTTCTGGTGCAGGTTGATGCGAAAACCTGGGTCGAAGGTGCCCTTGATCATGCGCTCGCCGTGCACTTCCAAAATCTTGGACGATGCAAAGCCACCCATCAGCGCTTCACGCACTTTGGCCGGGTCGGCGCCGTTTTTGGCGGCGAACAACAACGCTTCGGCCACCGCCTGGATGTTCAGGGCGACGATGATCTGGTTGGCGACCTTGGCGGTCTGGCCATCGCCATTACCGCCCACCAGGGTGATGTTCTTGCCCATGCTCTGGAACAGCGGTAGCGCACGTTCAAAAGTCTGCGGTTCGCCGCCGACCATGATGCTCAAGGTGCCGGCCTTGGCGCCGACTTCACCACCGGACACCGGGGCATCCAGGTACTGCGCGCCGGCCTGGTTGACCTTGGCGGCGAACGCCTTGGTGGCAGTCGGGGAGATCGAACTCATGTCGATCACCACCTTGTTCGGTGACAGGCCCGCAGCCACGCCGTCGGCGCGGAACAGCACATCATCGACTTGTGGGGTGTCGGGCACCATGACGATGATGAACTCGGCTTCCTGGGCCACTTGTTGCGGGTTGGCCAGGGCCACGGCGCCGGCGCTGATCAGTTCAGCCGGTGCCTTGCCGTGATGTTCGGAGAGAAACAGTTGATGACCTGCTTTCTGCAGGTTGGCGGCCATGGGTTGGCCCATGATGCCGGTGCCGATAAATCCGATTTTAGCCATGATCAAAATCCTCTTTTAATGTGGCAAGCCAGCTCCCACATTGTTTTGTGTGGTGTCAGTTGTCAGATGGCGTTATGGGTCTTGAGCCAGCCCAAACCCGCCTCGGTAGTGGTCAACGGCTTGTACTCACAGCCAACCCACCCCGCGTAACCAATGCGGTCCAGGTGCTCGAACAGGAAGCGATAGTTGATCTCACCGGTGCCTGGCTCGTTGCGCCCTGGGTTGTCCGCCAGCTGAATGTGGTTGATCTCGCCCAGGTGCGCGGCCATGGTCCGCGCCAGGTCACCTTCCATGATTTGCATGTGGTAGATGTCGTATTGCAGGAACAGGTTGGCGCTGCCCACTTGTTCGCGAATCGACAGGGCCTGCGCCGTGTTGTTGAGGTAGAAGCCGGGAATGTCGCGGGTGTTGATCATCTCCATCACCAGCTTGATACCCGCCGCCTGCAGCTTCTCGGCGGCGTACTTGAGGTTGGCGACGAAGGTTTTTTCTACGGTCTCGTCATCGACACCTTGTGGCCGGATACCCGCCAGGCAGTTGACCTGGGTATTGCCCAATACCTGGGCATAGGCGATGGCCAGCTTGACCCCGGCACGGAACTCCTCGACCCGGTCCGGGTGGCATGCCAGGCCGCGCTCGCCCTTGGCCCAGTCACCGGCTGGCAGGTTGAACAACACCTGGGTCAGGCCGTTGGCGTCCAGCTGCGCCTTGATGTCGGCGGAGCTGAATTCATACGGGAACAGGTACTCCACGCCCTGGAAACCGGCATCGGCAGCCGCTTTGAAGCGGGCAAGGAAATCCTGTTCGGTAAACAGCATGGACAGGTTGGCAGCAAAGCGCGGCATAGGGTTCTCCTTAATCGAGCAGGGAAATGGCAGTCGGCGCATCGTTGCCGACCAGGGCCAGATCTTCGAATTCATTGACGGCGTTGATCTCGGTGCCCATGGAAATATTGGTCACCCGTTCCAGAATAATCTCAACGATCACCGGCACCTTGAATTCTTCGATCATCTCTTGGGCTCGGCGCAAGGCCGGTTGGATCTGGCCCGGCTCGAACACCCGCAGAGCCTTGCAGCCCAGGCCTTCGGCAACCGCCACATGGTCGACGCCGTAGCCGTTGAGTTCCGGGGCGTTGAGGTTGTCGAAGGACAGTTGCACGCAGTAGTCCATCTCGAACCCACGCTGGGCCTGGCGGATCAAGCCCAGATAAGAGTTGTTCACCACCACATGGATGTACGGCAGCTTGAACTGCGCGCCCACCGCCAGTTCTTCGATCATGAACTGGAAGTCATAGTCGCCCGACAACGCCACCACTTTGCGGCTCGGGTCGGCCTTGACCACGCCCAGCGCCGCTGGAATGGTCCAGCCCAATGGGCCGGCCTGGCCGCAGTTGATCCAGTGACGAGGCTTGTAGACGTGCAAGAATTGCGCGCCGGCAATCTGCGACAAACCGATGGTGCTGACGTAGCAGGTGTCTTTGCCGAACACCTGGTTCATCTCTTCGTACACGCGTTGCGGCTTGACCGGCACGTTGTCGAAGTGAGTCTTGCGGTGCAGGGTGGCCTTGCGCTGTTGGCAGTCATGCAACCAGGCACTGCGGTCCTTGAGCTTGCCGGCGGCTTTCCACTCCCGGGCCACTTCTATGAACATCGTCAGCGCGGAGCCAGCGTCGGAAACGATGCCCAGGTCCGGCGTGAATACGCGGCCGATCTGGGTTGGCTCGATGTCGACGTGAATGAATTTACGGCCTTCGGTGTACACCTCGACCGAACCGGTGTGACGGTTGGCCCAGCGGTTGCCGATGCCCAGCACCACGTCCGACTTGAGCATCGTCGCGTTGCCGTAGCGGTGCGAGGTTTGCAGACCGACCATGCCCACCATCAGCGGGTGATCGTCCGGAATCGTGCCCCAGCCCATCAGGGTCGGGATCACCGGGATGCCAGTCAACTCAGCGAACTCCACCAGCAGCTCGCTGGCGTCGGCGTTGATCACGCCGCCACCGCTCACCAGCAATGGGCGTTCGGCTGCATCGAGCAGGGCCAGGGCTTTTTCTACCTGCACGCGGGTCGCCAGCGGCTTGGCCAGGGGCAGTGGCTGGTAGGCGTCGATGTCGAATTCGATCTCGGCCATCTGTACGTCGAAGGGCAGATCGATCAATACCGGGCCGGGGCGGCCAGAGCGCATTTCATAGAAGGCTTTCTGGAACGCGTAAGGCACTTGGCCGGGTTCCAGCACCGTGGTTGCCCACTTGGTGACTGGCTTGACGATGCTGGTGATGTCCACGGCCTGGAAGTCTTCCTTGTGCATCCGGGCGCGAGGGGCTTGGCCGGTGATGCACAGGATCGGGATCGAGTCGGCCGAGGCGCTGTACAGGCCGGTGACCATGTCGGTACCCGCCGGGCCCGACGTGCCGATGCACACGCCGATATTGCCGGCCTTGGTGCGGGTGTAGCCCTCGGCCATGTGCGAGGCGCCTTCAACGTGGCGAGCAAGGACGTGATCGATGGCACCCACCTTCTGCAAGGCCGAATACAGCGGGTTGATCGCGGCGCCTGGGATACCGAAGGCGGTATCCACACCTTCACGGCGCATCACCAGGACGGCGGCTTCGATTGCTCTCATTTTGCTCATGGTTTTGGTGCCTCTTGCGTTTTGTAATTGTATACAAGTGGTGTCTGTACAAAGTGTATTCACGCCGAGCTGCGTTGGTCAATGCCTTTCGTAAACTGACCTTGGCGTTCGTCGGAAGCGCTTTTTTCGACGTATGGAGCCTTTGTTGGAAAATATTGTATACAAAAACAAATATCATTGTGTTCTATTTGTGTGATCGAGCATCTGATCAAACAGACCTCACCGCTTTACCCATAACAAGATAAGGACGGCACCTATGAGCGCTTTAACCTTGAAACTCGCCACCCAACTGGCCACCCAGGCCCTTACCGCAGGCCGCACTATTTCGGCTGCGCCCCTGACCATCGCCGTGCTCGACAGCGGCGGCCACCTGGTCACCCTGCAACGCGAAGACGGTGCCAGCCTGCTACGCCCGCAAATCGCCATCGGCAAGGCCTGGGGCGCCATCGCCCTGGGCAAGGGCTCACGTTTGCTGGCACTGGACGCCCAACAGCGCCCGGCGTTTATCGCCGCGTTGAACAGCCTGGGGCAGGGCAGCGTCGTGCCAGCACCGGGTGGGGTGCTGATTCGGGATCAGAGCGGCGTGGTGCTGGGCGCGATCGGGATCAGCGGGGACACGTCCGATATTGACGAACAGTGTGCGATCACGGCGATAGAGGGGGTGGGGTTGATGGCGGATGCGGGGGTGTCGGCTTGAATCGTTCTGACTGTGAGTAAGCTATCGCAGGCAAGCCAGCTCCCACATTGGCGGTGTTCACAAATCCAACTGTGTGAATCCAATCAGTGTGGGAGCTGGCTTGCCTGCGATGCAGTCGACTCGGTCTACAGTCAAACCCAAATAGCATCCCACAGCGGATAGTCGCCAAACTTCTTTACCAGCCCGGCCCTGAGTGGATTAGCTACGATGTAGCGTGCAATCCCCTCAAGGCTTTCCTCTCGACGCACGGCATGATCATGAAAGCCCGGCTGCCAGAGGCGACCTTGGCGGCCAGCCACCGCATTCACCACGCGGGTGCTCTTGGATTTAACTTGGCGCATCAAGTCGGCAAGCGAGCCTTTCTCCAAAGAGACAAGCCAATGGAAATGATCAGGCATTACTACCCAGGCCAATGATGTTGCGAGCCCTTTATATTGAGCGATCCTGAATTGTTGTACGACCAGACGGCCGAGTCTGAAGTCGCTGAAGATGGGCTCACGTTCAAGGGTGTTGGTGGTGAGCAGGTAAATGCGGTTGGATTCGTTATAGCGACCGATGCGCAGGCGTTTCGAAGCAGGTAAATCAGGCATTCCTTGGCCTCTCTTCAGATGGGGTTCTGAGAGGCTAGACTGAGGGGCGAAGGCTGATCGGCAGGCTTTTAGCAGGATGTGTCTGGATGGGCGCTATCGCGGGCAAGCCCGCTCCCACAGGGGATTGTGACCATTTTACATTTTGTGTCCCGCGCAAATCCGTGTGGGAGCTGGCTTGCCTGCGATAGCCTCTGCGCGGTCTATCAATCCGGCTCACACCCCTTGAGCACCAACCGAATAATCGTCTGCGCCGCCGCCTCATAATCGGCCTCATCCAGCTTGGCCTTGCCGGTCACTGCCGAGATCTGCCAGTCGAAATCGGCATAGGTCTGGGTGGCTGCCCAGATGCTGAACATCAGGTGGTTGGGGTCAATCGCTGCGATCAGGCCACGGTCAACCCAGTTCTGGATGCAGTCGATATTGTGCTTGGCCTGGGCATTGAGCTGTTCAACCTGCTCGGCGCTCAGGTGTGGGGCGCCGTGCATGATTTCGCTGGCGA
The DNA here is from genome assembly GCF_014268375.2 of Pseudomonas salmasensis. Lineage (NCBI taxonomy): Bacteria > Pseudomonadati > Pseudomonadota > Gammaproteobacteria > Pseudomonadales > Pseudomonadaceae > Pseudomonas > Pseudomonas salmasensis. Next base: position 5,520,445 of record NZ_CP077083.1, read on the forward strand.
ACACCTTGGAGGCGAACGGCAGGTCGCGGGAGATGCGGATTTTGGAGCGGATGTAATTGCTCAATACTTCCTTGGGCTCGCCTTCGGGGTTGAACGGCGTGGAGGCGGCCAGGATCGGCTCGATAATGCTTTCGAGCACCTCGCGGTAGAGGTTGTCCTTGGACTTGAAGTAGTAGTAGACGTTGGGCTTGGGCAGCCCGGCCTTGGCGGCGATGTCGCTGGTTTTGGTCGCGGCGAAGCCCTTGTCGGCAAACTCCTCGCTCGCCGCCCGCAGGATTTTTTCTTTGTTGCGCTCGCGAATGCTGCTCATAAACCAGACGTTTCCTTGCCATGACAGGCGGTTGCGCATGGTAGCACCGGCCATCCGCAGGCCTCAACAATCTGCCCACAAGGCCTTGCGCCGCGCTATGCTCGCGCCATCTCTCTCTAACGGAAGTCCGGTTCATGGCAGGAAGCAGCTTATTGGTGTTGATCGACGATATCGCCGCGGTACTCGATGACGTCGCGCTGATGACAAAAATGGCCGCCAAGAAGACATCGGGCGTGCTGGGCGATGACCTTGCACTGAACGCCCAGCAGGTCTCAGGTGTGCGCGCCGAGCGGGAAATTCCCGTGGTGTGGGCGGTGGCCAAGGGCTCGTTTATCAACAAGCTGATCCTGGTGCCGACGGCCCTGTTGATCAGCGCCTTCGCTCCGTGGGCGGTGATACCGCTGTTGATGCTCGGCGGCGCCTACCTGTGTTTCGAGGGTTTCGAAAAACTCGCTCACAAGTTCCTGCACAGCAAGGCTGAAGACCAGGCCGAACACGCGCAGTTGGCTGAAGCGGTGGCCGACCCGGCAACCGACCTGGTGGCGTTCGAGAAAGACAAGATCAAGGGCGCGATCCGCACCGACTTCATTCTCTCCGCCGAGATCATCGCCATCACCCTCGGCATCGTCGCCGACGCGCAGCTCACGCAGCAGGTGATCGTGCTGTCGGGTATCGCCATTGTCATGACCATCGGCGTATATGGATTGGTGGCAGGTATCGTCAAGCTCGACGATCTGGGGCTGTGGCTGACGCAGAAACCGGGCCAGGTGGCGCGCAGTATTGGCGGCGCGATCCTGAGCGCGGCACCCTACATGATGAAGAGCCTGTCAGTGATCGGCACGGCGGCGATGTTCATGGTCGGTGGCGGCATCCTCACCCATGGCGTGCCCGTGGTGCATCACTGGATCGAAACCGTGAGCCAGAGCACCGGCGCATTCGCGTGGCTGATGCCTACGCTGCTCAATGCGGTGGCGGGCATCATTGCCGGCGCCGTCGTCCTCGCAGTGGTCAGCGTGGTAGGCAAGGGCTGGAAAGCGCTGCGGGGGTAAAACAGCAGGCATAAAAAAGGCCATTCAATCGAATGGCCTTTTTTTGTCGCTGCGGTTTACTCGGCGATCTGCAACTTGCGCGACTCGGTGTAGATATACCGCACCTTCTCATACTCGAACGGCGAGTTCATCTGGCCGTAGCGGAAGCTGGTCTGGTAGCGCTTGTCGACGGCGCGCAGGGCCCAGACTTCCGGATGGTTGGAACTGACTTCGGACACGTTGAGGAAGTTGATCTGCGATTCGGCGCTGTAGTCCACCAGCAGGCCGCCAGTGTCGCGCAGGTTCGACGGACCTAAGATCGGCAGCATCACATAGGCACCACCCGGTACACCGTAGAAGCCCAGGGTCTGGCCGAAGTCTTCGCTCTGGCGCGGCAGGCCCATGGCGGTGGCCGGGTCCCACAGGCCGGCGATGCCAATGGTGGTGTTGACCAGCAGGCGCCCGGTGGTTTCCAGCGAGCGGTGGCCCTTGAGCTGCAACAAGCTGTTCATCAGGTTAGGCACATCGCCCAGGTTGTTGAAGAAGTTGCTCACGCCGGTGCGCAGGAAGCTCGGCGTGACGTAGCGGTAACCGTTCACCACCGGCAGGAACACCCACTGGTCGAAGCGATAGTTGAAGTGGTACACGCGGCGGTTCCATGACTCCAGTGGGTCGTAGACGTTGAGCGCGGTGAGCGTGGAGCGTTCGAACTCACGCTGGTCCAAGCCTGGGTTGAACTTGAGCTTGGTCAGCGGCTCCTTGAAGCCGTCGGCATCGACCTTGACGGGTTCTTGGGCCTTGCTGTTGTCGGCATTGGCCACGCCTGCGCACATCAGTGCGGCGAGCAGCAGAAGATATTTAGCCACGGAAGAACTCCAGCATGGCGTCGGCGTTGACGCGGTAATTGAGGTTGCCGCAATGGCCGCCCAGCGGGTAGACGGTCAAGCGATCGCCGAAGGTTTTACGCAGGAAGCCCAGGTCGCCAGGGCCGAGGATCACATCGTCGGCGTTATGCATCACGGCGATTTTCGGGCTGTCGCGCAGATAGTCCTTGAGGGCGTACAGGCTGACCTGGTCGATCAGTTGCAGCAGGCTGCCGCCATCGGAACGCGCGCGCCACATCGGGATCACTTGCTCGGTGAGGTAGCAGTCGAAGTCACACTGTAGGGCACGCTTGAGGAACGGCGTGAGGCTGGTGCCCTCGGTGATCGGGTACTTGGGCGGAATAATCAGGCCGCGGCGGTTGATCAAGTCCGAAGTGAAGGCGATGTCGGCAGCCGAGAAGCGGAACGAGGTGCCGATCAGCATGGCCATCTGTTCGTTGCTCAGGTGCTGTTTGGACTGCTGGAAGTCATAGAGCAGGGCATCGTTGAGGTCGATGTAGCCTTTTTGCTGGAAGTAACGTGTCAGTTTGCTCAGCACCAACTCATAGAAAGTGGTGCTGTTGTTGATGCCCTTGACCTCGGTCTGTACCAGCTTGTCGAGGTTGGTGATCGAGGTGTAGAGGTTGACCGGCGGGTTGAGCAGCAGCACTTTCTTGAAGTTGAAGCTGCGGCGGGTCTCGTCCAGCTTGCTGACAAACGCCGCATCCAGGGCGCCCAGGCTGTAGCCGGTGAGGTAGAAGTCGGTCACGGGCAACGAGGCGTTCTGCGCGCGTACGGCTTGCATCACGCGGTACATGTCTTCGGCGTCTTCCTGGGTGATGCCCGGGGTGGCGAAGCGCGAAGCGGCGCTGATGAAGTCGAAGCTGGTCGGCGAGGACAGCTGCACCACATGGTAGCCGGCCTGGTAATACAGTTTTTTCAGGTATTCATTGATGCTGCTGTCAAAGCGTGCACCGGTGCCGGCGATCAGGAAGATCAAAGGCGCGGCGCGGTCCTGCTTGGCAATGCGGTAGGTGAGTTTCTTCACTGCCCAGAAATTGTCCGGCAGGCTGAACTCGCGCTCGGGGCGCATCGTCAGGGTGTAGTCGGACTGGTTGATCTCGTCATCCGTCGGCAGGGTTGGCCGCAGATCGGGAGGCGTGGTGGCGATGGTCGCTTCGAACGGGTTGGTCAAAGGGTAGCCATAGCTGGCTTGGTCGATATCGACGGCCAGTGCTGACGCACTCAAAAATAGGCTGCCCAGCAAGGCAGCACAGCGCAAGGAACGGAGCATGACTTAATCCCTAAGAGGAACGGGCTGAATGAAGTTCGCAGGCTATGACCACCGCCTTGTCACCGAAGTGCCAGCACTCGGCACGAAAGTCGGAAAAAAACGTCGGAATCGGGGTAATAGTAGCCAGACGATACACTTTGCCACGCATTGTTGAACAGATATCTGCGCGAACACCTTGCTAACGGCCGCCGTGGGATTAAGCTGAGCGCCGTTTTTGCCTATCGGAGTGCCCCATGTCCCGTCGTTTGCCGTTGATCCTGCTGCTTATTGCCCTGCCGTTATGGCTGGCCGCCAGTTATGCCGCACGCTATGGCTTCATGGAGGATGGGCAATGGGTCGGCATCTGCGCGGATGAGGCCAGCCGCTGGGAATGCCAGGTGCGTTCGAATTTGGGTTTGATGATTCATTTCAAGCTGCTGGGGTGGGCGGCGCTGATCACCTCGGTACTGGGCTTTTTTGTTCCGGGGCGTGCGGGGTGGGCGTTGGCAGTCGTGGGGTTGGTGTTCGGGTTGCCGGCGTTGGCGTTGTACAACACGACGTTTGCGGTGTTTGCGGTGGTGGTTGCGGGGTTGCGGTTGGTCAGGAAGCCTCGCGGCGCCTTGTAGGAGCGAGCTTGCTCGCGAGGGTCGTTAACGATGACGCGGGGTACCTGATGCCCCGCGTTATCTTGGTGTTTTTCGCGAGCAAGCTCGCTCCTACAGGCGATTGTGTTAAACCTTGCGCACCCGCAAGCAACGCCACAAAGCCGCAACCATCAGCACGCTGACCACTGCCCAACCCCAGGCCTGCTGGTTCAACAGCCCTTCACGGTACAACTGCGGCGCAATGCCGGCGCCGATGATAAAGGCCAGCAACGCAATCTCTCGGCGCGGCCCGGTCACCGGGCGTACCAGGTACACCAGGGCCGGCAGCACCAGCGCCGCGCTCGGGAAGCTGCGATAACGCGGGTCAAACACCAGCGCCAGCATCATCACCGCACCGGCAAACCCGGCGATTGCCACCAGCCAGCCGGCGCGCTGCTCCAGCCAGTTGAACCCGCGCTCACGCCAGCCTTCGCGGGCGCTGAGGGCCAATGCGGCATGGGCCAGCACCAGCAGATTCAACACCACCAGCACCCCTGCCCACACCCATTCATCGCTGAAGCGAGCGGTAACGCGGGTCAATTCGGCCCAACTGCCGATGGAGCTCGCTGCCACGGCACCGAGCAACGGCAGTATTAACGCAGAGCGGGTGCTGCGAACGCGGCCGCCGAGCACCAGGGTGCCAAGCAGGGTGAGCCCGCCGACGCCCAGCCACAGCGGCCAGTACGGCACATTGGTTACCGGCCCGGCGAGGATACCTTTGTCTTGGCGGTCTGCATCGAACAGCCCCCAGTAACCGCCCACAGCCCCTTCACTGGCGCGCTTCCATGGCTGGTCAAAGGCTTCGATCAGGTTGTAGCGCCAGCCATTGGCTTCGGCCATGGCCACGAAACCACGCATGAACCTGGCCTCATTGACCCGGCTGGGCACGGCGGTCTCGCGCTGGCGGCCTTCGCTGGGCCAGCCGGTTTCACCGATCACGATGTCCTTGGGCGCGAATTTATGGCCGAAAGTCTGGCGCACATCGCCCACGTGCTTGAGCGCCTGGTCGATGCCGGAGGGTTCATCTTCCCAATACGGCAGCAGGTGAATGGTCAGGAAGTCCACCGCTGGCTCGATTTCCGGGTGTTGCAGCCAGAATTCCCAGACATCGGCATAGGTGACGGGCTGCTTGATCTGGCTTTTAACCTGATGGATCAGCGCCACCAGTTGCTTGGCAGTGACTTCCTTGCGCAGCAGGGCTTCGTTGCCGACGATCACCGAGGTCACCACGTCCGGGCTGGCGTTGGCCGCCGCGATCAACTCGTTGATTTCTTTTTGAGTCGCCACGGGGTCACTGCTGACCCAGGCCCCGGCCATCACCTTCAACCCATGCTTGCGCGCCATGTCCGGCAGGGCTTCCAGGCCGGTCATGGAATAGGTGCGAATGCATTCAAAACGCGTAGCCAGCAGCGCCAGGTCGGCGTCCATGCGCTCGGGGCGTAACCTGAACGGCTGGTCGAACGGGGATTGGTCCTTGTCGAACGGCGTGTAGGACGCACATTGCAGCTTATGGCTGGCACTGGCGACGTCCGGTAATACCACGGGCCGGCCGAGGCCGTACCAATAGCCGACAAGGGCAAGCACGCCGAGGATCAAGGCGAAGAAATAGGGCAGGGCAGGGAAGCGGGCAGTCGCGGGCATGGTCGGCTTATCTGGGGGAGCAAAGGCGCGCATCTTACCCGGATTTGCCGCAGCCCAGTGCGGCTGCATAATTTTGACATGCAAACTTCGGGCGGGATTCTGGCGATAACGCCTACAAAGCGTCCTACTGGCGATGTGATGTCGTTTCTTGCTCAACCAAGGTCGCTGACAGAGCAGGGCAAATGCCTACGCAGGTTGAAGATAAAACTGTCAGTACTCCACTGATGCCTCAGCAACCGGATCGATGCGCGTGAAGGGGGCGCGGTGCACCCTATAACAACAGTTTGACGTCGCTCGGCATCCGTCGGGCGCAGCACTTTCGGGGAAGTACTATGAAGATGCGACGACTCTTGGGCGCAGCTGCCACTCTGGTAGTTGCGATGGGCTCCACACTGGCCAGTGCCGACAGCAAGACCCTGAGCATCGGCTACGTGGACGGCTGGTCCGACAGCGTGGCCACCACTCATGTGGCGGCAGAGGTGATCAAGCAAAAGCTCGGCTACGACGTAAAACTGCAAGCGGTTGCCACCGGCATCATGTGGCAGGGTGTCGCCACCGGCAAACTCGATGCCATGCTCTCCGCCTGGCTACCGGTGACCCACGGTGAATACTGGACCAAGAACAAGGACAAGGTGGTCGACTACGGCCCCAACTTCAAAGACGCCAAGATCGGCCTGATCGTGCCGGAGTACGTCAAGGCCAAGTCCATTGAAGACCTCAAGGCCGATACCACCTTCAAGAACAAGATCGTCGGCATCGACGCCGGTTCAGGCGTAATGCTCAAGACCGACGAAGCCATCAAGCAATATGGCCTGGACTACAAGCTGCAAGCCAGCTCGGGTGCGGCGATGATCGCAGAACTGACCCGCGCCGAAGACAAGCAGGAGTCGATTGCGGTCACCGGTTGGGTGCCGCACTGGATGTTCGCCAAGTGGAAACTGCGTTTCCTGGACGACCCAAAAGGGATTTATGGTGCTGCTGAAACCGTCAACAGCATCGGCAGCAAGGGCCTGGAGAAGAAAGCGCCGGAAGTCGCAGCCTTCCTGAAGAAATTCCAGTGGGCCTCCAAGGATGAAATCGGTGAAGTCATGCTGGCGATTCAAGAAGGCGCCAAGCCGGATGCCGCGGCCAAGGACTGGGTAGCCAAGCACCCCGAGCGCGTCGCCGAATGGACGGCTAAATAACCGCGCCCCAACTGTAGGAGCGAGCTTGCTCGCGAAGAACGCACCGGCACCGCGATCATCCAAGATGAACGCGTTACCGTTGACGTTTTTCGCGAGCAAGCTCGCTCCTACACTGGCATTGGGGTTTGCCCCTCCCACATTTGTTTCGTTCCCCGCCAAAATGTCGTAGCACACCCAAAATCCTCGCTAAGCTCGATCTACTACTAAGGTCGTCTGGAACCCATTGCGCAGCCGCATACAGTGGATACGTTCCAAAATAATAAAAAGCTGTGCTGCGAGGATAAAAACAATGAACGACAGCATTTACCTCTCGATTCAAAACAGCCCGCGTTTCAAGGAGCTGGTCAGGAAAAGGGAAAGGTTCGCCTGGATTCTCTCGGCGATCATGCTAGGGCTTTACTCCGCTTTCATCCTGTTGATTGCCTACGGGCCACAAGTACTGGGGGCCAAGATCAGCCCCGGTTCCTCAATTACCTGGGGCATTCCCCTGGGCGTCGGGCTGATTGTGTCGGCCTTCATTCTCACCGGCATCTACGTGCGTCGGGCCAACGGCGAATTTGACGACCTGAACAATGCGATTCTCAAGGAGGCTGCGCAATGATCCGGCGTCTATTGGCTCTATTCGGCGCTTCGCTGTTGGCTCCGGCCGTTTGGGCGGCGGACGCATTGACCGGTGAAGTGCACAAGCAACCGCTGAACGTCTCGGCCATTGTGATGTTCGTCGCGTTTGTCGGCGCCACCCTGTGCATCACCTACTGGGCGTCCAAGCGCAACAAATCGGCGGCGGACTACTATGCGGCCGGCGGCAAGATCACCGGTTTCCAGAACGGCCTGGCAATTGCCGGTGACTACATGTCGGCGGCGTCCTTCCTGGGGATTTCCGCGCTGGTGTTCACCTCCGGCTACGACGGCTTGATCTACTCGATCGGCTTCCTCGTGGGCTGGCCGATCATTCTGTTCCTGATCGCCGAGCGCCTGCGTAACCTGGGCAAATACACCTTTGCCGACGTGGCGTCCTATCGCCTGGGGCAAACCCAGATCCGCAGCCTGTCGGCCTGTGGCTCGCTGGTGGTGGTGGCGTTCTACCTGATCGCGCAGATGGTCGGCGCGGGCAAGCTGATCCAGCTGCTGTTTGGCCTTGATTACCATGTGGCGGTGATCCTGGTGGGTATCCTGATGTGCATGTACGTGCTGTTCGGCGGCATGCTGGCGACCACCTGGGTGCAGATCATCAAGGCGGTGCTGTTGCTGTCCGGTGCCTCGTTCATGGCGCTGATGGTGATGAAGCACGTCAACTTCGACTTCAACATGCTGTTCTCCGAGGCGATCAAGGTTCACCCCAAAGGTGAAGCGATCATGAGCCCTGGCGGCCTGGTGAAAGACCCGATCTCGGCATTCTCCCTGGGCCTGGCACTGATGTTCGGTACTGCTGGCCTGCCGCACATCCTGATGCGCTTCTTCACGGTGAGCGACGCCAAGGAAGCGCGTAAGAGCGTGCTGTACGCAACCGGCTTCATCGGCTACTTCTATATCCTGACCTTCATCATTGGCTTCGGCGCGATCCTGTTGGTCAGCACCAACCCGGCGTTCAAGGACGCAGCGGGCGCCTTGCTCGGTGGCAACAACATGGCGGCGGTGCACCTGGCCAACGCGGTGGGTGGCAGTATCTTCCTGGGCTTCATCTCGGCCGTGGCGTTTGCCACCATCCTGGCGGTGGTTGCCGGCTTGACCCTGGCGGGTGCTTCGGCGGTGTCCCATGACCTGTATGCCAGCGTGATCAAGAAAGGCAAGGCCAACGAGAAAGATGAGATTCGCGTATCGAAGATCACCACCGTAGCCTTGGGGGTATTGGCCATCGGCCTGGGTATCCTGTTCGAAAGCCAGAACATTGCGTTCATGGTCGGCCTGGCGTTCTCCATCGCTGCCAGCTGTAACTTCCCGGTGCTGCTGCTTTCCATGTACTGGAAAAACCTCACCACCCGTGGCGCCATGATTGGCGGCTGGCTGGGCTTGATCAGCGCCGTGGGCCTGATGATCCTCGGCCCGACCATCTGGGTCTCGATCCTGCACAATGAGAAAGCGATCTTCCCGTACGAGTACCCTGCGCTGTTCTCGATGATCATTGCGTTCGTCGGCATCTGGTTCTTCTCCATCACCGACAAGTCGGCGGCGGCAGAGAAAGAGCGTGCGCTGTACTTCCCACAGTTTGTGCGTTCGCAGACTGGCCTGGGGGCGAGCGGGGCGGTTAATCACTAAGTTGTCAGCTGCATAAGAGATACCCCGGTCGTAAGGCTGGGGTATTTTTTTTGCCTGGGTTTTTTGTTGCCAAGGCTAGCCTCATCGCGGCATAGGTATCTACACAACTGTGTAGTTCGCAGCAGCCTCCGGTAACCACGATGCGAAGCGAGTCGCTCTTGATCTTGCTCTTGATCTGCTTTTGATCTTAGGCGCCCCGTCAAACCACGCTGGCCGGAATTCGACAGGGATTTGGGGGGTAAACCGGCAGGGATGCCGGTTTAGCCGCCCCGCGCCATGGATGGCGCGTGGCGGCGGCCCCCCAAATCACTGGCGGATTACGGGCACACCGAGCCCAAGCGAGGTGCCGAGTGGTGGGGCAAGAGCGTTTTGCTTACTTTTGCGCTTTTCAAAAGTGAGCCGCCGTCAGGGCGGAACCCTAAGTGGCCGTTACCGCAGCAATGGATATGCACACAATCCAACCGTGTTGACTGCCATGCCGCCTTCGCGAGCAAGCCCGCTCCCACAGTTGGGTCGTGGGGCGTCAGGTAAATAGGTGTCGGCTGTCAGGCCGTCGCGGGAGCAAGCTCCCTCGCCACAGGGTCAGCGTCGCACCAACGTTGTGTAGATAACTATGCTCATCGCGGGCAAGCCCGACTGTGTAAACCCGGTCAACTGTGGGAGCTGGCTTGCCTGCGATGGCGGTAGATCAGGCCACACAAACAAAAACGGCCTCCACTAAGGGAGGCCGTTCTCAGTACAAACAAGCAATCAGGTGCTTACTTGCGATCTTCCAGCTTGGTGATGTCACGCGACTCGTAGCCGGTGTACAGCTGGCGCGGGCGGCCAATCTTGTACGGGCTGGAGAGCATTTCTTTCCAGTGGGAGATCCAGCCCACGGTCCGCGCCAGGGCGAAGATCACGGTGAACATGCTGGTTGGAATGCCGATCGCCTTGAGGATGATCCCCGAGTAGAAGTCGACGTTCGGGTACAGCGAGCGTTCGATGAAGTACGGGTCGGTCAGGGCGATCTCTTCCAGGCGCATGGCCAGTTCGAGTTGCGGATCGTTCTTGATGCCCAGTTCCTTCAACACTTCGTCGCAGGTCTGCTTCATGACGGTAGCGCGCGGGTCGCGGTTCTTGTAGACCCGGTGACCGAAGCCCATCAACTTGAACGGATCGTTCTTGTCCTTGGCCTTGGCGATGAAGGTGTCGATGTTGGACACATCGCCGATTTCATCGAGCATGGTCAATACGGCTTCGTTCGCACCGCCGTGGGCAGGGCCCCACAGTGCAGCGATACCGGCGGCAATACAGGCGAACGGGTTGGCACCCGAAGAACCCGCCAGGCGCACGGTAGAGGTGGAAGCGTTCTGCTCGTGGTCGGCATGGAGGATGAAGATCCGGTCCATGGCCTTGGCGAGCACCGGGCTGATCGGTTTGATCTCGCACGGGGTGTTGAACATCATGTGCAGGAAGTTTTCCGCGTACGTGAGGTCGTTGCGCGGGTACATCATGGGTTGGCCCATGGAGTACTTGTAAACCATTGCGGCCAGGGTCGGCATCTTGGCAACCAGGCGGATCGCGGAAATTTCGCGATGCTGCGGGTTATTGATGTCCAGGGAGTCGTGATAGAAGGCCGACAGGGCGCCTACTACACCGCACATGACGGCCATCGGGTGGGCGTCGCGACGGAAGCCGTTGAAGAAGGTCTTCAACTGCTCGTGAACCATGGTGTGGTTCTTCACGGTGCTGACGAACTGGGCTTTCTGCTCGGCTGTTGGCAATTCGCCATTTAGCAGCAGGTAGCAGGTTTCCAGGTAGTCCGACTTTTCAGCCAGTTGCTCGATCGGGTAGCCGCGATGAAGCAGAATGCCATTATCACCATCGATATAGGTGATCTTCGACTCGCAGGAAGCGGTCGACATGAAGCCTGGGTCGAAAGTAAAACGGCCCGTGGCCGTCAGGCCCCGTACGTCGATAACATCGGGACCAACGGTGCCGGTTAAAATGGGCAGCTCGACGGGGGCTGCGCCCTCGATGATCAACTGCGCTTTTTTGTCAGCCATGTGGCCTCCTATTTATGCTTCAAATCATCAGACAGACCCCCCACGCAGGGCCCGCACCACTATATTGATATAAATCCAGATGTCAATTTGCCTAAAGTCTTGCGCCAGAAGGCTTTAACCGTACTTTTTCGTCGAAATTGCCTGCCATTTACGCCTTTTATCCCGCCAGCGCAATCAGCTATTAGGGTGAGGTGTGCGCGTTGTCATTAGTAACCTAACTGTCTATACTCGGCCACCGACCGCCAAGGGCTTTTGGGCTTGCTTTCATTGGGGGTCGCACTCCCTGGGTGGTGCTTACCTGACCAGTCGCACTCCCCAACAACTTTGCCCTGATTGTTAGGGGCTCTTCAGTGTGAAAAAAAGCCGTGAATAGCCAACGACCTGTAAACCTAGACCTAAGGACCATCAAACTCCCCATCACCGGCGTTACGTCGTTCCTGCACCGTGTTTCCGGCATCATCCTGTTCCTGGGCTTGGGCATCATGCTTTATGCATTGAGCAAATCCCTGGGTTCCGAGGAAGGATACGCCGAGGTGAAGGCATGCTTGACCAGCCCGCTGGCCAAGTTCGTAGCATGGGGCCTCCTGTCCTCTCTTCTGTATCACCTGGTAGCCGGTGTGCGCCACTTGATCATGGACATGGGCATCGGTGAGACGCTGGAAGGCGGCCGCCTGGGCTCGAAAATCATCATCGCCATTTCCGTGGTGCTGATCGTTCTGGCAGGAGTTTGGATATGGTAACCAGCGTAACGAATCTGTCGCGTTCGGGCCTCTATGACTGGATGGCACAGCGTGTGTCTGCGGTCGTTCTCGCGGCTTATTTCATTTTCCTGATCGGATACCTCGTCGCAAACCCGGGCATCGGCTATGAGCAATGGCACGGCCTGTTTTCCCACAATGCGATGCGAATCTTCAGTCTGCTGGCCCTTGTAGCCCTGGGCGCTCACGCCTGGGTTGGCATGTGGACCATCGCGACTGACTACCTGACGCCGATGGCGCTGGGCAAGTCCGCGACTGCAGTACGTTTCCTCTTCCAGGCAGTATGCGGCGTCGCGATGTTCGCTTACTTCGTCTGGGGTGTGCAGATTCTTTGGGGTATCTGATTCATGGCTAACATTCCAACTATTTCATTCGACGCCATCATTATTGGTGGCGGCGGTGCTGGCATGCGCGCTGCGCTGCAGCTGGCCCAGGGCGGTCACAAGACTGCCGTGATCACCAAGGTGTTCCCGACGCGATCTCACACCGTATCGGCCCAGGGTGGCATCACCTGCGCCATCGCCTCCGCCGACCCGAACGATGACTGGCGCTGGCACATGTACGATACCGTCAAGGGTTCCGACTATATCGGTGACCAGGACGCTATCGAATACATGTGTCAGGAAGGCCCGGCCGCGGTGTTCGAGCTGGACCACATGGGCCTGCCGTTCTCCCGTACCGAACAAGGCCGTATCTACCAGCGTCCATTCGGCGGCCAGTCCAAGGATTACGGTAAAGGCGGGCAGGCTGCCCGTACCTGCGCTGCGTCCGACCGTACCGGTCACGCGCTGCTGCACACCCTTTACCAAGGCAACCTGAAAGCCGGTACCACGTTCCTGAACGAGTACTACGCAGTTGACCTGGTCAAGAACGCCCAGGGCGAGTTCGTCGGTGTGATCGCCATCTGCATCGAAACCGGTGAAACCACCTACATCCGCGCCAAGGCCACTGTGCTGGCGACCGGTGGTGCAGGTCGTATCTACGCGTCGACCACCAACGCCCTGATCAACACCGGTGACGGCGTCGGCATGGCCCTGCGTGCTGGCGTACCGGTACAAGACATCGAAATGTGGCAGTTCCACCCGACCGGCATCGCCGGCGCCGGTGTACTGGTGACCGAAGGTTGCCGTGGTGAAGGTGGTTACCTGATCAACAAGCACGGCGAGCGTTTCATGGAGCGTTATGCTCCGAACGCCAAAGACTTGGCTGGCCGTGACGTTGTGGCTCGTTCGATGGTTAAAGAGATCATCGCCGGTAACGGCTGTGGCCCGAATGGCGACCACGTACTGCTCAAGCTCGATCACCTGGGCGAAGAAGTGCTGCACAGCCGCCTGCCTGGTATCTGCGAGCTGTCCAAGACCTTTGCTCACGTGGACCCGGTAGTTGCTCCGGTTCCGGTGGTTCCAACTTGCCACTATATGATGGGCGGCGTGCCGACCAACATTCATGGCCAGGCAATCACCCAGAACGCCGACGGCCAGGACGAGATCATCCATGGTCTGTTCGCGGTAGGTGAAGTGGCTTGCGTATCGGTTCACGGTGCCAACCGCCTGGGCGGCAACTCGCTGCTCGACCTGGTGGTATTCGGTCGCGCGGCCGGCCTGCACCTGGAAAAGGCGCTGACCGACGGCATCGAATACGATGACGCCACCGACGCCAACATCGAAGCTGCCCTGGCGCGCCTGAACGCTCTGAACGAGCGCACGGATGGCGAAGACGTAGCAACCCTGCGTCGCGAGCTGCAAAGCTGCATGCAGAACTACTTCGGTGTGTTCCGTACCGGCGAATACATGCAGAAGGGTATTGCCCAGCTGGCTGACCTGCGCAAGCGTATCGCCAACGTCAAGATCAACGATAAGAGCCAGGCGTTCAACACCGCTCGTATCGAAGCCCTTGAGCTGCAAAACCTGCTGGAAGTGGCTGAAGCGACTGCGATCGCCGCCGAGGTTCGTAAAGAATCCCGTGGTGCTCACGCTCGTGAAGACTTTGAAGATCGCGACGACGAAAACTGGTTGTGCCACACCCTGTACTTCCCGGGTGACAAGCGCGTAACCAAGCGTGCCGTGAACTTCTCGCCGAAGACGGTGCCGACGTTTGAACCGAAGATTCGGACTTACTAAGGGTGGCTGCCATGTTGAAAGTCAGTGTTTATCGCTACAACCCTGATCAGGACGCTGCGCCGTTCATGCAGGAATTCCAGGTCGATACCGGCGGTAAAGACCTGATGGTGCTGGATGTATTGGCACTGATCAAAGAGCAGGACGAAGGTTTCTCCTATCGTCGCTCTTGCCGTGAAGGTGTGTGCGGTTCCGACGGCATGAACATCAACGGCAAAAACGGCCTGGCGTGCATCACGCCGCTGTCCGCCGTGGTTAAAGGCAACAAGCTGATCGTTCGTCCATTGCCAGGTTTGCCGGTTATCCGTGACCTGGTCGTCGATATGAGCATCTTCTACAAGCAATACGAGAAAGTTAAGCCGTTCCTGCAGAACGACACGCCGGCTCCGGCCATCGAGCGTCTGCAGTCCCCGGAAGAACGTGAAAAGCTCGATGGCCTGTACGAGTGCATCCTGTGCGCTTGCTGCTCGACATCCTGCCCTTCCTTCTGGTGGAACCCGGACAAGTTCCTGGGTCCAGCTGCCCTGCTGCAAGCCTACCGCTTCCTGGCAGACAGCCGTGATACCAAGACGTCCGAGCGTCTGGCTTCGCTGGATGACCCGTTCAGCGTATTCCGCTGCCGCGGGATCATGAACTGCGTCAACGTATGTCCTAAAGGCCTGAACCCGACTAAGGCCATTGGTCACATCCGTAACATGCTGCTGCACAGCGGCGTGTAACTGACGTTGTAGTAAAAGCAGGACCGTTGTGCCCGTAAATGCTGCGGCGCAGGCTTCAACCGGCGCCGTAGTTTTAACTTGAGCAGCGACTTACAAAGCCGCGGCTCTTATTTTGAAGAAATGAGACAAGCAGGGGCATTCGGGTTGGTACCCGAACTATCAGCGTGATCCTAAGTGGCTTGTTTTGGTCGCTGCACTTGGCCTTTTGCAAGCAAACTCGGTGTTTTCGCCGGTGGTGTCCCCAAATCGAGGGTGACCAAGCATGCAAGAAAGCGTGATGCAGCGCATGTGGAACAGCGGCTATCTTTCAGGTGGTAACGCTGCCTATGTGGAAGAGCTTTATGAGCTCTACCTGCACGACCCTAACGCTGTGCCAGAAGAATGGCGCACCAAATTTCAGACGTTGTCTTCAGACGGCAACGCTGCCACCGATGTATCGCACGCAACAATTCGCGATCAGTTCGTGCTGCTGGCAAAGAACCAGCGCCGCGCCCAACCGGTTTCCGCCGGCAGCGTGAGCAGTGAGCATGAGAAGAAGCAAGTTGAAGTACTGCGACTGATCCAGGCCTACCGTATGCGTGGCCACCAGGCAGCCCAGCTTGACCCGCTGGGGCTGTGGCAGCGTCCTGCACCTGCAGACCTGTCGATCAATCATTACGGCTTGACCAATGCCGATCTTGATACGACCTTCCGTGCCGGCGACCTGTTCATCGGCAAAGAGGAAGCGAGCCTACGCGAAATTCACGAAGCGTTGCAGCAGACATATTGCCGCACCATCGGCGCTGAATTCACGCACATCACCGATTCCGAGCAGCGCCAGTGGTTCCAGCACCGCCTGGAAGGCGTGCGTGGCCGTCCGGTATTGTCCGCCGATGTACGCGGCCACTTGCTGGAGCGCGTGACCGCGGCCGAAGGTCTCGAGAAATACCTGGGCACCAAATACCCAGGCACCAAGCGTTTCGGCCTGGAAGGCGGCGAAAGCCTGATTCCGATGCTCGACGAGTTGATCCAGCGTTCCGGTTCCTATGGCACCAAGGAAATCGTGATCGGCATGGCTCACCGTGGTCGCCTGAACGTGTTGGTCAACACCTTCGGCAAGAACCCGCGCGAGCTGTTCGACGAGTTCGAAGGCAAGAAGAAGGTCGAGCTGGGTTCCGGTGACGTTAAATACCACCAGGGCTTCTCGTCCAACGTGATGACCACCGGCGGTGAAGTTCACCTGGCCATGGCATTCAACCCCTCCCACCTGGAAATCGTTTCGCCAGTGGTCGAGGGTTCGGTACGTGCTCGCCAGGATCGTCGTAACGACGCCACCGGTGAGAAAGTGCTGCCGATTTCCATCCACGGTGACGCGGCATTCGCCGGTCAAGGCGTGGTCCTGGAAACGTTCCAGATGTCGCAGACTCGCGGCTTCAAGACCGGCGGTACCGTTCACATCGTCATCAACAACCAGGTGGGTTTCACCATCAGCAACCCGTTGGATGCGCGCTCCACCGAGTACGCCACCGACGTTGCCAAGATGATCCAGGCGCCGATCCTCCATGTGAATGGCGATGATCCGGAAGCCGTGCTGTTCGTGACCCAACTGGCTGTCGATTACCGCATGCAGTTCAAGCGTGACGTGGTTATCGACCTGGTTTGCTACCGCCGTCGCGGTCACAACGAAGCGGACGAGCCAAGCGGCACCCAGCCGTTGATGTACCAGCAGATCACCAAGCAGCGCACCACCCGTGAGCTGTACGCCGAAAGCCTGACCAAGGCCGGCGTGGTTGACGATGCGCGTGTTCAGGCAAAAGTCGATGAATACCGCAACGCGCTGGACAACGGCCTGCATGTAGTGAAAAGCCTGGTCAAGGAACCGAACAAAGAGCTGTTCGTTGACTGGCGCCCCTACCTGGGTCACACCTGGACTGCACGTCACGATACCTCGTTCGATTTGAAGACGTTGCAGGAACTGTCCGCCAAGCTGCTGGAAATTCCCGAAGGCTTCGTCGTACAGCGCCAGGTTGCGAAGATCTACGAAGATCGTCAGAAGATGCAAGCCGGCGGCCTGCCGATCAACTGGGGTTACGCCGAAACCATGGCGTACGCGACCCTGGCGTTCGAAGGTCACCCGATCCGCATGACCGGCCAGGACATCGGCCGCGGTACGTTCTCGCACCGTCATGCTGTATTGCACAACCAGAAAGACGCGGGCACCTACATCCCGTTGCAGAACCTGTACGAAGGCCAGCCACGTTTCGACCTGTACGATTCGTTCCTGTCCGAAGAAGCCGTACTGGCGTTCGAATACGGTTACTCGACCACCACGCCAAACGCGCTGGTGATCTGGGAAGCCCAGTTCGGCGACTTCGCCAACGGTGCCCAGGTGGTGATCGACCAGTTCATCACCAGCGGCGAGCACAAGTGGGGCCGTCTGTGCGGTCTGACCATGCTGCTGCCACACGGTTATGAAGGTCAGGGCCCGGAGCACTCCTCGGCCCGTCTGGAGCGTTACCTGCAACTGTGCGCCGAGCACAACATCCAGGTGTGCGTGCCGACGACCCCGGCCCAGATCTACCACTTGCTGCGTCGCCAGGTGATCCGTCCGCTGCGCAAGCCGCTGGTGGTGCTCACGCCGAAGTCGCTGTTGCGTCACAAGCTGGCCGTTTCGACCCTGGAAGATCTGGCCCAAGGTTCGTTCCAGACCGTGATTCCAGAGATCGACACGCTGGACGCCGCCAAGGTCACTCGCCTGATCCTGTGCAGCGGCAAGGTCTACTACGATCTGCTGGAAAAGCGCCGTGCCGAAGGCCGCGAAGACATCGCCATCGTGCGTATCGAGCAGCTTTATCCGTTCCCGGAAGATGACCTCATGGAGATCATCGCGCCTTACACCAACCTCACGAACGTGGTGTGGTGTCAGGAAGAACCGATGAACCAGGGCGCCTGGTACAGCAGCCAGCATCATCTGCGTCGCAGCATCGGCAACCACAACAAGGCCTTGGTCCTTGAGTACGCCGGTCGTGATGCATCTGCTGCACCTGCCTGTGGTTATGCGTCGATGCACGCCGAGCAGCAGGAAAAACTGCTGCAAGATGCTTTCACTGTTTAACGCCTTCGCGCTGACTGAAACCGAATTTTAAGGACCTACAGATAATGGCTATCGAAATCAAAGCCCCGTCATTCCCGGAATCGGTTGCCGATGGCACCGTTGCCACCTGGCACAAGAAACCAGGCGAGGCCGTCAAGCGTGACGACCTGATCGTCGACATCGAGACCGACAAAGTCGTTCTGGAAGTATTGGCCGAAGCTGACGGCGTGCTGGGCGCGATCGTTGCTGAAGAGGGCGCTACCGTTCTGTCGAACCAGGTACTGGGTTCGATCGAAGAGGGCAGCGCTGCTGCAGCGCCTGCTCCTGCCGCCGCTGCACCGGCTGCTTCTGCCCCTGCTGCACCGGCTGCGGGTGGCGAAGACCCAATCGCTGCACCGGCTGCGCGTCAACTGGCTGAAGAAAACGGCATCAACCTGGCTTCCATCAAGGGCACTGGCAAAGATGGCCGCGTGACCAAGGAAGACGTGGTTGCCGCCGTTGAAGCCAAGAAGAACGCTCCGGCTGCCGCACCTGCCAAGGCTGCAGCGCCTGCTGCCGCTGCGCCTGTGTTTGCTGCTGGCGACCGTACCGAGAAGCGCGTACCGATGACTCGCGTACGTGCCACCGTGGCCAAGCGCCTGGTTGAAGCACAGTCGAACATGGCGATGCTGACCACGTTCAACGAAGTCGACATGACCGAAGTCATGGCCCTGCGTTCGAAGTACAAGGACCTGTTCGAGAAGTCCCACAACGGCGTGCGCCTGGGCTTCATGTCGTTCTTCGTGAAAGCGGCCACCGAAGCGCTGAAGCGCTTCCCGGCCGTCAACGCTTCCATCGACGGCGGCGACATCGTTTACCACGGCTACTCGGATATCGGCGTTGCCGTCTCCAGCGACCGTGGCCTGGTGGTTCCAGTGCTGCGTAACGCCGAGTTGATGAGCCTGGCCGAAATCGAAGGCGGCATCGCTGGCTTCGGCAAGAAAGCCCGTGACGGCAAGCTGACCATCGACGAGATGACCGGTGGTACCTTCACCATCACCAACGGTGGTACCTTCGGTTCGATGATGTCGACGCCGATCGTCAACCCACCGCAAGCCGCGATCCTGGGCATGCACAACATCATCCAGCGTCCGATGGCCATCAACGGCCAGGTCGTGATCCGCCCAATGATGTACCTGGCACTGTCTTACGATCACCGCCTGATCGACGGTAAAGAAGCCGTGACGTTCCTGGTGACCATCAAGAACCTGCTGGAAGACCCGGCTCGCCTGCTCCTGGACATCTGATAGAAGCAGTTGCACGTTGCGAGCTACAAGCTGTAGGAAAAAGCAGCTTGGCTTGCAACGTGTGGCTAGAAGCTTGTCGCAAATAGAGGATCTATTTTCATGACACAGAAATTTGACGTTGTAGTGATTGGTGCAGGCCCTGGCGGCTATGTTGCCGCCATCAAGGCTGCGCAACTGGGCCTCTCCACTGCTTGCATCGAAAAATACACCGACAAGGAAGGCAAACTGGCGCTGGGCGGTACTTGCCTGAACGTAGGTTGCATTCCGTCCAAGGCGCTGCTGGACAGCTCCTGGAAATTCCACGAAGCCCAAGACGGCTTCGCGATCCACGGCATCAACCATGCTGGCGTGACCATGGACGTGCCAGCAATGGTCGGCCGTAAAGCCAACATCGTCAAAGGCCTGACTTCCGGCGTTGCCACCTTGTTCAAGGCCAACGGCGTGACTTCGATTCAAGGCCACGGCAAGCTGCTGGCCGGCAAGAAAGTTGAAGTCACCAAGCCAGACGGTTCGGTTGAAGTCATCGAAGCCGAAAACGTGATCCTGGCCCCAGGTTCGCGTCCAATCGACATTCCGCCTGCACCTGTTGATAACAACGTGATCGTTGATTCGACCGGCGCCCTGGAATTCCAAGCCGTACCTAAGCGCCTGGGCGTGATCGGCGCTGGCGTGATCGGTCTGGAGCTGGGTTCGGTATGGTCGCGTCTGGGCGCTGAAGTCACCGTGCTGGAAGCCCTGGACACGTTCCTGCTGGCTGCCGACACCGCGGTGTCCAAGGAAGCGCTGAAAACCCTGACCAAACAAGGTCTGGACATCAAGCTCGGCGCCCGTGTTACCGGTTCCAAGGTCAACGGCGAAGAAGTCGTAGTGACCTACACCGATAAAGACGGCGAGCAGACCATCACCTTCGACAAGCTGATCGTCGCCGTGGGCCGCCGCCCAGTGACCAACGACCTGCTGGCTTCCGACAGCGGCGTGAACATCGACGAGCGTGGTTTCATCCACGTTGACGATCATTGCGCCACCACCGTGCCTGGCGTCTATGCCATTGGCGACGTGGTTCGTGGCATGATGCTGGCCCACAAGGCTTCCGAAGAGGGCATCATGGTTGTTGAGCGCATCAAGGGTCACAAGACCCAGATGAACTACGACCTGATCCCATCGGTTATCTACACCCACCCGGAAATTGCATGGGTCGGCAAGAACGAACAGCAGTTGAAAGCTGAAGGCGTTGAAGTTAACGTCGGCACCTTCCCGTTTGCCGCTTCTGGCCGTGCCATGGCAGCTAACGACACCGGTGGTTTTGTCAAAGTCATCGCTGATGCCAAGACTGACCGCGTATTGGGCGTCCACGTGATTGGCCCAAGCGCTGCAGAACTGGTTCAGCAAGGCGCAATCGGCATGGAATTCGGCACCAGTGCCGAGGACCTGGGCATGATGGTCTTCTCCCATCCGACCCTGTCCGAAGCGTTGCACGAAGCCGCGTTGGCAGTGAATGGCGGCGCCATCCACATCGCCAACCGCAAGAAGCGCTAAGCGAGATAATAAGAAACCACGGCGGAGTTGCCCGTCGTGAGCCTTGCGCGCAAGACTCACCGCGGAATATCCGCTGGACGCAGCCTTGCGCAGCTTTACGGGCCATAAGCCCCGCAAGTTGCGCAAGCAGCAGTCACAGGTGGCGCGGCACTCATAATGAGCGCAGCGCCGAATGCGCAGTACCTAACGAAGACGGTAAAAAGCATGAATCTTCACGAGTATCAGGGTAAGCAGCTGTTCGCTGAATACGGCCTGCCAGTTTCCAAGGGCTACGCAGTAGACACCCCGGAAGCAGCAGCAGAAGCTTGCGACAAAATCGGCGGCAGCGAGTGGGTTGTCAAAGCCCAGGTCCACGCCGGTGGTCGCGGTAAAGCGGGCGGCGTCAAGCTGGTTCGCAGCAAAGAAGACGCCAAGGCCTTCGCACAGCAGTGGCTGGGCAAGCGTCTGGTGACTTACCAGACTGATGCCAATGGCCAACCAGTCACCAAGATCCTGGTTGAATCGTGCACTGATATCGCTAAAGAGCTGTACCTGGGCGCTGTCGTTGACCGTTCGAGCCGTCGCATCGTGTTCATGGCTTCCACCGAAGGTGGCGTGGACATCGAGAAGATCGCTCACGAAACCCCAGAAAAAATTCTGAAGGCCACTATCGATCCACTGGTTGGCGCTCAGCCATTCCAGGGTCGCGAGCTGGCTTTCCAGCTGGGTCTGGAAGGCAAGCAAGTTGCCCAGTTCGCCAAGATCTTCGTTGGTCTGGCCAAACTGTTCCAGGATCACGATCTGGCCCTGCTGGAAGTGAACCCGCTGGTGATCAAGGCTGACGGCGATCTGCACTGCCTCGACGCCAAGATCAACATCGACGCCAACGCCATGTACCGTCAGCCTAAGCTGAAGACTTTCCACGATCCGTCGCAAGACGATCCGCGCGAAGCGCACGCTGCCAAGTTCGAACTGAACTACGTAGCCCTGGAAGGTAACATCGGCTGCATGGTCAACGGTGCTGGCCTGGCCATGGGTACCATGGACATCGTCAACCTGCATGGCGGCAAGCCAGCCAACTTCCTCGACGTAGGTGGTGGCGCTACCAAGGAACGCGTTACCGAAGCGTTCAAGATCATCCTGTCCGACTCCAACGTCGCTGCAGTACTGGTCAACATCTTCGGCGGCATCGTTCGTTGCGACATGATTGCCGAAGGCATCATCGGTGCAGTGAAAGAAGTCGGCGTTAAAATCCCGGTTGTTGTTCGCCTTGAAGGTAACAACGCTGAACTGGGCGCTAAAGTACTGGCAGAAAGCGGTTTGAACATCATCGCGGCTACCAGCCTGACCGACGCTGCTCAACAAGTTGTCAAAGCTGCGGAGGGCAAGTAATGAGCGTCCTGATCAATAAAGACACCAAAGTTATCTGCCAGGGTATTACCGGTTCGCAAGGTAGTTTCCACACCCAGCAAGCCATCGAATACGGCACCCAGATGGTGGGTGGCGTAACGCCAGGCAAAGGCGGCACCGAGCACCTGGGCCTGCCCGTGTTCAACACCGTGAAAGAAGCCGTAGAAGCCACTGGCGCCACCGCCAGCGTGATCTACGTTCCAGCTCCTTTCTGCAAGGACTCGATCCTGGAAGCAGCTTTCGGCGGCATCAAGCTGATCGTCTGCATCACCGAAGGCATTCCTACCCTGGACATGCTGGACGCTAAAGTTAAGTGCGACGAGCTGGGCGTAGTCCTGATCGGCCCTAACTGCCCAGGCGTGATCACCCCAGGCGAATGCAAGATCGGCATCATGCCAGGTCACATTCACTTGCCAGGTAAAGTCGGTATCGTTTCCCGTTCCGGCACCCTGACCTACGAAGCTGTGAAGCAGACCACTGACGCCGGTTTCGGTCAGTCGACTTGCGTCGGCATCGGCGGTGACCCGATCCCGGGCTCTAACTTCATCGACATCCTGAAGCTGTTCCAGGAAGACCCGAAGACCGAAGCGATCGTAATGATCGGTGAGATCGGCGGTTCGGCTGAAGAAGAAGCGGCTGCCTACATCAAGGCACACGTGACCAAGCCGGTTGTTTCCTACATCGCTGGTGTGACTGCCCCTGCGGGCAAGCGCATGGGCCATGCTGGCGCAATCATCTCTGGCGGCAAAGGCACTGCAGACGAGAAATTCGCTGCACTGCAAGACGCAGGCGTTAAAACCGTGCGTTCGCTGGCAGACATCGGCAAGGCCCTGGCCGAGCTGACTGGTTGGGCTGTCAAGTAAGCCTCGCGCTTAGCTGACGCTTCACCACACAAAGGCCACCTTCGGGTGGCCTTTGTGCATTCTGGGCTTGCCAACATTGCCCTCTGTAGGAGCGAGCTTGCTCGCGAAAAACGTCAACGATAACGCGTGCTTGCTGAACGAATGCGGCGCCTGTGAGTTTTTCGCGAGCAAGCTCGCTCCTACAAAAAACCTGTATGGGCAAATTAAGTATGAAAACGCGACATTCAAATGTCGCTTATCGGACAGTCCGCCCCGCAACAGTGCGTTTGTCAGCCTAATTCTGTACTCTAGCCGCCTCTTTATGCGTCCGCGTCCCAAAAGGAAGCTGCGCGCTAGACCGGTCGGTCCCCACAAGGGCCGGCAGCATTTCCCTCATCCATAGGGAAGCCCTCTCTAAATTCCGATTCAGTAGTGTGGTATTTCCTCAAATGAAAGTGTTGAAAAGCCAGGATATCCTGGCGCTGGGCTTTATGACCTTTGCCCTGTTCGTGGGCGCCGGCAACATCATCTTCCCGCCTATCGTTGGTTTGCAGTCCGGGCCGCATGTGTGGATGGCGGCGCTGGGCTTTCTGATCACCGCAGTCGGTTTGCCGGTGGTCACCGTGATCGCCCTGGCCAAGGTCGGTGGTGGCATGGATGCGCTGAGCAGCCCGATTGGCAAGATCGCCGGTGGCCTGCTGGCGGCAGCGGCCTACCTGGCCGTGGGCCCGCTGTTTGCGACCCCGCGTACCGCAACCGTGTCGTTTGAAGTAGGCCTGGCGCCCTTGACCGGTGAAAGCCCGTTGGCGCTGTTCCTCTACAGCTCGGTGTATTTCCTGGTGGTGTTCTTTGTCTCCCTGTACCCGGGTCGACTGCTGGACACCGTGGGCCGTTTCCTGGCACCGCTGAAAATCATCGCCCTGGCCATTCTCGGCATCGCTGCGTTTGCCTTGCCCGCAGGTGAGGTGGGGGTTGCCACGCCGGAATACGTGGCCGCGCCGTTCTCCCAAGGCTTTATCAATGGTTACCTGACCATGGATACCCTGGGCGCCCTGGTGTTCGGCATCGTGATCGTCAACGCGATCCGCTCCCGTGGCGTTGAGTCGCCCAAGCTGATCACCCGCTACGCGATCATTGCCGGGCTGATTGCCGGCGTGGGCCTGGCGCTGGTGTACGTCAGCCTGTTCCGCCTGGGTTCGGGCAGCCATGCGGTGGCTGCGGGTGCCAGCAATGGTGCGGCGGTGTTGCACGCCTACGTGCAATACACGTTCGGCTCCCTGGGCAGTGGTTTCCTCGCCGTGCTGATTTCCCTGGCATGCCTGGTGACTGCCGTGGGCCTGACCTGCGCCTGCGCCGAGTACTTCAGCAAGGTCCTGCCGCTGTCCTACAAGACCCTGGTGGTGATCCTGGCGCTGTTCTCGCTGTTTGTGTCCAACCTGGGCCTGACCAAGCTGATTGCCTTCTCGATCCCGGTGCTGACCGCGATCTACCCGCCGTGCATCGTGTTGGTGGCCCTGAGTTTCTGTAAAGGGTTCTGGCAGGAACAGGGCCGTATCGTCGGCCCGGTGATGCTGGTGTCGTTCATCTTTGGCTGCATCGACGCACTCAAGGGTGCGGGCCTGGCGGGTTGGATGCCTACGCAGTTGGTAAACCTGCCGTTGAGCGAACAAGGCTTGGCGTGGCTGGTGCCGTCGGTGATGACGCTGGTGGTGGCGGTGGTGATTGACCGTATGCTGGGCAAGCGCAGCGAAGCCATCGCGTAACACGCGGTTTGTGCTGCACTGAAATGCCCCGTATCAAACGATACGGGGCATTTTTTTGAGTCGCAGGCAGTGTCTTTTTTTTGGGAATGGCGTCAAAAATCTCAAGTTGAAAACACCGGTCGGTGTGGGAGCTGGCTTGCCTGCGATGGCGGTACATCGGTTGGCGCGGTGGTGACTGCAAAGACGCTATCGCAGGCAAGCCAGCTCCCACATTTGGACTGTGTCGGCCCTATCATCCTGTGTACAAGGACCCGCATGTCGTTCGTTGAAGCCAATTGGATCCACCTGATCGCCGCCCTCTGGTTTGTCATCTGCTGGGGCGGCTACACCCGTTACGCAACCTGGAAAGCCCGGGACACCGCGTGCCTGGCCAGTGTGTTGCACCTGTACCGTGAAGACTGGATGCGCCGCATGCTGCTGCGCGACAACCGCATCGCCGACGCCAGTGTGATCGGTAACCTGGAGCGCAATGCCTCGTTCTTCGCCTCCAGCACCTTGATCATCCTCGCCGGTATCCTCACGGTGCTGGGGGCTTCGGAACGCGCAGTGTCACTGCTGGCGGACATTCCCATGGTGCAGCAGGCATCCCAGGGCATGTCGGAGATCAAATTGCTGTGCCTGGCACTGGTGTTCGTCTACGCTTTTTTTACCTTCAGTTGGTGCATGCGCCAGTACAACTTCGCGGCGGTGCTGGTGGGCTCGGCGCCCATGATTGGTGAGCGGCATGTGTCGGAGCAGGAGCGCAAGGCATTTGCTTTGCGGGCGGCGCGAGTGATTTCGATGGCGGCCAACCAGTTCAACTTCGGCCTGCGTGCGTATTACTTCGGCATGACCATGCTGGCCTGGTTTGTCAGCCCCTGGTTGTTCATGTTGATGAGCAGCGGGGTGGTGTTGGTGCTGTACCGCCGCGAGTTCCATTCGGATGTATTGCAGGTGATGGTGTATACGCCAACCGATATGCCGGCAGTCGAGGCCGTAAAAGACGGCGCATCGTAACGCTGGCAGCAAATCCCAGACAAAGAAAAGCCCGCTTAGTCAGCGGGCTTTCTTTTTGCTGCAATACAGCTTTAAACCCTGCGATTACTGCTTGGCAGGTTCTGCTGGTGCGGCAGGTGCAGCTTCTTTTGCAGCCGCTTCGTTCGATTCGGCCTGAGCTTTGGCAGCTTCGGCGTTTTCTTTCGCAGCGTCGTTCACTTTATCCTGTGCTTTAGCCATATCTTGCTGAGCTTGCTCAGAATGTGCAGCAGCGTCTTGGGCTTTGTCTTCGGATTTCTTGTCGCAGGCAGCCAGACCGAGAGCAGCGGCCAGCATCATGGAAATAGCTAATGTCTTACGCATGGGGTGTTTCTCCTTATTGAAGATATCTACTGGCCTTTCGAACCCAAGGGGCCAGCATTAGTTCCTTATGTCCCACAGATATATAGCATGTTTCGTACAGGAACTTTACCCGGTCATTCCCGTCCGCTGAATTCACACTAATAAGAGTCTAAAAACAATGACCGAAAACCCTTTGTTAGAGCGTGCCGTGCGCTTCGTTTCGGCCCTGCGCCATTGCCAGGTGCTGGGTGTGAGTGTTCATCAAGCCAGCGAGGAGGGCATGACCCTCGTACTGCCGTATGGGCCGCATATCGTCGGTGACCCCCTGAGCGGTGTGATCCATGGCGGCGCGCTCACCTCCTTGATGGACACCGCCTGCGGCATGGCGACCTTGTGCGTACTGCCCGAGTTCGAAGTGTGCCCCACCCTGGACCTGCGCATCGACTACATGCATCCCGCCGAACCCCATAAGCCGGTGTATGGCTTCGCGCAATGCTACCGGGTGACCACCGACGTGATCTTCACCCGTGGCGTTGCCTATCAGGATGACCCGCAACAACCTATCGCCCATGTGGTGGGCACGTTCATGCGCATGGGCAAGCGCCTCAAAGGCACGCAAGGGCTGGGCACTGTCATCAAGGGAGAGCAGGCATGACGCATCGGTTCAAGACCCGCCTGGAGCAAGCCCTCGATCGTGGCAACTACGATGCGCTGCTCGACCTGGTGCCCTATGCCAGGCTGATCGGCATTGAATGCACCCGCCTGGGGGATGAGTTGCTGTTTCGCCTGCCGGCCAGCAAGGACAATATTGGTAACCCCATATTGCCGGCGTTGCATGGCGGGGTGATCGCCGGCTTCATGGAGTTGGCCGCCGCCCTGCATCTGATGGTGTTTACGGGCGCTCCGGGCCTGCCGAAAATCATCGACTTCTCCCTGGATTACCTGCGCGCCGGCCAGTTTCGTGACACCTATGCCAAGTGCCAGGTATGGCGCCAAGGCCGGCGCGTGGCCAACGTGGCGATTACCGCCTGGCAGAGCACCCCGGCCGAGCCGATTGCCACCGCCCGGGCACATTTCAAAATTGAGGAATTGGCCCGCCCTTGAAATCCTGGCCTGAGCCCCCAACTTTGATGACAACCCGCCGCCAACCCTTTCGGGCGCGGCCACTGCCATCCAATTGGAGTTTGATGACCATGAGTGTGGAAACTCAAAAGGAAACCCTGGGCTTCCAGACCGAGGTGAAGCAACTGCTGCACCTCATGATCCATTCGCTGTATTCCAACAAGGAAATTTTCCTTCGCGAATTGATCTCGAACGCCTCTGACGCTGTCGACAAATTACGTTTCGAAGCCCTGTCCAAGCCTGAATTGCTGGAAGGCGGCGCGGAACTCAAGATCCGTGTGAGCTACGACAAAGACGCCAAGACCGTCACCCTCGAAGACAACGGTATCGGCATGAGCCGTGACGATGCGATCACCCACCTGGGGACCATCGCCAAATCCGGCACCGCAGATTTCATGAAGAACCTGTCGGGCGACCAGAAAAAAGATTCTCACCTGATCGGCCAGTTCGGCGTGGGCTTCTATTCGGCCTTCATCGTCGCCGACAAGGTGGAAGTTTTCAGCCGCCGCGCCGGCCTCGACGCCAGCGAAGGCGTGCACTGGGCTTCCAAGGGCGAGGGCGAATTTGAAATCGCCACGATCGACAAGGCTGACCGTGGCACCCGCATCGTGCTGCACTTGAAGGCCGGTGAAGACGAATTCGCCGATGGCTGGCGCCTGCGCAACATCATCAAGAAGTACTCCGACCACATCGCGTTGCCGATCGAGTTGCCCAAGGAACAGACCGTTGCCGAAGGCGAAGAAGCCCCGGCGGTGGAATGGGAGACCGTCAACCGCGCCAGCGCCCTGTGGACCCGTCCGCGTACCGAGATCAAGGACGAGGAATACCAGGAGTTCTACAAGCACATCGGCCACGACTACGAGAACCCGCTGAGCTGGAGCCACAACAAGGTTGAAGGCAAGCTCGAATACAGCTCGCTGCTCTACGTACCGGCCCGTGCTCCGTTCGACCTGTACCAGCGCGAAGCGCCAAAAGGCCTGAAGCTCTACGTGCAGCGTGTGTTCGTGATGGACCAGGCGGAATCCTTCCTGCCGCTGTACCTGCGCTTTATCAAAGGTGTGGTCGACTCCAACGACCTGTCGCTGAACGTGTCGCGGGAAATCCTGCAGAAAGACCCGATCATCGACTCCATGAAGTCGGCGCTGACCAAGCGCGTACTCGACATGCTGGAAAAGCTGGCGAAGAACGAGCCTGAGCAATACAAGAGCTTCTGGAAAAACTTCGGCCAGGTGATGAAAGAAGGCCCGGCGGAAGATTTTGCCAACAAGGAAAAAATCGCCGGCTTGCTGCGTTTTGCTTCGACTCAGGGCGAAGATGGCGAGCAGGTTGTATCCCTGGCTGACTACCTGGCGCGCGCCAAGGAAGGTCAGGACAAGATCTACTACCTGACCGGCGAAACCTATGCCCAGGTCAAGAACAGCCCGCACCTGGAAGTCTTCCGCAAGAAAGGCATCGAAGTGCTGCTGCTGACCGACCGTATCGATGAGTGGCTGATGAGCTACCTCACCGAGTTCGACGGCAAAACCTTCGTCGACGTGGCCCGTGGTGACCTGGACCTGGGTAACCTGGATTCCGAAGAAGACAAGAAGGAGGCCGAAGAGGTCGCCAAGTCCAAAGAGGGCCTTGTGGAACGCATCAAGGCTTCCCTGGGCGAAGCAGTCAGCGAAGTGCGGGTTTCCCACCGCCTGACTGAATCCCCGGCGATCCTGGCCATCGGCGAGCAGGACCTGGGCATGCAGATGCGCCAGATCCTGGAAGCCAGCGGCCAGAAAGTGCCGGACTCCAAGCCGATCTTCGAATTCAACCCGTCTCACCCGCTGATCGAGAAACTCGATGGCGAGCAGAGCGAAGAGCGGTTTGGCGACCTGTCGCACATCCTCTTCGACCAGGCCGCCCTGGCAGCCGGCGACAGCTTGAAGGACCCGGCCGCGTATGTGCGCCGACTGAACAAGCTGTTGGTTGAATTGTCGGTTTAACACCGTTGTAGAAAAACCCGCTTCGGCGGGTTTTTTCATTTGTAGGAGCGAGCTTGCTCGCGAAAAACGTCAGCGATAACGCGTACATCCTGAATCAACGCGGTGCCCTGAAGTTTTTCGCGAGCAAGCTCGCTCCTACCGTTGCATTAGCGTTTCTGCGTGTACCTCAACTGGAGTGAATCATGAGCCAAGTCACTGTACGTTCCGTGGTCTATCAGATTGATGGCCAGTCTTATGAAAGCCGTCTGGCGTTCGATGCAAGCCACAAAGGCCCGCTTCCGGGTTTGCTGATGGCGCCGAACTGGATGGGCGTGGGGGCGGGGGCCGAAGAGATCGCCAAGGCCGTTGCTGGCAAAGGCTACGTGGTGTTGATTGCCGACCTCTACGGGCAAAACGTACGGCCTTCAAATGGCGATGAGGCCGGAGCGGCGATGATGCCGTTGAAGAATGATCGCCCGCTGCTGAACAAACGCATGCAAGCCGCCTTCGAGCAACTGCAAGGCCAGACTGAAGCAGCAGTGGACACGTCGAAACTGGCGACCTTCGGCTTCTGTTTTGGCGGTTGCTGCTCTTTGGAGCTGGCCCGTACCGGTGCGCCGTTGAAGGCCGCTGTGTCGTTCCACGGCACCCTCGACACGCCAAATCCGGCGGATGCGAAGAACATCAAGGGTTCAGTGCTGGTGCTGCATGGCGCCTCGGACCCGCTGGTACCCAAAGAGCAACTGCCGGCGTTCGAAGATGAAATGAACGCGGCGGGTGTGGATTGGCAGTTGCTCAGCTACGGCGGCGCGGTGCATTCCTTCACCGACCCCCACGCCAATGTGCCAGGCAAGATGATGTACGACGCGAAGACCGCTGCACGGGCTTTCCAGTCGATGCATAACTTGTTGGATGAAGTGTTCAAGGGGTGATTCGTCGGCGCCTGTTGCGACCTTTTCGCGAGCAAGCCCGCTCCCACATTTGACTGCGTTCACAGGTCGAAATGTGGGAGCGGGTTTGCTCGCGAATGCTATTTAACAGGCAACTCGATTCTTTCTGACTCCCCCGGTACAGTGGGCCAATCCCCAGCCGCCCAGCGCTGCCTCGCCTGCTCGATGACCGCTGGATCACTCGCCACAAAATTCCAGTTGATCCGCCGTGGCCCATCCAGCGGCGCCCCGCCAAACACCATCAGGTGGCAATCACTCTCGGCATACAGGGTCATCTCCTGCCCAGTCGGCAATACCACCAGACTGTTCACCTCCAGCGCTTCACCGTCCAACTGCACCTCACCCTCCAGCACATACACCGCACGTTCCTCATGCTCATCGGCAATCAGCAGGGTCGTGGCGGTTTGCATCTGTATCTCGGCATACAGCGTCGGCGACAGCACCGGCACGGGTGATTTGAGGCAAAAACCATTACCGGCGATCAAGCGGATTTGCACACCGAGGTTATCGCTTATCGGCAAGCTCGCAGCGGGGTGATGGCTGTAGTGTCCCGGCCCCGTCTCGTGGTCCTTGGGCGAGGCCAGCCACACCTGCAGGCCATGCAGGTTGAAACCCCTGGCCTTGAACGCTTGCGGTGTGCGTTCGACGTGGGCAATCGCGCTGCCGGCGGTCATCCAGCTGACATCGCCGGCTTGCACCACCTGGTCCGAGCCAAGGCTGTCCTTATGCTGCAAGGCGCCTTCAAACAGGTAGGTGAGAGTGGACAGGCCAATGTGGGGGTGCTGGCGGATATTCATGCCGGTACCGGGCGCGTAGCGGGTCGGCAGCATATGGTCGAAAAACACAAAGGGCCCGACGCTACGGCATTCACGCGAGGGCAGGGGGCGCAGGATGGGCTGGCCTTCTACATCTTCGGGGCGAGGGCGAATTACGGTGAGGGTGGTCATGGGCATCCCAGTCTGAGCGGGTTGGATGCGATGAAGCATAACCCGCTCGGTGGGAAGTTGGGGCTATTGGCTGAAGGCGCCTTCCGACAATTTCGTCTCGATAGTGACTTCGGCGGTGGTCATCAGCTTATGTACCGGGCACTTATCAGCGACGCGGTGCAGTTCATCGCGCTGGGCATCGGTGAGCACGCCCTTGAGGGTCAGTTTGACGTTGAGCTTGTATTTACCCTTTTGCTCTTCGCTGCTGTCGTGGGTGACCTCCACGGTCACGCCGGTCAGCGGGATATCTTTTTTCTGCGCGTAGAGCCTCACGGTCAAGGCTTTGCACGAGGCCAGCGCAGCATCGAAATAATCGTGGGGAGAGGGCGCCGAATCGTCACCGCCCAGGCTCTTGGGCAGGTCGGTAAACAGCTCGTGATTATTGATGTTCACACTGTGACGGAAGTTTTCAGCGTTCAGCGTATTGACGGTAACAGGCATGGCAAACCTCGTGAGGGCGCAGGATGAAGGTCATGCAGTTATAGAGCATGCTGGCACTCCAGTGTTCCGGTTTTTTCCATGCTGAACCCTGAAGGCTGGCGCAAGGTCTACCCGTATCCGCCCTTATTGAGGTTTTACCGTGTCTGGAACCCGCCTGAGTCTCGCCTTGTTGCTCGCCGCCAGCAGCCTTGTCGCGCAGGCCCGTGACTATGCCTACAGCGACGCGCACCTGCATTACGTGGATTTTTTCCAGGAAACTGCCGGCATGGACAAGCTGCTCAAGGCCATGGCGGACAACCGCATTGAGCACGTCATGATTTCCGGGATTCCCGTGGCCAAGAAATGGCACGAAGACGAACCCAAGCGCCCGCGCTACTACGCCGGTGACGACGCCGATGCCTATTGGTACAGCGCAACGGATGTGATCGTCGCGGCGGCGGTCAATAAACTTTCCCCCGCGCAACGCCAGCACTTTCATCCCTTCCTTGCCGGCTTCAATCCCAACGACAAGAACTCTGCGGCCCATATCCAGCGCATGCTCGACCTCAACCCAGGGCTGTGGCAAGGCATTGGGGAAGTGTTCACCCGCCATGATGACCTTACCGCCCTTACCTCGGGTGATACGCCGCGCGCCAATAACGAAGCCATGACGCGCATCTACCACCTGGCGGCCGAAAACGACCTGCCGGTGATGCTGCACTCCAACATCACCTCCAAGCGTGAGCGCAACCCGCTGTACCTGGCGGAAGTCGAGCAGCCGCTACGCAACCACCCGCACACGCGTTTTATCTGGGCCCATGCGGGTACCAGCAAGGAAATCCACCGTCATCAGGTGCAGATGGACTTTTTGCTGCCTACCCTGACGCGCCTGCTGGAGGCGTACCCCAACCTGTATATCGACCTGTCCTGGAGCATGCTCACGCCCTATCTGCTGGATGACGCCGGCACGCCACGGCCGCAATGGGTAGCGCTGGTAGAGCGCTTCCCGGACCGGTTCATGCTCGGCTCCGACGTCGTGGGGCGCTTCAATAAATTGGGCAAGGAAATGCGCCGTTTCGACCCTTTCCTCGATGCGTTGCCCGAAGACGTTGCCCGCAAGGTAGCGCGCGACAACTTCCTCGCCATCCTGCCCAAGCCGCATCGCGATGGCGACGCGCGTTGATATCGCGTTTTGGTCTTATGCCAATGACCTGAGGTGCCGATAACGTCCAAGAGACCTGCTGCAGGTAGATGCAGTACTTTTGGAAGGAACCCTGGCATGAATATCCGCAGTTTGAATATCGCCCCTCGCGCCGGCCTGGGCTTTGGTGTGCTGGCGTTGATGGTGTTCGTCTTGGGCGGCTTTGCCCTGTTGCAGATGGCCAATATGCGCCAGCAGTCGGACCAGGTGGAAACCAACTGGCTGCCCAGCGTGATGGCGGTGGGGGAGATGAACCAGGATGTGTTGCGCATTCGGGCGCTGACGTTGCGCTTGCTGGTCAACCGCGACCCCCAGGCGGTGGCTCAGAACGAGCAGAAAATCACTGAGATCAAAGCTGATTTGCACAACGCTGAAGGCGTGTACGAGGCGTTGATTGTGTTGCCGCAAGAGCGCGTCCTGTTTGATCGCTTCAAGGTCGAAGAGCAGCAGTACCTGCAACGCCAGGAGCAGGTGGTGGGCCTATCCAAGGCCAATCGCCTGGAGGAGGCCATTGTGGTGGTCAATGGCGAAATGAATCAGATGGCCGACCAGATGGCCGTGACGCTGCGTGAACTGGTCAATCTGAACAAGTCCAGCGCCAATGAGGCCGCTCGGCTGGCACAGCAGGTGTTCAGCCAGTCGCGGGTCTGGGTGATGGTCATGATTGGCGTCACAGCGTTGATCACGATCGGCCTGGCGGTGTGGCTGACGCGCAGCATCGTGCTGCCCCTGGCGCAGTCATTGAAAGTGGCCCAGGGCGTTGCCAGTGGCGATTTGACGGGCGAGATCAGGCTCAGTGGCAGCGACGAGCCGGCGCGCTTGCAGCAGGCGCTCAAAAGTATGCAGGAGAGCTTGCGCGACACTATCCGGCGCATATCAGAGTCGTCGAACCAATTGGCGTCGGCTTCCGAAGAGCTCAGTTGCGTCACCGAGGATTCGACCCGCGGTTTGCACCAGCAGAACCAGGAAATCGAACAGGCGGCCACGGCGGTCAATCAGATGACGGTGGCGGTGGAGGAGGTGGCGAGCAATGCCGTGGCCACGTCCCAAGCCTCTCGCGAATCCGACCGTATTGCCCAGCAGGGGCGTGAGCAAGTCCAGCAAACCGTGGTGTCGATTGAAGCCCTGGCGACCGATGTGACCGCCAATGTGACCCAGGTCGAGGCGCTGGCGCAAAAGGTCTATGGCATCAGCACAGTGCTGGACGTGATTCGCTCGATTGCCGAGCAAACCAACTTGCTGGCCCTGAACGCGGCAATTGAAGCGGCGCGAGCCGGGGATGCCGGGCGCGGGTTTGCGGTGGTGGCCGATGAGGTACGAGCCTTGGCCCATCGCACGCAACAGTCGACCCAGGAAATCGAGCAGATGATCAGTGGGATTCAGCAGGGCACCGACCTGGCCGTCAGCTCGATGCAGCAGAGCAACACGCGGGCGCGGTCCACGTTGGACATCGCCAAATCGGCGGGCATGGCCCTGGAAGAGATTACCTCGGCGTTTACCTTGATCAACGAACGCAACCTGGTGATCGCCAGTGCCTCGGAGCAGCAGGCGGCGGTGGCGCGGGAGGTGGATCGCAACCTGATGAATATCCGCGACCTGGCGCACCAGACATCGACCGGGGCCAACCAGACCAGTGCGGCGAGCCAGGAGCTGTCGCGGTTGGCGGTGGATCTGAATTCGATGGTGGCGCGGTTTTCGGTGTAGGGCGGGAAACCGGGTTGGCCCATTCGCAGGCAAGCCAGCTCCCACACTGGACCGCGTTTCTTCAAGGTGAGCTCGGTCGAATGTGGGAGCTGGCTTGCCTGCGATGAAGGCGACGCGGTTTCAAATCAAAGCACAAAAAAAGCCCCGAACCAGTCGGGGCTTTTTCATGTGATCAACCTGCGGGGCTTACTTGCCCTGCCAGCGCTTCAGTACCAGGGTGGCATTGGTGCCACCAAAACCAAAGCTGTTGCTCATCACGGTGTCGATCTTGGCGTTTTCAACGGTCTTGGTCAGGATCGGCATATCGGCCACAACCGGATCAATCTCGTCGATGTTGGCCGAGCCGGCCATGAAGTTGCCTTCCATCATCAGCAGGCAGTAGATCGCTTCGTGAACGCCAGCGGCGCCCAGGGAGTGACCCGACAGGCTCTTGGTGGAGCTGATCTTCGGAGCCTTGTCGCCGAATACCGCACGTACACCTTCCATTTCCTTGGCATCGCCGACCGGGGTCGAGGTGCCGTGGGTGTTCAGGTAGTCGATTGGGGTGTCGACGGTGGACATTGCCATCTGCATGCAGCGGATGGCGCCTTCACCGCTTGGCGCAACCATGTCGTAGCCGTCGGACGTCGCGCCGTAGCCAACGATTTCCGCGTAGATTTTGGCGCCACGGGCCAGGGCGTGTTCCAGCTCTTCGACCACGACCATGCCGCCACCGCCGGCGATGACGAAACCGTCACGCTTGGCGTCGTAGGCGCGGGAGGCTTTTTCCGGGGTTTCGTTGTACTGGGTGGACAATGCGCCCATGGCGTCGAACAGGAACGACTGGCTCCAATGCTCTTCTTCACCGCCGCCGGCGAACACGATGTCCTGCTTGCCCAGTTGGATCTGCTCAACGGCAGTCCCGATGCAGTGGGCGCTGGTGGCGCACGCGGAGGAGATCGAGTAGTTCACGCCCTTGATCTGGAATGGCGTGGCCAGGCAGGCTGAAACGGTGCTGCCCATGGTCCGCGTGACACGGTACGGGCCGACGCGCTTCACGCCTTTTTCGCGCAGGATGTCCAGCGCTTCCATCTGGTTGAGGGTCGATGCGCCGCCGGAGCCGGCGATCAGGCCGGTGCGTACGTTCGAAACCTGGTCTTCGCTCAGGCCGGAGTCGGCGATTGCGTCTTTCATGGCCAGGTAGGCGTAGGCGGCAGCGTGGCCGACGAAGCGATAGATCTTGCGATCGATCAGTTCTTCGAGGGGCAGGTCAATGGAGCCGGAAACCTGGCTACGCAGACCCATTTCGGCATATTCCGGGTTGAAGCGGATGCCAGGGCGACTTGCACGCAGGTTAGCGGTGACGGTCTCTTTGTCATTGCCCAGGCAAGAAACGATGCCCAGACCAGTGATAACGACGCGGCGCATGCGGATAACCCTTAAAAGTTGTCAGTGGAAGTGAATACGCCGACCCGAAGGCCTTCGGCAGTATAGATCTCGCGACCGTCGACAGTCACCGAACCGTCGGCAATGGCCAGGTTCAGCTTGCCCTTGAGGACGCGCTTGATTTGAATGTTATAGGTGACTTTCTTGGCGCTCGGCAGTACCTGGCCAAAGAACTTCACTTCCCCCGAACCCAGGGCGCGACCGCGGCCCGGCAGGCCTTGCCAGCCCAGGTAGAAACCGACCAGCTGCCACATGGCGTCAAGGCCCAGGCAGCCTGGCATCACAGGGTCACCTTCGAAGTGGCAAGCGAAGAACCACAGGTCAGGGGTGATATCCAGCTCGGCGACCAATTCACCTTTGCCGTACTTGCCACCCTCTTCGCTGATATGGGTGATGCGATCCACCATCAGCATGTTCGGGGCGGGCAGTTGCGCGTTACCTGGGCCGAACAGCTCACCGCGACTGCAGCGCAGCAGGTCTTCCCGAGTAAAGGCGTTTTGTTTGGTCATGCGAGCTCCTCAATAATCCCATGCGGCAGGGTAGGGCAAATCTTCCCGAACCGAATGAAGCGTTCATGCCTCATAGCGGCAGCCTACACATAGACTATTGCGTTGTAGTGAAAGTCACAGCGGCAAGGCACTGAATGTACACTTGTTCACTGAAATTTTAAACCGGGCCTGTTTATCGGCCCGTTCGGGTGCCTAAGACTGCCGCACTTTCGTCTTTCACGCCAGTCGCAGTTGGCTGATGGCGCGGCGCTACTGCACCCAACGCTGTAGGATTTTCTGCAAATCCGTGCGTTTGAACGGCTTGGCCAGGTAATCGTTCATTCCGGCTGCCAGGCAGGCTTCGCGGTCGCCCTGCAAGGCGTTGGCGGTCAGGGCGATGATCGGCAGGTCGGCGCAACCGGGCAGTTGGCGAATTTGCCGCGTGGCTTCGTAGCCGTCGATCAAGGGCAGGCGGCAATCCATCAGGATGGCGGTGAAGATCAGGCTCTCGGCGCTGCGGATCGCCTCGGCGCCGTCCGTGGCCAGGCTGACTTCAAAGCCCAGGCTGCGCAGCATCGCTTCGACCACGGTGCGGTTGACCGGGTTGTCTTCCACCAGCAGCACATGGCGGCCATCCCCGGCGCTGGCTTTGCCAGGCGCGTCGGGAGCAGCGGCTGCCAGCTGTTGCTGGTCGATGGCCAGCGGAATTTCCAAGGTGAACACTGAGCCTCGACCTTCTTCGCTCTGGGCGCGCAAGGTGCCCCCCATGCGCTCGGCCAGGGTGCGCGCAATGGGCAGGCCCAGGCCCGTGCCACCGTAACGCCTGGAAATGGAGCTGTCGGCCTGCTGGAAGGCATCGAACATCAAATCCAGGCGTTCGGCAGAAATACCGATGCCGCTGTCGCGTACGGTGCAGGTGAACCACACCAACTCATGGTCCAGGGTCTGCCAGTGGGGCTCGACGGTCACGCTGCCATGTTCGGTAAATTTCAATGCATTGCCGATCAGGTTCACCAGAATCTGGCGGATCCGCGTCGGGTCGCCGCGCACTCGCAGGGCCTCCAGGCCCATGGGGATGGGCAACTCCAGGCTCAGCCCGCGCTGCTGGGCACTGTGCTGGAACGCCTGGGCGCAGCTATTGATCAGGTCCGCCAGGTTGAACGCAATATGTTCCAGTTCCAGCGCGGCGCGTTCAATGCGTGAGAAGTCGAGGATGTCATTGATCACCTTGAGCAAATGCTCGGTGGACTCCGAAGCCAGCGCCGCATACTCGGTCTGCTCCTCGGTCATCTCGGTGGTTTCCAACAGTTGCAGCATGCCCAGCACACCATTCATGGGCGTGCGCAGTTCGTGGCTCATCATCGCCAGGAAATCCGACTTGGCGTTGTTCGCCCGCTCGGCTTCTTCGCGGGTCTGGATCAACTGGGCCATGGCTTGCTGCTGTTCGCGACTGGCCTGTTGAAGGCCCTCGGCCAGGTTGTTGATATGCCGCGAGAGGTCGCCCAATTCCGAGTCATCGACGATCGGCAGTGGCGTTTTGTAGTCGCCTTGCTGGATGGCCTTGACCGCATGCCCCATGGCGCTGATCGGCTTTGACAGGCTTGCCGACAAGCGCCGCGCCAGCAGGAAGGTAAACAGCAGGGCGAACAGCGCCAGGATCCCGGCCTTGAACAGGATCTCCTGCTGGCGCTGGCTGAACGCATCATTGGACATGCCCACGATCACCCGCCCCAGGTAGTCCGCGCGGGGGGCCTTGGGTTCGTTGAGGTTGTCCTGAAAGAAGTCATTGTTGAGCTGGATGTGTTGCAGGCGGATCGGTGCCTGGAACACCTTCACCGACAGCGAGCGATCATGTCGCTCGGACGGCTGCTCCACGTACACCAGGATGTTCTCGGCGCTGTCCTGGATCTCCAGGAAGCGTACATGGGGCGTGGCCAGGGTTGCACGCAGCAGGGATTCAAGCACGTCGTTGTTGCCGGAAATCACGCCGTACTCAGTGGCGGGCGCCAGCTGGTTGGCGATCAATTGACCGGTGTGGTCCAGTTCCTGGCGCAAGTCCTGGATCCGCACGAAGGTAAAGAAGGTGATGAGCAGCAGGGTCAACAGCAGCGCGGGGCCCAGAGTAATGAGCTGGGTGCGGGTGTTGATATCCCAGCGACGACGCAAGGTCATGGGCGTTTTTCTCCTTCGGCCAAGCGGGCAGCAACGGCGACTTCATCGACCTGTTCGATGCCCAGTGAGCGTGCGACTTGCGGGTTGCCCACGACTTTGAAGTGGTGCGGGTAGAGCGTGTTCGGCCAATTGGTCGGCGGCTGGTCCAGCAGGTGATTCAGCACGGCGAGCCAGTCGGCCTGATCGCTGTAGGTGCTGGCCAGGCTGCCGGCCCGCACAAACCCGGCATTGGGCCCTACCAACGGCAGTTGTTGGGCATAACTGCTCAGCAACAGGTTTTTCACGGTTTTGGGGTTGTACAGGTTCGGGTCGTCCAGGCCCAGTAGCACGTCGCTGTTCTTGAACAGGTTTTGCAGCGGGCGGCTGTCACTGGTGTTCTCCCAGAGCTGGGGCATGATTTCCAGGCCCATGGGCTTGGCAGATTGAGTCAGTTCGCGCAGCAGGAACTCACTGCCTGCATCGTAAAGCACGCCAACGCGCTGGGCCTGGGGCAGGATATGGGCGATCAGGCGCAACTGACGGTCCAGGGGCGGGTCGCTCCAGAGCAGGCTGATTTTCGCCGGGTGCGTGTTGCCCAGGCGTTGCCGGGCCTGCAGGCGGCTGATGCGCAAAACCAGGGTGGGCGGCCCCTGGGCATCCTGCAGGCGCCAGTCGAGGCCGGGCAGGTCGAGGAGGATCAAGCGGGTACTGGCGGGCAAGTCCCTGGGCGCCGGCAACTCGTTGAGGGGGGTAAAGCTGACTTGGTCGTCGGGGCGCTGTTGGGCAAGGGCCTGGGTAAAGGCGCGCACACCGGCGCCGTCCTCGGCGGCCGTGAGCAGGATGCTGGCACTCCAGGCCGGCGCTGCCAGCAGCAGGCACGCAAGCAGCAGGCCTCGGCGCCACAACCGTGAGATTAAGAAGAGGGTCATCCGTGACTGATCGGCCATGTCAGAAGTCCAGCTCGGCGCTGAAGTAGAGTACGTGGCGATGGTCGTAGTTGTTGTCGGCCCAGGTGGTGGGCTGGTTATCCAGGCGTTGTTGCAACATGCCCGCCAGCTCCACATTGGTTTTGCCTACGGCAATGCGCTTGGCCACCCGCAGGTCGACCCGCTGGAAGCGATACTGGTTGAGCGCGTCGTCGCCATAGTAGAACAAGGCGCTGGACCAACCCTGGCCCCATTCACGCAGCCAACCGGCCGAGCCGCTGTTACGCGCGGTTTGCGCCTTGTCCTGCGGGTTGCTGGAGGTGGCGTCTACATAAGCATAGGTCAGGCGCAGGCGGTCGGCGTTACTCACACGCCAGTCGAACTGCGACTCGGCACCGCTAAAGCGCGCGCTGTTGGCGTTGCTGGCGATGTATTGGTTGTTGCGTAGCGGGGAGCTGATCATGTCGGTGATTTCGTCATAGAACAGCTTCACGTCGACATTCAGCCCCAGCTCGGCAAAGAAGCCGTTGTAGCCCAGCTCGCGTGAACGCATCAACTCTTTGTCGAGGTTGCCGGGGCCGCGCGTCACGACAAAATATTGCCTGGCGTTTTGCCCGTAGGTCGGGGAGCTGAGATTGGTGACGCGGTAGCTCCAATTGACGTTGTTCTCGAACATGTCCGGCGAGCGGATCGCCTCGGAGTACACCGCGCGCAAGCCGTGGCGGGGGTTGATCAGGTAATTGACCGCCACCCGTGGCGTCAGCGAGTTGCCGCTCAGGTGCGTGTCTTCGTACATGGCGCCACCTTGCAGCAGCCAGTGTTCGCTGGCACGCCATTCCAGATGCCCGAACAGGCGCCAGGTGGTGTCGTCCAGGGTGCCATTGAAGTAGGTCTCGGAGTCGGCGCGGTCATAGCGGTAATTCATCCCGCTGACCAGACGCAGGCTGTCGGAGAGGCTGAGCGTGTCCTGAATTTCTATGTCGTAGCGGCTTTCGCGGGTGCTTTGGTCGATATCGCCGCACACGCTCTGGTTGGCGCCGTTGCGCC
This sequence comes from Pseudomonas salmasensis, assembly GCF_014268375.2. NCBI lineage: Bacteria > Pseudomonadati > Pseudomonadota > Gammaproteobacteria > Pseudomonadales > Pseudomonadaceae > Pseudomonas > Pseudomonas salmasensis. The sequence goes on from NZ_CP077083.1 coordinate 5,560,867, forward strand.
ACTGGTCCAGCACCTGGTTGGCCAAGGCCTGTTCGGCGGCGTTACCCGGTGGGGCGGAGCCTTGGCTGTAGGTGTCCATGTGTCGCGCGAGCAATTCGGCATAGTTGGGGTTGAGCTGCCACAGTTGGGTCAGCTCCGGGCTGAACGAGACCTTGGCGTCACAGGCTTTCCAGACTTGCTTGCGGTCCCATTGCTGTGCCGAGCCCTGGATATACAGGCTGTGGTTGGGGTTGAAGTCGAAGTTCCAGCGCAGGGAGCCCGCGTAGTCTTTGGCGGTGACGTCGGAATTGGTGCCGCCTTCGGTAATCCCGGCAAACACTGGGGCGTAAGTGTAAGGGCGCTGGTTGGTGCCTTCCTTGACGTTCAGTTGCCAGTCGAGGCTTTGCTGCGCGTTCAAGGCCTGGCTCACCGCCAGGCTGAAACGGTTGAGACGCCGACCATCACGGCGGTCGGCGCCGGCCGCGTCGCTGTCAAAACCATCGTCCTGCTGCCCGGACAGGGACAAGCGCAAATCGCCGGTCTCCCAGCCCACACCCTGGCTGGCATAGAAGTCATTGATGCCACGCTCGCCACGGATGACCTTCACCCGCGAGCCGTGGCTGTTGCCCGGCGAGCGAGTGAGGATATTCACCACCGCCATCAGTGCATTGGCACCGTAACTGACGGTGTTGGGGCCTCGAAACACCTCGATGCGCTCGATATCCTCCATGGCCACCGGGATATCGCTCCAATCCACCGTGGCCAGGCCGGCGCGGTAGACCGAGCGCCCGTCGATCAGCACCTGCATGCGCCGTGCATCACTGGCGCTGGTGCCGTGGTAATTCACCGAGGCCTGGTTGCCGCTGGTGTAGCCGACCATCATCCCCGGGACCAGCCGCAGCAGTTCCGAGATGTCTCGGGCGCCGCTGGCCTTGATCAGCTCGCTGTCGATCACCGTCATGCTGCCGGGCACGGCGGCGGCCGATTGCTTGAGGCGCGTGGCGGTCAAGACCTGCGGCAGCGGCTGGCTGTCGAGGAACAGGTCGTCGGCCTGCGCGCAGGTAGCGCACACCAGCATCAATAACAGTGATGAGCGAGGAGGGGGGCCCAGGTACACGGCACGGCCTTGTTAATTGCGGATAGCCGTCCATGTTAACCGAGGCGCGGCTATTTGCCAGTCGTCGGACTTGCATTTACTTCGCACACCCCTGGCTTTTTCTGACAAACCCGCGAATTGCTACGGGGGCTGGCCGCAAGCCGGGCGCCCCGTATAATGCCGCCATCGCCACTGGTATGGATTAACGGATTGCATATGACTGAACAGCGCCCTATTGCGGTCCTGGGAGGCGGAAGTTTTGGTACCGCCGTGGCTAACCTGCTGGCCGAGAACGGCCACGCGGTGCGCCAGTGGATGCGCGACCCCGAGCAGGCCGAAGCCATTCGCGTGCATCGCGAAAACCCCCGTTACCTTAAAGGTATCAAGATTCATCCCGCCGTCGAGCCGGTGACCGACCTGCTGGAAACCCTCACGGCGTGCGACCTGTGCTTCGTCGCGCTGCCTTCCAGCGCCTTGCGCTCGGTATTGGCGCCCCACGCCGAACGCCTGGCCGGCAAGTTGCTGGTCAGCCTGACCAAGGGCATCGAAGCCCACACCTTCAAGTTGATGAGTGAAATCCTCACCGAAATCGCCCCCCAGGCGCGCATTGGCGTGCTGTCCGGGCCGAACCTGGCGCGGGAAGTCGCCGAGCACGCGTTGACCGCCACCGTGGTCGCCAGTGAAGACGAGGCCTTGTGCGAGCGGGTCCAGGCGGTGCTGCATGGCCGTACTTTCCGGGTCTACGCCAGCGCCGATCGCTTCGGCGTCGAATTGGGCGGAGCCTTGAAAAACGTCTACGCGATCATTGCCGGCATGGCTGTGGCGTTGGGCATGGGCGAAAACACCAAGAGCATGTTGATCACCCGTGCCCTGGCCGAGATGACCCGTTTTGCGGTGAACCAGGGCGCCAACCCCATGACCTTCCTCGGCCTGGCGGGCGTGGGCGACCTGATCGTCACCTGCTCATCGCCTAAAAGCCGCAACTATCAGGTCGGGTTTGCCCTGGGCCAAGGGCTGAGCCTGGACGAGGCGGTGACGCGCCTGGGCGAAGTGGCCGAAGGGGTCAACACCCTCAAGGTCTTGAAGGCCAAGGCCCAGGAAGTGGGCGTATATATGCCGCTGGTCGCCGGGCTGCACGCGATCCTGTTCGAAGGGCGCACCTTGAACCAGGTCATCGAGTTGCTGATGCGGGCCGAGCCCAAGACCGATGTCGACTTTATTTCCACCAGTGGTTTCAACTGAGGAACGCGTCATGAACGATCCCAAAGCAGCCCCCCCCTACGAGTCGATTGTCTTGCGCATCCTGTGGATGCTGGTGTTTGCGCTGGTGTGGCAGGTGGCGCAATTCCTGCTCGGCGCGCTGGTGGTGGTGCAACTGATTTACCGGCTGATCTACGGCGCACCGAACCTGGGCCTGATGAACTTTGGCGACAGCCTCAGCCAGTTCCTGGCGCAGATTGGCCGCTTCGGCAGCTTCCACACTGAACAAAAGCCTTGGCCATTCGCCGATTGGCCAACCCCGCGTGCACCCGAAGGTGAAGCGGCCCACAGCGTACCGCCGGCACCGCACCCGGTGCGTGATGAAGAGCCGAAGCTATGAAGGTATGGATTCTGCGTCACGGTGAAGCTGAAGGGCACGCACCCACGGACGCCGAGCGCAACCTTACCGAGCATGGGCGTGCCGAAGTATTGCGCAGTGCTGCGCACCTGATTGGCCAGCCCTTGGGCGCCATTATTGCCAGCCCTTATGTACGGGCGCAGCAGACGGCGCAGCTGGTGCGCCATGTGCTGGGGTTTCAGGCCGATATCGTTACGGTGCCGTGGCTGACGCCCGATGGGGATGTTCAACAGGTGCTGAAGAAACTCGACAGCGATGACGACGTGCTGTTGGTCAGCCACCAGCCGCTGGTGGGCAGCCTGATCAGTTTTTTGCAGCATGGGCATCAGCGTCAGCCACAGCCGATGTACACGGCCAGTTTGGCGCAGCTTGAGGGGGACTTTCCGTTGGCGGGGTTGATGAGTCTGGTGGATGTGAAGAATCCCTAACGCACTCCACCTGTGGGAGCTGGCTTGCCTGCGATGACGGCCTGCCAGCCAACACCTATCTACCTGACACCCCAACGATCCCTCTGTGGGCTTGCCTGCGATGACGGCCTGCCAGCCGACACCTGTCTACCTGACACCCCAACGATCCCTCTGTGGGAGCTGGCTTGCCTGCGATGACGGCCTGCCAGCCGACACCTGTCCACCTGACACCCCACAATCCAACTGTGCGTGCGGGCTTGCTCGCGAAGGCGGCCTGACAGGCGACACAGTTGGATTGGGTACATATCCATTGCTGCGGTAACGGCCACCTAGGGTTCCGCTCTGACAGCGGGTCACTTTTGGAAAAGAGCCCCAAAAGTAACCAAAAGGGCTCTTGCCCCACCACTCGGCACCTCGCTTGGGCTCGGTGTGCCCGTAATCCGCCAGTGATTTGGGGGGCCGCCGCCACGCGCCATCCATGGCGCGGGGCGGCTAAACCGGCATCCCTGCCGGTTTACCCCCCAAATCCCTGTCGAATTCCGGCCAGCGTGGTTTGACGGGGCGCTTAAGATCAAAATCAAAAGCAGATCAAGAGCAGATCAAGAGCAGATCAAGAGCCAGATCAAGAGCGGCTCGCTTCGCATCGTGGTTAGCGGTAAGCCGTTTCCTTCTCCTGTGCTATACAGTCAACCAAGCAAGTGCTTGGTTGGCTGTATCTCGGATCACAAAGGAGCGCGTCCCATGCCTGTCGCTTTTCGTTTGCCGTTGCAGGTCTTCTTTGAGCGTGAAGCGCGGCACCCGCGTAAAGTTTTTCTTGTTCAGCCCATCGGCGGCGGTGAGGTGCAGACCCTTACATGGGGCGAGGTCGGCCACCAGGCGCGTTGCGCTGCGCATTGGCTGCGTGCGCGGGAGTTGCCCCAGGGCTCGCACATTGCGCTGATTTCAAAAAACTGCGCGCACTGGATCATCGCCGATCTGGCGATCTGGATGGCCGGGCATGTGTCGGTGCCGCTTTATCCCAACCTCACCGCTGAGTCCGTCGCCCATGTGTTGACCCATTCGCAGGCGCGGTTGGCGCTGATTGGCAAGCTCGATGACTGGTCGGCGATGGCGCCTGGCGTTCCTGCGGGGGTGTCGACTATCAGCCTGCCGCTGTGTCCTGGCGGGGCTTTCGATTTCAGTTGGGCAGACCTGCAAGCCTGTTCTCCGATCCAGGACAACCCGCTGCCGGATGCCGCCAGCCTGGCCACTATCATCTACACCTCCGGTACTACTGGCCTGCCTAAAGGGGTGATGCACAGTTTCGGCGCCTTGGGTTTTGCTGCCACGCGCGGTACTGAGTTGTTCGGCCTGGGGGAAGGCGACCGGTTGCTGTCGTACCTGCCGCTGTGCCATGTGGCGGAGCGGATGTTTGTCGAAATGGCTTCGATCTATACCGGGCAAACCGTTTTTTTCGCCGAGAGCCTGGAGACCTTCCTCACCGATTTGCGCAGGGCGCGGCCGACGGCCTTGTTTGGTGTGCCGCGTATCTGGACCAAATTCCAATTGGGCGTTTACGCCAAAATCCCGGAAAAACGCCTCGATACCCTGTTACGCCTGCCTTTTATCGGCAAGCGCGTCGGCCATAAAGTCCTTGCCGGTCTGGGGCTGGATGCGCTGCGTATCGCTCTGTCCGGCGCGGCGCCGGTGCCCGAGGCGTTGCTGCGTTGGTATCAGCGCCTGGGCCTGGATGTGCTGGAGGTGTATGGCATGACCGAAAACTGCGGCTATTCCCATGTGTGTCGCCCTGGCGGGCAAAGGCTCGGTTGGATCGGCCAGCCCTGCCCAGGCGTGCAAGTGCGTATCGACCCGTCAGGCGAAGTGCAGGTACACAGTGGCGCGACCATGTTGGGCTACTTCAAGGACCCGCAGAAAACCGCGGATACGCTCACCGCAGATGGCTTCCTGCGTACCGGTGACAAGGGCGAGCAGGACGCTGACGGCCGACTGCGCCTGACCGGGCGCCTCAAGGAAATCTTCAAGACCAGCAAAGGCAAATACGTGGCCCCGGCGCCGATTGAAAACCGTCTGGCCGAACATGCGCGTATTGAGCAGGTGTGTGTGGTCGGCGAGGGGCTCAGCGCACCGATCGGGCTGTGCGTGTTGTCGGCGCCGGGCGAGGACCGCCGCGCCCTGAGCAGTGGCCTTCAGCGTTGGCTGGCACAGGTGAATGCTGGCCTGGATAAGCATGAGCGCATGGGGCAGTTAGTGGTGGTGAAAGATCACTGGGCGGTGGAAAACGGCTTTCTCACGCCGACCTTGAAGATCAAACGCAACGTGATCGAGTCGACGTACGGGCCACATTTGCAAGCGTGGAGCGCGCGCGGCGAAACCGTTCTGTGGCAGGATTAGGGCCGTAATAAAACCAACAAGGACAACCGTATGAGCCTGTGGCGTACCCAACCGAATATCGAACACCTCAACGCGATCCAGAAAAACACCATCGGTGAAATGCTGGATATTCGTTTCGAAAGCTTCGACGACGAATCCCTCACCGCCAGTATGGTGGTCGACCACCGCACCCATCAGCCCTACGGCCTGCTGCACGGTGGCGCCTCGGTGGTACTGGCCGAAAGTGTCGGCTCCATGGCTGCCTATTTGTGTATTGATGCCAGCAAGTTCTATTGCGTAGGCCTGGAGGTCAACGCCAACCACTTGCGCGGTGTGCGTAGCGGGCGGGTGACGGCGGTGGCCAAGGCCATTCATATCGGGCGCACCACCCAGGTGTGGGACATCCGCTTGAGCAGCGACGAGGGCAAGGCCAGTTGTGTCTCACGCCTGACCATGGCCGTGGTGCCGCTGGGTGAACAACCGCCGGCGCGATAGGCGTGGCGTGAGTGTCATCATTCCTGGCAGTTACAGTCATTGCTGAAGGCGCCGGGCATGGTGACAATCCCCCTCTGTTCTGGTTGATGGAAACTGTATGTCGCAGCACGTGTTTTTTACCCACGCCAATGGCTTCCCTTCGGCCACCTACGGCAAGCTGTTTGCCGCCTTGGCCCCGGAATATGCAGTGGCACATCTGCCGCAGCACGGTCACGACCCCAGGTTCCCGGTGGATGATAACTGGCAGAACCTGGTGGACGAACTCATCCACCATCTGGAGCAGCAGCCAGAGCCAGTGTGGGGCGTGGGCCACTCCCTGGGCGGCGTACTGCATTTGCACGCGGCCATGCGCTGCCCGCACCTGTACCGGGGCGTGGTGATGCTGGATTCACCGGTGCTCACCCGCGCAGACCGCTGGGTGATCCGCGCTGCCAAGCGCTTTGGCTTTATCGACCGCCTCACCCCGGCTGGGCGCACCCTTGGCCGGCGCGAAGAATTCACCGACCTGGATACCGCGCGCAGCTACTTCGCTGGCAAGACCCTGTTCCGGGGCTTTGACCCCGATTGCTTTGACGCGTACCTGCAACATGGCCTGCAGCAAGTGGGCGATCGCCTGCGCCTGCGGTTCGACCCGGCCACGGAAATCAGCATCTATCGCGGCGTGCCCCACACCAGCCCGGGCCAGGTGCGCCAGTTGAAGGTGCCCCTGGCCGTGGTGCGTGGCCGCCAGAGCCGGGTGGTGATGCGTCACCATGCCAGCGGCGTCGACCGCCTCCCCATGGGCGAAATGCTCACCATGCCCGGCGGCCATATGTTCCCCCTTGAACGCCCCCAGGACACCGCCGCCTTGATCAAGACTCTGTTTGCCCGCTGGCAGGCCCGTGAGCGCAGTTGCGCATGAGTACGCCTGTCGAAGAGGTACGCCTGAGCCTGCCGCACATCGAACTGGCCGCGCATCTGTTTGGGCCCGAGGACGGCCTGCCGGTGATTGCGCTGCATGGCTGGCTGGACAACGCCAACAGCTTTGCGCGCCTGGCGCCCAAGCTGCACGGCTTGCGCATCGTCGCTCTGGACATGGCGGGGCATGGGCATTCGGCGCACCGCCCGGCCGGCGCCGGTTATGCCTTGTGGGATTACGTCTACGACGTGCTGCAGGTGGCCGAGCAACTGGGTTGGAAACGTTTTGCATTACTTGGCCACTCCCTGGGCGCCATCGTCTCCCTGGTGTTGGCCGGGGCTTTGCCGGAGCGGGTGACACACCTGGGCCTGATCGACGGTGTGATCCCGCCGACCGCCAGCGGCGAGAACGCGGCCGAGCGCCTGGGCATGGCGTTGCAGGCGCAAATGAGCCTGCAAGACAAGCGTAAGCCGGTCTACAACAGCCTTGATCGAGCGGTTGAAGCGCGGATGAAAGGTGTGGTGGCGGTCAGCCGTGAAGCGGCGCAGCTCCTGGCCCAGCGCGGTTTGATGCCGGTGCCGGGCGGCTACACCTGGCGCAGCGATAGCCGCCTGACCCTGGCGTCGCCGATGCGCCTGACCGATGAACAGGCCATGGCTTTCGTGCGAAGGATAGGGTGCCCTACGCAGTTGGTGGTCGCGGCTGACGGCATGCTGGCGAAACATCCCGAATTGCTTTCTCAGCTACCCTTCACGGTTACCACGCTGCCAGGCGGCCATCATTTACACCTGAATGACGAGCCCGGGGCGGTTCTTGTTGCAGACTGTTTCAATCGGTTCTTCTCCACGCCTTGACTTGGCGGGGTCAACTGCCGAGGCTGGGCGGATTGAAAGGGAGTCAACCATGAACACACTCAATATCGCTGTGAACAACATTGGCCAGGGCTCACTGATCCGATGAGCCTGGGTAGAGGAGGTATCCGTGCCCTTGGCCTTTGCTGTTTCAGCCCCCTCGTATTTGCCGCCGACCTGCCGGGCAGCCAGGATTTACCGGCGGTAGCCCGCCAGGTGGATGCGCAAATCGTCGATTACCGCCCCGCTGAAGACAAGGAACGCATCTACCCCATGGGCGCGATCCGCAAGATCAGCGGCCAGTTGCGCTATGAAGGCCAAGCCATCGCGCGCGGCCCGGCCACTGCCATCACCTATGAACTGCCCGCCGAACACAGCTCCAGCGCTGCCTTTACCTCAACGCGCGAAGCCTTGCAGGCCAAGGGCGCGCAGTTGTTGTTCTGGTGCAAGGCCCGCGATTGTGGCGAAAGCAGCCTGTGGGCCAACGAGGTGTTCGGCAACGCCAAGCTGGTAGGCGCCGACGGCCAACAGGAATACCTGCTGCTACGCCTGGCCGCCCCCCAGGACAATTCCCTGGTCGCGCTGTACGGCATCACCCGTGGTAACCGCCGCGCCTACCTGCATGTGGAGCAACTCGACGCCAGCGCGCCCTTGGGCGACCTGCTGCCCACCTCGGCCACCCTGCTGCGGGAACTCAAAAGCACCGGCGAGCTGGATTTTCCCGCGCTGGGCACCGAACCGGATGACACCTGGCTGACCTTGATATCCCGAGCCTTGAACCTCGACACCACCCTGCGTGTGAGCCTGAGCGGGCCGCAGGCGCAGGCCTGGCGCCAGGCGCTGGTGGAGAAGGGCGTGCGCACAGCCCGTCTGGAAACCGGCAGCGGTGAAACCCGAGGGCTGCATCTGCATCTGATACGCTAAGCACCACAAGGGCGAACGGACCCGCGCCGTTCGCCTAAGCTCTCTTTCTACAGCCTTCTTCTCGAGATACCCGATGCTCAATAACGATCGCCTGCTGGTGCAAATCCTGCTGTTGGTGCTGTTTGGTGCCAGCTTCTGGGTCATGGCGCCGTTCTGGTCGGCGCTGTTCTGGGGCGCGGTGCTGGCCTTTGCCAGTTGGCCGCTGATGCGTTTGCTCACCCGCTGGCTCGGCGGCCGGGAATCCCTGGCCGCCGGCATCCTGACGTTGGGCTGGATGTTGCTGGTGGCGGTGCCATTGGTATGGCTGGGGTTCAACCTGGCTGACCATGTGCGTGATGCGGTGGCGCTGATCAAGGACATCCAGGTCGACGGCTTGCCCGAGGCGCCGACCTGGTTGGGGTCGATCCCCTTCGTAGGCGAGCGCCTGGTGGCGACCTGGGACAGCATTGATCAACAGGGCGCGGCGCTGATGGTGAGCATCAAGCCGTACCTGGGCCAGGTCGGCAATTGGTTGTTGGCGCGCAGTGCGCAAATTGGCGGCGGCATTCTTGAACTGACCCTGAGCCTGGTCTTCGTGTTCTTTTTCTACCGCGACGGGCCGCGCCTGGCGATGTTTGTGCACCGCCTGTTGGAGCGCCTGATTGGCGAGCGCGCGGGCTATTACATCGAACTGGTGGCCGGCACAGTGCAGCGGGTGGTCAATGGTGTGATCGGCACCGCTGCGGCCCAGGCGCTGCTGGCGCTGATCGGCTTTCTGATCGCTGGCGTGCCGGGCGCGCTGGTGCTGGGCATCGTGACTTTCCTGCTCAGCCTGATTCCCATGGGGCCGCCGCTGGTGTGGATCCCGGCCACGGCGTGGCTGGCGTGGAAGGGCGACTACACCTACGCGGTGTTCCTGGGCGTGTGGGGTACGTTCGTGATCAGCGGCGTGGATAACGTGCTCAAGCCATACCTGATCAGCCGTGGCGGCAACCTGCCGTTGGTGATTGTGTTGTTGGGCGTGTTTGGCGGGTTGATAGCGTTTGGCTTTATCGGCCTGTTTATTGGCCCGACGTTGCTGGCGGTGGCTTACAGCCTGCTGACAGACTGGAGCGCGAGCCAGGCGCAGGTGCGCCGTGAAGACAAACCCTGTAACTGATCGGTGACTACATAACTGGCCTTCTGTAGGAGCGAGCTTGCTCGCGAAAAACGTCAACGATAACGCGTGCTTCCTGAATAAACGCGGTGCCTGTGAGTTTTTCGCGAGCAAGCTCGCTCCTACATTTTGGCCTCCCACAGGTGCGGGTCGTGCGACTGCCTTCTTAAACCCTCGGCAACCACATCACCGCCGTCAACCCACCCCCTGGTGTCTCCTCCAGGCTCAGGTGGCCGCCGAGTCGCTCGACGGCCTCCCGGGCAATGGTCATCCCCAAGCCGACCCCTCCGGAATTGCGGTTGCGCGACCCTTCCAGGCGAAAGAACGGCTCGAACACCGCTTCGCGCTTGTCGGCGGCGATTCCCGGGCCGTGGTCGATCACCCGAATCACCAGGGCGCCACGGCTGTCGGCCAGTTCTACCCGGGCGGTGCCGGCATAGCGCAGGGCATTGTCGATCAGGTTGTTCAGGCATGAACGCAGGGCCATCGGCTGTACCTGCAACGGCGTACAGGTGCCGGAAAATTGCACATCGCGGCCTTGGTCCTGAGCGTTTTCACTCAAAGATTCCACTAATGCCTGCACATCGAGCCAATGCCGTGTCTCGCTGGTGCGCTGTTCGTGCAGGTAGCTCAAGGTGGCATCGAGCATGCCGATCATGTCGTCCAGGTCCTGGCGCATCTGGCCTTGCAGCTTGGGGTCTTCGATTTGTTCCAGGCGCAGCTTGAGGCGCGAGAGCGGGGTGCGCAGGTCGTGGGAGACCGCGCCGAGCATGCGGGCGCGCTGGCTGACTTGTTCGCGGATGCGCTTTTGCATCAGGTTGAAGGTGGAGGCCGCCTGGCGTGCTTCGCGAGGGCCGGATTCCATCAGGGGTGGGCTGTCGAGGTCGACGCTCAGGCGCTCGGCCGCTGCGCTCAGGCGCTGGATCGGCCGGCTCAGCAGTTTGGCGCCGTACCAGGCAGCGATGATCAGCGAGATAAATTGAAACGTCAGGGGCACCACCGGTCCGCCGAACCAGGGGCGAGCCGCTTTGCGCAAAGGCGTGAGGCTGCCGTCCGGTTGCTCGACGAAGGCCGCGCGAGGTGGTGGCGGCGGGCCGTAGTGGTGGAACCAGAAGAACGCCAGCACATGGGCCAGCACAATCGCCACCAGCAACAGGCCGAACAGTCGCCCGAACAGCGTATTGAAGGGGGCGCGCATCAACCGATATCCCGGGCGTCGAACAGGTAGCCTTCGCCGCGTACGGTCTTGATCAATTGCGGAGCCTTGGGGTCATCCCCCAACTTCTGGCGCAGGCGCGACACCAGCAAGTCGATGCTGCGATCAAAAGCCTCGATGGAGCGCCCACGGGCCGCGTCCAGCAGCTGTTCGCGGCTCAGCACACGGCGGGGGCGTTCGATAAACACCCACAACAAACGAAACTCGGCGTTGGACAACGGCACCACCAGGCCATCATCGGCCACTAACTGGCGCAGCACGCTGTTCAGGCGCCAATTGTCGAAACGGATATTGGCCCGCTGTTCGGTGCGGTCATCACGCACCCGGCGCAGGATGGTCTGGATACGCGCGACCAGTTCTCGGGGTTCGAACGGCTTGGACATGTAGTCATCGGCGCCCAGTTCCAGGCCGATGATGCGGTCGGTAGGTTCGCAGCGGGCGGTGAGCATCAAAATCGGAATATCCGACTCGGCGCGCAGCCAGCGGCACAACGTCAGCCCGTCTTCGCCCGGCAGCATGAGGTCGAGCACCACCACATCGAAGGTTTCGGCTTGCATGGCCTGGCGCATGGCAGTGCCGTCGGTAACACCCGAGGCGAGAATATTGAAGCGTGCCAGGTAGTCGATCAGCAGTTCGCGGATCGGCACGTCGTCGTCGACAATCAGCGCGCGGGTGTTCCAGCGCTTGTCTTCGGCGATCACCGCGTCTTTTGGCGCTTCGTTTACAGGGTCGCAAGGGGTATGCATAGCGAGGTCATCTGCCTGAGTGTGGCTGTCAGCATAGGCGCCCAGTTCCAGGGCTGGAAGTGCTGGGCGGGCGGTCATGTGCGCGAGGCTAGCGGGGCGGCGTATTGGGGGCGTGTCGTGAATGTATCGGGGTTGAAACAATTGCCCTGAATCGCCGGTATTGGGCGCTTGATCAGTATTTACCGATCATCGGATCCCGCAACGGCGCTGCTTGCGCTACAATCCGCGCCGATTTCGACTTGCCTGAGAGCCCATTCCAATGTCCGTCTGCCAGACTCCTATCATCGTCGCCCTGGATTACCCCACCCGTGACGCCGCACTGAAGCTGGCTGACCAGTTGGACCCCAAGCTTTGCCGGGTCAAGGTCGGCAAGGAACTGTTCACCAGTTGCGCGGCGGAAATCGTCGGCACTTTGCGGGACAAAGGCTTCGAAGTGTTCCTGGACCTGAAATTCCATGACATCCCCAACACCACGGCGATGGCCGTCAAAGCCGCAGCCGAGATGGGCGTGTGGATGGTCAATGTGCACTGCTCCGGTGGCCTGCGCATGATGAGCGCCTGCCGCGAAGTGCTGGAACAGCGCAGCGGCCCCAAACCGTTGTTGATCGGTGTAACCGTGCTCACCAGCATGGAGCGCGAAGACCTGGCAGGCATTGGCCTGGATATCGAGCCGCAGGCGCAGGTGTTGCGCCTGGCAGCCCTGGCGCAGAAAGCCGGCCTCGACGGCCTGGTGTGCTCGGCCCTGGAAGCCCAGGCCCTGAAAAACGCGCATCCGTCGTTGCAACTGGTGACACCGGGTATCCGCCCCACCGGCAGCGCCCAGGATGACCAGCGCCGTATCCTGACCCCGCGCCAGGCCCTGGATGCGGGCTCGGATTACCTGGTGATCGGCCGTCCGATCAGCCAGGCGGCGGATCCTGCAAAAGCGTTGGCAGCGGTCGTCGCCGAGATCGCCTGAATGTCCCCAATCTAAAATGTGGGAGCGGGCTTGCTCGCGAATACGTTGTGTCAGGCACCGAATGGGTTGACTGAACCACCGCTTTCGCGAGCAAGCCCGCTCCCACATTTAGATCTGCACTGTGTCAGGCTACCTTTAAAATCAACTTTCCGAAATTCTCGCCGTTGAACAACTTCATCAGCGTTTCCGGGAATGTCTCCAGCCCTTCGACAATATCTTCCTTGCTCTTGAGCTTGCCCTGGGCCATCCAGCCGGCCATTTCCTGACCCGCCGCCGCGAAGTTCGCTGCGTGGTCCATCACCACAAAGCCTTCCATGCGCGCACGATTGACCAGCAATGACAGGTAGTTGGCCGGGCCTTTGACCGCTTCCTTGTTGTTGTACTGGCTGATTGCACCGCAAATCACCACGCGGGCTTTGAGCGCCAGGCGGCTGAGCACCGCGTCGAGAATATCGCCGCCGACGTTATCGAAATACACATCCACGCCTTTGGGGCACTCGCGCTTGAGGGCGGCGGGCACGTCTTCGCTTTTGTAGTCAATGGCGGCGTCGAAGCCCAGCTCATCGACCAGGAACTTGCACTTTTCGGCGCCACCGGCGATCCCCACCACGCGACAGCCTTTGAGCTTGGCGATCTGCCCGGCGATGCTGCCCACGGCACCGGCAGCACCGGAGATCACCACGGTGTCACCGGCTTTCGGTGCGCCGGTCTCCAGCAGAGCAAAGTAGGCCGTCATGCCGGTCATGCCCAGGGCCGACAGGTAGCGAGGCAGGGGCGCCAGCTTGGGGTCCACCTTATAGAAACCACGGGGTTCGCCGAGGAAATAGTCCTGCACACCCAGTGCACCGTTCACGTAGTCCCCCACCGCAAAGTTCGGATGCTTCGAGGCAAGCACCTTGCCTACGCCCAAGGCGCGCATCACTTCGCCGATGCCTACCGGTGGGATATAAGACTTGCCTTCATTCATCCAGCCACGCATGGCCGGGTCGAGGGACAGGTATTCGTTGTGCACCAGCACCTGGCCGTCCTGGGGTTCGCCCACCGGCACTTCCTGGTAAGTGAAGGTCTCTCGCGTGGCTGCGCCGACCGGGCGTTTGGCGAGTAGAAATTGGCGGTTGGTCTGGGCGGTCATGGCAAGGACTCTTTAGAAAGGGAACATGAGTGATAGACCCTCAGTGGCAGAAGGGCAAGGGTGTGGGGGGCCGGCGAATGCCCGGCAATAGGCCTCGCTGATAGTCAGCCGGGCGGCTTTATCACTGCCATTCATGCAGCGCCAACCGGCCTTCTGATAGTGCTGACGCGCGGCTCCCGGCGTTGGCTAGACTCGCTCCACCGCTACTAACTCCACAGGACAGTTCCCATGAGCATGACGTTTTCCGGCCAGGTCGCCTTGGTGACCGGCGCCGCCGCTGGTATTGGCCGCGCCACCGCGCTGGCATTCGCCGCCGAAGGCTTGAAGGTGGTGGTCGCTGACCTTGATGTGGCGGGAGGTGAGGGCACCGTGGCACTGATCCACCAGGCCGGTGGCGAAGGGATATTTGTGCGCTGCAACGTCACGCTCGACACCGACGTACAGCAATTGATGGCGCAGACCGTCGCCACCTATGGGCGCCTGGACTACGCCTTCAACAACGCCGGGATCGAGATCGAAAAGGGCAAGCTGGCCGATGGCAGTCTGGATGAGTTCGATGCGATCATGGGGGTTAACGTCAAAGGCGTGTGGCTGTGCATGAAGTATCAGTTGCCGTTGCTGTTGGCCCAGGGTGGCGGGGCCATTGTCAACACCGCGTCGGTGGCGGGGTTGGGGGCGGCACCGAAGATGAGCATCTATGCGGCGTCCAAGCATGCGGTGATCGGCCTGACCAAATCGGCGGCCATCGAGTACGCGAAGAAGAAAATCCGCGTGAATGCCGTCTGCCCGGCCGTGATTGATACCGACATGTTTCGCCGCGCCTATGAGGCTGACCCGCGCAAGGCTGAGTTTGCCGCAGCCATGCACCCGGTCGGCCGCATCGGCAAGGTTGAGGAAATCGCCAGCGCCGTGCTGTACCTGTGCAGTGATGGCGCAGCGTTTACCACCGGTCAGGCCCTGGCGGTGGACGGCGGCGCGACGGCGATCTAGGACGGCAGGCCACGCGGCATTCGAAAACAGAGCCGGGTGCTGTGGGGCGTTTCCATGGCGGGCAGTGGGCTGTGCTCGAATATGTTTCAGTAGGTAAATAATCTAATAAAATCAATACTTTAATAAAAGTTGGCGGCCGGTTTTACCAGGCTTCTGTGCTTAACTGTTTTGGGTTAACAGACAGTTCAAGTGAGTGGCTCATGGATTTAGGCATCGATCGACAAGCCCTGGTACCGGTTGTTCAGCAGATCGTCAGCGCGGTGGCAGAATGGATTCGCAAGGAGGGGGTGAGCCCTGGCACGCGCTTGCCGTCCATTCGCCAATTGGCCCTGGATAACCTGCTGAGCCAGGCCAGCGTGATCGAGGCATTCGAACGGTTGGTGGCCCAGGGGCTGCTGGCCCCCCGGCATGGCTCGGGATTTGTGGTGGCGCAACCCGCCACGGCCCACGAAAACCATTGGTATGAAGGTGCGGAACAGGGCTGGGGCGCCTTTACCGATGGCCCGCTGGGCGAGCTTAAGCTGGGCTGCGGCTGGCTACCCGACACCTGGCGCGAAAGCGATGACATCAACTATGCGATCCGTGAACTGAGCCGTACTGACACCGGCGGCCTGTTCAACTACAGCACGCCTCTGGGGCTGCCGGCGTTGCGCGAACAACTGCTCAAGCGCCTGACCCAGATACACGTGCCCGCCAGCCTGGACCGTATCCTCACCACCCATGGCGCCAGCCATGCCCAGGACCTGCTGATACGCACGCTGCTCAAGCCCGGTGATGAGGTGGTGGTCGAGACCCCAGGGTATGGCAACCTCTATCGCCAACTGGCCTTTCAGGGGGTCACGCTGCTGCAGGTGCCGCGCACCCGTGGCGGCCCGGATATCCCGGCGTTGGAAGCGCTGCTGCACACCCACCGGCCCAAGTGCCTGTTCATCAACAGCCTGTATCACAACCCCACGGGGACCAGTTTGAGCCGTCCGGTGGCGGAGCGCTTGTTGGAGTTGGCACGCGAGCGCGACTTCCTGATTATCGAAGAGGATGTCTACGGCGACCTGCAGCATGCCAGTTGCACACGCTTGGCGGCGTTGGCCCATGATGACCGGGTGATCTATGTGTCGAGCTTTTCCAAGACCCTGAGCAGTGCCCTGCGCGTGGGTTACCTGTGTGCCAGTGCTGCGATCATCACGCAATTGGCCCAGCTCAAGACCCTGACAGGCATCGGTACCTCACGTTTTGCCGAAGCCATGGTGGCGACGTTGTTGAGTAACGGCACTTACCGTAAGTGGGTGCAG
This sequence comes from Pseudomonas salmasensis, assembly GCF_014268375.2. Classification (NCBI taxonomy): domain Bacteria; kingdom Pseudomonadati; phylum Pseudomonadota; class Gammaproteobacteria; order Pseudomonadales; family Pseudomonadaceae; genus Pseudomonas; species Pseudomonas salmasensis. Next base: position 5,576,971 of record NZ_CP077083.1, read on the forward strand.
CGCCTGCGCAAGCGCCTGAATGCGCAGATGGCCGCGACATTGCAGGTGCTGGAGGATGAAGAGTGGCAGGTATTTGCCGCGCCCGCGGGCGGTATGTTCCTGTGGGCGCGACCCGGCTTGGCCGACCCCTCACGGCTGCAAACCTGCGCCCAGCGCCTCGGTGTGTTGCTGTCGCCGGGGGCGTTGTTCAGCCCCACGGGTGAGTGCAGCGAATGGCTGCGCATCAATGTGGCCTACGCCGCTGATCAACGCGCACTGACGCTGTTTCGCGCCATGGGCGCGGCAAGATCGACCTCGACCATTCTGAAAACGACGCACATGTAGCTTTTTGCCATTATTCCGGCGCCAGTGGCTTGTGCTCAGTGCCTCGGGGTTGCGAATCTCGCTGCTTGTAACCTGGCTTATGGCATTTGCCATTGCAAGAGGATCAAGTGCAATGATTTCGGGCGTGCAACGACGTTTCGCCAACCTCGGTATGGCAAAAAAACTCGGCTTGGGTTTTACCCTGGTACTGCTGCTGACTGCCCTGGTCGCGGCCATCGGTGTGTGGTCCCTGCAGACCATCGGCCAGCGCTTCGAAGGCCTCACGTCGATGTCGACGCTTAACAGCGACCTGCTCAAGGTGCGCTTGATCGAGCAGGACTATGCGCTGCACGCCGACCCCAAGGCTGTTGAGGCCCTGCATGCCAGTGTCGATGCGCTGCTGGCCCAGGCCACGCGTCTCAAGGCTCGGTCTGCCAGCAACGAGCGAGTGATGGGCGACGTTGAGCAAGCCTTGGTCGCCTATCGCCAGGCATTCGATGAGTTCGTCGAGTTGACCCAGACCAAAGACCTCGCCCTGGAAATGGCCAGTTGGTCGGTGTCCAGCGTGGCCAATAACCTGGATGTGCTGCAGGCCGGGCTGGCGGACGACGGCGCCTATGGCCTCAAGGAAAGCCAAGGCAAGGAGGGCGCGGAGTTTATCGAGCAGGCAGGGCAGGTCAGCCAGGTGTCGCGCCTGATGTTGCAGGCCATGAACGAGGCGCGGGTACGCCTGGACCAGAGCCGTAGGGCAGACGCAGAGGACGCCGGGCAGGGCAAGATCGAGCAAGCCGACCAGGCCCTGGCTGAAGTCGAGAAACTCAAAACCACGGTCAAGGACCCCGGCTACCAGACCGTACTCAATGAAGTCGCCGGGCATATCGCGTCGTTCAGTGAAAAGCTCGGCGAATACACCGCGCTGCTGGCCCAGGAAAAAGTGGTCTACACCCAGTTGCATGACCGCGCCGAGCAAGTGGTGAACCGGGTCAACCAGGCGTACGCCGCCGAGGACCAGTCCATGCAAACGCAGTTGCAGCACAGCACGCTGTTGATCATCGGTTCATCCGCCCTGGCACTGCTGGTGGGTTTGATCGCTGCGTGGGTGATCACCCGCTTGATTGTTGCGCCGTTGCGTGCGGTGATCGCCGTGGCCCAGCAGATCGCCTCGGGTGACCTGAGTGGGCGCATGGAGGTCAGCCGGCGTGATGAAATCGGCCAGTTGATGCAGGCGATGCAGCAGATGGGCAACAGCTTGAGCCAGATGGTCAGTGGGTTGCAGGCGGGGATCGAACAACTCGCCAGTTCCGCGCATTCGCTGTCCAGCGTCACCGAGCAAACCACCGCCGAAGTCAGCAGCCAGAAGGATGAAACCGAGCAGGTCGCCACGGCGATGAACCAGATGACCGCCACGGTGCACGATGTGGCACGCAATGCCGAGCAGGCGGCCCAGGCCGCGCAGACCGCGGATGCCAAGGTCGATAGTGGCCAGCAAGTGGTGCGGATGAGTTTGCAGCGTATCGAATTGCTGGCCACATCCAGCAACAGTGCCAGCGCCAGCATCGAAAGCCTCAGCGCGCAAATCCAGAATATCGGTACCGTCTTGAGCGTGATCCAGAGCGTGGCCGAACAGACCAACTTGCTGGCCTTGAACGCTGCGATTGAGGCCGCGCGAGCCGGTGAGCAAGGGCGTGGCTTTGCGGTGGTGGCCGATGAGGTGCGGGCACTGGCCAAGCGCACCCAGCAATCGACCGAAGAAATCGAACGGCTGGTCAGCACCTTGCGCAGTGCCGCGCATTCCTCGGTGCAGCAAATCCAGCAGAGCGGCGAGCTGGTGAAACTGGCGGTCGGTGATGCGCTGGAAACCGAAGGGGCCTTGGGCAGCATTGCGGCGGCTGTTTCGTTGATCCAGCAGATGAACCAACAGATCGCCGCCGCCGCCGAGGAGCAGAGCTCGGTGGCCGAAGAGATCAACCGCAGCGTTACCAGTATTCGGGCGAGTGCCGATCATTCGGCGTTGAGCATGCAAGGCAATGCCGCCTCGAGCATCCAGTTGGCGCAGCTGGGCGCGCAACTCAAGGGCATGGTGGGGCATTTCCGCCTTTGATCGCAGCCAAGGCGCTGCGATCTGAGGGCAGGGCGATCAGGCGTGGTTGGCGAGGAAGGTCAGCAGCGCCTCGTTGACGAAATCCGGGTTCTCGCGGCTGGAGATATGCCCGGCTTCGGGGATCAGGATCAGGCTGCAACCAATCAGTTCGGCCATTTCCTCGGACTCGGCCGGTGGCCGGGGTTTGTCCTGCTCGCCGCACATCACCAGGGTGGTGTCGGAGTCCAATCCAGGTAATTGCGCAAGGATGTCTTCGCGGCTGAAGATCAGGCGGCCCAGCGGCACGATACTGTCCAGCAAGCGTTCTTTGGGGAAGCTTTGCAGTGACTGGCGAAAATCCTGGTACAGCGCGGATTCGCGGTCGATGCCCGGGCGGAAGAAGATCGGTGCGATCACATCCAGCAACGGTTCGGGGATCGCCCCGGCGTCTTCAATCATCTTGAACAGCGAGAAATAGTACTGGCGCGTTGCTTCGGGTTCGGCCCCGAGGTAAGTATCCATCAGCACCACGCTGTTGATGCGCTCGGGAGCCAGCAGCGCCAGGCGTGCGCCCCACATGCCACCGACCGAGAGGCCCACCAGGTTGGCCTCTGCGATGTCCAGGTGATCCAGCAGTGCCAGGGCCTGACGAGCAAGGTCATCTAAGGAACGAGTGAGTGCTGGCAACGGGCCGGACTCACCGTGGCCCCACAATTCGGGGACGATCACGCGGTATTGCTGCGACAGCGCTTCAATCTGCGGCGCCCACATGTCGCTGGCCCACAGGTAACTCGAACCCAGTAGCACGACGGGGCCGGTGCCCTGGTCGATATAGTGCAGCGGTTGTCCATCAATCACGGCGACAGGCATAACAGGCCTCTAATTTCACGGAGTGAGGGGCACTTTTTTACGCTAGTCGGAGGCGGGGGGATAGGTGCACATTGATGGCATGTGATGATTTCACTGTGGGAGCTGGCTTGCCTGCGATGAAGGCCAGCCAGCCGATGCTCACCTACCTGACACCCCGCCATCGAACTGTGGGAGCGGGCTTGCTCGCGAAAGCGGTGGGTCAGTCAACGTCAATCTTTGCTGGGCCGACGTCTTCGCAGGCAAGCCCACCACCTTTGATCTTCGTTGCTTTGCGCATTGCGCTCGCGTTGCCATCAATCGTAAATAGCTTTCTTCTTCCACTCGGCGTCAGCGTCGACGACTTTCAAGCCCTCGGTCAACTCGTTGACTTCGTCCTCGGCAGGCTGGCTGTTGGTCAGCACCGTGGAGTTGGCGCGCGCCAATTGGGATTCCAGCAGTTGCAACTGAGCGCTGTAGAGCACCGGCTCCGGTTGTTTGCGCAGGTACTGCACGCCGCGCTCGAACGCCAGGCGTGCCTGGCCGGGTTGGCCTTGCAGCAGGGCGTGCTGGCCGAGGTTGTTGAAAAACTCGATGTGCAGCAGCACCAGGATATGCCGGATTTCCTTGATCCAATGCTTGGCCTCGTTGGTCGGCAGGAAGCCGTCCTGGGCGGCGCGGGTGACTTGGCCGTGCAGGGCTTCGAGCAAAAAGCGCACGTCCTTGGCCTTGGCTTCGGTCTGGATCGGTGCCGGCGGGTTGGCCACTGGAATCGACTCGCCTTGGGCGATCAGCGCATTCAGTTCGTTGATGCGCGCCTTAAGTGGTGTGCTGGACTTGTTGAGGTTCAACAGGCGCTGGTTGACGTTCAGCTCCAGGCGAGCCAGCAACAGCTTGAGCGCTGGGGTCATCAGTTGGCCAGGGAAGGTCTCGGTGATTTCACCGCAGCGACGCAGCCGATCGTTAAGCTCGATCTCGGTGCGCTTCTTTTCCAGCTTGTTGTTTTCCACCACGTGGTTCATGTAGCCAATGGCGATCAGTATTACGATCCCGGCTATTACCAGCAGGGTGATCATGAGTGGTGTCACCGGTGTGACCTCTTTAATAGGGTGTGCTGTGGAGTGTAGTGACTGGGTCATCCGGCGGATAGGACCGATCGACCAGTTGCCCAGGTGATTTCTTCTATATAGGTAGGCGTTCCCGGATGGATGCACATTGCCATCATTTGCCTGGGTGAACTATAGCGTCTTGTCGAACGCCAGAATATAGGCGCCAAGGCTCGGACGGTACCAATGCCCGCGAAGGCCGTGAAACCATGGCGAAGTCATTGATTTAAATAAATTTATCCTTGGGGGTTGACGACCTTTCAATCCATCCATAGAATGCGCGCCACTTACAGCGTAAAGCACACAGCGAAACGCGGTAGGGAGTGAATGTTGTACGTGTGTCCCCTTCGTCTAGTGGCCTAGGACACCGCCCTTTCACGGCGGTAACAGGGGTTCGAGTCCCCTAGGGGACGCCATATGCGGGAATAGCTCAGTTGGTAGAGCACGACCTTGCCAAGGTCGGGGTCGCGAGTTCGAGTCTCGTTTCCCGCTCCAATTTACAAGCAGTGTGGCCCTCGGGCGGCATTGAGTGAAACCAGGACCAAGTCTTCGGACAAGGCCTCTGGGCACTGGAACACACACCATGTGTTTCAGTAGCGTGTCCCCTTCGTCTAGTGGCCTAGGACACCGCCCTTTCACGGCGGTAACAGGGGTTCGAGTCCCCTAGGGGACGCCATTTGCGGGAATAGCTCAGTTGGTAGAGCACGACCTTGCCAAGGTCGGGGTCGCGAGTTCGAGTCTCGTTTCCCGCTCCATATTTAACGAAAACGCCGATCAGTGATGATCGGCGTTTTTGTTTGTGCGCAATAAATACCGCAACGGTGAGCCGAGTGTCGTCGATACGGGTCAGTTGCCCGGCTGCGTCGTGCCGGTAGTTGCGTACCACCAGGCGTTGAGGGTCGCCGCGTTTGCCCAATGCCTGTTCCAGCAACTGGCCGTTGGGTGTCCAGGCCTGCCGCTGCTGTAGACCGTTGCCCTGGTCGCGGACGATTTCGCGGTGCAGGTTGTCGCGTTGGTAGCTGAGCAGTTCTTGGTCATCTACTTTTAGCGCCAGTAAATGGCCGCTGCCGTACGTTAGGCAGCTGACACGATGGCCATCCGGGCGGGTGGTAGCGATACGCTGGTTGAGGGCATCGTATTCATGCTTCCACACCGCCACATGCGGTTCCTGCAAATAGCGCAGGTATTGGTGCTCGCGGGTGTTGTTGCCCGCACGGTCGTAAAACCATTGCAGCTTGCATGCAGCGTTCTCGGCCAGCAGTAGGTTGCCGTTGCCGTCGTAGGCGAAGGTCTCGGTCTGCCATTCCTCGCCTTTCCTGTGCCCGGCATTACGGGCGATCAAGCGACCGAGTGGGTCGTACTCGAACGTAGTGACCCGGTCGCCAGCTATGCGACGGGTCGGCTGGTTGCTGCCGTGGTCGTAGAGGTAATCGGTGATCTGCTGGTCGAAGCTGGTTTCCTGGCGTAGACGTCCGGCGGGATCGTACTTGAAGCTGGCGGTGCTGTTGTTTTCGTTGCGTAACTCGGTCAGTTGGCCGAGGCGGTCCCAGCGGTAATCGAGGGTTGTGTCGTTGGCATCCAGGCGCTTCTGGATCAGCCCAGCCTCGTTGTAATACCAGGTGGTGCGTTGGCGCAGAGCATCGGTATGGGTGAGCAGGCGACCTTCGGCGTCGCGTTCGAAGTGTTCTTCGGTCTTGTCTGGGTGGATCAATCGTACGAGTTGTCCGCGCGGTACTCGTAGCGGGTGACATGACCTTCGGCGTTGGTGACATGACCGAGCCGAGAGGGGGCATCTTTTTGTTAAAGAGCGGGGAACTGATCAGCGGTGCACGGAACTGCGGGAGTCGCTGGCGATCAAGGTGGCGCCGCAGGTGGTCTTCATACCATCTCAAGCCACGGGAATGCCGTTGACCGAGTAGGTGCTGCTGCCTTCGACAATCGGGAATGAGCCCTTGCATAAGGGGCACATCACCATGTGGCCTTTTCCGGCCATGGGTTTGCCGCTGAGGTTGGTGTGGGGGATGACCTCGATTACTGAACCACCGTGGTCGGTGGTGTTACCGAAGCGAATCATTTTCTTCATAATAGTCTGCTCATAATATCTTTTATATTGTTTTTTAAGGGGCTTTCTAGTTGTTTGTTTTTTGATAGTATGTTTAAGCCCAGAGCAATTCCTTCTTTTCCTTGGCTGGTTGAGTTTTTCGCGGCTCTATCAAAAGCATGAATTGCAGAGCTTGGCTCATATTGGCGTGCAATGATATCTGCAATAACCCAGCAAAAATCCAAGTTTTTATATTTGTGATAGTTGTTGATAATGGTGTCCAATAATTTGTTTTTTTGCGAAACGGAAAGTCTTTCAACGTCTGTCGAGAAGCGAAGCAGGAATGAGTCCATGCCAGTCCTCATAAAAAGTTCTTCGACCGTTAAGATTTCAAATATAAGGTCAAGACACTCATCGGGATAAAAGTCGTACCCAAGTGTCATCTCGTCGTAGGTTTTAGCAAGCTCTTTTAATGCCTTGCCTCCTTTGCTACCAGTTTTCTCATATAATGCCTGCCTTAGTGTTTTCATGTGCCCCTCTCTTTAGTTTATATAAGAATCAAAGTGTATCCAGTCAATCGGATGGCGCTATTATTTCGACCTGCAAGGGCATGTTATCTTTTTTTCTCCACCGCATTCTTCTTCATATTGCTTTTCTATATCTCTCAGAACTCTATCCTCTCTGTTGATCAGCTGCCTATGGCCTCGTCTAGTTTGATAAGCTTTTTCTCCAGGACCTATATACTCTGGTAGGCCTTGCTCATCAGACTCTAGTTCACTCCAGCGCTTGTCTAAGCTTTTACGAATGTTAATAATTTTAAGGTGTAAGCCTCGACAGTACGCACTATCGGGGCTATGTTTAGCCAGCCCCAGTGGATCAATCCACTCCACCGAATTCGGTGCATAGGCATACACATTCAAGTCACCAGCAAACCCAATCGGATCCTTGCCAATAAACCGCCCAACCTGCGGATCATAGTACCGATAGCGGTTGTAGTGCAGCCCGGTTTCCACATCGAAGTACTGGCCTTGAAAGCGCAACGGATTGCGGATGTCGGTACGTTTGGCAGTCTCGCTACGCTGCTCCTTCGCCAGTCCCCAGGCTTTGTAGACCCCGGCCCAGGCGATGTCACCTTGTTCGTCCGTCAACTCCATCGGTGTGCCGAGGTGGTCGCATTGGTACCAAGCCACAGCGCTAAAGGTCACCGGTTCTGGTTTGTGCTGCCAAACCGGATCACGGTCGATGTCGTAGGCGCCTTCGTACACCGGCTCGGGAAGCAGTTGGATGCTGCGTTGCTCCACCGCCTGCGCCACCGGCACAAAGCTGTCCGGTTCAAAAAAGTAGTGGGTGAGGTGTTCGCTTTTGTCGTTGTTACGGCTTTCAAAGGCCAGCAGATCACCGTCCCAGCCATAAATCGTGTAGCCGCAGCCGTATTGTTCGTCGAGCTTGGCGCGCTCCAGCTTGTTCCACATCGGCCCGGCTTCGCGGCGGTCGTGGTACTTGGCCTTGGACAGTTTGAACAGACGCCGTCCCAGTGCGTCGTAGGCAAAGCTGACGGTGAGTCTGTCGTCTGCGTAGCCAATCAGACGGTCGTATAGATCCCAGGTGAAGTGTGATTTTTTGCCGTTGTGCAGACGTTCCTTGAGGTTGCCGCGTTCGTCGTAGCTGTAGTGGGTGCCGACGTAGTCGCGCAGCAGGTTGTCGAGCAGTTTGGTTGGGCCGTATTGGTTGGGACGACGCGGTGCCTGCGGGTCTAGGAGGTTGCTGGCCGGGTCGAAGGCGAAGGTTTCTTCGCCGCTGATGGTTTGGGCTGCGAGCAGTCGACCGAGTGGATCGTAACGGTAACTGAGCGCGCCGCGTCGGGTGTCGTCGATGCGAGTCAGTTGGCCGGCTGCGTCGTGCCGGTAGTTGCGCACAACCAAGCGTTGAGGGTCGCCGCGTTTGCCCAATGCCTGTTCCAGCAACTGGCCGTTGGGTGTCCAGGCCTGCCGCTGCTGTAGACCGTTGCCTTGGTCGCGGGCGATTTCACGGTGCAGGTTGTCGCGCTGGTAGCTGAGCAGTTCGGTGTCGTCGACCTTCAACGCCAGCAGATGGCCGCTGCCATAGGTCAACCAACTGACACGATGGCCGTCTGGTCGTGTAGTAGCGATACGCTGGTTGAGGGCATCGTATTCGTGCTTCCAAATGGCGACATGCGGTTCCTGCAAATAGCGCAGGTACTGATGCTCGCGGGTGTTGTTGCCCGCACGGTCGTAGAACCATTGCAGTTTGCACGCGGCGTTCTCGGCCAGCAGCAGGTTGCCATTGCCGTCATAGGCGAAGGTCTCGGTCTGCCATTCCTTGCCTTTCCTGTGCCCGGCATTACGGGCGATCAAGCGACCGAGTAGATCGTACTCGAACGTAGTGACCCGGTCGCCAGCTATGCGACGGGTCGGCTGGTTGCTGCCGTGGTCGTAGAGGTAATCGGTGATCTGCTGGTCGAAGCTGGTTTCCTGGCGTAGACGTCCGGCGGGATCGTACTTGAAGCTGGCGGTGCTGTTGTTTTCGTTGCGTAACTCGGTCAGTTGACCGAGGCGATCCCAGCGGTAATCGAGGGTTGTGCCGTTGGCATCCAGGCGTTTCCGGATCAGCCCGGCTTCGTTGTAGTCCCAGGTGGTGCGTTGGCGCAGGGCGTCGGTATGGGTGAGCAGGCGACCTTCGGCGTCGCGTTCGAAGTGTTCTTCGGTCTTGTCGGGGTGGATCAGTCGTACCAGCTGCCCGGCGCGGTACTCGTAGCGGGTGACATGACCTTCGGCGTCGGTGAAGCGGCTGAGCTGGCCTAGCGCATCGTAATCCCACTGGCTGACCTTGCCTGAGCAGTCGGTGTAGCGGATCAGTTGGCCGTCAGGGTTATAGGCCAGTTGTTTGCTGCCGCCGTTGGCATCGGTGATGACCACGGGCAGGTTGTCGCTGTTGTAGCTGTATTGGGTTTTGTTCTCCAGCGGGTCGATGGTTTCGATGATGTTGCCGCGTTGATCGTAGTCGTACTTCCACAGGCCGCCTTCGGCATCGCGGGTTTTGAAGCGTTGATCCTGATCATCGTAGGCGTGATGAACACTGCTGCCGTCGGGGCGGAGGTGTTGGAGCAGGTTGCTCCGGTCATCGTAGACATAGTTGTCGGTACTACCGTCGGTGTGGATATGACGGACGACGTTCTTGGCATCGTCCCGGTAGAACCACTCTTCATTGCCGTCTGGATGGATGACACGGTAGGTGTAGCCGAGGATGTCGTAGTAGTACCAGGTCTCCTGGCCCAGCGCGTCGGTCACGTAGGTCAGGCGGATATTTTCATCCCACTCCAGGCGGGTGTCGTAGGTGCCGTCGTCGGCCCATTCGCGTATGGCCTTGGCGTCGGCACCTTCGCCTTGCCATTGCAGGTTGATACCGCGCCCGGTGCGGTCGGTATAACGGGTGATCAGGTGATGCTGATATTGGTAGTCCCACTGCGCGGCGTGTTCGTCGCGGGCGGCAATCAGGTCGCCGTGTTCGTCGTAGTCATAACCCGTCAGTTGGCGCTGAGGCAGGCCTTCGTGCATCAACCACAGAGCATTGATACGGCCGTGTTCGTCGAGGCGGGTCTGAATGTGCTGGTGCTGAGTGTCATCCTGATAGGTGAGCAGGTCTGAAAGCAGGGCCCGGCCTGCGTGTTGATGCTCATAGTGCAGGGCGATGCGTGCGCCCCCTCGTAAGGTAATGCCGCTGAGCAGGTAGCGATCACCTTGCTTTTGAAATGTCTCCTGGCTGTCGTGACCGCGTACGACCACCAACGTGTTGAGCGTGGTGCGAATCAGCAACACCCCTTCGATCGGGTCGTAGTGATGCTTGCTGATCTGGACATCAGGGTAACGCTGGCTGCGCCCGTCATAGCCGTTATAGCTCAGGCCGTTCTCATCTTGATCAATGCGAATCGAGAATGGCGTGATCCAACGTGCGCCAAGGCTTCCTTGATCAAATGCAGCAAGGCTGGAACGGTAGGTTCGCGTCCACTCGATTGGGAAGGGGCCGGGCAGCGAGAAATCGGTATGTTCCAGTGTTTCACTGCCGGTGGCGAAACTGATGCTGTGGCGAGTACCTACAGGGACGCTAGGCTTGCAGTTCTTACAACCATTTGGGTCATGGGCGGTTTTGCGTTGAGTTGATTGACTGACCAGTGGGCCTTGGCCTTGGGTCGCTTGAGCTCGATTGTTCTGGTGACTGGAGGCACTGGCTGTTTGAGTACCTCGACGTTTGCGGGCTGCCAATGCACTGACCAATGCCATGATCAGGTTGCCGATGCTGCCGATTTTTTTCGGGTCTCCTAGCCCCTGTACTTTTTGCGCCACCGCCAAGCCGATTCTGTCAGCGGCACTGGCGACGGTGAGCAGTTTCTGGCAAACGGCTTTGGACAGCAGCCTGTCGTCAATCATGAATTGGGCGGCAATGCCGACCACTGGGCCGAAGAAGAAAGAGCCGATCTTGGCCTTTTTTGCCAGCGCCTGCTGCCCTTGCTCGCTGGCAATACTCCTGAGCATACGGGCAAAGGCGGCGCAGGCTTTCCTGATTTCTGCGGCGATTTTGGTGAGCAGTTCACTGAGACGCGCTTGGATGGCGTTGGCAAAATCTTCCAGGGCGCCACGAGTTTTGTCGTTAAGGTTCTCCTCCAATGCACTGAGCATGGCCGTCGAAATGGCGGGCAAACCGTTGCGCCTGACCGTTAAAAGCGTGGTGCGCACCGCCAGCCGTGCAGGCCCGACACCGGGAAAGGAGATCAGGCCGACGACATTGACACCAAAGCTGACCCAGGTCAGGAAGTCGTTTTGATCACCGTCGATCAGTGTGAGCAGGTCACCAATCGCATCAATCGCGGCAAAGACGGTGCCGACACCTGGAATTACAGCGCCTGCGGTTTGTACGGCATTCCAGCCAATGGCATCGTTGGTGAGATTACGCAGCCACTTGTCGAGCTTTTCCTTGCCCGCATCAATGTCATTTTTTGATGTGGTATTGAGCGGGGCGGTGGCTGATTGAGGCGGGCGCGCAGTGGCTGCGGTCATTGTGTCTTCTCCGAGAGATTGCGTGGCAATCCGAGCCTCTCGGCGTTTTTCACGAGTGCCTGAGGTAACTGGGAGGCCAGCGCTGTCGCAGCGTTTGGCATTGGCACGGTCTTTTTCAGAAGGTCGGTAGCCAGGCTCGTTGGCGTTTGTTTGGTGGTGTTGAGCACCTTGTCCAGTAGGGCTTGCGCTTGTGTCGGCAGTGGTGGGGAGGCTTCAGTGGCGCTTGCTTCTATCTGCTCATGCGGACCGGGAAAGCCGGGATCGGTCCAGACATCGACCGGGTCTTTGCTGAAAAGCACTTTGGCCGGACCTGGCGCAACACCGGCTACCGCTGCAAATCCGTTCGCGTCCAGAGACCCTTTGAAAACCTTCCCCAAGGCATCCTCAACCTTGTATTCGCCTCCCTTGAAGGCGACTCCGTTGGCATACTGTTGGAGCAATTCCAAATTCCCTTTCCCCGCCTTCGGCTCCTCCGGAAACGCCCCCGCCTTACTCTTCGAAGAGTCGTAGATAAACTGCACGGCGTGCCCGGTGTACACCCCACCGGTAGCATGAGTAATCCCCCCGGCGTTGTAAGTGGTGCTACTCCCCGCCGCCTGAATCACAATCTCTTCCTTGGCACTCAACGTAATGCGCTCAGCCGTTACGGTGACCTTGAGCTTGGCCAACACGTTGATGTTGTCTTTCAGCGCCCGAATATCGATATCGCCGGAGGCCGCCACCAACCGCCAGCCCAGGCTCTGCACAAAGGTGCGCACCCCCCGGCTGGCGCTGATCAGCAGGCGCTTGCCGATGGCCAGGCTGGTGTGGCCGCCGCTGCTGAGGGCCAGGTGTTCGCCGCTGGCGATGTGGGTGGACTGCGGGGTGTTGCTGGCGATGCCGGCCGGGCTGTGCAGTACCAGGTGCGGTTCGGCCAGTTCCGGGTACTGGTTGGCGTTGGGGTTGCCGCCGGTGCCACGGATGGCACTGTGTTGGGCCTTGAGTGCGTCGGCGACTTCGTCTTGATCGCCGCTTTCCTGGGCCAGGTGGTCGCGGGCTTCGCTGGCGAAGGTGGCGTGGTGTTGGCGGGCGGTATCGAGTTGTTCGGCGGTCTCCGGCAGGTCGGTGTGGTGCTCTGCGGCACGGGGGCGCAGTTGGGTGGTGAGTAATAGGCCGGCGCCGGCGCGCAGTACACCGTGGGCGTCGGTGCGCAGTTCAAAGCCTTCGCCACGCGGCACGCCGCCCCCGGGGCGTGGGTGGGTGAGGTAGCCGAGGGTAAGGGCGCTGGCGGCGTGTTCGCTCATCAAACTGGCGCTGATCTGCCCGGTGGTGTCGTCCAGGCGCAGTTCATTGTGGCGCTCGCCGTGAAGCTCCTTGCTGCGGATGGGGCTGAGGGCCTTGAAGTCCGGCAGTTTGTACGGTGAACGGTTGATGGCGTGGTAGCTGCGGCCGATGATCATCGGCTGGTCGGGATCGCCTTGCACAAAGCCCACCAGCACTTCCTGACCGACCCGGGGCAGGGCGACGTGGCCCCAACCAGCACCGGCCCAGTTGTGGGTGACACGCACCCAGCAGGAGCTGCGGTCGTCGTCCTGGCCTTGGCGGTCCCAGGGGAATTGCACGCGCACGCGGCCGTGTTCGTCGCAGTAGATTTCTTCGCCGGGCGGGCCGACCACGGTGGCGATCTGCGGGCCTTCGATACAGGGTTTGGGGCGTGGTGGTGCTTGCCATTCGACGCTGTCGGGAATCAGTGTGGCGGTAAAACTGTAATGGGTGCCCACCTGGCTGCCGGCGGCTTCTTCTTCCATCGCGGTGTGCTGGCGGCCGACATGTTTGATGACGACGGCGCGCCAGCCGATGTTGAGGTCCTCACGCGGGTGACCGACCAAGTCAAACGCCAGCCCCGGCACCAGGCGCGCATCGTCGCCCGTGACTTCGGCGGTGCGCGCATCGCCGCGCAGGCCTTGCAGGCGGGTCTGGGTAAAAGGTTTACCGGCGTCGTCGTGCTTGTAGCGGCCGGGGTAGTCGTAGCGTTCGTAGTCGGGGCTTTGGTGCTCCAGCTGGCGTGCCTGCTCGTGTTGCTCCAGGTTGTAGCGCGGGTGGGTGAAGGTGTAGTCGCGCTGGGTTTGCTGGGCACTGCGCACCTGCTCGCGGTAGGTGAAGCTGTGCAGCGCCGGCTGCGCCTGATCGCCACCGGGGTTGGCCTCGTACACCAGCGGTTCGCCCTCGAGCATCCCGAAGCTGGCGATATGGTCGGCCTGAATCAGCTGATGCCCGCCCTCGCTGTGCTGGAAGATCGACAACAGGCCTTCTTCGGCGGCCAGGCGCTGGTAGAAGTCCCAGTCCAGGTCGCCGGCCTGTACGCAGTATTCGCGGGGCAGGTGGGTTTCGGTCAGGTGTTGGGTACAGGCGCCCCAGCGGCGTTCGGTGCACAGCTGTTCGAGAATCTGCGGCACGCTGCGTTGCTGGAAGATGCGCCAGTCCGATTGCAGGGTGGCGCGGGCCAGTTGTGGTTCGATCACGGCGCGATAGCGGGTGCGGCGAAAGCCGGTCTTGCCCTGTTCGAAACGGCTGATGAGGCCGTGTACATGGCGCACCGGTTGCTCGCCTTGCCAGATGGTCAGGGCGGCGGGTTGATCCAGCAGTTGCATGAAGTTGGCGTTGGCCGAAGTGCTGACCAAATCCACGATCAGGCAATACAGTTCGCCAATACCTTCGGTAAGTTCAAACGAGACCACATCGAAGTCGATACTGGCGGTAGAACTGAAGGCAAAGCGCACATCACGCAAGTTAGGCATGGCAACTCCTGCGGGCAATCCCTTTGGCAGGTTTCAGAGGCCTTGAACTTTAAAGAGGCGTTATCTGGCTGTCGCCTTCATGCTTTCCGTGTGTGTTGTGGGAAGTTTCTCTAAGTTGGGGTGGGGTGTTTTTTTCGAGGTGGCTACTTACGTTGTTAGTACGAGGGGCAACGAATGTGCGCACCGTCGTTAACGCAACAAGATGGCTTCCAGCGATTGCATGACTTGTTGAGTGGTGGTGTTCAAGCGGATGGCAAAGAACGTGTATGCCCCCAGGCAAACCACTCCGGCTGCTGCCCAGGGCGTCCACCACGGCCATTGCCGGTTCATCTGGTAGTGGCGCGGCGCGACGTTATCCAGTGGGCAGGTCAATTGCGCAGGTGCCGGCTCGTGCAGCGCGCCGATGACGCTCTGTAACCGGCTGATCAACTTTTGCAAGGCCTGGTCGCCTTGGGTCTGCACGCTGTACTGGCCCTTGAAGCCCAGGCATAGGCACAGGTACATGAACACCAGCACGTCGCGGTAGTGTTCCGGGGTTTCCTGCAGGCGCGTCAGCAGGGTGAAGAACGTTTCGCCGCCCCAGGTTTCCTGGTGGAAGGTGCTCAGCAGCGATTTGGCTTGCCACACCGACCCGCTGCCCCAAGGCGTGGCTAATACGGCCTCATCGACAAACACGCACAGCGCATAGGAGAACACCCGCAGTTCGGCCTCGCTGTAGTCGTGCTGGCGCAACTCCTCCAGCATGACCGTGATCTGGTTAGAGAGGTGCCCGTGCAGTTGTTCTCCCGCGCGGTACGCATCGGTTTTACGCAAACGAATCACCAACCCGAACAGCGGCATGGCGACATCCACCAGCGGGTTGAGGCTATGTCCGCGCAACTGGAACTCCAGCGGGTCGTGATGGCAGAACAGTTCATGGTCAGGCAGGTTTTCGCGGGCGTCGTCGTGCGTACTGGAGAAGGTAGTGGTAGGGGTGAGGGTTGGCATGCCGGTCTCCACGAATCAGATGATGGGTTGCTGGCCGGTACGCATCGGCCAAGTGAAGGCAGTGCGGTCGGCGGCGTTGATGATTTCCAGCTGATGGAAGGCGTTGGCGCTGGCGTACAGTGCCATGAAATGTGAGAGCACACTGCCAAACAGGTGCAGGTCGCCGGCGTTGCTGAAGGCGGCGGGGTCCATGGTCAGGGTGGTGCAGTTGCCGCGTACGGGTACTCCCGTGATCAACCAATCGACCGGGGCGGTGCTGACCTGGCGAATGCCCTCCAGGCGTCGTTGGGTGGCGCGGTGGTGCGGCAGGTCGTGAGCGGCGACGAAGTCATATACCTGTAACACCGCCTTGAGCGCTGCAGGCGAAGAAAGTGACAGGTTGTTCAGGGCCAGGTTGGAGATCAGCGCCCATTGGGTCTGGCCGTCAAGCATCGGCGGGTAGGCGCGTGTTGGTCGGGTGAGGTTGCGATAGGTGGCGAACGAAGGGGTGGTTTGGGTGATGAGGCTGAGTTCGCCCACCTGTAAGTGTCTAGGCAGGTCGCCGTTGCTGCAGGTCAGTTCGATGTTGAGCACTTCACGCGCGCCCAGGTATGGGCGCTGGTCGGCATGGATCAGGCGCAGGCTGTGTTTGGCGCGATCCTTGAGCAGCTCCGGTTCAATGGTGTGGCTGTAATAGCGCGCCGTGCGCTCGCCGGCCGGTTCCACCTGATGCTGCAACGATTCATACGGGGCGAAGTCGACGCGATAATTGTCCGCTGGGGTTTGCGGTTTGCGACGCCGAGCGCTGACCTGGTCGATGCTGAAAATCTCATAGGTATGGGCGTATGGGCCGCGCGGCTGCACTGATGCGTGCAATTCTTCTCCGTCCAGTTGGATTGGTTCGGCGGGGTGCTCAAACAGGTTGATGGCAGGGGTGCAGTACAGGCAGAGCGTGTCAGGGGTGATCTGGAGGGACGCCGGCAGCGGAGTGGAAAAGTGCAACTCCAGGCGAGTCCGCCCCGCCGTTGCCTGCGGCCAGAGGCGGCTTAGCCCGCTGACGCTGAAGCCGTGAAAGCGCTGGGGAAAGTAGAAATATTCCTGGAGCAGGCGATAGCCCTCCAGTTGATGGTCCAGGCCAGGTAACAGGGCCTCTTGGGGCGTGAATCCGGGAAAACCCAAAGCATCCGCGGGCAGGCCCATGCGCTGGTCGTCGAAACACAACACCATCTTGTTCAGGTGTTGGGCCAGCCATTGGTAGAGCGTCAGCGCGTTGAGCTCACTGCCACCAAGATGGAAATCCAGGCGGTTGCTGTTGATTTCACTCAGCGGCTGGTCCGACAAGGCCTGCAGCTCGATGCTCAACACCGACTTTTGCACGCTGTGGGAAACACTGACGCTGCTGATCTGCAATGGATAAAGGGTCACATCGGTACAGGTGCGAAAGGTGCAACTGACGCCGTCTACTGGCCGGGAAAACAGCTGCGTGCCCTTGGCAATCACCTGCGGGCCGCTGAGAGCCTGCCCCACCGGGTCAAAACGCACGTGGGTCATGCTCGGCAATGGGCGCAGGTAGTTGGGGTAAACCTGTTGCAGCAGCGGGTGAGTGAGCTGCGGTAGATCGTCTTCGATTTTCAGGGCCAGTTTGGCGGTCAGAAAGGCGAAGCCTTCCAGCAGGTGCGCGGCACCCGGGTCCGTTGCCTGGTCGCCCAGAAACGGCGCCAGCTGCGGATTATCTTCAGCGAACTCGCGTCCCAACTCGCGCAAGTAGCGAAGTTCTTCTGAAAAACGATCTTTTAGTGACATGGCGCGAGCCTGTTTAGTGGGTTTAAGTTGTATGGGTTAGTTGTAAGAAGGTTCTGTAGGAAAGTTGTGGGTTGATATTTTTTGGGTTGCAAGGCTGTTTGTAAATGGTTCTTTTGGTCGGCGTGTTTCGTCAAGGTAATTGCAGGGCTTAGGTGTAATATTTTGTTTCTCTAGAAAATAACATTGATTGCTAGTTATTTGCGCTGCTACTGTTTGTTTGAAGTTATGAACGAAACCCTTCAAGGCCAACATTGTTTTCCTCCATTAGGGTGGGGCCGTTTTTATCTTGGAAAAAGTTCAGGGGCGAACAGTCATGAATAAGAAGCTGGGCATGTTGGCACGTGGGTTTTCTGCCCTTCAGCGCCATGGGGCACTTGTCGCCATGGCCGCCGGGATGTTGGCGATTGCCGTGGTGCTGGGCTGGCTTTGGTGGCTAGCGCCGAACTGGACCTGGCGCGACACGCAACCGTTGGCGCCTTGGCCGTTGCGCTTGGCCATCAGCGTGGTTTTGGTGGTGTTGCCGCTGTTGGCCTGGACCTGGCAGGTGCATCGTCGTCAGCGCCGGTTGCAGCTGGAGCGCGAGCAGCAGGCACAGCGGGTGCAAGACCCTTGCCTGGTTCACCTGAAAGCCCAGGAGCGCTCACTGGAGAACAACCTGGCGAGGGTACGCGACAACCATCAAGGCCGCAGCCTGCACCAGATCCCCTGGTACCTGGTGCTGGGGGAAGAGAACGCCGGCAAGTCCAGTTTTATCAGCCGTTCCAGCCAGAGTTTCGCCCTGACCCGCACCGCGCGCAGTGGCACCGCGCAGACCACCTCGGATCCAGACCTTGCGTTCGACATCGACTGGTGGATCGGCGATGAGGCGGTGTTGATCGATCCGCCCGGCGAGTTCATCAGCCAGCCCGAGCGGCAACCGCAGCCGACGCCGGCTCCAGTCGCGCCCACTGAGAATGCGGTGGCGGACCCTGAAGCGGTCGCCGAGCCCGTGGTCGTTGACCAAGTCAAACAACCCACCGGTCTGCCCGCCGGCGCCGAGAAGCGCCTGTGGCACCATATGATCGATTGGCTGGCGCGCAGCCGCAGCCGTCGTCCGCTCAACGGCGTGGTGCTGTTGGTGGACATGGTCAGCCTCTTCGAGCGCCCGCCCAACGAGCGCCGCAAT
Source organism: Pseudomonas salmasensis (assembly GCF_014268375.2). Taxonomy (NCBI): domain Bacteria; kingdom Pseudomonadati; phylum Pseudomonadota; class Gammaproteobacteria; order Pseudomonadales; family Pseudomonadaceae; genus Pseudomonas; species Pseudomonas salmasensis. The sequence goes on from NZ_CP077083.1 coordinate 5,595,130, forward strand.
CTGGCCTATATGTTGCGCGCTCGCCTGAACGAACTAGGCCATGAACTGGGCACGCGCCTGCCGTTGTACGTGGTGCTGAGCAAGTTCGATTTGCTCGATGGCTTTGAAGAGTTGTTCGCCAAGCTTCCGGCGTCGGCGCGGGAAGAGGTGCAGGGGTTTACCTTCAGTCTCGAATCCGTCGAGGATTTTGATGCTTGGCTGAATGAGTTGACGATCGTCTATGACCGCTTCGTCGATGCGTTGAACAGGCAGGCCATGCGGGCCATGGGTGACCCCGGGCCAGCCGAAGTGCGTGAGCGGCTGTTCTGCCTGATGCGTCAGCTCAGCGGCTCACGGGAGATTTTGTTGCGCTTTCTTGGCGATGTGTTGGGCAGTGATCGCTACACCACGCCAGCCCTGGTGCGTGGTGTGTACCTGTCGTCGGTGTACCAGCGCGGCGTGGTGGCCAACCTGTTTGTCGAGGCCTCGGCACGGGCCTATGGTTTTCCCGCACCGGTCAGCTCGGCCAAGCCCCAGGGGCATTCGGTGGTGTACTTCGCCCAGCACCTGTTGCAGCGGGTGGTCTACCCGGAGGCCGGGTTGGCCGGGGACAACTTCAAGGTGGCACGGCGCAAGCGTCGCCTGCTGCTCAGCGGTTCGGTACTGGCCGGGATTTCCAGCGCATTGCTGGTGGGCGGCTGGTGGTACTACTACGGTATCAACCACGACAAGGCCGACCAGGTCCTGGCCCAAAGCCAGGCCTTCAGCAGCAAGGCCAGCGACCTGCAGGCAGACCCCACCGGGCTGAACTTGCTGGTGCCGCTGGATGAAATTCGTAAGGCGGTCACGGTGTATGGCGACTATAGAGCCACCTGGCCGCAATTGGCCGACATGGGCTTGTACCAGGGGCAGCTCATCGGGCCGATGGTCGATCAGGCCTACCTGAACTTGTTGTCCCGACGTTTCTTGCCCGCGATTGCCGAAGGCGCGGTCGAGGTCATCCGCCGCGCCGAACCGGGCAGCGACGAGCAACTTGCCGCGCTGCGCGTGTACCGCATGATCGAGGATCGCGATAATCGTCGCCCGAAGATCGTTGCGCAATGGATGGCCCAGCAATGGCAACAGGCTTATCCGGGGCAGGGCCAACGCCAGGCCGCCTTGATGCGTCATCTGACTTACGCGCTGTCCTATGCCGATGTCGAGCTGCCCGAACACCGCGAGCTCATCGCACAAACCCAACAGCAACTGCGCAAGCTGCCTATGGCGCAGCGGGTGTACATGACCCTGCGCCAGCAAACCCAGGAACGCCTGCATGGCGAACTGGATTTGCGCAATGAAATTGGCCCGGCCTTCGACGTGGTCTACCGTCCCCTGAACGAACGCCACAGCGGTGCGGCGCTGGACGAAAACCTGGCGCTGCCACCGCTGCTGACCGCACGGGGCTTTCGGGATTATTTCGAGCCCAACAGCCAGAACGTCACCGAGCTGGCATTGATTGATCAATGGGTGCTGGGCGAGCGCCGCAGCCTGGATTATTCCGAGGCTGACCGCAGGGTGCTGACCGAGCGACTGCGGGCCTTGTACAGCGCTGATTACGTCGACAGCTGGCGCCGCGCGTTGAACCAGTTCGCCGTGACCGACTTCACCGATCTGGCCCAAACCCTGGAAGTGCTGGGGCAAGTCACCGGCCCGGCCGCGCCGCTGCGTCGTCTGTTGGAAACCGTGCGTGACAACACGCTGATCTATCCACCACCCACCGGCAAGGACGAGGCAGCGCCCGGCGATGAGGCGGGTCGCACTCAGGCGCTCGGCATCCACCGCGCGTTCGCAGGCCTGTCCGGGTTGCTCAATGCCGAGCAGGACAAGCCCTCCTACTACGAAGAAACCCTGCGCGCGATCAGTGGCGTCTACGACTATGTTAAAGGTGTGCAGGATCAGCCGAACCCTGGCAAGGCGGCACTGGGCGTGGTGCTTACCCGGTTTTCCAAGTCCGATCCTGACCCGATCCGCAACTTGCAACGCATCGCTTCGGGTCTACCCGAGCCACTGAACCGACACGTTAACCAATTGGCTGTACAGAGCTCTCAGATGCTGAACATTATCGCGTTGCGCGAGTTGGACAAACGTTGGGACAGTGAGATTTACAGCTTTTACCGTGACCGCCTGGCTGGACGCTATCCGTTCAAGGCCAGTGGCGAGGATGCCTCGCTGCAGGACTTCGTCGCTTTCTTCGGACCAAAAGGGCGTCTGCAACAGTTTCAGGACCAGTATCTGAACGTATTCCTCAAGGACAATCTGGACAGCCTGTCCACTGGAGACCAGGGCGGCCACTGGATGCGCCAAGAGGTATTGGAGCAACTTGAAAAGGCTGAGCGCATCCGCGAAACCTTCTTCAACCCAGACGGCCAATTGGCCGTGCAACTAACCATCGAGCCGCTGGCCTTGAGTGCGACCCGCCTGAGCAGCATGTTCAGCGTCGATGGCCAGTTGATCCCTTATCAGCATGGTGCGCCGCAACGCACGGGGCTGGTGTGGCCGAACACCCTGGGCAATACCAATGGTAGCCAACTGACCCTCGTACACAGCACCGGCAACACCGCCAGTTTGAGTTATCGCGGACCGTGGTCACTGTTTCGGCTGCTTAGCCGCGGGCACCTCAATGGAAGAACCGACACCAGCGTAGACCTGACCTTTGCCGTTGCCGATGGATTGATGCGTTATCGCATTGGTGCGGAAAAAGCCAACAACCCCATTACCCAGCGAAGTTTTGAAGGGTTTGCTTTACCGAGGACTTTGCTGGAAGAGCGGCGGCAAGCATCATCCAAGGATGAGGTCACCCTGTTGTAGAACTGTCATTTATCCCGCCAGCGCACCGCCCCCATTCAAAGCGTCGATGTAATTTCCTGCCGTGGCATAAAAAACCGCGCAAACAGCTCCGACTGAGATTTGATATTCAGCTTGCTGTAGATATTACGGCGGTGAACCTTGATGGTTTCCGTCGACAGCGACAACTTGCCCGCGATCTCTTTGTTGGAGAACCCACTGAGCAGTAACTTGAGCACGTCTTTTTCACGCGTCGTTACGTGTGTTTCCAACTGAGTAAGTGCCTCGGCCCATGGGGCCGGCTCGGCGAGGTTTTTTGCCGGGTCAGTTTCAAAGCCCATGCGTTGATGCATCAGTGCCGTTACCCACGGCTTGATCATGTCCAATACCGTTATCTGCGCCTGGGTGAATCGCAGGTTGCTGCCAAACGACATACACAGCGTTGTGCCGGCATCGAGCCGTACGTTGTATTGCGCCTCATCGACCGAGATGTATTGCGCGAAATATTGTTGGTAGTACTCGGTTTCCCGGAAGTGTTCCGGCGCAATATCGAGCAGATGGAAGAACCCGCTCTGCGGGTTTTCTCGGTCAGCGATATAGAACGGGTCCAGCAGATACAGGCCTTTCACATAGCGATGAATAAAGGCGTCGATTTCTTCGCTGTCTGCCACCTCTGGCAGGCTGATCACACGCACTGCGTGGTCGCCGAAAACCAGCACCACCCAATTGTCTATCTGCACATATTCATTCAGTACGCGAATCAACGAACTCCAGAACTCCGGGCGGTTGAGCTGCATGATCAGTTTTCCAACCGATCGGTGCCAAGCCAGGCTATGAAGGTCAAGCGACATGTTCTACCCCTTTAGGGTTAGGGCTTTGCAGGCCAGAGCTAAGTACTTGTAGGTATTTACTATTCGTCGAGGCTCGGTATATTCACCCCGAGCTTACGATAGCCATGAAGGCGCGTCGTGTGGACAAGGATAGTCATATGAGTCGAGCACACTTGCGAGCTATTTTTTTAGCGTCGCTTATGGGCGCTGCAATCAGCACGCCCGCAGCCGCCGCTGAAAATTCGGTGTATCTGTATAACTGGTTCGGGTTTCTTGAACCGCAGACGCCCAAGCAGTTCCAGCAGGAGACCGGCATCAGGCTGCATATGGATGCGTTCGACAGCGCCGAAACCATGCAGAGCAAGGTCATGGCTGGGCGCACCGGTTATGACCTGGTGGTAGCCACCTCCAATGTATTGCCCGGCTTGATCAAGGCTGGGGTGCTGCAACCATTGGATCGCGCGCAGTTGAGTAATCTGTCGCATATCGACCCTGACATCCTGTCCCTGCTGGCGGTCAATGACCCTGGTAATCGGTACGCCGTGCCGTATGTCTGGGGCACCACCGGCATTGGCTACGACGTGGATAAAGTCAAGGCGGCACTGGGTGATGACGCCCCGGTGGACAGCTGGGACCTGATCTTCAAAGAAGAAAACATCAGCAAGCTCAAGTCCTGTGGCGTGGCCATGCTTGACTCTCCCAGCGAGATCATTTCCATTGCCTTGCACTACCTGGGGCTGCCCAGCAATAGCACCGATCCCGAGGATTACCAGAAGGCCCAGGCGCTACTGTTGAAAATCCGTCCCTATGTGCTCTATTTCGACTCGTCCAGAATCGACACCGACTTGGCAGACGGCAATATTTGTGCAGTCGTCGGCTGGGCCAATGGTGCCCTGGCGGCGCAGGCGATTAATGAAAAGTCCAACAGCGGCCGCAAGATTGCCTACAGCCTGCCACGGGAAGGGGCGTTGGTCTGGTCTGAAAACTGGGTGTTGCTCAAGGATGCTCGCCACCCAAAGGCCGCTCTGGAATTCATCAACTACATGCTGCGGCCACAGGTGATAGCCAAGACGTCCAACTACATGCTTTATCCCAACGCCAACAAAGATGCCACTGAGTTTGTCGAGCAAAAATTGCGGGATAACCCTTGGATCTATCCCGATAAAAAGACCATGGCGACATTGGTTCCGCTTGAGCCCTTGCCGCTGAAGGCCGAGCGTATTCGCACGCGGGTCTGGACCAAGGTCAAGAGCGGTACGTGACGGGGATGGGGCCGGGGAGGGAGATAGCATGCGCCAGGGCGGTGATCAGCGCTATTTAGAGTCAGACGACTACAAGGCCTACAAAGAGATTGAAGAGCAGATCGGCCTCTGTACGCCAGAGCAGGCCTGGGCCATGTACTACGTTTCGACGGGCATGGTGCGGGAAAACATTACCCTGGCGGTGATGGAGCACATTGGCCGGGGCAATCGTGCCTTGTTGCTTGAGTTTCCCGACTTGGTGCGAGTTGCAGGGCGTGACGCTGAGCCGGGTGCGCTCGCCTCCAACTGGCCTTTGCTGCGCACGCGTCGTCGATAACTCTGCTGGATGCACCTCTCGAGGGACGATACGCAACATCGATGCGAAGCTGAACCCGTGACGGACTGACAGCCGACGCCTATCTCCCTGACACCCCGCAATCAAACTGTGTGCGGGCTTGCTCGCGAAGGCGGCCTGACAGTCAACACACTTGGACCGGGTACATATCCGTTATTTAGGTAACGGCCACTTAGGGTTCCGCCCTGACGGCGGCTCACTTTTGAACAGCGCAAAAGTAAGCAAAACGCTCTTGCCCCACCACTCGGCACCTCGCTTGGGCTCGGTGTGCCCGAACGCAGGCTTGAATCCGTGGGCCGCCGCCACGCGCCATCCATGGCGCGGGGCGGCTAACCCGGCGTCCTGCCGGGTTACCCACGAATTCAAGCCTGCGTTCGGCCAGCGTGGTTTAACGGGGCGCCTAAGATCAAAAGCAGATCAAGAGCGGCTCGCTTCGCATCGTGGTTACCGTCGGGTACTTCGGCTTATAGAGTTGTATCGATACTTATCCCTATGGGGAGGTGCAGCTCAGTTGTAGGTTATTATTGTGAGGCTTGTAGGGAAAGTCTGCATTTTTTGTAGGGTCGATGCCTTTTCGCCCTGTGTTCTCTACTCTGGCCACCCATTCTCCCTGCCCACTTTCAGAGAACTGACCGGATGCTTCAACTCGATTTTTATTCAACCCTCGTTGCCGCTTCATTGGTGCTATTGCTGGGACGCGGGCTTGTGGCCCGTATCGGCTTTTTGCGTACTTACAATATTCCGGAACCGGTAGCCGGTGGCCTGTTGGTCGCCATGCTGCTCCTGGCGTTGCGCGGGTTTGCCGATATCGAAGTACGCTTCGATCCTTCATTGCAAACCCCGTTGATGTTGGCGTTCTTTGCCACTATCGGTTTGAACGCCGATTTTGCCAGCCTGAAGAAAGGCGGGCGGATCCTGGCGGTGTTTCTGCTGGTGGTAACGGGTTTGCTGGTGGTGCAAAACGCGATGGGTATCGCGCTGGCGTCGGCGCTCGGGCTTGACCCATTGATGGGCCTGCTGGCGGGTTCGGTGACCTTGTCCGGTGGGCATGGCACCGGTGCGGCCTGGGGCGCGGTGTTCAGTGAGCAGTATGGCGTGGCGTCTGCGTCTGAATTGGCGATTGCTTCGGCGACCTTTGGCCTGGTGCTTGGCGGCCTGATCGGCGGGCCTGTGGCGCGTTTTCTGATCAAGCGGGTCGAGGTGCCAGGTATTGGGCAACCACAGTCGAGCCTGGCCAAGGGCTTTGAACAACCGAACGAAGAGCGCCTGATCACCGCGTTTTCGTTTATCGAGACCCTGGCACTGGTGGCGATCAGCTTGCAGGGCGGCAACTTGTTGAATGCCGCCATCCAAGGCACCGCTTTCGAATTGCCGACGTTCGTGTGTGTACTGTTCGTGGGTGTGGTGCTGCGCAATGGGCTGTCGATGCTCGGCTGGCATCAGGTGTTCGAGCGCGAAGTCTCGGTGCTGGGCAATGTCAGTTTGTCGTTGTTCCTGGCCATGGCGCTGATGTCACTCAAGCTCTGGGACTTGGCGGCACTGGCCTTGCCGATTGTCATTCTGCTGGCCGCACAGGCATTGCTGATGGCGTTGTTCGCGATTTTCGTGACGTTCCGGGTGATGGGCCGCAACTACGATGCGGCGGTGCTGGCGGCGGGCCATTGCGGCTTCGGGCTTGGCGCAACGCCCACGGCGATTGCGAATATGCAGGCCGTGACGCAGCGCTTCGGGCCGTCGCAGATCGCGTTTCTGGTGGTGCCGATGGTGGGCGCGTTCTTCATCGATATCGCTAACGCCGTGGTGATCAAGTTGTACCTGGCGCTGCCGTTCCTGGGCACTGCTGGCTGATATTGCACACTTCCTCGTCACGGGCCTGATGGCGCACGCTAGTGTTGCCGCCATAGCCCGTGACGCAGTCCCGCTGGGATATAACGTGCTGCTCGCCGTCGATGTATCGGCAGCTCGCGCCGTTACCCGGACGTTGATTCGAACCTGACTCTTCGCACCTTAATCAGTGCGCCAAACATCTTTCCAATACGCTGCTGGGCTGGGCGCCATCTCCATTCTTGGGACATTTCATACAACAACTAAGGCGTTTATATCGGTTGTTTGTTTCGACGCTGACACAAGATGAGCTGCCGCACTCGGCTCATGGAAACGTAAGCACACCGGCGTCGGATTGCCCCTTGAATGAAGTGTGTTGTTTTGTATTCAAACCGTATTGGAATAATAAAATGCAAATATCCAAATCTGTTCCCGTGTTACTACTGGCTACTTCTGCCATGTATATGTCGCAGGCGATTGCTGCGCCGGCCGACGAGGAGGGGTACTACGGGGTTGCTCGTGTGATCAGCGCCGAGCGCAAAGCCCGCAATATGGATGCCAGTGCCCGTCCCGGCATTGGTTCGTTCGTGTCCGGCGACGACAGCCAGAAGGATATGACCGGGTCCATCGGAGTCGGCTATCGCTTCGGTAATGGCTGGCGCGTGGAGGGCGAATTGACCCTCCCGCAAAGCGACACATTCACCAGTGGTTCGACTGCTTTCCCTGCCAGTCTCAATCAGCATCACATCGACTCCAGGCGCGTGATGCTCAACGCCTATCGCGACTTGCGTATCACCGAGAAGTTAGCGATCTATGGTTCGGCCGGGTTGGGTCTTGCCCGCCTTGAGTCGAAAGGGTGGCAGGGCAATGAGTCTCGCCGGTATGGGGCCTCGACCCAGACCAATCTGGCGTGGTCGGTCGGTGCGGGCGTCGCCTACGACGTTACCGATCGCCTGGCCCTGGACCTCGGCTATCGCTACGTTGATATGGGCGATACCGAAAGTGGCTGGAACAACTTTGCCAATGCCCGCGGCCTGCAAGATGAAAAAATGAAGGCCAACCTGATCTCCAGCGAGTTCTCGTTAGGCATGCGCTGGGCGTTCTAACAAGCGCTCTCGCCGCAGGCTTTGGCCAGGCGTAAAGTGGCCTCGCGGATCTCGTCCTGATTGAGCGACGCGAAGCCCAGCCGCAGGGCATTCTGCGGTTGGTCCTGCGGCGAAAACTGGCGGCCGCTGCGCACCACCAAACCGTGGCCTACCGCGGCTGCTACCATCCGATCAACGTTTATTCCCTCCTCGAAACGCACCCACAGTGCCAAGCCGCCTTCGGGCTCGCGCAGCTGGATACGCTCACCCAAGGCTTCATGTAGACAGTTTTGCAACGTCTCTCGCCGGGCCCGATATTCTTTAGTTACACGGCGCAGGTGCTTCTTCAGCTCACCGTCATTGATCAAGTCGGCCAGCATCGTCTGCGCGACAGCGTCGGCATCGCCCAGCATTAGCGCCGTGTTGCGGTGCAGCACTTCAATCACCTGGGTAGGGGCCACCACATAACTGCAGCGAAACGTCGACCCCAGCGTCTTGGATAGCGAGCCTATGTAAATCACATGGCGCTGGGTACGGTCACTGGCCAGCGGCAGGTAAGGGCGGCCATTGAAGTGAAACTCATGGTCGTAGTCCTCTTCGATAATGCAGAAGTCATGCTGCGCGGCCAACGTCAGCAAGTGTTGCCGGCGTGCGGCATGCAAGCTCACGGTGGTGGGGAATTGGTGATGGGGCGTGAGGTAGATCATGCGCACGCTGTGCTCGCGGCATAAGCGCTCGACCTGGTCGGTGCGGCAACCTTCATCGTCGATATCGACCGTGACCAACTGTGCGCCGAGCTTGCGGAAAATCTCCCATGCCGGTGGGTAGCTCAGGCGTTCCACCAGTACGACGTCGCCGGGCTTGAGCAGCAGGCTGGCGCTCAGGTACAGGGACATCTGGGTGCCCTGGGTCAGGCAGATATTTTCGGCAGTGACCGTCAGCCCACGGTTGTTGCGCAGCATCTCGGCCAAGGCGCAGCGCAGGTGATAGCCGGTGCCTTCGCTGCCGTAGCGCACGGTATTGGAGGCGAAACTGTTGCGCAGTGCGTGGCGATAGTAACGGTGCAAAACGGCCTGGGGCAGCAGGCGGTGGTCGCTGGTGCCGTTGTCGAAAAACAACGCGTGGTGGCGATGCTCAAGCGCGACTACCTGCGCGTTGTGGGTGAAATACGGCACCAGTGGTTGGTCCAGCAACTGCGGCGCGAAGGACGGTTGCGTAACGCTGGGCAGTTGCTTGGGGGCCAGCTGCGCATTGACGAAGGTGCCACGGCGCGGCTCGCTGATCAGCCAGCCCTTGGTCATGGCTTCTTCGTAGGCCAGGATCACCGTCTTGCGGTTGACGTCGAGTAGCTGTGCCATTTCCCGCGTGCCTGGCAGCAACGTTCCGGGCGGCAGGCGACCCTCAAGGATGGCATTGACCAAGCCTTCGGCAATCTTGCGGTAGGACGCCTGGCTTGTGCCTTCTTCAAGCCGCAGCAAGGGGCGCCATTTGCGCATCTGGACCATCTGAAGTATCCAAATCTGGAGGTTTTAATGGGCCTAGTCTAGCGCAACAATCAGGCCTCACTTAGCCCGAGGTTGTTATGAATACACGTCATGTCATCGAACTGTCGCCCTCGGGGAAAACCTTTGAGGCGGGCGACGAACTGTTGCTCGACGCCATGCTCGCCAGTGGCCTGGCGGTGCCGTTCTCCTGTCGGCGTGGTGCCTGCGGTTCGTGCAAGGTGGTGGTGGCCGGAGGTGAGTACCGGGCCAAGCGCCTGGCGCCGGGTGCGCCGGCACCTTCTTATCCTCTGGCAGCCAATGAAATGTTGTTATGCCAGAGCCACGCCTGTGGCGACATGCGCCTGCATATTCCCGGCTGGTCGCTGGATACGCCCGCGCTGGTAGTGGCGGCGCAAGTGCACAGCAAGCGTGCGCTCGGCCCGGATGCGATCGAGTTGGTATTGATGCCCGACACGCCCGTAAGGGTGCGGGCCGGCCAATACCTCAAGTTCCGGCTGGCGGACGGTGACACGCGCTGCTTCTCGATTGCCAACCTGCCCGCCGAGGACGATGGGCGATTGGTCTTCCAGATTCGCCGGGTGAGTGGCGGATACTTTTCCGAGGGTATCCTGGGTGGTCTCGCCGTGGGTGCGCGTCTGCACGTGGAAGGGCCGTTTGGTGCCTGTACCTGGCAGGACGATGATGCGGCGCCCGTGCTGTTATTCGCCACGGGTACTGGTTATGCAGGCATCAAGCCTATCCTGCTGACCGCGCTCAAGCGCGATGTCGACGTGACGTTGTATTGGGGCGGCGCGCAATCGGCGGATTTTTATGACAGCGCCGTCCTCGACGACTTGATGGTTGAGTATCCGCGTTTTCGCTGGCATCCCGTGCGGTCCTCCGAGGGCAGGGTGCAAGAGGTCGCATTGAGTCATGGGCATCAGTGGGAGCAGGCTCAGGTCTATGCGTGTGGCAACGGTGCAATGCTCGGCCAGGTGCGCGCCCATTGCCTTGAAGCGGGGTTGCCGAGCCACCGGTTTATCGCGGAGGCGTTTGTCGCCAGTGGTCGGTCAAGTGCTGGAGCAGTCTCCCTGTCGTTTGACCCGGTCTGGGAGAAGGTCGGCCCGCGTTATTCCTTGGACGGCATGCTGGCTGCGCGGGAAAAATCCATACGTGCCCTGGCGGCGATTGCCAGCCAGTTGAAAGTCGGCATGACGACCGGTGAGGCCCTGGAGATGGCAGCGAGGCAGCTGCAGGCCATGGGCGCTTCGCACACCTGGCATCCGACCTACATTCGTTTTGGCGCTGATACTGTTCGCCCACCGCGCGAGGGCATTGATCGTCAGCGCAGGCTGCGGGCTGATGACATTGCCGTGGTCGATCTTGGCCCGGTGTGGGATGGCTACGAAGGGGACTATGGCGATACGTTTGTGTTTGGCGATGCGCCTTTGCATCAGGCCTGTACAACGGCCTTGCATGAAGTCTTCGATGAAACGCGCCAAGCGTGGCTGCGTGGCCTGACCGGGCGTGAGCTCTACGACTTTGCCGAGCAGAGCGCTGCGTCAAAGGGCTGGAGGCTGGCACGCAACCTGGCAGGGCACCGCCTTGCGGATTTCCCCCATGCATTGTTCGAAAGCAAGGAGTTGGCTGACCTGGAGATCCCACCGAGTGAAATGGCCTGGGTATTGGAGATCCAGCTGTGCCATCCCACTGAGCCGGTGGGTGGGTTTTTTGAGGATATGCTGATGCTGCAAGGCTGAATTGCGCATACACCGCCGATCCCCTGTGGGAGCTGTCGAGCTTTAGCGAGGCTGCGAAAGCGGTGGGTCAGGCGCTGAAGATTCTGCCTGTACCGCCGCCATCGCAGCCTCGCTGGGGTTTCAACGGGGTCAGAGCTTCGGCAACTGCCCGACGCGGCCCATCATTTCGGTGACGATCTGCAGGTCCAGCAAGAACTGCTCAACCGTCTTGAACTCGCTGTCCGTGTGCCCGGTGTACTTCTCTTCCGGGCGGGCCAGGCCGAATTGCACGCCGTTGGGCAGGTCGTGCACAGAGGTTGCGCCGGCCGAGGTGCCGAATTTGTGCGCCATGCCCAGGTTTTCAGTAGCCACTGCCAGCAAGGCTTTTACCCATTCGCCTTCAGGGTTGCGGTACATCGGTGCGTCGAGCGAGTAAGTGAAGTTCACCTTGACCTTGGCATCCTGGTTCCAGGCGGTGAGCTTCTGCTCGATCTGCGCCTTGAGCGCCTCCGGGGTTTTACCCTTCGGTGCGCGCAGGTTCACGGCCAGTTTGAAGGCTTTGTCATCCTGTCCCACAAACGTCAGCGAGGTGGTCAACGGCCCCATGAAATCATCCGCGTAACCCACACCCAATTTGCCGCCCAGGTAATCCAGGCCCCAGTTGTCGGCAGCATACCGCGCGGCATCGGTGATGTGGTTGTGCTTGAGGGCGACCTTGCCGTCGAGGCTGTGGATCAGGTCCAGCATGCGCGCCACCGGGTTGACCCCGGTTTCAGGCTCGGAAGAGTGAGCGGAGACGCCGGTCACCGTGAGTTTGACGTCCTTGCCATCGACCTTGGCCGTCACCTGGAAATTGCCACCGTTGCGCTTGGCATAGTCGGCACCGGCCTGTTGCAGGCTGGCGGCCAGTTCGGCGGGGGTATCGCTGACCAGCGTGGCCACCGAGGCCGATGGGATCTGGTTGTTCGCCTTGCCGCCGGTCATCGCGATGATTTGCGCGCCGTTGCCTTCGCCCTTGCGCACCGGGAAGGTGGCCATGACCGTGCCCGAGCCTTTCTCGGCGATCACCACCGGGTAGCCGCCATCCAGCGCCAGGTTGTATTGCGGCACGGGATTGCGCTCGAAATAGTAAGGAATAGCCTCACCGGAAGTTTCTTCGGTGGTGTCCACCAGCAGCTTGAACGTGCGCGCCAGTGGCAGCTTTTCTTCCTTGATCACCTTCATGGCGTACATCGTCACCACGATGCCATTCTTGTCATCCTCGGTACCGCGGCCATACATGCGGTCGCCGATCAGCGTGACCTTGAACGGGTCGAGTTTGGTACCGTCTTGCAGTACCCAGTTTTCCGGAGTCACGGGCACCACATCGGCATGGGCATGCACACCCACGACTTCATCACCGCTGCCTTCCAGGGAGATTTCGTACACGCGGTTATCGACGTTACGGAAATTCAGGTTGAAAGACTTGGCCAGGGCCTCGATCTTCGCGGCGATCTTGAGGAATTCCGGGTTTTTATACTGTGGCAGGCCGTCTACGTTAAACGTGGGGATCTCCACCAGTTCGCGCAGGGTTTCGAGCGCGGCTTTGCCATATTTAACGCGGGTGTAAATGCCCAGCAGGCGATTGATCTCGTTCTGCTGCTCGGCGCTCAGGGTTTTGTTGCCCAGAAACGCGCTGATAGCAGGGCCGGTGTCAGCCGATTTACCCAGTTCGCCCTTAGCCAGGGTGTCGAGGAAGCTGCGGAAATCGGTGACCGATGTCTCGCTGAAGTGCTTCACGATTGCCGTGCTTTGGTCTGCGCTGATGTTAGCGGATGCAGGCGTGGCGATTGCCGAAAGGCTCGCGGCGAACAGGGTGGCAGCCACCAGTTTTTTCAGTGGAAAGTGCATGGTTAAAGGCATTCCTTTGCAAAGTGAATGTAGGAAATATTCTGATCGTTATGTCAGAAACAATTTCACACACTAACACTGCAAAGGAACAGTAGGGGAGACCTTGAACAAGGAAAAATCCTACTTCAATAAACGCGTCGTTCGTTAGCCGCTGGCTTTTTCAGGGTTAGGGCCGAACCAAATACAAGGTCTGAATGAACGTACCATCAGGGTTGGGTTCGGAGCTCATTTCGCCGGTGGAACCGGCATAGGTGCCTGTGCTGCCGATGACGGCGACCACGGATTTTCCAGCTTCCAGTTCCTGGCCGGCGACTACCACGGTACCTGCGACAGCGCCACCTGGGCCGAAGAACAGTAATGTCCATTGGCATTGGCTGTGAACGCCTGGCCGTGTGCTGACACAGTAGCCACTGTTGCTGCCGATATCACGGCGGTCCTGATCCATCAGCGGTTGGTCGAACACGAAAAGATCGCCCTGGGAAGGGCCTGGCGGGCCAATATCAACCGCGCTCTTCAAACCGCGGGTGCCGTCGGCGAGGGTGACAAGCGTGATGGGCTGACGGCTGTTGATGCAGGCTGCGAGGGAGATAAGCATAAGCAGCGCACAGGAGGTGCGAAGAAAAGCGGTTTTCATGGCTGTGGTCTCGTGGCAAGTGCACTCCGGACGCAGCACCGCTAAAGCTGCAGCCGGAAAATACTAAGACTAGCGGCCAATCAGGAAAACACAACATCGTGCCTGCGCGCCGTCACTTATCGCGTACCTGGGTGGGGAGGCGCATAGTCGGTCGACACATCCAGCGCTTTGGCATAGGGCCCATCCCACAATTGTTCATGCAATTGGCCTACGCGCTTGGCCATCGCCTCACTGCGCATCACCACCTCCAGATTGCGCGAATTATCCAGGTAGCCGCCCAACCAATTGCTCGTGCCGACCCACGCCACCTGGCCATCGATCTCCATGGTTTTGCTATGGATCACCCGCGCATATGGGATAAAGCCCTGCTTGGCTTCGGGCAGGGTGACGATCTTGATTTCGACATTGGGCAGCACCGCCAGGCTCTTGAGATAGGGCAGCTCCAGTGGGTCGGTATTCCAGTTGGACACCATCAGTTTGACCGACACGCCACGGGCAGCGGCAGCGCGCACGGCGTTGTCGATCACGGCGTAGTACGGCCGGGTTCGATCCGGCCCGTAGGACAACGGCGCGTAGTCGAGCAACTGCACGCGCACCTCTTTTTTGGCTTCGCCCAGCAGGCGCGGCAGTTCCAACTGTGAGTCGCCCACGCCGGGCGGGTTGTAGCGTTGCGGGCTGGCCACCAGATAGTTGCCGGTACGCGTGGGCTCCTGGCCGCTGGCGGGTAGCGGCACCGGTTGTTTATCGGCGAGCGCGGCCTGGGCTTGCCAGTCTTGCTCGAAGATCGCCTGCACTTGGCCCACCACCGTTTCGTCAGTGATCCGCAGCCCGGTTTCGTGGATATGCTCCAAGGCGCGCCAGTCGAAATTCTGACTGCCGACAAACGCTTGCTTGCCATCCACCAGCAGGTACTTGGCGTGGATGATGCCGCCGCTCAGTTGCCCGTAGGGCAGCACGCGCAAGGTCAGGTTGGGAATGGCGCGCAGGCGTTCCAGGGTGGCGGCGTCCGACAGCTTGATGCCTTTTTCCTCGAGCAGGAAACGAATCTTCACGCCGCGTTTGCCGGCGGCTTCCAGGTGTTCCAGCACCGTGTTCATCACCGAACCGGGGTGATCCGCGGCGTAGAACTGGCCGATATCAATGCGGCTTTTGGCGCCGTCGAACAGCTCGATCCATACCGGGCCGGGCTGGCGCAAATCGTCGGTGCTAAGGGCGGTGTCCACGGGTACGGTATGCACCAGTTCAAAACCCGGAATAGAAAAGTCCGCCAAGGCCAGCGGACTGAGGAGCAAGCCGGTCAGGCCGGCGATACGCAACTTCATCGAAAGGGACATAAGCGTCTCATCGCACCAAAGGAAAAGGCGAGCGCCCAAGGCGCCCGCCCTGCAGGTCAGGCTGTGCGGCTGTGCAGCGGGGTGGGCACGCGATGGGGCACTTCATCCTGTGCGCGGGCGCCGGTGGCGGCGCGAATCAACAGGATCTTCAACTGGTCGTTGATGCGCTCCAGGCTGTCCTGGAAGAAGTTGTGGAACACCACGCAGAACAGCGCGATGGCGATACCTAATCCCGTGGCAAACAAGGCCGTCCCGATACCACCGGATATCTGCCCTGGGTCCGACACGCCTGCGGTGGCCAGTGCCTTGAAGGTGTCGATGATGCCGAGAATGGTACCCAGCAGGCCCAGCAGCGGGGCGGCGGTGGTGATGGTCTCGATGATCCACAGGCTGCGGGCCAGTGGGGCGCGGGTCTTCAGGTACTGGGTGTCGATTTCGTCGTCCAGGTCCTTGCGCGAACCGTGGGTTGCCTTCTGGGCCAGCACCGGCAAGATCATGTTCAGCGGCAGGCTGTCGCGACGGGTCAGGTTCTCCGGCAAGTCACGCTCGCTGTGCACGCTGGTGCCCAGGGCATCGATCAACGCGCGAGCCTGGCGGCGCACGTAGGCAAAGTAGATACCGCGTTCGATGGCGATGAAGATCGCAATGGCCATCGCCGCGTACATCACATAGAAGGTGACGTCGTGGAGCAGGTTCATATCCATGATGGTGTTCCTCTTGGGGTGAGTCTTAGAAATTCGCTTCCAGCGAAACCGTGACGGTGCGGTCCAGGCCGACGATGTACGCAGGGTCGCCATCGCGGAAGCCGCTGTAGCTGGCCGCGTTGGTCTTGGTGGTGTACACGCCGTCCAGGTATTTCTTGTCGAACAGGTTGTCGACGTTCAGGCGCAGGGTCGCGTCCTTGACCACCTTCTTGTCCACCGGCAGGTAAATACCGGCGCCGAGGTTGAACACGGTGCGCCCGGAAATCGCCTCGTCGTTGGTCAGGTCGCCGTAGAGCTTGCTGGTGTACTTGCCGCCGAAGGTGCCGTAGAAGCGCCCGTCGTCATAGCCGATGTTGGCCGCCAGCATGTTCTTGGGCACATTGGCGAACTGCTTGCCGCTGGTGGGCAGCACGATGGGTTTGCCGGCGTTGTAGACGGTCAGGTCATCCTGCTGCTCGGCCTTGGTGTAGGTGTAGGAGGTGTAGTAATTGAAGTGGTGGGGCAACTGGCCGCTCCACTCCAGTTCCAGGCCTTTGTTGACCACGGAACCTGCGTTGATGTCGGCAAAGTCGCCGTTGATGTCCCGGGACGACACCTGGCGGTTCTTGAAGTCCATGTAGAACAGGGTGGCGGCCAGGCTCATGTCGTCGCCGCTGTAGCGCCAGCCCAGTTCATGGTTCCAGCTGGTTTCCGGCTCGGCGTCGATCGAGCCGGCGCCTTTGTCGTAGAGCACGTAGTTCTGCGGCACGCGCATGTTGCGCGACAGGCTGTAGAACAACTGGTCACGCTCGTCCAACTGGTATTTCAGCCCGGCGTTGGGCAGCAGTTTGTTGTAGGTCTGGTTACGTTTTTCCGGGCGTTCGTTGAGGCTGCCGTGGTTGGTGCCTTCACGCTCGACGTTCATGTAGGCCAGGCCGGCGATGAAGGTCCAGTCCGGGTTGATGTACCAGGTGTCCTGGGCCCAGACCTTTTGCGCTGGCGTCACGGTGAAACGGTCGCGACCCTGCACGGTGTTGCCGTTGGCATCGACGATGGCGCTGTTGGAGTCCGGCCAGGTGTCCACCGGCTTGCCGTTGCTCTTGAGCGGAATGAACGGCTGGGTCTGGCTCTGGCGTGCGCGCTCGTACCAGTAGCCGAATTGCAGGCTGTGGTCGCCCAGGTCCCAGGTCAGCTTGGTGGTGATGCCTGGGCGCCAGGTTTGCGTGCGGGAAGGGCGGTAGTACACGCCGCTGTTGGGGGTACCGTCAGCGTTGTATTGGGCGGCGGTGGGCAGGTTGCCGAGGTCGAACACACCGCCCTGGTTGGAGCCACGGTTGAGGGCATAGCTGGATGAACCGACGCCGCTGCCATTGCCCCAGTAGTAATACGGGATCACCGACAGCGCGAGGTTATCGGCCAGTTTGAACTGGGTGTTGAGCACGGCGGTGAAGGTCTGGAACGGGTTCTGCGCCAGGGCGTAATAGCTATTGTACTTGCCGTTGCTGCCCACGCTGGGGGTGGCCGGATAAGGGTCGTACTTGCGGCCATTTTGCTGGAATTGCGCCTTGGTCAACTGGCTGTAACTGTTGTTGTCCTGCTCGTGGTACTTGAGGATCAGGTTGGCGGTGTTGCCATTGCCGGCGTCGAAGAAGCTGTTCCACTCCACCTTGTCTGCACGTACCGCGCCCGAGCCGCGCCACATTTCACCTTCGGTATGGGACACCGACAGCCAGTTGCTCAGGCCGTTGATTTCGCCGGTATTGAGGCGGGCGAAAGTCTTGCGCGTGGCATTGCTGCCGACGACTTGTTTGACGAAGGCGCCGGTTTCCTTGGTTGGGCGAATGGTCACGATGCCAATGTTGCCGCCGCTGGAACCAATGTGCGGGCCGTCGGATTCCGCAGCGCCCTGGGTGACGAAGATCTGGTCGATGTTTTCCGGGTCGCCCAGCAGGTTGGAATACAGCGCGTAGTTGCCCGAATCATTGATCGGCATGCCGTCCACCGACATGCCCACCTGGTCGGAGTTCATGCCGCGCATGGTGAAGCGAAAGCCCGACAGGCCGGTGTTGTCTTCACTGGAGATGTTCAAGCCCGGGGTGTACTTGAGCTTGTCGATGGCATTGCCGGTGGCTGCCTGTTTATCCAGTGCTTCCTTGGTCACCGTGGAGCGGCCCTTGATGCTTTCCTCCGGCACCATGTAACCGCCCCCGGCGGTCGCCTTGCCTTGTACGCCAATGGTGCCGACATCACTGTCGCTGGTCTCTGCCATGACCATTCCCTGGGTCATGCTGGTCGCGGCCACTAGTGCCAGATGAATACGGGTGAACTTCATCACTGTCGTCCTGGTGTCGGGTGCTTATTGCACGCTGTAGTTGAAGGTGGCGGTGAAGCGCTGCTCATTGCGCCCCCCGAAGGCTTGCTCGGGGAACGGTTTGACTTGCTTGATGCGACGCAAGCTATTGGTGGCGGCCCGGTTGAGCAGCATGCTCGAGGCCTGGGTTTGTAAACCCGAGTCGAGTACGCGGCCTTGACGGTCTACCAGCAACCACACCACCACCTCGCCGCTCGGGCGTTCGAGGGACGCCTGGCGCCCGGTGGGGTACTGCTTGTAGGTGTCCAGTTCGTTGCGCAAGCCTTTGAGATAACCGCTTTCCAGGGCCTGGCCATCGACCTTCGGTGGCGCGGGTGGGGCGGGTGTCGGTGCCGCTTGGGCCACCGGGGCCGGGGCTGGTTTGGCGGCCACCGGTGGCGGCGTTGGCGCAGGCTTGGCGACCACGGGCGCAGGCTTGGGCACAGGTTTTGGCTTGGGCTTGGGTTCGGGTTTTGGCAGCGGCTTGGGCGGCGGCGGCGGGGGAGCAGGCTCGGCCTCTTCCTCTTCGATCACCGGCGGTGGCGGTTCTTGCTCCACCACTGGCTCCGGTATGACCTCCGGTTCCGGCTCGACCAAGGCCAATTCGACCGCAGACTCGTCATACACCGGCTCGACTTTCAACGTCTGGGACTGGATACCCAGTGCAATCAGCACCAGGGCGATCAGGGCCGGGACACTGCCCAGCAGCTGACGCGCACGAAACAGAACGTACATGGTCAGGACTTACGCGTAGCAATGGACACGGAGGTGAAGCCACCCAGACGCAGGGTGTCCATCACTTCCACCAGGCGCGAAACCTCCACGCCTTTGTCGCTGTTGACGATGATCGTCGACTTGGTATCGGGCTTTTCGGCCGCCTTCAGCGCCGGCACCAGGGCATCCACCGTCAGGTCCTTGCCGTCCAGTTGCAACTGGCCTTCCAGGCCCAGGGTGAGGATGAATTTGTTCTGCGGCTTGAGCTGCTGCGAACTGCTGGCGCTGGGCAATTGGGTCTTCATGCCGAGCGCGGGAATCACGTTCAGGCTCACCAGTACGAAAAACACCAGCAGGAACATCATCACGTCGATCATCGGGATCAGCTCGATGTGCGCCTTGCGTTTCTTGGGTTCGTCCCAGGTTCTCATTCCGTTACCCCGTCATTGAATTAGGGGCAAAACGCTAACAGCCAAAAATGACCGATTGGTTAACTTTAATTGACCGTTTAGAGGCTCTAGGACGCGTCTTTTTAGAAAACTTACCGGTCAGTTTTCAGGCGTAATGAAACTGACACTCTGGGCATCCATGCTTGAGAAATTTATCTTGAGAGTCGGCTCCCATGCCCACTGCACTGCCTCAATTGACGACCCCGCGACTGTTGTTGCGCACCCTGCAAATGCACCAGGCGCAGGTGCTTTTCACGCTTGCCAACGGGCCGAAAATTGCCGACAACACGGCGAATATTCCATCGCCCTACACCTTGGAAACCGCGCAGGATTTTATTGCGGGGATCGCTGACAAGTACCGCACCGGTGAGCTGCTGAACCTGGGGATGCATGTGCGCGGCACCGACGAATTGGTCGGCATGGTCAGCCTGCGTATCAATGCTCGCCATCACTATGGGCACTTGGGTGGCTGGGTGGCGGCGCACTGCCGTAACCAGGGGTATGCGGCGGAAGCGGCGAGTGCGGTGATGGACTTCGGCTTCGAGGCGCTAGGGTTGCGGCGCGTGGGCAGCCAGTGTTTCGCGCGCAACAAGGAGTCGGCGCGGGTCATGGAAAAGATCGGCCTGCGTTATGAAGGCTGCATGCGCCAGGCGTTTTTAAAGAACGGCGTGTATGAGGACATGCTCGGGTTTGCCACCGTGCGTGACGACTGGGAGCGCTGCCTGTGAGCGGCGAAGTCGACCACGGCCGGCGCCGGGTCCTCGGCGGGCTGGCGGTCGCTACGGCGTTTTCTATTCTCAGCCCGTTTGCGCGCAGTGCCGGGGTGGATTACCCGTTCACCCTTGGCGTGGCGTCCGGCGACCCGCTGCCAGATGGCTTTGTGATCTGGACGCGCTTGGCGCCGTTGTTCAATGCGGCGGATGGCCGTGGCGGCTTGAGCCGCACGGTGCCGGTGCGTTGGCGGGTGGCCAGCGATGCGGCGATGACGCGCATTGTGAAGCAGGGCGAAGTACTGGCGACATCGCGTTTCGCTCACGCAGTGCATGTCGAGGTGGCGGGGCTGGCGGAGGATCGGCCGTATTGGTATCAGTTTGAAGGGCTCGGCGCGCAGAGCCCGGTGGGGCAGTCGCGCACGATGCCAGCGCTGCACGCCATGGCCTCGGCCCGGCTGGGCTTTGTGTCGTGCTCGCACTGGGAGCGCGGGTATTTCAGCGCCTACCGGCACCTTGCCGCCGAGCAGCCGGACCTGGTGTTTTTCCTCGGTGATTACATCTACGACAGTTCCTATGCTGCGGGGTCGGGCAAGGTGTTTCGTTCCCACGGCAGTGGCAACGCGCAGAGCCTGAGCGATTACCGCAACCGCTACGCACTGTACAAGACTGATCCAGACCTGCAGGCCCTTCATGCCGCGGCCCCCAGCGTCGCCACCTGGGATGATCACGAAGTACAGAATGACTACGCCAACCGCTGGTCCCAGGACCCGAAGGTGGCGGTGGCGCAGTTTCTCAAGCAACGGGCCGCGGCGTACCAGGCGTTTTACGAACACATGCCCCTGCGTGCCAGCAGCGTACCGAAGGGGCCGGACATGCGCATCTACCGGCGCCTGGATTACGGCCAGCTTGCGCGTTTCCATGTGCTTGACGGTCGCCAGTACCGTTCCGAGCAACCGTGCATCGCGGCCAATGGCAGCCACCAAGGGCATATTGTCACCACCCCTTGCAGCGACCTGCGTGACCCTGGCCGCACGTTGCTCGGCTGGCAGCAAGAGGCCTGGCTGGACCAAGGATTTGCCCAGTCCAAGGCGCAGTGGAATATCATCGCCCAGGATTTGCTGGTGGCGCCGCTGATGCAGCGTGACCTCACCAACCATAAGCTTGGCCGCTGGACCGATGGCTGGGATGGCTACATGGCTAACCGCTCGCGGATGCTGGCGTCGATCGTGCGCAACCGGGTGAAGAACCCGGTGTTCTGGGGAGGGGATATTCATTCGTTCTGGGCCACCGACCTGCATGCCGACGCCGACAGGCCGGACTCGGCGGTGGTCGCCACCGAATTCGTCGGCTCGTCGGTCACCTCCGATGGCCCGCCCTATGACGCGTTCCTGAAGATCATGCCGCTCAACCCCCATGTGAAGTTCTTCGACAGTCGCCAGCGTGGCTACGTGTCGGTGGAGTTGACGGCCAACACCATGTTCACGAATTTTCGTGCGATCAGCGACCCACGTGACCCGGCGGCGACGGTGTCGACGTTGAAGTCATTCGTCAATGAATCGGGCCAGCCGAGCGTGGCCCTGTAGGAGCGAGCTTGCTCGCGAAAAACTCACAGGCACCGCGTGCAACCTGACTGCTCGCGTTATCGTTGACGTTCTTCGCGAGCAAGCTCGCTCCTACAGTGTCAGGGTGTCAGCGAGGCTGTAGCGTACTGACAGCGCGCCTTTTTTCTCCGATAGCGCCAGGATCGTCACCTGGCCCAGTTCGCTCAACGCTTGAACATGCGTGCCGCCACAGGCGTAAGCCGGCAACTCACCGAAGCCGACTTCACGGGTGCCGTCTTCCAGCGTCATATGGCGGGGATAGTCGGCGGCGATCCATGTGTTGACCCACTGCTGGAGCGTCTGCGCATCCATGTCTTGTGCGGCCTGGCCACGGATAAAGGTGATCTTGCCTTCGCCCGGCCAATGGTGGGCTTTGATCGGCATCCAGCCCAGGCGTTCGCCCGCATTGCCGATCAAATGCCCTGCCGAATGCAGACGCGTGTGCAAGGCGCGCCGCTCTGCGTCGACGCGTGCAATGGCAGGTCCAGGCTCCAGAGGTTGGTCGACGTAGTGCACCACCCGTTCGGCTTCCTGCATGACTCGCAGCACCTGGCTGTCGCCGAGCCAGCCGGTGTCGAATGGCTGGCCGCCGCCTTGGGGATGAAAAATCGTCGATTGCACAATCACGGCAAATTGCTCTTCGTGCGCGGTGCAACTGAGCACTTCCAGCTCGGCCGTCAGGTGGTCGTGGGTAAAAAACAGGCGCTCGGTCATCATCTACATCCGCATCAGGGTTCTGTGGGCAGTATAAATAGTGCGCAGATGAGTGATAATCCGCTCAATTATCAATGGACCTGTGCGTCATGAGCATCAATCTTCCTTTGCCGTTGTTGGGTGAAATGGCGATTTTCGTCAAGGTCGTGGAAACCGGCAGCTTCTCTGAAGCAGCGCGGCAACTCAGTGTTTCGCCTTCGGCGGTGAGCCGCAGCATCTCGCGCCTGGAGCAAGCCCTGGCCACGCGCCTGCTGCAACGCACCACGCGCAAGCTGCGCCTGAGCGAGGGCGGCGAGGAGGTGTTCAAGCGTTGCCAGGAGATGGTCAACGCGGCGCGCTCAGTGATGGAAATCAGCGGGCAATTCACCCATGAAGCCGAGGGCCTGGTGCGGGTCAGTGTGCCCAAGGCGGTGGGGCGATTCGTGGTGCACCCGCACATGCCGGAATTCTTGCGGCGCTACCCCAAGGTGGATGTGCAATTGATCCTGGAAGATCGGCATGTGGATTTGATCGACGACAACGTCGACTTGAGCATCCGCATCACCGACAGCCCTCCGCCGGGCTTGGTCGGGCGCCAGCTGTTGCCCATCGAACATTTGCTGTGCGCGACGCCGCAGTACCTGGCCGAGCACGGTACACCGAGCCATCCCCATGATCTGCTCGGGCACAGTTGCATCTACCTGGGTGAAACACCGGGAGATTCACGCTGGAAGTTTCGCCAGGCTGGCAAGGCAGTCACGGTCGGCGTACGCGGGCGGTATGCGGCGAACCACACCGGGGTGCGGCTGGAGGCGGCGTTGCAGCATGTAGGGATTGCCAGCTTGCCGTATTTCACCGCACGGCACGCGCTGGAAGCGGGGGAGTTGGTGCAGGTGTTGCCGGGGTGGGATTTTATTGCCTCGTACCATGGTGAGGCGTGGCTGCTGCATTCGCCCACACGTTACCTGCCACCGAAGTTGCGGGTATTTATCGATTATCTGGTGGAGTGCATGGCCAAGGAGCCCACGCTGCGCCGACGGCAGGAGCGCGGTTAGGAAATGTGGGAGGGGCAAGCCTTAATACTGTAGGAGCGAGCTTGCTCGCGAAAAACTCACAGGCGCCGCGTTCATTCGGAAGCACGCGTTATCGTTGACGTTTTTCGCGAGCAAGCTCGCTCCTACATAGTGGTATCAGTGTTTGCTCTGGTCCTGAGGCATCGCCAGCAGCTGTTTTTCCTGGTTCCAGTCGAACGGTTCGTCGTTCTGTTCGGCTTCATAGCGACGTTCTTCCAGGGCCTGGTACAGGTCCAGTTCTTCGTCGGGCATGAAGTGCAGGCAGTCGCCACCGAAGAACCACAGCAGGTCGCGCGGCACCAGGTGGGCGATTTGCGGGTAACGCACAATGACCTGGCTCATCAGGTCCTGGCCCAGGTACTGGCTTTCGATCGGGTCGATCGGCAGCAGGGCGCGCAGTTCGTCGAAGCGCTCCAGGAACAGGGCATGGCTTTCCTCGGGCACCTGTTCGGCTTCGCCGACGGCAACCAGGATGCTGCGCAAGTGGTCGAGCAAGACGAGATGATCGGCAACGACGTTGGACACGAGATAAGGCCTCTAAAGCAAAAACGGGCGCGAGAGTATAAGCCTCTCGCGCCCGTTTTTATATGACCGCTCGACTCAGCGGACTTTACCCTCTGCCTGCATCAGCTCTTCCTTGCTGAAATCATCCACGTCGATCACCTTGCGTCGCGCCGCCTCGGCATCGCGCAGGGTTTGCGCCTCGGCCGGTTGCAGCACGCCGGCCTGCAAGGCCGCGTCGATGGCGTGCTCGCCAGCCACCGGCTTGACCTGGCCGCTCTTGAGCGCGCTGTGGAGTTTTTTCTGCAAGGGATGGCTGGCACCGAGCAGGTCGTAGGCATGTTGCAGGGCGCCCACCGGATCTTCTGCCGATTGCGGGCGATAACAGCCGGCCAGCAACTCTTCCAGGGTCGGGTCGCCCTTGGCGCGGCCGATCACGGCTGCCACTTCGGCATCCAGCGCGTCGGACGGCCCGGTATGACGACGCCCGAATGGGAACACAATCACCCGCAGCAGGCAGCCCAACACCTTGTTCGGGAAGTTGCTCAGCAGCTCATCCAGTGCACGTTCCGATTCACCCAGGCTTTCTTCCATGGCCCAGGCAAACAGCGGCTCCAGATGGTCCGGCGAGTCCAGGTCGTGATAACGCTTGAGCGCCGCCGAGGCCAGGTACATGTGGCTGAGCACATCACCCAGGCGAGCGGACAGGCGTTCGCGGCGCTTGAGCTCGCCGCCCAGCAACATCATGCTCAGGTCGGCCAGCAGGGCAAACGCAGCCGCCTGACGGTTCAGGGCACGGAAGTAGCCCTGGCTCAACCGGTTGCCCGGGGCTTTTTCGAAGTGCCCCAAGCCCAGGTTCAGCACCAATGTGCTGGCAGCGTTACTCACGGCGAAGCCGATGTGTTGCATCAGCAGGCCGTCGAATTCCTTCAACGCCTGGTCATGGTCTTCGCGGCCGGCCAAGGCCATTTCCTTGAGCACGAAGGGATGGCAGCGAATCGCGCCCTGGCCGAAGATCATCAGGTTACGCGAAAGGATATTCGCGCCTTCCACGGTGATGAAGATCGGTGCGCCCTGCCAGTTGCGGCCCAGGTAGTTGTTGGGGCCCATGATGATGCCCTTGCCGCCGTGCACGTCCATGGCGTGGCTGATGCACTCACGGCCGCGCTCGGTCAGGTGGTACTTGAGGATCGCCGACAGCACTGACGGCTTCTCGCCCAGGTCCACGGCGTTGGCGGTGAGCATGCGCGCGCTGTCCATCAGCCAGGCGTTGCCACCGATGCGCGCCAGGGCTTCCTGGATGCCTTCGAAGGCCGACAGCGGTACGTTGAACTGTTCGCGCACCTGGGCGTATTGCCCGGTCACCAGGCTGGTGAACTTGGCGGCGCCGGTGCCGACGGCGGGCAGCGAGATCGAACGGCCGACCGACAGGCAGTTCATCAGCATCATCCAGCCCTTGCCGAGCATTTCCTGGCCACCGATCAGGTATTCCAGGGGGATGAACACATCTTTGCCGGAGTTTGGCCCGTTCATGAAGGCGGCGCCAAGCGGCAGGTGACGACGGCCGATTTCCACGCCAGAGGTATCGGTAGGAATCAACGCGAGGCTGATGCCCAGGTCTTCTTCTTCACCCAGCAGGTGGTCCGGGTCATGGGCCTTGAAGGCCAGGCCGAGCAAGGTCGCGACCGGGCCGAGGGTGATGTAGCGCTTCTCCCAGTTTAGGCGCAGGCCAAGGGTTTCCTTGCCTTGCCATTCGCCTTTGCAGATCACCCCGGTGTCGGGCATGGCGCCCGCATCGGAGCCGGCCAGCGGGCCGGTGAGGGCGAAGCACGGGATGTCGTCGCCACGGGCCAGGCGCGGCAGGTAGTGGTTACGTTGTTCCTCGGTGCCGTAGTGCAGCAGCAGTTCGGCCGGGCCCAGGGAGTTGGGGACCATCACGGTGGAGGCGAGGTCACCGCTGCGGGTCGCGAGCTTCATGGCGACCTGGGAGTGGGCATAGGCAGAGAAGCCCTTGCCGCCATACTCCTTGGGAATGATCAGGGCGAAGAAACCGTGGGTCTTGATGTGTTCCCAGGCTTGCGGCGGCAGGTCCATGGCCTGGCCGATTTCCCAGTCGCTGACCATGGCGCAGAGTTCTTCGGTGGGGCCGTCGATGAACGCCTGTTCTTCCTCGGTCAATTGCGCCTTGGGGTAGGCCAGCAATTTGTCCCAGTCGGGGCGGCCACTGAACAGTTCGCCGTCCCACCACACCGTGCCGGCATCGATCGCATCGCGCTCGGTCTCGGACATCGGCGGCAGCACTTTCTGGAACCAGCTGAACAGCGGCTTGGTGAAGTATTGGCGGCGCAGGTCGGGCAGCAACAAAGGCGCGGCCACCACGGCCAGGAGCACCCAGAAGATCAGCAGCAGCCAACCCGGTGCGTGGCTCCAGGCGCCCATCGCCAGCAGGTAGACGGCGACCACGCCCAGGGCGGGCAGGGGGGCAGTACGGCGGTGTGCCAGGTAGGCAATGCCGACCACCAGCACCAGTATCCACAACAACAGCATATTCAATCCTCCGTGAACCAGGGGCGAAACCACCAGGGAGCTTAGTCGGCATCCGAACAAGCCGGGTGATCAGGGTGTAACAAGGTGTACTGGGCAACCCATCAGCCGGCGCCGGCATTTGGCCGAATCGTCGTTATCTCTCGGGCAGGCCTGGTGGTTAAACTCCAGGCTCCCCTCGGAGATCAAGCTCATGAATACGTACTTGAGTCCCAGCCGCTTCATCGATAGTGACCACCCTGTGGTGGTGGAGTTCGCCGAGAAACATCGCGGAACCCGCCCGGATTTAAGTGACCAGGCAGTCAGTCTTTACTACGCGGTGCGTGAGGCCATTCGCTACAACCCCTATACCTTCAGCCGTGACCCCAACACCTTGAATGCCAGCTTTGCCCTGGCGGCCGGCGAAAGCTACTGCGTGCCCAAGGCCACCTTGCTCGCTGCTTGTGCGCGCCACTGTGGTATCCCTGCGCGCATTGGCCTGGCGGACGTGCGCAACCACCTGTCCACCCCGCGGCTGCTCGCCCTGCTCAAAAGTGACGTGTTCGCCATGCACGGTTATACCGAGCTTTACCTGAACGGCCGCTGGGTCAAGGCCACGCCGGCGTTCAATCAGCAATTGTGCGAGGTGTTCGATGTGCCGCCGCTGGAATTCGATGGCCTGCACGACAGCGTCTTCCACGCGTTCAATCGCCAAGGCCAGCGTTCGATGGAGTACGTGGTGGACCACGGGCAATTTGCTGATGTGCCCGAAGCGTTTTTCTTCGCGCATATCCGCCAGTGCTACCCGCACCTGTTTGGCGACGATGCGCCCACCGTGCTCGGCGATATGCAGGGCGATTTAAGCCGCGGCTGAACCGGCGTATGCTGCTGCCTTCATCAAGCCATGTTCATCAACGATAAGGCGCGGTCATGCTGAAGATCTGGGGGCGTAAAAATTCATCAAACGTCAGGAAAGCACTGTGGTGCGCCGAGGAACTCGGCCTGGACTATGAGGCAATTGATGCGGGCGGGGCTTTTGGTGTGGTCGATACCCCGCAATACCGGGCCATGAACCCCAATGGCCGGGTGCCGGTGATCGAAGATGGCGACTTTGTGCTGTGGGAATCCAACACCATCGTGCGCTACCTGTGCGCCAAGCAGGCATCGGACTTTTACCCCAGCGACCTGCAAGCCCGGGCCAATGCCGAGAAATGGATGGACTGGACCACTTCCACGCTCGCCGACCCGTTCAAGGCGGTGTTCTGGGGCATCGTGCGCACCCCGGCTGACCAGCAAAACTGGGACAGTATCAATGCCGGGCGCCAAGCCTGTATCGACGCGCTCAACACCGTCGAGCAAGCCCTCGCCGAGCAACCCTACCTGTCCGGCCAGGCGTTCGGCATGGGCGATATTCCCTTGGGCTGCTTTATCTACGCCTGGTTCGAAATGCCCATCGAGCGTCCCGCCATGCCCCATCTGGAGGCCTGGTACCAGCGCCTGCAACAGCGCCCGGCCTACCGCAAGGCGGTGATGACCGCGTTGACTTAATACACACTATTAATACGGGTGACTGTACTTGTGCGGCATGGGCACGCACCATGCTCGCACTGCATCGCAGGTTGAACTACCTGGGGTGTGCCTTCATCTATTCTTTCTATTCCCTTCTTTGGTGCGTATTCCCATATGAGTTCCGCTCTGTCCATCCGGCAGCTAACCAAAACCTACGGCAACGGTTTCCAGGCCCTGAGTGGTATCGATCTGGACGTTGCCGAAGGTGACTTCTTCGCCTTGCTCGGCCCCAACGGTGCCGGCAAATCCACCACCATCGGTATTCTCTCGACTCTGGTCAACAAAACCAGCGGCACGGTGAATATCTTCGGGCATGACCTGGACAAATCCCCGGCGGCGCTCAAGCGCTCCATTGGCGTTGTGCCTCAGGAATTCAATTTCAACCAGTTCGAAAAGACCTTCGACATTGTGGTGACCCAGGCTGGCTACTACGGCATTCCGGCGAAAGTCGCCAAGGAACGCGCCGAGCAGTACCTGACCCAACTGGGCCTGTGGGACAAGCGTGACGTGCCTTCGCGCTCGCTGTCCGGTGGCATGAAGCGCCGCCTGATGATCGCCCGTGCCCTGGTGCATGAGCCGCGCCTGTTAATCCTCGACGAACCTACCGCCGGCGTGGACATTGAGCTGCGCCGCTCGATGTGGACCTTCCTCACCGAACTGAACGAGAAGGGCATCACCATCATCCTCACCACCCACTACCTGGAGGAGGCTGAGCAGTTGTGCCGCAACATCGGCATCATCGACCACGGCACCATTGTCGAGAACACCAGCATGCGCAACCTGCTGGGCCAGTTGCATGTGGAAACCTTCCTGCTCGACCTGAAAAACAATCTGTCGGTGGCGCCGCAGTTGCTCGGCTACCCAAGCCGGCTGGTGGACAGCCACACCCTGGAGGTGCAGGTGGATAAGGCCATGGGCATCACCGCGCTGTTCACCCAGTTGGCGACTCAGAACATCGAAGTGCTGAGCCTGCGTAATAAAACCAATCGCCTTGAGGAGTTGTTCGTGTCCCTGGTGGAGAAAAATCTGGCGAAGGTGGCGGTATGAGTTCTGAACTGCAACCCAACCTCGTCGCGCTGCAAACCATCGTCTATCGCGAAGTGAAGCGCTTTACCCGGATCTGGCCGCAGACCCTGCTGCCGCCAGCGATCACCATGGTCCTGTACTTTGTGATCTTCGGTAACCTGATCGGCCGGCAAATCGGCGACATGGGTGGTTTCACCTACATGGAGTACATCGTGCCGGGCCTGATCATGATGTCGGTGATCACCAACTCCTACGGCAACGTGGTGTCGAGTTTCTTTGGCAGCAAGTTCCAGCGCTCCATCGAAGAGCTGATGGTCTCGCCGGTGTCACCGCACACCATCCTGATCGGCTACACCTTGGGCGGCGTGTTGCGTGGCCTGATGGTGGGGGTGATCGTGACGCTGCTGTCGCTGTTCTTTACCCACCTGCAGGTGCATCACCTTGGGGTCACTATTCTGGTGGTCGTGCTGACGGCGACGATCTTCTCGCTGTTGGGCTTTATCAACGCCGTATTTGCACGCAACTTCGATGATATTTCCATCATCCCAACCTTCGTGCTGACGCCGCTGACCTACCTGGGCGGGGTGTTTTACTCCATCACCTTGCTGCCGCCGTTCTGGCAGACGGTGTCTCTGGCCAACCCGGTGCTGCACATGGTCAACGCCTTCCGCTACGGCATTCTGGGCGTGTCGGATATCAAGATCAGCGTGGCGATCACCTTCATGATCGTGGCCACCATCGTCTTGTACATCGGCTGCGCGCGGTTGCTGGTGAGTGGGCGTGGGATGCGTACCTAGCCGCTGACAGCACGCGATAAAAAATGTGGGAGCGGGCTTGCTCGCGAATGCGCAGTGTCAGTCGACAAATTCGTCACTGGACCACCGCCTTCGCGAGCAAGCCCGCACACATTTGCTATGTGCAGGGCTTTAAGCCTTCAGTGCCAGTTCGATCAGGGCGTGCAGTTCTTCTACCGCCAACGGCTGGGCCGAAAACAGAATACGAAACACCGTCGGCGCAGCGAGCAGGTTGATCAAATGGTCAACGCTTGGCGGCTGTTCCTGTCGATAGCGGTCCACGATCACCTGCAACTGCCCACTCAGGATGCTCACGCAATACCCTGGCGTCGGGCTGCTTTGCACGTCGCGCATCATGTTGCGGCCTACGTCCGAACTCATCTCATCCAGGTATTGCTCGGCCCAGGCTTGCAGGTCGCCACGCAGGCTGCCGGTGTTGGCCGGTTCGGTATCGGGGCGCATACGGGCCAGGGCGACGTCGGCGAGCAGTACTGACAGATCGCCCCAGCGCCGATAAATGGTCGACGGCGTGACGCCTGCACATGCCGCAATCATCGGCACGGTGACGCTGGACCGCTCATGGGTTTCCAGCAGTTCGCGCACCGCCTTGTGGACGGATTCTTGTACCCGGGCACTACGGCCCCCCGGGCGGAGGCCTTCTTTGATCGCCATGGGCAAGACCTTAACACAAAGAATTTGCTTTAAGCGTCAGTGAGTAGCACACTCCGCAAAAGCAAAATATTAGCTTTAGCGGAGCGTGCCCATGCCCAGCGTCATCTCTCAACGGTCCAGCCTGGCGTTTCTGGTCATCACCGTGCTGACCTTTCTCGCTGCCTCCAGCGCGCCGACGCCGTTGTACCAGGTGTATCAAGACCACTTGCATTTTTCGGCGGCGATGCTCACGGCCATCTTCGGCGTTTATGCCGTGAGCCTGTTGGCGGCGCTGCTCACCGTGGGCTCGCTTTCGGATTACCTGGGGCGCAAACCGGTGATCTTCGCCGCGTTGCTGCTCAATATCGTGGCGATGTTGCTGTTTATCGTTGCTGACAGCACCAGCTACCTGCTGGCCGCACGGGCGTTGCAGGGTTTCGCGACCGGCACGGCGACTGCGGTGTTGAGTGCGACGCTGCTCGACACCGACCGCGTGCGTGGCCCCATGCTCAACAGCCTTGCACCGATGCTCGGCATGGCCAGTGGTGGCCTGGGCAGTGGGCTGCTGGTGGAGTTCGCGCCCTGGCCAACCCAATTGATCTATTACACCCTGCTGGGCTTGATGGTGTTGCAGGCTCTGTATGTGTGGTGCCTGCCTGAAACAGTCAGCCGCATACCGGGCGCCTTGAAGTCGCTGGCGCCAACCCTGCATGTGCCACCGCAAGCGCGGCGCGCGTTGTGGTTGGCGATGCCATTGAATGTAGCCGTGTGGGCGCTGGGTGGGTTCTTTTCCTCGTTGGCGCCGTCGTTGGTGCGCGTCGCCACCGGGTCGACCTCGCACTTGATCGGCGGCGGGCTGGTGGCGGTGGTGACCTTGAGCGGTGCGGCGATGATCTACAGCCTGCGCAACCACGCGGCTGACAGGGTGATGCGCTTGTCGGCTGCACTGCTGGCCGTGGGCGTGGGGTTGCTGCTGGTTGCCGTAAACACCGCCAGCCTGTGGCTGTTCTTTGTCGCGAGTGTGATCGCAGGCCTGGGCTTCGGCGGCGGTTTCATGGGCAGTGTGCGCAGTATCGTGGGCCTGGCGTTGCCCCATGAGCGGGCGGGCCTGATGTCGGCGTTCTATGTATTGAGCTACCTGGCGTTCTGCGTGCCGGCGCTGTTGGCGGGTAACCTGAGCCGTGTGTTTGGCCTGATCGCGACCACGGACGGCTACGGTGCGGTGCTTATTTTGCTGTCTCTGGGCGCGCTTGTTGGTTTGTTGATGCGCGACTCGGCGCAGGCAAGGGCAAGCGCATGATTATGGTCTATATAGATAAAACAGATAACAGTTAGAGATATTACCCGTTATATAGATATTCGATCAGGTTCTATCATGGCTTCAACCTCAAATGAGGAAGAGGATTAACCCATGACCTGCTCGACCACTCACCGCTACAAACCCTTCAGTCACCTGGCCCGTCCTCGGGAAGTGATTCGCCAGTTCACCCCGAACTGGTTTGCCGCGACCATGGGCACCGGTGTGCTGGCGCTGGCATTGGCCCAGTTGCCAGTCAACCTGCCAGGCTTGCACGCTGTCGCCGAAGGCTTGTGGCTGTTCACCGTCGGCCTGTTTGTACTGTTCAGCATGCTGTACGCCGCCCGTTGGGTGATGTTTTTCCACGAGGCGCGACGCATCTTCGGGCACTCCACCGTCTCGATGTTCTTCGGCACCATCCCCATGGGGCTGGCGACCATTCTCAACGGCTTGCTGCTGTTCGGCCTGCCGCGCTGGGGCGGTGATGTGATCCCGTTGGCCGAAGCCTTGTGGTGGTTGGACGTCGCCCTGTCCCTGGCCTGCGGCGTACTGATCCCGTTCATGATGTTTACCCGCCAGGAGCACAGCATCGACCAGATGACCGCCGTCTGGCTGCTGCCTGTGGTAGCAGCCGAAGTGGCGGCGGCCAGCGGCGGCTTGCTCGCGCCGCACCTGGCCGATGCCCATTCGCAACTGGTGATGCTGGTGACCAGCTACGTGCTGTGGGCGTTTTCTCTGCCGGTAGCGTTCAGCATCCTGACCATCCTGATGCTGCGCATGGCCTTGCATAAGTTGCCTCACGCCAATATGGCAGCGTCGAGCTGGTTGGCGCTGGGCCCCATCGGCACCGGTGCCCTGGGCATGTTATTGCTGGGTACGGACGCCCCTGCGATCTTCGCCGCCAATGGCCTGGCCAGTGTCGGTGAAATGGCTCACGGCCTTGGCCTGATTGCGGGCATCACCCTGTGGGGGTTCGGCTTGTGGTGGATGTTGATTGCGGTGTTGATCACCCTGCGCTATCTGCGCGCCGGTATCCCGTTCAACCTGGGCTGGTGGGGCTTCACCTTCCCATTGGGGGTGTACGCCCTGGCCACGCTGAAATTGGCGAGCCTGTTGCAGCTGGAATTTTTCAGTGTGTTTGGCAGTGTGCTGGTGGTTGCGCTGGCGCTGATGTGGCTGATCGTGGCCAAGCGCACCGTGCAGGGGGCTTATAAAGGTGAGCTTTTTGTTTCGCCTTGTATTGCCGGGCTAGCGAATAAGTAAGCAGGATTAGGTAAAGTCGTGGCCTGATAAATAAAGGCCACGCAGGAACACGGACGACGATGAGCCATCCTTCCCAATTCACCTTGCTGCGCACGCGGCGCTTCTTGCCGTTTTTCATCACCCAATTGCTGGGCGCGTTCAACGACAACATCTTCAAGCAGTCGCTGATCCTGGCCATCCTTTACAAGCTCACCATCGAGGGCGACCGCTCCATCTGGGTCAACCTGTGCGCCTTGTTGTTTATCCTGCCGTTCTTCCTGTTCTCGGCGTTGGCCGGGCAGTTTGGCGAGAAATTCAACAAGGACGCGTTGATCCGCGCGATCAAGATCGGCGAGATCGTGATCATGGCGGTGGGCGCGGCGGGCTTTTTGACCAATCATCTTGAGCTGATGCTGCTGGCGCTGTTTGCCATGGGCACTCACTCGGCACTGTTCGGCCCGGTGAAGTACTCGATCATGCCTCAGGCATTGCACGACGATGAGTTGGTCGGTGGCAACGGCCTGGTAGAGATGGGCACGTTCCTGGCGATTCT
This sequence comes from Pseudomonas salmasensis, assembly GCF_014268375.2. NCBI lineage: Bacteria > Pseudomonadati > Pseudomonadota > Gammaproteobacteria > Pseudomonadales > Pseudomonadaceae > Pseudomonas > Pseudomonas salmasensis. The sequence continues at coordinate 5,628,780 of NZ_CP077083.1, forward strand.
GGCCGGCACCATCGGTGCCGGGATCATGATGTCTTCCACCCATTACGCGCCGGTGGTGGCGGTGGCGATTGTGGCCGTGGCGGTGCTGGGCTATTTGGCCAGCCGCAGCATCCCGCGCGCGGCGGCGTCGACACCGCAGCTGCGCCTGGACTGGAATATCTTCACGCAGTCCTGGGCAACGTTGCGCATGGGCCTGGGGCAGACGCCTGCAGTGTCGCGTTCGATTGTCGGCAACTCATGGTTCTGGTTTGTGGGCGCGATCTACCTCACGCAAATCCCGGCCTATGCCAAGGAATGGTTGTACGGCGACGAAACCGTGGTGACCTTGATCCTCACGGTGTTCTCGGTGGGCATCGCCCTGGGCTCGATGCTGTGCGAAAAACTCTCCGGGCGTAAGGTGGAAATCGGCCTGGTGCCGTTTGGCTCGTTTGGCCTGACCGTGTTCGGCCTGCTGCTGTGGTGGCACTCCGGCGGCTTCCCGCAGAACGTGCAAGCCAACGATTGGCTTGCGGTGCTCAGCTACGGCCAGGCGTGGTGGGTGCTGTTCGATATCCTCGGCCTGGGTGTGTTCGGCGGCTTTTACATCGTGCCGCTGTATGCGCTGATCCAATCGCGCACCGCCGAGAACGAACGGGCACGGGTAATCGCGGCCAACAACATTCTCAACGCATTGTTCATGGTGGTCTCGGCCATCGTGTCCATCCTGCTGTTGAGCGTGGTCAAGCTGTCGATCCCCGAGTTGTTCCTGGTGGTGTCGCTGCTCAACATCGCGGTTAACACTTACATCTTCAAAATCGTCCCCGAGTTCACCATGCGCTTCATGATCTGGCTGCTCAGCCATTCCATGTACCGCGTGGAGCATCGCAACCTGCAAGCCATCCCGGATGAAGGCGCGGCGTTGCTGGTGTGCAACCATGTGTCGTTTGTTGATGCGCTGTTGATTGGCGGTGCAGTACGTCGGCCGATTCGCTTTGTCATGTACTACAAGATCTACCGTTTGCCGGTGCTCAACTTTATCTTCCGCACCGCCGGGGCGATTCCGATTGCCGGGCGCCATGAAGACATTCAGATCTACGAACAGGCGTTCGCGCGCATTGCCCAGTACCTCAAGGATGGCGAGTTGGTGTGCATCTTCCCGGAAGGCAAGCTGACAGCCGATGGCGAGATGAATGAGTTTCGCGGTGGGGTGACACGCATCCTGGAGGAGACGCCGGTGCCGGTGATCCCCATGGCATTGCAGGGGTTATGGGGGAGTTTCTTCAGCCGCGATCCGAACAAGGGCTTTTTCCATCGGATCTGGTCGCGGGTGGTGTTGGTCGCGGGTGAGCCGGTGGCTGTGGAGGCGGCGACGCCTGAGCAGTTGCAGGCTGTGGTGGGTGGTTTGCGGGGGAGTGTCAGGTAGTTTGTGTTTGTTTGTCGGGGCCTCATCGCAGGCAAGCCAGCTCCCACCTTTTGAATTGTGAATACAGTCAAAGGTGGGAGCTGGCTTGCCTGCGATAGCGGTAGTGGCTTAAGTGGAAATCTTGAGCCCAATCAGCCCGCAAATAATCAACGCCACACTGGCCAACCGAAACAGCGCCATGGATTCTCCAAACAGGATAATCCCGGCAATCACGGTGCCCACAGCACCGACGCCGGTCCAGATGGCATAGGCGGTGCCCAGCGGCAGCTCTTTCATGGCCAGCCCCAATAGCCCAAGGCTGACGGCCATGGCGGCAATGGTCAGGGCGGTGGGCAGCGGCTTGCTGAACCCGTCGGTGTACTTCAGGCCGACGGCCCAGCCCACTTCAAACAACCCGGCAAAAAACAGAATGATCCAGGACATGATGACCTCGCTTCTATCAAAGTGGGGTCGTCCCCGGGTAAGCGCTTGATAGCGTCGCGAGGTCGTCCCCGCGAAGTTCGGTAGAGTGCCGAAATTGGACCGTGCGATCAAGTTACGGCGTGGTTTCCAGCGCGCGACGGTCTTCCTTCTCGCTCATGCGGCGGAAGTAGGTCGACAGCAACGCCCCGGAAATATTGTGCCAGACGCTGAAGAGCGCACTGGGCACTGCCGCCAGTGGCGAAAAGTGGGCACTGGCCAATGCGGCGCCCAGCCCGGAGTTCTGCATGCCCACTTCCAGGGCCAGCGACTTGCGTTGCGCCAGCGGCAACTTGAACAGGCGCCCGGTGAAGTAGCCCAGCAGGTAACCGAAGCTGTTGTGCAGCATCACCACGGCCATGATCAGCAGGCCCGACTCGGCAATCTTGCCTTGGCTTGCGGCGACCACGGCCGCGACGATGATCACAATGCTGACCACCGACACCAGTGGCAGCACGTCCACCGCGTGCCGTACTCGATCACCGAGTAAACGCTGGGCGACCACACCCAGTACGATGGGCAGCAGCACCACTTGCAGGATCGACCAGAACAGCTCCATGAACGATACCGGCAGCCAGGCCGAGGCCAGCAGCCAGATCAATGCCGGTGTGAGCAGCGGCGCGAGGAGGGTGGTGACCGCGGCAATCGCCACCGATAACGCCAGGTCACCCCGTGCCAACCAGGTCATCACGTTGGACGACGTGCCGCTTGGGCAGCAGCCGACCAGGATCACGCCGACGGCAATTTCCGCCGGCAGATGGAACGCCTGGCACAGCAACCATGCCACGCCCGGCATGATCACGAAATGCGCGACCACACCCAAGGCCACGCGCCACGGGTGGCGAGCGACTTCGGCGAAGTCTTCCAGTTTCAAGGTCAACCCCATGCCGAACATCACCAGGCCCAGCAGTGGGACGATGGCGCTTTTCAGGCCGATGAACCAGCTGGGTTGGAGAAAGGCGACGACGGCGAAGATCAACACCCAGTAGGCGAAGGTGTTGCCGACGAAGCGGCTCAAGGCGGCGAGTGCGCGCATGGGGAGGTCCTTGTTATTAGAGTGGTGGATAGGGCGATGCAGTCCAATGTGGGAGCGGGCTTGCCTGCGATGGCGGTGTATCAGTCGGCACTACTCTGGCTGACACTCCGCTATCGCAGGCAAGCCAGCTCCCACACTGACCGTGCCCACAGTGGATCGGTGTTGTTTAGATGCCCTGTGGTGTCTCTTCGCCGCCCAGTGCCTCAACCAACGCCGGCAGGAAATCGCCGAAGGTCAGCATCATCAAGGTAAAGCTGGCATCCAGTTGGCCCAAGGCCTCATCGCCGCCGTCCTGTTCCGCCTGGTCTTGCAGCAGGTCTTCGAACTTCAGGCGCTTGACGGTCATCTTGTCGTCGAGCATGAAGGACAACTTGTCCTGCCACGCCAGGGACAGTTGGGTCACGACCTTGCCGGTGGTCAGGTGCAGCTGGATCTCTTCGCTGGTCAGGTCCTGGCGCTTGCAGCGCACGATGCCGCCGTCTTCGTGGGTGTCGCGCAGTTCGCATTCGTCGAGGACGAAGAAGTCATCGGCCGGTTTCTGGGTGGTGACCCAGTCGGTCATGATTGCAGTCGGAGCGGTTTTTACCGTCAGCGGGCGGACGGGCAGGGTGCCGATCACTTCGCGCAGGGTGGAAAGCAGGTCTTCGGCGCGCTTGGGGCTGGCCGAGTTGACCAGGATCAGGCCCTGTTTCGGCGCGATCGCAGCGAAGGTCGACGAGCGACGGATAAAGGCGCGCGGCAGGAAGGCCTGGATGATTTCATCCTTGATCTGGTCGCGCTCCTTCTTATAGACCTTGCGCATCTGCTCGGCTTCGATCTCTTCGACTTTCTCTTTAAGTGCATCACGCACCACGCTACCCGGCAGGATGCGTTCTTCCTTGCGGGCGGCGATCAGAAGGAAATCGCCGCTGACGTGAACCAGGGGAGCATCTTCACCTTTACCGAAAGGTGCGACGAAACCGTAAGTGGTCAACTCCTGGCTTGCACAAGGGCGCGCCAGTTTGGTGGCCATGGCCGCTTCCAACGCCTCGGCATCAACAGGCAGATCTTGGGTCAGGCGATAGATAAGCAGGTTCTTGAACCACATGGGGTGAGTCTCTCCTCTATACAAAGGGGGGCATTATTCTCTTGATCACGCCGCAGGCCAACCCTGCCTAAGCCATTGGAAGGGCTGAAAAAAAAGATTTAAGAAAGTGCTTGCCAGACTTAAGGCCGCTCCGTAGAATGCGCGCCACACCGAAACGAAGGGTGATTAGCTCAGCTGGGAGAGCGTCTGCCTTACAAGCAGAATGTCGGCGGTTCGATCCCGTCATCACCCACCATTCGCTTCATGTGTTACGCGCAGCGGTAGTTCAGTCGGTTAGAATACCGGCCTGTCACGCCGGGGGTCGCGGGTTCGAGTCCCGTCCGCTGCGCCATATTCGGTCACCTGGAACGCTGAACGCCAGGTAACCAAAGAAAGCCCGCTCATTGAGCGGGCTTTTTTCTGTCCGAAATATGGCAAAAAATCGTGGGCTAAACTTTTTTTAAATAAATTGCATTTAAATCAAGACATTACGATTTTTTGGTGTATGATGCGCCCACACCGAAACGAAGGGTGATTAGCTCAGCTGGGAGAGCGTCTGCCTTACAAGCAGAATGTCGGCGGTTCGATCCCGTCATCACCCACCATTCGCTTCAAGTGTTACGCGCAGCGGTAGTTCAGTCGGTTAGAATACCGGCCTGTCACGCCGGGGGTCGCGGGTTCGAGTCCCGTCCGCTGCGCCATATTCGGCAACCTGGAATACTGAACGCCAGGTAGCCACAAGAAACCCGCTCATTGAGCGGGTTTTTTTTCGCCTGCGATTTAACGCACCTTACGGTGCGTTGCGGCTGTGGCGGTAGTCGCTGACGGCTTCGTACACCGCTTTGCGCAGGCGATTGATGCCGCCGATGGGGCGGTGCGCTTCCAAACCGAACCAAGGGTTGAACGACTGGTTATCGCACGCCAGGTTCTGCGCCGGCGTGTCGAAGTCCTGGGCGGGAATCCTGACCTTGGCCACCGTTTCATACGGCGCGTCGCTTTCCTTCCACTCGATACTGGTGTCTTCGATGGGCATGAAGGCCTGCGGGTTTTGCCGCTGGATCTGCAGCACAAAACACGCATCTACACGGTCGGTGGACAGTTGCTGGGTGAGCGCGCTGCGCAGGAAGTTGGGCAGGTCCTGGTTCTGTTTGGGCAGTACATAATCCGGGCAGCTTTGCGGGTCGGGCGCGACGCGAAACTTGGCGTTGGCCGCGCCAAACTTATAAGGCGACACTGAAAAGTAAGTCGTCTGCGTCGGGCTGGCCGGGGCGGGCGCCAGGGTTGCCAGGGCGATAAACAAGTGACGCACTTGCCAGCTGCGCGGGTCGAGCTTGGGAAAGAACGCCAGGACCTTCTTGCCATCCGCTTGCGCACCGATGTTCTGCGCGTATTCCGCGACATCGCTGACAAAGAAGTTCGGGTGGCTGAACATCACGAAATCCTGCTCGGTGCGCGCTTGCTGGTCGGCCATCAGTTGCTTGCCCGGCACTTCCAACAGCTTGATCGCCATGCCGCGGGCATCGCGGATGCTGTCGAATTGCGGGTAGGCGTTGCCGTTGGACAGGCGCATCGTCGCCTGCCAGGTCTTGCCCGGCTCGGCGAACACGCCCTGGCGCAAGGCTGGGTCGAGATCCGCCAGAACGCTGACCTCGGCTTTCACGCATCCATGGGCCTTGGCATGGGCATCACGCAGGTAGCGGGTGCCTTCGCGATGCTGGTCAACGATGCGCACGGCGGTCTGGATGATGCCTTGGGTCATCGCCGCTTCACCGGGCGGGATCTGTTCCTTCACCGACACCGGGCCTCTGTGCTGCCAGGCGAACCACGCCATGGCCAACACCCACCCCAGCAGGCCCAGGCCCAGCAGCCACAACAGGGTTTTACCCACAAAGGCGCCAAGGCGCAGCCAGAGACGAGCAAGCATGGAGCGGTCCTTGTTTTGCGATCGGATAATCATGGCAGTTGTTGCTCCAGCGGGCCGCCCAGCACTTTGAGGTATTCGAGCAGCGCCCAGCGTTCCTGCGGCAGCAGGCCACGGCCGATAACGCCATTGCCACGTTCGCCGGCACGGAATTCGTGGCCGCTGTTGTGGTTGCCGGTGATTCTGGTATCGAACAGGAAGGCGTTCTTGAAGGCGGTGGTCTCAAACCCCAGGTGACGCGGGTCGTAGTTGAAGGTGCCTTTATAGAAGGTGGTGCTGCGTTCGTCCTGGGGCGAGAGCAGTTGGTAGATCGTCGGCACCGAACCGTTGTGCAGGAACGGCGGGGTGGCCCATACGCCGGCCAGTGGTCGCGCCTTGTAGGCGCGCAACTCGCGCACGCCGATGGGCAGGCCGAACCCGTCCAGGCCTGGGCGCTCGGCCGGGGTGACGCCGGCCGCACGGTAGGCGTGTTCTTCGACGAAGGCGGTGACATAGGCCAGGCCTTGGGCCACCGACATTTTTGTCAGGTCCAGCGGCGCGGTAGGGGTGGGGTGCAGTTCGACATTGAGCCGGGCCAGTTCGGCCGGGTCCCATTGCAGGGCACTGAGGTCATAGCGTTGGTCGGCAATGTTGTTGGCTGTGCCGGGGTCGGTGCCGATGTAGTCCACCGGCAGCATTTTCAACTGCTGCACCGGGCGGCCGTTTTCTTCAGTAATGGTGGGCAGGTGGCAGCCGGCGCAGTTCTCGGCAAAGAGTGCGCGGCCCTGGGCGGCGAGGGGTTTGTCGATGGCACCGAACAAGTCTTGCGGCCAGGTCGGCGGCTTGAGCCGTTGCAGGGTTTCTTCGATCAGGTGCAGGTCGCGCACCCGTACGCTGGACGGGTAGCGGGCATCGCCCTTGAGCGGTTGCCCGGCTGCGTCGAAGAACGCCAGGGTCGCGCCTACGCCAAGGGCTTCGCCGATGTTGCGCGCCATGGGCTGCTGGGCCGAGCCATTCCACTGCACCCAGTCGAAGGTCCAGATATCCCACAGCTGCGGGTAGTCCACCGGGGCATTGGCGACGCGATAATTGTCGGGGGAAATGGCGTCGCCAAAACTGGCGTTGGCGATGCGCCCAAAGGCGTCAGTACGGCCCGGGCCTTCTTCGGTGGGGTAAAGGCCGCGGTGGGTGTCATTCCAGGCGACTTTGAGGAACTGGTTCAGCGATTGCTTGAAGTCTTTGCGCAGTTGATCGCGCTGGGCATCGTACTGATCCCCCAGCACCTTGTGAGCAAAGCGCTCAAACTTCCATGGGTTGTAATAGGTAGCAGCCAGGCTGGCGACCAGAGCCTGGCCGAAACTGCCGCCGCGCAACGTGGGAACGCTGGAGGGCAGTACGTGCTGCGCCGAGCCGCCGTCGATGCGCAGGGCCTGGCCCTTGAAGTGCAATTCGCCGGTGTGGCAGGCCGCACAGGTGATATCCAGGTACTGAGCCTTGCTATCGGGGTTCTGGTGCCGGGCGAACCCTACTGGCAGGTTGCCAGGGTTTTGCGCGGTGGGCGCCTGCTTGGGGTCGACCAGGAAGCCAAAGCGCGCCAGGTACTCCGGCGCGGCAAAGCGTTGCTCGGAAAACGGCAGTTCCAGGGCGGTGAACCAGTCGTAGTGCAGGCCTTTTACTTGGGTGCCCTGGGGCGTGAAGTAGTAGGTCTGGCGGTCGTCGGCACTCCATTGCTCCTGGTAGTGCACCTGCTTTACTGGAACGTAGTCCGGCAGCTTGGGGTTGAGGGTGTAGTAGAGCACCACGGCCAGAATCAGGCCCAGTGCGATCAGTATCAGGAGTAAAACACGGGAAAAAATGCGCAAGATAACTATCCTTGTCGAATTGTCGCGTTGTTATGCCACTGCGCCACAGGTGCGGCAAGTAGCAATTGGCCCGCTATCAGGCGGTCCCGCGATCCGTCGCGGGGCCCCATGATAAAGGGAAATGCTTTTAAACACGTGAACTTATCAGAAGTTTCCTGCTCACATGCCGGTAGCCATTGGTCGTGGCCGCCTGATAAGCTCGCGACTTTATTCGAATGCCCTTATGGCGCATGAACAAGGAAATAGCATGAAACAGCATCGGTTGGCGGCGGCGGTGGCCCTGGTTAGCCTGGTACTTGCGGGTTGTGATTCGCAGACCAGCGTAGAGCTGAAAACCCCGGCGCAAAAAGCTTCCTACGGCATCGGCCTGAACATGGGCAAGAGCCTTGCCCAAGAAGGCATGGACGACCTGGACTCCAAAGCTGTTGCCCAGGGCATCGAAGATGCCGTCGGCAAGAAAGAGCAGAAGCTCAAAGACGATGAGCTGGTTGAAGCGTTTGCCGCACTGCAAAAGCGTGCTGAAGAACGCATGACCAAAATGAGCGAAGAGTCGGCAGCTGCTGGCAAGAAATTCCTCGAAGACAACGCCAAGAAAGACGGTGTAGTCACTACCGCGTCCGGCCTGCAGTACAAGATCGTGAAGAAGGCCGACGGCGCCCAGCCTAAGCCGACCGACGTGGTGACTGTTCACTACACCGGCAAGCTCACCAACGGCACTACCTTTGACAGCTCCGTAGATCGCGGTAGCCCGATCGACCTGCCGGTCAGCGGCGTGATCCCGGGTTGGGTCGAAGGCCTGCAACTGATGCACGTTGGCGAGAAGGTCGAGCTGTACATCCCGTCCGACCTGGCCTACGGCGCCCAGAGCCCGAGCCCGGCGATCCCGGCCAACTCGGTGCTGGTATTTGACCTGGAGCTGCTGGCCATCAAGGACCCAGCCAAGGCAGAAGCGGCTGACGCACCTGCTGCACCAGCCGCCAAGAAGTAATCGGCGCCTGAACACACAACGCCCCGTCTCGACGGGGCGTTGTTGTTTTCGGCGTTGGTCAAACGACGCAAAATTCCCTGTGGGAGCTGGCTTGCCTGCGATGGCGGCCTGACAGCCGACGCCAATCTAGCTGACACCGCACGATCCAACTGTGGGCTTGCTCGCGAAGGCGGTCTGACAGCCGACACAGTCATACCGAGTACATATCCATTCCTGCGGTAACGGCCACTTAGGGTTCCGCCCTGACGGCGGGTCACTTTGGAAAAGCCCCAAAGTAACCAAAGGGCTCTTGCCCCACCACTCGGCACCTCGCCTAGGCTCGGTGTGCCCGTAATCCGCCAGTGATTTGGGGGGCCGCCGCCACGCGCCATCCATGGCGCGGGGCGGCTAAACCGGCATCCCTGCCGGTTTACCCCCCAAATCCCTGTCGAATTCCGGCCAGCGTGGTTTAACGGGGCGCCTGAGATCAAGATCAAAGCAGATCAAGATCAAATGCGGCTCGCTTCGCATCGTGGTTTGCGTTGGCTGCTACAGCCTGTAGGGTTGTGTAGAGACTTATGGCAATCGCAGGCAAGCCAGCCCCTACGTTGAAGCCTCTGCAAATCCAAACGAACGTCCGCAACCGGACACAGTCTGATATAAGACTCGAGCACGGGTAGCCGCACATACATGCCAAGTCAATGAATTCTTGGGTTTTTTTTATGTGCGCAAAAAATGCCCGATCTGACTGTAGGCCTTGTAGTCCGTGGCTTTCAGCCGATAAAACAGGCTCTGTTCACAAGGTTATCCACAATTTGTGTGGATAACCTTTTATGTCGCCTGGAACTGGAGTGCCCTATGAAACCACCGTTCAATTTCACCCGTTTCTTGCCTATGGCCGCGCGCTTGCTCGGTCGTGGGCGTTTGCCAACCTTGCTGTTTGCCGTCGCTGCCAAAGGCTCAAGCCAAGGCAATCGGCTCGGCCAGCTCAAGGATGATCTCAAGTTGCTGCAGGCCCTGTGCCTGGCTTACTGGCGCGGCGAATACCGTGCGATCAGCCCTAAGGCGTTGATCTCGGTGGTGGCGGGGCTGATGTATTTTCTTAGCCCTATTGATGCGATTCCGGATTTTCTCCCCATGTTCGGCATGCTCGACGACATTGCTGTGCTGGCATGGGTCATGAAGACCCTGAGCGGCGAGCTGAGCGCCTTTCGTACCTGGCGCGATGCGCAACGTCCGGAAAAACTTGCGGTGGTTGAGCGCCTGCCTGCGACGCCTGAGCTGCTGGCCCGGGAAAACCCGCAAAAAAACTAATGTCGCCAGCTATCCCCTGCGACCTCTGTGGCTGTTAGGATTACACTCCTAAGGAAATAACTTACTTAGTAAGTGTTTTTATCCTACGGGGCAGTCATGGATATCCAGATCATTTCACGCGATGGCGAACCCGAATATGCGGTGTTGCCATGGGACCAGTACCAGGCGCTGCTAAAAGCTGCCGGTCAGTTGCAACCGCCACGCGCTTCTCCTTCTGCTGCACCCACCGCCACCGAGCAGGACCTGCGCCCGCTTGCGGCCCTGCGCGGCCTGCGTGAGGCCAAGGGCCTGGCGATCGAGGCCCTGGCGCGTACCGTGGGCATCAGCCCTTCGTATCTTGGATTGATAGAAAGTGGTGAACGCCAGCCGGATGCCGCCATTCGCCGCAGCCTGGCCTGGGAATTGGGCGTTGCAGGTTGGAGGGATGAGTCTTGAGCCTACGTATCAGCCGTCAGCACTGGGATGGGTTAATCAATGAACTGGACCAGGCACGTCGCCAGCGCCACTTGCTGACGTATCGTGCGCTGCTGGAGCGTCTGCAATTTCCCACGCCGGCCATGCAGACCCTGGCTGCGGCCCTGGAGCACCTGGCGGCGCTGGATGCCAAGGCGGAGCAACCGCTGCGCAGTTCCCTGGTGATCAGCCAGGGCGCCAGCCGCCTGCCGCGCACCGGTTTTTTCGAATGTGTGGAGCGTCTGGGGCGGTTCAGCGGGCCGTCCGATGGCGTCGCCGCCGCGTCCTGGCATGCATCCGAAGTGGTGCGGGTGTTCGAGTACGAGTATCCGGAGTCCGCCGAGGCCTAAAGCGCCTGGGGGCAGGTGTCCATGCTGTCGATCACGTGGATGCTGTAGCCCGCCACATCCTTGGCTTGGTGCTTGGCTTGCGAAGCCAGCTCTGCCAATTGGCTGGCATCGAGTTGCGCACAGGCCTGTGGATACAAATGCACCACGCCGATGGACAGCGATAGCAGCGCAAACTCCTGGCGCGCACCTTGGCGGTTGAGGGCCACGAAGCACCCAGCCTCAAGGTGCTCTGCGCGGTAGAAGCGTCGGCATTGGGTGTGGAAATCGTCCAGCAGTTGGTTGAGGCGCTTGCGCCAATCCTGCGGGCCCAGCACCAGCAGAAAATCATCGCCGCCAATGTGCCCGACAAAGTCGCGGCTGGGGTCTACCCGGTCGTTCAGGCACTGCGCCAGGCACAGCAGCACTTCATCCCCGCGCCCGTAGCCGTAGATATCGTTGAACGGCTTGAAACTGTCGATATCCACATAGCAGATCACCGACTCGCGCCGTTGCTGCAGCAGCCGGGTGAGGCACTGCTGGATCGGCACGTTGCCAGGCAGCAAGGTCAGCGGGTTGGCGTAGCGGGCCTGCTGGATTTTCAGCTCCGTGATCAACTTGAGCACGTCGATGACCCGGCCCAGCCCCAGGTAATCACCGTTCAGGGTGATGATGAAATCCTCTTCGATGCGTTGTCGTGCGCGGCTGGTCAATAAGCGGCTGACCTGCTGCAAGGACTGGCTCAGTTCCACCGCCAAAAAGTCATCGCTCATCAAGCGGCTGATGGGTTTGCGCGCGAACAAGTCGGTGGCGAATGGCTTGAGCAACGCGTCCGATAGCGAATGTCGGTGCACAATGCCGACCGGGCGACCGCGGCCGTCCAACACCGCCAGCGAGTTGAGGTTGGCCTGGCGGCGGAACGATTCCAGCACTTGGGCGGTGGCGGTGTCTTGATCCACGGCGGGCTGCTCATTGAGCAGGGCGCTCAGGTCACTGCCTTCGTCGTTGAGGGCCAGCGTGGCGTTATCCGGCTTGGGCAGCATCAGGCGCGCTTCCTGCGGCGGCTGTTCCTGAGGGCGGCAGAGCAGGTAGCCCTGGACCAGGTCGACGCCCATCTCGGTCAACACCGCCAGTTCTTCCGGCAACTCGATGCCCTCGGCAATCACCTGGGCACGGGACGCCCTGGCGATCTGCAGGATCGAGCCGACAAACTCACGCTTGAGGGCATCCTGGTGAATGCCGTCGATAAAGTGCCGGTCGATCTTCACGTAGTCCGGGCGCAGTTCCGACCACAAGCGCAAGCTGGAATAACCGGCGCCCAAGTCATCCAGTGCGATGGCAAAACCCATGTCGCGGTAGTGGTGCAAGGCGGTTTGCAACAGCGCGAAATCGTCGGTGGGTGCCTGCTCGGTGAGTTCGATCACCACGTGGCTGGGAGAAATACCGAAGTCGCGCAACAGTTGCAGGGTGCGCCCTGGCTGATGCGCATGCTCCATCAACGATTCCGGCGAGATATTGAGGAACAGCTTGCCGGGCAGTTTCTGCTCGCTGAAGCGCCGGCATGCGCTCTCTCGACACGCCATGTCCAGCTCGCTCAGGCGCCCGGCATGGCTGGCCACCGAGAACAGCGCGACGGGGGAGTGCAGCGGGCTGTTGGACGGGCCGCGACTGAGGGCTTCGTAACCGAGGATGCGCCGCTCCGACAGGCAGATGATCGGTTGGAACAGGCTGTGCAAACTGCCTTGAGCCAGGATTGAGCCCAATGCATTCAGCTGTTCGGTCATGGTCATGGCGGTCTCGATCAAAAAAAAGGACCGCAGGCGTAAACCTGCGGTCCTTTTATTTCACGACAGAATGATGTCTATATGATGACACTCCGAGGAGCGATCACATTAAATCGCCATCATTTACTGCTTGGCCACCTGCTTGGTGATCTTCAGGTAATCCAGCAGGATCCGGCCAGTCTCGGCCAAGTAGGCGTCGTCTTCCGGCTTGGTTTTATCCGCCTCGGTCGGCAGCGCGTCTTCATCTTCTTTCTTCAGCTCTTTGAGCGGGTCTTCACCCTTGGCCTTGCGGCGGGTGTTTTCCAGCACCAGTTGCTGATTCTCGATGCTGGAGTGCTGTGCACGGCGATCCGCTTCGTTGAGGCTGACGGTCTTCTCTTCCATCAACTTCTTGGCCAGGGCCAGCTTGTCGCGGATAAACACGAACTCGGCGTCCTTGGCGGAGCGGGTGTCGTGGTCAGCCTTCAACTGAGCCAGGAACGGCTTGAACGGATCCGACGCCGGCTTGATCGCAGGGCGGATGGTGTCCCACGGCATGGCTTCAGGCAGGGCGCTTTCGCCGATTTCCTTGGTGTCGATGATCGACGGGAAATCGATATCCGGCAGCACGCCCTGATGCTGGGTGCTCTGCCCGGATACCCGGTAGAACTTGGCCAGTGTCAGCTTAAGCTCGCCATGGTTCAGCGGCTGGATGGTCTGCACGGTGCCTTTGCCGAAGGTCTGGCCGCCGATGATCAGTGCACGGTGGTAGTCCTGCATGGCACCGGCGAAAATCTCCGAGGCCGAAGCCGAGAGGCGGTTGACCAGCAGCGCCATCGGGCCTTTGTAGAAGGCGCCCGGGTTCTCGTCTTCCAGCACGTCGACACGGCCGTCAGCGTTGCGTACCAACACGGTCGGGCCCTTGTCGATAAACAGGCTGGTCAGCTCGGTGGCTTCCTGCAGGGAGCCGCCGCCGTTGTTGCGCAGGTCGATGACCACGCCGTCAACTTTCTCTTTCTGCAGTTCTGTGAGGATTTTCTTCACGTCGCGGGTGGTGGACTTGTAGTCCGGATCACCGGCACGGAACGCCTTGAAGTCCAGGTAGAAGGCCGGGATTTCAATCACGCCCAGCTTGTAGTCCTTGCCATCCTGCTTGAGGTTGAGGACTTTCTTCTGCACGGCCTGGTCTTCGAGCTTCACCGCTTCACGGGTGATGGACACGATCTTGCTGGTCTGGTCGTTCGGTGCATTGGTGTGCGGAATCACTTCCAGGCGCACCACGCTGCCTTTAGGCCCACGGATCAGCTTGACCACTTCGTCCAGGCGCCAGCCGACCACATCGACCATCTCTTTGTCGGCCTGGGCCACGCCGATGATCTTGTCGGCGGGTGCCACTTGCTTGGTTTTGTCAGCAGGGCCTGCCGGCACCAGACGAACGATCTTCACCTGGTCATTGTCGCTTTGCAGGACGGCACCGATGCCTTCCAGGGACAGACTCATATTGATATCGAAATTTTCCGCGTTATCTGGCGACAGATAATTGGTGTGCGGGTCGTAGGACATCGCAAAGGTGTTGATGTAGGCCTGGAAGATATCCTCGGCACGGGTCTGGTCCAGGCGCGCCAGCTGGTTCTTGTAGCGCTTGGTCAACAGCTCTTGAATGGCCTTGGGCTCTTTGCCGGCGATCTTCAAGCGCAGCACTTCGTCCTTGACGCGTTTGCGCCACAGGTCGTCCAGGGCTGCGGTGCTGGTCAGCCAAGGGGCGTCCTTGCGGTCTACCAGCAGGGTTTCTTTCTGGGTGAAGTCGAGCTTGTCGACGCCTTTGTTCAGCTCACCCAGGGCGAAGTCCAGACGCGCTTTGACGCGGTCCAGGTAACGCTTGTAGATGGTGAAGCCGGGCTGCAGGTCGCCGCTCTTGAGGAGGTCGTCGAACTGGGTCTTCCACTTGTCGAACTCAGCGATATCGCTGGCCAGGAAGTAGCTGCGCGACGGGTCCAGCAGCTTGAGGTAGCTGTCGTAGATGATCACCGAGCGAGCGTCGTCCAGCGGCGGCTTGCTGTAGTGATGGCGCTTGAGCAACTCGACGACGTTAAGGCTGGCAATCACCTCATCGCGATCAGGCTGAAGATTGTCCCAGCTATTGGCTGCGAACGTATTGGTCGACATCGACGCGAAGCCGAGACCAATGAAAAAAGCGAGGGCGGTGCTGGGGAACAGATGCTTCATGCTGATTCGACGCGGGGGCAATTGATAACGCATATTAGGCCGTCTTTGAGGGAGCCGGTTCCATATGGTCCGGTCGCATAATGCAAAAAGCCCGGCGCTACAGCACCGGGCTCAGTCCAGACTCACTATGGAGGCACTGTGAAAGCATTGCAAGGCGTTGACGGTGATGTGGAGGGCTAGAACAACCCTGTCCTACGCTCGGTGTAGTCCATATTGCCAATAGCCTGACCGAATCCTAGATTGAAATGCAGTCAGTGTGGGAGCTGGCTTGCCTGCGATGGCGGCCTGGCAGTCAACACAGGTGGACAGTGTACATATCCGTTCCTGCGGTAACGGCCACCTAGGGTTCCGCCCTGACGGCGGCTCACTTTGCAAAAGCGGCAAAGTAAGCAAAGCGCTCTTGCCCCACCACTCGGCACCTCGCTTAGGCTCGGTGTGCCCGTAATCCGCCAGTGATTTGGGGGGCCGCCGCCACGCGCCATCCATGGCGCGGGGCGGCTAAACCGGCATCCCTGCCGGTTTACCCCCCAAATCCCTGTCGAATTCCGGCCAGCGTGGTTTAACGGGGCGCCTGAGATCAAGATCACAAGCAGATCAAGATCAAGAGCGGCTCGCTTCGCATCGTGGTTACCGTTGAGCGCTACAGAGTTGTGTAGATACCGATGGCTATCGCAGGCAAGCCAGCTCCCACAGGTTGATCTCTATTGAGTCAGGTCCAGTGGTGGATCGGCCAGCCGGCCTGTTCGGCATGGGCGCGCAACACCGGGTCCGGGTTCACTACCTGCGGGTGATCCACCTTGAGCAGCAGCGGCAAGTCATTGCGCGAATCCGAGTAGAAATACGCGCCTTCCAGACTTTCACCTTCCTGCTCCAGCCATTCCAGCAAGCGCGTGATCTTGCCCTCACGATAGGTCAGCACGCCTACGGTCTTACCGCTGTACACGCCGTGGCTGACGTCCAGGTTTATGCCCAGCACTTCCTCAATGCCGATACGCGCCGCAATCGGCGTGACCAGGTGAGTGCCCGAAGCGGAAATCACCAGGATCCGGTCGCCGTTCGCGCGGTGGCGGGCGATGGTTTTGGTGGCGTCGCTGTAGATCAGTGGCTCGATCACGTCCTCGACCCACGGCTCCACCAGGTGCTCGATCTCTTCCGGGGTGCGGCCGATCATCGGCTCCAGGCTGAAATCCATGAAATCTTCCATCAACAGCTTGCCCTGGCTGTAGGCATCCATCAGCTCGTTGTTCCTGCGCATGAACGACTCAGGGTCGACCCAGCCGAGGCGGCCCATCTGTTCGCTCCATAGCGTGGCGCAGTCGCCGTGGATCAGGGTGTCGTCCAGATCAAAAATTACCAATGCCATCGGTGATGCTCTCTCTCAATAGGTCGCTGCCTGTCAGGCTACTGCACACAGTGCGCTGGGGTCGATGGAAAGTGCCAGGCGCTGGCCATCCGGGTGCAGGTCGTCTGCCGAACGATTGAGCACGTCCACCACCAGCTCGACGCCACGGGCTTCGATGCGATAGCGAATCACGTTACCCAGCAGGCTGTGGCTACGCACCAACGCATCGAGCTCGCCGCTGCGGCTCAACTCGATGGCCTCGGGGCGAATCGCGATGCGCCCGCTGATCGGCCGTTGCAGCAGCTGGCTGGCCTTGTCGGCATCGAGCAGGTTGTAGTTGCCGATAAACCCGGCCGCGAACGCATCCACCGGCGCGGTATAGAGGGTTTCGGCATCGCCGCTCTGCACGATCTTGCCTTGGTTCATCAAGAAGATGCGGTCGGACATGGTCAGGGCTTCTTCCTGGTCATGGGTCACGAAGATCGTGGTCAACCCCAGTTCGCGCTGGATCTGGCGGATCTGTTCGCGCAAATGCTTGCGAATCCGTGCATCCAATGCCGACAGCGGTTCATCCAGCAGCAGCAGGCGCGGGCGGGTCACCAGTGAGCGGGCGAGGGCGACGCGCTGGCACTGGCCACCGGACATCTGGTGCGGATAGCGGCCGGCCAGGTCCTTGAGCTCCACCAGTTGCAGCACTTCTTGCACGCGCTTGTGGCTGTCGTCGGCGTTGACCTTCTGCATGCGCAGGCCGAAGGCGACGTTCTGCTCTACGGTCATGTTGGGGAACAGCGCGTAGCTCTGGAACACCATGCCGATCTGGCGCTTCTGTGGGCTCAGGGGCACGATGTCCTGGCCATCCAGGAGGATTTGGCCACTGTCCACCGGGGTAAGCCCGGCGATGCAGCGCAGCAGGGTGGATTTGCCGCAACCGGACGGGCCGAGCAGGGTGACGAACTCGCCTTTGGCGACCTCGCAATTGATATCGCTGAACACCGGGGTGCCGGTGTAGCCTTTTTGCAGGTGTTGGACGCTGACGAAGCTCATTGGCTTTTGTCCTTGTTCAAGAGCGTGGCGGCCCAGGTGAGCACCAGCACAAAGAAGAAATAGGAGATCACCACGGCGCTGGTGAAATGGCCGCTGCTGTTGCGCATGTTGTTGAGGTACACCTGCAGGGTTTCGTAGCGGGTGCCGACGAGGATGTTGGCGAACACGAACTCACCGAACAGGAACGAGAACGACAGCAACAGCGCCACCATCAGGCCCTTGCGCAGGTTGGGCAGCACCACCAGGATCGCGGCCTGCCAGGTACTGGCGCCCAGCAGTTGCGAGGCGTCCATCAGGTCGCGCAGGTTGATGGCCTGCAGGTTATTGGTGATCGCGCGGTACATGAACGGCAGCGCGACGGTGAAGTAACAGCCGATCAGAATCCACGGCGTACCCACCATTGCCAGCGGCCCGGACCCGTACAGTTGCAGCAGACCTACCGAGGACACCACCGGCGGCACCGCAAAGGGCAGCAGGATCAGGATGTTCATCAACGCGTCGAGCTTGGGAAAGTGGTAATGCACCACGAACAGCAGCGGCAAAATCAACACCACTGAAAGGATCAGTGCACCCACGCACACCAGCAACGATTGCCCGAAGGCCATCAGAAAGCGCGGGTCGCTCCACAGCTGTACATACCATTTCACGCTGAAACCGGCGGGCAGGATGGTGGCCGACCAACTGCTGGAAATCGAGTAGACAAAGGTGCCCACCAAAGGCAGCACCAGGATCAGGAACAATAGGTACACCACCACCCGGTGGTAGAGGGAGGCCGGGCCGGCTTCAGCGCGAGACATGGTAGCTCCTCTTGAGCAGCAGTTGATGCACCACCGTGACCACGGTCATCAGCGCCACCAGCACCACGGCCAGGGCGCTGGCCATGTTCGGGTCCAGCGATACATCGCCGGACACCAGCCCGGCAATGCGAATTGGCAGCACGTTGAAGTTGCCGGTAGTAAGCGCATAGACCGTGGCATAGGCGCCGAGGGCGTTGGCCAACAGGATCACAAAAGTTCCGAGCAGGGCCGGGGTGAGCACCGGCAGGCCGATATGCCGCCAGAACTGCCAGCCATTCGCACCGAGCAGGGCGGCCGATTCACGCCAGTCTTCGCGCAGTGCGTCAAAGGCCGGGTAGAGCAGCAGTACGCCGAGGGGAATCTGGAAGTAGGTATAGAGGATGATCAAGCCGGTCTTCGAGTACAGGTTGAAGTCTTCTATGATCCCGGCCTGCTTGAGCATGAGGGTGATGCTGCCGTTGAACCCCAGCAGGATGATGAACGCGAAGGCCAGCGGGACGCCGGCGAAGTTGCTGGTCATGTTGGCGAACGCGGTGACGAAGTTGCGCAGCGGCGAATCCACTCGGCGCAATGAGTAGCTGCCCAGGGTGGCGATGATGATGCCGAAGATGCTGGAGTAAAAGCTGATCTCCAGGCTGAACTGGATCGCCTGTCGGTAGAACTTCGAACTGAAAATGCGGGTGAAGTTTTCCAGGCTCCAGCCGGCCTCTTCGGTTTGCAGGCTGCTGATCAGCACCCACACCAGCGGCGCGATTTCGAACACGATAAAGAACAGTGCGAAGGGCAGCAGGCATAGCAGGGCCAGCCATTTGCCGCGGGTCAATGCATTCACTTGAGCAACCCCCGGCACACAGGTTTGTCGTGGGGCACGCCCAGCAGTTCGCAAACCGTGCCGCACAGGTCGGTCTGCTTCGGCGCAGCGTCAGTGTCCAGGCTGAAGGCGTCACCGATGACAAACAAGGGCACTTCCCGTTCTTCGCGCAACAGGCCGTTGTGGGAGCGGTCGTTGTTCATGCCGTGGTCGGCGGTGACCAGTACCTGGTAGCCGGCATCGAGCCAGCCTTGCAGGTAGTCGGCCAGGATGATGTCCGCCGAGCGCGCGCTGTTGCGGTATTGCGCGGTGTCGAGGCCATGCTTGTGGCCGGCGTCATCGATGTTCATCGGATGCACCAGCAAAAAGTTTGGTGCGTGCTTGAGCCGCAGGCTTTCGGCATCGGCGAACAGGTGGGAATCGGGGTAGTGGTCATTCCAGTAGAAATGCCCGTGCTGGATCGCCAGCGCCTTGTCGTCGGTGTGACGATCGCGGGCGGCGAGAAAGGGCGTGCGGTTATACAGCTCGCTGACCCAATGGTAAGCCGCCGCCGCGGTGCTTAAGCCTGCGTCAGTGGCGTAATGGAAAATGCTGCGCTGGTTGGACAGGCGCGAGACGTTGTTATGCACGATACCGCTTTGAATCGGCGGCACGCCGGTGAGGATGCATTCATACAACGGGCGGGACAGGGCAGGCAGTTCACATTCCAGTGTGTAAAGGGCTGCGCGTCCTGCGCCGACATAGGCCTGCAAGTGCCCCATGGCGTGCCGGGCGACCTCGAAGTTGAGGCCGTCGAGCACCACAAGGATGACATTGTGCTTCATGGGGGCTCCGCAACAGAGGGTTGAACCAATTTAACTGGAGGAACAGGGCAAAACTGTGGGAGCGGGCTTGCTCGCGAATGCGGTAGCTCATTCAGTCTATAAGTCACTGGCCCACCGCATTCGCGAGCAAGCCCGCTCCCACATTGGATCTCCACTGGATCTCCAATGTGGGGTAAACCCTTACTTCATTTCTACGATGACCTGCTCGTTCCACATCTGTGGCAGCTTCTTGGACGTCGCTTCCCAGGCATCGGCATCCTTGATCGGCTGCGGGTTGGCCTTGGTGTACTGCTCGCCCGGGATCAGGTTCTTGGCAACGTCTGCCGGCAGTTTCAAGTCGGTTTCAGCCCGGATCGGGCGCGCATTGCCACGTGCCAGGTTGAGCTGGCCGGCATCGCTGAAGATGTATTCGCGGGTCAGCTTGGCGGCGTTCGGGTGCTTGGCGTATTTGTTGATGATGGTGGTGTAGCCGGATTTAACCGAGCCATCCGAGGGGATCAGCACCACGTAGTCATCCGGGTTGGCCATCTTGGCCTTGTAGCTAAGGCCGTTGAAGTCCCAGACGAGGCCCACTTCGACTTCGCCTTTTTCCATGGTGGCGATGGTCGGGTTGGACAGTGAGAGGCGACCCTGCTGAGCGATCTTGGTGAAAAATTGCAGGCCCGGTGCGATGTTTTTCTCGTCGCCTTTGTTGGCGATGGCCGCGGCGAGTACTGCGTTCGAAGCCTGGGCGGCGGTGCTCACGTCACCCACCGATACTTTGTACTTGCCGGTTTGCAGGTCAGCCCAGGTGGTAGGCACTTCGGAGCCGTGCAGCAGCTTCTTGTTGACGATAAAGGCAATGGTGCCGGTGTAGGCCAAGGCCCAGTGACCGTCCTTGTCTTTCGCCCAATCCGGCACCTGGGCCCAGGTGGACGGCTTGTACGGCTGGGTGACTTCCTGCTTCACCGCGATAGGGCCGAAGGCCGCGCCCACGTCACCGATATCGGCGCTGGCGTTGTCTTTTTCGGCTTTGAACTTGGCGATTTCCTGGGCCGAGCTCATGTCGGTGTCGATGTGCTTGAGGCCGTAGGTCTTGGCCAGGTCTTCCCAGGTGCCTTTCCAGTTGGCCCAGTCATCGGGCATGCCGACGCTGTTGACGGCGCCTTCCGCTTTGGCGGCGGCTTCCAAGGTTTTTAGATCGGTATCAGCAGCCATGGCGGCGGTGCACATGGCAATGGTCGAGCCTAACAGTGATGCCAGGAAAAGCTGTTTCATCCGAAGCTCCTTTGGGCGTTTTCAACGCGGCGTTTTATCTGAACGTTAGCGGTGGTTTGGTCTAGGTCAGCAATACCTGAGCCAATCTAGGCCCCCTGGATGACAGTTTCATGTCGATGTCGTTTTTGAAGCGCTGATGTCGCTCAGCTCCGACTTAGCGTAGACCATGCCCAAGTGCCCGCAGGCCCTGGACTTGGCCGATGTATTGCAGGGTGTGGTAGAGGCAGTCGACAGCCTTTGTCATCTGTCGGTCATCTGGAGTGCCTAGGCTGGCACACAGCAGCAAAAGTCCAGATAGAGCGCGTTTTGTGCACCTGAACGGTGCTGGTCTAGTCCAGATAGGTAACGTTGATGCGTGATGAGGCAATCAAGGCGGTAACTTCCATCGGCCTGGCGCTGCAAGAGCAGATCGACCATGGCCTGTTGCCGCCTGCCAGCAAACTGCCCGCCGAACGCAAGCTCAGCGAGTTGTTTGGTACCACTCGGATTACCGTGCGGGAAGCCTTGTTACAACTGGAGGCCCAAGGGCAGATCTACCGCGAAGAGCGTCGCGGCTGGTTTGTCTCGCCACCACGGCTGGCCTATAACCTGATGCAGCGCAGCCACTTTCACGCCATGGTCAGCGACCAGGGGCGCGAGGCTTCCACGCAGGTCATTTCCGCACGCTTGCAACCAGCGTCGGCGGCGGTGTGCGCGTGGTTGCAATTGCCGGCGTTGTCGAGCGTGATCCAGATTTGCCGGGGTCGCAGGATTGACGGGCGCTTGGTGTTGTACGTGGAGCACTACCTGAACCCGCAGTATTTTCCGGGGATCCTGGCGTGTGATTTGAATCAGTCGATGACTGAGCTGTATGCCAGCAAATATGACTTGCACTACGGGCGGGTGCGTTTCGAGATTGTGCCGACCTCACTGCCGGTGGAAGCGGCCGCTGCGCTGCGCGTCTCGGTGGGCAGCCCGGGCCTGCGCATCGCCCGGGTCAACTACGACCAGCATCAACGCCTGATCGACTGTGACCTGGAGTTCTGGCGGCATGATGCGATTCATGTGGGGGTGGATGTGGTGTAGCGGCTGGTGCACCGCGAACCTGTGTGGGAGCTGGCTTGCCTGCGATGGCATCGACTCGGTATGTGCCTGATAAAGCGAGGCGCCCGCATCGCAGGCAAGCCAGCTCCCACATTGAACCGAGTTTATCCCTGACGGATCGGTGGCTTGCCTAGCGCGTAAGTGCCTTGATCACTTGGTCTACATTGGTTTCCAGCTCCGTCACCGGGTCGGCACCGTCTACATTCAATACCAACAGTCTGGAGCCGCCGGCAGTGACGGCGGCTTTGACCGCATCACTGGGTTGACGGTGATGCAGCACCACCGCCACGTCGTTGTTCTTCAACGCGCTGCTGAGTTTTTGCAGCGCCTCAGGCGTCCACTCGGCATCGGGGCGTGCATCGGTGCTGAGCACTTCCAGGTTCAGGCTGCTGACCAGGTACGCGAAGTGATCGCTCAAGCTGAGCACACTCAGGTTGTCGGCCTTGGCCAATCGCGCCTCGCTGTCGGCGGTGAGTTTGAGCAGACGTTGTTTGAGCGCGGCCAGGTTGGCGTCGATCCTGGGTTTGGCAGCCGGCGCCAGGCGGCTCAGGTCGGCGGCCATCACGTCGGCCATGCGCCCCATATTATTGCTCGATTGCCAGGGTTGGCTGTTCAAGCCATCGGTGACTCCCGGCTGTACTGCGATACCCGGCAAGCCGCCGTCCACCGGGCGCGCGGCATCGACTTCGACGATGCGGATATTGCTGCGCCGTGCCACGGGGTACAGCGGGTCATCGGCCCACAGCGAGCGCAGGCCGATGGCCGCGTCGGCGTCCAACGCCAAGGTGTTCAATGCCGCAGCACCGCGGCCGGTGAAGTAGGACACCTGCCGCGAGCCTGGCAGGTTGGCCGGCGCGGCGCGTTCAAGCTGCACGTCGGTGCCTTTGAGCAGCGCCTCGGCCAGACCATAGGTAATCGGCAGCGAGGCCAGCACTTTGACCGGCTGCTTGGCCTTGGTCAGGGCCGCGTGACCGAGACCCTGGTTGACTTTGAAATCCTTGGCGTCGAAACCGTCGACGGCCAGCGCCGACGTACTGATCAGGCAAGCGATGGCCAAGGCCAATGGGCGAAAGACAGGGCGCATTATCCAAGATTCCCTTTGAGGCTGGGCACAACGCCACGGGCGATGGCGGCGAAGGCGAAGGCGATACCGGCAACCAGAATGATGGCGGCGCCGGAGGGGATGGGCAGGTCGAAGATGATCGGCAGCAGGATGCCGCACAGGGTGCTGACGGTAGCGATCAGCACCGAGATCCAGAAAAACCCTTTGAGTGACTGGCTCAACAGGCGCGCCGCAGCGGCAGGAATCACCAGCAAGGCACCGACCAGGATTGCGCCGATGACCTTGACCGCGGCCACGGTGATCAGGGTCACCAGGATCACGAACAGGTAGTCCAGGCTTTTCACCGCCACCCCGCGCACTGCCGCCAATTGCGGGTTGAAACTGGCCAGCATGATGCGGTTGTACAGCGGCAATGCCAGGGCCATCACCAGCGAACCGACAATGGCCAGCACCAGCAGGTCGTTGCCGTTGACCGTCAGCACCGAGCCAAACAGCACGTTCTCGAGAATGTGCACGTTGATCTTGCCGGCCAGGATCAGCAGCAGGCTTGCCCCCAGCGCCAGGGACACCGACAGGAACACGCCGATCAAGGTGTCGGGCGCCAGGCCGGTGCGGTTACGCAGGTAATTGAGCAGGATGCCGAACAGCAGGCAGTAGCCAAACAGGCTGCCATAGGGCCCCGTATAGGGTTCGCCCAGCAGGATGCCCACGGCCACGCCGGTCAGCGCGGCATGGCCGACGGCTTCGGAGAAAAACGCAAAGCGTTTGACCACCACCAGCGTACCCAGGCCGCCGAGTACCGGGCCGATCAACAAGCCGGCGAGCAGGGCGTTGACCACAAACCCATAGGCCAGGGCTTCGGGCAGGTAACCGGAAGAGGCCCAGGCCTGGACCATCAAGCGAAAGGCTTCATAACTCATGGCGCCGGGCTCCGAGGGTGGGTGGAGAACAGAGTGAGCAGGCGGTCCGGGGTCAGCGCCTCTTTCGGTGTGGCGTCGAACAGCACGCGGCGGTTAAGACCGGTGACGCGGTCGGCCAGGCGGCCCACGGCCTCCAGGTCGTGCTCGATCCACAGCACCGTAATCCCGGCCAGACGCCAGTCGTTCAACAGCCGTTCGAACACCTGGATACCCGCCTCGTCGAGGGCCGACATCGGCTCATCCAGCACGAGCAACTGCGGCGCCGGAATCAGCCCCTGGGCCAGCAGTACCCGCTGGCGCTCACCGCCGGACAAGGCACCCATGCGGCGCTTGCGCTTGTCTTGCATGCCAACGCGCTCGAGGGCATGGCCAATCGCTGCTGCGTAATGCCTGGAAAGACCCAGGAACGCCGGGCGACGCTGGCACATGGCAGCCATGAAATCGTCCACGGTCATCGGCAAGCCTCGGTCAAATTCCAGCGCCTGGGGCACGTAACCGATGGTGCCGGGGGTGGTTGGCCACTCCAGGCTCAAGCGCCCCTGATGCGGCGTTTGCCCGAGCAGGGTCTTGATCAGCGAGCTTTTGCCGCCGCCATTGGGGCCAACCAGCGCATGAATGCTGCCCGGTTGTACCTGGAAACTCACGCCGTCGAGGATCACGGTGCGCCCCAGGGTCAGCGAGACCTGGTCGAAGTGCAGAGTGGGGCCGACGCTGACGGCGTTCAGTTGCTGCGCCGCGGTCATGCTCCCGACTCCTGGATCGCGCGGACCACGGTGTTGAGGTTGCCGGTCATCTCCACTTCGTACTTCTCAGCGCTGTATTCGCCGTAGGAAATATGCGACAGCGGGTACAGCTTGACCCCGGATTCACGCTGGATGGTATCGACGTAGGTGGACGGGAAGTCCATCTCCGAGAAGATTACTTTCACATCCAGGGCGCGAAGTTCATCGATGGTCTTTTTCAGCTGGCTGGGGCTTGGCTCGATACCGTGGGCCGGTTCGACCACGGCGGTGACTTCCAGGCCAAACTCGCGCAACAGGTAGTCGTAGGCCGCGTGCACAGTGGCGACGCGCAGGTCCGGGTTGGGCGCGCTGGTCAGCTTGGCCAGGGCGTCGGCACGCATCTGGCGCAGGCGCTTGCCGTAGGCGCGGGCGTTCTGGGTGTAGGTCTTGGCGTTGTCCGGGTCGAGCTTGCCCAACTCGCGGGCAATGTTATTGACCTGGGCAATCGACGCGCTGATCGACAGGAAGGTGTGCGGGTTGACCACCTTGCCCGCACCGCGTGCCGCGTTACCGGTAGCGGCGAGCAGCGGCACGTTGGCGTTGGCTTCGATCACCTTGATGTCCGGGCGCTCGCTGGTGGCGATCATGCGGTCGGCGAAGTCGTCATGGCCGACGCCGTTGAGCACGATCACATCCAGGGTACCGATGCGCTTGATGTCTTCAGCGCGCGGCTCGTAGGCGTGAGGGTTGAAACCGGCGGGAATCAGCGGCACCACCTCGGCCTTGTCGCCCACGATATTGGCTACATAGCTGTAATAGGGGTGCAAGGTAATGCCGATACGCAGGCGCTTGGCGGCCTCGGCATTGGCAAGGGGGGCGAGCATCAGGCTGAACAGGCCAACCATTAACAGGCGTAACAGGGGCGATGACATAGACATGGGCAATCGGTCTTCTCGTTCAGTGACGGTGCTGGCGGGTGACGCCGGCATCGAATTGCGCGACCACCTGCTGCCAGCCGGCCGCGATCAGCGCCTGGTCAGTGAGGTCGGACGGGGCGGCAAGGTTGGCGCTGCGGTTGAGCCAGATATCCGGCTCACTGCCTTGCACGCGCATCAGCAGCGAACCGCTGGTAGCCGGCGCCTGGCTCAAACCCAGATAGGCGGCGGGTGCCAGCAACTGCCAGCGATGGCCACCACGGCTGACCGAACTGGCGTCCTGGGCAAACGGCGCGAAGCCTTCTTCGGCCAGTTGCTCAGGCGTCGGCAAGGCGCTGTGTTCCTGCTGCAACAGGTGGATTTCATCCAGGGTCACCCGCAGGTCGGCGTAGATGCCTTGCTCGGCCGCGCTCAGGTCGCGGCGGGCGTCCAACTGGTGGCTGGGCACCGCCGCGACTTCCTGGGTTTCCCCGTGCAGCGCCACGACCGTGCCCGCCACCGCGAGGATGATCAGGCACAACAGCAGCACAAAAAGCGTTTCGTGGCCCGCGCCGGCGGGGCGTACAACCTGTGTGGTACTCATTGCGACGGGATATCCGCTTGGTCGATTTCCACCACGTGGCCCGGGCCGGCATCGAACAGCACGTAGAACTCGGCGGCGGGCTTCTTGAAGGTCAGGGTCGAATCCTCGCCAAGCTTGCCCGGCACCAGGATGGTTTCGTCGTAGCCGATCACATCCAGGGTTACGCCGGGGGCGCCACTGCCGTCGGAGAAACCGCCTTTGCATTGGATCTGCTCGCCGGGGATTTCCTTACATTCGCACATCGGGTTGTGGGCGAAGGCGGTAGTGCTCAGGCCGGCGCACAGCAACAGCGCGGCGCGGGTGAGGCGCTTGAACGTCATGGTTTGACTCCTTGCTTGTTCAGCCAGGCAATGGTGGCAGGCGAGGCCTGGCTCAGCGGGATGGAACCCTGGTGCATGCTGCCGTCCCACCCTTCCATGGTCACCCATATTTCGGCGTCCGCCGGGGTGCGTTCTGGTATGGGCAGGGCGGCGCCCATACGGTACGGCGTGCCGAAGAAGATCACTCCGGCAGCGCGCAGGCTGCGGGGTTTGCCGATACGCAGGTAAGTGGCCTTGACCTGCTCGGCACAGGTGTCACACAGGGCAGCGTTGAAAAACTTCATCGGGCCAGCCGGGTTCGGGCTCGGGCCTTCGTTGCGAAACTCAGCCAGCGTCAGGCTCCAGGGGCCGACTTGTACCTGCCCGGCCACGCGCTCGCCGATGCCGGTATCCCCGCGAAACAGCGCGGCGTCGGCAAAGTATTTGGGCATGAACCCCAGCGGCACCAGCAACAGCAGGATGTTGATATGGAAACGCCATTTCAGCCAGAAGGCACGCAGCGGGGACGGCGGTACGGTCGCGACCTTGCTCATCGCTGGGCCTCCGAGGTTTTAGCGTGCATGGTCGGGATGGAAGCGGATTGACGTTGCGTCTTAGTTTCCCGCTTGAGGGCGTTGAGGGTGGCCAGGGCGGTGCGCTTGGTCCAGATCAGCAAGCCGCTCAATACCATCATGCTCAGCACCAGGCCGAAGAATGCCCAGATCAGCTTGATCCACAAGCCGCCGAAGTCACCGGTGTGCAGCGGGCGCATCGACTCGGTGACAAATTCCAGTTTCGAGCGGTCGGACAGCAGGTGGGCGGCGGCGACCTCCCCGTCATAGGGGTTGATCTGCGCAGTCTGGTACATCAACGGATACCAGCCCCGTCCGCCGATCTGCAGGTGGCTGTAAGCATTCATGGGAAGGCTGATGAAACTTGGCTCCAGGCCGGGGATACGCTGCGTGGCGATTTTGATCGCGTCATCGACGGGAATCATCGGCGCCGGTACGCCAGGCGCCGACATTGGCACCTTATCCCGGGCAATCACCGGGATGACGGGCTCGGTGGAAATCGAAATGTGGTTGTCCCCCAGGATGGCGCGGATCAGGAACCAGATGCCGGTGACGGCAATCACAGCAATGAACCAGATCGACCAGATGCCGCTCAACCGGTGGAAGTCGCCCCAGAAAATCCGTGCACCGTGGCGCACACGCAGTGTCGGGCGTAGGAAGCCCTTCCAGAACTTCTTGTAAACCACCAGTCCTGTGACCAGTGAAGCAAGCAACGGAATACCGAGGGCAGAGACCAAATACCAGCCCCAACTGTAGCCGTTGGTGAACGGTACAAGCCACCAACCGTGCAGGGCGCGAGTGAATTCCTGGAAATTGAACGAAGGGCTTATGCCCTGAATTGCTCCGGTATAGGGGTTGACGTAGACCTCGACCGAGCGCCCGTCGGGATAGCTGAGGTCTACGCTCAGAGCGAAATGGGATTCGTCGGGGCGGCTGATTGACTGAACGAACACCCGGGGCTCTTCGCGTTTGATGGCGGCGATCACTTGATCGTAGCTCAGCGGCTGAGCGTCATCCGACGGCTTGCTGGCGCGGATATCCGGATTGGCCAGCCACACGATTTCCTGGCTGACCACCGCCAGCGTGCCGGTGACGCAGACAATCAGTACAAAGAACCAGATGGGCAACGCCAGCCAGCTATGGACGAGAAACCAGAGTTTGGAGCGTGACTTCTTCGACATATGAATGAGGGTCTTGATCGGAGGGGCGATGGAGGCCCGGAAAAGGCCAGTCGTAGCTTTTGCTGACGCGACAGGCTGTATCTAAGTTAAGACGGATGAGAATGAGAAATCCCTAAGGCGGATATGAAAGAAAATGTTTCAGGTTCACATTCAGGCCGCATTTAAGCGCTGATCGAACACGTAATGCACCAGCCCGCGGGCGTTCAGCGGCTTGCGTTAGGCCGGGGCAGACCTCCAAGGACGTGATCATGCCGCTGTGTGATGTCGTCAGCAGCCATGCATTTGAGCGCCACTCCCTCGCGGCCAACCCCTGGCTCAGCTGAAGTGCGGCTACGTAGTTATATAAGTAGAAATAACGCTCTCCATAGTTACTTTCAGTGTTATTTGTTTTTCAAATAGCTTGGCTTGAACGAAAGCGCCCCTTGTCATTACGGGGTGTTGGCGTGGGTGCAGGTTAATTCCAGAGGGATGGCAAGGTTATTGTATTGACACATTGGCGGGCATCGGCTTTAGTGAGTGCGGACTTGGAAGTCGGAATGTTATAAAAAGGAAGTTAATCGCATGACCGTGCTAGTCGTTTATTCGCGCCATCACGTGCTGAACTGTTATATCTCTCTGGTGCCGGTGATCAAGTTAGTTACTTGATCGTGGTCTGTCGTCTGCCCGTCGATTGACATTGCTGCGAATAATACTTTTCCTGCGCTGGAAAAGTACGCGTCCCTATGCCTTAACAGAGAGTTCAAACTCATGTCGATTTTTGATCAAGCCATGCATCGTTCAGTTCAATGGCAAGACTGGCGTTGGCAGCAGAAGAATGCCATCCGCGATGAACCTGCACTGCGCAATGCCTGCGGTGGATGGGACGAGGCCACAACGGCGCACATCGAGCACAACTTGCAAGATCGCAAGATGCAGATCACGCCTTACTACATTGATTTGATCAAGCGTTCACTCACCACCGCAGAGGTGATGGACCACCCCCTGTGGCGCCAGGTAGTACCGTATTGGAGCGAACAGGTGCAGGGCGACTACGACGGCAGTTCCGAAAACTGGGAACTCAATCATGAGATGAAGACGCCCATCTGCCAGCACAAGTACGACAACCGCGTGATCCTGCGCACCACCAACACGTGCAATGCCTATTGCCAGTTCTGTTTCGAGGCGCTGCGCACGCTGCAGGTGGGCACCGACAAAGCTAACGCCAACACCGACTCGTTCAAGGATTCGGTGGAGTACATCCGCGGTAACCCAGCGATTGAAGAAGTGATTCTCAGCGGCGGTGACCCACTGATGCTGGCCGACCGCAAGCTTGAGGAGATGCTGGCCGCATTGCGCGGCATTCGTGATGATCTGCTGATACGCATTCATTCGCGGGCCTTGAGTTTCAACCCGTTTCGCGTGACCGATGAGTTGGTGGCGATGCTGGAGAAGTACAAGGTCAATGCATTTGGTGTGCATGTCTGCCACCCGCTTGAGCTCAGTACTGATTTTGCCGTCGCGGTTAAACGGATTCAGGGTGTGGTACCGATTGTATTCTCTAACATGCCGCTGTTGCGTGGCGTGAATGATGATGAAACGACGTTGCATAAACTATTCATTGATCTTTATCGTCTGGGCGTGAAGCCATATTACTTATATCACTTCATGCCGTTCTCACCCGGTGCTTCAGAGTATAAGGCGTCGATCAGCCACGCCATCGCCATAATGGATCGGCTCAAACGCCGCGTATCGAATATTGCCCTGCCCGAATATGTACTACCTCACGCACAAGGAAAGTTCACCGTGCCGTTGTTGGACTTTGAAAAACCTGAAGACTTACCGCATTTCGAAGTGCGCGATGGGCAGCGGACTTACCGTTTTCGCAACTGGGAGGGCCAATGGTGCAGTTGGCAGGATGCGGTATGAAACAGGCTGCGATTCTGTTTATTGATGTAGATGACAGCGCTTGCGCTCGCTACCGCTACCGGGAACCGCATTTCACGGTGGCCCGAGCCGACGGCTTGGCGTGTTTGACGGCCGCCGTGGCTGGGCACAAGCACCTGCAACGACTCAAGGACGACAGTGACGAAGTGTTCCTGCTCGAAACGCTCAGTGAGCAGTCTATTCTGGAGTTGGTCGGACAGTTAGACGGGCGTTATCAGGTGCGGGGGATTTTCTGCCAGGCCGGGCACCCGTCCGCACAAGGGGAGGTGGGCTGTATCGTTGCGCAGGCGTGTCAGCGGTTGGGCTTGGTCTACAGCCACCCAGAGGCGATTGCCGCGTGCAATAACAAGTTCTTGATGCGCCGCGTGTTGAAACAGCATGAATTGCGTTCGGTACCGTTCATGCTGTGCAACAACGAACAGGAACTCCAGCAAGGCGCCGAGCGCGTGGGTTACCCATTGATCGCCAAACCGCCCTTTGGCGGGGCTTCAGCGTTTATCAAAAAATGCTCGAGCTGGGAGGAGCTACGCAGTCACTATCGGCATTTTGTGAGTGATCATGGCGCCGCCGCGTATGCGGACTTCTACGGCTGTGCGCACGCCCTGCCGCTTGAGGATGGGCTGCGGCGTGAATACCTGCCAGGCCACAGCATTCTGCTGGAAGGTTATATTCCTGGCATCGAAGGCAGTGTGGAATGTGTGATTGTCGGCGAGTGTGCCCATCCGCTGCTGATCAACGAAAAATTGCTGCTGACCGAGCGCAGCGGCACGGTGCTTGAGAACCTGCTGATTTCCCCGCCGACGTCGTTCAGCCAGGCCCAGTGCGAGCAGATCCGCCAGTACGCGGTGGACTGCCTGCACGCAGTGGGCCTGACCAACGCCGTGGTGCATTTCGAGTTTCGCATGACGGACGCAGGGCCGGTGGCTATCGAGATCAACCCGCGCCTGGGCGGACTGTATGTGAACTCGGCGTTCCGCGACTTGGCCGGTATCGATCCTTATCAGTTGTACATGGGGTTGTTGTTGGGCGAGAAGGGCATCAATGCACAGTTAGAGGCTGGCGCACATAAGGTTGCCGATGCGGGGCAACACTACGCGATGCTGGCGATTTATCCGCAGCACAGTGGCCTTTTCAGGGGCATTGACGGTCTGCAGTTTCTGGACCAACACCGCTCGGTGCTGGAATATGCCCCGCAGGACCCCGGCCACTACATTGACGCGGATATCGAGGAGCATTATTTGCTCAAATGCTGGGCCCAGGTTGGCAATGCCGACGACGCCCATGCCTTGCACGATGCGTTGCAGCAACATCTGCGCATCCTCATCGATCCACCGGTGGCAGGATAGCGATATGGACATCCCTCAGATTTCGGCGCTTTTGCGCGAACATCACTTCTGTCATCGCCCGGACTTTCGCGAACTGGTCAACGTTGAACCCGGTGAAGAGCAAAGCTTTCGCGCGTATTGGGACAACCTGGTGCGCGACGAGGCGTTCAGGACTTATACCCACCGCGAACGGCGCATCTTGCGCTATCGTCTGTTACCGTCACGGCAATTGCAGATCGACAGGAATACGGCGTTCAAATCGCCGGTCACCTACGCGGTGAACTATCGCCAGGGCGTGAACCACCTGAGCTATAGCGAGGAAGGCTTTATCGAGCACCCACTCATGCACAAGCTGCTGGCGACGGACCTTGCGGTGATTGCCCCGCACCTGGGCGAACAGACCTATACGATCGATATTCATCAGTTCCGGGTGCGGGCGGATGTGTCATCGCGCAGCCCGACCACATCGGGGATTCACCAGGACGGCCTGGATTGGGTGTTCATGCACTTTATTGGCGAATGCAACACGGTGCCGGTGGTGTCGGAGGTGTTTGCCGACGAAACGGAGCACAGCCGGCTGCTGAAACTGCCGATGGAGAAATTTCTGGAGACTATCGTGATCAACGACCGTGGGTTCTACCATCGGGCCGGGGAGGTGCGACCGCGAGTGGAGACGGCACCGGCCTGGCGCGATGTGCTCTTGGTAAGCCTGCGCTGTGTCGAGGAGGCACAGTTTGCATGAGCCACGATCAACAACTGAATCTGTCGACCCGCAACGCTCGCCTGATCATCTTTGCCCGCGGTGTGTCGGATTTTGGCGCGTTCCTCAACATGGTGGCGTTGTCCACTTATGTGTACTGGCTCAGCCAGAGCGTAGTGTTTGTCAGCATCTTCCTGGCGTGCCGGGTCACCGGCGGGATTGTCGCCAGCCTGTTTGGCATCCCGTTTTTCCGGCGGTTTGCCGGGCGTGGGACGTTGGCGGGGTTGGACCTGGCCCGGGCGCTGTTGCTGACGCCGCTGCTGGTGTTGTTACCGGCTCATCAACTCACCCTTCTTCCCTTTATCGCCTTCGGCATCGGTCTGTGCAATTCGCTGTTTGCCATTGGCCTCAACAGTCAGTTGCCCACCTGGGTCGCGCTTGAACAGCGGGTGAATACCAACGCATGGATCACCTCGGCGGCCGCCACCGGCGCGGTCTTCGGCAGTTTGCTCTCCGGCTTGCTGATCGCCACGGGCGGATTTGAAGCGGTGTTTGCCGTCAACATCGGCACCTATGTGATTGCCGCTTGCCTGGTCTTGCCCTTGCGCGCGTTATATAGCGTTGCTGTTGCCGTCCATCGCGGGCTCGCCGCTGAATGGCACGAGCTGACCAAGGGGTTGCGCGGTGCGCCGGTGCTGGCCGCGATGTTGCTGATCAGTATGCTCGACACCCTCGGCAGTGCGGCCCATAACGTTGGCTGGCCAGTGCTGTCGCAGTATATTTCACCGGACACGGCCAAGACGGTCATGGGCTATCTGCTGGCCGTGTGGGCCTGTGGCAAGTTTGTTGGCGCGCGCATCGCCAGTGCAGTGTTGAAAGGTCGTGGCACCCAAGGCATGGAGCGCTTGTTCATGCTCGGTGTGGCGTTGATGTCCAGCGGCTTTATCCTGACATTCCAGCAGACCGAACTGTGGCTGGCGCTGTTGCTGGTGGTGTGGGCAGGGCTGGGCGATGGATTGTCCGAGGTGGCGTTGATCTCCCGTGCGCAAAGCGAGCCCGATAGCTTGCGCTTGCCGCTGTTCAGCCTCTTGACCCTGATCCAGATGGCCGGTTTTGGCGTGGGCATGCTGGTGGTCGGGCCGTTCTATGTGACGTGGACGCCGGCCCAGGTGATCGTGTTGTTCCATGGGCTGCCATTGACCGCCTTGTTGGTCATGACGATATGGCTGGGGCGCAATGCCTACCGGGGTGTCAGATCGACGAACCCTTGACGTGTTCCAAACGCCACAGAGGCCTTTAGCTTGCCGGAGCAGGGCGGTTGGAACCTGGGGCAAGGTGTGGCGTGTTGCAGGCGCGAGCAAGCTCACGCCCACAGGGTTAATCTTGCTTGAACATCTCCATGGCACGTTGGCGGATTTGCTCCTCGGTCAGGTCCTCCTTATGGGTGGCCAGGAACCACAGGTGCCCGAACGGATCCTTCACACTTGCCGAGCGATCCCCATAGAACTGATCCTGCGGCTTGGACACTACGCTGGCGCCGGCACCAACCGCCTGTTTGAATTGTTCGTCCACGTCATTTACATACAGGTGCAGGCCGACACTGGGATGTGCGTCCGGATTGCGCAGGGCCGTTTCGTCGCAGGGTGTGCCCAGCATGATCACCGCTTCGCCAATACGCAGCTCCGCATGGCCGACCCTGCCGTCAGGCATGTCCAGGCGCATGAACACTGAGGCGCCAAAGGCCTTCTTGTAGAACTCGATCGCCTTTGCGGCCTCGTTGATGCCCAGGTAGGGGGTAATGCCGTGATAACCCTCGGGAATAGGTTTAACGCTCATAACGTTCTCCTTGAGTTGAGGTACGAGCATTTCACTATAGGCCACGTAATGCGTGGTCTGCGGGCAACCGACGAGGTGCTTTTTATCAAGGCTGTGTGGTGGGCTCCAGCAACTGGGCGCCTGGCCCACACTCAGCGAGCTTATCGTCTTGATTGCGCAACGGGCACGCCTCCATCGACAGGCATCCGCACCCGATGCAACCATTGAGCTTGTCGCGCAGCAGCATCAGCTTGTTGATGCGCTCATCCAGGTCTTCACGCCATAACGCCGACAGCCGTTCCCAGTCGTGAGCGTTCGGCGTGCGCCCATCGGGCAGGGCCCGCAATGCCTCGCCAATGGTCGCCAGCGGAATGCCCAGGCGTTGAGCGATTTTGATCAGCACCACCCGGCGCAGTACATCCCGTGGATATCGCCGTTGATTGCCGGCATTGCGATTGCTCTTGATCAGCCCTTTGGATTCGTAGAAGTGCAGGGCGGTCACCGCCACGCCGCTGCGGGCAGCAAGCTGACCGACGCTGAGTTCCTTAGTGAGCATAAACCTCTCCCAAACAGTGCTTGACCTCGACTTAACTAGAGGTTTTACCCTGCGTGGCATCGAATCGCAAGATTCTGCCTACAGCGAAGGGGGAGTTTTCATGCAGGTCTCAGAGAAAAATCACAGCTTCACTCAACTGATCGAATTTCACATCGAACCCCGTCAGCAATCTGCTCTGGTGGCCGCCTTGACCACCCAGAGCGAGCGTCTGGCCGTGCGCCATGGCGGCTTCTTGAGTGCCAGCGTGCAGGTCAGCGATGACGGGCGGAGGGTGCTCAATTATTTGCAATGGCAATCGCGGGAAGAGGGGGAGGCCGCCTTCAAATGTTTTGAACAGGGCGGCGAAGATTTCTGGACGCTGATCCGCGCTCACCGGGCCACGGCCGTGACCTTTGGCGCATTCCGGGTACTGCGCAGTTTTGAGCGCAGTCAGGACGATGCCCTGCACTGCCGGCTAAATGGATAGATGCAGCATCCGTTCGCCTTGCACATGTGCCCCAAGCCTGCGTTTGTTCACGGCCAGTTCGCCGATCTTGATCAGGCGAGCGCGGGTGACGTTGCGACTCAGGCCCAGCAGGTTGGCGGTGTGCACCTGGTTGGAGTGGCTGAAGCGATAGGCAGCGCGCAATAAAGCGTCTTCGACCTTTTCATGCAGGGCACCGGACTGTTCCTCGAAGAGCTTTTGAAACGCCCGCGCCAGCAGGGCTTCTGCAGGGGTATCGGTGTCGCTGTCGTTCTGGCGTTCGATGCGCAGGTTCGACAGGCGCAGGTCGTCGGGTTCGATCACAGCATTGCGGCAGATCAGCAGGGTGTGATGAATCACGTTTTCCAGCTCACGGATATTGCCCGGCCAGCTGTAGCGCTTGAGCTTGTGCTCGGCCTCGTGGCTCACGCTGATCGGGCCGTAGCCCAGGCGCTGGCTGTAGGTTTGGATGAAGTGCCGGCTCAGCGGCAGGATATCGCCGGTACGTTCGCGCAGCGGGCGCAATGCCAGGCTGACTACATTGAGGCGGTAGTAGAGGTCTTCACGGAAACGCCCGGCATTGATGGCCTTTTCCAGTTGTACATTGGTGGCGGCCAGGACTCGTACATTGATAGCAATGCTCTTGCGCGAACCCAGGCGCACCACTTCGCGCTCCTGTAGCACCCGCAGCAGCTTGACCTGGATGGTCATCGGCAAATCGCCGATCTCATCCAGAAACAAGGTGCCGCCGTCAGCCTCTTCGAACCAGCCGGCCTTGGCGCTGAGGGCACCGGTAAAGGCGCCTTTCTCATGGCCGAACAACTCGGCTTCCACCAGGGATTGCGAAAAGGCCCCGCAGTTCACCGCCACGAAGGGCCGGTTTCGCCGCGTACTGAGGTGGTGGATATGCCGCGCAACAAGTTCTTTGCCGGTGCCGGTTTCGCCGATGATCAGCACGCTGGCTTCGCTGGGGGCCACTTGCTGGATATGGTCGAGCAGTGCCTGGGACTTTGGGTCTTCGAAGACCTGGGCTGTGGCGCGGATCGAGGTGGCTAGGGCAGGCGAGGGCGGCAGGGTGAACAGCTGCATGGTGACCTCTCATGGGAGTTCGGGCTTTGTTGAAGGGCTGTTGCCTGGTCGGCAGTGGGCTGCGCGCAAGGTCTTTATAGAGGGATCGTCTTAATTCGTAAATGAAGGTGTTTGTATATTTATAGAACTTAAATGAATATCAGGGCGTTCCCCCCGCGGACGCCGATACGCGTGATAGCGACTATCACGGACGATGATTTTTCTGCGAGAAGGGCCGGGAGTAGCCTGTGTCCATTGACTCGAAACCTCCTTCGCAGGGCCATCGCCATGAACCGTTTCCTCGCTGTTTCCTTTTTACTTGTCACCTCTGTCCTTGCCGGTTGTGCGACCCAGCCTTCCCCGGAGTTGCGTCCCTATACGGCCGAGGAAACCAAGCAGTTGGCCCTGGAGGCCCTGGGCCGTCGCGGCTTGTCGTTTGACGACTATCAACGCCAGCGCGCCGCATTGATTGGTCAGCCACAAAAGCCCTTCGGTTTTGATCGCCAAGGCGAAATGAACGCCGAGCGGAGCGTGGTTTTGCATGGTCGGCCCAGTTGAGCGCGCTTCTTGCGGCAAAAAGCCCGAGGTTTCCCACAAGGAACCTCGGGCTTTTTGTTTGCCATGGGGCTACTTCAGCCTGTTAAGCTCAATTCCAGGAGCGTTCCTACGCACATTTAAATAAAGTTACCTTCTTTAATGGCATTCGATCGGTTAAACCTGACGACCTCTGTTCTGGTCGATGCCCCCGAGACGCTGCTCTTGGGAATACGCTCTGCGAGTTTTAACCTCATGAATAAACGTCCGCTGTATTTCGACTACGCCGCCACCACGCCGGTGGATGAGCGAGTTATCCAGGTGATGGTCGAGTGTCTGGGCTTTAACGCCCATTTCGGCAACCCGGCATCCAGTTCCCATGCATTCGGCCAAGCGGCCCGGCAGAAGGTTGAACAGGCGCGTCGGCAAGTGGCCGAGTTGGTGGGGGCGCAGGCCGAGCAAATCGTCTGGACCTCCGGTGCCACGGAATCCAACAACCTGGCGCTCAAGGGCGTGGCCCAGGCCCGAGGTGTGGCGGGTGGGCATATCATCACCAGCCAGATCGAACACAAGGCCACGCTGGACACCGCCCGGCAATTGCAGGAAGCCGGAGTGGCAGTGACTTACCTGGTACCGGATGCAGACGGCTTGATCAGCGTCGAGGCGGTCAGCGAAGCCTTGCGCGAGGATACCTTTCTGGTCTCGCTGATGCTGGTCAACAACGAACTGGGTACCCTCAACGACATCCCGGCCATTGGCGCACGGGTGCGTGAGCAGGGCGCGTTGTTCCATGTGGACGCGGCGCAAGGGGCAGGCAAAGTGGCCATCGACCTGGCCCAGTGGCCGGTGGACTTGATGTCGTTCTCTGCTCACAAGCTGTATGGGCCCAAGGGTATCGGCGCGTTATATGTCGGGCCGCGGGCGCAGCAGAAGGTATTGGCGCAGATTCACGGCGGTGGCCACGAAGGCGGTTTGCGCTCCGGCACCCTGGCGACTCATCAGATTGCCGGCATGGGCACGGCGTTTGCCCTGGCGGCGGCGTCTTTCGCCGATGAGAAGGCCACGATTGTCGCGCTGCGCCAGCGCTTGCTGGATCAGTTGGCGTCGGTTGCCGGCTTGCGTCTTAATGGCAGCCCAACCCAGCGTATTGCGCACACCTTGAGCCTTACGTTCAGCGAAGGCGAATTCAATTCAGCCGCATTGAGTGCAGGCATTGCCTTTTCCGCGACTTCAGCGTGCAATTCGGCCAGCAATGCGCCGTCCCATGTGCTCCTGGCCTTGGGGCATGACGCTCGCAGTGCCGCTCGCACTATTCGCTTGAGCCTGGGCCGGTTCACCACCGAACAGGATATCGACCAGGCCGCGCAATTGATCAAGGCCGCGTTGGCGAGCGCGCCGGCGTTCTGGGCGGTCTGATTTATCATTCGCAACACATAACAATTATTAGTGGTTAGCAGGAGACACAATGAGTACGCAGCCTTTGACCCATGGAACGGTTCCCCAGCGCCTGGCGCATACCCGTGAACTGATGCGCCGCGAAGGCATTCATGCCCTGCTGGTGCCATCGGCGGACCCGCACCTGTCCGAATATTTGCCGGGTTACTGGCAAGGGCGCCAGTGGTTGTCCGGGTTTCATGGTTCGGTGGGCACCCTGATCGTCACGGCGGAGTTTGCCGGGGTCTGGGCGGACAGCCGTTACTGGGAACAGGCGACCAAGGAACTCAAGGGCAGCGGTATCGAGTTGGTGAAGCTGCAACCGGGTCAGCCTGGGCCGCTGGAGTGGCTGGCCGAGCAAACCCCTGAGGGTGGCGTGGTGGCGGTGGACGGTGCGGTCATGGCCGTGGCCTCGGCACGTACCCTGGGTGGCAAGTTGGCCGAGCGCGGCGCGCGTCTGCGTACCGATATCGATGTGCTCGATGAAGTCTGGCAAGACCGCCCGGCATTGCCGAACCAGCCGATCTATCAGCATCTGCCGCCCCAGGCCACCGTCACTCGTGGCGAGAAACTGGCCGCCCTGCGCGCCAGTTTGAAAGACAAGGGCGCCGACTGGCATTTCATCGCGACGCTGGATGACATCGCCTGGCTATTCAACCTGCGCGGCGCTGATGTGTCGTTCAATCCAGTGTTTGTGTCCTTTGCGTTGATCAATCAACAGCAGGCGACTTTGTTTGTGGCGTTGGGCAAGGTCGATGCGCAACTGCGGGCGGTGCTTGAGCAGGATGGCGTGACCCTGCGTGATTACAGCGAGGTGGCGCAAGCGCTGCGAGCGGTACCGGCGGGCGCAAGCTTGCAAGTAGACCCCGCCCGCGTCACTGCCGGCTTGCTGGAAAACCTCGACGCGGGCGTCAAGCTGGTTGAAAGCCTCAACCCCACCACACTGGCCAAATCCCGTAAGAGCCTGGCAGACGCGGAACATATCCGCCAAGCCATGGAGCAGGATGGTGCGGCGCTGTGCGAATTCTTTGCCTGGCTCGACAGTGCCTTGGGCCGCGAGCGTATTACCGAACTGACGATTGACGAACACCTGACCGCTGCGCGTACCCGCCGCCCAGGCTATGTATCGCTGAGTTTCAACACCATTGCCGCTTTCAACGCCAACGGCGCGATGCCGCATTACCACGCCACCGAAGAAGAACATGCGCTGATCGAAGGTGATGGCTTGCTGTTGATCGACTCGGGCGGCCAGTACCTGGGCGGCACTACGGACATCACGCGGATGGTGCCCATCGGTACACCGAGTGAAGAACAGAAGCGCGATTGCACGCGGGTGCTCAAGGGCGTGATTGCCCTGTCCCGTGCGCAGTTCCCCAAGGGCATTCTTTCACCGTTGCTGGATGCCATCGCCCGTGCGCCGATCTGGGCAGAAGGCGTGGACTACGGTCACGGTACAGGCCACGGCGTAGGTTATTTCCTCAACGTGCATGAGGGCCCGCAAGTGATTGCCTATCAAGCCGCTGCGGCGCCACAAACGGCGATGCAGCCAGGGATGATTACTTCAATTGAGCCGGGTACTTATCGCCCTGGCCGTTGGGGCGTGCGTATTGAGAACCTGGTGT
Source organism: Pseudomonas salmasensis (assembly GCF_014268375.2). Lineage (NCBI taxonomy): Bacteria > Pseudomonadati > Pseudomonadota > Gammaproteobacteria > Pseudomonadales > Pseudomonadaceae > Pseudomonas > Pseudomonas salmasensis. The sequence continues at coordinate 5,668,427 of NZ_CP077083.1, forward strand.
TGAACCGTGAAGCGGGCAAGACCGAGTTTGGCGAATTCCTCAAGTTCGAAACCCTGACCCTGTGCCCGATTGATACCCGGTGCCTGGAGCCGTCGTTGCTGACGGCGGATGAGCGTGAATGGTTCAACGCGTATCACGCCCAGGTGCGTGAGCGTTTGAGCCCGCTGCTCGATGGTGCAGCCCTTGAATGGTTGCAGGTGCGCACTGCGGCGATTTGATCGGATGCAGCCGGGGCATTTCCGGCTGCAATCGACATCTAGCTGAGGGCTTCACGCACAAAGTCCAGACGGTCCTGGCCGAAGAACAGCTGGTTTCCTACAAAGAAACTGGGAGCGCCGAACACGCCGCGCTTAATGGCTTGTTCGGTTTTGTCCTTAAGAGCGTCCTTGACGGCTGCATCATTGGACAGGGCCAGTACCTGCTCGGGATCGAACCCCTGTTCGGTGAGCACATTGGCCACGACTTCTGGGTCGCCCAGGTGATGGCCTCCCACCCAGAGTGCCCGGAACAGGCAGTCGATGAAGTCGAGGAAGCGCTCAGGCTGGTGAATTTGAATGCCGGTGACGGCGCGCATCAGCACCAGGGTATTGATGGGAAAGTGTGGGTTGAACCTGAGCGGCACGTTGTAGCGTTTGGCGTAACGCGCCAGGTCATCGAGCATGTAGCGCCCTTTGGCGGGCACCATGATCGGCGAGGCATTGCCCGTGGCCTTGAATACACCGCCCAATAGCATTGGTTGATACACCACCTGCGCGCCGGTTTGGGCACACAGCGCCGGCAACTGGGTATAGGCCAGGTAAGTGGCGGGGCTGCCGAGATCAAAGAAAAACTCCAGGGTTTTACTCATGGTCTGTACTCACTGCTTATTGTTATAGGGGGCGTCACCAGGTTTCGTTCCAGGGGCGCAGGTCCAGTTCGAACGTCCAGGCGTCCCGTGGCTGCTTGTGCAGGAACCAGTAGTTGTCGGCAATATGGTCAGGGTTGAGGAGGGCGTCCTGATCCTTGAGGGCGTATTTTTGCGGGAAGTTCTCGCGAATGAAGTCGGTATCGATGGCACCGTCGACCACCACATGGGCGACATGGATGTTCATCGGGCCTAGCTCCCGCGCCATGCTTTGTGCCAGGGCGCGTATTCCATGTTTGGCGCCGGCGAAGGCGGCAAACCCTGCGCTCCCGCGCAAGCCGGCGGTGGCGCCGGTGAACAGGATAGTGCCGCGGTTGCGCGTGACCATGCGCTTGGCGACTTCCCGTGCGTTCAAAAAGCCAGAGAAGCACGCCATCTCCCAGATCTTGAAGTACTTGCGCGCGGTTTCTTCCAGAATGCTGCAAGGCACATTGGCGCCGATGTTGAAGACGAACGCTTCAATAGGCCCCAGCTCGGTTTCGATTTGCTCGACCAGTGCGATTACGTCTTCTTCTTTACGTGCATCACAGGCAAAGCCATGGGCTTCACCGCCGGCTGATTGAATGCTGTCTACCAGGGGCTGCAGTTTGTCGGCGCTGCGACGGGTGACGCAGGCGATGTAGCCTTCGCGGGCAAAGCGTTTGGCTATGGCGCCGCCGGTTGCGTCACCGGCGCCCACTACTAATACGATTTTCTTGTTGTGCGGCATAGGAACTCCATTGGCTCGATGGTCGAGCAGGAGTTTAGCCTTCGCGTCGTAACTGGCCGGAATTTAAGATGAGCAGTCAGGAAAGACTGCTCGGGCAACTATTTGCAGATGACGATCATGCTGCGGCTGGTATAGCCGGCAGGGTTCAGGCCGAAGGGGTAGTCCCCAGGCTCTTCGGAGTTGTCGCCAGACTTGGCGATCACCCGGTAGCCCTTGGCGCCGCATGAGTTGGCTGCACTGGTGTAGCACTGGTCCCAGGAGGAGGACAGGCCCGAACAGTTGATATGCAGCCCTTTCTTACCCCGTTTCACTTCTGTTTTTGTGGTTGCAGCACAGCCAGCGATGCCCACAACCAGCAACAGTATCAAAATTCGTTTCATTCCCATCCTTAATAGCCGCCCTGCAAAAGAACAGAGCCGCTTTACTCGCTCTCGAGCGAAGCGTTCATGCTGTCCGTGTCGAAATTCTCCATGAATGACATTCGGTTACGGCCTAAACATGGCCTAAATGAGCGGTAAATACCAGCGCTGGCTTTAAAGATGATCAGTCGGCGGGTACTAGCGGTTTGGATTCGTTGCGCATCGTCAACGTGGCGCCTACAGAAGCCAGGATAATGCAGGTGATGGCCAGCCATTGGGCTAGAGATAAATGCTCATGCAGAAAGAACAGGCCGGAAAGGGCGCCGAACGCCGGTTCGATACTCATCAGCGTGCCGAACGTGCGGGCGGGCAGGCGAGTCAGCGCGACCATCTCCAATGTGTAGGGCAAGGCCGTGGACAGAATCGCGACGCCGATGGCGATAGGGATCAGGGCAGGCGTCAGCAGCGCGGCGCCTGCATGCACGATGCCGATCGGTGCGACGAACAGGGCGGCAATCATCACGCCGAGTGCGGCGGTCTGAACACCATTGTCGTTCCCAGCCTTTTGGCCGAACAAAATATAGAGGGCCCAGCATCCGCCTGCGCCCAGTGCGTAAGCCGCGCCGACCCAGTCGATACCGCTACTGGCCTCGCCCATTGGAATCAACAGCAGCAGGCCGATGATCGCCAGGGCAATCCACAGGAAGTCGACAGCTCGGCGCGAGGCATAGATAGCGACGGCAAGCGGGCCTGTGAATTCCAGCGCTACTGCAATCCCCAGGGGTACGGTGCGTAGGGACATATAGAAGAGGAAATTCATGCCGCCCAGTGCCATTCCGTAAATGACCACTGTACGTAAGGATTTGGCCGTCAGCGTGGCGCGCCATGGGCGTAACAGCACCAGCATGATCACACTGGCGAAAATCAAGCGCAGAGCAGTGGTGCCTTGTGCGCCAACAATAGGAAACATGCTTTTGGCCAATGACGCACCGGATTGGATGGACGCCATGGCGATCAATAGCAGGCCGATCGGAAACAAGGCGGATGCCAGGCTGCGAGGAGGGGTGGTCATTGGGGGAGCTCTTCCGAAGTCATGATCGATAAATACGTGGCGCTATGATGCTCAACTGTCAGCGGATGAGCAATATATTGCGCAAAAACTGACTCGCAGCTATCTATATAGTGGAAGCATCGGGTTTTTTAGGTTTTTGATAGAAAAACCGAATAATGGGGTTGACGGCAGATTCTGGAAGCCTATAATTCGCCCCACTTCCGGCGCAGTCGAAACGGAAAACTCCTTGGTAAACAATGAGTTACGCGGTTCTCGACAGCAAGCTGCTTCAGTCCATCGAAGCCAAAAGGAAGTTGAAAAAGAGGTGTTGACAGCAGCGTGTAACGCTGTAGAATTCGCCTCCCGCTTACGAGAGATCGCAAGCGCAAGTGGTTGAAGTTATTGAAGAAATCTTCGAAAAACTTCTGAAAATAACCACTTGACAGCAAATGAGGCTGCTGTAGAATGCGCGCCTCGGTTGAGACGAAAGATCTTAACCAACCGCTCTTTAACAACTGAATCAAGCAATTCGTGTGGGTGCTTGTGGAGTCAGACTGATAGTCAACAAGATTATCAGCATCACAAGTTACTCCGCGAGAAATCAAAGATGTAACCAACGATTGCTGAGCCAAGTTTAGGGTTTCTTAAAAACCCAAAGATGTTTGAACTGAAGAGTTTGATCATGGCTCAGATTGAACGCTGGCGGCAGGCCTAACACATGCAAGTCGAGCGGTAGAGAGAAGCTTGCTTCTCTTGAGAGCGGCGGACGGGTGAGTAATGCCTAGGAATCTGCCTGGTAGTGGGGGATAACGTTCGGAAACGGACGCTAATACCGCATACGTCCTACGGGAGAAAGCAGGGGACCTTCGGGCCTTGCGCTATCAGATGAGCCTAGGTCGGATTAGCTAGTTGGTGAGGTAATGGCTCACCAAGGCGACGATCCGTAACTGGTCTGAGAGGATGATCAGTCACACTGGAACTGAGACACGGTCCAGACTCCTACGGGAGGCAGCAGTGGGGAATATTGGACAATGGGCGAAAGCCTGATCCAGCCATGCCGCGTGTGTGAAGAAGGTCTTCGGATTGTAAAGCACTTTAAGTTGGGAGGAAGGGTTGTAGATTAATACTCTGCAATTTTGACGTTACCGACAGAATAAGCACCGGCTAACTCTGTGCCAGCAGCCGCGGTAATACAGAGGGTGCAAGCGTTAATCGGAATTACTGGGCGTAAAGCGCGCGTAGGTGGTTTGTTAAGTTGGATGTGAAATCCCCGGGCTCAACCTGGGAACTGCATTCAAAACTGACTGACTAGAGTATGGTAGAGGGTGGTGGAATTTCCTGTGTAGCGGTGAAATGCGTAGATATAGGAAGGAACACCAGTGGCGAAGGCGACCACCTGGACTAATACTGACACTGAGGTGCGAAAGCGTGGGGAGCAAACAGGATTAGATACCCTGGTAGTCCACGCCGTAAACGATGTCAACTAGCCGTTGGAAGCCTTGAGCTTTTAGTGGCGCAGCTAACGCATTAAGTTGACCGCCTGGGGAGTACGGCCGCAAGGTTAAAACTCAAATGAATTGACGGGGGCCCGCACAAGCGGTGGAGCATGTGGTTTAATTCGAAGCAACGCGAAGAACCTTACCAGGCCTTGACATCCAATGAACTTTCTAGAGATAGATTGGTGCCTTCGGGAACATTGAGACAGGTGCTGCATGGCTGTCGTCAGCTCGTGTCGTGAGATGTTGGGTTAAGTCCCGTAACGAGCGCAACCCTTGTCCTTAGTTACCAGCACGTAATGGTGGGCACTCTAAGGAGACTGCCGGTGACAAACCGGAGGAAGGTGGGGATGACGTCAAGTCATCATGGCCCTTACGGCCTGGGCTACACACGTGCTACAATGGTCGGTACAGAGGGTTGCCAAGCCGCGAGGTGGAGCTAATCCCATAAAACCGATCGTAGTCCGGATCGCAGTCTGCAACTCGACTGCGTGAAGTCGGAATCGCTAGTAATCGCGAATCAGAATGTCGCGGTGAATACGTTCCCGGGCCTTGTACACACCGCCCGTCACACCATGGGAGTGGGTTGCACCAGAAGTAGCTAGTCTAACCTTCGGGAGGACGGTTACCACGGTGTGATTCATGACTGGGGTGAAGTCGTAACAAGGTAGCCGTAGGGGAACCTGCGGCTGGATCACCTCCTTAATCGACGACATCAGCTGCTCCATAAGTTCCCACACGAATTGCTTGATTCATTGAAGAAGACGAAAAGAAGCAGCCCGAAATTGGGTCTGTAGCTCAGTTGGTTAGAGCGCACCCCTGATAAGGGTGAGGTCGGCAGTTCGAATCTGCCCAGACCCACCAATTTTGTGTGGGAAACGCCTGTAGAAATACGGGGCCATAGCTCAGCTGGGAGAGCGCCTGCCTTGCACGCAGGAGGTCAACGGTTCGATCCCGTTTGGCTCCACCACTACTGCTTCTGTTTGTATAAAGCTTAGAAATGAGCATTCCATTGTTGTGATGGTGAATGTTGATTTCTAGTCTTTGACTAGTTCGTTCTTTAAAAATTTGGGTATGTGATAGAAAGATAGACTGAACGTTACTTTCACTGGTAACGGATCAGGCTAAGGTAAAATTTGTGAGTTCTCTTAACTGAGAAATTCGAATTTTCGGCGAATGTCGTCTTCACAGTATAACCAGATTGCTTGGGGTTATATGGTCAAGTGAAGAAGCGCATACGGTGGATGCCTTGGCAGTCAGAGGCGATGAAAGACGTGGTAGCCTGCGAAAAGCTTCGGGGAGTCGGCAAACAGACTTTGATCCGGAGATGTCTGAATGGGGGAACCCAGCCATCATAAGATGGTTATCTTGTACTGAATACATAGGTGCAAGAGGCGAACCAGGGGAACTGAAACATCTAAGTACCCTGAGGAAAAGAAATCAACCGAGATTCCCTTAGTAGTGGCGAGCGAACGGGGACTAGCCCTTAAGTGGCTTTGAGATTAGCGGAACGCTCTGGAAAGTGCGGCCATAGTGGGTGATAGCCCTGTACGCGAAAATCTCTTAGTCATGAAATCGAGTAGGACGGAGCACGAGAAACTTTGTCTGAATATGGGGGGACCATCCTCCAAGGCTAAATACTACTGACTGACCGATAGTGAACTAGTACCGTGAGGGAAAGGCGAAAAGAACCCCGGAGAGGGGAGTGAAATAGATCCTGAAACCGTATGCGTACAAGCAGTGGGAGCCCACTTTGTTGGGTGACTGCGTACCTTTTGTATAATGGGTCAGCGACTTATTTTCAGTGGCGAGCTTAACCGAATAGGGGAGGCGTAGCGAAAGCGAGTCTTAATAGGGCGTCTAGTCGCTGGGAATAGACCCGAAACCGGGCGATCTATCCATGGGCAGGTTGAAGGTTGGGTAACACTAACTGGAGGACCGAACCGACTACCGTTGAAAAGTTAGCGGATGACCTGTGGATCGGAGTGAAAGGCTAATCAAGCTCGGAGATAGCTGGTTCTCCTCGAAAGCTATTTAGGTAGCGCCTCATGTATCACTGTAGGGGGTAGAGCACTGTTTCGGCTAGGGGGTCATCCCGACTTACCAAACCGATGCAAACTCCGAATACCTACAAGTGCCGAGCATGGGAGACACACGGCGGGTGCTAACGTCCGTCGTGAAAAGGGAAACAACCCAGACCGTCAGCTAAGGTCCCAAAGTTATGGTTAAGTGGGAAACGATGTGGGAAGGCTTAGACAGCTAGGAGGTTGGCTTAGAAGCAGCCACCCTTTAAAGAAAGCGTAATAGCTCACTAGTCGAGTCGGCCTGCGCGGAAGATGTAACGGGGCTCAAACCATACACCGAAGCTACGGGTATCACGTAAGTGATGCGGTAGAGGAGCGTTCTGTAAGCCTGTGAAGGTGAGTTGAGAAGCTTGCTGGAGGTATCAGAAGTGCGAATGCTGACATGAGTAACGATAATGGGTGTGAAAAACACCCACGCCGAAAGACCAAGGTTTCCTGCGCAACGTTAATCGACGCAGGGTTAGTCGGTCCCTAAGGCGAGGCTGAAAAGCGTAGTCGATGGAAAACAGGTTAATATTCCTGTACTTCTGGTTATTGCGATGGAGGGACGGAGAAGGCTAGGCCAGCTTGGCGTTGGTTGTCCAAGTTTAAGGTGGTAGGCTGGAATCTTAGGTAAATCCGGGATTCTAAGGCCGAGAGCTGATGACGAGTTACCTTTTAGGTAACGAAGTGGTTGATGCCATGCTTCCAAGAAAAGCTTCTAAGCTTCAGGTAACCAGGAACCGTACCCCAAACCGACACAGGTGGTTGGGTAGAGAATACCAAGGCGCTTGAGAGAACTCGGGTGAAGGAACTAGGCAAAATGGCACCGTAACTTCGGGAGAAGGTGCGCCGGTGAGGGTGAAGGACTTGCTCCGTAAGCTCATGCCGGTCGAAGATACCAGGCCGCTGCGACTGTTTATTAAAAACACAGCACTCTGCAAACACGAAAGTGGACGTATAGGGTGTGACGCCTGCCCGGTGCCGGAAGGTTAATTGATGGGGTTAGCTAACGCGAAGCTCTTGATCGAAGCCCCGGTAAACGGCGGCCGTAACTATAACGGTCCTAAGGTAGCGAAATTCCTTGTCGGGTAAGTTCCGACCTGCACGAATGGCGTAACGATGGCGGCGCTGTCTCCACCCGAGACTCAGTGAAATTGAAATCGCTGTGAAGATGCAGTGTATCCGCGGCTAGACGGAAAGACCCCGTGAACCTTTACTATAGCTTTGCACTGGACTTTGAATTTGCTTGTGTAGGATAGGTGGGAGGCTTTGAAGCGTGGACGCCAGTCTGCGTGGAGCCATCCTTGAAATACCACCCTGGCAACTTTGAGGTTCTAACTCAGGTCCGTTATCCGGATCGAGGACAGTGTATGGTGGGTAGTTTGACTGGGGCGGTCTCCTCCTAAAGAGTAACGGAGGAGTACGAAGGTGCGCTCAGACCGGTCGGAAATCGGTCGTAGAGTATAAAGGCAAAAGCGCGCTTGACTGCGAGACAGACACGTCGAGCAGGTACGAAAGTAGGTCTTAGTGATCCGGTGGTTCTGTATGGAAGGGCCATCGCTCAACGGATAAAAGGTACTCCGGGGATAACAGGCTGATACCGCCCAAGAGTTCATATCGACGGCGGTGTTTGGCACCTCGATGTCGGCTCATCACATCCTGGGGCTGAAGCCGGTCCCAAGGGTATGGCTGTTCGCCATTTAAAGTGGTACGCGAGCTGGGTTTAGAACGTCGTGAGACAGTTCGGTCCCTATCTGCCGTGGACGTTTGAGATTTGAGAGGGGCTGCTCCTAGTACGAGAGGACCGGAGTGGACGAACCTCTGGTGTTCCGGTTGTCACGCCAGTGGCATTGCCGGGTAGCTATGTTCGGAATAGATAACCGCTGAAAGCATCTAAGCGGGAAACTAGCCTCAAGATGAGATCTCACTGGAACCTTGAGTTCCCTGAAGGGCCGTCGAAGACTACGACGTTGATAGGTTGGGTGTGTAAGCGCTGTGAGGCGTTGAGCTAACCAATACTAATTGCCCGTGAGGCTTGACCATATAACACCCAAGCAATTTGCATGCTCTGAGCTGAAAAGCGAGAGAGACCAGATTGCGGTGTGTGAAGACGAAGATGAACCGAAAGTTCGACGCTCACAAAACACCGAGATCTATCACCTACCCAATTTGCTGAAGCGAGGCCAACTGGCCACGACTCAGTACCCGAATTTCTTGACGACCATAGAGCATTGGAACCACCTGATCCCATCCCGAACTCAGCAGTGAAACGATGCATCGCCGATGGTAGTGTGGGGTTTCCCCATGTGAGAGTAGGTCATCGTCAAGATTAAATTCCGAAACCCCAATTGCGAAAGCAGTTGGGGTTTTGTTTTGGGCGCTCGAAAATTTCAGCGCTTCTGGCAACATCAAATAAGCTGCCGTTGAGGGAATTCGATACAAAGTGTTTCTGCATTTTTGCTATGGTGCAGCACATTTTCACAAGGATTGATCTTTATCCGCAGGATGCGGCGTCGACATTTTCCAACGAGATGCTGTAGAAATGCCTGAACCAATACCTATCAAAGATCATGAAAAAGAAAACCGCCTGGTCAACAAGCGCTTGCTCGCTTGCGCGTTGCTGGTGATTGGGATCACGTGTGCGCTGGTAGGGCGCATGTATTTCCTGCAGGTGGTGCAGTACGACTACCACTCCACAATTTCGGAAAACAACCGGGTCCACGTACTGCCCATCACACCGACTCGCGGCCTGATCTATGACCGGAATGGCGTAGTCCTGGCCGACAACCGCCCTAGTTATAACCTGACCATCACCCGTGAACGCACCGCCGACCTCAAGGCTGAGCTGGACGAGATCGTCAATCTATTGCACCTGCCTGCCGAAGACCGTGCGGTGTTTGATAAGGCGCTCAAGCAGGCCCGTCACCCGTTTGTTCCCGTCACGTTGTTCTACGAGCTGACCGAAGAGCAGATCGCCGTTTTGGCCGTCAACGAGTTCCGTCTACCTGGTGTGGACGTCGAGCCACAATTCGTCCGCCACTACCCCCTCGGCGCGCACTTTGCCCACTCCATCGGCTACGTCGGCCGCATCAACGAAAAAGAATCCAAGACCCTTGATTCGGTCGAGTACCGCGGTACCCAATCCATCGGTAAAACCGGAATCGAGCGTTTTTATGAGTCTGAACTGCATGGTCATGTCGGCTACGAAGAGGTCGAGACCAATGCACAGGGCCGTGTGCTGCGCGTGCTCAAACACACCGATCCGATCCCTGGCAAAAACATTGTACTGAGCCTCGACGTCAAGCTGCAGGAAGCTGCCGAAGAGGCCTTGGGCGACCGTCGTGGTTCGGTAGTCGCCCTGGACCCGCAAACCGGTGAAGTACTGGCGATGGTCAGTAAACCGAGTTTCGATCCGAACCTGTTCGTCACCGGCATCAGCTTCAAGGAGTACGCCGCGCTGCACGACTCCATCGACCGACCGCTGTTCAACCGCGTGCTACGCGGGCTCTATGCGCCAGGTTCAACCATCAAACCGGAAGTTGCCATCGCAGGTCTCGACAGTGGCGTTGTTACCCCACAAACCCGAGTCTTCGACCCGGGTTACTATCAGTTGCCAGACTTTGACCATAAATACCGCAACTGGAACCACAGCGGTGACGGCTGGGTGGACATGGACGCGGCCATCATGCGTTCCAACGACACTTACTTTTACGACCTGGCCCATAAGCTCGGGATCGACCGCCTGCACGACTATCTGGCCGAGTTCGGCCTGGGCCAGAAAGTGTCCCTGGATATGTTCGAAGAATCTGCCGGCCTGATGCCATCCCAAGCCTGGAAGCGTGCAACCCGTCGCCAGCCGTGGTTCCCCGGCGAAACCGTGATCCTAGGCATTGGCCAAGGCTATATGCAGGTCACGCCACTGCAATTGGCCCAGGCCACAGCATTGATCGCCAACAAAGGTGTATGGAACCGGCCGCACCTGGCCAAGACCATCAATGGTGTGGCTCCGGTAGATGAACACCCGATGCCCAACGTTGTGCTCAAAGACCCGCGTGACTGGGAACAGGTCAACCATGGCATGCAATTGGTGATGCACGATCCCCGCGGTATCGCCCGAGCGGCAGCGCAAGGCGCGCAATACCGCATCGCCGGCAAGAGTGGTACCGCCCAGGTGGTGGCAATCAAGCAGGGCGAGCGCTACAACCGCAACAAGACGTTGGAGCGGCATCGCGATAACGCCTTGTTCGTCGGCTTTGCGCCGGCCGAACATCCGAAAATCGTGATTTCAGTCATGATCGAAAACGGCGAGGCCGGCGGCCGTGTAGCCGGGCCTGTGGTGCGACAGATCATGGATGCCTGGCTGCTCGACCAGGAAGGTCATCTCAAACCGCAATATGCGGCGCCGGCCAAGGCACCGGGTGATCCACGGGTTTGACTCAAACCTTCCACTCGTCCCAGCGCGCTACGCCGTCATAGGCCAGCCAGGGCACTTCATGGGCCGTCCAGATATGCGAGGTGGGCCTGACGCCCGGATCCTCATCCAGCGTCGCCACCCGTAGGATCACGTGGGGCTGATGCCCACGTTCAGCGATCAGATGTGAGCCGCAGCGCGAGCAGAAATGTCTGAATTTGCCCGGCGAAGATTCAAAGGATGACAACAGTTCCTCACCCTGCGTCCAGCGAAAATGCTCGCGCATCACCCCGGCCGTGGCAACAAACGCGGCCGCGTGCGCCTTGCGGCAGCTTTCGCAGTGGCAGTGGCTGATGGGCATGTCCAGGCTGTCCACTTGGTAGCGCACACCTTTGCACAAGCAACTTCCATTCAGTGGGTCAGTCATAACCTATGGCCAGGCAAGGAGGGGGTCATCATCATCGCGCACAACGCAAGGTTGCGCATTGGTTGATGTCGCCTACTGTTCAATGAAGGAGGTGACTTATGCACGTATTAGATCGCATCGAACGCAAAGTCCTGCTCAACGCATCACGTAAACAGGTCTGGGAGGCACTCACGCAGGCCGATCAATTTGGTCAGTGGTTCGGTATCGCGCTTAAAGGTAAAACCTTTGTGGCCGGAGAAACCATCGAAGCACCCATTACCTACAAAGGTTACGAACATGTCGTGTGGAAGGCCAGGATCGAACGCATCCTGCCCCAAACGCTGTTTTCTTTCTGGTGGCATCCTTTCGCAGTGGAAGAGGGCATCGACTACGACAAGGAGGCACCGACGCTGGTGGAGTTCACGATTGAAGATCGCGCTCCAGGCATCCTCTTGCGGGTCGTCGAGTCCGGTTTTGACCAGATCCCCGAAGCGCGGCGCCAGAAAGCCTTCAAGATGAACTCCCGTGGCTGGGACGAACAAATGGGCAATATCGAAAATTATCTGAGCAAGCCTCCAATAAGGTGATGGGGCGCAGGGGGAGTTCTGTCCCCCAGCCCTTTTACGTTTTCAGAAATCAATCGTCGCCGACAACTTCGCCACCCGCGGATCCCCCTGGCTCAGGAATCCACCCTGGGCCGATTCCCAATACTTCTCGTTGGCCACGTTCTCCACCGTGGCACCCACCGTCACCTCGCGCTGTTGCAGCATGAAGGTGTAGCGCGCGCCCACGTCGAAGCGGTTCCAGGCCGGCAGGCTCAGCTCGTTGGCTGCGTCGGCGTACTGGCCGCCGGTGCGCAGCATACGGCCGTTGAGGGTCACGCCCTGCAGGCCCGGCACATCCCAATCCACCCCGGCGTTGAGCTGGAATGAAGGTACGCCAATGGCGCGGTTGCCGTCGTTGGCGCCGTTGAGTGTGCCCTTGAGTTCGGTATTCATCAGCGTCACTCCGCCCAGCAGGCGCAGGCCGTTGACGGGCTCACCAAAGACGTTCAGCTCGACGCCTTTGTTGATCTGCTGGCCTTCACGCACATAGCGGGCGGTGGTGGCGTCGATGGCTTCGGCATAACCCGCGCCTGGCTGTTCGATACGGTACACACCCAAGGTCGCGCCATAGGAGCCCATGTCCACTTTGACACCCGCTTCGATCTGCTTGGACCGAGCAGGCGCATAAGCTTGGCCGCCACCGATGACCGTCAGGCTGCCGGACTTGAGCGGCGATGTCGGGCCCTGGGCCAGGCCTTCGATGCGGTTGGCATACAGCGACACATGCTCCCAAGGCTTGAACACAATGCCATACACCGGTGTGGTGATCGACTCGTCATAGTTGGCCGTACGGGTGCCGCTCATGTAGTTGTAGCTCTGCACCACCATCTGCTGGCGACGTGCGCCCAAGGTCACCAGCAAGCGGTCGTCGAAGAAGCCTAAAGTGTCGGATACCGCGAGGCTGCGCACGAACGTCTTGCCAGTGATGGTCGGATCGCTGAAGTCGGTACCGGGAGTATTGCGCGGGCTATTGAGGGCCGGTGGCGCGCCGGTCACCGGGTGATAAATGTTGGTTGGCGTTTTTTCGCTGGCGAAAACATAGGCGTTGCGCGCCTCGGTCCAGATACCGGCCAGGCCGATGTTGAGCCGATGGCTGACGGGGCCGGTCTGGAACTTGCCATTGAGCCCACCCATCGCGCTGGTGTTGTTTTCTTCGTGGGCGATCGTCGAGCCACTGGCGCTGGCATTGCCGAGGTTATCGCTCAATGTCACTGACGAGTAGCGCCCCATTTCGCGGCTGTGCTTGGCGCCGGCTGCCGCGTATGCGGTCCAGTATTCGTTGAGGTCGTACTCGGCGCGCAGCATGCCCAAGGTATCCTCAAGGTTGGTACTGCTCCAGCTCGGTGCGTAGTTGGTGTCTGCCGAAGGGGCATCCGGTACGTGGGTGATCTTGCCGAGAAAGACCGAGTTGCGCCCGCCGTTGATGCGCTGCTTCTGATACACAAAGTCACCGGACAAGCGCAACGCATCGCCGCGGTAGTCCAGGCCGACGGCAAACAGCTTCGAACGCTGGTTCTCATCATTAATGCCGGTATCGCCTTCGCGCCGGGACAGGTTGACCCGTGCGCCAAAACGGTTGTCTTCGCCAAAGCGTTGGCCAATATCCAAGTGTTCGCCAATCCGTCCATCGCTGCTGATGTCGGTGCTGAAACGACGCAGCGGCATATCATCGGCGCGCTTGGGTTGCAGATTTACACCGCCGCCGATCCCCGAGCCGGTGGGGGTGACGCCGTTGATAAACGCGTTGGGGCCCTTGAATACCTCTACGCGCTCCAGGGCGTCAGTGGAGATGATCTGGCGCGGCAGGATGCCGTACAAACCGTTATAGGAAATGTCGTCGCCATTCAACGGCAGGCCACGAATCATGAACGTCTGGGACTGGTTCGCATACCCCGAGGCCTGGCGCACCGAGGAGTCATTGAGCAGCACGTCGCCAACGGTTTCTGCCTGCTGGTCGCGAATCAACTTCTCGGTGTAGGAGGACATGCTGAAGGGCACGTCCATGATGTCCTGGTTGCCCAGCACACCCAGTTGGCCGCCACGTGCAACCTGGCCGCCGGCAAACTCGGGGGGCAGCGCAGTGGGGGCCGGCGCTTCGGCATTGATGCTGGTGGCACCCAGCTCCAGTGCGTTGTCTGACGTCGATGGGGTGGCCGCCTGGACCGCCACACTCAAGGAGCAGCACAAGGCAAGCAGGGCAGGGCGAAACGGCACAGCGAGAGGGTGACAGATGGGCATGGTCGATCCTGACGGCGAACCGTCAATTATGAGGAAGTGGGCAACAACGTCGCGCTTCCTCACTGCGCGGATACGACTCCGGTGCAAATGATAGTAATTACTATTAATGTCCTGCAACAAATTTATGATATTACGCGCTAGGTATGCGTTTACCCGCCGCCTTAGCCCGGATGCCGAGTAGAATCACGCCCTGAATGCGATTCTTGAGGTGCGGTACGGTGGATTTACAGCAGGGTTTTGTCCTGACCCGGCATTGGCGCGATACCCCGGCAGGCACGGAGGTCAGCTTCTGGCTGGCCACCGACCAAGGGCCTCGGTGCATTCGCCTACCCGTGCAAACCTCGGTGGTGTTCATCCCGGAAGCTCACCGCAAGCCGCTCGATTGGTTGCTCAAGGGCGAGCGCGATCTTGAGTTGCGCCCGTTGCAGCTGTGCGACTTTCATCACCGCCCGGTCCTGGGCCTGTATGCCCGCCAGCACCGCCAGTTGATGGACATCGAAAAGCGCCTGCGCGCTGCCGGGGTCGATGTCTACGAAGGTGATGTGCGCCCGCCCGAGCGCTACATGATGGAGCGTTTTATCACCGCTCCGGTCTGGTTCGGTGGCACCGCTGATGCAAGCGGCACCTTGCTCGACGCGCAGATGAAGCCTGCCCCTGACTACCGACCACCCTTGAAGCTGGTGTCTCTGGACATCGAGACCACCGCCCAGGGCGATCTCTACTCCATCGCCCTTGAAGGCTGCGGTGAGCGCCAGGTGTACATGCTCGGCTCGCCGAACAAAACCGACGCGGTGGATTTCAAGCTCGACTATTGCGACACCCGCGCTCAACTGCTCGAACGCCTCAACCAATGGCTGGCCACGTTTGACCCCGACGCGATCATCGGCTGGAACGTGGTGCAGTTCGACCTGCGCGTCCTCCACGAACACGCCCAGCGCCTGAACGTGCCGCTGTTGCTGGGACGTGGCGGTGAAGCCATGGCCTGGCGCGAACACGGCAGCCGCAATCACTACTTCGCCGCGGCGGCGGGGCGGTTGATCATCGACGGTATTGAAGCGCTGCGTTCGGCGACTTGGAGTTTTGAGTCCTTCAGCCTGGAAAACGTCGCGCAAACCCTGCTCGGCGAAGGCAAGGACATCTCCACGCCGTACCAGCGCATGGACGAAATCAACCGCATGTTCGCCGAGGACAAGCCCGCCCTGGCGCGCTACAACCTCAAGGACTGCGAACTGGTCACGCGGATTTTCGAGAAGACCGAGCTGCTCAAGTTCCTGCTCGAACGCGCCAGCGTCACAGGCTTGCCGGCCGACCGTAACGGCGGCTCCGTGGCCGCTTTCACCCACCTGTACATGCCGTTGATGCATCGCCAGGGTTTTGTTGCGCCGAATTTGGGCGACAAACCGCCCCAAGCCAGCCCTGGCGGGTTTGTCATGGACTCGCGCCCGGGCCTCTATGAATCGGTGCTGGTGCTGGACTACAAAAGCCTATATCCGTCGATCATCCGCAGTTTCCTGATCGACCCGGTGGGCTTGATCGAAGGCCTCAAGCATCCCGACGACAGCGACTCGGTGGAAGGCTTTCGCGGGGCGCGCTTCTCCCGCACCCGGCATTGCCTGCCGTCCATCGTCACGCGGGTGTCCGAAGGCCGCGAAGAGGCCAAACGCGAGCGCAATGCGCCGTTATCCCAGGCGCTGAAGATCATCATGAACGCCTTTTACGGTGTGCTCGGCTCCAGCGGCTGTCGGTTCTTTGACACTCGGCTGGCGTCCTCGATCACCCTGCGGGGTCACCAGATCATGCGCCAGACTCGCGCACTGGTTGAGGCCCAAGGGTACGAGGTGATTTACGGTGACACCGACTCCACCTTCGTCTGGCTGGGCAGTGCGCATTCTGCGCAGGATGCCAATCGCATCGGCCTGGCGCTGGTGCAGCACGTCAACGACTGGTGGCGTGCGCACCTGAGCAACGAATATGGCCTGCAAAGCGCCCTGGAGCTGCAATACGAAACCCACTTCAGCCGCTTCCTGATGCCGACCATTCGTGGCGCCGAGGAGGGCAGCAAAAAGCGCTATGCCGGCCTGGTCGTACGCGAAGATGGCAGCGAAGAAATGGTCTACAAGGGCCTGGAAACCGTGCGCAGCGACTGGTCGCCCCTGGCTCGGCAATTCCAGCAGGAACTCTACCAACGTATCTTCCATCGCCAGCCCCATCAGGACTACATACGCGACTACGTACGGCGTACCTTGAGCGGCGAATTCGATGAGTTGCTGATCTACCGCAAACGCCTGCGCCGGCCCTTGCACGACTACGAACGCAACGTCCCGCCTCACGTACGCGCCGCGCGCCTGGCGGACGAGTACAACGATCGCCTGGGCCGCCCGCGCCAGTACCAGCGCGGTGGCTGGATCAGCTACGTGATCAGCGTCAACGGCCCGGAACCGCTGGAAGTACGCCAGGCACCCATCGACTACGACCACTACGTCACGCGCCAATTGCAGCCCGTGGCCGATGCGATCCTGCCGTTCGTGAATGATGATTTCGGTACGTTGGTGGGTGGGCAAATGGGACTATTCTAGCTAATCGACCACAGGCTCACTATTGCCCTTGGCTCAGGAGGAAACGCCCATGTACACGCTTTATGGCACCGACGAATCCGGCTCCTGCATGATCGAAATAGCCCTGCAACGCTGCGCAGTGCCGTGGCATCGCGTGGAGGCCAGTTCCTGGCAGGACGGCGAGGGCAGCGACGCCCTTGCACGTATCAATCCACTCAAGCAGATCCCCACTCTGGTTACTCCAAA
The DNA here is from genome assembly GCF_014268375.2 of Pseudomonas salmasensis. Taxonomy (NCBI): domain Bacteria; kingdom Pseudomonadati; phylum Pseudomonadota; class Gammaproteobacteria; order Pseudomonadales; family Pseudomonadaceae; genus Pseudomonas; species Pseudomonas salmasensis. Next base: position 5,685,473 of record NZ_CP077083.1, read on the forward strand.
TGGCCAGGTACTGACCGAAAGCGCCGCGATCCTGATCCACCTGGGCCTGGAGTATCCCAAGGCCCAGTTGTTGGCCGGCGATCGTACGCAGATCCTGCGCGGCTTGCTGTACATCGCCGCCAACTGCTATTCGGCGATCGGCATCATCGACTACCCGCAACGCTGGTTGGGCAATGCCGATGAGGCACTGCAAGCGCAACTGGTCAGCGGTACACGGCGCTACCTGCACCAGGCCTGGGTCGTGTTTGCCGATCAGTTTGCCGGCCAGCTGTTTACCCCAAGCAACGCGCCGAATGCACTGGGCATCATGGCGGCGGCGGTGTCGCGTTGGGACGACGCGCGCGAGGTACTCGACAACCTGGCGCCGGGCTTTGCGCAGAGCCTGGAGCGGGTAGACGCCGACCCTATCGTGGCCCCCGTTTTTGCCCGGCATTGGCCGCAGTGGAAGGTCTCGTAACCGGAAGAAACAATGACAGGCCACTGTCCAAGCCCTTGCGTAGCGGGCGTCCTGACCTACGCTTCTCAAAGTGGTGTAGGAATCATCCTTGAATTTGGCTGTCGCAGACATGAAACTCAAGAACCCTGCATGGAATTCAAAGGAGGTGCGCATGCTCATCCGGTCGCTGACCCTGGCTACCTTGATGGCTTTTACGGGGCCGTTGTTGGCCGCTGATGATAATCCGCTCAAGCAGGAATTGGGCAAGACGCGCCCCCTGGTGGTCGTGGAGCTTGATGCTGGAAACCCGACACTGACAACGCTGAAGAAACAACTGGAAGAGGCTGCCACCAAGCAGTCCTTCGAAGAGCGCAGCATGGTGTTCTACACCGTCAAGTTCGGCAGTATCGGCGCCGAAGGGGAGAAGTTCGCCAAGGACCCAAAGGACAGTAAAAAGCTCACGCCGCCAGAAACCAACGCGCTGATCCGCGCCCTCAAACTCGGCGTTGGCAGCGGCACCAAGGTGATCCTGATCGGCAAGGACGGCGAGAAGAAACTCGAGAAAACCGTGCCTCCGGATAGCCTCGACCTGAAGGAATTCTTCAGCGCCATCGACCAGATGCCTCAGGCGGAAAAGGAGCTTGCCGCACCTGCGGAGCCAGAGCCTGTTCCAGCTGCGCCAGCGGCCCCGGCCAACGGCACCAAACCCGCCAAGCCCGGCAGCAAAGCCCCCAAGCCACTGGAGGATTGAACGGGTCCCCCTCCCACCGTTCTGGTGGGAACCGGCCTCAGGCTTTCCACGGCTTGAGCCAAAGCCCCAACCCCAGCAACACCAGCGCGCCGGCCAGGCTGCTCAACCCCAACTGCCATGCGTCGTTGTGCAAGGGGTGCAGGGCCAGCGCCGCCACACCCAACAGCACCCCGCTCAAGCCCCACTGCAACGGCCAGCCCAGTTGGCCGAGCAGTTGTTGGCGGTGCATCAGCAACAGGTTGGTCACCACCACGCCACCCAACGCCGCCAGGGCGATCCCCGGCAGCCCGAGACAATAGGGCAGCACCACCAACAAGGCGGCGTTGACCAGGCTGCCCAGCAGTTCGCAGTTGAGCGGCAGGCGCGTGTCGCCGCTGGCGTAGGCATAGCGCGCGAGCATGGCGTTCCAGGCGCCAAACACCAGGGGCGTGGCGAACCAGGCCAGCAGCGCCGGCAGTGGGCCGTCGGCGCTCTGGGCGGGCATCAGCAGATGAATCAACGTGGGGCTGGCGCCAATCAGGCCGAAGGCCGCAGGCAGGCTCAGCAGGGTCGCTGCATCCAGGCCGCGGCGCAGCAGGGCCAGGCGCTGTTGGCCTTGCTCGCCGCTCATCATGCCCAGCAGCACTTGGTTGAGGCTCATCAGGGCGATCAGTGGCAGGTTGATCAACTTGCGTGCAAGGTTGACCCAGGTAACAGCGCCTTCCCCCAGGAAACTGGCGATCAAGCGCTCCAGTAGTGCCAGGCCCTGGCTGGCCACGTTGCTGGCCAACAATGGGCCGATGCGCCCCAGCAATTCGCGGCCTGCCAGCGGGTCGCCGCTGACCTGCCACGGCCGCCAGCCGAAGGACCAGACCGGCGCCAGCAACGGCAGGCACATCAACACACTACCCGCAAAAAAACACATAGCCAGTTCGGCGCTGTCGCTGGCGCTGCCACGGATAAACAGGTACAGCACCGGTGGCAGATTGAACAGTAAAGAGCCTAGGCCCGGCAGGACAAAACGTTGGCGTGCCTGCAAGGGAATACTGAACAGCCCATGCATCACCAGGCCTGGCGCACAGGCCGCCAGCCAGCGCAGGTTGGCGGCGGCTTGGGCATGGGCCGCGGCGTCCAGGCCGGGGCCGATCAGGCGCACCCACAGCGGCGCGCCCAGCGCCAGTAGGGCAAACAGGGCCAGGCCCACGCCCAGCAGGCGAGGGGACAGGCTGGCCAGCCAGGCTTGCTGGCGCTGTGGGTCGCGTTGCTGATAGAGGGGCAGCGCAGCCGCTGCGAGCAAGCCGGCAGCCAGGGTCATGCGCAGGGCTTCGGGCAAAAACACCGCCACCAGAAACCCGTCGCTGCGACTGCCCGCACCCCAGGCCGCCACCAGCAGCCATTCGCGGGCAAAACCGGCCACCAGCCCGGCGAGCGTCGCCAGGGTCAGCCAGAGCGTGCTGCCGAACATCAGTGAAACAGGGTGAACAGGCCTTTGCCACCCACCTTGTAGTTCAGGTCATGGCAACGTTCGCCCATGATTTTGGCGCCGCTGCCGCCAATGATTTTGTAGGGCGCCACGGCTTTGGCCACCACGGTGTTGGCGCTTACCACCGAACCATAGCCCAGGTGCGTGCCGAAGCCGATCAACGCACGGCTACCGATCCAGACGTAATCGTCGATGTAAGTCGGCCCGGAAATCGACCAGAACTCCGGCGCCTGCAAATCATGGCTGCCGGCGATAAGCAGAACATGCGAGGCAATCGCCACATGGTTGCCGATCACCAGCCCGGCGCGGGCGTCCACCTGGCAATGCCAGCCAATTACCGAATCGTCGCCGACCACCAGATTGTGCATGCCCAGCACTTCGGTGTTACGCCATAAGCTGGAGCCCTTGCCGATCTTCGCGCCACCCAGGCGCAGCCAGGCAATGCGTACATGGTGGCTGGGGATCTTGTTGATCAAGATGTTGTAGGCCATATCCCAGACACTGCGCCACCGGTCTTTGACGGTTGCCCAGTTTTTGCCGTAACGCGGCAGAAGCTGGGCCGGCAGATCCTGTTTCATCCGGCGGAACAGGCGGCGCGCCACCGGTTGCTCAATTGCAGTTTCCAGGTCGATGGAGCTGATCCAGAAGCGCTTGTTGTCGCCTTCGCCCTCTTCAAATACCACGTCATGGGCCAGGCACCAGTCCAGCGCTTCTTCCAGGTCTGGCAGGCTTACGCCCAGTTCACTGGCCAGCATGGGGAGGCGGTCGCGCAAGTCGGTGGAGTGAATCATCCGGTGCTTCATGGTTGGTTATCCTTTGGCGCAGTAGCAGCAACAGGGGCGGTAATGGAAGGGCGCAGGCGCACCTGTTGCAGGCTCATGCCCATCAACAGCCAGAACAGCGCGATCAGTACAAAGGTGAAGCTGAAGTAGTGGTCGAAAATCCCCGTCAGCAGCGCCGCCAGCACGCCGCAGATGCACCCCAGCCACAGGGCATTGTCGGCGGTGACTTTGCGCACCTGGCCCAGGGGCCGCACTTCGCGCCACCACAACAGGGTGACGGTGATAAACAGCAGCATCCCTGGAATGCCGACCTTGTAGATAAAGTTCAGCCACAGGTTGGAGATCCCCAACAGATTGGAGCCGGGCACGGGCGGGTCGATCTTGAAGCCGATCCCCAGGGGGAAGGTCGCCATGGCGGCGGGGAACCTGGCGTACTCGTCAAAGCGGATTTCGGTACTGGCGTTGGTGGTCGAGAAAATGGTCAGCAAGCGCTCCTGCAACGGCGGATAGAACATCACCAGCGCAACGGCGAACGCCGCCCCGATACCGATGATGCGCCCGCTGTTCGGCACGCGCTTGTAGGCCAGCCAGATCAACACCAGCGCCAGGGCCACGATGGCGCCACGGGAAATACTCAGCAGCAGGCCGGCACACCCCAGCACCGCCACCGCCAGGCCCAGCGCCCGGCGCCAGCCGCTGCGGGTCCAGCCATAAAACAGTGCCAGGGGAATAAACAGCACCAGCACGCCACCGGTCAGGTTGGGGTGCACCCAGGGCGAGGCCATGCGCGTGTAGTTGGCGGAGAAAATGTCCTTCACCGCTTCCGGGTGGGCGTATTTGAGATCGGTGAGAATATCGATCATCGACATCGCATTGCGCGTCTTCAGGAACATGAAGATCGACAGCAACAGCATTGCCAGGTTACCCAGCAACAGGGCGACCACTACCTTGTCGCGGTCGGCGTCGGTACGCAGCAGCAGCGGCACGATAAACAACATCGACAGGTTCATCAGCCAGCGCACCCAGTTCACCGGCCCATTACCTTCGGCATGGATGATCAGCATGCCCCAGATAAACGGAATGGTGCTGAACAGCATCAGCCACATCAGCGCACGCTCGGTCGGCCGCCACAGCATGAAACCACGGGTCTTGCCGATGAACGATTGCCAGAACACCCCGACCCAGGTCAGCCCCAGTACCGCCTCGCTGACGGTGGTGCGGATGCCCAGTTGCAAGGTGGTGTAGGGAATACTGGTGGCCAGTACCGCGAAAATCAGCAAGCCCCACAGGGGAAAGCGGATCAGCGTCAAGGCCACGGCCACACCGGCCACCACCAGCATGACCTTGATCGGCGACAGGGCCAACAGCAACCCGCCGAACACCAGGCCCAGCAGCAGACTGACGAATTTTCCTGGCAGCATTAGCGATCCAATTCCTTGAGCAAAGTGTCCAGGCGCGCGCGATAGGCCGGTTCGGCAAATTGCCGGGCCCAGGCGCGGTGTGTTTCGCCGTCTTGCGTGGCCTCGGCGCCTGCCAGTTGTTGCATGACCTTGTGCAGTTGCTCGGCGTCATGGGGGGCGAAGCGCGGGGCGCTGGGCGGCGCGATTTCATCCAGAGCGCTGCCGCGTGCCACCGCTACCGGCGTGCCGACACTCAAGGCTTCCACCACCGGCAAGCCAAAGCCCTCGGCATAGGACGGCTGCCACAAGCACGCGGCATGACGGTAGAGCGCTTGCAGTTGGCCGTCCGATAAACCGCTGCACCAATGCAGGCCCGGCAGGTCACCAAGTGCCGCTGGTACATCGCTGGGGTGGCCCACCAGTACCATGTCCGGCACATCAGGGTTCAGCGCACGGCAGGCCTGCCACTGGCGCAGGAAGAACGCCATGTTCTTGCGCGGCTCCCGGGTGCCCACCACCAGCCAGTAACGTGCCGGCAGGTTGGCGGGCAGCGGCTCTGGCGTTGCGTTCAATTCGGGTACCAGGTTGCTCAGCACGCGGAACTTGGACCGTGCCCAGGGGAACAGGCGCGCGGCCTCATTGCAGGAAAACTGCGAAGGGCACCACACCCGATCAGCCTGCCACACCGACCAGGCAATCGAGGCCCCGTCGATCAGGCGGTAGGCCAGGGCCTTGAGCTTGGAGCGATGAAAGTTGCGGTGGGTGAGCTGAAACAGGTCATGCAGCACCAGCACATAGCGGGTACCGGCGGGTTTACGGCACAGCGGCAAGCCCATATTCGCCGTGGCGATATACAGGTCGATCTGCTGCTCGTGCAGCGCCTTGGGCAAGAAGCCGCGCTCGAACCGCAGGCGCACCTGTGGGCGTTGCAGGCCGTCCAGCGGGCTGGCCCAGGCCGGGCAAACGGCAGTCTGGCGTTGCGGATGGTCCAGGGGCGCCTCAGTGAACAGCGCCACCTCGGTGTTGCCCCGCGCGCGCAGGGCGTCTTCCAGGGCCACGACCTGGCGGGCGATGCCCGAAGACGGCGCAACCGTGGCGGGGCGATAGTCCAGGGCTACACGCATGGCTGAGACTCCTTGGCGGTAAGCAAGCTGCGGTAGAGGTGCTCCAGTTCATTACCCGCCACCGCCCAGTCGTGGTATTGCCGCGCATAGTCGCGTGCCGCATCGGCCAGTCGCCCGGCCAGCGCCGGTTCATCCAGCAGGCGCACAACGGCGTCGGCCAGGGCCTCGGCGTTTTCGCCGGCCAGGTAATGCACCTGCGGTTGTACCGCCAGCCCGGACACGCCCTGGGCCGTGCTCACCAGCGGCAAGCCGGCGGCCATCGCTTCCAATACCTTGAGCTTGGAGCCGCCGCCATGGCGCAACGGTGCGACAAAACCGGCGCAGCGGCGTTGCAAGGCGCACAGGTCGGGAACAAACCCCAGCCACTCGATACGTTCATCGGGCCAACGCTCGCGCCAGTGTTCGGGTAAGCCATAGCCGACCACCGCCAAGCGTGCGTTCGGGCACTGCAACCAGAGCCTGGGGAAGATCTCTTCGAGCAGCCACTGCACGGCGTCCAGGTTCGGTGCGTATTCGTAGTTGCCGACGAACAACAGGCGCTGGCTCTGCGCATCGGCGTTGACCTCGGCAAAGGCACGGCTGTCGACCCCATTGACCACCACGCTCACCGGCGTCGACGACAATGGCCGCATGGCCTGGGCGTCCGCCTCGGTCACGGCGACCACATGAGCGGCGGCATCGAACGCCTTGCGTTCCCATTGCCGACAGCGCCACTGGTCATACTGCACAAATGGCGCGGCCCACTTGGGGAAGCGGTCGTAAGTGGCGCCGCCGAGGCTCGATTCCAGGTTGTGTTCGGTCAGCACAAACTCGCGCCGTTGCTGCTGCAAGGTGCGCAGAAACGGCTGCAGGCTGTAGCTGTGTTCTACCTGAATCACGTCCCAGCGCTCATTCAACAGTTGCGCAAACTGGGCCTGCAACGGTGCCGACAAGCCGTTGACCGTGGTCAACAGCGGCCAGGGCGCGAACAGGCCAGCGAGCAGGGTCAGCGGGTGTTTCAGTGGCCGGCGCGGTACCACGATCAGGCGCTCGAGCAGCGGCTCAAGGGCCGCGTGCACCGCGTCATCGGCTGCCGTCTTCGATTGCGCCAGCAGCGTGATGCGATGCCCGCGCTCACTCAAGGTGCGCAGCAAATGGTACTGCCGCGTCTTGCCGCCGCTGGTGGTCGGCCACGGCAAGTAGGGCACAATCCAAAGGATTCTCATGTACAGCTCTCCATGCCCGGGGCTACCACACCAATATCTGCAAGCTCGGCTTCACCACGGGGCGAATACCGTTGTCGTCGCTCAGGGTTTGCCGGGCGCCGGTCAGCGGGTCCAGCAGTTCTGCGCGTTTGATGCCGGGCAGGCTGATGCTGCTGCCTTTGGCACTCCAATACATCAGCAGGTGCTTGCCGTCAGGGCGGGTCCAGGCCACGCTGTAGAAGCTATCCGGTACATCCTGCAACTGCGGCGTGTTGCCGGGTTTAAGCGTGGGGCCGGTGATCTCCAGGAAGCGGGCGAGGGCGGTGTACACCGGCTTGGGTTCGCCATCAAGGTTCAACAGGCCGTAATGCTGGTCGCGTGGCGAGGCGCGTTGGTCGAGGTCGGACAGCGCGAACAGGAAGATCTTCTGGTAGTCCTGGGACGCCATCAACGCCAGGCGGCGTAAGGTGTAATCGGCCTGCCCGTCGATACCGATCAGGTCCTGCATTTCCTTGGGCCCGGCATAGCTGGACCAGCCCCATTCAGTGGCCCACACCTGCTTGATCCCGGCACCGTGCAGCATCGAATTGAGTTGATCGCCGCGCAGCAGCACTTCGTTCTTGCCCGGCTCATCGGTTTCCGGAGTCATCGAATAGGGGTGATAAGCCGCGACCATGCCTAGGCTTTGCACCCCCAGCGCGCCGAGCGCTTCAAACATCAGGGTTTTGCCGCGCGGCGGCATCTGGCTGTAATACGCCATGCCACCCATGACCTGCAGTTTGTCCGGCGCTGCAATGTTCAAGGCCTTGTGACTGGCCAACAACAACTGCGCGTATTCCTTGGCGTTGACTTTGGGGCGCCAGTTGTTCGGCAGGTTCTGTTCATTCCACACCTGCCAGGCATCGATATTCGGGTAACGCTTGGCCAGGACGGCCAGGCGCATGGCATAGATGTTGGCGTCCCGCGGTTGATACTGGTCTTGGAACGGCACGCCCTTGGGGGCGGTGGTGATAAAGGGCGCCGACCCCACCAGGTAAAACACCGAACGCAGTTTTTCAGCGGTCAGGGTGCGGTCCAGTTCATCGAAGGTGCCGAGCTGATAATCGTCTTCCTTGGGTTCCAGGCGATCCCAGTGCAGGTCGACCCGCACCCATTGCAATCCGAGCTTTTTATACTGCTTGATCTGCTTGTGGTACTGCTCGGGTGTGAACCACAGAAAGTGGGCGTTCACGCCGAGAAAATCCTTCCAGACTACGGTGCGCTCCGGGGCCAGGTTCACCGGCTGCGCATCGACTTTTTCACTCAACAGCAGGGCGCTACCGACGGCGATTGACAGCACCAGCGGCAGGTAGCGCCACAGTGGGCGAACGGATGACAGGTTCATCGCAACGGCTCCTCACAAGCAACCCGAAATAATTCAGCAAACCGCTGGGCCGTGTTGGCCCACTGGCGTTGGTGGCCGATTTCTCCTGCCCGTGCGGCCCATTGCTGTGCCTGTTGCGGGTCGAGGATCAAGCGGCTCAAGGCGTTGCTCAAGGACGCTGTATCGCCCTGCTGATAGGTGATGCCATTACCGCCGGCCACCTCTTCGGCAAAGGCGCGGGCGTTGGAGGTGATCACCCCGCGCCCGCATGCATTGGCCCACGACAGCGCGCCACTGGTGCCACGCATCTGCCCCAGGAAGCTGAGTTTTTTCGATTCGCGATAGGGCAGCACCATCACATGGTGTGCCTGGATCGTAGAAGGGATCTGCGCCGATGGCAGGTCCAGTTGCCAGTCCACCACATCCTCAAGATGCAGGGCGCTGATCTGCTCGCGCAGGCCATCGAGGTAGTTGCCGGCGGGGTCAAACGTCATTTCCGGCGCGGTGCCACCGGCCAGGGTCAGGCGTACCTGGCCTCGGCATTGCGGGTGGGCGGCCAGTGACTGGGCCAGGGCCTGGAGCAGGTCTTCAATGCCCTTGCCACGGTAGATAAAGCCGAAATACAACAGGCGCAGTGGCGCCAGTGGCGGCAACGCCTGGGGCGCGATGGGCAGGTTGCCATGGGCAATCACCGCCACCTGTTCCGGGCGCAGGCCCATGCGCTGGCGCAGGCAGTCGCCGCCCAAGCGGGTGAGGGTGATCAGGCGGCGCATGCCTTTGGCCAGGCGCCGTTCTTCGTGCAAGGTCAACGGGTCGGCCAGCAGCGCCGCCGCCTGGGGCAGCGGGTGGGGCAGGCGTTCAAGCAGGGTCAAAGGGAAAAACAGCTTGGCCCGGCGCCAGATCAGGCGCTCCGGGTCATGCACCGTGGCGGTTAACGGCAGGTGCGGTTGCGCCCGGCGCAGGTACTCCAGCGCCTGGAACTCACCGAAGCGTCCACCCCCAAGTTCTGCATGCACCAGGTCCACGCCGCGCCAGTCAAAGGCCTGCAGGCGCTTCAACTGTTCAGGCAATTCCAGGCAGCCGGCGAGCGGGGTCACCACCTCCAGGCCCTGTTCGATCAACGCGTTGCGCAAGTGCGCGGCGTAATCGGCGATCCCGGTCTGCTCCGGTGGCAGCGGCGCCAGCAATGCGATACGCATCAGGCCGCCCCGCGCCAGCTGTTGAGCCGCGCCAGCACCTTGGCCGGCACTTCGAAGCGACGGCGGTTGAGGATCATGCCGTCGACTTTGCCGAACGCGGTGGTTAGCAGCGACACGGCATTTTCGATCGTCGGTACGGTGCTGGTGCGGGCTTCGATCACCAGCACGATCTGGTCGGCACGGCGCAGTGTCAGGAAGGCCTGCGGGTTGGAGGACAGCGCCGAGGCGTCCAGCAGCAACACCTCACCCGGCGTTGGCGCGCTCGCCCCATCGACCGAAACGCGGTGACCACGCTCTTCCAGCAGGCGCTTGAGTTGCGAGGCGATAAAGGTCACACCCTCGCCATGGCGCGCCGAGGTCAGGCCCAGGGCAAAACCTTGGGTGGCAATGCGATCCAAGGGCAGCAGGCTGTACAAGCGATAAAGGCTGGCGGTGACGGCTGCCGGCGTTGCGTCTTGCACATCGGGAATGCTGCTCCACAGCGGTACATGGAACATCTCCTGCAACCGTGTGCCATCGTGGATGCGCTGGTCCAGCAGGTACAGCACATAGATGGTCAGCAAGCCCACGGCCACGCCAGCGGGAATAGCGAACAACAGCATCAGCAGGCTCTTGGGAAACACGCGTGCCGGGTTGAGGGTGGCATGTTCGATCAGGGCGATGTTGCTGATCTGGCTGTTGTCCAGTTCGTGGTCGATTCGCGCCTGTTCAAGATTGTCCGAGTACAAGGCATAGCTTTTTTCGGCGGTGCGCAGTTGTTGGCTCAGGGTGTTGAGTTGCGGTTCATCGGTCATCGCCTGGTCACGCTGGGCGCGCAATTCGGTAAGGGTCTTGTCGTAGTTCTCGATTTCCCCGGCCAGTTTGCGCTCTTGCAACTGGGCGTCGATCATTTGCTGTTTGACGTTGATCACCAGGCTGTTAGGCGCGGTGTTCTGCGAGCGTTCCAGGCGGGTGGCTTCCTGGGCGCTGAGGGCTTCCATGTCGCGGATGTTCTGCTCGATCTGATTAACCTGCGGGGTACCCGGCAGGTAGGTGCGCAACAGCCGAGCCCGCTCCACTTGCAGCGCATTGAGCTGGCGCTTGAGGTCAAGCTGAGTGGGGTTGAGGCTGGTTTCGCGCATCGTGACCACGTCTGCCGGCTGGCTCTTGATCTGCTGGCTGGCGTTGGCCAGCAGGCTGCGAATCCCCGAGATCTGGTTCTGGGCGCTGACCTTGGCGTCGGTGACGCGGTCGATCTGGTTGGTCAGGTTCTTCAGGCGCGCATCGACACTGATCGAGTCGATCTGCTTCAAGCGGCCTTGCAACTGGTCCTTCAGGCTCTGGATATTCTCCGCCACCTTGGCGCGTTCGGTTTCATAGAAGGTGTGCAGGCTCTTGCGCCCGAGAATCCGCGCGCGTTCTTCAAGGTAGGCGTTGACCCATGTCTCGACGATTTTTTGCGCCACCGCCGGGTCGTCCCAGGTGAAGGAAATCTCGATCACCGAAGAACCCGGCTCGTGGCCAGCGGTGAAGTTCTTCTCCAGTGAGGTCGCCAAGCGCTCCAGCGGGCTTTGTTTCTCGGCAAGGCCGACGAACTGCAGCACACTACGAATGCCATTGATGACTTCGCCCACGCCCTTTTTGATGTAGAACTTGGTGACCTTCCAGAAGCCGTGCGGCGGCTCGGCGGTCATTGCCATATAGCGCTCGGCGACGATATGCACGATGGGCCGGCCCGTGAGCATTTTTTCTTCGTCGACAATCGGGTCGTGCTGGGTGCTCGGGGCAATCAGCGTCTGGCGGTTGGCGGCCTCGATCGGCAAGGTGGTGTTGTCCCGCCCCGGCTTGACCAGCAAGCGCGCGTCCGACTCGTAGCGAGCCGGCAGCAGGAAGGCACCGAGCACGGCGATGACGATCGTGGTGAGCACGGCCAGTTTGAATTCGCGGCGGTAGATGAAAAACAGCCGCAGCAGGTCGCGAAGAGAGCGGATTTCGATCACAGGATCACTCCATTGATGAGGAGATGAAGATACGTAGCAGGCGCATACATCGAGTTACCAGAGACGCGTTCCATTGCTATGGCACCCCAGGAATATTGATTTTTTCGATGTTGGTGGTCGTGTTCCCGCTGTTCTTCACGCCGCTATCGTTGAGGTCGTAGTTAAAGCCCACGCCAATCCCCTTGTTGATCGGAAACAGCCGCGTGAAGTACATATCCACAGCCTCCACCGTCGCGCCGATGCCCGACTGCGGCACAAAGATCAAATCGCCGCGCTGCAACGCCACCCGCGGGTGATTGGGGTTGGTCAACATGCTTTCCAGGCTGATGAAGTACGTCCTGTACTTGCCATCGGGGCCGGTGCGCAGCAAGGCCACGTTGGAGGCATCCGCCGAGGGCAATACACCACCGGAGCTGAGCAGCGCCTGCTCGACGCTGACGTTGCCGGCCAGGTCGAAAAACGCCGGGTTGGACACCGCACCGCCGATAAACACCTTGTTGCTCGGTGCGCTGGCGATGTTCACCGTCACCGCAGGTTCGCGGTAGATGCGCTTGTACTTCTCGGTGATTTCCTTGCCCAGGTCTTCGGGCGTGCGCAAGGCTGCCTTGACCCGGCCAATGTTGGGCACCGAGATCACACCGTCAGGGCGCACCACGAATATCGTCATGTCATCGGCCGCCGCCGGCTCTTGGGCATCACGCACGATCCGCAGCGAGTCGCCGCTCTGGATCAGCACCTGCGGGGGCGGCAGGTCGGCCAGGGTCAGCGCCGCTTGATGGCCGGCCTTGAGCGTGTCGTTATCAGGAAGCGGCACCCGCGCGGGGGTCGAACAACCAGCCAGCCAGATTGAGGCACTCAAGAGGCCGAGCAGGGTAAGACGGAAACGTCGGTTGATAGTCTTCATGACGGCTCAAGTCCAGTAGGTGGAAAACATGCCCAGGCGCCGTTTAAGCGCGTTGGGCAGGTGGCGTTCAAGGTGGCCGAGGCGATAGCCCAGCAATTTAAAGGCACTGCGCACCACCACTTCGGGGGCGCGGTACAGCGCGTTGGCCTCGCGCAATGCGTGCAGTTCGGCCAGCACATAACGTTTGCCTTCGCCGCCGGCGTCGCCAAACGCCTGGCGAATCCACGGCTCGCGGCCGTAGAACACACCGATATCGAAGTAGCGGCGAAACTCTTCCAGCAAGCGGTAATCGTGGGAGTGATAAACCTGCGCACTCGCGGCATAGCGCACCTGGTAACCGGCCAGCAGCATGCGCGCGGCCACATAGGCGTCTTCACTGCCAATCACATCCTGGGGGAAACCGCCCACCGCGCTCAGGGCGCTGCGCCGGTACACCGAAAACGAGTCGGAGCTGAAGCAGGTCTTGATGCCCAGTTGCGCTGCATCGTCCAGGCGCTTGGTGCGGCTGGCCGCCGGGTAGTTGAAGTGCCGCGACTGCGCGCCGAGCACGCCGGCACCGGGGTGCGGCAGTTGCCGGCCGTAGGCCACGCCATTGAGCGGCTCCAGTTGCAGCTCGCTGATCAGGTTGGCAAAGGTCTCGGCGTTGGCGGGGATCGCGTCCTGGGTCATCACGATCAAGGCGTCGCCGCCTACGTGCTCGCTGGCCCAGCGCCGGGTACCGCCGTGGTTGAAATCACGGGCGTCAATCACCTCCACGCGCGCGCCGAATTCGCGAAAGCGCGCCACGGTGTCATCGCTCGATGCGCTGTCGACCACCAGCATTTCATCCGGCTGCAACGTCTGCATGCGCAGCGCTGGCAACAGGCGGTCCAGGTGGCTGGCCGCGTTGCGGGTGGGGATGATCAATGACGTACGCATCAGGGCTTCACTTCAACCGGCGCGCGGCCGTAGATGTCGTCATAGCGCACGATGTCGTCTTCACCCAGGTACTCACCGCTCTGCACCTCGATCATCACCAGGTCGATGATGCCGGGGTTGGTCAGGCGATGTTTGTGCCCGGCGGGAATGTAGGTGGACTCGTTCATGTTGAGCAGGATTTCGCGCTCGCCATTGGTGATCATCGCCGCGCCGCTGACCACCACCCAATGCTCGCTGCGGTGATGGTGCATTTGCAGGGACAGCGAACCTTTGGGCTTGACCACGATGCGCTTGATTTTGAACCGCGTGCTTTCCTCCAGCACCGTGTAGGTGCCCCAGGGCCGGGTGACGGTGCGATGCAGGCTGAACGCCGGGTGATTCTGGCGCTTGAGTTCGGCCACGATATAGCGCACGTCCTGGCTGCGATGGGCGTCGGCGATCAACAGGGCATCGGGGGTGTCGACGATGATCAGGTCACGCACGCCCACTGCACCGAGTACCCGCTTGGGCGAGTCGATGTAGCAGTTATGCACGTCGTGCAGGATGGCCTCTCCATTGATCTGGTTGCCATTGTCGTCACTGGGCGTGAGTTGGCGCAGGGCTTCCCAGGAGCCGATATCGCTCCAGCCAATGTCGCAGGGCACGACCGCAACCTGGGCGGATTTTTCCATCAGCGCCACATCGATGGAGATATCCGGCGCGGTGCCGAAACCTTCCGGGCTCAGTTCGCGCTGGCGGCTGCTGCTGTTTTGCAGGCTCTGGCTGTGCTCCAGCGCAGCCTTGGCCGCTTCCAGAACCGCCGGGGCGTGGCTGGCCAATTCTTCCAGCAGGGTGGCGGCCTTGAAGCAGAACATGCCGGCATTCCACAGGTGCTTGCCGCCGTCCAGGTAGCCTTGGGCGGTGGCCTGGTCGGGCTTTTCGACAAAGCGCTGTACCCGAAAACCTGCGCCCAGTGCCGGCCCTTGTTCGATATAGCCAAAGCCGGTTTCGGCACGGTCAGGCTGGATGCCAAAGGTCACCAGGTAACCGGCCTCGGCCAAGGCGCGGGCTTTTTCTACCGCCTGGGCAAAGGCGCTTTCATCCAGCACCAGATGATCGGCGGGCATCACCAGCAACTGCGCGTCTGCGCCAAAATGCTCCTGCACATGCAACGCAGCCACGGCGATGGCGGCGGCGGTGTTGCGGCCAAACGGCTCCAGCAGCAGGTCGAGGCCCAGGCGCTGGGTGTTCACCGCGCGGTAGTCGTCGAGGGTGCGAAACAGCTGGTCGCGGTTGGTCACGGTCAGGATGCTGTCGACGCCCGGCAAGTGACTGGCCCGCAGGAAGGTCTTCTGCAGCAGGCTCTGGTCGTCGCGCATGCGCATGAAGGGCTTGGGCATGTTCTGCCGCGAAACCGGCCATAGCCGCGTACCCGAACCACCGGAGATGATGCAGGGAATCAATCCGTTAAGTGGGTTCATCAATAGACTTCCTTGGTGGAAAGAACGGCCGGGACCGTCATGAAAACGATGTAGAGGTCAAGCCATACGGACCATTTGGCGATGTATTCCAGGTCGTATTCGACCCGTTTTTGAATCTTGAACAACGTGTCGGTCTCGCCGCGATAACCATTGATCTGCGCCCAACCGGTGATGCCCGGCTTGACGCGATGGCGCGAACTGTATTCGCTGACCGCTTCCTCGAAAGGAATCCCCGCGGCCTTGGTGGCCGTGGCGTGAGGGCGCGGGCCTACCATCGACATATTGCCCAGCAGCACGTTGAACAGTTGGGGCAGCTCATCGATGCTGGTCTTGCGGATGATCCTGCCGACCCGAGTGATGCGCGGGTCCTGGCGTGTGGTCTGGTGCTCGGCGTTGAGGTCGGTCTGCTCGACGTACATCGAGCGGAACTTGAACACGCGGATTAGGTTGTCGTTGTAGCCATAGCGCTTCTGGCGAAATAGCACCGGGCCTTTGGAATCGAGTTTGATCGCGATGGCGGTCACCAGCATCACCGGCGACAGCAGCAGCAGGCCGATGCTGGCCAGCAGCAGGTCTTCGCAACGCTTGATAAAGGGCGACCAGCCCCGCAGCGGCAACTGCGAGGTGTTGAACATCAGGATGCCGCCCACATCAGTGATGCGGTTATGGCCGTAGCGCAGGGCGGCCATGTCCGGCACCAGCATGACGTTCACCGACATCTGCCGCAGGCGCTTGACCAACCCGTTGATGCGCTGCTCGGCGGCCCAGGGCAGGGTGATCATCACCTGGTTGACCTGTTCGGAGCGGATCAGCTTTTCCAGGTCGCGGGTATTGCCCAGCAACGGCAGGCGGCTCAACTCCTTGGGAATGCGCTCGGTACGGTCGTCGATAAAACCGATCAGGCCGGAACGGATATCACTGTTGCGCGACAGGTGTTCAGCCACATGCACGGCCGTGTCGGTAAAGCCCAGGATCACGGTGCGCTGGAGGAATTTGCCGTTGTCCATCAAATGGCGGTACAGGCGCAGCATCAGTATGCGCTCCACGCCAAACAGCATCAGGCTCGCGCAAAACCAGAACGCCAGGTTGCGTGGGCTCAATTGCGGAAACAGGAGCAGGATCTGGTACATGAACAACAGGATGCAAAATGCAGATACCCAGGCCACCATCATCACCCGAAAACGCAGGCGATTGCTGAACAGGTCATCGGAGTAAACCCCCAGGGCCTGGAACAAGATAATGGTCAGGATCGCAAAGAACGCCAGCAGGCCCAGATAGTGAGTGCGCATATGTTCAGCGACTGGGTCCGGGTAGTACAGCAGGATGATCGCCGGCGAGATTGCGGTCAGCCCGTGGAGCAGTTTTACAAAAACGACAAAAAACTCAACGAAACCGGTGCGAGTCAAAAACAGGCTATCAACGGACGATTTACCGCGCATACATCAGATCCTCAATACACCACCAGAACGTTCCTATTCGTTTGCTCATCCATAAGGCAGGTATGCATTACAAGTGGTGCAAATCGAACGACTTCTGTTGCTGGGTAATCCGTAATGGCTGTCTAGACGCAGGCATTTACTGGGTGATGGCTAAATAGTGGCTCCTTTGAGGATTTGTGTCAATGATTTGGCTTTTTGTCCGTTTTCTTCGATGCTCCTCTCAAGGTCTCCATGATATGACGGTTTGTTGACGTGCCGGGTGGGTATTTCAGAATAATCGAGAATCGATGATGGCTTTTTGGAGTGTAGGAACAAACCTAGGGATTTGCCTGCCAGCGGCGAAAAGCTTTTGCAGGGGGAGGGATGAGGCTTTTTTTGTAGGAGCGAGGGGGACGCCTAGTTCTTGCTCGCGAAAGACGTCAACGATAACGCGTGCTTCCTGGGTACACGCGGCGTCTGTGCGTTTTTCGCGAGCAAGCTCGCTCCTACAGGAGGAATGTGCAGGCTTAGAAGTTGCCTTTGAGGCTCAGTGTGAGGTTACGTGGCTCTCCGTAAAGGTTGCCCCAGCCTGTGGTGCCCACGGTCTGGTAGTAGTTTTTATCGAACAGGTTGTTACCGTTGAGCGCCACCGTCCAGGTGTCGTCCACCTGATACGCCAGGCGCGCATTCCACAAGGCGTAGCCGGCCTGTTCCAGTTTGATGTTTTGCAATCGGTAGTTGCTGCTTTGGGCGTTGACGCCTGCGCCGACGGTCCATTTCGACAGCGCACCGTCCAACTGGTAGTCGCCCCACAAACGCAGCATATGCCGGGGTACGTAGGTGTTGGACACCGCGCCTTCGGCTGCGCTGTCGATGTTCTTCAGGTTCTTGGTTTGCGTGTAGGTGTAGCCGCCAAACACTTGCAGGCGTTCAAGCAATTCGCCGCTCAGCTCGGCCTCGACCCCTTGGGCGCGAACCTTGCCCGTATCGGTGTAGCAGTAGCCGTCGGAGGAACTGCCGCAGCGGGTGATGAAGTCGGTT
Source organism: Pseudomonas salmasensis (assembly GCF_014268375.2). Lineage (NCBI taxonomy): Bacteria > Pseudomonadati > Pseudomonadota > Gammaproteobacteria > Pseudomonadales > Pseudomonadaceae > Pseudomonas > Pseudomonas salmasensis. The sequence goes on from NZ_CP077083.1 coordinate 5,702,894, forward strand.
TGGGCGGCGTTTTTTTCGATGGCGCGAAACAGCGCCAGGGAGCTGTTCAGGCGCCCGTCAAACCATTCGCCCTTGATGCCCAACTCATAGTTCTCACCCATTTTCGGCTTGAGGGCCGAACCGCTGACCGTAGCGTAGGAGCTTTGTGGCTGGAAGATATCGGCGTAGCTGGCGTACACCGAAAGGTTGTCATTGAGGTCGTAGATCAGCGCGGCGAACGGCGTGACCACCCCGGTTTCCTTGGTGCGTGCATCCTGATCGGTCCACTCGCCCCAGGCCAGGTTCAAGGACTCACGGCGGTTTTCATACCAACTGACGCGACTGCCCAGAACCAGCATCAAAGGTTCGGCCAGACGCAGGCGCAAGGTGGCGTAGGCACCGTATTGGGTGGCGGTTTCCTTGACCGTGCCGCCACGGTACATGTTGGGCCAGAAGGTGTCGTCGGCAGGTTCCGGGAAGTGGTGGTTGGGGTTGAAGACGCTTTGGCGCTGGGGCAGGTTGCGGATCGCATAGACATCGTCCTGAGTGCCACGGCTGCCATTGGCGCCGAGGATCAACTCATGTTGCAGGCCAAAGGCTTCAAATTGACCGTCGATGTAGGCGTCCAGGCCGTAGTCTTTGTGATCGTAGTCCAGCAAGGCTGCGTAGCTGGTGAGCGTGGGGGCCGGGTTGCCATAGTCCACGGTGCTCTCGCTGGCGGCGTACTTGATGTCTTGCAGGTTGCGGCTGTGTACGGCGCTGACTTTGAGCTTCCAGTCGTCGTTGAAGTGATGGGTCAGATCGGCGAACAGCGTGGTGCGCTGGCTTTGCCAATCGTTCCAGGCCTGGCCCAGGCAGGTGGAGCGGCTCAGGCCGAGGCTTTTGCCGTCGCGATAACGCGGCAGGCCGCTCCAGCACGGCGTGGAGTCGACATCCTCATAGCTGGCTCCGAAGCCCAGGGTAGTGTCAGGGCGGACATCCATGTCCAGGGCCGCGTAAAACGCCTGGTCCTGGCGCTTGGCAAGGTCCATGTAAGAGCCACGGTTCTGTTGGCTCACCGCCGCGCGGCCGCGCACCGTGCCGCTGTCGTTCAATGGGCCGCCGGTGTCGAATTCGGCGTGATAGTTATCCCAGGTGCCCGCCGACAGACCAAGGCTGGTGGTGGGCTTGTCCTGGGGCCGCTTGCGCACGAAGTTCACCGCACCACTGGCAGTGCCGGCGCCCTTGAGCATTCCGGCAGCGCCTTTAAGCACTTCCACACGGTCATAAATCGCCATGTTCGCGCTGAAACTGTCGGCTTGTATGTAGTCCTTGCCGATGTCCAGTGGTACACCATCGAACTGGTACTGGCCGAGCATCTTGAAGCCCCGGGAGTAAAAATACTTGCCGCCCATGGGCGATTCGTAGCTGGTGATGCCTGGGGTGCGCTCCAGCAATTGGTCGATGGTGGTGATGTTCTGGTCATCCATCAGCTTGCGGGTCATCACACTCACCGATTGCGGCGTGCGTCGCAGGCTGTGTTCGCCCTTGCCGATGGTCACGGCGCCGGTGGTGTAGGAGCCGCTGCCTTCGGTGGTGGCGCCCAAACGATCACCGGTGATGGTGGTGGCGCCCAGGTTCAGGGTCGAGCTGTCGGCCTGTTGAGGTAACAGTAACCAAGCGTTCGGGCCCTGGCTCTGAGCCTGCAAGCCCTGGCCTTGAAGCAGTCGGCTCAGGGCCTGTTGTGGCTCCAGGGTACCGCTCAGCCCAGCACTGCTTTTGCCGGCTACGCTGCCTGCGTCATACGACACGCTGATACCGGCCTGCCGTGCAAATTGATCGAGGGCGCCGGCCAGTGGGCCGGGGGCGATATTCCAGGTGCGCGTCTGGCGTTCGCCGCCGGTTGGCTGGGCACCGGCGGTATACGGAAGGGCAGTGGCCGCCAGGCAGGCGCCGAGGAGGGTCGCCTTGATGGCGTGCCTGAGAGGTGAACGCAGGGAGGGGAACGCTTGCATGACCGCGGGATGCTCCTGAAGGAAGTGGACAACACGGGCCTGTTGATCGGCCTTTCCTTACAGGTCGAATGGCAATGAGAATTCACCTCATTTATTTTTGGCCTGTCACACGCGCGCGGAAACGGTCACCCAGTAACGGCTACGGTAGGTCACATCGATTGCCAACGATTGCGCCACCAACTTGAGCACCTGGTCGGTGTCGTCCAGTTGGTAAGTGCCCGACACCCGCAGCCCCGCCACGGCTTCGCTGCAACGCAGCAACCCATCGCGATAGCGGCCCAGCTCGGCCAGGAAGTCGTCCAGGCGCATGTTGTGGGCGCTGATCACGCCGTCACTCCAGGCCCAAGGGTCCAGGCCGTTGTTGGGGGACGGGCGAATGCCGCTACGATTGAACATCACCTGTTCGCCCGGCTTGATCACTTGGCGTGCAGCGCCGTCATGGCTGTCGGCAAACACCGCCACCGCCCCCCGCTGCACGGCTAGCAGAGTGCCTTGGGGTTCTTCGCGCACCAGTAAGCGCGTGCCGAGAGCGCGTAGATAACCATCGCGGGTATGCACCCATAGCGGACTGTGGTCGGCCCCGGTATTGATCAAAATTTCACCCTGGCGCAGGTTCACCAGACGTTGTTTGGCGCTGGAGGTAATGTCGACGGCGCTGGCGCTGTTGAGCTGGACTTTGCTGCCATCCTCCAATGCTACCCAGCGCCGCTCGCCGGTGGCGGTGCGGTAGTCCGCCATTAAGGCGGGCAGGGGCGTGTAGTCGCGGCCCAGCCAGGCTAAACCTGCGGCGCCGGCAAACAGCCCGAGCATTTTCAGGCCTTCACGACGGCTGATGTGCTGGCGTGCGCCGTCGAGTGCATGGCGACTGACATGCGCTGGCAAGTGGTTGAAATCGTCATTCAGGGTGGCGACCCGATGCCAGGCCTGTTGATGCGCCTCGCTGGTGTGCAGCCACTGTTCAAAGGCCGCGGTGCTGGCGTCGTCGGCGGTGTTGTAGCGCAGCTTGATCATCCACTGGATGGCCTGGTCGACCAGGCGCGAGTCAGGAGTCGGCATAGCGCAACCGGTAACAGGCGTGCAGCGCCTTGGACAGGTCGCGTTCCACCGTTGCCTTGGACACGCCCAGGCGCAAGGCGATCTGCGGGCAGGTCAGGCCGTCCAATTGGGCCAACAGGAACGCCTCGCGTACCCTCGGCTTGAGCTGGTCGAGCAGACGGTCAATGCGCTCCAGGCTGTCGAGGATCAGCCGCCGTGTTTCCTCGCTCGGCACCTCCATTTGCGCAAAGTGCGCCAGGCTTTCCAGGTAGGCGCGTTCCAGCTCGCGGCGCCGGTATTGGTCGATCATCAAGCTACGTGCGATGCTGCTCAGATACGCGCGCGGCTGCTGCAAAGTCTGTTGCTGACGCGCGTTGAGCAGGCGCACGAAGGTGTCCTGCGCGAGGTCAGCGGCGCGCTCATGGCAACCCGTGCGCCGGCTCAACCAGCCTCGCAGCCATGAATGGTGGGCTTGGTATAGCTGGCCGATGGCAGCAGGGTCCAGTGGGTGATCGCTCGACATGGTCATCCTGGCGCAGCAGGCTTAATTGATAATGTTTCGCATTCTAGACGTTGGTCGTGGCATTCAGCAATCACTCGGTTCGCTGCGTGAGCAATGTATCCAGCACAATTTTTTGTAGGGCCTGCAAGCGCCGATTAATCTGGTTTTTTTCCAGCGGACGGTTCAACCATGATCAGCCTGGTCACACTCGGTGTTTTTTCCGGCGCTGTTTTGCTGTTGTTGCTGTCACCGGGGCCGAACATGGCATTTGTCATCAGTCAGGGCGTCACCCAGGGCTGGCGCGGCGGTGTTGCTTCGGCCCTGGGCATTGGCGTGGCCGACCTGTTGCTGACAGCGTTGACCGCCATGGGGGTGACGGCGTTGGTCGCCAGTTGGCCGCCAGCGTTCGACCTCATCCGCTGTGCGGGCGTGATCTACCTGCTGTGGCTGGTCTTCAAAACCTTGCAGAGGCGCCCCAGCCTGGGCGCCGCTCACGTCGGCCGCGTTGCGTTGAGCCGAGTGTTTCTGCAGGCGATGTTCAACAGTTTGCTCAACCCCAAGGCGTTGTTGTTTTTTATGGTGTTCCTGCCACAGTTTGTGCGGCCCGAGGCGGGGCCCATCGCCTTGCAACTGATGGTGCTGGGCGGCGTGCTGACGCTGATCGCGAGCGTGTTTCATGTGCTGTTGGGCCTGTTTGGCGGGGCGCTCAGTCGCTTTTTCGCCAAGCGTACAAAAAGCGCCTGGCTGCAGAAGTGGGGCTTGGCAGCGGTGCTGACGGCGTTGGCCGTGCGCTTGGCGGTGATGTCACGTCCTGCCTGAAGCCAAGCAAGTTTCTTTGTGGCGGGGGCCCGACAGCCGATGCTCATCTACCGGACACCCCAAAATCCAATTGTGGGAGCTGGCTTGCCTGCGATGGCGGCCTGACAGGCGATGCTTCTCTACCTGACATCCCGCGATCCAATTGTGGGAGCTGGCTTGCCTGCGATGACGGCCTGACAGGCGATGCTTCTCTACCTGACACCCCACGATCCAATTGTGGGAGCTGGCTTGCCTGCGATGGCGGCCTGACAGGCGATGCTTCTCTACCAGACACCCCGCAATCCAATTGTGGGAGCTGGCTTGCTCGCGAAGGCGGCCTGACAGCCGACACCGTCATACCGAGTACATATCCATTCCTGCGGTAACGGCCACCTAGGGTTCCGCCCTGACGGCGGCTCACTTTGCAAAAGCGGCAAAGTAAGCAAAGCGCTCTTGCCCCACCACTCGGCACCTCGCTTAGGCTCGGTGTGCCCGTAATCCGCCAGTGATTTGGGGGGCCGCCGCCACGCGCCATCCATGGCGCGGGGCGGCTAAACCGGCATCCCTGCCGGTTTACCCCCCAAATCCCTGTCGAATTCCGGCCAGCGTGGTTTAACGGGGCGCTTGAGATCAAGATCAAGAGCAGATCAAGAGCGACTCGCTTCGCATCGTGGTTACTGTCGGCTACAACCGGACAGGCCGTTTAGCACCGAAAGAATCAAAAGAAGTTTCGTACAGCAGCCTAGGACTCACCTTGCGTCCAGGCGCTGAAGCCGGTTTTTTCCCACAACCCTTTAAGGTTGCTGCTAGGAACATTCACCCCAACCGCGCAGCCGCCCGCGCAACAATCTCCCCGCGCATTCTGCGTGACTCCACCGTGCGCTTGTTGGCTTCCTCCACCACATGCCGGGGCGCCGTCTCCGGGTGGCCTGAGTCAAACGGTGGGGCCGGCGCGTATTCGATCTGCAGTTGCACCAGTTGCGCCGCCGCTTCGCTGTACAACTCTGCGGCCAACGTCAGGGCAAAGTCGATGCCGGCGGTGATCCCGCCGCCGGTAAACAGGTTGCCGTCACGCACCACACGTTCCTGTACGGGGATGGCGCCGAGCGGGGCGAGCAGGTCGTGGTAGGCCCAGTGGGTGGTGGCCTTGCGCCCGCGCAGCAACCCTGCCGCGCCCAGTACCAGTGAGCCGGTGCACACCGAGGTCATGTAGCGCACTGTCTGTGCCTGGGCCTTGAGAAAGTCCAGGGTTTGCGGGTCTTCCATCAACGGGCCCACACCGGCGCCGCCGGGTACGCAGAGCACCTCCAGGTTCGGGCAGTCGGCATAAGTGATGGTCGGCGTGAACACCAAGCCCGTGCTGGAGGTAATCGGCGCGAGGTCTTTCCACACCAGGTGCAGTTTCACGTCTGGCAGCGAACCAAGGACGTCATAGGGGCCGGTCAGGTCCAGTTGCTGGATGCCGGGGAACAACAGAAAGCCGATCTGCAAGGTCATGATTCAAGCTCTGAAAAGGAATGGACAGTCCTTACTGTAGAAGCCTAGGCTTTGGCGAATACGCCATTGAGCCCACTAATTTCGCCAATCATGCCTAAAATTATTCATGTACTCGCGTTTGAGAATGCCCAGGTGCTCGATGTCACCGGGCCTCTACAAGTGTTCGCATCGGCTAATGATCTGGCGCGCCAACGTGGTTTGCCATTGCCCTACGCGGTCAACGTCATTGCTACTCAGGCTGGGCCGGTAATGACGTCGGCCGGCCTGGCGCTGCTGGCCGAGCCGCTGCCCGCCATTGACCAGCCCTGTGACACGCTGGTGATCGCCGGCGGCTGGGGCGTGTACGGCGCTGCCGAGGACCCGGCGCTGGTGCAATGGGTGCGCGATAAATCCCGGCACACACGGCGCATGGCTTCGGTGTGCACCGGAGCTTTTCTGCTGGCGGCCAGTGGCTTGCTCGATGGTTGCCGCGTGGCCACGCACTGGACACGCTGTGAAGAACTGGCGCGAAAGTTCCCCGCGCTCACGGTGGAGGCCAATCCGATTTTCATCCAGCAAGGCGCAATGTGGACGTCTGCCGGTGTGACCGCGGGGATCGATCTGTGCCTGGCCTTGGTAGAGGATGACCTGGGGCGCGCCATTGCCTTGGAAGTGGCGCGCCACTTGGTGGTGTTCCTCAAGCGCCCTGGCGGTCAGTCGCAGTTCAGCGTGACGTTATCCCTGCAAAAGAGCGACAGCCGCTTTGCCGAGCTGCATGCCTGGATCGCCGATAACCTGACGCTGGAGTTGAGCATCGCCACCCTGGCGGCCCAGGCTGGCATGAGCGAGCGCAGCTTTGTGCGCCACTACCGCACCGAGACCGGCCAAACCCCGGCGCGGGCCGTGGAACTGATTCGCGTCGAAAACGCACGCCGGCAACTGGCAGACAGCACAACCTCCATCAAGCGTATCGCCAGGCAATGCGGTTTTGGCTGTGAAGAGACCTTGCGTCGCAGCTTTCTAAGGGCTTTGTCGGTGACGCCTCAGGCTTATCGGGAGCGTTTTTCACCGCTCCAGTAGTTCCAGCAGTGCTTCAAGCGTGACCTGGGGCGCTTCCTGGAAAACATTATGCCCAACACCGGGCAGCACCTGGCGGCGATAAAAGCCGCTGAAGTGCTCCACATCGTCATCCACCAGCGGCGGCGGGCCCACACCGTCGTCGGCCCCGCACAACGAAATGCTCGGTACCGAGATCGCCGGTTGTGGCACCAGCGCCTGCTCGATGGATTCCAGCGCGGGATCACCCGGCGCATACATGAACCGATGGCGATAGGAATGAATCACCACCTCGACAAAATCCGGGTTATCAAACGACGGCGCAGTCAGGGCGTAGCGGCTTGGCCCTTCGGCCCAGGACGGTGACCACAGCGTCCAGAGCAATTGGCAGAGTTCACGCCGGTTGGCCGTCAAACCGTCGACCCCACGCTGGGTGTGAAAGTAGTACTGATACCAGAGCCGGTGCTCTGTCTCAGGTGGCCGTGGCTTGAGCGACTGGCTGATGGCCTGGATGTTGTAGCCATCGCCGGTCACCAGGCCGCGTACCCGCTGCGGCCATAGCGCCGCGACAATACAGGCGGCGCGCCCACCCCAGTCAAAGCCTGCGAGGGTGGCTTGCGGGATGGCCAAGGCATCCATGAAGTCGAGCAAGTCCTTGGCCAGCGCTGCCTGTTGGCCAGAGCGCATCACTTGCGTGTTGATAAATCGCGTCGGGCCATAACCGCGTAAATACGGGACCAGTACCCGATAACCGCGTTCAGCCAGCACCGGTGCGATGTCGTCGTAGCCCCGTGGGTCGTAAGGGAAGCCATGCAACAGGATCACCGGTTCGCCATCGACAGGGCCGTGGGTTTCGTAAGCCACATCAAGCAAGGTGGTGCGCACATACAACAGCTCGGGTGGGGCGGTTACGGTTGCCATACGGTTTTCTCCCCGCTGAGCTTGCGGTCCAAAAACGTTGCCGCACTGATCAACGCCAAATGGCTCAAGGCCTGGGGCGTGTTGCCCAGGTGCCGGGCCTGGCTGTCGAACTCTTCGGCGTACAACCCCAGCGGGTTGGCGTAACGCAGCAACTGTTCGAACTCCAGGTGGGCTTTTTCCACTTGGCCGGCGCGCGCCAGGCATTCGACGTACCAGAACGAGCAGGCGGCAAACGCACCTTCGACGCCTTGCAGCCCATCGATCTGGCTGTCGTCATTGCGGTAGCGGTAGACCATGCCGTCGCGCACCAGGCTTTTCTGGATCGCTTGCAGTGTCGACAGCCAGCGCGGGTCCGTGGCGGCGACAAAGCGCACCAGCGGCATCAACAGCATCGAACCGTCGAGGGCGGTGCTGCCGATATGCTGCACAAAATGCCCGCGCTCTTCGTTCCAGAAGTTCGTCCAGATGTCGGCGTAGATCGCCTGGCGCGTCTGGTCCCAGCGTGCGAACGGCGCTGGTAGTGAGCGTTTGGAGGCCAGGCGGATGGCGCGGTCCAGGGCCACCCAGCACATCAGGCGTGAGTGCAGGAAGTGGTGCTGCTCACCGCGCATTTCCCAGATGCCTACGTCTTTGTGGTTCCAGATCTCACACACCTGATCGACCACTTCCACCGTGTGTTTCCAGCCTTGGTGGGAGATGGCTTCGCCGTATTTGTTCACTAGGTAAACCGCGTCCATCAGTTCGCCGTAGATATCCAGCTGGATCTGATCGAACGCCTCATTGCCCACCCGCACCGGTTGGGCGCCGCCGTGGCCGCTCAAGTGGTCGAGGGTGGCTTCCGGCAGTTCCTGGCGGCCGTCGATGCCGTACAGGATGTTGATCTTGGTCGGCTGGCCGCAGCAGTCGCTGACCCGGCCCCTGAGCCAGCGCATATAGGCGTTGGCTTCCTCGACAAAACCCAGGCGCATGAACGCATAGACGGTGAACGAGGCGTCGCGGATCCAGGTGTAGCGGTAATCCCAGTTGCGTTCGCCGCCGGGTGTTTCCGGCAGCCCGAACGTGGCCGCGGCGATGATGGCGCCGTGTTTGCGCGAGGTCAGCAGTTTCAGCGCCAGGGCCGAGCGGTTGACCATCTCGCGCCAGCGCCCGCGGTAGTTGGACTGGCTGATCCAACCGCGCCAGAACTTCAAGGTGCGCTCCAGGTAGAGGTCGGTACAGTCGTTGGTGACGCGCACATCGTCCTGGCCGCCGAGGACAAATTCGGCGCCCTCATCCTGGGCGAGGGTAAAGGTGGCGATGGCGGTGTTGTCTTGAAGGGTCAGCGGCTGGCTGCCGATCAGGCGCAGGCCAGGCTGGCCGCTGGCGGTGAACACCACGCTGGCAGCCTCGGCCTTCGCCTCGGTAGCGGCCCGGGCATAGTCATGGCGCACGGCGCAGCTTAAGTGGATAGTCGCCTTGCCACTGACCACCCGTACTCGCCTGATCAGCAACGGCAGTTCGTCGACGTTTTCGCTGACGTTCAGCAGGTCGGTGATTTCCACCACCGCTTCATCGCTCAGCCAGCGGGTTTGCAGCACGTTGGTGTCGGGCAGGTAGATCTGCTCGCGGCGGGCGTTGGGCAGGTCCGGGGTAAGCTGAAAGGTGCCGGCCTCGGGCGTGTCGAGCAATGCGCAAAACACCGAGGGGCTGTCGAATTCCGGCCAGCAGAAGAAGTCGATGCTGCCGCGGTCATTCACCAGTGCCGCGCTGCGCATGTCGCCGATAATCCCGTGGGCATCGATGGCGCTTTGAGGTTCGTTCTTGAAATCAACCATTGCCACGGAACTCCGGGTAGAGGCTCATACCGCCATCAATGAACAAGGTGCTGCCAACCACATAATCAGAGGCATCGCTGGCTAGCCACACCACCGCATTGGCCACGTCTTCGACGTCACCGACGCGGCCATAAGGAATCAATTTGAGCAGCTCTTTTTCTGCAGCGCCTTCAGTGGCTGCGCGGTTGATCGCCGTGCGAATCGCCCCAGGCGCAATGCCATTGATGCGGATGCGTTGCTCGCTGACTTCCTGGGCGAGGGTGCGCATCAGCATCTCCACGCCGCCCTTGGACGCCGCGTAATTCACATGCCCGGCCCAGGGGATGACTTGATGCACCGAACTCATATGGATGATTTTGCCGGCAGCTCGTGACACGCCTTCGCGAACGCCCTGGCGATTGAAGATACGCACCGCCGCCCGCGCGCACAGGAACTGCCCGGTGAGGTTGACGCCAATCACCGTGTTCCAATCCTCAAGGCTCATATCCACCAGGTTGGCGTCTTTTTGCAGGCCGGAATTGGCCACCAGAATATCCAGATGGCCGAAGGCGTCGAGGGTTTGCGCGAACAGGCGTTCAACATCGTCCTCCTTGGACACATCGCCGCCAATCGCCAGCGCCTGGCCGCCATTGGCATTGATCTGCGCGGCGAGGGCCTCAGCCGGTGCCGCCTGGGAATTGTAGTTAAGCACCACCGCCGCGCCTGCTGCGGCCAGGGCTTTGGCCGCACCCGCGCCAATGCCGGAACTGGCCCCGGTGACCAGGGCCACTTGTTGCTGCAAGGAAATCTGCATCGCCCACCCACCGTTTTATGAGAGTCCTTCTTGCTGACTGGCGGCGGGGAGCGGAAGTTCACCCCCTGGCGCCTATGCTCAGCTCGGGCAAAAGCGCGACTTATCGTATGATGCTGAAAACAAAGGGCAATACAGGAAGCGATGGAATGCATGTGTGGGCCGATAACAGATGGACAAAATTATTACTCAGCGGCGTATTGGCCGTTTTATCGCTGACTCAAACTGCCTGGTGCGTCGCGCAAAACAGCAATGGTAAGGCGCTGTATCTACAGCGCTGTGCTGTGTGCCATGGGCCCGATATCAAAGGCACGGGGCCATTGGCTAAAAAAAGTAATCCGCCAACCCCCGACCTGACAACCGCCGCCTTCAAGAAACGACTCCATGATTATCCGGGCGTTATCGTCTCCTCCGTTATCCTTCGCCCCAATGGCAACCTGATCCCCAAGACGCTGCAAGACAATGGCGTAAAGATCGCACCGCATGCCTGGAGCGTTAAAGACTTTCGCGATTTGCATCAATACATGAGTGAGGTCATTTCGAACAAATAGTAGGTGGGCGATGGGCAGCAATTGCCCCGCTTAATAGGAAGCATTACTATTCACGCCCCGTCTCCCCAGTGCTCTCGCGATGACTCCTCAGCCGCCCCGCAGAACAGGCTTTTTCGAGCACTACGAAGAGTTGATCGGCACCTGGACACGTCGCCTGAGAAACCGTCAGCAGGCCGAAGACCTGGCGCACGACACCTTCGTGCGGGTGCTTGAGTCCACTGCCTGCGAGGTTGCGCAGCCGCGCGCCTACCTGCATCAAACCGCGCGCAATATTGCGGTGGACGCCTACCGCCGCGAAGACCGTCGCGAGGCGCTGACGCTGCAGGCGGTTGATCACGGCGCCCCCCACAGCGGTGACCCGGAGCATTACATGCACGCGATCCAGTTGGCCGACGCCATCGAGCGGGCGCTGGCCGAGTTGCCGCTCAACTGTCGCAGAATTTTCATCTGGCAGAAGATCGAAGGGCTCACCCAGCAGGAAATCGCCACACGCCTGGGGCTGTCTAAAAACATGGTGGAAAAGTATATGATCCGCACCCTGCGGCATCTGCGTGATCGTCTGGATGCGAGCGCGCCATGACCGGCTTTGAAACAGGATCTTCCACGATGGATAACCGTGTCCGTGATGAGGCCGCGCAGTGGTTTGTGCGCCTGCAAGACGGCCCATTGAGCGCCCAGGAACGTCAACGTTTCGATGCCTGGCGTGGAGCGCAGCCCGCGCATCAGTACGAATTCGATGTGCTGCAAGGGCTATGGAGCGCTACGGATTTGCTACCCAAGGCCCGCTTGCAGGCGCTGGGCGACGCGCCGGTCGAGCGCCCCGGGCGGCGTGCGCTGCTGCGTTATGCCGTGGCCGCCAGTGTGGTCGCCGTTGCAGTGGGCTTGAGTGTATTCAGCGTGTTTGAGCCAAAGCCCTACAATGCCGAATTCAGTACGCAGGTGGGCGAGCATCGCCAGGTGACCTTGCCCGACGGTTCAGTGATGGACCTCAACAGCCGCAGCGTAGTCGCGGTTCACTACGAAAAGGGCCGGCGGGACGTAGAGCTCAAGCAGGGCGAGGCGATGTTCAGCGTGCAACATGATGCCGGCCGCCCGTTTGTGGTCGCCGCCGGGGCGGGGCAGGTGACCGTCACCGGCACGCGCTTTGATGTGCGCCGGGATGCGGACCAAACCCGCGTGGCGGTCGAAGCCGGCACGGTCAAGGTGCAGGGCCAGGCGTCCGATCACAGCGTCACGCTCACCGCCGGGCGTGGCACCCATGTCGACCCCCAGGGCCAAGTGGCAGCAGCCTACGCGGTGAACCCTGAAGAACTCACCGCGTGGCGCAGCGGTAAACTGGTGTTCAACAACGCCGCCCTGAGTGAGGTGGCGCGGGAAGTGTCGCGCTACCGCGAGCAACCGCTGCGTGTCAGTACGGCAGCGGTGGGCAACCTGCGCTTGACCAGCGTCTTTAAATCCAGCGACACCGACGCCTTGCTCAAGGCCTTGCCCCACATCCTGCCGGTCGGCTTGCGCACTTTGCCGGACGGTAGCCAGGAGATTATTTCGCGCTGACGTTCAGGTTTTTTTCGAGTTCTTCGTCTTCTTCAGCAACTGCAACTGGTTTGCATTAACAGCCGCGCATGCTTGCGATCACAGGACTAGGTTCGACGTGAAAAAACTTGCCCTCCACAACAATAAGATTTCCCGCTGGGCGCCCTTGGCCCTGGCCGTTGCCATCAGTACCGCACAGGCTGCCGAGGGCATCCACATTCGCGCCCAACCCCTGGGCGCAGCCTTGAGCCAATTGGGCCAACAGACCTCGCTGCAAGTGTTCTTCAGCCCCGATATGGTTGCCGGCAAGCAAGCCCCCGCGGTCGATGGCAACCTCTCGCCCGAACAAGCCCTGCGCCAATTGCTGCAAGGCAGTGGCCTGGATTACCAGATTGACGCCGGTTCCGTGACCTTGCGCCCGATGAGCAACGGCACCGGTGAAGCCGGCTCGCCGCTGGTGCTGGGTGTGACCGACATCAAGGTGGTGGGCGACTGGCTTGCCGACGCCGATGCCGAAGTGGTGCAGAACCACCCCGGTGCGCGCACGGTTATTCGCCGCGAAGCCATGGTAGAGCAGGGGGCGATGAACGTGGGTGATGTGCTGCGCCGTGTGCCGGGCGTACAAGTGCAGGAATCCAACGGCACCGGCGGCAGTGATATTTCCCTCAACGTCGGTGTACGCGGGCTGACGTCGCGCCTGTCGCCGCGCTCCACCGTGCTGATTGACGGCGTACCGGCGGCGTTCGCTCCCTACGGCCAGCCACAACTGTCGATGGCGCCGATTTCTGCCGGTAACCTGGAAAGCATCGACGTTGTCCGTGGCGCAGGTTCGGTGCGTTATGGGCCACAGAACGTTGGCGGCGTGATCAACTTCGTGACCCGCGCGATCCCGCAAGACTTCTCCGGGGAAGTCGGCACCACCCTGCAAACCTCTGCCCACGGTGGCTGGAAGCATGTGGAGAACGCCTTTATCGGCGGCACGGCCGACAACGGTATCGGCGCCGCGCTGCTGTACTCTGGGGTCAACGGCAATGGTTACCGCAATAGCAACAACGGCAACGACATCGATGACGTGATTTTCAAGACCCACTGGGCGCCGACCGATCAAGACGATTTCTCGCTGAACTTCCACTATTACGACGCCAGCGCCGATATGCCCGGCGGCCTGACCCAGAAGCAGTTCGACGCCAACCCGTACCAGTCGGTACGTGACTGGGATAACTTCAGCGGGCGCCGTAAGGACGTGTCCTTCAAGTACATCCGCCAGATCGACGACCGTACCCAAGCCGAAGTGCTGACCTACTATTCCGACAGTTTCCGTGGCAGCACCATTGCCAACCGCGACCTCAAGACCCTCAGCTCTTATCCGCGCACCTACTACACCTTCGGCATCGAGCCGCGTGTGTCCCATGTGTTTGACGTGGGGCCCAGCACCCAGGAAGTCAGCGTGGGCTATCGCTACCTCAAAGAAGGCATGCACGAGGAGGCCAGCAGCCTGAACCTGGTCAACAACGTGCCGACGCCGGGCGGGCAGAGCGACGGCCACGTATACCAGGACCGTACTGGGGGCACCGAAGCCAACGCCTTTTATATCGATAACAAAATCGATATCGGCAAATGGACTATCACGCCCGGCATTCGCTTCGAAGACATCCGCACCGAATGGCATGACCGCCCGGTCGTGGCCCTGAACGGCAAGCGTACCGAGGAAAAACGCCGCGAGGTCCACAACAACGAACCGCTGCCGGCGCTGAGCGTGATGTACCACGTGTCTGACGCGTGGAAACTGTTCGCCAACTACGAAACCTCCTTCGGCAGCCTGCAGTATTTCCAACTGGGCCAGGGCGGTACCGGCGACCAGACGGCCAACGGCCTGAACCCGGAAAAGGCCAAGACCTACGAGGTCGGTACGCGCTACAACGACAGCGTATGGGGCGGCGAAGTGACGCTGTTCTACATCGACTTCTCGGATGAACTGCAATATGTCAGCAATGACGTGGGCTGGACTAACCTTGGCGCCACCAAGCACAGCGGTATTGAAGCATCGGCCCATTACGACCTGGCCAACCTCGACCCGCGCCTCGACGGCCTGACCGCCAACGCGGGCTTCACCTACACCAAGGCCACCTCCGAAGGTGATGTGCCGTTCAAAGGCCGTGACCTGCCGCTGTACTCGCGTCAAGTAGCGACCTTGGGCCTGCGTTACGACGTCAACCACTGGACCCACAACCTGGATGTCTATGCCCAGTCCGGCCAACGTGCGCCGGGCACCGGCACCACCTACATCACCCAAGGCACCGCAGATGGCCAATACGGTGATATCCCAGGGTATGTCTCGGTCAACGTGCGCAGTGGCTATGACTTCGGCGCACAGCTGTCGAACCTGAAGCTGGGCGTGGGCGTGAAAAACGTCCTCGACCAGCAGCATTACACGCGTTCAAGCGACAACAATGCCGGGTTGTACCTGGGTGAACCTCGCACGTTTTTCGTGCAGGCAAGCGTGGGGTTCTGATTTGTCGTAGAGGGCGAAGATCGCAACCCCAGGGTTGCGATTTTTTTTGCCTGGGCCAGGCGGCCAGCCACTCCTGGCGGGAAGACCAACCGCTAGCGGCGCTGTTTCCTACACCTTCACCGCACATATTGTTGCTTGATCAGGAACTGATTCCGACGCAAAACCACACATGGGAAAGCTGATGGGCTTCGACACTGCGTTGGAGCGACAAGCTGAAAATCGCCCACTGTCATGGAGAAACTTATGTCGGTATCGTTGTTGGAGACACCCGTCTCTGCCTCATCAACGCCTGACCTCACACAGGCCAATGCCAAGGCCGAGGTCAAAAACACTCGCGAGGCTCCAGCTGCGCCTTCCTTCAATGGTCAGAGTGCTGCCCATGTGAATTTTCAATCCGGGGACAACAAAGCCGGGCCTGTATTCGGTCATCACCCGGCATCCACCCCTGCGGCTGACGTGCTTGGCCATCGCCACAACCCGCCGCCAATACAGAACTTTCTGAGCCAACTCAAACACCTGCTCAGCCATTGGTTCTCTGGGCATCGGCCACCCATGCATCCTGGTTGCGGGCATCCGCCGCCACGGCCGAACCCAGGTTGCAGCAACCCGCCACCCAGGCCGAACCCGATTGGAAGCAACCCGCCGCCACGCCCGGACCCCACTGCAGGTCGGCCGTATCCGCCCGCGCCCGGCAGGCCAGACGCGCAGTACTCTCTGAAGAACAGAGAAGAGTTGGCGCAGCAATTGCGCGACAGCTTCAACGCCTTCAGAGACCCGAAGAACCCAGGTTCCATCAGCGTTGACAGCATTCTGGCAATGGCGAAAAGAGGATGGTCGCCCAACCCGGTGATGAACGAGAACATTCGCCTGGCCAATGAGCTGTTACGACGTCCGGAACTGATGGACGCGTTGGATCGCAACGGTTCCACAGGCGCTTTGGATGGCCTGATCGACCGGCACAGCCTGAACGCGGTGATCAAAGGAGAAAACTACTTCAAGTACAAGACCGACAAGGAGTTGGCCGGTGAGCTGCTCGAGCATTTCGACGAGTTGAAGAACGGGAGCGGGGGCTCAAGCCTTAAAATCCGCGACCTGAAAAAGTGGGCGCGCGAGCCGCTTACCGGCGATGCGGCCAAGGACCATCTGATTCAGCTGGCCCAGGAAATGCTAAAGCGCAGTGATCTGCTTGAGAAAATGGATAATCGCGGCAGTAAAGATGACGATGGGAAGATCAGCCGTAAAGGCCTGCAGTTGCTGTCCCGCTGACCGTTCTACAGGCGCCGCCGCCCGGAGGCGCCTGTCCTATAGGTGTCAAGGAACGAATCACGCCCATTTGCCACATAAGGGGTACCTGCAGTTGTAATTCCTCCCACCGCTTTTCAGATTCTGAATGAGGGAAAAATATGCCTTCAACCTCGTTTAATTCTCGCCCAACCGGCCCCATCGAGCTCTTGTGCAGTACCCCTCGTGCAAGTTCCCCAGTCTCCCAGGACCGTGCGCCCTCGCGCAGTCTCCCTTTTGCGTCGACGGAATTTGAGGTACAGACGCGTCGCATGAAAGCTTATGCCGGCGAGCGTAAGTTCCAGGCACCTGTGTCGGAAGACTTTTCCCGGGGCATGCTGTCGGACCCGCTGGCCAGGGGGGAGGGCACTGATTCGTTGAACGACACCGGGTTGATCAGCTGCCTGGCAGGCTGGTGGCGCAGGCGCAGGCTGGATTGACCGCGGTTTTACATATTGTCATGGGTATTTATCGTTCACTCGGAACTGTCGAGTTCACCCAACCACACATGGGGTGCCTGCCTGAGTGGAGTCCGTTCGTTGATTTTGCCCATCAAGGTAATAATCACCCTGCGGATATGCATCTGAAAAGTGTTGGAGATAACTCATGACAATCGAGGGTGTATTACCTTCCGGACGGCCTCTACCCCCCGACAGGCCGGCCGTACAATCAACCCAGCCACCACCGGCCACCCCTGAAACCTGGCATGAAATATCGACTGCGGCCCCGGTGGGAGCCCCGCGCAAGCCCCGTCTTTTTCGTGCCCCTTTATCTGCCCTGCGTCATCGAGATTTACAGAACTTACCCGTTGAACGGCCCAGTGGGATTGTGCCGGGCGCAACCTCAACGGATAGCCAATTGGCTAAAGCGCTGGAAAAATCCTTCGCCTTGCTGCACTCGTTCCTGAGTGAAGGGCGACTGACCTGGATGTCCTTGCAGCGGATCGCCGCTTATCCCATGGGGGAAAGTGAGGCGTTGGATGGCGTGATCCAAGTCGTCAGGGAAATGCTCAATCGCCCGCGGTTAAGTGACGCGATCTTCAGTCGCGACGGCGATGTCACACGTGACAGCCTTAGCGCGGCGGCCCAAGCGTTGCAGGGCAACAGCTCGGCAACCGAGTTCAGTCAGGACCCGTTTCATGCGCAAAGCAATGCGCAAGTGGTGGAGGCGCTGCAAAGCCAGTTTGCGCTGTTGAGAAACAAGGCCATGGATCGAACCTACCTGTTTGAACCGCATCAGTACGTTGAAATAGCCAAGCTCAGGGAGGTCATGCAGGACCCGTATGAGGTTGATCAACAGGGTGCGCCGGTGCTGGATGCGTCCACGGGCATGCCCCAGTCCAAATACAGCGAACTGTGTGTCTACACCGCGAAGAACATTATTGAACGTCCAGGTTTGCTGCCCTCGTTGGAGCGTGCCAATGGCACACGACTATTTGGCCCGCCTCACAAAGAGGGGTGGCTCAGCAACAAAAGCCTCGAACGGTGGCATGAGCAAGACGCCGCTCGCAAGGCACGCTGAAAGTAAGCTACACCTTGAGGACCTTGCCACTGATGGCTACCGCCGCAAGCAATAGCGCGATCAGGATGAAGGCAGTACTCAAGCTGCTGCCGTGGGCGATAAAGCCAATCATGGCGGGGCCGGCGAGAATCCCTGCGTAGCCCAATGTGGTGATGGCAGGCACTGCAATATGTTCCGGCATCACCGTTTGCTTACCCACGGCGGTGTACAGCACCGGCACGATATTCGAACACCCGGCCCCCACAAGCGCATACCCCAGCAGCGCGGTTTCCCACGCAGGCAATAGCGTGGCGAGGAGCAAGCCGGCACAGGCCAGCGCGCCACCGATCACGATTACCCGCGTGGCCCCCAGGCGGCGAACAATGGCATCGCCGGTCAGGCGTCCAGCGGTCATGGTCAAGGCAAATGCCGCATAGCCCAGGCCCGCGTAAGCCTCATCCAGGCCGCGTTCGGCACTCAGAAACACAGCACTCCAATCCAGCACAGCGCCTTCAGCCAAAAAGACGACGAAACACAGGCAACCGATAAACAACACCACGCCATGGGGCACCGCAAATGCCGGCCCCGAGCTTTCACTGCCATAAGGCAACAAGTGCGGTGCTGCCTTGCACAGCGCCGCCAGCGTGATAACCACCACCACCAGGGTCGCCTGCAACGGCGACAGCCCCAGGCCCAGTAACCCCGCAACCCCCGCTGCGCCGACAATGCCCCCCAGGCTGAACAAGCCATGGAAGCCCGACATCATGGTTTTGCCACTGGCGCGCTCAACGATCACCGCTTGCAGGTTGACGGTAGAGTCCACAGTGCCCAAGCCCGCGCCAAACAGGAATAACCCGGCAATCAACAACGGGATCGAACTGACGGTGGCCAGCATCGGCAGGGCCAGGCAGATCATCAGCGTCCCTGCGGTCAGCACCCGTCGGCAACCGTAACGCGAGGCCAGCGCGCCCGCCGCCGGCATTGCGATGATCGACCCCACCCCCAGGCACAACAACAGCAGGCCAAGGGTGCCTTCATTCAGGTCCGCACGCGCCTTGGCGTACGGCACCAACGGCGCCCAGGCGGCGATACCAAAACCTGCGATAAAAAAAGCGATGCGGGTCGACATCTGTTCCAGTCGCCCAGGTACCACGGGGGCGGGGGTGGAAATGGCAGTCATGAGAAAATCCTTGGCTTGGCGTTCAACGAACGATGTCTGGCGCGACATCCTTGCACATCAGGCCGTCTCGAGCGAGCCGGGTTCCCTTGGTGTTCAGGATGAAAGGTACGGGGTACGAGCCTTATTTTTTTACAAACATGGAACGCTTTGGCAACCGATCACCACGTAGAAATGATCGAGCCTGTAGGAGGTGGGCTGGAAGGTGTGTAATCCCTGCGGGAGTGGCTGAACCCCAGGTTTCTTGCGGCGGATTACCACCTTCCAGCTCACTTCCCACCTACAGAGCGTTATGTAATACGCTGCTTTTTCGTCAGGCAGAGGCGCGCGGCAATATCGGCGGGGCGGGGGGGAGTTGCCACGTCTGCGCGGTGAGAGGGGGCATTGCTGTGAGGGAGGCCTGACGCCCCGCGATCAAACTGTGGGAGCGCGAAGGCGGCCTGACAGTCAACACAGTCGGACCGTGTACATCTCCATTCCTGGGACAGTGCGACTAAAAAGCTGAACTGCGAACGACTGTCGTATTGAATAAGTGTCAGCTGTTTCCTTAAAACATAGTTATACAGAGGCAAGCTGTAGTCAGAATTTTCTTCATGTCTTTAGATGATTTTTTGGCTGTACCTATATTTTGTAAAAGACACTTCCATCTTCGTTGTACGAAACTTCTGTTTTATTCAAAAATGACCGAAAAGCGCCTGAGCTCGCTAAGCTTGAACGTGTTCAGGTGCTTTTTTTCGCAATCAGAATAGGTGTTGGCGAGGAAGAGTCGTTCAGGAGAAAGTTGATGGCGGGTAACAAAGGATGGTTAACGGGTTTGTTTCGTCACGTTTCAAGTTAGTCCTTGCAGGCATAAATACAGAACTTCACGTAGTAGCGTTCAACGGCAGTGAAGCCCTTGACCAGCCCTACTTTATACAGGTGCAGTTAGTCAGCGAAGACCCGTCCCTGGACCTGGAGGCGTTGCTTCATCAGCCCGCCTATCTGGACTTCGGCGAAACAGGCCAAGGCTTGCATGGGCAAGTCTACGCCATCGGTCGGGATGATCCCGGTACGCGGCTCACCCTTTATCACCTGACGCTCGCTCCACGCCTGGCATCCCTTGCCCATCGTTGCGATCAGCGGGTTTTCCAGCAGCGCAGCGTGCCGCAGATCATTGCGGCGGTCCTCCAACAGCACGGCATCTTCGCTGACGCCTATGCCTTTGAGCTGGGGCCTGTGGTGTATCCACCACGCGCATTTTGCGTGCAGTACAGGGAGTCCGACCTGCATTTTATCCAACGGCTGTGTGAGGAGGAGGGCATTCACTACCACTTTCGTCACAGCGCGGAGAATCATCTGCTGGTGTTTGGCGATGATCAGACGGTATTTCGCCGGTTACCGGTGCAGCGTTATTGTTCCTCGGCTGATCCATCGCTTGGGGCCCCGGTTGTCCAGCGTTTCGATCGGCGCCTGGTAACGCGCAGCCGGCGCACCGTACGTCGTGACTATGACTTTGAGCACCCTTCGTTTCGCCTGCATGACCAGGCCGGTGCCGGGCCGGCGGATCCTTTGGAAGACTATGCCTATCCTGCCGGCTTTAACGGCCATGCACGCGGGGCACAACTGGCGCGACGCGGCCTTGAGCGTCACCAACGTGATCGCCAACGAGTGCTGGGCAAGAGCGATCAACCGGCGTTGTGCAGCGGTCACTTTCTTGAGCTGTGTGATCACCCGGACCCCGCCTGCAACGACTTATGGCTGCTGACTTCGGTACGTCATGAGGGATACCAGCCGCAGGTGTTGGAGGCGTCGATCGTTGATGCCAATGGGTTCCAAGGCTATCGCAACCGGTTCACTGCAACCCCATGGCGCGCAGTGCATCGACCTGCCCTCAAGCATCCCAAGCCAACGATCAGTGGCAGCCAGACCGCGACGGTAACCGGGCCTGCCGGCGAGGACGTGCACTGCGATGCCTATGGCCGTGTGAAGGTGCGCTTTCACTGGGATCGCGCGGAAAAGGGCGACGAGACCAGCAGTTGTTGGCTGCGCGTGGCGTCCGGTTGGGCAGGCGACGGGTTTGGTGCCATGGTTATTCCACGGGTCGGCATGGAAGTGCTGGTGAGCTTTTTGGAGGGCGACCCGGACCAACCCCTTGTCACCGGTTGCCTGCCCAATGCATCGCACTTGCCGACGTACCCTTTGCCGCAACACAAGACACGCAGTGTACTGCGTAGCCGCAGCTCGCCGGCCGGCGGGGGCGCCAATGAGTTGCACCTCGAAGACCGATGCGGCGAAGAGCTCATCTACCTGCGCGCCCAACGTGACCTGGAGCAGCGGGTGGGGCATGACAGTCGCCTGGAGGTAGCAGGTGATAGCTTGACTCGCGTTGGCCAAAGCCTGGTGATCGAAGCCGGGCAGCAGGTTCATCTCAAGGCCGGTGGCAGCCTGGTGATAGAGGCTGGTGCACAATTGAGCTTGAAGGCGGGCGGTGAACACCTGGTGATGCAAGCCGGCAGTATTTCCAGCAGCCGGCCCATCACCCTGGGTTGTTCGCCGTCTGCAAGCCGTTCGGTGAGCCCGTCATGGGTTGCCGGTGCGCAAATCTCTGCAGCGCAAGGCGTCATCATGGATTTGGCCAAGCAACTGGGCGCGGACTTTTGCCCCCTGTGTGAAGGCTGCCGTGAAGGCCCGTGCGATATCGCGGGGAGGGCGGCCTGATGGACAGCTTGCCCCATCGCTGGATGGCCCAACAACAGCAGAGTGGACGCCAACTGTGCCTGATGCTGGAGGGTAACCATGAGGCTCGCCAGCCCCTGCTGGCAGATCGCGCCCCGTCGCACTATTGCAACCTCTACAGCGAAACCCCTGCGGCAGAGTTGGCGAATTCAGGCCCGCTCATACTGTTACTGGAGCAACTGAATGAGCCTGCATTGGCCGACTTGCTGCTACACCCCGAGTCGAACTGGGGGTGGCTCGCCAGCCTGGCTGCTAGCGACCTGGCGGGTATGGCGCGTCATTGGCGTGAGCGATTACTCCTGGGGCCAGAAGGCCAGCAGGCGCTTTATCGCTTTCACGACAACCGCACCCTGGCCCGTGCCTTGGCCCATCTGGCCGAGGAACATTGGCCGGTCTACCTTGGGCCGCTGATCAGCGTGTGCTATTGGCATGAAGGCCGTTGGTGCCACCACGAAAACCCTGCACCGGGTGACTACCCTGCGCCTGAGCAACCGCCGTGGCTCAACACACCCAACCCCCAGGCCGAAGCCATCCTGCACGCCAATATCCTGCGCTACCTGCTGGCTGAGCACAGTGAAGACCTGGTGGCATTGGTCGAATTCCAAGACCCCAGGATTTGGCTGGCCCAGGTACTGGAACAGGCGCGCATCTGGCAATGGCGGGAGCCGGAGCAGCTCGAATTTCTGGTGGTGCGCCGGTTGGCAGAGGCGACCGGCAGCAGTGTTGTTCATTGGCAGCCAAGGGCAGGCGAGGCGCCAGGAGAGCATTTTGAGCGAGTGGCGGCACAGTGGCGCAGGGAGGTGGGGAGTGGTGAATAGACGGATGGGATTGGTGCTACTGGTGGTTGCGGGGCTTTCGGGATGTACGGGGCGGGCGGTGGAGCGTTTTACGTTGGAGGTGGATTTGCCGGCGCAGTTTGAACTTAAAACGGCTGCCAACTACCGGCCCGCGACGGGTGAGACGTGCACCTTGCCTCGGCGGCGGGGCAAAAGGCCTGAGCGCAAAGTTTTTTTTACAGACTACAAACCTGTGGCGAGCAGCGCGAGCTATGAGCTACCACTGACTGAAACGGTAGAAGGTTGCCCGTTGGTCCTGCGCAGTGTGGAGTTTGACTTCTATGCGAAGTGGGGGACGCGGAGTATGGATGTGGGCGGAAATTTTGGGAGTATTTCCATTCGAGACCGTTTGGAGGCCGACCTACCGGGGATGCCCGAGTCGGGTGTGCAGGAAATACTTGGGCAATGTAAATGGCATTTTCGGACGGTGGGGCCTTTGCATGCGATTAGAAAACTGCTGATCTGCAATTCATTGGATTCGATGGGCAAGTTGCGAGCGTCGCGGGTAGGGGGCGTGGCGCAACGGTCGCACTTACCGGGGAAAAAGCTGAGGCTGTTGCTATCTGTCAGCGAGGATGAATTACCTGCTTTTGACGATAGATGGGTAGCTGTGCCGGGTGGATGGCGGCGATGCAGAGGCAAGAGTTTCGAAGACCTTTTTGCATATTGCGCAGGTAACACCACAGACTTTAAACCCATAAAAATGCCGGACGGTCGCGTATGCGACGTCTATCCAACATGCAAATAACAAGGACGAACTCATGAAGATGGGTGCATGGAAGCAAGCTTTTTTCAATGAACGAATGCCTGCTTGTGCATTGAAAGGGCACTGGGTAAGTTTTCGTTTGGTCGATGTGACGGGCAATGGGAAAGCCTTTGGCGGACTACCATTTTCGGTCCATGACAGTTCAGGGAGACACTACGTCGGTAAACTGAATGATGAGGGTTTTGCCAGTCTGCAGGATTTCTACTGCGGCCCTGTTGTTCTCATGTTGGATGATTTATATAGCGGGACTGAGGAGCCGTACTACCAGCTAAGAACGCGTCGAACGTACAAACTGCCTATCACCGAACTTCAAATGCGCGCGGAGAGAATTTTTTTTGCTAGTGCTGACGACAGACGCGTTGAGGAGAGTTCCGCCTACCAAGAAGCGGATCGGTTTTATCAAGTGGAAGTAAGCGATTTGGTACGCCATAGCGCTCATCTGCCCCTACCTGCTTCGTCAGTTTTGCGTCCCAAGCGTCATGCACTGAAAATGATGGCCGACCTAGGGTTCGGTCCACCCGAGCCAACGTTGTCGGGTATCGTACTGTTCCCCAACAAGCACACCGTTCTGCAAGTACGACCCCTACGGGCCTTGCGCCCAATGTTATCCACCGAAGACAGCTTCTGTGCCCTGAACCTCTACCAACTGGCATTGTTTGCTGCGTTGAGTTACTGCGATTTTGGGCAGGTCCCCGCAGAAAGCCCATCAGACGAAGTGCGGTTTCCGTTAGATCCGAGCGTTGGAAATTTATTCGCTGAACAGCTTTCGGTGTATCACGAAGCCTGGCGAATTGATCCGAACCAATTACACCGTTTCTACCCCATCTACGAAGATGTTCCTTACTCCCAGCGCTTCGAAATCCTGCCTTTCGATCCTGAGTTGTACCCACAAAATCGCCCGGAACTAAAGGAAGAGCAGGGGCATCCCGCACGCTTGCACTTTTTCGATGATGAAAAATTCGGCACTGATACCCAGGCTTTCATCACCCATCACGATGAGATCATCCTGATTTCTGTGCGAGGAACGGTCAGTCGTGCCGACGTATTGCGTGACGCCGATGCCCATCAGGTGTCTTTCGAAGACGGTGTTGGAAAAGCGCACGATGGTTTTTACCAGGCCTACCGGGCTATGCGTGATTTCGTACTGCAATACCTTGATCAGTTTCACCTTGGCCAGCGCATCGTAATTTGCGGCCACAGCCTCGGCGGCGCCATTGCCTTGCTGTTGGCCGAAGGACTGCGCCGAGCCCCGGACGCCCACTACAATATCCTGCTATACACCTACGGCGCCCCCCGCGCCGCCGACGCCGAATTCACCGCCGGCGCCTCATCCCTGGTCCACCATCGCATCGTCAACCACAACGACCCCGTCCCCAGTGTCCCGGCGCCCTGGATGAACACCACCGCCAAACTCTGGATTCCCGGGGCCATCACGCTATTCAGCAACCCCGCACCCGGTGGCCTGCTGTTCGCCGCAGGGCTGGTGCGCGTGGGCGGCAACCCCTATCGGCATCACGGTGAGCAATATCACTTCATGCCGATCACGCTCCCGGATGGCAGCCACTCCTCGGTGTTATGGAAGCCTGGCTGCGAATCGCTCCAAGAGGCGGGTTGCAACCGCGCATTGCAACTGCAGGGCGATATGCCCGACCGCGATAATCTGCTGAGGCAGCTGTTCCAAGCCGACCAGCACTTCATGACCACCAGCTACATCCCCGCCGCCTGGGCGACATTGCGCCGCTGGCAACAAACCCTGGAAAGTGAGGGCCCGCTGGTGACCCAGCGGGAGTTCGAGCTGCTCGACCGGGCCTTCGAAGACATGCGCGAGCAACTGCGGGCCAAGCGGCGTGAACTGGCTCAGCGGCGCCCGGCCAATGATCGTAGCCATGAACCTGGCGATGCCTTGAACGCAGAGATCGACCGTTTGCACACCAGCCGCGAGCGCTTGGCAAGCCTGCGCTGGCGTCGCCTGCAAGCCCGTGATGTCTACGGCAGCCACGCCCCTTCTACCCATCTGCAATCGAGCCTCAAGCGTTGGTTCAGCCACCGCGAGAATCGTGAGTCGGCCCAATTCGCCAGCATCCCACCGCCTGCCCACGATGAGCAGGCCCGGGTGCAAACGCTGGACATCGACTCAGTCGTCTAACGCACGCGGTTACATAAACTCTACCTGCGCCGGTTGCCGTTTCATCAATACCTTGCCGTTGCGAATCGAGTACAACGGCAGGCCCTGGCTACGTATGACTTCGTAGTCGCTGTCGGCCGACAGGATCAGCAGGTTGGCCGGGCGGCCTGCTTGCAATCCGTATCGGTCGCCCAGGGCCATGGCCTTGGCACTATTGTCGGTGACCAGGTCCAGGGCGTTTTGCAAATTGCGGTAACCGAGCATATGGCAGATGTGCAGGCCAGCCTCCAGCACTCGCAGAATGTTGCCGTTACCCAGCGGGTACCAGGGATCGACGATGGAGTCCTGCCCGAAACACACGTTCATGCCGGCCTCCAGCAGTTCGTTGACGCGGGTGACGCCGCGGCGTTTTGGGAAGTTGTCGAAGCGGCCTTGCAGGTGGATGCTTTCGGTGGGGCACGAGACAAAACTGATACCGGAATGCCCCAGCAGGCGAAACAGCTTGGCGCAGTAAGCATTGTCGTAGGAACCCATGGCGGTCGTATGGCTGGCGGTCACGCGGGCACCCATGTCGCGGCTGCGGGCTTCTTCGGCGAGCACTTCGAGAAAGCGCGAGTGGGGGTCGTCGGTTTCGTCACAGTGCACGTCCACCAGGCAGCCGGTGCGTTCGGCCAGGTCCATGAGGAACTTCACCGAACTCACGCCTTGGTCGCGGGTGTATTCGAAGTGGGGGATGCCGCCGATCACGTCGGCACCCAGGCGAATGGCTTCTTCCATCAGTTCGCGGCCATTGCGGAATGACTCGATGCCCTCCTGGGGGAAGGCGACGATTTGCAGGTCGATCAGGTGGGTGCTCTCTTCACGTACCTCCAATAGGGCCTTGAGTGCGGTGAGGTCCGGGTCGGTGACGTCGACATGGGTGCGCACATGCTGGATGCCATGGGCGGCGAGGGCCTGAATGGTTTTTTTGGCCCGGGCCTTGGTGTCTTCCTGGGTAATGGTGGCCTTGCGTTCGCCCCAGCATTCGATGCCTTCAAACAGCGTACCGCTCATGTTCCAACGCGGTTCGCCGGCGGTGAGGGTGGCGTCAAGGTGGATGTGGGGTTCGACGAAGGGCGGTATTACCAGGTTGCCGGCAGCGTCCAAGTCGCCGGCCATCAGCGCCGGCACCCCGGTTTGCGCAGTGATGCTGGCGATCCGGCCGTGTTCCAGGTGCAGATCATGCAGGCCTTCACGGTTGCGCAGGCGGGCATTGATGATGTGCATGGTCAAGTTCCTCTTGGCTAAAAACAATCAGGCAGACAGCCGCCAGATCCTCAGGGCGATACCGATGTCCAGGCGGTCATGGCGCGTAGTATGGCCGTGAGCAGCACATAGGTCAGCGACGCGGCAACAATTCCCACCAACGGCGCGACCCACGGCGAGTTGAACGCCAGCACGGTGCCCACCCCGTACGCGATCAGGCCGGGCCAATTGAACGCCGGCAGGCGAGCCTGCGCCAAGCGTGGGTATTGGCCGCGATAGCGATAGAAGAAGTCCGCCATGATCACGCCCCCAATCGGCGGGATGACCGTGCCCAGCAGGATCAGGTATGGCACCAGCAGGTCGTACATGCCGAACAAGGCGAGCAGGGTGCCGATCACCGCGCCGGCCAGGGTCACGCTCTTGCGCCGTTGGGTGCGCAGCAGGTTACAACCGGCGACGGCGAAGTTGTAGATGGTGTTGTCCTGGGTGCTCCAGATATTGAGCAGCAGCATGGCCATCGCCGCCGTGGCGAAACCTTGCAGTAGCAAGACCTCCACCACATCCGGTTGCTGATAGACGATGGCGCCATATGCCCCGATCAACACCATCAAGCCGTTGCCGACAAAAAAGCCGATCAGGCTGGCCAGCACCGCAACCTTGGCCGAGCGCGAAAACCGTGTCCAGTTGGTGGCCTGGGTTGCCCCGCTGACGAAGGTCCCGAACACCAGGGTGATGGCGGTGGACAAGTCCAGCTCAGCGCTGGGCACCACTGCCAGCAGCCCCTCCAACCCGCCGACCTTCACGGTGGCGACCCACATCGACAGCAGCAACAGGATGCCCATGGCCGGCACCGCGATGTAGGACAGGATTTCCAAGCCGCGATACCCCACGTAGGCGGTGGCGCAGAACAGTAAACCGAATACCACCATCAACCCCAGCACACTGCCTGGGTTCAACTGGAAATACTTGCCCAATACCACGGCCGCCGTGGCCGTGCCCCAGGCATACCAGCCGATCTGGGTAAAACCTAGGATCACGTCACTGAGCTTGCTGCCCACTTCGCCAAAGCAGAAACGCCCCATCAACACCGAGTTCAAGCCGCTCTTGAACGCGATGTAACCCAAGCCTGCGGCATAGATACCCAGCAACAGGTTACCCAGGGCCACGACGCCGAGCATGTCGATGAAGCTGAACGCCACCCCCAGCTTGCCGCCGGCAAACATGGTCGCGGTAAAAAAGGTGAACCCCAGCAACACCATGGCCGTAGAGGCCAGACCCTTGCGCGCATGCAAGGGGACTTCGCTGAGAGGGTAGTCGTTGCCGGGTTCTTGCTGCGTCATGGGGGCTGCTCCCTGAGTGGTGACCCAGGTCGCGTGCATCCTGCGTGCCAACGCAGGTGCGGGCAGGTATGCGCTGACGGGAGCAAGCCCTTTATAAGGCCGCCCCCTCCCAATCAGCGCAAAAGCAGTGCAGCGGTGAGCCAAACTGGCTCAGTCGAACAGCGTTGGCATGAAGCGCATAGTGGGTCTCAATACCCCTTGCAGTCACGCGTCCCCATCAGTCCATCGGTGCTTCAAAGATGGACTCGATGGGCTGCTCGAACACCTTGGCGATCTTGAACGCCAAGGGCAAGCTCGGGTCGTAGCGGCCGGTCTCGATGGCGTTGACGGTCTGGCGCGACACACCCAGTCGCTCTGCAAGGTCAGCCTGGGACCAGCCCAGTTCGGAGCGCAGATGACGCAGTTGATTGTTCACTGATAGCGCCTTGAGCCGATGATCGTCGCCACACACCAGACGCCGCCCATGATCGGCCAGACCATGAAGGCCGACATCCGCGGGAAGCCAGCCGTTTCCAGAAAACCGTAGCTGAAGGTGGTCAGCGCCGTGCAGACAAACGCCACCGCAAGCGCTTCGAGCTGGATCTTGCGGCCCATTTCATCCATGGCGTTCAGCCGCCGGATGATCGACACCGCCATCGCGATCATCGGGATGACGGGCAGCAGCGCCAGGGCGATTTTGGCGACGCCGTCGGGTATCGACGACATGTAGACGCTGGAAACCACCACGCACAGTACGTACACCAACAAAATGACGGCGAACTCCATCGGGAAGCGGTTGGGTGACATGATCATCTCCATAAGTAAAGGGTGCTTTACATTAGGTGGCGGTCAATTCAGTGTCAAGCTCGCTTTACATCGTGGCAGGCAGGCATTAAAAAACTACCCGCACAGGTGGTTTTTTTTAACACTCGATCACTTACTCGCCGCGATAAATGCAGCCACTGGTGCACGTCTCGTGGATACGGATCGCACTGAGTTCCGGCAGCAGAGGTTTCAACTCCGTCCAGATCCACTTGGCCAGCACTTCGCTGGTGGGGTTTTCCAGGCCGGGAATGTCATTGAGGTAGTTGTGGTCGAGGCGTTCATACAGCGGCTTGAAAATCGCCTTGATCTCCGAGAAGTCGCGAATCCAGCCGGTATGGGGATCCAGGTCGCCGCTCAGGTGGATGGCCACTTTGAACGAATGCCCATGCAGGCGCCCGCATTTGTGGCCTTCCGGTACGTGGGGCAGGCGGTGGGCGGATTCGAATGTAAATTCCTTGAAGATTTCCACAGTGTTTTCAGCTCGGTCAGGTGTCTGGCAGGCGGCGAGTTTAACAGCTTGACCAGCCCCTGCGCATACCGCCCCTCATGTTGTAGGAGCGAGCTTGCTCGCGAAAACCCCAAGGGCGCCGCGTTAACCCAGGCACGCTGCGTTATCGTTGACGACCTTCGCGAGCAAGCTCGCTCCTACAGCTAAAGGGTTAGCAAACGGTCGCCGAGCTTGCCGTTATCCGCCAATGCCAAAAACTCATCCCCCAGCCGTTGGCTCTCGCTCATCGCTGTTTGCCAATATCTGTTGCGGCCAGGATCATCGCCCATAAAGCGCTTGAAGTCGCTGCGGTCTGGCAGCTTGCCGTGGGGCAGGCGGGCCAGGTAGTCCCTGGATGGCGCCAGCAGTAACACATCCTGCAAGCCTTGCTGGTTGCTGCGTCGCCATGGCAGGCCCTTGTCGAACCAGCCGGGGATGACCCGGTCGGTAAAGTGCGGGTACAGCACGATGTCATCGCCGTGGTAAGGCAGGTCGAGGTGGTAATCCAGCAGGCCGCCGTCGCGGTAGGTGCCGGCTCCGGCCCCGGGTAGGTCGCGCACGCCTTGCATCACCATGGGGATCGAGCCGGACGCGAGCAACGCCTGGCGCAGGTTACCCACGTCCAGGGTTAGGAAGCGTGAGGGGAAATCCTTCAGAGGGTGTACCGGGGGCGCCTGGCGCGGGTCGTGGATGATCAGCCGCTCAAAATGCCGCGACAGCCGTGCGCGGCCCCGCAGGTTATCGGCAATCACCGACGACAGGCCCAGCCCCAGCCGCCCACGGTGGTCATCGGCGAGCAGGCCGTGGCTCTTGACCACCATGATGTTCAACCGGTAGTCGGGGTTGTCCAGCACCCGCGCATCCCGCCCGGCCAGGAGGTCGTCGAGCATGCGCTGGCAGCTCTGGCTGACTTGGGCCATGGTCACGCCTTTGGCAAAGCGCTGCTCGTTGTACAGGCGGCCCAGGTCGAGCAAGCCTTGCACCGGGTCGGGCAGGCAGGCGCTGGCGAACCGCCAGGAGCCGATGGACGCGCCGATCAGCGCACGCTCGCGCGGGGCACGGCGTAACCAGTCACCGAACAGCGCCAGGTCGAGCCCTTGGATACCCAGGGCCTTGGGGCCGCCCGCCGCACCGGGGAGGATGCCGACGTCGGCAGGCGCAAGGCCCTGCTCGCGGATGCGGGTGAAGGCGCGTTTGCCGGCCTTGAGGGTCAAGGCCGGGAACTTGATATGGATGGCGGTCATACCGGTCTCTGTTGAGGCGAGCGGGGCAGTATAGGAAATCTCGCAGGCAGTGGGAAAAATGGCTTAACTGGAATTGCCATGGTGGCAATTCAGTTTCAGTTAAGTTGCAGCGCGTACCGTGGCCGACGTAGGAAAACATCATGTAACGGAGACTTATCATGAAGCGCCTCACTGCCCTGGGCGCCGCCGCTATCATCCTCGTTACGGCGACCCCGGCCGCCGCCGTGGACCCAGACAAGCCACTGATCGTGCCGGCCACTGTTACAATTGTCGCTTTCGATCAATTGGAAGCCACGGCCCTGGCCCTTCACCCTGGTTCGACGCTGCTGGACACCGATCTGGATGAGGAATACGGCAAGTACGTCTATGAAGTCGAGCTACGAGATACCGACGGCATTGAATGGGATGTTGAATTGAACGCGCTCACCGGGCAGGTTCTCAAGAATCATCAGGATACGTAATGAAGGTAAATTTACGCGTCGGCAGTCGCGTGGCGCTGGTGCTCATGGTGTTTTGTTCCAGCCTCGCGGCCCGCGACCTCAATCAGGATGAAGCTCTGGCCCTGCGCCAGCAGGGCGTGATCCTGCCATTGGAACAGCTGTTGCAGCAGGCCATGGCGCGATACCCCGGCTCGCGGCTGCTGGAAGCCGAACTGGAAAAGAAACACGGGCAATATGCCTATGAAGTGGAACTGGTGACCACCGAGGGCGTGGTGCGCGAGATCAAGCTGGACGCCACCAACGGTGACCTGATCAAAGATGAGGAAGACTGATGCGCCTGCTCCTGGTGGAAGACAACGTACCCCTGGCTGACGAGCTGATGGCCGGCCTGCAGCGCCAGGGCTATGCGGTCGACTGGCTGGCCGATGGCCGCGACGCCGTGTATCAAGGGCGCAGCGAACCCTATGACCTGATCATCCTCGACCTTGGCCTGCCAGGGTTGCCCGGGCTTGACGTGCTTGCGCAATGGCGCGCCGCCGCGTTGGCCATCCCGGTGCTGATCCTCACGGCCCGCGATTCCTGGGCCGAGCGTATCGAAGGGCTCAAGGCCGGCGCCGATGATTACCTGAGCAAACCCTTTCACCCTGAAGAGCTGTACCTGCGCATCCAGTCGCTGCTGCGCCGCTCCCACGGCCAGACGAACCAGCCCACCCTGCAAGCCGCCGGCCTGCATTTGGATGAAGGGCGCCAGTGCGTGCTACGCGACGGCGCCGAGATCCAATTGACGGCTGCCGAGTTTCGCTTGTTGCGCTATTTCATGCTGCATCCCGAACAGATCCTGTCCAAAAGCCACCTGGCCGAACACTTGTATGACGGTGAGACCGAGCGCGACTCCAATGTACTTGAGGTGCACGTCAACCACCTGCGACGCAAATTGGGCCGCAGTGTGATCGAGACCCGGCGCGGCCAGGGCTACCGATTCGGCGCTACCCCGGCATGAGGTCAATCCAGCGGCGCCTGAGCCTGGGGTTGATCAGCGTGATGGTGATTGTCGGCGTGGTGCTGGCGCAAACCAGCCTGTGGTTGTTCGAGGCGGGTTTGCAGCGCTACCTTGAAGCGGGCTTGCGCAACGACAGCGAAAACCTGTTGGTGGCGCTGGTGCGTGGGCCCAATGGCGTGCAGTTGGATGAGCAACGCCTGTCGCCGGCGTACCAACGGCCATTTTCCGGGCATTACTTTCGTATCGACTTTGCCGATGTGCATTGGCGCTCTCGTTCACTGTGGGACCAGGAATTGCCCCGGCTCCCCACGGCGGGGCTCAAGGGCAACCTGCAACTGGGCCCCGAAGGCCAGCAACTGTTGGTGCTGCGCTCGGACTACAAGCGCTTTGGCCAGTCGATTTCCATCAGCGTGGCCCAGGACTACACGCCCGTGCGCGAGAGCTTTCGCCTGATGCGCCAGGTCGGCCTGGTGATGGGGCTGGCGGCGCTGATGCTGGTGCTGATCCTGCAACGGGTCACCGTGCGCCGTGCCTTGCGCCCGCTGGAGACCGCACGTAACCAGATCGCCCAACTGCAACAAGGCCAGCGCTCGCAACTCGACACCCAGGTGCCGCTTGAACTGGAGCCCCTGGTGGCGCAGATCAACCACCTGCTGGCGCACACCGAAGACAGCCTCAAGCGCTCCCGCAACGCCCTCGGCAACCTGGGCCATGCGCTGAAAACCCCGCTGGCGGTATTGTTGAGCGCCGCTTCCAGTGAAGCCCTCAAGGATCATCCGCAGTTGAGCCAGTTACTGCGCGAGCAATTGGAGCAGGTGCAGCAGCGCCTTAACCGTGAACTCAACCGTGCGCGCCTGGCCGGCGATGCCTTGCCGGGCGCGTTGTTTGACTGTGAACAAGAACTGCCCGGTTTACTGGCCACCCTGCGCATGATCCACGGCGAACACCTGGACCTCAGCTACCAGGTGGCGCCGGGCCTGCAACTGCCTTGGGACCGTGAAGACCTGTTGGAACTGCTGGGCAACCTGTTGGACAACGCCTGTAAATGGGCGGACGCCGAGGTACGCCTGAGCGTCAGCGAGACGCCCCATGGTTACCAACTGGCGGTGGAAGACGACGGCCCCGGCATACCCGAGGCCCAGCGCGACCAGGTGTTCAGCCGTGGCGCACGCCTGGATGAACAGAGGGTCGGCCATGGCCTGGGTTTGGGGATCGTGCGCGACATCGTTGAGGTGTGGGGTGGGGTGTTGCAGTTGCAGGAGAGTGAGCTGGGTGGGCTCAAGGTACTGATCGAACTACCTCGGCGCTGACACACCACCGCTCAAAATGTGGGAGCTGGCTTGCCTGCGATAGCATCGACTCGGTTTACCTGGAATACCGAGGTGTCTGCATCGCCTACTGTAGGAGCGAGCTTGCTCGCGAAAAACGTCAACGATAACGCGTGCTTGCTGAGTGACCGCGGCGCCTGTGAGTTTTTCGCGAGCAAGCTCGCTCCTACAAAAAAACCTTAACTGACTGGCATTGGGGCAAGCCCGGCTCCCACAGAAAAGCCTTGCTACATTCAGACTCTGAACTGATCCATCAACCCCTGCTGCTGATTCGCAAGGCTGTTCAACGCCTGGCTGACCCGCGCCGATTCATTGGCCTGCTCCGACAACGACTCGGTCACATCGCGAATGGTCGCCACGTTGCTGTTGATCTCTTCGGCCACCGCGCTTTGCTCTTCGGCGGCGCTGGCGATTTGCAGGTTCATGTCGCTGATCACCGTGACCGCATCGCCAATCTGGCGCAAGGCGGTGACGGCCTGGCCGACCTGTTCGACGCTGCCCTGGGCCTGACGATAGCTGTTGCCCATGGAGCCGACCACGTCGCTGGTACCGGTTTGCAATTGTTCGATCACCAGGCGGGTTTCTTCCACCGATTCCTGGGTGCGCCGTGCCAGGTTGCGCACTTCGTCGGCGACCACGGCAAAACCGCGGCCGGCTTCACCGGCGCGAGCGGCTTCGATGGCGGCGTTGAGCGCCAACAGGTTGGTCTGCTCGGCGATGCCGCGAATCACTTCGAGCACCGAGCCGATCTGTTCGCTGTTGGCGGCCAAGCCTTCTACCTGGGCCATGGCAGTGCTCATGTCGGCGGCGAGCTCGCCAATGTTGACGGTGGTGCGGTCGATAACCGTCAAGCCTTGGCGAGTCGCCTGATCGGCATCTCGGGCGGCTTGGGCCGCCTGGGCGGCGCTGCGGGCCACGTCCTGGGCGGTGGCGCTCATTTCGTGGGACGCGGTAGCCACCTGATCCACCTGGCGGTACTGCTGCTCCATGCCGGCGCTGGTTTGCGTGGCAATGGCTGCGGACTGGTCGGCGGTGCCACGGGCGTCCTGCACCGAGCGTTTGACCTCGGCAATGATCGGCTGCAGCTTGTCGAGGAAGCGGTTGAACCAGCCGGCCAATTGGCCCAGTTCGTCCTGTTTGGCATAGGCCAGGCGCCGGGTCAGGTCGCCTTCGCCGCTGGCGATATCCTCAAGCATGTGCGCCACGCCAAGGATTGGCCGGGTCACGCTGCGCGCCATTAGCCACACCAGGATCAAGCCGACCACGGCGGCCAGCAGGCCCAGGCCCAGTTCCAGCAAGGTGCCTTTGGCGTTGTCGGCGTCCAGCTGATTTTTCAGCGCTTCGGCGGGGGCGACCAGGACTTGTTCCGGTACATCCAGCAATACGCCCCACGATTTACCGCCGGGAATCGGCGCAAAAGGCGCCAGAACCTTGAGTTGATGGTCGGTGCGCAGGCTGTGAGTCTGGGTACTGCTGGCCAAGGCACTGATCAACTGCGCGCCGCTGGCCGGGTCGACCTGCTCCAGGCGTTGGCTGAGTTTGCTGGCATCCGGGCTGTAGCCGGCCAATAAGCCAATCGGGCTGAGGATGCTGACCTGGGTCTGGCCGTCGTACAGTTTCTGGCTGGCCTGTTGGCTGACCGCCTGCAAGCTGTTGAGGTTGATGTCCACCGACAGCGAGGCGATGACTTTGCCATTGACCATCAGCGGGAACACGATGCTGGTCATCAGCACGTTCTGGCCGTCGATCACATAAAAATAAGGTTCGATCACGCAGGGTTTGAGGGTCGTGCGTGGGCAAGTGAACCAGGCGTTGGCTTTTTCACCGCTGGGGCCGATGGACGTATCGGCCATGTCGCTCTCGGGCAGCGCCATCGAGGTGATTTTGCCCGGTGTCGGTTGCGACCAATACAGGGCGAAACGGCCTTTGTCATTGCTGCCCAGTTCCGCCTGGTTGGCGAACAACTCGTCCTTGCCGTCCAGCGCATTGGCTTCGAACACCAGCGACAGGCCGAGCAGGTCGGGGTTGGCCTGCAGGGCGGCCCTGACCTGGCGGGTCAAGTCTTCACGGGTGTCGAAGGCATCGAGAAAGCGCTTTTCTGCCTGCTCGCGCAAAAACAGCACCTGGCGGGAAAAACCGTGGCCGTACTGGTAGGCATCCATGAACTGCTGGCGAATGCCCAGCGCCTGCACTTCGCCTTGGGCCTCGATGCGCGACTGGGCGGCTTCGTCGAGCATCTGCATGCTGGACGCCTTGACCTGCTGCGAGCTCTGCGCCATGCGATACAGCGACAGACCCACCAGCAGGGTCACGATCCCCAGCAGGCACAGGCCCGCCAGCAGGGTGATTTTCCATTGAATGGAGAGCTGCCTGAGCGACATCGGGACATCCTTACCTGAAAGCACATAGAGACAGCGTATCGGCCAGTGCCGGTAATTCTTTATCTGTGCAGAGGGCTTTGCCTCACCACAGTTTTTGACATGATAGCCCCGCTCCTGCAAAGTGCGCGCCCTCTAATAAGACCTCTTTCAAGCCTGCACGCCGGCAGCTTTCCCATGGGCCGCGCACGGGCATGCCTGTCTTTTTTGTTTCTGCTTGAGGTAACCATGATTAACGCAGTCATCGCCGCGGTCGGCACCATGCTGGTACTCAGCCTGTCCCGCGTGCACGTGGTCATCGCCATTATCGTCGGCGCCTTGGTGGGCGGCTTGACCGGTGGCCTGGGTATCGAGGCCACGCTCAAGGCCTTCAACGGCGGGCTGGGCGGCGGCGCAACCGTGGCCTTGTCCTACGCATTGCTCGGGGCTTTCGCCGTGGCGATTGCCAAGTCCGGGCTGGCCCATGCCCTGGCGGACAAAGCCTTGCTGCTGGTGGACCGCCAGGACGCCAGCGGTGGCAACCACGTCAAATGGCTGCTGATCGGCCTGTTGTGGGTGGTGGCGATTGCGTCGCAGAACATCTTGCCGATCCACATTGCGTTTATTCCGCTGCTGGTACCGCCGCTGCTGTACGTACTGACCAAGCTGCAGCTGGACCGTCGCCTGATCGCCTGCGTGATGACCTTCGGCCTGATCACCCCGTACATGTTTCTGCCGGTGGGCTTTGGCAATATCTTCCTCAATCAGATCCTGCTGGCCAACGTCGCCAAGAGCGGGGTGGATATCAGTGGGGTCAACGTCACCCACGCCATGGGCCTGCCGGCGCTGGGCATGGTGGTCGGCCTGCTGGTGGCGGTGTTGTTCAGCTACCGCAAAAAGCGTGTGTACGACCTGAAGAAAATCGAACGTGTCGAGCAAGTGGCGGTGCAGTACAACCCGCTGACCCTGCTGGTGGCCGGCCTGGCAATTGCCTCGGCGTTCATCATCCAGCTGTGGTTGGACTCGATGATCATCGGCGCCCTGGCCGGGTTCCTGATCTTCTCGGTGTCGGGCATCGTGCGCTGGCGCGACACCGATGACCTGTTCACCGAAGGCATGAAGATGATGGCGATGATCGGCTTCATCATGATCGCGTCCTCAGGCTTTGCCGAAGTGCTCAAGGCCACCGGTGACGTGAACTCGCTGGTGCAAGCCTCGGCGGCGTTCATCGGCCATAGCCGGGGCGTCGGGGCGTTGTTGATGTTGCTGGTGGGGTTGTTGGTGACCATGGGCATCGGCTCGTCGTTTTCCACGGTGCCGATCCTCGCGGCGATTTTCGTGCCGCTGTGTGTGCAGTTGGGCTTCAGCCCGGTGGCCATCGTGTGCATCGTTGGTACCGCCGGTGCCTTGGGCGACGCCGGTTCGCCTGCCTCGGACTCCACCCTCGGGCCCACCTCTGGCCTGAACATTGACGGCCAACACCACCACATCTGGGACACCGTGGTGCCGACCTTCCTGCATTACAACCTGCCGCTGCTGGCGTTCGGCTGGCTGGCCGCGATGACGCTCTGACGAGGTTCCTGTAGGAGCGAGCATGCTCGCGAAAAGCGTCAACGATAACGCGGGCAACCTGGCACCCCGCAGGGCTCTCAGGTTTTTCGCGAGCAAGCTCGCTCCTACAGAAATCGCTCACATGGCCGTTAACCTCTCAAGTCGCCACTAACAAGAGAGAAAAGCCATGCGTCTGAGTTTGAAGGCCAAAGTCTTGGCCCTTGCTGTCGTGCCGGTGTTGTTGTTTGCCGTGGTCATCAGCCTGACCACCGTGTGGATTCTGCAGGGCCAGGCCCGCAACGAAGTGGATGAAACCCGCCAGCGCCTGCTCAACGACGCCAAGGCCACCCTGCAAGGTTATGTCGAGGTGGCCATGACCACCATCAAGCCGCTCTACGACGCGGCAGCCCCCGGCGACAGCGCGGCGCGGGCGCAGGTGGTCAAGTTGCTGTCCAACACCAGCTACGGCAAAGACGGCTATTTCTTCGGCTACGACTCCGAGACCATCCGCCTGTTCAAGGGCAACAGCCCGGACGGCGTAGGCAAAAGCTTCAAGGACAACCGTGACCCCAACGGCGTCTACGTCAACCGCGACCTGGTCAAGGTCGGCAAGGACGGCACCCATTACCTGCAATACAGCTCGACCCAGCCCGGCCAGACCGAACTGGTGCCCAAGCTCGGCTATACCGAGTACCTGCCCAAGTGGGACATGGTGATCGGCACCTCGGTGAACCTCGATGGCATCGACGCCCAGGTGGCGGTGGTGCAGGCTAAAGTCGAGAAGCGCATGCAAGGCGTGCTGCTGAGCATCCTCGGCGTCGCCGTGGTGGTGTTGCTGGTGATCGCCGCCGTGGGCATGCTGCTGGCCAATACCATCTTGCGCCCGCTGCACCTGATGAAGGCCAACCTCGATGACATCGCCGCGGGTGAAGGCGACCTGACCCGCCGCCTGGCCATCACCAGCCAGGATGAACTCGGCGACCTGGCCGGTGCGTTCAACCGCTTTGTCGATAAGATCCACGGCCTGGTGCGCCAGATCACTGACATGACCGCTCAGCTCACCGGGTTGGTGAGCCAGGTGTCCGACCAGGCCCAGCGCTCCGAGCAGGCCATGGAACGCCAGCGCCACGAGACCGACCAGGTGGCCACCGCGATCAACCAGATGTCCTCGGCTGCCCACGAAGTGGCGCGCAGTGCCCAGGGCGCCGCCGTCGCCGCGC
This sequence comes from Pseudomonas salmasensis, assembly GCF_014268375.2. NCBI lineage: Bacteria > Pseudomonadati > Pseudomonadota > Gammaproteobacteria > Pseudomonadales > Pseudomonadaceae > Pseudomonas > Pseudomonas salmasensis. Next base: position 5,741,271 of record NZ_CP077083.1, read on the forward strand.
AGCAGACCGACGCCGAAGGCCAGGCAGCCAAGCGTGTAGTGGACGGCAGCATCGCGCAGATCCATGCGCTGGTGAACGACATCCGCAGCAGCGGCGTGTCCCTGGACAGCCTGCAGCAGGATGTGTCGTCAATCGTCAGCGTGCTCGGCGTGATCCGCTCCATCGCCGAACAAACCAACCTGTTGGCGCTCAACGCTGCCATCGAAGCCGCACGGGCCGGGGAGGCCGGGCGTGGCTTTGCCGTGGTCGCCGATGAAGTGCGTGCCCTTGCCAGTCGCACCCAAACCAGCACCCAGGAAATCCAGGGCATGATCGACCGCCTGCAAAAAGGCACCGAGGCGGCCGTGGACGCGATGCGCCGCTCCAGCGATGCCGGCGACGGCACCTCGGCCCAGGCCAATCAAGCCGGCGCGTCCCTGGACACCATGGCGCAGCTGATTGGCACCATCAACTCAATGAACGCCCAGATCGCCAGCGCCGCCGAGGAGCAGACCGCCGTGGCCGAAGAGATCAACCGCAGCGTGCATCAGATTGCCGTGGCGGTGGACAGCGTGGCGGACGAAACCCAGTTGGGCGCTCAGACGTCTCGCAGCCTGGCAGACCTGGGCCAGCGCCTTGGGCAGTTGGTGGGCCAGTTCAGGATCTGATCCTTTCAACCCTCGGCAGGGTTTAAACGTCGCGCATCAGCAAGCCAAAACGCAGGACCATCTGCGCCGGAATCGGCACATACACCGTATGCCCGTCCCCCGGCGCCACCTCGATGCCTTCGCCCTTGGCGTTATGCAGGCTCGCCAAGTCAAAATGAAAATTGCCAGCGGGCGTCATCAACTCCAGATGATCGCCCAGCGCAAAGCGATTCTTCACCTTCACCTCGGCCAACGCACCACGCCGCTCGCCGGTCAGTTCCCCGACAAACTGCTGGCGTTCGGAAACCGAGCTGCCGTTCTGGTAGTTCTGGTATTCGTCATGCACGTGGCGGCGCAGGAAACCTTCGGTGTAGCCACGTTGGGCCAGGGACTCGAGGTTGGTCATCAAACCGCGGTCAAACGCCCGGCCAGCCACTGCGTCGTCGATGGCCTGGCGGTACACCTGGGTGGTGCGCGCGCAGTAGAAGTGGGACTTGGTACGGCCTTCGATCTTCAATGAATGCACGCCCATCTGTGCCAGGCGCTCCACATGCTGCACGGCCCGCAGGTCCTTGGCGTTCATGATGTAGGTGCCGTGTTCGTCTTCGAAGGCGGGCATGGGGTCATCGGGGCGATTGGCCTCTTGTAGCAGGAACACCTGATCGGTGGGCGTGCCGATGCCCAATGTGGGTTGATATTCATGGACGATATCGCCAGTGACATTCTCCACTGCCGGCGTGGCCTGGTATTTCCAGCGGCAGGCATTGGTGCAAGTGCCCTGGTTGGCATCGCGCTTGTTCATGTAGCCCGACAGCAGGCACCGCCCGGAATAGGCCATGCACAAGGCGCCATGCACAAACACCTCCAACTCCATTGTCGGCACCTGCTGGCGGATTTCGCCGATCTCTTCCAGAGACAGCTCTCGCGACAGAATCACCCTACAGATACCTTGTTGCTGCCAGAACGCCACGCTGGCCCAGTTCACCGTATTGGCCTGTACCGACAGGTGGATCGGCATCTGTGGGAAGTGCTGGCGCACCAGCATGATTAACCCCGGATCAGACATGATCAGCGCATCCGGGCCCATGGCGATCACGGGGGCCAGGTCCTTGAGGAAGGTCTTGAGCTTGGCGTTGTGTGGCGCAATGTTCACCACCACGTAGAAGCGCTTGCCCTGGTCATGGGCTTCCTGGATGCCGAGGGCCAGGTTGGCGTGGTCGAACTCGTTGTTGCGCACCCGCAGGCTGTAGCGCGGCTGGCCGGCATAAACCGCATCGGCACCGTAGGCAAAGGCGTAGCGCATGTTTTTCAGGGTGCCGGCAGGGGCGAGCAGTTCGGGGGCAATCATGGAGGGCATGGCTGTGGGTCGCAAAAGGCGCGAGGGTAGTGCAGGGCCGGGCGCCGTTCATTGATCCACGTCTAAACATAGCGATCTATGCTTGTTCGATAAACAAGGGCACTCCCACGTTTGGCTGCGGACTAAGCAACAGGGCCGCGATCGGCCCTGTTTTTCTGACATGGACCGGACATGAACCAAACCAACCTGCAATTCAAAACCCTGTTGCTGCTACTGGCCCTGGTTACCGTGGCCTTTATCTGGATATTGCTGCCGTTCTACGGCGCGGTGTTCTGGGCCGTGATCCTGGGCATTATCTTTGCGCCGATGCAGCGCCGCCTGCAGCAGCGTTTTAGCTGGAACCGCAACCTGACCTCCCTGACCACCTTGATGGTGTGCCTGGTGATCGCGATTCTGCCGGTGATCATTACCAGTGCGCTGCTGGTGCAAGAGGGGGCCACGCTCTACAAAAACATCGAGAGCGGCAAACTCGACGTGGCGGGTTATATCGAGCAATTCAAGAACGTTCTACCGCCGTATTTCCAGCAATTGCTCGACCGCTTCGGCATGGGCAACCTCGAAGGGCTGCGGGAAAAGGTCGTCAAGGGCGCGATGCAGGGCAGTCAGTTCTTTGCCTCCCAGGCGTTCAGCTTCGGCCAGGGGACGTTTGATTTCCTGGTGAGCTTTTTCATCATGCTGTACCTGCTGTTTTTCTTGCTGCGCGACGGCCCGGAACTGGTACGCAAGGTGCGCACGGCAGTACCGTTGGCCGAGCCGCAAAAGCGTCGCCTGCAGCTCAAGTTCAACCGCGTGGTGCGCGCCACGGTCAAGGGCAACGTGTTGGTGGCCGTGACCCAAGGTGCGCTGGGTGGCTTGATTTTCTGGTTCCTGGACATCCCCAGTGCCTTGCTCTGGGCCGTGCTGATGGCGTTCCTGTCGCTGCTGCCCGCGGTGGGTGCCGGGCTGGTCTGGGGGCCGGTGGCGGTTTACTTCCTGTTGAGCGGTTCGATCTGGCAGGGCGTGGTGCTGGGGCTGTTCGGCGTGTTTGTGATCGGCCTGGTGGACAATGTGCTGCGCCCGATTCTGGTGGGCAAGGACACCAAGATGCCGGACTACCTGATCCTGATCTCGACCTTGGGCGGCCTCTCGGTGTTCGGCCTTAACGGCTTTGTCATCGGGCCGCTGGTGGCCGCGTTGTTCATGTCGTGCTGGGCGTTGTTCGTCGAAACCAAGCCGCGGGTCAAGTTGCCGTTGCCGTAACGTTCAGGCTTCTAGTCTGAAGTCGGTTGCCATCCGGCGTTGTGTTTCGGCATCGGATAACGACGTGAGCGGGCCGCTGATCGGCTCGCCATCGCGTACGACATACCAGCAGGCGAGCAAGCCCAGTTTGCGCAGCGGGGCGGGGACGGCGCTGCCGATGACGGACATGATTTGAACAGTGGGCATAAGTACCTCCAAACGTTATGGAGGTCACCTTACGGTTTGCTGGCGCCTGGGAAAAATCACCTGGCTCGATAGTCGACATCAACGCCAGGCGTTAATCCACCACCTGGTCGAGCATGTTCACCACCTCGTGCTCACTGAGCAGGCCCTTGCGCACCAGGTTTTCGGCCAGCAATGCCAGGAACTTGGCGTTGCGATGGCCTTCAAGGTGCTTGAGTTCAGTCAAGGCGCTGTAGACCTTGCTGGAGGTGCACAGGCCGGCGGTGCGGTGCGGGTTTTGTGTGGGCATGGTCAATCGTCCTTAATTGTTATTGGCTGGACTGGGTCGATAGTGCGACTGTTTTGTGACGCAAACATGACAGCGCAGCCCGCAATCGATCAAGAGGATATTTGACGCTTATGATGTGGGATTGGCGCTCGTGCGTTGTTCTCACAGCGACACTGGCAGGATAAATCCGGACTTCCCAGGCAAAAAAAGGCCCCGCGTGTGGGCGAGGCCTGTGGGGGCAACGGGTATTAGAACTTACCAACCGCGGCGGTAGTAACCGTGGGGCGGGCCGTAGTAGCCACGAGGCGGTCCATAATAACCGCGCGGTGGGCCGTAGTAGACGGGCGCCGGGCGGTAGTAAACCTGCTGTTGCACATACACCGGTGGCGGTGGCGCGTAGTAAACCGGCGGCGGAGCGGCGTAAACCGGCTGCGGCTGAACATACACCGGTTGTTGCACGTACACCTCACGCGGCTGGCTGGCAACCACAGAGCCGACTACCGCTGCGCCGACAAGCGCACCGAACACGGCCGGGCCACCCCAACCACCACCGTGGGCGGAAGCTTGGCCGGCCATCGCGAGTGCGCCGATAAGCAAGGCGATCCTGGGGAGTTTACGCATGATGGTCATTCCTCAATTAGCCCCTGCGCTTGTGGTCTGCAATCAATAGACTCAAGGATTGTCGCGGGGATACTTTTAAGACAACGTATTTCGAGAAAACAGCACCGCCACTGGGTAAAGGTTGTGTAAGGTCTGTACCGATTTGCTTACTTCAAGGAGTTATCCATGCAGATGCACCCCAATAAAGACACCCAACTGTGCATGTCACTGTCGGCGCGCCCTGGGAACTTTGGCCTGCGTTTTCATAACCACCTGTACGAACAGCTGGGTCTGAATTTTTACTATAAAGCCTTCAGCAGCCAGGACTTGCCCGGCGCGATCGGCGGCCTCCGCGCCCTTGGCGTGCGGGGTTGCGGGGTGTCCATGCCGTTCAAGGAAGCCGCCATTGCCTTGGTGGACGAACTTGATGAGTCGGTTCAAGCCATTGATTCCCTGAACACCATCGTCAACACCAACGGTCACCTCAAGGCTTACAACACCGATTACATCGCCATCGAACAATTGCTGAAAAAGCACGCGGTGCCCAAAGACTCCAGCTTCGCCCTGCGCGGCAGCGGCGGTATGGCCAAGGCGGTCGCCAGTGCCTTGCGTGATGGGGGTTATGCCAACGGTGTGATCGTGGCGCGCAACGAGGCCGCGGGCCAGGCATTGGCCAGGAACCTGGGGTATGCGTGGCAGGCGGATCTGGGTAGCCTGCGGCCACAGATGCTGATCAACGTGACGCCCATCGGCATGACCGGCGGGGCGGAGGCGGATGCGTTGGCGTTTGAGCCTGAGGCAATCGATCAGGCGGAGACTGTCTTCGATGTGGTGGCGATCCCGGCGGAAACGCCGTTGATCGTGCGGGGGCGTGCGCAGGGCAAGCGGGTGATTACCGGGCTGGAAGTGATCGCTATCCAGGCGTTGGAGCAGTTTGTGCTTTATACCGGCGTGCGGCCTACGCAGGAGCAGTTCGAGGCCGCGGTGGCTTTCGCCCGCAGCTAAAGCCTTACGCACAACCATTGTGGGAACTGGCTTGCCTGCGATGGCGGCCTGCCAGGCGACACCTATCTACCTGACACGCGACGATCCAACTGTGGGAGCTGGCTTGCCTGCGATGGCGGCCTGAAAGCCAACAGCTATCCACCTGACACCCCACGATCCAACTGTGGGAGCGGGCTTGCTCGCGAAGGCGGCCTGGCAGTCAACACAGTTGGACCGTGTACATATCCATTCCTGCGGTAACGGCCACCTAGGGTTCCGCTCTGACAGCGGCTCACTTTTGAAAAGAGCCCAAAAGTAAGCAAAAGGCTCTTGCCCCACCACTCGGCACCTCGCTTAGGCTCGGTGTGCCCGTAATCCGCCAGTGATTTGGGGGGCCGCCGCCACGCGCCATCCATGGCGCGGGGCGGCTAAACCGGCATCCCTGCCGGTTTACCCCCCAAATCCCTGTCGAATTCCGGCCAGCGTGGTTTAACGGGGCGCCTGAGATCAAAAGCAGATCAAGAGCGGCTCGCTTCGCATCGTGGTTACCGTCGTTCACCTCAGAGTTGTGTCGATACCTATGGCTATCGCAGGCAAGCCAGCTCCCACATCTTTATTTGCGTTATGCCTGTTCCAGCTGTGCCAGCCGTTCTTCCAGCGCCGCAATCCGCGCTTCCAGCTCTTCAATCCGTTCCACCGAAACAGCGCCCGCGCTACGCTCCACTGGGTTCCCCCTTGCGGTCATAATCGCTTCAATATCCGCCGGGTCGCCGAGCGCATGGGTATACCGGTCTTCTCGCTGCCCCGCCTGGCGCGGCACCAGCAGCGCCAGGCCTCGTGCAATCAGGCGTTCCAGTTGATGCACGACTTGTTCGGCATCCTCGAAATCATGCATGCGCCCACTGCGGGTGAGCAGCTCATTGACGGTCTGCGGCCCCCGCAAAAACAGCAGCCCGGTCAGGATCACCTGGGCCGGCACCAGCTCCAGGGCCTTGTCCACACGGTGCTCCCAGCGGTCGGCGCGGCTGCCCATCACCAGGCGCGTGAAGCCTTGGCCTTCGAGCGCGCGCAGGCTCTGGCCGACCTGGCCTTGGCTGAGGTTCATCACCGGCTCGCGGCTGGTCTTCTGGTTGCAGGCCAGCACCAGGGCGTTGAGGGTGAGGGGGTAGGTTTCCGGGTTGGTCGCCTGTTTTTCGATCAGGCAGCCCAGGACGCGGATTTCCGTGCTGTTCAGGCGCGGCTCAGGGGTGTCGGTGTCGTGCTCGGCGGTCATCGCGCTTTCCCTATGCAGTGAAGCCCCTTAGCCTAAGCTTGAAAAAATAAAAGACAAGCGCCAGGCATGGCTATAATCGCGGCTGGTTCCAACCCCGCCATTACCGTGAGACTGTCATGACTATTTCCCTGTACGCCGCCTCCATCCCGGTCTTCAAGCAAATGCTCACCGCCCTCAGCGATGTGCTGAACAAAGCCGAAGCCCACGCCAGCGCCAAGAACATCGAGCCCAATGTCTTGCTGCAAGCGCGCCTGTTCCCGGACATGTTCCCGTTGGTGCGCCAGGTGCAGATCGCCGTGGACTTCGCCAAAGGTGTGTCCGCACGTCTGGCCGAGATCGAAGTACCCAAGTACGAAGACAGCGAAGTCACCTTTGCCGACCTGCAAGCGCTGATCGCCAAAGTCCTGGCCTTTGTCGACACCATCAAGCCCGAGCAGATCGACGGCAAGGAAGGCATCGAGATCGTCACCCGCCCCGGCACCCCGAAAGAGAAGCGCTTCAGCGGCCAGTCCTACCTGCTGACCTACGGCCTGCCGCAGTTCTTCTTCCACGTCACCACCACTTATGCGCTGCTGCGTCATAACGGCGTGGAAGTGGGCAAGCGCGATTACATGGGCGCGTTCTAAACGCAAGGTTCAATAAAAACCTGGGGTTGTTCTTTTACGAACAGCTCCAGGTTTTTTTATGCAGGGTTGTTTTATACCAAGCTTATAATTTGTTACGCATTTCGACGCAACCAATACCCAGAAATATCTCACTCATGGGCGCCTATAAAACTTTCTAGTAAAGAACTTGGAGCCTACAAACGACATGCCCCTTTCTCCCATCGCAGCCACTTCGATTACAAAAAACTCGTATTCCGAGGCAGCACTGGATACCGCGAAGAATCGAGGTGATTCTTCCTCGAATTCGGTTGCGGTGAGCCGCACCCGCCGAGAGGTGCCGGGTAATGAAACGTCCTCCCACACCTCTGCGCGGGATCAAGCCAACAGTGAACTCGCAGCCCTTTATAGTGAGGTGTTGGAGGGCCGGACACGTGATGAAGAAACGATCATCCCGAATATTCCGCACGCTTCATCGTTCGGCCAGTGGCGAGCGCAGCTACGTAATACCCTTAACGACAAGGACTTTTTAACCTGGCTTAAGTCGGAGGGTTATGATCCATCCTCCCTCAAGATTAATTCTGACGGCGGGCTGAGTGTCAGAAAAAATGGCGTGCTTACCTTATTTACCTTAAAAGACAACTCACCTTGGGCAACCTTTGCCGGGCCGATTCTGGCCGCGCTAAAAGCTTATGCGCCCGATGGCATCAGTTACTCGGACCTGCAGGCCGAGAGTGCGCCGCTCAAGCAGGTAGCCCAATTCTATGGCGAGACGATTCATAACGACTTCACCGAAGATCGACAACGTGTCCGAGAGTTGCAAAGCAATAATGGGTTTGCCACCTCAGGGGTGGGTGAGGCGCGTACTGAAGAAGCGCTGGTGGCGCAAAAACAGCAGCTTGCCAACAAACGTGACCTGGATACTTTCAGGGATGCTTTGACCAAAGCATATGTGGGAGCGGACGAGTATTTGGATAACCAAGCCTCATTGCATGACTACACTCATCGCCTTCTTCCCGAGCCGCCAGTTTATGATCGTGAAGCTGGACTGCGATCCTATCTTCAATCGCAACAAATCAAGCTGGATCCTGACTCCGGCTTTCGTCTGGATAACCAACCCATGGCAGGGCGGCAGGTGAACCTCTTGCAGTTCATGACGGGTAATGGTTGGGAGCACCCCGTTGATAAAGCCGACATAAAAAACATGGCCCTTGAGTTGTTACGCCCTGTCGAGTATCGACAATTGCATGGTGATTTGGGGGGCGGGTTATCGTGGCCAACACCGCTGGATACGTCGCAACAGCAGGCGATCTACGACGCTGTTTCCTATAACGCAATGGCGTTGCCTGAGTTCGACTCGTTAACATTGAGCCAGAACGCTTTCGGTTATTTGACGCAAGGTATCCAGTGGTCTGAAGCTGAGCTGAAAGATCCCCGGCAAGCGATCCTCAGGCTTTTGCAAAGCCCCGCCGCGCGTGCCATGGGCGAAGCCTTGCGTACCAAGTTTGACGGCGCAGGCAGTGCTGAGGATTGGGCGCTTTCGGCTCTGCAGATAGGTCTCAACCAGGATGCATTGTTCAAGCCTGACGAAAAGAACAAGGTGGCCGGGTTTGATTTGTCGGCGCGCGAGAATTGGGGTAAGCCGCTGTCTTTTGTCCTTGAGGGGCTAACCGAGCATCTGCGCAAGTCATATGGCCACAACGCTGCGTTGGCAGCCTACCTGCTGTTGTCGCACCACGCCCCGGAGTTACTGGTCAAAAACATCCCTGACAGTGTGACTTACGGTTCCCCGGCCTGGGTCAGCTTGAAAGCCATCGTTGCCAAATCCGAGATGCGCAATCCGGGGGCGGCGGCGACTAAAACTTATGAGCAGCTGCTCAAAGACGATCTGGACCCCATTACCGACGCTGAAAAAAAAGTGCAAGCGCTGGCTGGGAGGGAAGGCCTGATTCACTGGGCTGTGGCGGATGGATCCATTGAAAAACGGGCAGATAACAATTACACGGATGAAGAAGTAGAACGTGCTGTGACCCTCGCCAGTGAGCGTTTCGACACCTTGATACAAGCTTCAGAAGCTCAACGCACCGAATTAGCCACGCGCCATGCACTGGCGCTCAATGCGCTGAAGGAGAAATTTCCCGTAGAAGAATACGGGGTGATAGATTTTGAGAAGAAAACAATCTACCCCAAAGTACGGGATCGTGATTTACAAGGCCCTTACTCGATACTGGATATCTTTTTGCAGCCGCAGCAGCATGTGGAGTGGTATTCCAATGACCCTACCGTTCCTATTGAAAAAATATCCCATGAGCTCAAGTTTATGCCGTCGCCCAATGAGCTGTTTGAAAAGCAAGCTGTCGATTATTACGACGGGCTTAAAGGCGCTATGAAGGTTACCGTACAACACCAATTATCACTGCTGCCTGAGGAGGATAAGGAGGCGCTGCAGTATGGTGAGCTGAAAATTTATGGGGAAGAGAAGGTGACTCGAACCATTACCGACACAGGCACTGGAATTCAGCGCCGTGTCAAAAAAGTTGAAGACGCCAAAAGCAGCTCCGTATTTATCGAAGCCCTGCATAAAGGCAGTAGACGAGTTTATGAATTCAATCCATCGACAGAGGGGTGGAGGCATCGAGCAGATTTGACTGATGGTGTGAAGGTTGGGCTACAGGGCGACTGGGCTGAAATGGCTACGGGTGAGGAAGGGGTGAGAGCTATATCAAACACCCAAGTGAGTGAAATGACAGCCGACAACTCGACAGACACCAAGGAACGAGAACCCAAGCCTCAAACTTCAACAACCATACACACCTTCACCTCGGCGAGAACGCAGCACATAGCCGATGCCGTTACGCGCCATTTTTTCAGTAATAAAGAGCGTGAACAGTTGGCCAGCGGAGCCAGAGGCGTTACCACATTCGATACTGAAGTGACGGAGTTCGAAAAAATACAAGCTGTTACCCGTGCGCTGATACCAGGTGCAGCGGCGCTACACAGTTTTCAGCAGGGCAGAGTCGGTGAAGGGCTTAAGTTTCTTGCATTCGATATATTCGGCTTCGTTGTCGCCGGTGCCGGAGCCCTCGGTAAGATTTCCAAAATAGCGAAGGTGGGCGGGACGCTCGGGAAAGGAGGCGTTGTAGGCAGGCTGGGTCGGGCATTTGTCAGAGCTGCCAATCCGTTTGCAGGGGGGGCTGCCATTGGAACCAGAGGCCTTACAACTTACTCCTCGATCGCGGGCAAAGGGAGCCTTACCTGGAAAGTGATTTCGGCTAATCAAAGTGTGGACAGGGTCTATCAGCACAAGCCCAAAGACGTGATAGAAGGCACTTATCAGGGCGCCGATACATCAAAGGTCATGGCTCAGTTAGATGACATCACTGGTAAGTGGTACCGAGTCGATCCGAAAACGAACAAGCGATATGGGACACCTCTTCAGGGATTCACTGCGCAAAACTCCCCGACTTAACCTCAATACTTTCTAACCCTCGTCATAAAAGGCTCGAGTCGGCTCAGCAGTGAACCGCTCGGGCTTTTCTTCTTTCATTCAAGCTGTTTGTTCTTCCTTACCCAAACACGCCGCCGCCGTAAACAGCACATCGGTAGACGAGTTGAGTGCGGTTTCCGCCGAGTCCTGCAGCACGCCGATGATGAAGCCGACAGCCACTACCTGCATGGCGATTTCACTGGGGATGCCGAACAGGCTGCACGCCAGGGGAATCAGCAGCAGCGAACCACCCGCCACCCCCGATGCACCACAGGCACACACCGCAGCGACCACGCTGAGCAGCACGGCGGTCGGCATGTCCACGGCGATGCCCAGGGTGTGCACGGCGGCCAGGGTCAGCACGGTGATGGTGATGGCGGCGCCGGCCATGTTGATGGTGGCACCGAGGGGGATCGACACCGAGTAGGTGTCTTCATGCAGGCCCAGGCGTTTGCTCAACGCCAGGTTGACCGGAATGTTCGCCGCCGAGCTGCGGGTGAAGAACGCGGTGATGCCGCTTTCGCGCAGGCACATCAGCACCAGCGGGTAAGGGTTGCGGCGCAGTTTCCAGAACACGATGGCCGGGTTGATCACCAGTGCCACGAACAACATGCAACCGATCAGCACCACCAGCAGGTGGGCATAGCCGAGCAGGGCGCCGAAACCCGAGGTGGCCAGGGTGGAGGCCACCAAGCCAAAGATGCCCAGCGGGGCGAAGCGGATCACCACGCGCACGATCAGGGTGACGCCGTTGGACAAGTCGTCCAAGACCGTGCGGGTGGTTTGGCCGGCATGGCGAATAGCGATGCCCATGCCAATGGCCCAGGCCAGAATGCCGATGAAGTTGGCGTTCATCAGTGCGCTGACCGGGTTATCCACCACACTGAGCGCCAGGCTTTGCAACACTTCGCCAATGCCGCCGGGCGCGCTCACCGTGGCGTCATGGGTGGCCAATACCAGGAACGACGGAAACATCATGCTGGCGACCACCGCAACCACGGCGGCGGCAAAGGTGCCGAGCAGGTACAGGAACAGGATCGGGCGGATATGGGTTTCCTGGCCATGCTTATGGTTGGCAATCGAGGCCATCACCAGCACAAACACCAGGATCGGCGCGACGGCTTTGAGGGCCGTGACAAACACCTTGCCGATAAAGCCAGTGGCGCGCGCGGCCTCGGGGAACAGCAGGGCCAGCACGATCCCGGCGATCAGGCCGATGACAATTTGGGTGACCAGGCTGACGCGCATTAAACGTTGCAACAGGGAAGGGGCAGCAGTCATAAAGAGTTGTCTCTAGTTTTTTTAGTAGGGCACAGCATTGCAGGCAGAAAGTACTGTAGGAAGTAGGCGCGAAGTCTAGCATGCTGTGGGAAGCGTCTTGTTTGCTGCGGCATTCCGTCACCCGTTTCAGTCGGGCTTGGTCAAGTCCGGACATGTTCTGTTAAGATTCGTCCCTCTCATCTTTCCTCTCCGTCAGCGGGCCCTCCGGGCTGTCGTTGATGTCGTCGTTTCTGGAGTTTTCATGTTGTTTCCTATCCTGCTGCTGTCAGCCGCCGGTTTTACCGTGCTGACCACAGAATTCGTCATCGTCGGCCTGTTGCCATCGATCGCCCGGGACCTGAACGTCAGTGTGTCCCAGGCCGGGCTGCTGGTGACGCTGTTTGCGTTCACCGTGGCCGCGTTCGGCCCGTTTCTCACCGCCTACTGCGCGCGCTTCCCGCGCAAGCGCCTGTTTATCAGCATCCTGATCATGTTCGCGGCCGCCAATACCGTGGCGGCATTGGCGCCGAATATCTGGGTGATGGCCGTGGCCCGTTTGATCCCCGCCCTGGGCTTGCCAGTGTTCTGGGCCCTGGCCAGCGAAACGGCGGTAGACATCGTCGGCCCTGAGTTCGCCGGGCGCGCGATTGAAAAAATCGGCTTCGGCATTGTGTGCGCCACCGTGTTTGGTATTCCGGTGGGCACGCTGATTTCCGATATGTTCGGCTGGCGAACCGCGTTTGCCGTGCTCGCGGTGATTGCCCTGGCCAAGGCGTTGCTGCTGTATCTCTACCTGCCGGTCACCCCGGCCAAGCACCAGCAGGCCAGCTTGCGCTCACAATTCAAGATCCTGCGCAGCCCGGTGATGCAGGGGCATATCCTGCTGTCGATCCTGGTGTTCAGTGGCATGTTCACCGCCTATACCTACCTGGCCGATATCCTTGAGCGTCTGGCCGGCTTCGACGGTACATTGGTGGGCTGGTGCCTGATGGGCTTTGGCGCGGTCGGGCTGATCGGCAACTCCCTGGGCGGACGTGCCGTGGATCGTCACCCCTTGATCGCGTCCATGGTGTTCTGCGGGTTCATGATCGCGGGCATGGTGGCGGTGGTGCCGGCGATTCACTCGACCATCGGCCTGGCCGCGGCGATGGCGGTGTGGGGCGTGACCCAGGCGGCGATGTTCCTCGTCAGCCATGTGCGCTTGATGAAGGCCGCGCCCCATGCGCCGGCGTTTGCCGCGTCGCTGAACATTGCCGGCGCCAACCTCGGCATCGGCCTGGGCGCGATGGTGGGCGGGCATGTCATCGACACCCTGGGCCTGGGCAGCCTGGGGTTTGCCGCTTCGGGGTTTATACTTCTGTCGATCCTGCTCGCGTTGTGGCTGATGACCGCCAAACCCACGGCGCTCAATGCCTGAACGATCAGGGTAGGGCGGTAAACAACTCCCGCCGGGCACCTTCGGTAATCGCCACAATGCCGGGGTGCTTGACCTTACGCTCCACCGAGATCGCATAGAACGACTCGGTCACTGCATCGGTCTGGCCGATCAGCGCCACGCCATATTGGCGCACCACCTCATCGGCGATCACGCTGGGCGCGATAAAGATCCCGCTGCCCGATTGCCCGAACGCCTGCATCAAGGCGCTGTCGTCGAACTCGCCGATGATGCGCGGCTGAATCTGCTGTTCGGCAAACCAGCGCTGCAAACGGCTGCGCACCACGGTCTCTGCCCCCGGAATCAACAGCGGTGCACCCTGCAAACACTGTGGGAAAACGCCGCCATGCTGGTCAGCCAACGCCTGGGTGGCGAAAAAACTGATGCCGCACTCTCCCAGCTTCTGGCTGTAGCCCTTGATGTCCAAGTGTGTGGGCATGGGGCTGTCGGAAATCACCAGGTCCAGGCGCTGGATCGCCAGGTCGGCCAGTAAACGTTCGAGTTTGTCTTCACGGCAGGTGATGCGGATCGGTTCGCTCAACTCCATGGTCGGCGCGATCAACCGGTACACGATGGATTTGGGCACCACATCCGCCACCCCGACCCGGAACGGGATCTGCTGCTCGTCAGGCTGGGCGCGCAGCATCGCCTCCAGTTCATTGCCGGTCTGGAACATCTGCTCGGCGTAGGGCAGCGCCTGGCGCCCGGCTTCGGTCAGTTCAAGCTGGCGACCGACCCGCTGAAACAGGGCAATACCGTAGGTCTGCTCCAACAGGCTGATCTGCCCGCTGATGGTTTGCGGCGTAAGGTTCAACTGCTCGCAGGCGCGCACGATGCTGCCGGTCTTGGCCACCACCCAGAAGTAATGCAACTGTCGATAATTGAGCATGGCGGTCTACACTTCGCAAAAACCGAAGTATACGCGAGAAAAATACGAATTTTCCTGAACTGTTTGCCTGCATAGAATGCCTCGCTATCGCGGGGCCACTACTTGGACCCAATGGTTCTAACGAGGAATACATCATGAAACTCAATTCCCTGGGCACGGCGTCGTTGCTTGCGCTTTCATTGATAGTGGTCAGCGGTTGTGATCAAGTCGAGAAAAGTGCGCAGCAAGTGTTGGGCAAAGCCACCGAGTCGGCCAAGCAGGCCATCGACGACACCCACAAGGCCGCCGAGCAGGCATTGAGTGAAGCAACCCAGGGCTTGATCAGCCCTGAGAAGCAGGAAAAAGATGCCGAAAACGACGCTGAATCCGACACCAAAGAAACCTAATTTCCCAGCACTACCACGTCAGGACTGACCTATGGATTACCTTTTACAACTGGCCGCCAGCCCCACCGCCTGGGTCGCACTGGCGACCTTGATCGTCATGGAAATCGTGCTGGGCATCGATAACCTGATCTTTATCTCGATCCTCACCAACAAATTGCCAGAGAAGCACCGGGCCAAGGCGCGGCGCATTGGTATCAGCATGGCGTTGATCTTGCGCCTGGGCCTGTTGAGCACCATCGCGTTCATCGTGCAATTGACGACGCCGGTGTTCGAAGTGTTCGGCCAGGCGTTCTCGTGGAAGGACATGATCCTGATCGCCGGCGGCCTGTTCCTGGTGTGGAAGGCAACTACCGAGATCCATCACAGCATGGACCCGGAGCCTGAAGAGAAGGCCACCGTCAGCAACACCGTGACCATCGGCTTTGCCGCTGCCATCGGTCAGATCCTGATGCTCGACCTGGTGTTTTCCATCGACAGCATCATCACCGCCGTGGGCATGACCGAGCACTTGCCGATCATGATCATCGCCGTGGTGGTCTCGGTGATCGTGATGCTGGTGGCCGCTGAACCGTTGGCCAAGTTCATCAACGACAATCCGACCGTGGTGATGCTGGCCCTGGGCTTCTTGATCATGATCGGCATGACGCTGATCGCCGAAGGCTTCGGCGCCCACGTGCCAAAAGGCTACGTGTATGCGGCCATGGCCTTCTCGGCAGCGATCGAATGCTTGAACATTGCCCGGCGTAACCGGCACGCACGTTTGCTCGCTGCGCGCCAGTAACCGCTGAACAAACAGGCCGGCTGTGCTCACAAGAGCCCAGCCGGCCTTTTGCTGTCTGCTAGAATCGGCCCACTTGATAGCTTGAGGTCCCCCATGAACGAGCCGATTCGCCTTACCCAGTACAGCCACGGTGCGGGTTGCGGTTGCAAGATTTCGCCCCAGGTGCTGGAAGTGATCCTTGCGGGCAGCGGAGCACAGAACCTCGACCCCAACCTGTGGGTGGGCAATGCCTCACGCGACGATGCGGCGGTGTACGCCATCGACGACGAGCGCGGCGTGGTGTCCACCACGGACTTTTTCATGCCGATTGTCGACGACCCGTTCGACTTCGGCCGCATTGCCGCCACCAATGCCATCAGCGACATCTACGCCATGGGCGGCGACCCCTTGATGGCTATCGCCATTCTCGGCTGGCCGGTCAATGTGCTGGCGCCGGAGATTGCCCGCGAAGTGATTCGCGGCGGTCGGGCCGTGTGCGATGCCGCTGGCATTCCGCTTGCGGGCGGGCATTCCATCGACGCGCCGGAGCCGATCTTCGGCCTGGCCGTGACCGGCATCGTGCAAAAGCGCCATATGAAGCGTAACGACACGGCCACCGCCGGTTGCCGCCTGTACCTGACCAAGCCCCTGGGCATCGGCATCCTCACCACCGCCGAGAAGAAGGGCAAGCTGCGCGAGGCGGATATCGGCCTGGCGCGTGACTGGATGTGCACCCTCAACAAGCCGGGCAGCCGTTTCGGCAAGTTGGCCGGTGTGACGGCCATGACCGATGTCACCGGTTTCGGCCTGCTCGGCCACCTGGTGGAAATGGCCGATGGCAGTGGCCTGACGGCCCGTATCGAGTATGCAAAGGTTCCGCGCCTGCCAGGGGTTGAGTATTACCTGGACCAGGGCTGTGTGCCCGGTGGCACCTTGCGCAACTTTGAAAGCTACGCCAGCAAGCTGGGGCGCGTGCAGGAGCTGCACAAGCGCGTGCTGTGCGACCCGCAAACCAGCGGTGGCCTGCTGATCGCCGTTACCCCGGAAGGTGATGCCGAGTTCCACGCCGTGGCCGCCGAGCTGGGCCTGGCCCTTGAGCCTATCGGTGAACTGCTGGAGCGACAGACCAACGCGGTTGAGGTGATTTGATGGCGACGGACATCACCGATTACCGCGACATTTTCCTCAATGACCGCCCGATGATGGATACCCGCGCGCCGGTCGAGTTCACCAAGGGCGCGTTCCCCGGGGTGATCAACCTGCCGCTGATGACCGACGATGAGCGCCAGCGGGTTGGCACCTGTTACAAGCAGCAAGGCCAGCAAGCGGCAATCGTACTGGGGCATGAACTGGTGTCCGGGGCAATCAAGGCCGAGCGCATCGAACAGTGGGCGCAGTTTGCCCAGGCCCATCCCGAGGGTTACCTGTACTGCTTTCGGGGCGGCCTGCGTTCGCAGATCGTGCAGCAATGGTTGAAAACCGAAGCGGGCATCGAGTACCCCCGCGTCGGCGGTGGCTACAAGGCCATGCGCACCTTCCTGCTGGAGACCCTGGAGCAGGCGACCGCCCAGTGTGATTTCGTACTGCTGGGCGGCATGACCGGTACCGGCAAGACCGAAGTGCTCGGCCAACTGCGCAATGCCCTGGACCTGGAAGGCCACGCCAACCATCGCGGCTCCAGCTTCGGCAAGCGCGCCACGGCGCAACCCTCCAATATCGACTTTGAAAACCGCCTGGCCGTGGATGTGCTGAAGAAGCGCGCAGGTGGTATCGAGCAGTTTGTGGTCGAGGACGAGAGCCGCATGATCGGCAGTTGTGCGCTGCCATTGCCGCTGCACAAGGGCATGCAGACCTTTCCCATGGTGTGGCTGCAAGACAGTGTCGAAGGCCGTGTGGAGCGCATCCTGAAGGATTACGTCGTCGACCTGTGTGCCGAGTTCATTGACGTGTTTGGTGACGCCGGCCAGGGGTTGTTCGCCGAGCGCCTGACCCAGAGCCTGGCCAATATTCACAAGCGGCTGGGGGGCGAGCGTTTCCAGCGGTTGCAGGCGGTGTTACAGGATGCCCTGGCTGAACAGGCACTCAGCGGCGCAGTGGATCTGCACCGGGTATGGATTGAAGGCTTGCTGCGGGAGTATTACGACCCGATGTATGCGTTCCAGCGCGAGAGCAAGGGCGCGCGTATCGAGTTTGCCGGGGAGCAGGGGGCGGTGGTGGAGTATTTGCGTGAGCGGGCAGCTCGGGTGGGGTGACCTTTGGGGCGCCATCGCAGGCAAGCCAGCTCCCACCTTTTGAAGTGTGAATACATACAAAGGTGGGAGCTGGCTTGCCTGCGATGAGGCCATCAGCCCCACTGAAAATCTAAAGAATCACCGCCCCAATCAACCCACACACCACCCCCACCAGCATGGTCAACCCGGCCACCGTCACCAGCACCCGCGCATCGAAATCCTTGCGCAGCATCAACAGCGACGGCAGGCTCACGCTCGGCAGGGTCATCAGCAAGGCCACGGCCGGGCCGGTGCCCATGCCCAGGGCCATCATGGTTTGTACGATGGGAATCTCTGCCGCTGTCGGAATCACAAACAGCGTGCCCACAATCGCCAGCGGCACCAGCCACACCAGGCTGTCGGCCATCGCCCCGTCCACATGGGGGAACAGCCATACCCGCGCCGCGCCGAGGATCAGCACCGCCAGGATATACACCGGGATAGTGCTCCAGAACAGCTGCCACAGGGTGCGCAACCAGCGGCTCAGGAACGGTTGCGACTCCACCGTGCTGACGTCGGCCACCGCCTCCAGCGCGGCTTCCGGCACCTGGTCCGGGCGCGCAATACGTTGTGCCACCAAGGACACGCCCACCACCAGCACAATCCCCGCCACCAGCCGCAACGCGGTGAAACCCCAGCCCAGCACAAAGCCCATGAACACCAGGGTGGCCGGGTTCAATACCGGGTTGGCAATCCAGAACGCCAGCGCCGCGCCGACCGACACCTGCTGGCGGCGCATGCCCGCCGCCACCGGTGCCGCGCAGCAGCTGCACATCATTCCCGGCAGGGCGAACAGCCCACCGCGCAGGGTCGAGGCCAGCCCGGCACGGCCAAACAGGCGCAGCAGCCAGTCGCGGGGGATCAACACTTGCAGTAACGAGCCGAGGATCACCGCCAGTACGGCGGCTTTCCAGATGGCCAGGAAATATACCTGGGCATAGGCCAGCGCTGCCGCCAGGGGCGAGCTTTGCTGGTCATTGAGAATCGAGGCGCCAATGCTGTGGTTGTCGGCCGCTACAAACGCCTTTAGGTAGTAGGGCGACCACTTCACATAGTAGAGGCCGATGCAGGCCACCAGGAGAAACAGCGCAGGTTTGCACCAGAATGCCCAGCCGCGGTTGGGCTGGGTGGAAGCGAGGTTGGACATGGAGATGATCCGCAGGTGAGTCGATAGCCCGGCATCATACGCCCCTGCGGCCCAAGCTTCAGATATCTGCGCTGACCTGGGTCGGGTCCGGGCAGTTTTCCCCCCCGTTATTCAGCCCTTGCTTATAGTTGCGGCTGAGCAGTGAAGCCTTGCCGTTGTGCCAGGTCAGTGTCAGCACATACAAGGAGTCGTAGTCATTGCCAGACCAATCATCGGTAATGGTGTGTTTTTCACCGGCCGCTTCGCTGGCGACTTTGTTGATCAGTTCCGGCAAGTAACCATGGGACCAAGCCGTATAGATCGTCGCGTTGCGGTACTTGTCCTCGACCAGTTCTTCGGCCAGGGCGCTGGTGTCATTCGCTGAAAAATCGATGTTCACCGGCAGGCCGAGCTTGATCGCGCTGGGGCTGATGGTGATCAAGGGGCGAATGTAGCTGTAGGAGTTATCCAGTTCGCCTTCCTCGACGTTACGCGTCGGGTTGGCAGCGAACACATAGTTGGCTTTGCCGAACTTTTCCGGCAACAGGGTCGCCAGGTTCATGGCGCGGTTCAGGCCCTGGCAATTGAGTTGGCCCAGGCCACCGGCCGGCTTTTCGCCATGGCGCAGGAATACCAGGGTTTGCACGCCATCGACCGGTTGCGCACGGCTTTCACGGGCGTCAAGGGCGGTGACGATGGCGGCGCTGACCAGCAGCAGCGGCAACACCATGTAGGAATAACGTTTGAGTCGTGGCACAAGGCGCAGAGGCTTGATCTTCATGATAGGTTCGAGTCTTCGTGCGTCGGGTTAAGGCGGACAAGCCCGGCCCCAGTGACGCATCAGCGTCCTGCGGTGTTCCCTGTCGATAGAGCAAAGCGCCTCCTTTCATTGTTCGGGCGCTCTTTAAGAGTGCATTCGGGCGCTTTGGTTCGCCCACGCGGGATTCTATCCGGCAAATGTTGCGCAACGATGACCCATGCACGATGGCAGGCAGATGACTATCATGGGGGCTTTCCGTCCAGGGGGTTCTCGATGAACGCACTCGCCGCTTTCCCGATCAACAGCAAATGGCCCGCCCAGCACCCGGAACGCCTGCAGCTGTATTCGTTGCCCACGCCCAACGGCGTCAAGGTGTCGATCATGCTCGAAGAGCTGGGCCTACCTTATGAGGCGCACAAGGTCAGCTTCGACACCCAGGATCAGTTGTCTCCCGAGTTCCTGTCCCTGAACCCCAACAACAAGATCCCCGCGATCATCGACCCCAACGGCCCGAGCGGGCAGCCGCTGGCGCTGTTCGAATCCGGCGCGATCCTTATTTACCTGGCGGAAAAAACCAGCCAGTTGCTCTCCGAAGACCCGGCCACCCGCTATGAAACCCTGCAGTGGTTGATGTTCCAGATGGGCGGCATTGGCCCGATGTTTGGCCAACTGGGGTTCTTCAACAAATTCGCCGGCAAGGCGTATGAAGACAAGCGCCCGCGTGACCGCTACGCCGCCGAGTCCCGACGCTTGCTGGGCGTGCTGGAAAAGCGCCTGCTGGGCCGCACCTGGATCATGGGCGATGAGTACAGCATCGCCGACATTGCGACCTTTCCGTGGGTTCGCAACCTGATCGGGTTCTATGAGTCCGGTGAGCTGGTGGGCATCACCGATTTCCCTAACGTACTGCGCGCGTTGGACGGCTTTGTCGCACGTCCAGCGGTGATCCGTGGCCTGAACATTCCGAGCTGAAGCATGCCGACTTTCGATTTTAAACAGCTGGATGTCTTCAGCAGCGTACCGCTCAAAGGCAACCCCTTGGCCGTGGTGCTGGGGGCCGATAGCTTCACCGACCAGCAGATGGCGGACTTTGCCAATTGGACCAACCTCAGCGAAACCACGTTTTTACTGACTCCGCGCGACCCACGTGCTGACTATCGGGTAAGAATCTTCACCACCCTCAAGGAGCTGCCGTTCGCGGGGCATCCGACCTTGGGCAGTTGCCACGCCTGGTTGCAGGCTGGCGGCGTGCCACGCGGGGAGGAGATTATCCAGGAGTGTGAAATCGGCCTGGTGCGTATTCGCCGTCAGGGCAGTGAACTGGCGTTTATCGCGCCGCCGTTGCTGCGTGCCGGCACGGTGGAGGCACCGTTGCTGGAGCGCGTGCGCCTGGCATTGGGCCTGGCGCCCGAGGCTATCTTGCGCAGCCAGTGGGTCGACAATGGTGCGGGTTGGCTGGCGGTGATGTTGGCTGAGCGTGACGCGGTGCTTGCGTTGCAACCGGACTATTCGCAACTGCAAGGTCTGGCCGTAGGGGTGATCGCCCCCTGCGACCCCACCCGTGACGTGGTGGACGCGCAATTTGAAGTGCGCGCTTTTGTCGCTGGCGATGGCGCCGCCGAAGACCCGGCCACCGGCAGCTTGAATGCCGGCGTGGCCCAATGGCTCCTTGCTGAAGGCCTGGCGCCCAACCGTTACGTGGTCAGCCAAGGCACGGCGATAGGGCGAGCGGGGCGTATTTACATCGAGCGCCAGGGCGATGAAATCTGGGTGGGCGGCGCGGTGGCGTTGTGCATCGAGGGGCGTCTACAGCTGTAGATCAATGAATTGTTACGCGCCTGGCAATACACTATTGGCCCCTCGGCGTTTGTGTTGCCAGGACTTGGGGGCATAAGCTTTCGCCCCAAAGTGTTCAGCCATTTTTCAGGATTGCCATGACCAGCCAGTTCCCCCAAGCCCGCCCACGTCGCCTGCGCCGCTCCCCGGAGCTGCGTGGCCTGTTCCAGGAAAGCGAATTCACCCTCAACGACCTGGTACTGCCGATTTTTGTCGAAGAAGAAATCGACGACTTCGTGCCCATCACCAGCATGCCGGGTGTGTTGCGCATCCCCGAAAAAAAACTCGCCGGTGAGATCGAGCGTTACGCCCGCGCCGGCATCAAGTCGGTGATGACCTTCGGCGTGTCCCACCACCTCGACGCCAGCGGCAGCGACACCTGGAAAGAACGCGGCCTGGTTTCGCGCATGTCCTCGATCATCAAGGACGCCGTGCCGGAAATGATCGTGATGTCCGACACCTGCTTCTGCGAATACACCGACCACGGCCACTGCGGCGTGATGCACGGCGCCCATGTCGACAACGACGCGACCCTGGTCAACCTCGGCAAACAAGCCGTGGCCGCCGCCCGTGCGGGTGCTGATGTCATCGCCCCGTCAGCCGCGATGGACGGCCAGGTCCAGGCCATCCGCCGCGCCCTGGATGACGCCGGCTTCACCCACATCCCGATCATGGCCTACTCCACCAAATTCGCCTCGGCCCTCTACGGCCCCTTCCGCGAAGCCGGCGGCAGCGCGCTCAAGGGCGACCGCAAAAGCTACCAGATGAACCCGATGAACCGCCGCGAAGCCGTGCGCGAATCGCTGCTGGACGAACAGGAAGGCGCCGACGCGCTGATGGTCAAGCCAGCCGGTGCCTACCTCGACATCATCCGCGACATCCGCGAAGCCTCGCGCCTGCCGGTGGCGGCGTACCAGGTGAGCGGTGAGTACGCGATGATCAAGTTCGGCGCACAGGCTGGGGCGATTGATGAGGACCGGGTAGTGCGCGAGACGTTGGGGTCGATCAAGCGAGCGGGGGCGGATTTGATATTTACGTATTTTGCGATGGATTTGGCGTTGGCGGGGATTTAAGGACATCGTTTCTCCCCTGTGGTGAGCGGGCTTATCATAGGGGTAGGAGCACTCGTAACTTAGTTAAATTTTTCGTAATCTTGCGCACCTAGTGACACCAACCATTTCCTGAAGAAATCAATTTGTTCCTGTGGGTCGTTTGTTAGGTTCTCCTCTTCGTAGTCAAACAAATGGACTATGTCGTCGTTGGTAGCTTGCTGACCTAAAGTCATTTCGTATGCGACGAGCCCCGCGCTCATCTGAGAAGCCATTCTTGATGGTTTAACGTTTATTTTTGCCCCTTTGCATAAAAAAGTTATATGCGGGAAGTCTGCTCTGATTTTTGCGAAGCAAATATATAAGTCATGCCCTTCATAGACTTTTTTAAAGTTGTCGGCCTCTGAAAATGTCATGATGAGCTTCCTTGGGTCATATTTGACGGTGACCTCCTTGTGCTCGTTTTTGATTATTACCTTTATATTCTTAGTTTTCATTTTATTTCCTGTTGGGATTTGGTATGGAATATCCAACGTAAGTTCCATCAGACTTTACTGGGGTGGCGCCTAATATATCCTCTGTGTCGATTTTGTTATGGATAGCGAATTCTAGCTCCTTCGGGTATGGCGCCTGCTTGCCTAGTTCTGTATTTATATCATGCCCCTCAATACTCTTAAGTGTATACAAGTAGCCCTTTTTATCTCCGTAGCTGGTAGCAAAAGTGATCCCGACTGCCCGTGATGGCGATGTGCTTATGAAGTTGCTGGGAGGGTCATTACTGTCAATGGCGTGTAGGTACAAATCTTCGCTATCACCTTTGCTTTTAAAGCCATTTTTGAAGACCTCGTTTGGAGGGGTTTTGTCTCCGCGAAAAAGATACTCTTCGTCATTATGAGGAGTCGGAAGGTTGGGTTCTGATTTCTTACTTGATGCGGGAGTTGAAGGATCTTCAGCGCCTAAGGATGGTTCGCATCCTACCGTACCTGGGCATCTGTTCAGTCCCAGCGGATCCACCCACCCCGTAGGATTGGGCACATACCGATATCCATTGATCCCCCCCGCCAACTTCACCGGATCCGGTGTCAGGTAACGGCCAATATCCGGATTGTAGTAGCGATGGCGGTTGTAGTGCAGGCCGCTTTCCGCATCGAAATACTGCCCTTGAAACCGTAGCGGATTGTCGATTTTGCCCACGTCGAGCCGGGCGATCTGGCCGTAGGCGCGGTAGTGGGCGGACCAGACGATGTCGCCTTCGGGGCTGGTCAGTTCCTGCGGGGTGCCGAGGTGGTCGAGTTGGTAGTGGTAGGGCGTTGTGGCCTGTGGGCCGAAGCCTTCCAGTAGCGTCAGTGGGCGGAAGCTGTCGGGTTCGTAGAGGTAGCTGCGATGGCGCTCTGCATGGTGCTCGGCAATCAGCTTGTCGCCTTGCCAGAAAAATTCGGTGGTCTTGCCGTCGACGGTTTTGCTGATGCGGCGCCCAAATGGGTCGTAGCGATAGCGGGCGGTTTGGCCGTTGGGTTGGGTGATGCCGATCAGCCGATGCTGGCAGTCGTAGCGGTATTCGGTGATGAGTTGCTGGCCTTTGCCGCGCCGTTCGCGGATGAGGTTGCCGAAGGCGTCGTAGTCGTAGTGGCGGTCGCCTTGGATTATCAGGCGGTTGGCCGCGACGATGTCCGGGCCGGGGCGGTCTTGCATCAGCAGGTTGCCGGCGGGGTTGTGGCCGAAGCGTTCCTGTATGTCTTGGGAGTGGTCGGCGCGGGTCAGTCGGTTTAGCGGGTCGTAACGGTAAAGGTGTTCGCCTTTGCGGGTGTCGAGCAGGCGGGTGAGGTTGCCGGCTTTGTCGTAGTCGTATTGGCGTTGGTAGAGGTGGTTCTGTTGCTGAGTGACCGCGTGGGCGTGCAGGCGGTGTTGGTCGTCGTAGTGGTAGTGGCTGAGCAGTTGGCCTTGCTGGCGCTGGTGTTCGCGGCCGCTTTTGAAGAGATGTGAGGTGAGCACTTCTCCATTGAGTTCGACGGTGGCGAGGTGGCCGCCTTTGTCGTGGTTGAAAGTGACGCGGTTGTTGTCTGGCAGGCACAGGTTTTTCAGTTGACTGCAGGCGTCGTAGCCGTAACGCAGGGTGCCCCAGCCTTGGTGTTCGGCGGTGAGGCGGTTTTGGCGGTCGTACTCGTAGGCCAGCGCCCAGTGGCCGTCTTCGACGCTGAGGAGGTTGCCTTGGCGGTCGTAGGCGTAGTCGACAACGTTGCTGTCGGGCAGGGTTTTTCTTACGAGGCGCCCGGCGTGGTCGCGCTCGTAGCGGGTGATTAGCTGACTGCCATCGTCGCCAACTGAGGCGGTGGCGGGCCCCGCGAAAAGCGTGCAATAGCTCACACCAGGATTAATTGGATTCCAGCAACGGTCTACCCGAGCGCTGTTTTATTTGCACATCCACCCGGTTCATGACGCGCGCCAGAATCGATCGGTCCGGAACACCGGAGGCAATAAAGCCGCAGCGTTGCGCCGTGACTGGATTATCGGGAAACGCTTGCAGGGTCACGCCCTGATAAATCAATGAATGCCTGACACACGCGTACTCCTCAAGCATTTGCTTAAACTGTGCGCCCGCCGCGTGCACGGTTTCTTCATTGATCACCAACAGATCAAATACATCTCTTGCGTTATCCAATAACGTAATCAACACCTTGAGGGAATCGACAGGCACAACGCGGTGGTATCCCAAATGGCCAAGGTCTTTTTCAATACTCATTCGCCGGGTGGCATCGCTATCTACCAACGCGATCCGCAAACGTGGATTGGACATAAAAGCCCTCCTGATTGACATCAAATATTGCTGCGCGAGTTCAACTGGATCGCCAGCCAGGCCAACGCGCGCGCAGCGTTCATGGGACGAGCACAGAGATAGCCCTGGGCCTCGTTGCATCCCAGCTTCAGTAATCCCTGGCGCTGGTTTTCGTTCTCGACGCCCTCCACCACCACTCGCATGCCCAGTGCCTCGCCCAGTGCCAATGTGCTACTGACCACGGCACGGTTGCGCGCACTGCTTTGAAGGTCGCGGGTAAATGCGGCGTCCAGTTTGATTTCGGTAAACGGCAACTGGCACAGGCGCTCCAGCGAGGAATAGCCGGTGCCGAAGTCATCAATCGACAGGCCGGCGCCCATCATGCGCAGTCGTATCAGGGTGTCGAGCACGGCGGGAGAAACTTCCAGCAGGCCGCATTCAGTGATTTCAAACGTCAGACGACACGCAGCAATGGCGTGGGATTGGAGTGAGTCGCAAAGACGCGGCAGTAATAAGCCATGACCGAGCTGGTCGGACTCCAGGTTAAACGCCAGCGATAGGAACTGCTCCTGCTCTGCCAACTGCTGCAAGAACTCAAGGCCTTGTTGCAACAGCGCGAAGAACAGTTCATCCAACGCGCCAACTTGAGCGAGCAGCGGCAAAAAATCTGCCGGATACAACAGGCCGTATTGTGGATGTTGCCAACGCGCCAGCACTTCAAAACCGCGCACCTGCCCCGTGCTCAAATTGAACTTGGGCTGGAAAAACGCCTTGAACTCATGCCTTGAAAAACCCCCAGCCACGCACGCCTTGCTCAAGAACCCAGACCGGCTGCTTCGGCGCGCCTGCTTTGTCGGCGCCCCAATCCTTTCCAGGTAGCGGCTGAGCATAGGCGCAATGGCGCTTGCTGGCACCGGGAAGTCCACATAACCCAATACACTGATGCCCAACAGGCCTGCCATGCGATCAATTGCATCGTGCAGGTCCGTGCCATGGGCGCTGAACATAATGAGCGCTTTAGCCAAGTGGCCACGGCCGAGCACTTCGATGGCCCTCAAGCCGTGTGCGCCCTCGTCCTTCAAGTTGCACAAAGCGATATCGACAGGCCCGGTACGCTCGAGCAACTCAACGGCCGCCGCGACATCGGCAACGGCGGCCACCTCTTCACACCCGACCTCTCGGAACACCTGGGTGGCAACAAGCCGCTTGAACGGGTGTTCTTCGATGACCAGAACACGAATAGGTAGGAAGGACATGGCAGAGCACACATAAGTGGGGATGTGCGAATTATCGGCAGACCTTCAGCCGGCGTATTTAGGAACGCTCCTAGAAAGAGCCAGAAAATCTGCATGGGCTTATCGCAACGATAAAAGGCTGCCCCGTGGTTAATCCTGTTGAACACTTAACAGCGCCTGCTCAAGATCATCTATGGCGCGTTCAACCCCAGCCACGCTCGCTTCAAGGGCAATAACCGAGACCTGAGGATCAGCACAGGCCACCTCCAGCGCCCGACACCGCTGCACCAACTGTTCACCTTTGACGACTCGGGCAGCACCTTTGATCCGATGGGCCAACTCGACAAGCCTGTCGGTATCAGCCGCCTGTAATAACGCACCCAGTCGCTGCCGATCCTTGCGATTGTTGTTGATCAATTCATTGAGAATCTGCCGAAACTTCACCGGCTCGCTGCTGATCAACAACTCCAGCGGGCCAAGATCAAGCAGACGTGCCTCCTCAGACACCGCGATCAAGCGCTCTACCACTGGCAGAGGGGCATCCACTTCGCACGCGTGGCTGTGCTGGTAGGCAATCAACCGCGCGTCAAGTTCGTCCAGGCCAATGGGTTTGATCAGGCACTCGTTCATACCCGCCTGAATGCCTAGCTCGATTTCTTCGGGCTGGGCATCGGCCGTGAGGCCAATGATGACGGTGGCTTCAATCGTTTGTTCGGTCTCGATTTGGCGAATCGCCTGAGTCAAGGCCACGCCGCTCATGCCAGGCATGTGGCAGTCAGTGATGACCACATCGAACGCCTGCTCACGCCACAGCGCCAGCGCTGACTCGCCATCGGCCGCCTCGATGACATCATGGCCGAGAAAGGCCAGTTGCTGGCGTAGCACCTGCCGATTGACCTGATGATCGTCCACTACCAATACCTGCAGGCGATAGCGGTGCTGCGGTTGCGCAATCGTGGCCAGTCGAGGGGCGTTGATACGTTCCAATACCTGCAGACGCAGCTCGACATTCACGCAGGTGCCACGGCCAAGCTCACTGCTCATGCCGACCCACCCGCCCATCATTTCGCACAGCGAACGGCAGATCACCAGGCCAAGGCCGGTACCTTCACCGCTTTGCACATTGCGCTGCGCCTGGACAAACGGGCGGAACAGCCGCGCCTGATCGGCAGCACTGATACCCACGCCGGTGTCCTCGACCCGAAGGCTGACGTTGAGCAGGTTATCGTCGCTCAATGCACCCGCGATGCTGACTTTGATCGTGCCTTCTTCGGTGAACTTGATGGCGTTGCTCACCAGGTTAGACAGGATTTGCTTGAACCGCAGGGCGTCAACCAGCACGTCGCAACTGATGCTCGACTCAATGTCGAGCAGCAGATTCAGGCGTTTCTGGCGCGCCAACCCTTCAAATACGCGTGCAACTGACTCTACCAACTCACGCAGGTTGGAGCGCTTGGGCGAAAGGCTCAGGCGCCCGGATTCGATACGTGCGATATCAAGAATATCGCCTATCAGCTCCAACAGGCTTTTGGCGGAAACGTGAGCGATTTCGATATTGGCACGGTTGATGGGTTCGCTGTCGGCACGCTTGAGGGCAAGCTCAAGAATGCCGATCACCGCGTTCATGGGCGTGCGAATTTCATGGCTCATGGTCGCCAGGAAATGGGTCTTGGCCCGACTGGCGTCATCGGCCAGGTTCTTGGCCTCCTGCAATTGCTCCACTAACTGGCGGTGTTCGGTAATATCCATCCAGCCACAGATAATGCCTTTGGTGACGCCCTGGGAATCCTGGAACGGTTGTACCCAGTGATTGATCCAGACTTCGCGGCCTTGCAGCACAACGGCATGCACCGACTCGTGAGACTGGCCCTCATTCATCGCTTGCAGGTAGTAGCGGTGAAGGTCCGGTGTAGATTCGAAGGACTCACTGGGCAGTTCGCTGACGGTTTTGTTCAACACCTGCTCTGCACTCAACCCCGTACTGTTCAGATAACTGCGGTTGCATGACACCATGCGCCCATTGATATCTCGCACGTAGAGCGCTGGCGGCATGCAGTCAGTCAGGGTTTCCACAAATTGCAACTGATCGTTGAGCATGCGTTCGGCCTTGAGCCTGGCGCGGATCTGTCGACGCAAATAGAACACCCAGATCAACGAGAGCAATAGCAGAAGCGCCGCACCGGCAACCACTTCGCTGATCACCCGCTCATAATCGACCCATGTCTGCCCGCTCATACCGGGCGGAGAACGCCAGCGGTTTGAGATAGCGTTGAACTCGTCCGGCGAAATACTCTGCAGGACTTTGTCGATAATCGACTGCAGCTCGGCATCGCTACGGCGCAGGGCAAAATTGAGATTGGCCGGCCCGACGTCCAGCGCCTGATTGATGGCCAGCTTCTCTCGGAACAGGCGCTCTATGTAATAACGTGCGGCAGGCAGTGACACGACTGCCGCATCGGCCTTGCCTTGATAAACCATGTTCATGGCATCCAGCGAACCACCCGCCTCGATCACGATCGCTTCAGGGTAATGCTTGCGCAGTTGCGTCAGCGCCACATGACCGGAGGGAATGGTGACGCGCTTGTCGACCAGGTTACCCAATTTGCCTTGCTGGTCCAGGTTGCTCAGCAATACGAAAGGACCGCCCACCAGCGGTCTGGAAAAGCGCAAGTACTCCTCACGCTCGGGGCTTGCCGTCATGAGCGCCAGTTCGGCCTCACCCTTCTGTAGCGCCTGGATGATCTGCGGGTACCCACCACTGTGCACCACCACCTGAAAATTCAGGCCCGTGCTGAGCGTGATGACTTCCAGCAGATCTGCCACCCCGCCTGAAAAAACTCCGTTGGCGTCGAAGTATGCTCCGGGTGCCAGATCATCGTTAATCACGAGCCGCGCCACTGGATGACGTTCGATCCAGCGCCGCTGTTCTGAGGTAAGGTCGATAGGTTCTTCACTGGGTATAAAGCTGTTACCGACCCAGCGTTTGGCCAAGTTGATTAATTGGTCTTCGCCAATGGCCTTGATTGCAACGTTGAGCAAGCGTTGTAGCTGTGTGTTGTCCACACGCATGGCATAGCTATAGCCACCGACGGGCAGGTCGATAAAGCGCTCATAGCGTACGAAGCCGTAAAACGCGCGGTTGATGCGGTAATAGGCACTGTACAAATCGTCGAGGTAGACATCGGCTTGCCCAAAAGCTGCAGCGGCAATCGCTTTGTCATGGTCACTGTAGACCCTGAAGTCCGCACGCGGAAAACGCTTCATCAGGTCGCCGCTATGCTCCTCAGTCACAGCCACGCGCAAGCCCTCCAGGTCCGTCGGCGAATATCGCGGCTCGGCGCTGCGCTTGAACAGCGCAAGCCGATCCCGAGCATAAGGCACGCTGAGGATCAGGTTCTCGCTCGGTGACAACGCCCCATGCCTGCTGACCATATCCACACTGCCGGCCTGTAATGCCTGCTCGGCTTCCGTGGCGCTGGCGAAAGGTACAATCTTGACCTTTACGCCCAACAATTGAGCCACCAAGGCCGTCACATCGGCACTGATACCTTCGTATTGGTGATCTTCTGCATTGACGGAAAAGGGTTCCGATTCATCGGGTGAAATCCCTAACCGAAGCTCAGCCTTATGCCTTAACCAGTGCCAGTCCTCGGTTGTAATTGCGATGTCGTGGCGATCGATGCGCAGCTGGCTGGACAGCACCTGCGGCGCCAGAGGCAGCGAAACCGCCACCACTTGGGTGCTGATCAGCAACAGACACAAGGGCAACCAGGAAGAACGTAAACGCATGGAAGATCAGGACCGAAAGTGGGAGGGACACAGGGAAACGTTGGCAGGTCCTTCTGCACACGCACTAGGGATGTCTAGCGAAGAGAGTGGGCACAATGATAGTTCAAAGCGGGTGCGTTCCTTCAGCCATCCGCCAAGGTCGATCTCTCAGAAGCGACCTGGTGCACGCAGTATGTGATGAAATGACGCTCGGGCATCGGTCGAGCAAACAGAAAGCCTTGTGCGACGCTGGCTCCCAACTCGATCAGGCACGCCTGTTGCTCGGCGGTTTCGACCCCTTCGATGACCAGCGACATATCCAGCGCCTTTGCCAGGGCGACCGCGCAACTGATGATCGCAGCGTTTCGAGGCCGATTTTGCATCTGAAGCACAAAAGCGCGATCAAGCTTGATCTGATTGAATGGCAGATCACTGAGCCGCCCCAGTGACGAATAGCCGGCGCCGAAATCATCCATCGCCAGGCCACATCCGAGCATACGCAGGCGTGCCAGGTTTTCCAGGCTGCTGGCGGGTACGCGGATCAAGCCGGACTCGGTAATCTCAAACATCACACTGGACGCTGCTACCTGATATCGCTTGAGTAGCTCGGTGATTTTTTCGGTCAACTTGCGGCACGCCAGTTGAGCAGGATGCAGGTTGAACGCCAATTCAATCGCCACGCCCTGCGATGCCAAGCGCTGACGCAGCGAGAGACCTTGTTCGAACAGGTGCCAGAACATCTGTTCGATCAAGCCATGCGTTTCCATTACCGGCAAAAAATGTGCGGGAGCCAATACGCCCCACTGAGGATGCGCCCAGCGTGCCAGCACTTCCGCGCCGACTAATTTCTGGCCCTCCAGCGTCACTTTTGGCTGGTAATAGGCCTCAAACTCGCCGTTGTTGAGGGCGCGCTGTATATCAGCAAAACTCGCTAACTCCGTGGATTCCAACGGCCTGGGCGCAACGTTGCCCAGCGCACGGTAGCGTTTGACCAGCTGACTGAAGTCCACCAGGTTGAAGGGTTTGCCCAGGTCGCCAAGCAAAGTCAGGCCCAGACAATGAATCATTGATATCGCGGTCTGGCGTAGTACCGCGTCAAGCTCGCTGCACAACACGACTGCACGTACCTTTGCGCTGTTGCTGGCATGACGCAGGAAGGCCAGCCCATCCATTCCTGACATTTTCAGATCGCAAAGAAGAATATCCACATGAGTGCTGGCAGCCAGGATAGCCACGGCTTCGGCGCCATCCGCCGCTTGAAGAACTGGCATGGCCAGGTTTTTTTCCAAGGCAGTCACAGTCACCAGGCGCTGGAAGGGCTCGTCCTCCAGCACCAGCACAATCAAATCTTGCATCACAGTTCTACACACAAGAGGGAGGCCCAGTGTGCGAAAGCCTTGCCGACGCATCCATGAGAAATTTCCTACATCAAAAGAGAAATTTCTGAAGCCGCGCTATCCGGTTAGACAGTCCTGCTCTATCCTGTAAATAGTATTAACCCTTATTAATCCGCTTATATTGCCTCGTCATAATGCGCGCTGAAGGTCAATTTAAACTATGCACAGTGTCCTTGTAGTCGACGATCATCCGGTGATTCGGCTTGCCGTAAAAGTAGTGTTGGAAAAGCATGGGATGCGCGTGGTAGGAGAAGCAGATAATGGGCTCGATGCCGTCCGACTGGTTCGGGAACTCACGCCTCAAGTGGTAATTCTTGATATTGGTATCCCTAACCTTGATGGTTTCAGCGTGATTACTCGCATCAAGGCGCTGAACGTACGCAGCGAGATATTGATACTGACATCTCAGCCGGCCGACTCAGCCTGCCGGCGCTGCATCCAGCTGGGCGCTCGCGGTTTCGTCAATAAGGAAGAAGATCTGTCCAGCTTGGTGACAGCCATCAAGGCCGTTGATGCCGGTTATAACTTTTTCCCGGCACTGACTTATGACAGCGTGAACTCGGCAGAGCAATTGACTGAACGTGAGCAGATACACTCATTGACTGATCGGGAAGTCACGGTACTGCAATACCTGGCGCAGGGTTATTCAAATAAACAGATCAGCGACATGCTGTTCCTCAGTAACAAAACCATCAGCACTTATAAAACCCGCTTGTTGCAAAAGCTGGGGGCCAGCTCCCTGGTGGACCTGGCTGAATTTGCCAAGCGCAATGCCTTGACCTCCTGATACACACCACCAACGTAGGAAACGTCTGATGGGTACATAGGCAACGTCCCACTCACTTTTACCCCTCTCACTCCTAGACTCGCTCCAGCTCAACGGCACACAGATGCCAGAGCTTTACAGAGAGTTGCGTTGAATCCACTTCCCGGATTTCAACACCTAACCAGGAGTAAGAAAATGAAAGTTAGTACGTTGGCTGGTGCAATCATGGCAATCACCCTTGCAGCGACTTCAGCTGTGAGTATGGCGGCAGACAAGGGGCACGGCACCATCACCTTCAAAGGCTCGATTATCGACGCCCCCTGCTCTATTGCCCAAAATTCGCAGTACCAAACGGTTGAGATGGATCAGATTGCCAACGTCGCACTGAGAAACGGCGGCAAATCCCAACTGACCCCCTTCAAGATTGAGCTGCTGGGCTGCGACATGGGCACGCTGAAGTCCGCGACCGCCAAGTTCACCGGTTCGCCTGCCGCCAACCCCAAGTTGCTCGCCCTTAAAGGCAGCGCTAAAGGCGCCAGCCTGGCCATCGCCGACCACACCGGCGAATTGCTTGATCTGGGCAGCGAGTCGCCCGCTCAGACATTGGCCGATGGCAATAACTACCTGCTGTTCAATGCTTATCTGCAAGGTGACATGAGCACCCCTGCAGGCGGCGGCGAAGCGGTTGCAGCAACGGTTGTTCCAGGCAGCTTCGAGACCTTCGCCAACTTCACCCTCGATTACCAATAACAGGCATCGTCACTCAGGCACCCCGGCGTACGCCGGGGTTGCTTGCGGAGGTTTGGATGACGCGCTCAACCGCTGTGTGGGTGATGCTTTATGCCTTGGGGCAACCCGCCTGTGCTACCGAACCTGCGGCCAACAGTGCGCTCAAGGGCCGGGTGCAATTGACGGGCAGCATTGTTGACAGCGCCTGCACTTTATATATGGGCAGCGACAGTCAGACGGTCAACTTTAAACCCACGGCGCTCAATCGATTGATAGACAGGAGCCCTGCGGCCCAACAATCCCTGAGCCTCTATATCAGTGATTGCATTAGTTCAACAACGCAGCGCAATTCCGATAGTTCAAAGCGCTTCAAGCTGACCTTCGAAGGAGAGGGTCAAGGCCAATATTTCGGCATGCAAGGCAGCGCCCATGGCGTTGCACTGCAGATAAAGGACACACAAGGCAGGTTAGTGTCCCCCGGCATGTTACTTGAGCACAGCCTCGTCTCCAGCGACCTGCTGGTGCTGAGCTACTCACTGACTCTTGTCGGAAGCGGACAGACACTGGAAGCGGGCGACTATCACGCCACGATCAAGCTGAGCATTCAGCACTTCTGAACTGCAGATACGCATTACGCCGTGTCGCTCAAGGATTTAGTCACGTGGATCACGCAAAGGTACTGGCTGCCACTGCATTGTGCTGCGCTGCGGCGTGGGCAAGTGCGGCCGAAGAATTCCAATTCAATACGGATGTATTGGACCTCAAGGACCGCCAGAACCTGGACCTGGGCGTATTTGCCTCGGCCAATTTCATCATGCCTGGCGAGTACAACCTGCTGGTACACGTCAATCGCGATACGTTGGTGGAGTTCCCCATCACTTTTCTACCTGCGCCGGATGACCCCAAGAGCAGCCTGGCTTGCCTGTCGACGACGCTGATCGACCAACTGGGTTTAAAACAACACGTCCTCGACACCCTGGCATGGTGGCACGACGGTGCATGCCTAGACCTCAGCAGCGTGACGGGTATGCAGGCACGCGCTGACCTGAGCAGCTCTGGCCTGTACCTGAGCATTCCCCAGGACCAACTGGAATACACCGCGCCCGACTGGGATCCACCTTCACGCTGGGACGAAGGCGTTTCCGGAATGCTGTTCGATTACAACTTCAACGCCCAGACCACCCAACAGCGGCGTGGCAGAGGACGCAATGACAACCTCAGCGGCAACGGTACTGCTGGGGTCAACCTGGGAGCCTGGCGTCTGCGTGGCGACTGGCAGACCCAGTTGCAACGCAGTGGCGACCAACCTTCACAGCAACAGTTTGCCTGGAGCCGTTTCTATGCGTTGCGGGCCATGCCCTCGTTGCGCTCGAACCTGATGCTGGGCGAGGACTATCTGGACTCAAACCTGTTCGGCAGCTTTCGCTATACCGGCGCCAACCTGAGCAGCAACGACAACATGCTGCCCCCTAACCTCAGAGGTTACGCCCCGGAGGTCACGGGAGTGGCACGCAGCAATGCACGGGTGGTGATTCGCCAACAGGGGCGCGTGCTCTACGACACCCAGGTACCCCAGGGCGCCTTTCGTATCCAAGACCTCAACAACGCGGTCAGTGGCCAGTTGGACGTACGCGTCGAAGAACAGGACGGCAGCGTGCAAGAGTTTCAGATCGACACAGCGAGCATCCCCTACCTGACGCGTCCCGGTACGGTGCGCTACAAGCTGGCCGCTGGCAAACCTTCGGACTGGGACCACCAGCGCGATGGGCCCGCGTTCGCCACTGGCGAGTTCTCCTGGGGCGTGAGCAATGGCTGGTCGCTGTATGGCGGCGGGCTTGGCGCCAAGGACTATGGCTCCCTGGCCGTCGGCGTAGGCCGCGACCTGATGCAGTTCGGCGCGCTGTCAGTGGACGTCACCCAATCCAGAGCCACATTGCCGGGCCAAGACACCTTGAGCGGCAAGTCTTACCGCGCCAGTTACTCCAAGCGCTTCGATGAGTACGACAGTCAGGTGACGTTCGCCGGTTATCGGTTCTCGGAAAAGAATTACATGAGCATGAATGAATTCATCGAAAACCAGCGTGGCGCCCTACCGCTGAACCAAAGCAAGGAGCTGTATACCGCAAGCCTGAGCAAACAGTTTCGCGAATCGGACCTGAGCCTTTATTTGAACTACAACCACCAGACCTACTGGAACAGCCGGGCCAGCGATCGCTACAGCCTGTCGCTGTCGCGCTACTTCGATGTGGGCCGCTTGAAAAACCTCAGCCTGTCGTTGACCGCCTACCAGAACCAGGCCAACGGCACATCGGATGACGGCGCCTACCTGTCGATCAGTATTCCGTGGGACAGCACCGGATCGATCAGCTACAGCTCGTCAGTCAATCGCGGAGAAAGCACCCACAGTGTGAGCTATTACGACCGGCTCGATGAGCGCAACCACTACATGCTCAGTGCCGGCAAGGCCTCAAGTGGCGAGACGGCCAGCGGCTTTATCGCCCATGACGGTGACCAGGCGCAAGTGGTGGCCAGCGCCAGCTATCAGACTGCTGAATACACCTCGGCCGGACTGTCGCTGCAAGGTGGCGCGACCGTGACAGGGCAAGGCGCAGCCTTGCACCGCAGCAGCGTAATGGGCGGCACTCGGTTGCTGGTGGATACCCAAGGCGTGGCGGACGTACCGGTGCGCGGCAACGGCGGCACAACCCGTACAAACCGGTTTGGCAAAGCGGTGATCACCGACGTCAACAGTTACTACCGCAACTACGCCAGCATTGAACTGGACAACCTGCCGGACGATGTCGAAGCCACCCAATCAACTACCCAGGCGACCCTGACGGAAGGCGCCATCGGCTATCGCCGCTTCGATGTAATTGCCGGCGGCAAGGCCATGGTCGTGATTCGCATGGCCGACCGTAGCGCCCCGCCGTTCGGTGCCAACGCGCAGAACCATCTGGGCCAGGCCACCGGAATCGTGGGTGAAGACGGAGCGACCTATTTGAGCGGAATGAAGCCGGGCGAACGCATGTCGCTGCATTGGGATGGCAGCGCGCACTGCACATTCACCCTGCCCGAACAGGTCGTTTCACCTGACAAACAACTGGAGCTGTTCTGCCAGCCCATCCCCGCAGCGGACGACACCGCCGTTTAACCCATTGCACAGGTACACCTACGTATGACCCGTTTTAAACGCAACACCCTGCCCCTGCTCACCTTGTTGAGTGCGTGCGCGGCGCCTTTGAGCCAGGCCGCTGTATCGCTGGATCGCACCCGCGTGATTTTCATCGGCAGTGAAAAGTCGGTCAGCCTGGGTATCAGTAACCAGAATGCCCAACTGCCCTACCTGGCCCAGGCGTGGGTGGAAAATGAAAAAGCCGAAAAAATCACCAGCCCGCTGGTGGTACTGCCGCCCATTCAACGCCTGGAAGCCGGCGCCACCAGCCAGATCAAAATCCAGGGCCTGCCCGAGCTGAGCCTGCTGGCCCAGGATCGCGAATCGCTGTTCTATTTCAACCTGCGCGAAATCCCCCCGCGCAGCGATAAACCCAACACATTGCAGATCGCGTTGCAAACACGGGTAAAGCTGTTCTATCGGCCTGCGGCCATTGCCGCAAAGACCGGGGCGAACCAGACGCCCTGGCAGGAAGCGCTGACCCTCACTCGCCAAGGCGACCGCTATCTGGCGAATAACCCCACGCCGTACTTCGTCACGCTGATCGACGCCACTCAATCATTGGAATCGGCCAGCCCTGCCGACTTCAAGCCGTTGATGATCGCCCCCAAGTCCCAGGCCGACCTGGGAGTAGGCGCCAAAACACTGGGCGACCAACCCGTGCTGACCTACGTCAACGACTATGGCGGCCGGCCGCAACTGCAGTTCAGTTGCGACGCGCACACCTGCACCGCCAAGCCCGTCAGCAGTAAACGCTGACCTCAAGCCATGACGTCCTCAAGTGAGGGGAAACGATGATGTTTGCACTCCGCAGTTGCCTCGGCATCTTTCTGTATGGCGCCTCAACCCTTGCGCAAGCCACGGGTGAGCTCGCGCAGACCGCCGAATTCCAAGTCGCCGGAACCTTGCTTGAAAGCGCTTGTTACCTGGACCCTGCCTCGGCCTATCAGACCTTGCAGATGGGCGATTTGAGCACGGCCCGGCTGGCACACGTCGGCGACCAGGGCACCGCGCTGGCGCTGCAACTCAAGTTGCAGGGGTGCGTACGCAGCGAAGGCGGTCGACAGGACCAAGCTCATGGTGTGCTGGTGTGGAGCGCGATCGAACCCGTCGCCACGCTGACCTTCAGCGCCGTGGCCGACGCCGACAGCCCCGAGCTGATCAAGGTCAGCGGCGCAGAAGGTTTCGGTCTGCGCCTGCTCGATGTACAGGGCAACGACGTGCATCTGGGGCGTGAAGCCCCGACCTGGTTCGTCTCGCCGGGCGACAACCACCTGACATATTACATCCGCCCGCAACGCACGGCAGCGCCTTTGCGCCCGGGCAGCTTCCACGCCAGCCTGAATGTGAACCTGGCGTATGACTGAGGATTGCAGCATGACGCGTATGCGCAGGTTTCTTCTGGCCACGCTGCTCACCTGTGCAGGGTCTGTACAGGCCGTTGAACCGAAGGTGGTGACGATCAAGGGTGTCGTGTATGCCGCGATCCCCTGCGTGATCAATGACAACAAACCCATTACGGCCGCTTTTGGCGACGTGCTGATCGCCGCTATCGACGGTCATTACAAAACCATCACCTTGAACTACACGCTCGATTGCGCGCGGTCGGCGTCCCGTGAGCTACAGATGCAAGTTCGCGGTAACAGCGCAGGGTTCGATCCCGCGTCACTGCAGGTGCAAGGGTTTGACAACCTGGGGATCGCCCTCAAGAAAGACGGCACGCCGCTGGCGATCAATACCTGGAGCGACTTCGATACCGACAAGCAGCCGCTGCTGCAGGCCGTGCTGGTCAAGAGCAACGCTGGTGAAGTCAAGGCCGGCAGTTTCAGCGCAGGCGCAACCTTGATGGTGGACTACCGATGAGACAGTTTGATCGTTGGCTGGCAACCCTGTGCGTGGCGACCTTGGCGCTGCCGTGTCTGGGCGCAGACAACCTGCAATTTTCCGGAACCTTGCTGGCGCCTCCGGTGTGCCAGGTCAGCGATCAGGGCGGACGACTGGAGGTGCGTTTCAAAGGCAATATCGCGATCAGCCGGATTGATGGCGAACGCTATCGCCAGGCAATTCCTTACCAGATCGAATGCCCCGGTGCCAGCAACGCGCCTGTCACCTGGCATATGCGCCTTACCCTCAAAGGGGCGTACGCCCATTTCGATCCCACCGCCCTGAAGACCTCGGAGCTTGACCTGGGTATCAAGGTATTGCTCGGTGGCACTGCGCTGATTCCCGGCGAACCCAGGGACATTGACTTCAACACCGCGGCGCTGCCGGCGCTGGAAGCCGTGCCGGTGAAACTCGCCGGCGCGGCGTTGCGCAGCATCGAATTCACCGCTTCGGCGTTATTGATGGCCGAACTCTACTAAGGAACCTCTATGAGCAAATGGGCCATTACCCTCAGCGTTTGGGTCGCTACCGCCGTTTGGTGGTCCGCGGCGCAGGCAGCAGAGGACAACCTGCACTTCTCCGGCGTCCTGGTGGATGAACCCTGCGTGCTGGCGGTGGAGGACGAGAACATGGAGTTGGACTTCACTACAGTCATCGACAAGGACCTCTACCTGAACGGCAGAACACGCGGGCGCCCGATCAATTTGCACCTGCGCAACTGCGACCTGGAAGTCGGCAAGCGGATGGTCAGCATCACCTTCAGCAGCAGCGCCGAAAGTACCGAGCTGCCCGGGCTGTTGATGCTACAGAGCGCCACGGTCCGCGGCCTGCTGGTGGGCCTGGAAAGCACCAGCGGCGACGCCTTGCCGCTGAACAAGACTCACCCCATGAAGGTGCTTGCCAGCGGCGACAACCTGGTCAGCTTCAATGCCTACCTGCAAGGCGAGCCCGAGGCCTTGGCCAAGCGCACCCTCGGCCTGGGCGCCTTTGATGCATCCCTTACCTTTGCCTTGAGTTACGAGTAATCGCCATGAACTGTTTGTTGATCGCCCTGCGCCATTGCCTGGTGTCTTGCGTGCTGTTGTTCGCCGTGACGGGTCAGGCAGGCGCCATAACTATCACCTCCACTGAAAGCCGATACGAGTCAGGCGGCATCCGTTATTACTTCACCGTAGACAACTGGTCGATATACGACACCACTCCCAGCCCATGCAGAAGCGACAACTATGGAGTCGACACCTGCGTTGTCGAACTGGCAATGCGACCGAACCCCGCCAATGCGTCGACAATAGGAGAAAGGTATGAATGGAGAGTACCGGTCGGACGAGGCAAAGCCACAATGGGGGATATGTTGACAACGCTTAACCGCTACGGGTTTTCGATACCGTTCAGAGGTTCTGTTCTGGTGAGCAAACAGAGTAACGTCAACAGTGAGATGTGTCTAAGTTTCAGCGTATCGACAATCGGGCCGGCGATAGGTGGCGTTATCGGCCTTTTCGGCCCTTGCACACGCGTTATGCCCCCCATTCTGCGATGCGATATCAGCGGCGATACCACCATCGATCACAAGAGTCTGGCCGATACACAGCTGGACGGCGCAACGGCATCGATTCAGCTGACGGTACACTGTAAGGGGACGACCAGCGTCACTATCACAACAAGCATCTCAAACTACTTTGGCGTGAAACTCAGAAGCGATGGAAGCCTTTATTCCAGGATCACCGTCAACGGCAGGGACGCCACCTATGGCACTTATCAGACGGTGCGCGATGACGAGCCAACTCCCGTCAACATTACTTCAACCCTGATCACGCACGGCACAGTTGCCCCGGGCAGCTTTTCCGGCTCTACAGTCATCACCATTTCACCGCCTTGAGGACAGACACATCCAGCAAACTCGCATCGCACAGCCATTACCTTGCCAGTATTTACGCCAACTGATTCTGAGCTAGCCTTAACGCGCTGAGTCCTTTATGCGGTGAACTCATGGATACGTTAACGAAAGCCGAAATCGAAACGGCCCTGTCCGCTCGTCTTCCCAAGTGCGCGGTCAAGTGCGCGCTCAACCAAGACGGCAGCCTTTCAGTCACCGTAACGGCGCGCGGTATGGACCAATTCACCATCGCCAACATCAACCGCGCCCACTACCACGGTGTTTCGGGGATCAACCGGCTTGTGCGGGAAATACGTGAAGAAATGGTCATCGCCAGGCAGTCTTTCTGGCTGTCATCGGTGGGGTAACAGATATGCCAGACGCTACTGACGCAACGCTGCAACCGGTCAACATTGAATACCTGCAAGACACGCTGTTCGGTGTGAACACGCTCGCCAGCGAATGCATGGGGCAACTTGTGCGCACTGCGCCCGGTGTGCAGTTGCGGCTTGCGCCGCCATGGCCAAAGCTATTGCCGAAGGCCCACTGGATTAGCTTTGAATGGAACGGTCAGGCCTATCGTGGTGTGGTGCAGGAGGCTAAGTCCTTAACCAATGGCGACTTGCTGTTGGACATCGAACCGCAGCCGTAAAAGCGCGCACTTGGCAGCATTAGGCGCGCTCACCCGCCAACGCCCGCTGGTGAAAATGCGGCAGCCATTTCAACGCGTGAAGAGACGCGGCCAACTGCACCTGCTCACGAGAGCCCATGAAGCGTTCCTTGCGACTGAACACACTCAGTGCCCCGCCGTTTCGATAGGCCCAGGCAAAACAGACAGTGCCTGGGGGAATGCCGTCCATCCCATCCGGCCCCAGCAGGCCAGTGGTGGCGACCGCTACATCCGCAGGGCTGTCGCGCAGCGCGCCGTGAGCCATTTCCTGGGCGACTTCACAGCTGGTGAGGTTGAATGTTTCGATGGTGTAGGCGCGCACCTTTAACAGGCGCTGTTTCGCCTCTGGCGAATACACCACGTACCCGCTTTCGATCCACGAACCGCTGCCGTCGACCTGGGAAAGCAAGGTGATGATCTTGCCCGCGGTACACGACTCGGCCGTCGTGATGACCAACTGATGGTGCTTGAGGTATTCGACGATAGAAGCAGCGACCGACATGCTGAACGCTCCTGTGCAGAGGGGTGTTGCTGATTGATTTTTGTCAAAAAAAATCGATTTGTAAAAAAGAATTTCGAAAATCTGCTGGGGTCTACAGAGGAACATCCCCCAGGAGACAGCACCATGAAGTTCGCGAAATTCTGCCAAAAACTCTCCAACCAGGCGGGCAGCTCAAAAACATTTCTGACAGCCGTCAGCTTGATTGCTGTTTGGGCGCTCACCGGGCCTTACTTTCATTACAACGACACCTGGCAGTTAATCATCAACACCTCCACCACCATCATCACCTTCCTGATGGTGTTCCTGATCCAGAATACCCAGAACCGCGACAACGATATTCTTCATCTGAAACTGGACGAGCTGATTCGTGCCACCAAAGAAGCCCACAATGCGGCGTTGAGCCTGGATAAGCTCGGGTCGCGAGAGCTGCAGAAATTGCGCGAGCAATACAGCAAGTTGGGGCAGCCTAACGCGGTTGATGACATAGGGCGGGAGGCGGATTCTTCCGGTTCTTCTCGTGGCCCGATCTGAGGCCTGTGCC
This sequence comes from Pseudomonas salmasensis, assembly GCF_014268375.2. Lineage (NCBI taxonomy): Bacteria > Pseudomonadati > Pseudomonadota > Gammaproteobacteria > Pseudomonadales > Pseudomonadaceae > Pseudomonas > Pseudomonas salmasensis. The sequence continues at coordinate 5,782,971 of NZ_CP077083.1, forward strand.
GGTCAGAGTGCCTTGCGCAACGCTGTAGCGATTGATGGTAACCACGATGCGAAGCGAGCCGCTCTTGATCTTGCTCTTGATCTTGCTCTTGATCTGCTTTTGATCTTGATCTCAGGCGCCCCGTTAAACCACGCTGGCCGAACGCAGGCTTGAATTCGTGGGTAACCCGGCAGGACGCCGGGTTAGCCGCCCCGCGCCATGGATGGCGCGTGGCGGCGGCCCACGGATTCAAGCCTGTGTTCGGGCACACCGAGCCTAAGCGAGGTGCCGAGTGGTGGGGCAAGAGCGTTTTGCTTACTTTTGCGCTTCTCAAAAGTGAGACGCCGTCAGGGCGTAACCCTAAGTGGCCGTTACCGCAGCAATGGATATGTACACAATCCAACTGTGTTGACTGTCAGGCCGCCTTCGCGAGCAAGCCCGCTCCCACAGTTTGATCGCGGGGCATCAGATAGATAGGGGCAGTCATCGCAGGCAAGCCAGCTCCCACATGCGTGAGTGTTCAACTCAAAGCATTTTGAACGCCCCGTACGCTCGTCTTTCCAACGAGAACAGGATCAACCCTGACGCAGATCCTCGAACGTGACCACACCGGCAACAGGAGGCAGCCGACCATGACCGACACCCCAACCCATCGAGTGACAAAATCCCTATCCACCGCAGTGACACTGGCCCTGCTCAGCGCCTGCGCTGGCAACAACTCCCCCTCGAATGTCGAGGCCCCCGGCAAGCCCACAACGCCCTCGACCCGAACGCTGGAAGCCGGCGCCGCCCTGCTTCAATCTCGCCCCCCCATTGACGCATTGAACGCCTACCTGGACGGCTTTCACTTCTACAACGGCCATCCCGATGTACAAATGGAAGCCCATCACTACTGCGCAATCCTCAACGAGGAGGTCATCCAGTGTGTGATCTACGACGGCAACCGCAAGGATGCCAAGTTGATGGGCGTGGAGTACATCATCAGCGAGGCGCAATTCAACACGCTGCCCGCGCCGGAGAAGGCGCTGTGGCACAGCCATGTACATGAAGTGAAGTCAGGGCAACTGGTCGCTCCGGGAATCCCCGAGGTGGCGGAGCATGCACTGATGGAGAAGCTGGTGCACACCTATGGCAAGACCTGGCACACCTGGCATACCGATCTGGATAAGCGCCTGCCCTTGGGCGTCCCGCAATTGATGATGGGGTTCACCGCTGACGGCCAGGCCGACCCACGTATGGTCGCCGAGCGAGATAAACGCCTGGGCATCGACAGTACCGAAAAGAAAAAGTCTCGCGCCGATATCCCCGCGCCGCCCATCGCACCCGGTGCAGACGCGTGGCGCCAGGGCACGGTTATCCAGATCGCCGACCCAACCCAAAAGGCCCACCGGCACTGACACCGCCATTCAGTCATTTGGATTGAACGATCATTTACGGGCCCTTCTCTACCCAAGACCAGCCAAAGGAGGATGTCATGATGATTGATACCGCAATCGGAATGAGGCCTGGCGAGCGATACGCCGTGGAAAACCTGGAGCGCACCCCGAACTTCAGCGGGTTTTTCCTGGACGGAAAATACTACCTGGGCCCTGAACTGATGACGGCAGTCGGATGGCTTGAGGGCCAGACGTTTATCTATGATGAGCTCGATGCCACAGGCGAACCGGTGTTTCCCGACCGCGTCGCTGGCACCCTCGAAAACTTGACCCTGATACTGACAGACGGCGCCCGCCTGCAACTGCACCCGGTGCCCGTCCACGTGCCCGAGGATTCGCCTGGCGTCATGCAGGCCAAGGGGAAACTGCACGGCAAAACCGTGGTGATCACCGGCGCCTCCAGTGGCATTGGCCGCGCGGCTGCTCACGCCTTTGCCGAGCAAAGTACCCGCTTGGTATTGGCGGCCCGGGATGAAAAAGCCCTGGAAGAGGTGGTCGAGGAATGCGCTGCGCGCGGCGCCGAGGCCGTCGCCGTTAAAACCGATGTGACCCAGGGCGACCAGATGCGCGCATTGGCCGAACAGGCAGCGGCCTTCGGCAATGGCCGCATCGATATCTGGATCAACAACGCTGGTGTTGGCGCGGTCGGCAGTTTCGAGAACACGCCCCTGGAAGCCCACGAACAAGTGCTGCAAACCGACCTGCTCGGGTACCTGCGCGGCGCCCACGTGGTGTGGCCCTATTTCAAAGCCCAGAACAGCGGGATCCTGATCAACACCTTGTCGCTGGGCAGTTGGGTAGCCCAGCCCTATGCGGTCGCCTACTCAGCCAGTAAATACGGCCTGCGCGGCCTGACTGAAGCCCTGCGTGGCGAGCTGACTGATTACCCGGATATTCATGTGTGCGACATCTACCCCGCCGTGATGGACACGCCGGGCTTTCGCGATGGCGGCAATTTTACCGGCCACGAGTTGACGCCACCGCCACCGGTCTATGACCCACATAAAGTCGCGCAAGCGATGGTGGCCTGTGCGCTGCAACCCAGAGACAGCACCACGGTAGGCAGCGCTGCCACCGTGGCCCGTGTCGCGCATTTTTTGCTGCCTGGCTTTGCCCGGTTATCCGGTTGGCTCACCCGCCTCGGCCTGGAGCGCAGCCAACGCGCCGCGACCTCTGCGGGCAATCTCTACACCCCGGCAAGCGGCGAACGTCGTGTCGAAGGCGGTTGGCGGCAAACCCGCCGTACACCCTATGGGATGGTTGCGATAGGCGCTGCGCTGCTAGTGGGCGGTGTTGTCGTTGCGCGCAAATATTCAGCTCGTCATAAATAAACGCGGGGGCGACGGCCCCCTTTGCATGAGGTAACCCAGCATGTCTTACGATTACCAAGGTACTGCCAGCGTCATCACTGCCTCGCGTCATCTTGGAACACCCTCAGATGAACGCCTTAACGAGTCTAAAAACATCCAAATGACCAGCAGCGGCAAGCCGACCATCGCGCGCTTGGACTTTGACACGCCATTGGATTGGCCCGGCAATCCCAACTTTATCACCGTCAATTTGCCTGACGGCACCTCCGTCAGCGGGGTGATCGCCGAGCTGCAACGCCCGGCGGATGGGCCTGGATGGGTCACCTTCACAGTAGATGACTAGGCCTCATCCACGCCCTGCCCCCAGTCATCGAATTGTCGGACAACTTATTTGAATTTTTTTTGACGTCAAATATCTGTACTTCATGAGTATCAAGGAGGCCTCATGAAACACAACGACCTATTTACTATCGAGTACCAGCTGCACGGCGAGTCCAAGTCTTTCATCGTGCGCGCGCCGCGCATGGACAATGCCGAGGCTTGGCATTGGGCCAGTTGTGACGCTGGTGTGGCGGTGATCCCCAAATTTGGGCAACACACGTTCAAGCGTGTGTCCAAACCGATGGCGGAGAAATACGGCATTACCCAGGTGCGCTGGAGTGGCGCGGCACAGATTCAATGGGCGGAGGGCCTTAGAGGATGAACAGCCAGACTCTTGGTTACACAGCGACAAACAGGCGGGACGATGAGGTCGCGCGAAACGCCGAGATGTTTTTCGAAGCGGATCGATTGGATGCCTTGGCATACGAGATCATTGAATCCTACAGCGGCGATGCGCAGACGTGGGCGCGCTTTACCGAGGCGAAGAAACGTGCAGATGCGCAGCGTACAGTGGCTTATCGGGAGTGGATGCGGATTCATCGCTCCAAGCGAAAATAACTTCAGCGGGCACGCATGACCTGACACTCTACGATCCAAATGTGGGAGCTGGCTTGCCTGCGAAGACGGTCTGACAGTCAACACAGTTGGACCGGGTACATATCCGTTATTTAGGTAACGGCCACCTAGGGTTCCGCCCAACGGCGGCTCACTTTTGAAAAGAGCCCAAAAGTAAGCAAAAGGCTCTTGCCCCACCACTCGGCACCTCGCTTAGGCTCGGTGTGCCCGTAATCCGCCAGTGATTTGGGGGGCCGCCGCCACGCGCCATCCATGGCGCGGGGCGGCTAAACCGGCATCCCTGCCGGTTTACCCCCCAAATCCCTGTCGAATTCCGGCCAGCGTGGTTTAACGGGGCGCCTGAGATCAAGATCAAAAGCAGATCAAGAACGGCTCGCTTCGCATCGTGGTTACCGTTGGGTGCTGCTACAAGCTAAAAAATTGTGTCGATACCTGTGCTGCGATAGCGGCCTGACAGCCGCTCAGGATGTCAGGCCCGGCGAATACCCCTCGCGTTCATGCCCCTGACTCGGGATCTTTCGAAGGCCCGCCAGGGGCGACACCGCCTTGCTCCTTCCCGTGTTGTCCGCCTGCGGGAGCCTGGGATTTATCGTTTCGCTTCGCTGCCGGCGGGCGCACCTTGCGCTCGGAAGGATTCGGTTCGTGGCGCTTCGAGGCTTCACTCATACCGCCCTCCTCAATCACTGATCAAAGTATCGGCTTACCACCCGTCACACCGTAACGTTCGCCGGAAATATAGCTGCCTTCATCCGACGCCAGCAGCACATAGATCGGCGCCACTTCCACCGGCTGGCCGGGGCGTCCCAGTGGGGTGTTGCCGCCAAAGTTTTTCACCATGTCCGGCGTCATCGTCGAGACGATCAACGGTGTCCAGATGGGCCCCGGTGCCACGCTGTTGACGCGAATCCCGCGCTCGCCGAGCATCTGCGCCAGGCCAGCGGTGAAGTTGGCAATCGCACCTTTGGTGGCCGCATAGGGCAACAGGCTGGGGTTGGGCATGTCGGAGTTGACCGAGCTGGTATTGATGATCGAACTGCCCTCGGCCATGTGCGGCAGCGCGGCCTTGCAGATGCGGAACATCGCGGTGATGTTGACGTTGAAGGTTTTCACCCAGTCCTCGTCAGAGATGTCTTCCAGCGACTGATAGGTCATCTGGAACGCCGCGTTGTTGACCAGCACATCGATGCGTCCGAACTTCTCCACGGTGTCGTTGACGATGGCCGTGCACTGCGCCGCATCGCCCAGGTCGCCGGGCAGTAACAGGCATTGACGACCCGCAGCCTCGACCCAGCGTGCGGTCTCCTTGGCGTCTTCATGTTCATCCAGGTACGACACCGCCACGTCCGCGCCTTCACGTGCGAAGGCAATGGCCACGGCCCGTCCGATGCCGCTGTCGGCGCCGGTGACCAAGGCAATTTTATTGGCGAGCCGCCCCGAGCCTTGGTACGACTGCTCACCGCAATCGGGCATCGGGTCCATCTTGCGCTGCTCACCGGGTACGGGCTGTTGCTGGGCGTTGAAGGGTGGTTTTGGATAGCTGTTCATCAGAACGTCTCCTGGGTGGGTTTCTCTTTGCGAGGGTTCGCCAGGAAGCGAAGTTCAGACGGATTTTCAGAAAATCGGATAACCGTGCACCCACGGTGGCCACTCGTCAGTTTGATTAAACCTTCCGACGGTTGCGCGTCTCAACCGGGTGGTAGTGGTCTGTCGAATCACCGGGTGGCCTCAAGGCATTTTTGTTGGCAGCAGGTTTTCAGCTATATTTCACTGTCGGTTCAGCCCTCGCCCTCGTTGTTCAAGTTCTTCCCTCTACACCCCGTCTTCCTGTGCGCCGTTAACCAAGGTTGGTATTTATGAAGTCTGCCCCCCCGCGGTCCCCCAACGTACCGCAACGCAAAGATCTGACCCCCAGTAACCTGAGTTTCCCGGTGGTGGGTATCGGTGCGTCGGCGGGCGGGCTGCAGGCCGTCAAAGCGTTTTTTGAGCACATGCCCAAAGACTGCGGCATGGCCTTCGTGGTGGTCCTGCATCTTTCGCCCGACCATCAAAGCGTGGCAGACAAGATCATTCAGGAAACGACCCGCATGCCGGTGTCGCAGGTCAATGACGCCACGCCCATCGAAAAGAACCACGTGTACGTCATCTCACCGGCGCAGCTGTTGAAGATGAACGATGGCTACCTCGCGGTCTCGCCTGCCGTGCGCGAAGGCGGAACGCACATTGCCATCGACCTGTTTTTTCGCGACCTGGCAGACACCCATAAAGAACGCGCGTTTTGCCTGATCCTGTCCGGTACCGGCTCAGACGGCGCGGTGGGGCTGTCACGGATCAAAGAGCAAGGCGGCATCACCCTGGTACAAGCGCCGGAAGACGCCGAGTACGACGGCATGCCGCTGGCGGCCATCGAAACCCAGATGGTCGACCTGGTGTTGCCCGTGGTGGAAATACCGCAGAAGCTGCTGGAACTATGGCGCAATGCCCAGTCGATTGTCCTCCCCACCGCCAACGACCCTGAGATCAAGACCACCCCACCCAGCTCCGAACGCGATGCCGCCGTGGCCGAACAGCTGCTGCTGGATATTCTGATCCAGCTGCGCGCCAGTACCGGGCATGACTTCAAGCATTACAAGCGCGCCACGGTGTTGCGCCGTATCGAGCGGCGCTTGCAGGTCACCGCTCAACCCGACCTGGCCACCTATTACAACTTCCTCCAGGCCAACCCGGACGAAACCAAGGCGTTGCTGGGCGACATGCTGATTGGCGTGACCAACTTCTTCCGCGACCGCGAGGCCTTCGAAGCGCTTGAGCGAGACGTGATCCCCAACCTGGTGAAGTCACTGGAAGACAGCGTGCCGCACCGTGAGGAGGTGCGTATCTGGTCGGCGGGTTGCTCAACCGGCGAGGAGGCCTACAGCCTGGCGATGCTGGTGGCCGAGCAACTGGCGCTGGATGCCAGCGGCGCAAAGATGCAGGTATTTGCCACCGATATTGATGAGCGGGCCATTACCCATGGCCGCAATGGTGTGTACCCCGAAGCGATCATCACCGACGTACCGCCCCAACGGCTGCGCCAGTATTTTGCCAAGGAGAAGAACCAGCACTACCGAGTGCGCAAGGAAATTCGCGAGAAGGTGCTGTTCGCCAAACACAGCCTGCTGGCCGACCCGCCGTTCTCGCAGATCGACCTGATCGTGTGCCGCAACCTGTTGATCTATCTGGACCGCGAAGTGCAACGCGACATCCTGCAAATGTTCCACTTCGCGTTGCGTCCCGGTGGCTACCTGTTCCTCGGCTCCTCGGAGTCGGCCGACGGCTGCCTGGACCTGTTCGTACCGGTGGACAAGCGCAACCGCATTTTCAGGGTGCGTGCCGGCTCATCCGCCGTACGCCGCGCCCCGACCATGCCACGTGGCGGCTATCTGCGCCCGAGCACCACGGCACTGACGATTGAAACCAAGGCGCCCAACAAGGTCTCGTTCGCGGACATCCATCTGCGCGCCCTGGAAAAAGCCGCGCCGCCCAGCGTCATCGTGAATATGCAGGCCGATATCCTGCACATGAGCGAAGGCGCCGGGCGATTCCTGCGCTACGTGGCCGGCGAGGTGACGCACAACCTGCTGACGCTGGTGCATCCTGATTTACGCCTGGATATTCGCACCACGCTGTTCCAGGTCCAGCAATCGAATAGCCCGGTGTCTTCGCGCAAGATCCGCATCCAACGCGAGCAAGGCCCCTTCCTGGTGGACATCAGCGCCCGCCCCTACCGCGATGAAGCGACCGAAAACGACTACGTGCTGGTGATCTTCCAGGAAACCGCCGTCGACCCGCTACTGCCGGACATCGACACCGTCAGCCAGGCCGAAAACGCGATCATGAGCAACCTGGAGCGCGAGCTGCAACGCACCAAGTTGCACCTGCAGGACACCATCGAACAGGCGGAAGTCTCCAGCGAGGAACTCAAGGCCTCCAACGAAGAAATGCAGGCCGTCAACGAAGAGCTGCGCTCGGCCACCGAGGAGCTGGAAACCAGCAAGGAAGAGCTGCAGTCGATCAACGAAGAACTGCTGACCGTCAATTTCGAGCTCAAGACCAAGGTGGAAGAGACCGACAAGGTCAACGACTACCTGACCAACCTGATCGCGTCCACGGACATCGCCACGGTCTTCGTCGACCGCAACATGCGCATTCGCTGGTTCACGCCGCGAGCCACGGATATTTTCAGCATGCTGCCGGTGGACACCGGGCGTTCGCTGCTGGACATCACCCATCGCCTCGATTACCCGCAAATGACCGAAGACGCCACCACCGTGTTTGAGTCGCTGAGCATGATCGAGCGGGAAATCAGCAGCAACGACGACCGCTGGTACATTGCGCGGTTACTGCCGTACCGCTCCAGCGAAGATCACATTGACGGCACCGTGCTGACCTTCATTGATATCACCAAGCGGCGCCAGGCCGAAGAGGAACTGCGCCTGGGCGAGGAGCGCATGCGCCTGGTCGCCGAGAGCACCCATGACTTTGCCATCATCATCCTCGATGATCATGGCGCCATCACCGACTGGAACACCGGTGCCGAACTGATCTTCGGCTACACCAAGGACGAGGTGCTGGGCGCTTATTACGACCTGATTTTCTCCCCGGAAGACCGCTCCGCTGGGGTGCCGGAGAGCGAACTGCGCACTGCCCGCGAACATGGGCGTGGCGAGGATGAGCGCTGGCACGTGCGCAAGGACGGCAGCCGCTTCTATTGCAGTGGCGAGGTCACGCAGCTCAAGAGCAACAGTTTGCGCGGCTACGTCAAGATTGCCCGGGACCTTACCGGCCACAAGCGCACCCAGGATGAACAGAATCAGCGCTTGAAGGAAACCCAGACCAACAGCCACCTCAAGGATGAGTTCTTCGCGGTGATGTCCCACGAACTCAAGCATCCGTTGAACCTGATCCAGCTGAACGCCGAACTGTTGCGGCGCTTGCCCGCCACCAAGGTTGCGGGCCCGGCCATCAAGGCGGTCAATACCATCTGCGAAGCGGTGTCCAGCCAGGCGCGGATCATTGACGACCTGCTGGATGTCGCCCGGGTTCGCACGGGCAAGCTGAAGCTGAAAAAGCAACCGATCGACCTGATTCGCACCCTCAAGGACATTCATAGCGTGGTGCTTGCCGACGGCCATCGTCGCCAGGTCAGCCTTCAAACCCCTTCGGTGCCAGGCCCACTGATCGTTGACGTAGACCCCACGCGCATCGAGCAAGTGATCTGGAACCTGGTCAACAACGCTCTCAAGTTTACTCCCGAGGACGGCCAGGTGCAGTTGGTGGTCAGCCGAACGGACGGGCGCGCGCAATTGGACGTCATCGACAGCGGCGCAGGCCTGGCCGCAGACAGCCTGGAAAAAATCTTCGACCTGTTCGGGCAAGCGGAAAACCAGCATCAGACCCACCAGCGTGAAGGCCTGGGCATTGGCTTGTCGCTGGTACGCCAACTGGTGGAAGCCCATGGCGGTTCGGTGAGTGTGCACTCGCGAGGGTTGGGCTTTGGTTGCACCTTCTCGATCTGGTTGCCGCTGTGCGAACAACAGAATCATCTGCTGGATAGCGACGCTACCCAGCACGAAGATCAGCGCCTCAATGGCCTCAAGGTTTTACTGGTCGATGATTCAGCCGAAGTGCTTGAGGTGCTGAACATGCTGCTGGAAATGGAGGGCGCCCAAGTGAGTGCGTTCAGCGACCCTTTGAGCGCGCTTGAAACGGCCCGGGATGCCCATTACGACGTGATTATTTCGGACATCGGCATGCCGAAAATGAATGGCCACGAACTGATGCAGAAGCTGCGCAAGGTAGGCCACCTTCGACAGGCTCCCGCCATTGCCTTAACCGGCTACGGCGCCGGCAATGACCAGAAAAAGGCGACTGAATCGGGCTTTAATGCGCATGTCAGCAAACCCGTGGGCCATGATTCGCTCATCACCTTGATCGAAAAACTGTGCCGCTCACGCCCTTAGGCGTGGGGCAGGCGTTCAAGGGTAGATGAACTGAGAAAAGCGCACGGACGCGCCCGTTTCTGGTCGCGACACCTGGGTAGCCACACTGCCCACGGTGTCGCTGCGCAAGGTCAGGTACAACACTGCCTGGCCGGCGTTGTCACTCTGCATCCACACGCTCACACCCTCCCCGGCCGCCCTGGCCTTGAGCGGCTGAGGCTGCAGCATCTCGATATTGAAACCGCGCAGCAGCTCACCGCTCAACTCGACCTCCAAGGGTTCCTGGGCCTTGCCTTGCACATGAATCACCAGCCCATCGGAGGCACCATTGCGCAAAAAGCGTTGGTACTCCACGCGCAACTGCCCATCGGCACTGCGCACTTCACGGGTGCTCAGCGGCCCGCTGGAAAACAAGCCTGCCAGGCTCAGCCCCATCAGCACCAGCAGCGCGTACCAACCCACCCTTTCAAAGCGCCAGACCTTGCGCTGCAAGGCCATATCTTCCGGTACCGGATAGGTGCGGCTGTGTAAGTCGTCGGGGTCTGGGTTGTTCATAGCGAGGCCCGGATTCAACCCTTGCTGTGCTCGGGAGAAGACGGCCCCTTGGTGACACCCCGTGGGCCGGCAATCGCCCATATCGCAGCGCCCAGAAACGGCAGCACCACGACTACCGCGCTCCAGCCCGCCTTGCTGGCCGAGGCATTATCGCTGCGCCAGATGCTGTTGATGATCCACGCGTCGAGCAGTACGAGGATCACTGCCAGGCCAATCCAGAAGTAAGTGGTTTGCATGATGCACCTCCAGGTTATGTAACTTTGGGTGCGCAGGCGCAGGCAGGGTTCATTATTTTTAAGGGCGTACCGTTGGACTCATCGACACTGAGCAAGCAACAACTGCAGTCCCTGGTGGCCATCTACGATCAAGCTTTGAATCAAGGCTTGATAGTGTTGCGCGGTATTGGGTTCTTGGAGATCGAAACATGCAGACCAAGTGATGCACGTTTGGTCTTGCCCCGTCAAAGCCACCAAACGTACCGTTGCCACGTAGTTGTCCAGAGGCAGTGGCGCTTCCTCAAAGCGGTAGGACAGCGTTAAGGTGCGATCATCGACTGATAACAAGCGCTCTCTCACAACCGCTCCATCAGACAGCGTCAATGTGCGCATACACCCAACAGCCCCATCGGACTCACCGTCCTCGAGGCTACTTTCGACAATCGCAGGGTGCCATTGCTGGATCTCACCAAACTTCTTCACCACGCTCCAGGCGCGTTGTGCATCGCTGTTCAAAACAGCGGAGAATTCAACCATTGGCATCGTATAACCCTTTGAATAGACAGCCCGGCGATCCCGGCATCAGGCGTGCCGGGATCGGTTGATGCTTACGCGTCGAACTGGTGATACACCTTGGCAATCACCTTCCAGACACCCTCAATTTTGATCAGTGTCAGGTAGTCGTTGTAATCGGCGCCAATCGCATCGTTTTCCATATCGACACGTACTACTGCGGTGCTCGGCGTGATTGCCAATACGTCAAGGCGAGTGGTGATTTGGGGTGCGCCGCCGTTCTTCGCAACGAAATCAAACAGGTTGTTGATCGGGCCGCCGAGCAGCTCGCCATTGGTGAACCCATACATCACTGCGTCTTGATGGAAGGCTTGTGCAACGCTTTGAGCATTACCGGTACGCAGACCTTCCACGTACTGATTGGCTGTGGCGATGACAGCGTCGTACTCGTGGGTGGGTACTGCCTTGATATTCTTTGACATGCTTGTTTTTCCTTTCATGGGGGATGAGATGCCACACCGCTCGCCTGACATAGCCGAGGGGTCTTGCTGAATGAGTCAATGACCGCCGCCCGCTACCAATCCTGGCGCGTCGGCGAGATGATCAAGTCATTGACGGTGACGTTTTCCGGCTGGTTGAGCGCGTAAATCACTGCACGGGCGACATCGTCAGGCCCAATTGCAATCCGGTTCAGCGCCTGGGCAGCCTCGCGCCCCCGCGGATCACTGACCTTGTCCGCCCACCCTGTATTGATGACGCCAGGGCTGATCGTGTTAACGCGAATACCGTGCTGCACGCCAAGTTCTTTGCGCATGGACTCGGTCATGGCCTGGACGAAAAACTTGGTCGCACTGTAGACACCTGCCGACGGCCCTACCTGATGCCCTGCAACAGAGTCCATATTGAGAATCTGCCCGGACTTCTGTTCCAACATGAACGGCAATACCGCAGCCGTCATATTGAGGTAACCCTTGATGTTCACATCGATCATTTTTTCCCAATCCTGCACGGCCAGATCAACCCACCGGGAAAAAAGCATCAGGCCGGCGTTGTTCACCAGGATGTCGATGGCGCCGTACGTTTCACGCGCAAACCTGGCAAGCGCCTGGGTTTGATCCGGTCGGGTCACGTCAGTAGTAAACGCGACCACCTCACTGGCGGCCTCACGCAGATCAGCGACGAAAGACTCCAAAGCCTCTTCATCAAGGGCGGCGGCAACCACGCGCGCACCCTGCGCTACCAGCGCCCGGGTGGTTGCCGCGCCGATGCCTGAGGATGCGCCCGTGACGATGGCTACCTTGTTTTGCAGGTAATTCATGTTCTATACCTTTTGCGATGAATACTATTGCGACGCCTGTGCCTTACTTGGCGCTAGAGCTTGCTATTGAGGCGTCCGCGGTTGGCCAATCGGTGTAACCCTTTGCGCCCCCACCGTAGTAACTCTCGCGTGGCGCGATGGTCAGCTCGATACCGCGGCGCAGACGCTCCACGAGGTCGGGGTTGGAAATGAACAAGCGACCAAATGCAACCGCATCGATCCGGCCCTGCGCCCGGCGTTCGATTGCCATCGCCAGGTCATAGTTGTTATTGCCTATGAATGGCCCTTCAAACTGGGCACTCAATGCATCCAGGTCCACACCTTCGGGCACTGTGCGGGAGGTCGCCGTGGCGCCTTCAACAAAATGCAGGTACGCCAGGTTCAATTGATTGAGCTGCTGGATCAGGTAGCCATAAGTCGCCATGACATTGCTGTCAGGAGGCGTATTACCGGCATCAGGGGTCACCGGTGAAAGGCGAATACCGACACGGTCGTTACCCCATATCGAAACCACGGCTTCGGTGACTTCCAAGGTCAGTCGCACCCGGTTCTCAATGGAGCCACCGTATTGATCGGTGCGTTTGTTAGTGGAATCACGCAGGAATTGATCGAGCAGATAGCTGTTGGCCGAATGCACTTCTACGCCATCAAAACCGGCTCGCTTGGCGTTCTCGGCGGCCCGCTTGTATTGCTCGATGATCCCTGGGATCTCCGAGGTTTGCAGCGCACGAGGCGTCGACACCTCGACAAAGCCATTTTCGGTGTAGGTGCTACCTTCAGCCTTGATCGCCGAAGGCGCTACGGGGGCATCGCCGTTGGGTTGCAACTCGACACTGGAAAAACGTCCCACGTGCCACAACTGACTGACAATTTTGCCGCCCGCCGCGTGCACTGCATCGGTGACCTTTTTCCAGCCGTCCACCTGCTCTTGCGACCAGATTCCCGGAGTCATGGCATAGCCACGTCCTTGGGCAGAAATGTTCGTCGCTTCGGCAATGATCAAGCCGGCGCTGGCACGTTGAGCGTAGTAAGTGGCGTGCATTTCATTTGGCACACCGTCGTCGGCCATCCGGCTACGTGTGACGGGCGCCATGACTATCCGGTTAGCCAATTGCAGCGCCCCCAGATGCATGGGAGAAAAAAGGTCGGTATCCGTGGTGATATCGGTCATAAAGCCTCTTGATGAATTAGACCGGTCGTCTAGTAAAGTGGTAAAAAAAAACGCCTCTATGCCAGCAGGCGCTTACTCGTGTTCAGCGCTGTTTCGAAAGCAGCCGTTGTGTTTCGCACCTTCACTAACAGTGAAGCCCCAAGCCACAGTTGATACAACGATTCAGCCAATGTTTCGGCATTCTGGGTCGATGTGATGGACCCATCAGCCATCCCCTGTTCAACACACCGGGTGATCCTCTGGATAATCAGTGCGGTGCCCTCTTCAAGTACGCTGCGCATGTCATCCGAAAGGTCGCACACTTCTGCGCCGAGTTTCACCACCAGGCATTTCTCCTCGGGATGATCGAACGCCTGTGTCTTCGCCCAATAACCCAGGTAGCCAATCAGCCGCTCGGCGCCAGTCCCTTGCGCTGCCATGACGATGTCTACCCGACCGATATACTCTTGGAAATATTCTTCCAGTAGTGCCTGGCCGAACTCCTCCTTGGAGCGGAAGTAGTGATAAAACGAGCCCTTGGGCACGCCCGCCGTCGTCAATACTTCCATAAGACCGACGGCGGTATAGCCCTTGTGGGTCATCAGTGTCTTCGCTACATCGATGATGTGCTGTCGCATGTCCAGATTAGATTTTTTCATAATGACGAGAGCCTATCCAAAACTAGACCGGTCGTCTACAAAACATTAGCAATACCTGACGAATGACCTCCTGCGTTCTCGCCTATCGTTGCTCCTGCAAACGACTAGGCCCGTGCGGCTGGATAATCCGTTGAAGGTCTGAGCTCGACCTTTTCCCACTTGGCGATGACTAACGGCGCAATGGCATTGCCCAACACGTTCAACGTAGTGGTACCACTGTCGATGATCCTGAAAATGCCAGCGATCAACGCGACGCCTTCCAGTGGAAGACCTGCTGAGGCCAATGTCGCTGACAAGATGATGATGGCGAAACCTGGCACCCCTGCTGCGCCCTTGGAAGTCAGCACCATGGTCACCACCAACAGGATCTGCTGGGATAACGACAGGTCGATGCCATGGAGTTGCGCGACAAAGATCGTCGCCACCCCAAGAAAAATCGACGCACCATCGAGGTTGAACGCATACCCCACCGGCACCACGAAGCTGACGATCCGACGCGGCACGCCGTAACTTTCCATCTTTGTCATCAACTGCGGCATCACTGCGGCTGAGGCGGCACTTGAGAACGCGAGCATCAACTCATCGCGCAAGTACCCGATCAACTTGAAAATGTTTTCGCCTATCAAGTAACAGATACCGCCAAGTACCACCAACGCGAAAACAATCAGCGCCAGGTACACAACACCAATCAACTTGAGCAATGGCAACAAAGAAGCGAAACCAAACGTCGCCACGGTCGCGCCGATCATGCCGAACACACCCACAGGCGCATAAGCCATAACCATGGAGACAACCTTGAACATCGCATCGCAAACACTTTGAAGCAGTACGATGACCGGTGCGTTTTTCTCTTTCGGTAAGGCGTTCAATGCCAAGCCGAACAGCACGGCAAAAAACAACACCGACAGCAATTTCCCCTCGGACATCGCAGCCAATACGTTATCGGGCACGATGTTCTGCAATATTACCAGCGCTCCTTTGGGCGGCTCCAGCGTGATGGATGCGGCACCGTGCGAAACACCGGAAATATCGGTACCTGTTCCCGGTTCGAAGAGATTTGCGAAACACAAGCCTATGACGACGGCCAGCGCGGTAATCGCAAAGAAATAACCGAGCGAGCGCACACCCATGCGGCCAAATGACTTGCTGTCTGGGCCACCGGCAATGCCCAGAATCATGCAGCAGAACACGATTGGCACAACGACCATCTTCATCATCTTGATAAAGATGTCACCAAGCGGTTTCAGAACCTGCACGCTGACCCATGCCTGATAGTGCGGATGGGTATTGAAGTACCAACCGACAAGCACGCCAAGCAACAGCCCGGCAACGATTTGCCACACCAAGGGAATACGTTTCATGTCTAGCCTTCTTGTTGGTATGAAAGGTCTGCGTTATCAGCAGTTGCTAGAGTCATGAGCTTGCAGCTCACGTGAGCCCCCATGGCACAGCTCAGCTGTGCCATGGGTGTTCTTATTTCGCGAAGAGCTGGCCCATATCCTTGAACGCCTTGAATTCAAGGGCATTGCCGCAAGGATCAAACAGGAACATGGTGGCTTGCTCGCCAACCTGACCTTTGAAACGAATGTACGGTTCGATCACAAATTCGGTACCAAACGACTTCAGTCGCTCGGCCAGCGCTTCCCATTGCTCCCAACCCAGAATGATGCCGAAGTGCGGAACAGGAACATCATGACCATCGACCGGATTGCTATGAACACTTTCTTGAGAGGCGGTTTTGGGATGCTCGTGAATCACCAGTTGATGACCATAGAAATTGAAATCGACCCATTGAGTGCTGGACCGCCCTTCTTCTAAACCAAAAACCTCACCGTAGAAGGTCCGTGTTGAAGCCAGGTCGTAAACAGGTATTGCGAGGTGGAATGGCGAGAGGCTCATCAGATCTCCAGTGCTTTTTTTGTGGGCTTGGCGAACATTCCCCCGTCATTGCCTCGCTTGGCTCAGCCGTTGCCGGGGATGGAAAACATCGTAGGACGGAAAACCCAACATAAAAATCAATATATATTTCTTAGAAACACAATTAATATTTATGAATGATCAAAGAACTCAAGACACTCATCGCTGTTGCGCGGGAAGGCACTTTTGCCGCTGCCGGCAACAGAATCGGCCTGACCCAGGCCGCTGTGAGCGCGCAAATCCAGCGCCTCGAAGCTGAACTGGGCGTCGAAATTTTCGACAGAAAAGGACGCTCTGCGCATCTCAATAGAATGGGCCACCAGGTACTCTTGCAAGCTCAGGAGCTGCTCAATCTTTACGACAACCTGGGTTCCTCGACGATGGGACAACCCACCAACGAGCGGGTGACTATCGGCGCAATCGCGTCGGTGCAGCGCTCATATTTGCCCGAATCGCTGGCTAGGTTTCACCAGCAATGCCCGCAATGTCGCACGCGAATCATTCCAGGGCTGTCGATGGAATTGGTCAACCTCGTCGACGCTGGCGAGATCGACATGGCCACCATCATTCGCCCACCCTTCTCGCTTCAGAGTGACCTGCACTGGACGACGCTGGCGCGGGAGCCCTACCGGCTGATAGTACCGAGCGAAGTGCCGGGTGAAGACTGGTCGGCGCTCCTGTCCAGCCATCCTTTCATTCGCTATGACCGCTCATCGTTCGGCGGCCGGCAGGTTGATCGATTTGTGCGGCAAATGCATTTCGCGCTGCATGAGGTGTGCGAACTGGATGAGCTGGAAGCCATCCTCCAGTTGGTTAAAAAGGGCGTAGGCGTCGCATTGGTGCCGCAAACGTGCAGAGATCCGGAGTGGCCTATGGGTGTTCGAGCACTCGATCTGGGCATACACACCTTTCATCGTGATATCGGGCTCATACACCGTTCTCGCCAAAGCCTCACCGAACCGGTGCGGATACTGGCTGACTTGATCTCTGACCAGTTCAAGCGAGGCCTGATCTAACCAAGCGCTCGCCAGTGGTCGCCACCCGACCACGCCGATAGCTCGAGGACAGAACGTCTAGAAATGAGACGAGATGAAACGTATCAGCATCACAAAAATCACATTTTATGCATAAATGCATTTTTATTCTTGACCGAGAGAGCCGAGTCTTTTAAATTCAAATAACTGTATATAAATACAGTATTTTGAATCCCTTCATGGACGAGGCTTACTATGAAAAGCACCCCTTCGAAATTTGGCAAAACACCCCATCAACCCAGCCTGTGGACCCGCGCCGATGCGCTCAAAGTCCATGCGGACGACCCCACCACCACCCAGCCGCTGGTCAGTGCGAACTTCCCGGTATTGAGTGACGAGGTTTTTATCTGGGACACCATGCCGCTGCGTGATATCGACGGCAACATCACCTCCGTTGACGGCTGGTCGGTGATCTTCACCCTCACTGCGGATCGCCATCCGAACGACCCGCAATACCTCGATCAGAATGGTAACTACGACGTCATCCGCGACTGGAACGATCGCCATGGCCGGGCAAAGATGTACTACTGGTTCTCCCGCACCGGCAAAGACTGGAAGCTCGGCGGCCGAGTGATGGCTGAAGGGGTTTCGCCCACCGTGCGCGAATGGGCCGGCACGCCGATCCTGTTGAACGAGCAAGGCGAAGTAGACCTGTACTACACCGCCGTCACGCCCGGCGCGACCATCGTCAAGGTGCGTGGCCGCGTGGTGACCACCGAGCACGGCGTCAGCCTGGTGGGCTTCGAGAAGGTCAAGCCGCTGTTCGAGGCTGACGGCAAGATGTACCAGACCGAAGCGCAAAACGCCTTCTGGGGCTTTCGCGATCCATGGCCGTTCCGCGACCCGAAAGACGGCAAGCTGTACATGCTGTTCGAAGGCAACGTGGCCGGCGAGCGCGGCTCGCACAAGGTCGGTAAAGCCGAAATCGGCGACGTGCCGCCAGGCTATGAAGACGTCGGCAACTCACGCTTCCAGACCGCCTGCGTCGGCATCGCCGTGGCCCGTGACGAAGACGGCGACGACTGGGAAATGCTGCCGCCGCTGCTGACCGCAGTCGGCGTCAACGACCAGACCGAACGCCCGCACTTCGTGTTCCAGGACGGCAAGTACTACCTGTTCACCATCAGCCACACCTTTACCTACGCCGACGGCGTGACCGGCCCGGACGGCGTGTACGGCTTCGTCGCCGACTCGCTGTTCGGCCCGTATGTACCCTTGAACGGCTCCGGCCTGGTACTGGGCAACCCGTCCTCCCAACCGTTCCAGACCTACTCGCACTGCGTCATGCCCAACGGCCTGGTGACCTCCTTCATCGACAGCGTACCGACCGACAACACCGGCACGCAGATCCGCATCGGCGGCACCGAAGCACCGACGGTGGGCATCAAGATCAAAGGGCAGCAAACGTTCGTGGTCGCCGAGTATGACTACGGCTACATCCCGCCGATGCTCGACGTTACGCTCAAGTAACCGGAGGCTATGAGGCAGCGGGTTTGAATACCATGGCAAACCCGCACCGGTGGCGAGGGAGCTTGATCCCGTGGCGGCCTGACAGGCGAGCGAATGCACATAGGCATTCACCCAACTGCGCAGTTCGCCACAACCCCCGGTAACCACGATGCGAAGCGAGCCGCTCTTGATCTGCTCTTGATTTGCTCTTGATCTTGATCTCAAGCGCCCCGTTAAACCACGCTGGCCGAACGCAGGCTTGAATTCGTGGGTAACCCGGCAGGACGCCGGGTTAGCCGCCCCGCGCCATGGATGGCGCGTGGCGGAGGCCCACGGATTCAAGCCTGCGTTCGGGCACACCGAGCCCAAGCGAGGTGCCGAGTGGTGGGGCCAGAGCCCTTTGGTTACTTTGGGGCTCTTTTCCAAAGTGACCCGCCGTCAGGGCGGAACCCTAAGTGGCCGTTACCGCAGGAATGGATATGTACACAATCCAACTGTGTCGCCTGTCAGGCCACCTTCGCGAGCAAGCCCGCACAGTAGGATCGCGGGGTGTCAGATAGATAGGCGTCGACTGGCAGGCCGCCTTCGCAGCGATGCGGCGACCCGACAAGCCAGCTCCCACAGATGGATCGCGGGGTGTCAGGTAGATATGAGGCAGCTGACGGGCCGTCACGGGAGCAAGCTCCCTCGCCACAGGTTCAGCGTCACATCACCGTTGCTTGGAGATTCAGGAAATATAAATCCCTGGCCCATTCAACTGAGTCATATTCACGCCAACCAACGTCACAGAATTATCCCCAAACGACAGCAGCGCATTGTCCTCGAACATCGAGACATGGGAGCGATAATCGTATTGCTGCCCCAAGTCCGGAATACCCATGAACACCAGTTTATCGCTGGCCTGGTACCCCTCGATCCGGTCATTGCCAAAGAGGCCATTGAACAGGAAAGTATTGCTGCCACCGCCAGACACCATCAGGTCATTGCCCGCCCCGCCAACAAACACGTTGTTGCCCTGCCCACCGATCAAATGATCATCACCGTCCAAACCGAATAACCACTCCCCCGCTGCATGAGCGGTGAGGACGTTATCCTGTGCATCACCGTTGGCCGAAGGCACGTAGTGCGTCAAGGCTGTTCCGGCCAGCAGGCCCTGGCCGGTTACGGTATAGGTGATGTCGTGTGAACCCCAGGGAAGTGAATTCCACAGGATGTAGGACGTCTCCTTACTCACCAGTGCGCCGATATCCCGAGTCATACTGATGCCACCGTAGGCGTCGTTGACGTACAGCGTGCCATCGCCATCATTGGCAAAGCGCAAGCCGGCCAGTGGTTTTTGTAGTTCGAAGACGTTATCGCCTTGCCCGCCCAGCAGGATGTTGTAGCCGCCGTCATCGCGAAAACGGTCATTACCGGCCCCGCCTTCCAGGAAGTCATTGCCGGCCCCGCCCTTGAGCAGGTCGTTGCCCTCGGTGCCGAGGATAAAGGTATTGCCGGTGTGTTTTTCAGCGTAGCGGTTCAGGTCTTCTACCCATGTGGTGCCTCGCGCAGCCTCAGTGAGGCTGGAAACCACGATGGTCGAGTCCTTGTCGGTCAAGTCATAGAACTGCGAGAACGCGATACGCCCCAGGCCCTGGATGTAACCGTCCAGGGAGTGCGCCTTGGCGACGCCCCAATTGAGGCTATTGGGGAGATGTGCCGAGAACGACGCGTAATTATCGGTAAAGCTGACGAGGTTGTTGGCAGCCGAATCCCAGCCCCTGTCGTTACCCCAGAAGAGTGCCGAGGTATTGATGCCGTTTCCATCAATGGCTTTGAACACCGGGTCGTTCTCGTAGCCGATATTCAACACCTGAGTGTCACCCGAACGCTGGGTAGGTGAAGCAAAGGTCACGTAGTTAGCGTCCTGGTAGAAGCCCCCCCAATGATCGGGGCTCAAGGTGGCCAAGCTGTTGGCCCCGAGTGCGCCGAGGCTATGGCCTGTGACCAGAATATCCTTGCCACTCAGGCCCTGGCTCGCGGCATAACGGGCGACGTTCTCGAACAAGGCGCTGAAGGCGAACTTGGCATAATTGGCGGCGTATCCAGGCAGTGCAGCGGCGGCCAGGTCGCTGGCCACGTCACCTGCGCCATCCCAGGTCAAGCCAAAGGACGTGCCCCGAAAGGCAATGCCCATGGCAATCAGCCTGCCGCCCCCATCGTACTGCCCGAGAATCTCGACGTTGGCCGAAGGGGCCAAGGCAGTCTCGCCCCAAAAGGTGCCTTGCTTGTCGACGTTCTGCGTCACGCCCAAGGCTTGCGCACCAATGGGCGCCCAGCCACCGGTGGCCAGGGGTTTGCCGGTGGAGTCATAAGCGTACTCGGATAAAGCCAAGGCGTTGTCCAGCAGCGCTTTGGCTTGCTCGCCCTGCTTGCTCTTGTAATCGAAAACGCCCATGCCCTTCGCCCCTTTTCAAATGACTATCAGATGGCCATCAGCTCGCACAGCCGGGGTCGATTGAGTGCGCGGCGCGGGGGACTGTCAAGGGTTACCTAGAAATTCAATAATGCTCATCCAATCGACCTCCCATACGTGAGGGAGCGTGGTTTGTGCAGTAAGCCGGCCAGGTACTCAGTCCCCCACGCGCGTCAACAACCCCAGAAACAGCTTTTGATCCAATGGCGGGGTCACATCGGCATAGATCACCTTCAACACTGCGCTGTCGTTGGCGCCGGCCTCTCGCACCAAGTCCTTCTGCCGCAGGAAGCGCTGGTGGGCCAACTTGAGATGGGCAACGCGGTAGGCACTGTCCGCCACCTCGGTGTCGGAATAGTGAAAGTGGGCGTACCAGAGCACCATAGGCGAGTTTTTTTCGCGCACCGCAAATTCCGCCACATAGTCACCGCTGGCGGTGGGTTGGCGCCCATGCACAAGGTTGATATCGACCTTGCGGTGGGTCCACAGGTAGTCGATGTTTTCCTGGGAAGGGCGTTGCGCCTTGTAGCCGGTGCTGCGGTAGTCGCGCGCCTCTTCGAGCAGGCTGGCAACCTCGGCCCGGTAGTGATCGAGCAACGTCGACACACCAGGCTTGTCCGTATGGGCCGCTGCAAGTTCCCGGATGATGTCGCTGAGTTTATTGGCGTGTTGCGTGAGCATGACCTCCCAATCCCTTGGGTCGACCTGTTCACGGCGCGTCTGGTCCTGCAGTTTTTTCATCTGGAACTGGATCGAGCGCCGGATGCCCTGCTTTTGCGCCGTGAGTTGATCGGCAGCGCGTTTCAACGTTGCCAACGAGCGTCGAGGGGGTACAGGCGTCGGCTTTTCGGGGCCGGCAATCACCAGATCCTTCCACACCCCTTCGCCGGGATGCTCGACAAAACGGGCGACCGCTTGTTGATTGAACGGGTCGCGAATCTCCATGACCGCCACCTGCTCGGCCGATTGCGCCGCCCGGACATCGCCGATCAACGTGCCGCGTCGCTGGGTTTTAAAGGCTCGATGGCTGGAACGCCTGGGGGCTCGAAGTGAAGGTGCGCGGCTTGGCCCAGCGATGCCCTCCTCCTCTCGTACCAACGCTGCCAGGTCGGCCTCGGCGCTCTGGCGCGCCTGGTTCAGCCGCTCCAGAAAGCGCGCCTGATACAGGGGGCGGCTCAATGCCGGGTCAAGCTCGTGCAGCGCTTCGCAGGCACTCGCCAGGCGGGCGTACTGGTTGATCAAGGTCGCCAGCACCGCCTTGCGCTCGCGGGTCGAAAAATGTGCATAGGTCCTCAGTGCAATGTGGGAGGACGTCGCCAGTCGCAGGTCCTGCTCGTTAAGCAGTTGGTAAAAATGCTGGACCGCCGGTGCGTCGGTCAACGCGAGATTGTCGATGCTCAAGGTCCTGAGCAAGTTGAGATTGTTCAGCGTCACATTGAATGGATCGGCCATCTCCTGGGTGGACAGTGACTGAATGAACGCCCGACTCTCACCCAGCCCTCGGGTGGAATCCTGCGCGTGCTCATTCAAGGTGGCCTCCAGGGCGTTGGTGTCCTCCAGCAATTGCTGCTCGTGGTCGTTCATCGCCACCATACGCGCGATGAGGTCTTGATAAGCCTCAGGTGTTCGGGCCGGTGTATTCACGTCGATACGCTGGGCGATCTCCCCCACCGACTCGCCTTGTGGTGAAAAACTGCTGTCCCTGGCCAGCGCCAGATGCAAATTATGGATGAGCAATTGCGTGGCGCTGATGGCCCCATACTCAGAGGAACGAGCCTTCTCGAAGTCGCTGGTTTCCAACGCCGCTGTTGCGGGTTTGATCGCCTTGATCAGCATGCGGCGTGCCTCGATCAAACGGCCTGCCTGCACGACGAACGCTTGCAGGGCGTGATTGAAGGATTGCAGCAGTGCCTGACAGTTGGCTTGTTCGTCTTCGTGCTGTTTTTTCAGGAAGGCGACTTTTCGCTCATCGGTATTTTTATTGAGCAATGCCCACCAGTTCCTGAGCTTGTTCCTGGCCGAGAAGTACCTATCCCGCTGCGCTTGTACGCGCTCGAAACGGGTGGTCATTACATCCGCTTCACGCTCCGTTTGCAGATCAAGCCGGGCTTGTTCGGCTTTCATGTGTTTTTTCGCCGCGCGATTTTTCTGTTGTTGCGCCTTGATCTGGTCACCCGGCGCACCCGCCCGCAGTTTTGGCGCGAGGTCCAGGCTCCATCGGCCGTTGCCATCGCTTTTCAACCACGGGCCGCTGCGTGAGGTGTCGAGCGCATCCACGATAAATACGCGATTCGACTCGCGGCTCACACGGTACACGTCATTGCCGATCAAGGCATGCAGCCCGTTGTCCAGGCGGTAAAGGCCTTGGAGACGCCCGGTCATCACCGGCATCGGCAGTCGTGCAGGACGGGGCACTTTGAAACCCTGGATATAGGCACGCTGACTGGTGCTCAGGGCGTTCAGTGCATTGGAGAAAGAAAAGTCAAAGGTGGTGCGACCTTCAGCAATCGGCACGTCAGGCAACATAACTGTGCCGGCCAGCTGTTTGGCTGCGCTGGACGGCGCTCCCATGGGCCGCCGCAAATGCGCCAGCGCCACGGCTGTATTGCTCAGGTCTGCGGCGATCAAGGGTTGTTCGGGGATGGCGCGGTGAGAGACGTGCAACAGCGCCAGACTGAGGCTGCTCAACAGGTCTACCCAGGCCAGCTCGCGGGTGGTCGGATCGCTACTTTGCAGGGCGGGAATGTCCTGATGCAGGCTTTGAGTCAGCAGCAGCAACCACGCGATCGACATCGTCGAGCCTTGCAACAAGGGCAACAGCAAGGTGTTGAGCAACAGCCCGCCCCCTTCGAGCAAAAGCGCCCAGCGACTTTGGGCATTGGACACCGTCTCGCGCTGCGCCAAGCTCACCAGTGCGCGTACATGCTCGCCAAACAGGTACGGCAATAACTGGTCATTGCGTTGGTGTTGCAGCAGCTCTTCACTGCCCTCATCGGCGGCCAAGGTCGCGGGGCTGGGCGTTTCCAGCCCGTCAAACTCAGCCCCCAGGCCGAAACGCAGGATATGCGGCTCAGTGAACCCACCGTTGGCATACACCGGCCGCGCGGGTTCGCCAAGCCACATCAGCACGCTATCCTGCAGGGCTCCAGGCTGGGCAATCGCCGCCAGCAACGCCTCGCGGCTGGCGTACTGCGTCAACGCTTGAGCATACAGCGGGCGATAAAGAATCACCGGGCCCGGCTCTAGGTCCTGGGCCTGGATCACAAACAGGTTGTCGACCTTGTCCGGCTCGGCCCCCGGTTTGCGCAGCAGGGCCAGCGCACGGATGACGACCTTGCGCCCCTCGACCACCCGCTCAGCATCGCTGCATTGCATCAGCGCAGCGACATAGCGATAGCCCAGCACCGTAAACCCCTGCTGCCCCTGGATCGCCAGCGTCAACGCCTGTAACGGTAACTGCGCCCGCAACTGCTCGCCAAATAGCCGCTGGCGCTGCAAGGTGTCGTCGCTATCGGCCAGCAGCAGGCGCTTGAGGTAGTCAGGGTAGGCCTTGCCGATGTCCACGCGCTGGACCAGATCCCTGAGGTAATCGGGGGTGGTCCAGGCCTGGATCAATTGACCGCCCGTGTGCCTAATGGTCATCGGGCCTTTGGGCTTGCCCACCAGGTTGCACAGGGCGAGGTCGGTCAGCGACAGGGTTTGACGCTGGATAATCCCCGCGCCGCCTGGGTACCCGGCCGCCACGGCAAAGGTCAGCTCCAACTCGTCAGGGTTGTAGCCGGGGGCAATCGGTTGATCGACCAGCATCTGCGCATGCAGGGCCTTCGCTGCAAACGTGCGCAGGTCGCTCACGCCGTCGAGAAAGGACTGCCCGCCCGCTCGGGCCTTGGCACTGGCGAGTTCCAGCACATGGGTGCGATAAGCCAGGCGTTGCGCCGGCGGGGCGTCCTTCAGCCAATCGGGCAGGCGATCTTCCATCAGGCCGGTCGGCCTCACCGTGTGCGGTGCCGGGCTCACAAACAAGGGGGCTGGATCGCTCACAGCGTCATACTGCTGCTCCAGCGCATGCAGCCCCCGGCCAGAAGGTAACGGGATGGCCGCCAGGTCCTGCAGCTGCTGATTGAGCACCGCCGCGGCCTGAACCTGGAACACATTGCCGTTGGGCTCAAAACGCTTGCATGTGATCGCGTCCGCGACAAAAGCAGCGTCGAGCTTCGCCGCCCAATACTGATCGAACGCATCATGGGAAGTGAATGACTCAACCGCCCCCGAAAGCGGGCACAGCAGGATCAGCGAGGCGTTGACCACCAGCAGGTCTGGCGATAACAGGGTAAACGAGGCCCCCGCTCGGGTCAGCGTGGTTTCCATGACATAGACGTGCACGGCCTTGGTTTTCATCGCCGCCAGGCGGTCGAGCCGATCCGGGTAGTCGGTGACCTGCTGAATGACGGCACGGGCGGGCTCGGCAAATGCCGCCGTGATGGCCGTGTGGATCAGGTTACTGCGCAGCAGCTCGCTGAGCCCGCGCCAACGGCTCGTCCCATCCCCTCCTCCTTGGTCCCAATAGGCAATCAACGCCTGTTGAAACGCCGTCGGGACCACGTCAGCCAGCTCGCGAATGACCTGCTCGATCACGCGCATATCCACGGCCGGCGCCGCCTCGTTCGCCAGGGCCAGCCGTGTGGGCGCCTGGTTGGTCAGGAAGTGATCCCGGTTGTAGCGCATTGAGAAGTCCAGCGAAGTACTGTTCCCCAGGTAGTCGAGCGCGACATTGAGCAAAACCCGCAGGTCCCATCCGCCCAATGCGTTGGGGGTGGCCAACTTGGTGGTCACCAGGTTGAAGTCCAGGCTGGGATAGGCCTGCTTGATGCCCCTTTCCAACCACTGGCCGGTAACAGAGATCAAGGTGGGGTGATGCATGAACTGCGTGCCGACGGCTCTGGCGATCAGCGTATCGGGGGTTGGCAGCGGTAGGTTGCGAGGCATGGAAAACGTCCTTTTTGTCCGTTGAGGCTCCAAAACCCGAGGTGGGGGAGCCTGGCAAAAAGAAGTACCACGCAGGCGTAATCGAACGCGGTAACGGTGTAGTACACCGTGATACTTCGGTATGACGCCGAACCTGTGGCGAGGGAGCTTGCTCCCGCGACGGCCTGAGAGCCGGTGCTTATCTACCTGACACCCCACAATCCAAATGTGGGAGCTGGCTTGCCTGCGATAGCACCCTGACAGCCGACGCTTTTCTACCTGACACCCAACGATCAACCTGTGGGAGCGGGCTTGCTCGCGAAAGCGGCCTGACAGCCAACACTGTTGGATTGTGTGCATATCCATTGCTGCGGTAACGGCCGCTTAGGGTTCCGCCTGACGGCGGGTCACTTTGGAAAAGCCCCAAAGTAACCAAAGGGCTCTTGCCCCCCCACCACTCGGCACCTCGCCTAGGCTCGGTGTGCCCGTAATCCGCCAGTGATTTGGGGGGGCGCCTGAGATCAAGATCAAAAGCAGATCAAAAGCAGATCAAGAGCGACTCGCTTCGCATCGTGGTTACTGCTGGGTGAATCAAGGCGAATCGCTGGTTAGGCCAATAGGCAGCTCTTTTCGACGACCCAGGTTTGCAATCAGGTAGGCGACGGAGTCGGCGTTGCTCAGTACCGTAAGGATGCGTTTAAGCGGATCGGTACGGAAAACCTGCCGGGCATCGGCGAGGGTTTGGGTGCCGGTGACAGTCAGCAGCCGATCTAGCACAGGCTGTGTCGACGAGCCCTTGGCGGGATCGGTTTTGACGCCGGTGGCAATATCGACCACCTGGAACAGCTGCTGCGTCGGGGTGCTGAGCGACAGGCTTGAAAGCTGGCGGTTTTCCAGGGCTGCCTTGGTTTTACTGCCCGCGGGGGTTTGGGGGTCAATCAGGTCATGAAAAGGATGGGTGGACTGCACGTAAGCCAAGTTCAATGTCGCACAGACATGATGCGTGATTTCGTGAATAAGGGTGGTCGCACGGGCGTGGGCGTCGACATGAAAGGGTTTTATCAACAAATGATCGTATTGCAGGCCCGGGTTGAAAAATGCTTCGGTCAAGTACACCAGTTGCAAGGGGTCGGGGACGATCGTAAAAGCCATCACCTTGTAGGCCCCCTGAAGTGCCGGTATCCGCGAGTGGCCAATGACAAACCGCGCTGAGTCCGCGCCGGTCAGTGAGGGCTCCATCAACGCGCTGCAGACCGTGTCGACGATCGCCTGAATTTTTTCAAGGTGCTCGGCCTCGAGGGTCTGCAGGCCGAAAAACGTTTTGATGCGTTTGGCGACATCAGGTGCAGCCAGGGGTGTTTGGGCAAGCAGGCGCAGGTTTTCCTGGGCGTTCCTTGTATAGAACGTCGCCAATACCAGTGCCTCAATAATCATCAACGACTCCTGAGCGTAAAGCGCGCGAATCTGGCGCATGCCGCTGGCCAAAATATTCATACTGGGGCGCGCAAATGGCTCGGAATAGAAGCGATTGGTCAGTCGCGCAATAGCTCGTCGCCCCGTCAGCAATGGGTCAGTGCTGCTGAGCATCCACTGTTGTCGGGTGTTGCTGTGCACCAAAGGGCCGACCTCCCCCTCCCCCGTGACCCGCCAGCCCAGGTCGTGTTTGATGACCTGGAACACTTTGCCTGCCACTGCTGCGTAGTAATGGCTGGAGGCCGATTGGTAAAGGTTGAGTGAGGTGTCTTTAATCAGGCTGGCCAAGCTCGGCTCAAGGACTTCGAAACGCTGGAGCCGGGTGCGTGGCGCAGCGGTAATGTCCAGCGCGGGCCAGGACACCACGGCGGTCGCAGGCGTGGAAGGCGGCGGGCTCGGCTCGGCTGCTGGGGGTATGCCGCCCTCTGATACGGGAGGCATGGAATTGCGCAGACCGACCAGTAAGGCGACGCCGCCGATAAAATGACCCAGCGCCTCATGCCATTGGTTGCTCTGCAGCTCTTCGGCAGACGCTTTGAACAACGTGAAGCTCTGCCAGACTATCAAGGGGTAAGCCAGTTTTCCGGCAAAAAACACGATGGCCTGCTGCACACCCTCAGCGAACACGGCCTTGGCCGTATCCCAGGCGGTGTCTGCATTGGCGGTTTTCTGGCAGCCCAGCAACGTTGTCAGCAACGCGACATTCTCGGTGTACAACTGTTTAAACAAAGGCGCGTTGATGGGGTTGCATGCCAGCTGCAGGCCGGTGCTGGCCTGGGGTTGCTCCAGTGCGCTGGCCAGTGCTGCGTGGTCAACTGCCGGGACCAGCAGCCGAACCCAGCGCTGTAAGGCATCGCTGGCTGTCAGCTCGGCACGCAGTGCGGCCTCAACCGAATATTCCTTGAGGGTGTAGCCTGGACTATAGGGGGCATAAAGGACTAGAGGTCCCGCGTCACCTGAGGCGGGACCGATCAAATAAGTCCCGGGAATCCTGATGGTGTTCTTCCCGTCATCAACCAGCAGCTCCAGAGGGCGGATCATGGCGGTGGCGTTCACCACTGTCGCCCGGGCGATAGCATCGGGCATGTCCATGATCTGTTGAATGAGCCCGAAGGCCGCCGGTGAAAGCTGACCTTGCAGCATCATGCCATGAGCGTATTGCATCAGTTGCCACGGCAGTTGCTTGGCGAATCGTATAGCGCGTTGCTCAAAATCCGGGCTGGTGGGGCCCAGTAATCCTTCGATGTAAGTCTGATAAGCCCCATTGATATTCAGCGCCTGTATCCGCGTTTTCAGCGTCTGTGCATTCAGGGCGGATGGCAATGGCGTTTTACCGGTGCTGGCGAACAGCGGCACCTCATCGTCCCAGTACGATTGATGGCTCAAGGCATAGTCCAGCAGTGACTGGTTGCGCGCAGGCGTACTGCCCTGCGCCGGCAGCCCGACTTCAACGTCATCCGGTGTCAGGCTGGCCTGATCGTCGCCGTCCTTGAGCACACCGCTGAGTTTGTCGTGCGTGAACCGAGCCAGCGAGTCGATCCCGTGCAGGTAGTCCTGATTATCAGTGACATTGTTTCGATACTGCTCCAACAACTCGGCATAGAGCTGTTGGTCGACAGCACTGGCGTTGCCCAACCATTGCAAACCATGTTGCACGATCATGGCCTGGACCATATCCATGGCACGCCGCAGGTTGGTAGGCGCCAGGTCTTGCGTGGCTTGAACCTGCCACAGCTTGCGCAACTGTTCGAGCGACAGTTTTGTGGACAGGATTCGCTCCAGCTCACGGTCTTTGTGTTGAGCATAGGTTCGTTGCAAGTATTCGACGAGGTTGTCTTCGATCAGCTCAAGGGCACTGAGTGCATAGGACGGATGGGGGTGCCAGTCCGGTTGCGCCAGGTTCTCCAGCAAAGCTTGTCGCTCGTCCGGGCTTGCCAGGCGTCGATTTATCTCTGCTTTGAAGTGGCTCAATGAACGGAAACTTTCCAGTCCCAACGCGGGCGTCCAGAGCAGTGCACGACCGCAATAGTGAGGGTCAAGCCCGCCGCGCTCGGTCAGCATGAAACAGTGAATGAGTACCTGCTGGGTGTGTTGCCCTGCGGGCGTGATCACCAACGCAAACGCATCAGGGCGAAACCCGTTGACACTCAGGCGCAAGTCTCGGGCGTAAATACCCAGTACGGTTGAGAGTACTTCGTAGTCCAGGGGCAATAACGCATTGTTCCACAGCCTGACTTGCATTTCCCCGGTCAAGCCCATCTCCATTGCTTTTCTCAGCAAGGGTTGCATGTTGGGGTACGCACTGTGGGTTCTACGCAAATACGGCTTGAAACCGTCGACTGCACTGTCGATCAGTGTATTGAAGTCGGTGATGTCCAAGCCTGAAATCTTGGTGGCGGTATTGTCAGAGGTGACTGAGTAGACGTGAGTGTTCAACGGGTCGTTCAGTGAATCCACATCGCCACATAAACGCGCCAGAAAATACTCGACCATACTGCTCGATGACAGCAGTTGAGGTGTATCGGTGGCACTGGAGGGGCTGCTGTATTGACGCACCGAGAGGCACGCTGCCTGCAGGTGTTGATGTTTAGCGTGCAGCTTGGTGTTGAGATAGGTGGTGGCGGAATCCTCCAGCGAAGGGCGCCATTCCAGGTGTCGTGCGATTTCAGCGCTGACGTTTTCGAGCAACTGCACCGAGGTGCGCAATGCCGAGAGCGTTGGCGGAACCCTGGGTTCTGTCGCCGCCGCAGTCCAGGTACTTGCCAACTGGGTACTCCAGCGGCCCATGGGGTCGAAGGTGAGTAGCATTGGATCAATCATGCCACGCACATCCAGCACATGATCGACTAGGGCATCGAGGTCCATCGTGCCCTGGCTCAGGCGATATTGATCGAGGGCGTATTCAAGGTTGCGGCCTTGCTTCTCAATAATGCCCACCATGATGCTGTCGAAAACACCCCCCGTGATCGGGGCTTTTATGACCTCGCAGGCCGACAGGTCGGCTTCGTTGAAGCGTTTCGGCCTGGACAAATGATTTCTCCAGGCATCGGCGTGCCGGCGCGGGTTGAGGCTATCGATAAGGTGGGCTTTCAGCGCATCCCGTGCAGCGAACGATTGCAAGCCTTGGTGGGGGGTGTAGAGCAGCCAGGGCGAATCATCGTCACTTTCGTTATTGCTGATGATGAGTGTGCCTGCCAGCTCGACAGGGGATTGCCCTGGCGCCTGCAGCAGTGCCTTTTCAACAGTCACGCTGGGAGCCGCCGTTGTTGCGGCAAGCGCAGCCTTGAGCGGCAAGGCCAGTAGTTGCAAACGCTGGTCAACCGTAATCGCCGCTTGCTGCTGTTGGTCCAGCGCCACGGTGATAAAGGCATTGGCCATGGCATGGGTAAACAGTTGCAGCCGTGAGGCCCCGGTGGAGGCAGGCTGCGCCCAAAATGCCTTAGGCTGTTGCTTCATGTGGGCTCGCAAACCCCGCGCCAGCCCTTGCACCGAGGCTTCCCAACGCAACTGATCGTCAGCCCCCTGAACGGGCTGCTGCGGGTCAGGCGTGCGTTGAGGGTCAACGTAGCGCCGGGTTTCCCCTTCAGGCCAGCCATTGTTGACGAAATACTGGAGGACGGTTGCGCTCAACGTGCGGGTGGTCGTGTGCCGCAGCGTTGGCGTGTCAGCGCTACCTGATTCGCTGGCAGTGTCGATAACATAAGTGTGCACCTGGATTCGGTGCTGATCGACGCCCGCAAACGTCTGCGCCAACTGCGTGCAAATGTATTCATCCAGCAGCGAGGTGAAACTGGGCAGCTTGAGCAGTTCCTCGCGCATCAGACGGGCGTTATCCAGCAGGTTGTTGGCGAGGGTCGTGTGTTGGGCTTGGAAGACAGCGCCGCCCACGGTATGTGCGCTAATTGTCAGGTTCGCAGTGGGCGTCAGGATGTGCTGCTGGGAGATGGAAAGGTAATCGAGCAACCCTTGGCGCTGCGACGAGTCTTTGAGCCACGCCCCCAGTTGCATCCTGAGTGCGTTATGGCTTTGCAGCTTTTCCAGGCCGCGAACGGGCGTGTAGAGAATAACCCCCCCTTCCGGGGCGGGGCTCATGACGAAGGCGCCCGCCAGTTCAATAGCCGGTTGACCGGGTACGTTCAGTTGCAGGGTTTGAACGTGCATCGGCACTGTTTGTGCGCGTCGCAACGCATCGGTGGCCAGGTAGACGGTGTCGAACCAGTCAAGGTCCTTGAGGGTAAAGTTGCGTGCGCGTTGGCGCTTGCTGAGCTGCGTGCGATCGGTTTGAGTTTCGCTGAAAAAGTACGGTGGGTTGTCCGTGACCATTGAATACGCTCCATGCCGGATGGGCTGCTGAACTGAGCAGCGGTGAGTGATCGGAGAGGATCACTCTGGCGCTTCACGTTTCTGCCGAGGAGCTACATATGCCTATGCACCCGTGCTTCATGCTCCGCGGGTAGCTCGGCGCATCGCTTGCCATCCCCCCGGAACAGCGCAAGTGAGCGCAGCAGCGTCCCGGTGTCCCCCTCAGTGATAAAAGCGTCCCGGAAGGCTTTGCCGGTCTCTGGGTTGAACAGGCCATCGCGCTCGAACCGCTCAAAAGCCTGGCGGGCCAGCACACCGGACCACGGGTAGGAATACAGTTTGGCCCCATAGCTCCCCATCGGTTGTTCGAAGCGGTTAATCGGGCGGGCGCCATCAGGCCACTGCAAGTACCCCACCTCAGCGTTGGCCTGGGTGAACACCTCATGAGGTGTACGCCCATCGCCGTAGGTACGGTGCAACTCGAAGTCGACGAGGCCCGTGAGCAACACACTGGCGGTTTCATGACTGGTCTGGGTGTGAACCAACCGGCTCATTTTATTGGCCATATCATCACCCAAGGGCTCTCCCGTCTGAAAATGGCCAGAGAGCCAGACCAGGAACGGCGAAGTAAAGCAGAACTGCTCCAGCACTTGGCCGAAGAATTCCGCCGCATCATGGCTTAATTGGTTCATGCCGGAAATCGCGCGATAGGGGGCGACGGTCAACAGGTGCTGCAGGCAGTGGCCGAACTCATGCAACAAGACCCTCAATTGCAGATGATCCAACAAGCAAGGCTGGGCCTCTGTCGGCCGTGGCAACTGGCTGCGTAGCACTGCGATAGGCCGTTGTGGGCGCCCCTCGGCCGTCATTCGGTGGCTGCGCAAGCCAAAGGCGGCGCCAGTCTCGCCACCCTCTACGCGGCGATAAGGGTCAATGAACAAATGTCCGATCGGTTGCGCATACTCCCTGAGTTCAAACACCCGCACATCCGCGTGCCAGGTATCGATCGTGGTCTGTTCGACCAGCTCTACGCCGAACAGGGTCTGGGTAAAGGTGCACAAGCGTTGCAGCACGGTGTCCAACGGGAAATAGTTGCGCAACGCATCCCGGGAAACGCCAGCCACGTCCTGACGGATTTTTTCCGCGAAATAGCTGTGATCCCAGGGTTGCAGAACAGCGACCCCGTGCTGCGCGGCATAGCGTTGCAGTTGTTGCGCCTCATCGGCGAATGTCGTGCGTGCCTGCTCAACCTGTTGGTGCATAAAGGCAACGACCTCATCGCTCGTCTGCACCGTTTGCTCTACCAACGCCAGCTCGGCGAAGTTGGCATAGCCCAGCAATTGTGCTTTCTGGTGACGGCTGTCGAGCAACACTGTCAGGATCGGTTCATTATCGGTGGCAAGGGCATCAGCACTGGTGTCCACGGCACGGCTGTAGTAAGCCACCATCATTTCCTGGCGCAAGGCTCGATGGTCGGCGTAGCTCATCACGTCCTGAAAGGATTGCTCGCAAAGGGTTAGTAACCAGCCATCCAGACCTGCGTCCCGAGCCGCGACCGCCAGGCGGGCCAGGGTTGCGTCGGGCAGCCCGCTCAGCAGCGCCTTGTCTTGAATGTGCTTACGCCATGCATCGCTGGAGTCTCTTACCCGGCGCAGGAACTCCTGGCTGAACTCACCGATTTGCTGGTTCAGCGCTTTGAGCCGTAGCTGCTTCTCAGGAGAAAGATCAAGGCCAGCCAAATGGTACTCGTGCAATATTTTACGCAACGCACTGTGGCGTTGTTGATTGAAAAGTGCCGCGATCGGGCTATCGGCAAGCTGTCGGTGCAACTGATACAGGTCGTCGTTCACGGCCAACTCGGCTTTGTACTGCATGGCCAACTCATAACTGCGGTTTGATGCCTGCGCCCATGTCTGCCCTTGGGGGTGGGCGTCAAGCAGCTCAATGACGCTGAGCACGCCATCCAGGCGAGCCTCCAATGCCTCCACGGCTTGCACCAGGTCATCCCAAGTGGGAAATGGCGCCTGGCTGGAAATAATCGTGGCGGTGGCGTTGCGACTTTCAGTGATGATCTGCTCAACGGCGGGCACCAAGTGTTCGGCCCGGATGGCTGAGAACGGTGGCAAGTCGTAGGGCTGTAGCAGTGGGTTGTTTTCAGACATGAAGTCACTCTTCAAAGGTAGCTTGCGAAGCAGCCAGCCTAGGGAGTGAATCATCGTTGGGTGGGTTAAATAGGTATGAGTAATAGGAACAAAAAGCGATAGCACGCAGGACACGATCGTCAGTCATCAACATCAGCCTTTGCCCCCCCGCCTTACCCATGCACTGCCGCAGGAGCGCGTCATGCCGCGTGGCAGAGCCCGATAACCGCTTGGAGTGTTGTAGGTTATTTCCGTCAGCCCCAACACGCTTCACCGTAGCCTCCGTCTCGATTTCCTCCAGGTGATTGTGGGGCCTTTTACGCGCTCCTAGACTTCGCCGCCGTAGGGCAAACCCCTGTTCCCTCATGATTCCCACAGGCGGCATGGCGCACATTTTTTTGCCGCCGCCACTCGCAAGGAGCCTCACCCAATGACCAAGACCTCAACCGCCCTTCTCCTGCTCGCACTGGCCAGCCTGCTGGCGGGCTGCACCACCAACCCCAACGTATTGCAGATACACAAAGTCACCGCCGAGGCGATTGGCTTGGCCTCTACGGATGAGCTGACCATGGGCCCGGTCACCAAGAGCAAGGAGGACTTCCTGGGCGGCGCTGAACTGAACTTTAAAGCCACGACCGCCAAGGGCCGTGTGTTCAACTGCTCGACAGTGATGACGCCAGGCATCCTGCTTGAGCCGCCGAAGTACTCGCGCCTGACCTGCACGAAGTAAGGCTGGCAGCCGGTGCGGGCATTGCGCGCACCGGCTATGCGCACAGATCCACACTGATGCTGGCGAACAAAAACGCAGCCTACCCACGTCATTTCTACCCATGAAGGATCGTCCTCGACAATGAAACCCGTCATCGTCGCCATTGCCCTGCCGCTCTTTGCAGGCTGCGTCACGCCCAAATACTGGGAAGCTACCGGCGGCAACCCGTCCGATGGGCTGGTCCAACTCTCCTACGTACATACGCCGTTTGAGTACGGCCAAATCCGCGAATCCCAAGGCTTGGCAATCGCCACGGGGCGCTGCCAGTTTTGGGACTATGCGCGGGCAGAACGCGCAGGCACAGAGAAATCCGTGTGCCGAACGATGGGGCAGTTTCATTGACTGGAAACCAAGGTGACTCAGGATTATCGGTGTCAAAAGTGACAACCACCCAAGGCGCAAAGAGGCGGTTTGGAAAACCAAATCAAAGATGCAACGCGGGCCTGGACTCGCGAACGCCATGGACAGAAGGCACCCGCACACGCAGCGCAATCAGCAACGCAGCCAGCAGCATCAGCACCGCTGCCGCTATGAATACGCCCGCGCTGCCACCGAGGCTGAACACTGCACCGCCAGCGGCAGCGCCCGTGGCGATGGCGGACTGCACAGAGGCCACCACCATGCCGCCGGCGCTTTCCGCCTGATCAGGTACCGCACTGGCGACCCAATTCGACCACGCCACCGGCACACCGCCAAAGGCCAAGCCCCAGATTGCCAGCAGTACCGCCTGCCCCGGCAACGAGGGCGGCAACAGCACCAGCGCCAGTGCTGCAACGCCGACCAGCGCAGGCATTAGCACCAGAGTGGCCAGCGGGTGGCGCTCCAGCAGCTTGCCGGCCAACAGTGTGCCGACGAAGTTCGCCACCCCGAAGCCCAGCAACATCAGCGACAGCCCTTGCGGGCCGATGCCGGTAGTGCCTTCAAGGAACGGCCGAACATAGGTGAACATCGCGAAGTGGCCGCTGTGCACCAGCACACAACCGAACATCCCCATGGCGATGCCCGGGCGCTGCAACACGTCGAAAACCGTGCGCAGACGTGCCGGCCGGCGCGGCGCGAGGCGCGGCAAAGTCAATGACTGAAACGCCAGGGTCAGCATGCCGACCGCCGCCGCTGCAAAGAACGCACTGCGCCAGCCGTATAGCCCACCCAGATAGCTGCCCAGCGGCACTGCAACGACCGTCCCGATGGCAATACCGCTGAAAATGATCGAAAGCGCCCGAGGCAACAAAGCACTCGGCACCAAGCGCATCGCCACCGCCGCAGCCATGCTCCAGAACCCGCCCAGGGCAATCCCCAGCAAGATACGCATCAACAGCAGCACCGCGAAGCTGGAGGAAACAGCGACCAACAGATTGGAGGCAACCATCAACGTGGAAAACCCCAACAACACCCAACGTCGGTCGATGCCGCGGGTCAGGCCTGGCACCAGCAAACCGGCGAACAACGCTACCACTGCTGTCACCGTCACCGCCTGGCCAGCCAGTGCTTCGGACACGCCCAGATCAGTCGCCATCAGTGTTAACAAACTGGCCGGAAGGTACTCAGCGGTCAGTAATCCGAACACCCCCATTGCCAGCGAGAAGACGGCCATCCACGCGGGGGCCGCAGGCTCTGCATCCGAGAAGGCGTCGGGATGGCGGTTGGATACGGCATTACACACACAGTCAGTCATTACAGGGATCTCCCAATCATCATTGCGACCCGCAGTCTAGGCGCGCGAATCTGGATGATCTATGATCCAAAATCTCTCATTTTTGACTAAAACACCTGAACCATGTCTGCAGAACAGTTTGCGCTTGCCTCGGATCTCATCAACGAACTGTTGCGCGGCATGCGCCTGCGTGGCGTCGAATACCGGCGTATACAAACGAGTCCGAGTTTCGGTTTGGGCTTCGCTGAAAAACCTGGGCATGCCTGGTTCCACTTCATGGCGGTCGGCAATGCGGTCCTGCGAATGGAGGACGGCACCACCTACGCGCTGTCTGCCGGCAACGCCGTGTTCATCTCCCATGGCGCGGCCCATCAACTGTATTCCCATGCGGACGTACCCGTTCAGGACATCGACCGCCTAGACGGCGTCCCCCTCGGTGACACCGTGAGCGCGGTGCACACCGGAACCGATGCCAGCCCAACGCCGAGCACCATTTTGTTCAGTGGTTGCATGGAGTTTGAACTGAGCAGTATCCATGGCCTCGGCAAGCTGATGCCGGGCCTGATGTTGATTGATGCCGGCGGCCAGCGCTACCCTGGACTGGTGCCTATCCTGACCACCATGGAACGCGAGGTCAGCGCCGCACGTGTGGGCTTTGCAGGTATCCTCGCGCGGTTGGCCGACGTGGTGGCCGCCATGGTCGTTCGCGGCTGGGTGGAGTGCGCCTGCGGGAATGCCTCTGGCCTGGTCGCCGCCTTGCGCGACCCCCGCTTGGCCGGTGCACTGCTGGCGCTCCATCAACAACCGGGCCGCGACTGGACCGTTGCGCAGTTGGCAGAGCAATGCAACACCTCACGCTCGGCCTTCGCGGACCGCTTCCAGGTGACGATTGGCATGACGCCGCTGCGCTATGTCACCGAACTGCGAATGCGGCTTGCAAGCCAATGGCTGACCCTCGAAAGACTGCCGATCGAAGAGGTAGCACAGCGCTTGGGCTATACATCCCAGGCGGCTTTCAGTCGCGCATTCAAACGTATTACGGGGAAGACACCGGGGTTAAGTCGCAGGGTGAGTCAGCCCGCTGTGACTTGAAGCTGAGCGCACATAGCTGACGGTCTGTGCCTCTGAATCGTTTAATGCCCGTTACGTCGAGGAATGGGTCACGGCAGCGCATAACCGACTAAAGGACTGTCAAGGATGACAGTAGACGCCTGCGACGCCCCACCTGAGAATGAAGGCCACGCGGCGAGAATCCCCAGCCTCTGAGACTGGGCCTGCACGTTTGCCGCCAGCACTCGATGAGGGGCTCAGTCATGGAGATCACTGAATGCCGTGCCGCAGACAACGTCATCTTGACGCTAAAGCAGCCGATGAACGCGCGACGCACACGTCTGCTGTGCGGCTATCTGCGCCAGATCAATCCACCGGCCGAGTATTTGATCCTGGTCGAGGAATGGACGGCGCAAGCCCATTACGTGCAGTTCAACCAGATTACAGGGTGCGCGCGCATCACCAAAAAACTGCGGCCACGCCCGGCCTGAGCATCTCCTTATGAACTTCCATCCACGCACCATCAGCGTAACGCTGGCGATCGGCTTGTTCACCACCACGGGAGTGGCACAGGCGGAACGCGGCCTCATTAAACCGTCGCATCCGCGTGGCTCTGACACAGTCCTGTTTCGCATGTGGTTATGTCGTATTCAGTCATCGCTGACTTAGGGCCGCTCCTCGCTGAAAGCTATTGCGGCCACACCCCCAACCTTGTTCACGTCCCTCTTCGTTTTACGCTCTTCCAACAAGGTCCTGGGCAACACAAACCCTTCAAAACTGCGCTGTGTAATCGGGTTATTAGCCTTCTCCGCGCCTATCCGATAACGCATCAACCCATCGGCGACTGAGAAGGTCAGGTCCACGCTGGTGTCGGTGCGGCCATTGAGGTGCCCGCGACTCAGCAGCCGGAACAACGACCACGGCCCGCGGTAGCTCAGGCTGGCGGTGTTGCCGGTGCTGTGCACCAGAGTCAGTTGACTGCCATTGCTGTTACCCAGGCTGTTGGGCCACACCAGTCCCGTGCGTTGCGGCGCGCCGTGCTGGTAGGGGATCAGTTGGCCGTCGACGCTGAGCATGCTGCTCAGGCGAGTGGCGCTCAGGGCCAGGGGTTCGATGGTGAGTTGCACGGCCAGATGGCCGCGGTGGTTGAAAAAGGTGTCGCGGATGCGCTCGGCCTTTTTCAGTTGTTCCAGCACGTCGCTGCGTACCAGGTAGCCGCCGAGGCTGTCGGAGTACAGGGCATCGAGGTTGTCCTTGAGGAACACGTTCAGGAATTGGTCGTGGAACTGCTGCAGACGCCCCTGCGGGCCGAAGAAGGCTTCGAAGTCTTCCAGCGAGGCGTCCTCGCCACTGGCCTTGAACGGGTAGCGGCCCGCCAGGCGCTCGCGATAGAAGCTGTAGATCTCACTGTCCCAGCGCTTTTCCAGCTCGCGCAGGGCGGCGATCACCAGCACTTGCGAGGTTTGGTCGGCGAGTTTTTTGACCTGCTGATTCAATGGTTCGGGCAGCCCCACGGCGACGCGTTGCAGGTTGGCGATGGGGTCGGCGCCGCCCAGGGAGAAGCGGTTGAGCACAGTTTTAAGGGCTGCTTTGCCGGGGTCCGGGTTGTCGTGCACGGCCTTGGCGTAGTCATAGACGGCGCTGACCGAACGCAGGGTTTCTTCGTAATAGGACGGCTGCTCGCCTCGTGCGGTGATCAGCTCTGACAGACTTGAGAATGCGCGCCGAATCCCTGCTGCCTGTTGTTGCCCCTCGGGCACCTTATCCAGTTTGAGCGGCGCTTGCCCTTCAGCCAGGGGCACGGCCGGGTAGATCACGCTGTTGTCACGCAGGGTTTCCAACAGGCGTCGTAGCGGTGCGGCCGGGCCGGTGACTTGTTCCAGCACCGCCACGCCGTGGCTGAGGTCGTCAAAGTCGGTCACCGCGAACTGGTTCAGCGCACGCCGCCAGCTGTCGACGTAGTCGGCGCTGTACAGGGCGCGGATACGCTGGGTCAGCACGTTGCGGTCTTCGTCGGAGTAGTCCAGGCGTTGTCGTTCGCCAAGGACCCACTGGTCGATCATCGCCAGTTCGATGATGCCCTTGGTACCGGGTTCGAAGTAGTCCTTGAAACCCTTGGCGGTGAGCAGCGGCGGCAATTGCAGACCGCTGCCGGCTTGATCGGTGTTCAGCGCACGGTAGACGATATCGAACGCCGGGCCGACCTCTGTGCGCAGGTCCAGCGGCCGATGCATACGCTCCAGAGCATCCTGTTTCAGGCTCATATACACCCGTTCAGCCATGGGTAACTGGCGCAGTTGCTGCTGCACTTGAGTGATGCGTTCGCGGTAGTTCGGCAGGTCGGCATCGGCGTATTTCAGCGCGTAGCCCAGGTGGCCCATCAAGTCGGCCTGCAACTGGCCCTGGCCCGGATAGGCGCGTTGCCATTGCTTGGCGACCCACTCCTCGACAATCGCCGGGCGGCGGTTGGGGCGCTCTTCGAGCATGCGATACACGCGCAAGGCTGCCAGTTGCTGATTGCTGCCGGCGGGCGCGGTGTTAATTGCCTCCAGCACCCCGCTGGCAATGGCTGGCAGGAAGCGCTTGGACAGCAGATTCAAATAGGCCTCATCCACCGTCGGACCAATCGCCCTGCCCTGGTACAAGCCCATATCCGACAACAACGGCCAGGCTTCACGGTAATCACCGTAGACCAACACCGCATCGCGAATCTGGTCCAGAGGCAGCAACAGGTTGCGCCCCGTAGGGTCGACCGTGGCGTCGATGTCTCGCTCACTGAACTCCTGACTCTTGGCCAACACGTTGGCCGCTTTGTCGCGGTTGATATCGAAGTAAAACTGCCAGGTGCCGACGACCACCAGACACCCCAAAGACGCAACGCTGAACCCGGCGATCAACAGCCGCCGTTTGCTGCGAGCCACCTTGATGTTGTCGCCCGCCAAGCCCGCTTCGGGGTAGATCACCCGCTGGAACAGTTGCTGGGCAAAGTAGATAGCCGTGCCACCGGCCGGTTTGACCTCCGGTGGCGGTGGTGGCAGTTGATACGCCTGCCCTGCTTCTTTGATGAAAGCGTTGCTCAGAGCGCCCTGCTGCAACACCGAGGAAAAATACAGCCCGCGCACCAACGCGGGTGTGGTGAACCGATCACTGCCAAGCATCTCGGTCAGGAAGCCAAACAACGCGGGGCGCAAGCCCGCCATCTGATGCATCAGCGCTTGCAAGCGATCACACTCATCCAACGTACGCGCCTCCCGGGTGCTGTTGAAAACCTGTTCGCAGAGGCAGTCGACAAACACTTGATATTGACGCGTCAGTTCCGCCAGCCAGGCATCAAAATCATCCACCGCGGCCAGGCTGAACGTGAAACCCAGCAGGTCTTCGCGGCCACTGCGCGATAACCTGGCGAAGAATTCTTCGAAGCCTTCCAGCAGGTCGAACTTGCTCAGCGTCACGTATACCGGCAAGCGCGTGCCCAATTGCCGCGTCAGCTCAAACAGCCGGGTGCGCAGCAGGTTGGCGTGGGCCTTGCGTTGTTCGGGACGTTGCGCCAACAAGGTCTGTATATCAATTACCAGCACCACGCCGTTCAATGCCCGACGGCTGCGGTTGCGCGTCAGCCAATCGAGCAGATGCGACCAAAGGCGCGCATGAGTGCCGCTGGGCAACACCGGCTTGACCTTGCCCTGCTGCTCAACGTTTTCAGCCGGTGAATCCGGGTGGCTGAGAAATTCACCCGGCGGGTCAATCAACACCGCCTCGTCCCCGATCCACCAATCCACCGGATAGGCCAATTGCTCTTCCTGAGCCCTGACCCCAGCCTTGGTCACATGAGACAAGGAAAAGCTCTGGTTGGAGCGCGTGATCAGGCTGGTCTTGCCAGCATTCTCCTCACCGAGCACCAGGTACCACGGCAGTTGATACAGCGAACGACGGCGCTCCATGTTGTTGAGCAAATTGCCCAGGCTGCGGTCCAGCGCCCGCTCTTGATCTTCGATATAAGGCAAGCAAGGGTCGGCCTGCACGGCAGCCTCGTGCTGGCGCTCAACTTGCAAACGCTGATAACGCTCGCGCACGCGCCACGCCCAGATCAGCAGCGGCACCACGATCACCACCACACTGGCCGAGACCCGCATCGCCAGCTCGCCCAACGGTTGGCGCTCACGCCACGTCCACTGCGGGCCCAGCCACCAGATGGCGACCAGCAAGAACATCACGCCCAACAGCACCAACACCGGCCATGCCTGGTTGAATTGGCGCAGCACCGGCAGGCCCCCGCGTTTGAGGTAACTCCAGACTGTTTTCATGAATCGCTCCTAACGCTTTTTTAGAGTTCGTTGCTTACACACGGTGAACGCATCCCTGTTGCTCCCGCTGACCCACGCCCGGGGGCATGGCTTGCGTTTTCAACGCTGGCGATGAATTCATGGAGGATGCGTTTGCTTTCGACAGCCTCCTTGACACTGGGGCCGCGACTGTTGGCCTCAGGGTCCGGTCTGGGCACAACCGCGTTGTAGCGGATGCGTACGGATTTGAGGATTGCGTCCCACACGGCCATGGCTTCGTAGTCGGTGAGAGAGGGGTTGACGGGTTCTGGTGACGCGGGTTGTTGCCAGAGAGGCCGTTCGTAGCCTTTGTTGGCGAACTGGGGAAGGGTCCAGCGCACTAGGTCTTCGGGTTCGTCGGGATCAACTGGCTCTCCTTTCATGCCACCCGCCGACAAACGGATGCTCATGCCCGGCCTAGCCAGCGAAGGATTGTCCCGGTAGTTTTCGCTCACAAAGAGTATTTGACGGTGAGTGTCATCGCTGAAGCCGATCAGGGATTCTTCGGCTTGCATTCCGGCTAATGTGATTTGGCCCATCCGCAGTTGTTCATAATCGCCTGCGAGGAATAATTTCCCGTCTTTTTGGGTTCGGACATGCAAACGTTCTCCATCATCAGGTGATAAGGCGTTGTAGTAGACGTTCAGCGATACGTCTGAAGCAGGGGGGTGAAAATAGAAACTGGCGATCTCATGGTCGTGATGACTGCGAATGACAACCGGCCCAAGCGCAAAGCCCGCGCCTGCGGTTTCAGGGGTGACTTTGAAGATCTCTTTTGAAAGTTTTAACAGACGATCTTCAACAGGAGCGGTATTACCCTTGAAGGAGTCCGCTCGGAGCATGACGTAGACATCATCGACCAGCAGGTGGAGTTCGTGAACGAAAGTCTGACGCGGTGTTGGACGCCGGTAGTATTGCAACATGACACTTTGCGGTGTCTGCGCTTTGGCTGACACCAGCATTGATACGTCATCCATCTCATAGTTTTTGACCGCGGCGATCCTGCTGGCCCGTTCCTGCAAGGAAGCGGAAAAGCGTTGCTGTGACACCCCCTCGCCCAGCACACGCACTTCAACGGATGCATGATCGGCCCCCAGCCCGTAATACAACTTCACATCCCCTCCGCCGGTCCAACTGGAAGGCAAGTCGATCAGCCCACGGCCCAGCGCCCAGGTGCGCATGTTGCTGGTCAGTTCGTGCACGGTTTGTTTCTCCTGTTCACTGGGTTGTTTGAAGGCGGCGCAGCCCGCGAGCAACGCGAACGTCAAGCCCATGAAAAGAAGCTGGGGGGGTTTAGGATGAAGGCGGCCAAAATAAAGCCGGTGGGCGCTATTCATTGATCGCTATCCCCTGGTAATGACCTACGTTTTTCCAGGCTGGCAATGAACTCATCGAGGATGCGCTTGCTTTCGGCAACCTCCTCGGCACTAGGCCCGCGAATGTTGGCCCAGGGGTCTGGCTTGGGCACGACCGAACCGTAGCGGATGCGTACGGATTTGAGGATGGCGTCCCACACGGCTATGGCTTCGTAGTCGGTGAGCGAGGGGTTGACGGGTTCTGGTGATGCGGGTTGTTGCCAGAGAGGCAGTTCGTAGCCTTTGTTGGCGAACTGGGGAAGGGTCCAGCGCACAAGATCCCTGGGTTTATCAGGATCTATGGCGGTACGCTTCTTTCCGCCTGCCGATAGGCGAATACTCATAGCTGGACGGCTTAGGGATGGGTTATCTCGATAGTTCTCGCTGACGAAAAGTATTTGACGATGTGTGTCATCACTGAAGCCGATCAAGGATTCTTCGGCTTGCATTCCGGCTAATGTGATTTTGCCTATACGAAGTTGTTCATAATCGCCTGCGAGGAATATTTTCCCGTCTTTTTGGGTTCGGACATGCAAACGTTCTCCATCATCAGGTGATAAGGCGTTGTAGTAGACGTTCAGCGATACGTCTGAAGCGGGGGGGCGAAAATAGAAACTGGCGATCTCATGGTCGTGATGACTGCGAATGACAACCGGCCCAAGCGCAAAGCCCGCGCCTGCGGTTTCGGGGGTGACTTTGAAGATTTCCTTCGACAGCTTTAAGAGTTGGGCTTCAACGGGTTCCGTATCGCCTTCGTATGATTGAGCCCTGAGCATGACGTAGACATCATCGATCAGCAGATGAGACTCATGAACGAATGTTTGGCGGCGCGTTGCCTGCTTGTAGTACTGCAGCAACGTTTCCCTGGGTGAGACAAATTTTGCCGACACCAGCATCGACACATCTGAATTCTTATAGTTCTTGACTGCCGAAATCCGACGTGACCGCTCATTCAAGGCTGCATCAAATCGCTCCTGCGTCACGCGCTCCCCCAAGATCAAGACCTCAACGCTGGAGTGATCAGCTCCCAATCCGTAGTACAGCTTCACATCCCCGCCCCCCGTCCAGTTGGCGGGTAAATCTATCAGCCCACGGCCCAGCGCCCAGGTGCGCATGTTGCTGGTCAATTCGTGCACGGTTTGTTTCTCCTGTTCACTGGGTTGTTTGAAGGTGGTGCACCCTGCAACCGATCCAAGCAGCAGGCATGTAAAAAATACGGTCAGCCTGCGCATAGAGGCCTCTTGGCTTTCGCCGCGATCTTGATCAGGGAGTAGAGGGTGAATTGCTGGGTGAGCGGGTTGGCGTAGGAGGCTTCATGATCGAAACCCGGTGCCTGCACTTGCTGGCGGACAGAACCCTGGCGGACCTGCCTGATCGGCGCCCGGCCGGAGCTCACCGGTACGGTGCCGTCGCCAGCGCCGTCCTGCATACGGCAATGCAGTTCCCAATAGCTGGTCTGCACGGTCTTCACTGGTGCATTGGGGTCACCGCGTGGGGGCATTACGCTTTCGGCTTGCCCGCCTACGTACAACGGGCTTCGTCCGTCGTCACGCACCTCATGCATTTGCAGGCTGGACACCGTGAAGGCATCCGGGCTTGAGGCATAAGGGCCATTGAGGCGAGACCCACGACGCATTTCCCAAGTGATGGATTCGAAACTGGGATGCTTATCGTCGTTGCCGTAGTAAACGTAGGTTTGAGGGTGGTAAGCCCCAGCAATATCCTGGTGAAACTCTCTTGCGCTCTGGATATTATTCGCGAAATCTTTCCAAGTAATCGGATCCCCATCCTTCGGTGCCAACCACTCTTCACGCAACAATCCCCACCAGCGGTCACGGCGTAGATAAATCTCTTCGTAAGGATCCTTTACCGGTTGACGCGGCATAGCCGGGGCTCCGCGCTCGTCAACCAGCCGCAGCCAGCCCGGGGCATAGTCCTGGGTGGGCAGTAATTGC
The DNA here is from genome assembly GCF_014268375.2 of Pseudomonas salmasensis. NCBI lineage: Bacteria > Pseudomonadati > Pseudomonadota > Gammaproteobacteria > Pseudomonadales > Pseudomonadaceae > Pseudomonas > Pseudomonas salmasensis. The sequence continues at coordinate 5,827,882 of NZ_CP077083.1, forward strand.
AAGGCACCGGGTGCCTGCGCAAATACAGCGGTGACCTCCTGACCGGTGGGGCCAATGACCGCACCGGCAATGGGGTCTTCGTCGCGCATGCCGACCTTACAGCGACGGTAAGCGACCGGCGCCCCGATGGCGGGCATCACGCCGTGCACGACGCCGGCAATTTTGTCGGCCATACCCGGTAGCTGCGCGCATCGCCGTGCCACCAGCCCACCCATGGAGTGGGTAACCAAAATCACCTGTTGGCAGTTGCGACCGTACTGCTGCATGAGTTCATCAATACGCTCAGCCAGCCTTGACGCGGCCTCCTCGTTGGAGTCCAGCCAGTTGTAACCACAGGCATGCACCGGCATACGGTAGCCACCACGCGCCGCCAACTCGTGCGAAATAATCGACGGCAACTGCGCCGCCAGGTTAGCGCCCAACCCGGGCATGGCGATGGGCATTTCGGGTTTCAACTCGGTGACTTGAACCGGGCCGGGCTCGACACTGCGGGTATGCAGATGCTCAGGCCGAATGTCGAACTGCGGCCATTTGTGCGGCATGAATTCGCTGTTAAGGGTGTCTTCCAGCCACAGAAGAAACGCGTGGTAGCTGGTTTCGCTAACTTCGCCCCATCCGCGCTCTCTATAACGCTGGGTCAAGGCCAGGGCAGCCTTTTTCCTGTCCCGTTCCGGCTGGGTAATGACCGTGCCTACGGCAAGTTTGGGCACTGCTCCTTCGTTATCTACTTCCACCTTGTCAGGATGCAACAAGCGTTGCCGCACTCCTGGCTTTTTGTTGAACCAATTTGTGGCCAACCATATGTTCTTACCCATAAACCCGGCATCCAACCGCCAGATAGGCACCCCCTCCTCTCCCGAATCTTCACTTTCCTGCTCCGCAGGCTTGCTCTTCAAATTCGACCCCATAATCCCCGGCACAAAAATCACCGGCAGCACCCCGTCCGGCGGCAATATGCAGTGCACCGGGTCGGTGATATGGCTGGGCGTGAGGGTCCAGGTATGCACAGGGTTGCCCCGCGCGTTGTAGTGCATGGGGGCGACACGGGGGGTCGTCGGGCTATCGGTCATATGGGGTCTCCGTTTTCAAGCCATTCCAATGTCAACCCTTCCAGCGTCATGCCCTGTTGCAGGGTGACGTAGCCTTCGCCATCAGTGCGGCCTTCGAAGCGTGCGCCGTCTTTGCGAACCAAGGCGTAGGCACGGTTGCGCATGGGTTGACCGTTGAAAAAGGGTTGAAAGCGTTCGTTGAACGAGGTGCTGGGCCAGCTGTTGAGTTGTGTTGCGGCATGGCTGGGGTCAATGAATTGTTTGTTCGCAGCTTTCACAATGAAATCGCCGGGCATGCCCAGCTCGATATTGCCGCCCTGCATCTTGATGTAGGCCCCGCCGCACAGCAGGGTGATGTGTTTGTCCGCCGCCACCAGCACATGTTGCTGGCTGGCGCTGATTTCCACGCTCTGATCTGCTTGCACCTGGATGCTGTTGTGCTGGGCCTGCAGCAGCAGGTGACCGTTCTGGGCGATATGGCGCATGTCACCGCCCTGGGCGAACAGGCCCAGCTCGTCACCCGCGTTAATCACCACTTTTTTACCGGCGGTCAGTTGCAGGTTCTGTTGCGCGACACTGTCGATGTGTTCGCCTGCGCCTATGGCAATGCTGCGGGATGTGGCGGCAGCAATGCCCGCGGGCCCGCTCAGGGCGATGATGGGCTGCGCGCCAGTGCCTGTGCCGTTGGGCTGATCATTGGCGCCCTGCCCCAGGGTGTTGACGGCCTCGGTGAGGGCCTGTTGCGGCTGCCAATCCTGGGCGATGCCTTGGGCAACCTCAGCCGAACTGCCTAGCTGCTTGGCCAACGCCAGGGCGGTGTGCAGCACCTCAATGACTTGCTGGCGCTCGAGTTGGCCCGCAGCGGCCTTCAGTTGCGCTTCAGCAGTCAGCAATAAACCTTTTGCCGCGCGCAACGCACCGTGCCCATCCGTACGTAACTCAAACCCCTCCCCCCTGGGTTTACCGCCACCGTAATGGCGGGGGTGAGTGAGGTAACCCAGATGCAGCGCGCTGTGCTCGTGATCGCTCATCAACGCCGCGCTGATTTGCGCCGTGGTGTCGTCAATGCGCAACTCATTGGCGCGGGTCCCCTTGAATTCGCGACTTTTGGTTGTCGCTACGGCGTTGAGCTTAGGTAGCTCGTAGGGCGGCAAATTGGTCTCGCGGTAGGTGCGGCCTATGGCGATAGGCTGGTCAGGATCACCGTCCAGATAGCTGATCACCAGCTCCTGACTCACACGTGGAATGGCCATGGAGCCCCAGGTCGCGCCAGCCCAGCCTTGCGTGACGCGGATCCAGCACGAGCTGTGGTCGTTGTTTTTGTCCGCGCGATCCCACGGGAACTGCACCTTGACCCGGCCCCATTCATCGCAGTAGATCTCTTCCCCTGGCGGCCCAACCACCGTGGCGATCTGCGGGCCGTCGATGCAGGGTTTGGCACGCAGCGGCGCCTTCCAATCCGAGGTCCAGCGGATGGCGCTGGCGGTCATTTCATAAGAGGTGCCGTGGTCGCTGCCGAATGCCTCTTCCTCCAAGCTGGTGTGCTGTTTGCCTTCGTGCTTGATGGCGATGGTGCGCCAACGGTCGTTGAAGTCTTCGCGGGGATGCTCGTTGAGGTCGAACGCCAGCCCCGGTTGCAGGCGTGCATCGTCACCGGCCAGATGCGCCAGTTTGGCGTCATTGCGCAGGGCGGTCAGCCGGGTCTTGGTGAAGGGTTTGCCGGCGATGTCGCGTTTGTAGCGGCCAGGGTAGTCGTAGCGCTCGTAGTCCTTGTGCTGGTTTTTCAGGTCTTGGTCGCCGGTGGCGGTGTGCTGCTGGTCGTAGCGCGGGTGGGTGAAGGTGTAGTCGCGTTGTACCTGGCGGGCGGTGCGTACTTGTTCGGTGTAGTGAAAACGGGTCAAGGCCGGTTCCGTGGCATCGCCACCGGCCATGGGTTGGTAGATCACGGGGCAATGTTTGTGCGTGCCGATGGTACCCAGGCCGCCGACGCGGTCGGTGAGGACGAGGGTGTGGCCGTCGTCGCGGTGTTCGAAGGTGTAGAGCAGGCCTTCTTCGGCGGCGAGGCGGGCGATGAAATCGAGGTCGGTTTCACCGGCCTGTACGCAGTATTCGCGGCGTTGGTGGTCGAAGCAGATTTCGCGGCGGATGTCGGTCAGTCGGTGCTCGGCGAGCACACTGGTGATGATGTCGGGCACAGTCTGGCCCTGAAAGATGCGCCAGTTGGAGCGCAGGTTGAAACGCGCCAGGGTCGGTTCGATGACGGCGGTGTAGCGGGTGCGACGAAAACCGGTGTCGCCCTGGGTGAACAGGCTGACCAGGCCATGGACGTAACGTACTGGGGTTTCGCCGCGCCAGATGGTGAACAGCCCCGCCAGGTCGAGCACGTTATTGAAGTCGATGGCCGCGTTGTGGCTGGCCAGTTGCAGTTCCAGCTTGAACGGCTGGGACAGGCCTTCTTCAAGCGTGAAAGACACCACATCGAAGGCATCGCCTTTCAAGGGCTCGAAGGTGAATCGCAGGTCGCTTTGGCGGGGCACGTGGCTAGTCCTTACTTTGACTGATGATGGCCGCCACCTTCTGATACAGCTCCGGCTCCCACCCCTGCGCCGTGGTATCGCGCATCAACCGCGCAACGCTGGCGTACAAATCGTCCGCCAGCCACGACAACCCACGCGATGCCAGCAGGTCGGCGGCAATCACGGTGGCGTAGCTGCGATGGCGTGGCGCGTCTTGGGTGGCGTGCAGTTCCTGCAGGCGCAGCAGCACCACTTCCACGCCTTCGGTGTTGAGTTGAGTGGCCAGTTCGTCGCGCAAGCCGGCGTACTCCTGCACCGGGCTGCCGGTGGCTTGCGCCTGATCGGCGCCGGTAATCCAGGCCTGGGTCTGCGCATCCACGAATGGCGCGCCGTCGCTGAAACACAACTCCAGCAAGGCCGGAAGACGGCAGATAAACCGCTCACAGGTCTGGCGGATGGCGCCGGCCACCTCTTCCATCGCCAGGCGCGAGGCGACCTGAGCGGCCAGGTAACTGCCGCGCAGCCAGTACGGCGAGGCGCACACGCTTTTTTCGATGCGCAGTAACAGGTTCGGCTCAATGGCGTTGTGGTTAAGCGCATCCTGATAACCGTCGACGATATCTTTGGGCACGGCGGTCAGTTCGGTGCGCCGGTCACGGACGACGGAGGGCGCGGTGCGCAGGTGCGACCACAGGCCGAAGCGACGCAATTGGTAGCCGGTGGGGTCGTAAGGGTCTTGCTGGTTGATCTGCTCGGCCATGTTCAACACCGCACGGCGTTGTTCACGTTCGTTACTGGGCGCTTGCGGTTTAGGCGGGCTGAAAAAGGCTGCGTCCAGAGCGCCGCTGGCGGTGGGCGTACGGGCAGGCGCGTTCACCGCGGCCGGCTCGCTGTATTTGTCCAACTGCCGTTGCAGGGCATCCAGCGCTGCGGGGTCGAGCTTGGCGCTGTCGACGCACTGTTGCAGGCTGGCCAGCGCCCGTTGCGCCGCTGCTTGGTAAGCCGGCTCAAAACTGCTGCGCTCCAGGGCCGGCAGCACCTGGCCCAGGTCCTCCAGCAGGCGCTGCACCTGCTTGCGCTTGTTCAGGTAACCGGTGGGGCCGGGTTTGGGGTAGGCGTTGTCCCAATACTGCTCGACCATACCCGCGATCAGCCCGAGGGCATCGGCCCACCGCACCCACTGGCGGGTACGCAACCAGACCACTTGCAGATGGCCGACGATGCGCCAGTGCTTGCACTGGGTCGCCAGGTAGTCGCGGGAGGCTTCATCGATGTAGGGCCAGTCGATATCGCTCTCACGCAAGCCGCCCAGCTTGACCATCTCCTGGTCGATGGCCTGGTAGGTTTCGTCCTCAACATCGAAATGCCCGGCAGATTGCGCGGGGTCGATGGGGGCCAGCAGCCGCTCGACGATGTCGACCGGAACGTCGATCACCAACGACATGCCTGGCGCTCCTGTTCGATCAGTTCGCCCAGCCCCTCGGCGTCGAATATCAGGCCGTGCAGCCTTGGATAGTCGCTCTCCAGGCGCAAGCGCTGGCCACCGCCCATGTTGCGCAACAGGGCAATCGCCTGCAGCCCTCGCCCGGCATCGACCACCAGGCCGGCGTCGTCCAGCACCTGCCATTGATAAGCTGCGGATACGGGGCGCTCATCCTTGAACAGTTGAATGCGTATTTTGTTCGGCTTGGCCGGTTCATCCAGCACCAATTGCAGGCGCGAGATTTTCGACTCGCAGCTGATGGCCAAATAGGGCCGTGGCGGCAGTGCCCCCAAGGCCGGGGCCGAAATCACCAGCCGTGGTGGCTGGTCGTTGTCCGGCGCCGGGAATGACGACAACAGAAAGCGCTGGTCCTCAGGTTGGCGCTTGGCTTCATTGCGCTGTACCAGGTCGACAATCGGCAGCACCCGGCTCAATAAACGCGGCGGTGCAGGCGGATGTTGGATGGGCGTGCCGGCAGCCAGGTCAAAGCATTCCAGGCGTTTGAGCGGGGACACGATCGCCGGGCAATCCTGTGCCATCGGCATTGCGTGTATGTGCGGGGCAATCAGCATTGCTGCCAGGCCCCCTACCCAACACCAACGTTGCGATCCTTTGCGCATCAACGCCTCCCCCTACATTATCAATAAATTCAACTTTTGCTATTGAACCAAGGCGATCACTCATCTTCGAACACAGCAACTTTTCATGAACTTATATAAATAACGAACTGGCAAGTCCGAGGCATCATTTTTTTTGCAACACCCTCAAATACCAGATACACCCCTCAGATAACAAAACCTGACACTGTATGAATTTTCCCAGACTCAACATAAACATTAAACAGTAATTTTTCTTACATCCAAGTACCACGAAACGAATCGACCTCGTCCGACATGACTTTTTATGAAACATGGGCTTTTAATAGCGCCACCTTCAAAAAAGGATTTTTCCCATGTCGAAATCCCAAAGTTCTGTCGCGCCTAAAGAACGCATCAATATCAAGTACGTACCGGCCACAGGCGACCAACAAGCCGAAGTCGAGCTACCGCTGAAGTTACTGGTCACCGGCGACTTCAAAGGCCACGGCGAACTAAGCGCTCTTGAAGATAGACCATCCATTCGGATAGATAAAGACACCTTCAACGAAGTCCTCACCAAAGCAGAAGTTGCCTTGGACATGGCGGTCCCGTCGGTACTGAACAACGATCACGACACCGACTTGAATGTGCAACTTCAATTCAAAACCATCAATGACTTCGGCCCTGACGCCATTGCTCGCCAAGTACCCGAGCTAAACAAGTTGCTGGAACTACGCGAAGCCTTGGTTGCGCTCAAGGGACCAATGGGCAACGTACCCGCCTTTCGCAAGCACTTGCAAAACCTGCTGACCGATGAAACCGCCCGTCAACGACTGGCCAGCGAACTGAACCTGGTGCTTGACGCGCCAAACAACTGAGTTCTTTTACGTCCATATGGAGTAGCCCTTATGCCTAGGGAAAGTAGTGCCGCCCAAGTACTGGTCGCCGATGAACAGTCGTCGTTGCTCGATCAATTACTGGCCAATACCACCATCCGCCCGTCCCAGGAAGGCTATGCCGTGGCCCGCCAAGGCGTGGCTGCGTTCATCAGCGAGATCCTGCAAAGCGGTGATCACCAGCAGCCGGTCAACAAGCACCGGGTTGACCAGATGATTGCCGAGATCGACCGCGCGTTGAGCAAGCAAATGGATGTGATCCTGCATCAGCCGCAGCTCCAGCAACTGGAATCGGCCTGGCGTGGGCTGAAACTGCTGGTGGACCGCACGGACTTTCGCGAAAACATCAAGCTGGAAATGCTGCATGTCACCAAGGAGGAGTTGCTGGACGACTTCGACAACGCCGGCGATATCACTCGCAGCGGCTTGTACAAGCACGTCTACACCGCCGGCTACGGCCAGTTCGGCGGTGAGCCGGTGGGTGCCATTGTCGGCAACTACACCTTTGGTCCCAGCTCGCCGGACATCAAGTTGCTCAGCTATGTAGCCTCCATCGGTGCCATGTCCCATGCGCCGTTTGTGTCGGCGGCCGGGCCGGAACTGTTCAACCTCGAAGGCTTCCAGGGCCTGCCCGACCTCAAGGAGATCAACGATATTTTCGACGACCCCCGCCACACCAAATGGCGCGGCTTACGCGAGTCCGAAGACGCTCGTCATTTGGCCCTGACCTTGCCGCGTTTCTTGCTGCGCACGCCCTACAGCACTGAAGACAATTCGGCCCGCAGCTTCGGCTACAACGAAACCGTCGACGGCAACCACGACAACTACCTGTGGGGCAACACCGCGTTCCTGATGGCCTCGCGCATCACCGACAGCTTCGCCCGCTACCGCTGGTGCCCGAACATCATCGGCCCACAGTCCGGTGGTGCGGTGGATGATCTGCCGGTGCACCTGTACGAATCCTTCGGCCAGCTGCAGGCCAAGATCCCTACTGAAGTGTTGATTTCCGACCGCAAGGAATTCGAGCTGGCCGAAGCCGGTTTTATCCCGCTGACCATGCGCAAAGACAGCGACAACGCGGCATTCTTCTCCGCCAACTCGGTGCAGAAACCCAAGAATTTTCCCAAGACCCGCGAAGGCCAGGAAGCCCAGACCAACTACAAGCTCGGCACCCAGTTGCCGTACCTGTTTATCGTCAATCGCCTGGCCCACTACATCAAGGTGCTGCAACGCGAGCAGATCGGTAGCTGGAAGGAACGCCAGGATCTGGAAAGCGAGCTGAACACCTGGCTCAAACAGTACATCGCCGATCAGGAGAACCCGTCGACCGATGTACGCAGCCGTCGTCCCTTGCGCGCCGCAAAAATCGAAGTGCAGGACGTCGAGGGCAACCCGGGCTGGTACCAGGTGTCGTTGGCGATACGGCCGCACTTCAAGTACATGGGGGCCAACTTCGAGATCTCCCTGGTCGGTCGGCTGGACACCCAATAAATGCGCGGCGCCAGCCTGTTCGAACGCCTGGAACCCGATGCACCGCGCTACCGCCAAGGGTGCGCGGATGAGCAGGCGCACCAGCGTGTCGAGGCGATCAAGCGTCACTTGGAGCAGGTGCTCAACTCACGCCAGGGCTGCTCACAAAGCAGCCCTGAACTGGGCCTGCGCGACTTCAACGGCGTCACCCAGGTCAGCAGTGACCTGGTGTTGGCCATCAGCGCCGATATCCGGCGTTCGGTGGAAGCGTTTGAACCGCGCATCAAGGTCACGGGCGTGCGCTATCAGCCCGACCCGGACCTGCCGCTGGAGCTGAACTTTCGCCTGGATTGCCAGGTGCAGGTCAACCAAAAGGAAGAACAAGTGCAGATCGAAGTGGCCATGCACGGCCGCGACGGCTACACCCGCGTTAGATGAGGATGCGATGGACTTGAAACAACGCTTTGCCGAGGAGTTGCGCTACCTGCGCGAACTCGGCCGCGAGTTCGCCGAGGACAACCCGCAACTGGCGCAGTTTCTTGGCGATCAGGCCGGCGACCCAGACGTGGAGCGGCTGCTGGAGGGCTTTGCCTTCCTCACCGCCAAGCTGGGCATGAAGATTGATGACGACCTGTCGGAGCTGACCCACCCGCTGTTGCAAATGCTCTGGCCCAATTACCTGCGGCCCCTGCCCAGTGCGACCATCATCCGTTTTACACCGCTGCCAAATGCGATCAGTCAGCGCAAAGTGATTCCCAAAGGGACGCGGCTGTTTGCCAACCCTGTGGACGGCATTTCCTGCGAGTTTCGCACCTGCACCGACGTCAACCTGTACCCCTTGGCGTTGCACGCCGTCAGCGATGCCCACAGCCGTGAAGCCTCGACACTGCGCGTCGACCTTAATGTGTTGACCCAGCAACCGCTCGACAGTCTTGAATGCGACCAGTTGGACTTTCACTTAGGCGGCGACAATGCCACCGCGCTGACCCTGTACCTATGGCTGGCCCATTACCTCAAAAGCATCACGCTATATGTCAACAACACGCCTTATCGCCTGAACCCCAACGAACTGGACTTTCCCGGTTTCACCCCCGACGAGGCACTGCTGCCCTACCCGCGCAATGTGTTCGATGGCTACCGCATCCTGCAGGAATATTTTGTGTTCCCGCAGCGTTTCCACTTCTTCAGCCTGACCCGGCTTGCCAAGGTCTGGCCAGCCGTCGCCACCGGGCAGATTCGCTTCGAATTTCAGTTTTCGCGGCCGATGCCGGTCAATACGCACCTGCGCACCAGCGACCTGCACCTGTTCTGCGCGCCGGCAGTCAATCTATTCCGCCACGATGCCGAGCCCATCATGCTGGATGGGCGCAGCCAGGAACGCCGTATCAGCCCCGCGGGCAACCGCCAGGATGCGTATGAAATTTTCAGTGTCGACCACGTGGCCGGTTGGGACGCCGCCGACAAGGAGCGTAAAGGCGACCCATTGCGGCGCTTCACCCCGTTCGAATCGTTCCAGCATGAGATCGAACATGCCCGGGGCCGCACGGCGCTGTATTTCCGCACGCATATCGAAGAGTCCCACGGACGTGAAGGATTGCGTCATCGCATCGCCTTTGTGCGCGGCGATGAACGCCTGTATATCGGCGAAAACGAGGCAGCTTCGATCGAATTGACCTGTACCAACCGCGACCTGCCGCAGAGGCTGGGTATCGGGGATGTGTCGCGGTCTACCGAGGCCACACCCTCGTTTGCCACCTATACCAATCTGATTGCGCCAACGCGCAGCTACCGACCGGTGTTGGACAGCAGCCTGCACTGGACGCTGATTTCCAACCTGTCGCTCAACTACCTGTCATTGCTGTCGCCCGAGCCGCTCAAGGCGGTGATCCGTGCCTATGACTTTGCCGCGCTGCACGATCTGCAACAGGCCCGCGCCACCCGCAAACGCCTCAATGGCATCCAGGATGCGGTGACCACGCCCATCGACTGGCTGATGAAAGGCCTACCGGTACGTGGCGTGCAGACGCGCTTAAAACTGGACCAGGACGCTTTTCTCTGCGAGGGCGAGCTGTACCTGTTCGCCAGTGTGCTTTCGCACTTCTTCGCCCTGTACGCGAGCATCAACTCCTTCCATCGCCTGGAAGTGATCAATACCACTAACAACGAGCGCTACGAATGGCCACTGTTGACCGGCAGACAACCCGTGATCTAGCTGACCTGCTGCTGGCCGACGCGCGAAACTATTCGTTTCACCGTCTGCTGGAGCACCTGCACGCCTTGCACGGCGATGACCTGGAAGCACGGCCCCTGAGTGATGCGGTGCGCCGTCGCGTACGCCTGCAAAGCCATGCGGGGCTGGGGTTTCCGGCCTCCGACGTGGTGGAGGCCGCACGCATTGAGGACGATCGTGAAGAGGTGCGCTATCGCTTGCAGACCAGCTTCTTTGGCCTGCACGGTACGGATTCGCCACTGCCCGGTTACTACCTTGATCGCCTGGCCTACGAGCAGGCCCAGGAGCGCGGCATTCGTCCGGCGTTCATGGACTTTTTCAATCATCGTTTGCTGACGCTGCTGCACACCAGCTGGCGCAAGTACCGCTACTACGTTCGCTTCCAGGCCGAGGCCACCGATCGCTTTTCACGTTACGTCTTCTCGATGGTCGGCCTGAATGACAACGACCTGCGCGGCGCTACTCCGTTGCCCTGGGGCCGATTGCTGAGCTTTGCCGGCTTGATCGCCAACCGCAGCCGCTCGCCGTCGGTGGTGTCCGGCATCGTCGAGCACTGTTTCGACCTGCACGGCGTGCATATCCGTGAGTTCGAGGCCCGCTCGGTGAGTTTTCCACAACGCCAGCGCCTGGCGCTGGGCAAAGCCAACGGCACCCTGGGCAGCAACTTTGTGGTGGGTGACCGCAGCAAGACCCGCGCCAGCAAGTTCACCCTGGTGATTCCCAACCTGACCCAGGCGCGCTTTCGTCAGTTTCTGCCCAGCGGCGATCAGTTCGGGCGCTTGCGCCAGTTGATGGATTTTCTGCTGCGCGATGCCACCGCCTACGACCTGGAACTGGGGCTACGCGAAGAAGATGTACCGCCGTTCAACCTGCAACGCGCCAGCGGCACTCACCTGGGTTGGACCAGTTTTATCGAGCACCAGCAACAACGCCATCCCGCCGTGGTGCGGATTCGGGGGCGCGCATGAAGCTGACCCTGGTTATCAGTAATCCCGCGCAGTTGCTGCACGGCTATCTACCCAGTCACCGCTTTGGTCCTCAGGGCGGCAGCATTGGCAGTGCCGCAGCGGATTGGCATCTGGTGGATCGTCAGAACAGTGTGCAGCCTAACCACTGCGATATCCGCGTTGTCGAGGGGCGCTTTTGTGTGATCGACCGCAGTGGCCGTACCTACATCAATGGCCATGATCTGCCGGTGGGTTGCGACAGTGCGGTAGCGCTCAACGATGGCGACTTCTTGCAAGTGGGCGCCTATCGAGTGGCCGTGCAGCTTGGCGAGCATGCGCCAGGGCAACGCTCGCTCGAAGCGCTGTTCAGTGGTCGCCCGGATGGCCTGCTGGAGTGGCATCTGGAGGAGGTAACGAACCCTCCACTGGCCGAAGTTGCACCTGTGGTTTGCCCGGAATTCGAACGCCTTTGCCAACCCGTGGATTTAAGCGAGCAAGGCGATCCGCTGCGGGCGATGCATAAAGCGCCGCCGCCCAAACCGCTAGCGGATAGTGGCGCGCCCGCACACAAGCGCAGCTTCAGCCTGTTCAGCAACCTGCGCCTATGCACCTTGCTGTTGGCCTGCCTGGCCCTCGGCGGCTGCACCATGCTCGGCAAGATCGGCCAGGTGATCTGGACTCCTTCTATCCCGGTCGGCGGCCCCGACGACCAGCCCAGCCGCTACTCCCTGAGCTTGCACGCCAGCGACAACGTCAACCCGCGCCTGATCAGCACCGGCACCGCACCGGTTGAGGACGAAAACCGCTCGCCTTACACCCTCAACGTCCAGGCCGCCAGCCCGCAGGCGCTGACGGACAAAGTGCAAACCCTGCTCAACCATCTTTACGAAGCCGTGCCAGCGCAATCGTTGCTAACCGTTGAGCCCACGCCTGCGGAGCAAATGTCGCCCATCGAGGACGCGCTGCTCGGCGCTTACGACGCCCAGGGCGTGAGCCTGACCACCCCCTGGGGCAGCCCGGCGCTGGAGCATGTCGCTACGCCAATCGCCTTCAAGGTGCTGCAACTCACCGATGACTCGCTGCTGGTCAACGCCAGCCCCGAAGCCCTGGCCGAGGACCTGAAAAAGACCTTGGGCAGCACCTACATCCGGGCCGACGACTACCTGCTTCAGCCCGGCCAATTCAAGTTCATCGACCTGCGTGCCCTGGATGAAGACACGCGTTTTATCGCGGTGATCGCCAACTACCACAGCAGCGACGTCGGCCAGTGGAAACAGCGCCTACGCGTCGAGCCCAAAGGCCGACAGTACGCGGTGCTGGTGCAGCTGGACGCCACCCAGGTCAGCCTCAAGGGAGAAACCCGATGACGCCCTTTTCAGCCGCTTTTGCCCCGAGTAATTACTGATGAGTTCACGCAACCCCGTCATCTGGCATGAAGGTTTGTTCGTCAAGCCCCAGCACTTCCAGCAACAGGCCCGCGCCGCCGAAGCCGCCGTGCATCAGCGCCTGCACAGCCTCAACGACGCCCTCTACGGCTTCAGCGAACTGACGCTGAACACCGAGTACCTGAGCTTCGGGAAAGTCGCCATTACCCAGGCACGCGGGATCATGCCCGACGGCAGCGTCTTCGATATTCCCCACGACCTGGCGCCGCCTTCCCCGTTGGAAATCGCCGACAGCAGCGCGGTCAACCAGATCGTTTACCTGGCGCTGCCACTGCGGTCCAACGGCGCCCTCGAAGTGCGCTGGCCCGACCAGTACGGCAACAGCCGCTACATCGCCCGCCGCGAGGAAATCCGCGATACCCACAGCGATGACGGCGATCAGGTCGGCATGGACCTGGCCGTGCCCAACTTGCAACTAATGCTCGAACGCAGCGACCGCAGCGCCTTCACCGGCATCGCCCTGGGCAGGATCAAAGACAAGCGCCCCGACGGCAGCCTGGTGATGGATGAGCACTTCTATCCCACCAGCCTGTCCCTGCAAGCCGTGCCGGCACTGCATCGCTACCTCGGCGAAGTGGCCGGGCTGATGCGTGAGCGCGCCAAGAACCTGGCCCAGCGTATCGGCTCACCGGGGCAGTCGGGGGTGGCCGATGTCACCGACTTCAACCTGCTGCAAACCCTCAACCGCTTGTTCCCGCTGTTCCAGCACCTGGCCCGCCAACGCCAGGTTCACCCCGAGCGGCTGTACATCGCATTGGCGCAAGCCTGCGGCGAACTGGTGACCTTCACCGATGAAGGCCACCTGCCCCAGGAATACCCGGCCTACCAGCACGACAACCTGCGCGAATCCTTCCAGATCCTGGAGCACACCCTGCGCCGCGCCTTGGGCACCGTGCTGCAACCACGTGCGGTGTCGTTGCCGATCGTCGATCAGGAGTACGGCGTGCGCAGCGCCGCATTGAACGACAAGCGCCTGTTGGACAACGCCGAGTTCATCCTCGCCGTGCGCGCCGGGCTGCCGGCGGAGACCCTGCGTCAGCAACTGCCCCGGCAGATCAAGATCAGCTCCACCGAAGGCCTGGAGCAACTGGTCAGCCTGCAACTGCCGGGCATTCCACTGCGGCCGTTGCCGGTGGCACCGCGGCACCTGCCGTTCCATGCCGGCTTCAGCTACTTCGAACTCGACCGCCATCACCCCGCCTGGCAAAGCCTGAGCAGTGGCAGCGGGTTCGGTTTCCATATTGCCGGTGAATTCCCCGAGCTGGAATTGCAGTTCTGGGCGATCAGGAGTGAGAGAGATGAATGACGTCAAGAACAGCGCCGGCCCTGAGTCGGACACCAATAGTCCAGTGTTTGATGAGCTGGTGCAGCACGTTAGAAGCAAGCCGGAATCTGTCGAAACAGTTCCGCCCAAACCAAAGCCTGCACCACTGCTCGCAGACCCTGAATTCGACATCCGCGGCGTGGCCTGGAACCCGCTGTGCGATGCCGCCACGCCGCTGATCGGCCTGGTCATCCGCCTGCGCCGTCTGGACCACCACCATGACGTGCCTGCGTTGTACCAAAGCGTCAGTAACCAGATCACTGCGATCATGGAAGAAGTCCGCCAGCTCGACTACGACGCCGGCATGCTCAAGGCCTACTCCTACAGCCTGTGCCTGTTGGTGGACGAGGTGGTCATGCGCACCACCTGGGGCAGGCTCTCCACCTGGAGCGCACGCTCGTTGCTCAGCCAGTTCCACGGCGAGACCCGAGGCGGCGAAAAATTCTTCACCATCATGAACAACATGATCCCCGAAGCCGCCAGGTACCAGCATGTGCTGGAGTTCATGTACCAGTGCCTGATCTCCGGCCTCAAAGGCAAATACGGCGCCCACGCCAAGGGCGATGACGAAATACGGAAAATCATCGACCAGCTGCACGGCCTGCTGCGCCCCCTGCGCGGCGAAACACCCAAGCGCCTGACCGACCCGCTCACCAACGTCGCACCGCGCAACTACCGAATCAAACGCGCCTGGCCATTGTGGACGCCATGGGCCATGGCCGCCGTCGTGCTGACGGTCGCCTACACGATCTACTCGATCCGCCTGAACAGCATCACCCAGCAGGTGTTGGTGTCGCTTGAGCGGGTGCTGCACCTGTAACCGATTTTCAGCGCGCTCATTTCGAGCGCCTGCAAAGCCATGGCCGTTTCGGCCATAAACCGCGACCTCAAGGTCGCTCAATCATCGCGACAAGGAGCTTGTCATGCCAACACCCGCGTATATCAGCATCCACGGCAAAAACCAGGGGCATATCACCAAAGGCGCATTCACCGCTGACTCGGTGGGCAACGTCTTTGTGGAAGGCCACGAAGACGAAATCCTCGCCCAGGAAATCGACCATAAAATCGGTGCCCCAACCGACCCGCAAAGCGGTCAACCCACCGGACAGCGCGTGCATAAACCGCTGACCTTCACCAGCGCGCTGAACAAAGCCTCGCCACTGCTCTATCAGGCCCTGGCCACCGGCGAAATGCTGCCGACCGTCGAGGTCAAGTGGTTCCGCACCAACCTCGATGGCAAGCAGGAGCACTTTTTCACCACCAAGCTGGAAGAGGCCACCGTGGTTGATATCCATACCGTGCTGCCCCACGCCCAGAACAGCGACAACCAGAACTACACCCAGCTGATCAAAACCAGCCTGTCCTACCGCAAGGTCAGTTGGAGTCATGTGGTAGCCGGTACTGAAGCCTCGGACGACTGGCGCAAGCCGGCAGCAGCGGGCTAAGCGCGTATCCAGTTCCGCCGCTGCGGCTCGTGCAGCGGCGGCCCCTTCACTGACTTGAATCCTATTAAGGAGGCTCTATGCCTGCCGTCGTACTGGTCGGACACGACCATGATTGCCCTTTATGTGGCCCCACCACCGTCGACAGCGGTGCCCGCAACATGACCGTCAATGGCAAAGCTGTCGCCCGTGTCGGCGACACCCTCGGATGCGGCGCCGTGATCACCAGCGGCTCACGCTCTATGACCGTCGAAGGAAAAGCCGTGGCCCGGGTTGGCGACACCACCGACCACGATGGAAAACTGGAAAACGGTGATAGCAGCTGGTTGATCGACTGACACTTACATATTGAAATGGAGGCCCCATGCCCCGTCAAAGCGACCTGCGTTACACCTTCGAACCGCTGCGGGGCGATCCCTTCGAAGTGGTCTCGTTCACCCTTGAAGAAGGCTTGTCCCAGCCCTTCAAACTCGAACTGGACCTGGTCAGCCATCATCCGGCCATCGACTTCTACCGCATGCTCGACCTGGCCGCGGTGTTCACCATTTGGCGCGACGACACCCCGGTACGCTACGTCCATGGCCTGGTCAGCCTGTTCCAACAGGGCGATACCGGCTTTCGGCGCACCCGCTACACCGCCGTGGTCGAACCGACTCTGGCGCGTTTCAACCTGCGTTCCAACTGGCGAATTTTTCAAAGCCAGACCGTGCCCGACATCATCACCAGCATGCTGGCCGAGCAGAAACTGACCGACATCCGCAGCGAAATCTGCTTCGATCACCAACCCCGCGAATACTGCGTACAGGCCGGTGAAACCGACCTCGACTTCATCGCCCGCCTCGCCGCCGAAGAAGGCCTGCTCTACACCTTCGAACACCGCGCCGACGGCCACACCCTCGTCCTCACCGACCGTGTCGGCGGCCTCGGCACCATCGGCACCCACACCGACTGCCCGGTGATCTACCAGCCCATGGGGGGTGGCGACTCCAAGGAGCCAGCGTTAAACCGCTTCCACTACACCGAACAAGTACGCACCGCACGCCAGGTGCAGCGCGACTATACCTTCACCCACCCGCGCTACGACCAACAGCACACCGCCACCGGCGACCAGGACTTGAAAAACCAGCACAAGGACTACGAGCGCTACGACTATCCTGGCCGCTACAAACGCGACATCGCTGGCAAGCCCTTCACCAAGACACGCCTAACAGCGCTGCGCAACGACGCCAAGTTGGCGCATGTGGAAGGCGACGACGAACGGCTACAACCGGGGTTGGCCTTCGACCTCAACGATCATCCCCGTGAGGACTTCAACGACCGCTGGCGCACCATCGCCATCAAGCACGAAGGCAAGCAACACACCAGCTTGCAGGAAGAATCCTTTGGTAGCGGCCTCGGTACGTCTTATTCGTTAAAAGCCAGCGCCATCCGCTGGACCTCGGATTGGAAGGCGCCGCTGCGCCCCAAACCCTGCATCGACGGCCCGCAGATTGCCACGGTGGTTGGCCCGCCAGGGGAAGAGATCTATTGCGATGAATGGGGCCGGGTCAAGGTGCAATTCCCGTGGGATCGCTCGGATAAAAACAACGACCACAGTTCTTGCTGGATCCGCGTCACCCAAGGCTGGGCCGGGGCGACCTGGGGCTCCATCGCGATCCCGCGCGTAGGTCAGGAGTTGGTGATCAGCCACCTCGACGGAGATCCTGACCAGCCGATCGCCACTGGGGCCGCCTACAGACAGACCAACCTGCCGCCCTACGAGCTGCCCAAACACAAGACGCGGATGACCATCAAAAGCTGCACCCATAAAGGCGAAGGCTTCAACGAGCTGCGTTTTGAGGACGAGCTGGGCCAGGAGGAGGTGTTTATCCATGCCCAGAAAGATCAGAACACCATCGTCAAGAACAACCAGACCCAATCCATTGGCGCGGACCGGAGCAGCCAGGTCGGCCAGGACGAAACCATCACTGTCGGCCGCACGCGCATGCGGGTGGTGAAGGCCAATGACACGTTGAAAGTGGGCGGCAGCAAGAACGACCACGTCGCCGGTGAGTATTACATCGGCGTGGGTAAGCAGCTGCGTCTCGAGTGCGGCAAGACCGTCATAGAGCTCAACGAAAACGGCGACCTGAACATCACCTGCGAGAACTTCAACATCACTGGCATGAAGGCCGGAAAGGTCAACACCCTGTCAGGAAAACTCGATTTGAACATGAGTGGAAAGGCTTCTGGCACGACTGCAAACGGTGTCAGTGGCGCTGATATTCAGAGTGATGTTGAAGGCTACTTCAACCATGAATGACCCCAAGAGGATGGCTCCAATGCGCGAATACATCACCCACGATTTGATCATCGGGCTGGGCAATGAAATGCCTGACGACAACAGCGTCAACATGCTGGTATTCAAGGAACGCGGCACCACTCTGGTACTGGCACGCGGCCTCATGAACCCACAGGAAACGTTGGCCGAGACCTATACCCACCAGCTCAGCGAGTTGCGAAAGAAAGTCACAGCCTTCAAATGCACCAAACCAGCAGAGGTGCGGGTCGGCGTTGACCGCAACATTGTCGCGATGGAAGTACAGACCGAGTTCACCCAAGGCAACGCGCTTTCTTGCCAGTACCAACTGGCCTGTGAGCTACCTAGCGAACCCCGGTTACTGGCGCTGACTTATAGCAAGGGCAGCACGCTCACTGAAGCAGATTTCGACCATTGGGAAACCCTCAAACAGTCCCTTCGGTTCGCCTAAACCGTTCCTCTGGGACTTACCTGATCGCAAGGAAGATGATTCGTGGCAGACACCGTACACGCCGCCCGTGTGGGCGACCCCATACTGCACACCTCCGCGTGGGCTGAATTTTTTTCCACTGTGGCGGAAGCATTAGTGTACGCGGCTGTCACTGCTGCGGTGATCGCGGCGGCGCCTGTCATCATAGGTGCCGCTGCCGTAGCAGCGATAGGCGCGGTAGCGATCAGCGTAGGGGCTGGCTTGCTTGTGTCGGCGGCGAGTTTGATTCCTGCTGGTGACAAATCCATCGGCGAACACTTCAGCGACGCGTGTAGTGGCTTTTTCAACGGGATCTTTCCGCCAACGCCCCAGGGCAACATTGCAAGCGGTTCCGTTGATACTCGCATCAATAGCGAACTAGCGGCCCGTGCCGCTGGAACACAAACAGACGAGCCGGACGAAGCCGATGAGCTTTCGGCCAAACCCAGTGTGATGGACGCCATTACTGGAGTGTTGATCGGCCTGAATCCGATAAGCGCCGCATACCAAAGCGCGGTTGGCGTCTACCAATCTATCGACAGCATTATCAACCCACCCGTAGTGGTCGCACCTAGCAGCGGAACCCGACCCGCCGAACTGGACCAGGTGGTGTGCATGCGGCATTTGCCCATGCCTATTCAATATCTGGCTGAAGGTTCCTCGGAAGTTTTCATTAACAGTCAGCCCGCCGTCCGTAGTGGTGATCGCACCACTTGCGAGGCCACCGTTGGCTCGGATACCGACGTGTCACCGGATGTTCGCATTGGCGGCGAACCTTTAGTGATACGCCCCATTCACGGAGGTAAAAGCAAGATCGGCATGGTGACGGGCATCATTGTCGGCATCCTTGTCGCGCGAAAATTCGGACCGAAGAGTTGCTCGGTGGGCAACCCGGTGGCCGTGTCCACCGGCAGCAAGTTTCAGGACGGCCCGGAAGACCTGGATTTCACCCTCCCCGGCATCCTGCCGATCATTTGGGCAAGGCGCTACAACAGCCTCGACCGCCGCGACAACGGGCTGTTCGGCGCCGGCTGGAGTGTGTTCTACGAAGTTGGAATCGTGCGCGTGCCCCACCCGGACGGTGGCGACCTTTGGGTGTACATCAACGCCGAGGGCGAGCGCCTAGAACTGGGTCAACTCGAGCCCGGCAACCGCTTTATCAGCACCCTCGATGGCTTGGCGTTCTTCGAGATGGGTAATGGCCTAACGGTGGTCGAGGATATTCATGACGGCCTGTATCAGGTCTTTGAAACCGATCCCCACAACCCGCAGCGTTCGCGACTGGTGCGCCTGGGCGACCGCAACCGCAATACGGTCAATCTGCACTATGACGATCAGGGCCGCTTACTGCACCTGTTGGACCCCAATAGCCGCATCACCGTACGCCTGCGCTACAACGATCTGTACCCACGCCGGGTGGAACGAGTTGAGCGCCTGTATTTCAGTGACGAAGGCCCCGGCCATCTAGAGCGCACCGAGCCTTTGGTGCACTACCGCTATGACAGCCATGGAGATTTGAGCGCCGTACTCGATTCCAGCGACCAAGTGCTGCGGCGTTTCACCTATACCCCCGAGCGTTACATGAGCAGCCATACGCTGCCCACCGGCGCCACACGTCACTATGCATGGGCGTGTTTCGAAGTCCCAGAGCAAGGCCCACAATCCGTCCGCGCCGACGGCACGCCCTACACCCTGCCGCCTTTGCTGGAACCACAGCCCGACCACGAATGGCGCGTCACCCGCCACTGGGGCAGCGATGGCGAGGACTATCACTTTCAGTACGACCTGGCCAAGGGCGAAACCCGCGTCGTCGATAGCCTCGGCCGTGAGCAACGCTACTACTGGGGTGCGCTGTACGAGGTCTACCACCACATCGACGCGCTGGGCCAGTGCTGGCACAGCAACCTGCTCGCCGGGCAACTGCTCAAGACCACCGACCCACAGGGCGGCGAGTGGCACTACGTCTACGATGACATTGGACGGCTGATCGAAACCCGCGACCCGCTCGGCCGCAGCGAATACATCCTCTACACCGAACACTGGGCCCTGCCGCTGAGCATCACCGACCGTGGCGGCCACACCCACACCTTCAGCTACGACGAACGCGGCAACCTGCTCAGCGAAAAAGACCCACTGGGGCATACCACCCGCTACCGCTATGACCCCAAGGGCCAGGTGCTGGAGATCGTCGACGCCCACGACAAACACAAGACCCTGGCCTGGAACCGCCATGGGCAACTGCTGCTGTATCGCGATTGTTCCAACTCGGAAAGCCACTACCGTTACGATGAACGCGGCTATCTGTGCGCCAGCACCAATGCCCGCGGCGAGACCACCCAGTACCGGTATGACACTCGCGGACACCTGATCGAAAGCGAGCGCCCGGATGGACGCATCGACCGCTACCAGCGCAACCTCGCCGGCCAGCTCACCGACTACATCGATCCGGCCAACCTGCGCACCCAGTACCACTACGATCCGAGCGGGCGGATCCAGCAGCGTATCGATGCGCTGGGGCATAAGGTGCGTTTCAGCTATGACGCCTACGGGCGCCTGCAACAGCTGAGCAACGAGAATAACGAGGCCTACCGCTTCAAGTGGGATGTGCTGGATCGTTTGACCACCCAGATCGATCTGGACGATAGCTACCGCGCTTACCACTACAACGCTGTGGACGATATCACCGGGACTGACGCTCATCCCACGCCTGCGCCGGAACCACGCAACACTGACGAGGACGGCCCGCCTCCTCTTGAGTCAGACGTCCCCATTCGGCATCGCTTCACTCGCGACGCGGTGGGTCGCTTGCTGCGCAAAACCACCGACGACGGCATCACCGACTATGCCTACGATGCCGCTGACAACCTGCTGGCGATCACTTTTAAAGCGCACAACGGCGAACAGCAGCAACTGAAATTCCGCTATGACGCCCTCGGTCAACTGCTCAGCGAAAGCAGCCACGCGGGTGAACTGGGCTATCGCTACGACGCCCTGGGCAATCTGGAAACCCTGACCCTACCCGACCAACGCCAACTCAATCACCTGTACTACGGCAGCGGCCACCTGCACCAGCTCAACCTCAATGGCCGGGTGGTCTGCGACTTCGAACGCGACCAACTGCACGACGAAGTGCTGCGCACCCAAGGCAGCCTGCTGACCCGTACCCGCTACGACCGATGCGGCCGGCTCAGCCAGAAAGCCCTGCACTACCGCCATGCCTCCCGGGAAACACTCCCACTGCTGCAAAAGCGCTACCAGTATGACGCCAGCGACAACCTGATCATCGAGCGCCTGACCCAGACCCAGCGTCGTGGCGGCAGCGATCCACGCCAACCGCTGCCGGACGACGGCCTGCTCGGGCGCTTCCTCGGCCAGAGCCATGGCAAAAGCGTCGAGGGCCACGAGCACTACAGCTACGACGCCACCGAGCGCCTGCGCGACCATCGCCACAGTACGCCGCAGAACCCGGAACGGCACCGCGAAACCTACAACTACGACGCCGCTGCCAACCTACTGCCCACTGGCCGCATGGGCGGCTACGTCAAGCACAACCGGGTGCACGTGTTTGAGGACAAACGCTACCGTTATGACCGCTTTGGGCGCCTGAGCGAAAAACGTATCGGCAGCCACACCGTGCAACGCTTTCGCTACGACGCCGAACAAAGGCTGGTCTGCGTCGAGCAGGACCAGGGCTGGCAGCGATTACGCAGCGAGTACCGCTACGACCCGCTGGGACGGCGCATCGGTAAACGGGTGTATCGCAATGACAGCGAACAGCCACAGAGCGATGTGCAGTTTGTGTGGCAGGGGCTGCGGCTGTTGCAGGAGGTGGAACACGGCTTCGGCAGCCTGTACGTGTATGCCGATCCCGACAGCTATGAGCCGCTGGCGCGGATTGATGGTCAGCCGGGCAGTGAAGAGATCTTCTACTTCCACACCAACCTCGCCGGGTTGCCGGAACAGCTCACTGACGAGAACGGCATGAGCGTGTGGCACAGTGAGTACGAGGGCTGGGGCAGGAGTCGGGACGAGTGGCACGATCAACGGATCAGGCGCGAGCAGAACCTGAGGTTTCAGGGCCAGTACCTTGACCGGGAAACCGGGCTGCACTACAACACCTTCAGGTTTTATGATGCGGAGGTGGGGCGGTTTACCCAGCCGGATCCGATTGGGTTGTTGGGAGGGTTAAACCTTTATCAGTACGCGCCGAACTCTACGGGATGGATTGATCCCTTTGGGCTTGAATGCTTACGTAATAAAGCTGCCGGAGACGTGCGAGAAGCCACGGTACGACGCCGACTTGAGTCTATCTTTGGAAAAGCGAATGTCTTACGCCAGAGACACCTGCGGAACGCTCAAGGAAAAATAGTAAGCCTGGTTGATAATGCAATCAAAATTGGGAAAACCAAGGGCTCAAGGGTGCTTGACTTTGTTGTAAAAACTAAAGACGGTTGGAAAGGCATTGAAGTAACAAGTAAAACAGCTCGCAAGGGTGCGCAGACCAGAAAAGAAGACATCATTAGAGAGGCCGGAGGAACCCATATACGCCACCCCAAAACCAAAGAATTAATTGAGCTATCTGACGAAACGTCAAGAATAATCCGTATTGATTAGGGAGTAGAAACATGGACATGCTGCAATATAACTATCAATCAATGCTAAAAAGAAGCAAGAATTTGACCTACCGTGCAGAGGTTACAGAAATGACAGAGGTCCTAATGCGGTTCCTCAAAGATAATGAACTCATTAAAAGTGATCCATTCAATGAAGATGGATCTTTGAAATCTGACCTAGTCCTCCGTCGTTCTGACCTATCCGATATGGGAAACTCTTTGCTCGATCAATTTTTCCCCAAATGGTCTGCTTTTATAGATCGTGGCGGAGATGCGAGCAACACAAAAATTCTCTCTGCCGGTCTGAAGAGAATAATGTTAAATAACGAATAACGAAAATCATCACCTGCTCCTATCAGGCACCGATCGAACAATTGCTCGGGGCATTGAAGATATCGGTTCTAGAGAAAAAACGTGCTCGGAAGAAAAACTGGAAAAGTATGAGGAAATGTTGACCCCGGAATTTCTGACAAAAATCCAAAACGCCAAGCCTTTTTGGCACAAGCAAGGGCATACCTTCAAAGCAAGGGAATCATTAAACCAAGTCTATTTTCTCCAATTGAAAGTAAACCATACACTCCTCCAAAAAAGACGCCCGCACCTACGATCTGTGGAAAATAACATAACAATGAAGCCTATGCATCCCAAAGTAATTAAAGCACTAAAGTCTTACGTCCCGGACGATGGCCAAAATAGCTCGGAGACTATTACCACGCTCTCGCAAAACAAGCTAATATTCGAAACTAGAACCATCACGCACGATGAGAGCATATTTTGGCTGCTCGCCGAATTTAAGAAAGCCCAAAAAAATACAATAGTAAATGACTTTATCTATGGCATTCAAGAATCCGTATCGAACTACAGAGCCGCTTTCTCAGCTTTTGCAGTAGCGCAAAACTTTCCACCACACGACTTCACAGGATCCGACGTTTGCTGCACCATTTGCGGCGGATTTTTAGAGCAAACAATTGACTTGACTTTTGTCAATTCCATTAGATACACCTATGACTCTATACAAATTTTGACACCTGCGCATTTAGCCTTCTACCTTGAGCAACATAATCACCAACATCACGCAAAACAATCATCATACGAAAAATTTGCGAGCATCATGACCGAGATCTTCAAGTCTCCCCCTCAAGAAACCCCCACTAGCCTTGCAGATAGACTTTCATCCTTAAAAAAAATAAATATAAAAAAAATGAAATTAGAGGTTTACTTGAAACACTTGGATATGCGGGAGTTTTAGAAACGCCACAACACACGGGATACATTTATAATTTCCACCCGTCCACTTCGCGCCCATCCAAATCACATAAATCATACTGGGAATACCCCATCGATTTTTGGACGGGAGAGCATGGTATAAATTTGCATGCAATGGAGTTCTGGTTTTCAGAATACCAACAGGCGCTCGCCCCCCTGACCAAAGGAAAACTCGATATGTGATCTCATTCGCTACAGGCAGCTGCTGTACCGCGACTGCTCCAATGCCCGCGGCGAAGCCACCCAACTCGCGGACACCTGATCGAAAGCGAGCGCCCCGACGGGCGCATCGACCGCTACCAGCGCAACCTCGCCGGCCAGCTCACCGACTACATCGACCCGGCCAACCTGCGCACGCAGTACCACTACGATCCGAGCGGGCGGATCCAGCAGCGTATCGATGCGCTGGGGCATAAGGTGCGTTTCAGCTATGACGCCTACGGGCGCCTGCAACAGCTGAGCAACGAGAATAACGAGGCCTACCGCTTCGAGTGGGATGTGCTGGATCGTTTGACCACCCAGATCGATCTGGACGATAGCTACCGCGTTTATCACTACAACGCCGTGGACGACGTCACCGGTACCGACGCTCATCCCACGCCTGCGCCGGAACCACGCAACAGTTACGAGGACGGCCCGCCACCGAGCGAATCCGATGCGCCGATCCGGCATCGCTTCACACGCGATGCGGTGGGTCGCTTGCTGCGCAAAACCACCGACGACGGCATCACCGACTATGCCTACGACACTGCTGACAATCTGCTGGCGATCACTTTTAAAGCGCACAACGGCGAACAGCAGCAACTGAAATTCCGCTACGACGCCCTTGGCCAGGTGCTCAGCGAAAGCAGTGATGCCGGTGACCTGCAATACGCGTACGACGCCCTGGGCAATCTGGAAACCCTGACCCTACCCGACCAACGCCAACTCAATCACCTGTATTACGGCAGCGGCCACCTCCACCAGCTCAACCTCAATGGCCGGGTGGTCTGCGACTTCGAACGCGACCAACTGCACGACGAAGTGCTGCGCACCCAAGGCAGCCTGCTGACCCGTACCCGCTACGACCGATGCGGCCGGCTCAGCCAGAAAGCCCTGCACTACCGCCATGCCTCCCGGGAAACACTCCCACTGCTGCAAAAGCGCTACCAGTATGACGCCAGCGACAACCTGATCATCAAGCACCTGACCCAGACCCAGCGTCGTGGCGGCAGCGATCCACGCCAACCGCTGCCGGACGACGGCCTGCTCGGGCGCTTCCTCGGCCAGAGCCATGGCAAAAGTGTCGAAGGCAACGAGCACTACAGCTACGACGCCACCGAGCGCCTGCGCGACCATCGCCACAGCACCCCGCACAACCCGGAACGGCACCGCGAAACCTACAACTACGACGCCGCTGCCAACCTACTGCCCACTGGCCGCATGGGTGGCTACGTCAAGCACAACCGCCTGCACGTGTTCGAGGACAAACGCTACCGTTATGACCGCTTCGGGCGCCTGAGCGAAAAACGTATCGGCAGCCACACCGTGCAACGCTTTCGCTACGACGCCGAACAACGCCTGGTCTGCGTCGAGCAGGATCAAGGCTGGCAACGATTACGCAGCGAATATCGCTACGACCCACTGGGGCGGCGCATCGGTAAACGGGTGTACCGCAATGACAACGAACAGCCACAGAGCGATGTGCAGTTTGTGTGGCAGGGGCTGCGGCTGTTGCAGGAGGTGGAGCACGGCTTCGGCAGCCTGTACGTGTATGCCGATCCCGACAGCTATGAGCCGTTGGCACGGATTGATGGTCAGCCGGGCAGTGAAGAGATCTTCTACTTCCACACCAACCTCGTCGGGTTGCCAGAACAACTGACCGACGAGGCCGGCCTGAGCTTGTGGCACAGTGAGTACGAGGGCTGGGGCAAGAGTCGGGACGAGTGGCACGATCAACGGATCAGGCGCGAGCAGAACCTGCGCTTTCAGGGGCAGTACCTTGACCGCGAAACCGGGCTGCACTACAACACCTTTAGGTTTTATGATGCGGAGGTGGGGAGGTTTACACAGCCGGATCCGATTGGGTTGTTGGGTGGGCTGAATCTCTATCAATACGCACCGAACCCCACAGGCTGGACTGATCCGCTAGGGCTAGTTGCTGTCGACGCTCCAAACTACACCGTATACGGACTATATGACGGAGATCCACGATTTACGAAACCATATTATGTTGGAATTACTAATGATATGGACAGACGGGCCGCCGAGCATAGAGACACCCAACGAATGACTCCTGGCACAAGAATTGAGCCTATTGATAGGAACCTCACCTACGGACAGGCTCGGGGCCATGAACAGTACTACATCGAAAAGTACGAAACAAAAAAAGGAATCATTGGCGAACCAATATCCGCAAAAAATCGAGGAAATAAATACAACTCTTTCAATCACACGCGAACCGATTCAAGAGCTGCATATTTTAAAGCAGCTTATGAAAAACTAAAAACAAAATTAAACAACTTAAAATCACAGAGCAGGAGGTGCGGGTGAGCAACTTTAAAATCTGGAACTGGGATAAGAAGCCTCGAACCATGCTTCGCTTCATTAAACCTGGGGATATCTTTTGCCTTAAAATAAACAACAATAGATATGCTTTTGGCAGAATCATATCAAAAATACTGGGCGGTCATACTGCCGAATTCTTCAATATATTTTTGCCAACGCCAAACATTGACGAATCGCATTTGAAGGAGGCCGACACATTACTGCCCGTGCAGCTGATTGACTCATACTCTCTTTTCGATAAAAAAATTGAAAACGATAGCGACTGGAGAATTATCGGACATAATGAAAACTACAAACCAGTTAACATGAGCAATATTTATTTTGTATACGGACTAGAAGGCTCATGCAAAAAAATAGATATTTTTGACAACGAAACGATAGCATCAGAAGCTGACATACGAAAATATCCTCGCCTAAACCCGCTAGGAGATCACGACATCAAGCTAATTCTAGGTTCTGTGCGAAATCATCTAAAACTCATTTGAACCCAGCAAGCGTTGGGGCTTAGTAAAGTCCGCCCCCATTAAAGGTAGGGGGCCACGATGGTCAAACAGTACGAACTCGGACGCGACCCAGCGTCGTGGCGGCAGCGATCCACGCCAACCACTACCGGACGACGGCCTGCTCGGGCGCTTCCTCGGCCAGAGCCATGGCAAAAGTGTCGAAGGCAACGAGCACTACAGCTACGACGCCACCGAGCGCCTGCGCGACCATCGCCACAGCACCCCGCACAACCCGGAACGGCACCGCGAAACCTACAACTACGACGCCGCTGCCAACCTACTGCCCACTGGCCGCATGGGTGGCTACGTCAAGCACAACCGCCTGCACGTGTTCGAGGACAAACGCTACCGTTATGACCGCTTCGGGCGCCTGAGCGAAAAACGTATCGGCAGCCACACCGTGCAACGCTTTCGCTACGACGCCGAACAACGCCTGGTCTGCGTCGAGCAGGATCAAGGCTGGCAACGATTACGCAGCGAATATCGCTACGACCCACTGGGGCGGCGCATCGGTAAACGGGTGTACCGCAATGACAACGAACAGCCACAGAGCGATGTGCAGTTTGTGTGGCAGGGGCTGCGGCTGTTGCAGGAGGTGGAGCACGGCTTCGGCAGCCTGTACGTGTATGCCGATCCCGACAGCTATGAACCGCTGGCGCGGATCGATGGCACGCCGGGTAGCGAAGATTTTTTTTACTTCCACACCAACCTCGCCGGGTTGCCGGAACAGCTCACTGACGAGGCCGGCCTGAGCGTGTGGCACAGTGAGTACGAGGGCTGGGGCAAGAGTCGGGACGAGTGGCACGATCAAAGGATCAGGCGCGAGCAGAACCTGCGCTTTCAGGGGCAGTACCTTGACCGCGAAACCGGGCTGCACTACAACACGTTCAGGTTTTATGATGCGGAGGTGGGGAAGTTTACACAAGTTGATCCTATAGGTCTAGTCGGAGGAATTAATACTTATCTATATGCACCCAATCCATTGACTTGGGTCGATCCATGGGGGTTAACAGCCAAGGACCTAGGAATTAACATGACCGAAGAAGGTCGCCCACTTTCTCCGGGACAAACCCCGCACCATGCAGTCAAAGAAAATCAAAATGACATTTACAGCAAAGGCTCTCGAGCAATTTTAGCTGGTGATGGAGCGACTCCTGACGTGGCACAAAATGGCGCAAGGCTTTGGGGAACCCACCCTAACCAAGTTGCGCAACCTGGGCACCCCGGAAAGGATGCTGCGAAAAAGATGGGTAACTATCACGCGGGGACACATATCCACGGTAAATTTAATGACAAACTCATATATAAAATATTGAGAAATGCGAAAAGAAAAGGCTTAAGCTCCCTCAAAATCCTTTCGGACATTACCGCAAGAATGGAAAGCGGGGCCTGGAAAAAAACCTTCCAAGCATGTGGTGGAAAATGAACATCCTTACAGATCAAATCATAAAGAATGAAATCAATGAACTACAAAAAAATTTCAGTTCGCACTCGAAAAGTATTTTAGAAACTTACAACCTTTGTAAATCCAAGATCCACACATGGGAATTCTCGATCGGAATTACTAAGGACATTATTCCCTATGAGTGGCTCGTACCATCCATCATCAAAACGAACGGACGAACACTGAATACAGTCACAAAGTCAAACAGCGATTCCAAAAATCTAGTATCGTATGGGTTAGACTCTAATGGAAAGTTAATACTATCACTGAGCAGGCCTCACAAAGACCTTCAAACATTCGGAGAAAAAGCCAGAATAATTGACGGAAACTTTATTTTAGCTGCGCACATATACACATCCCACCCTCAGAAAAATAGATTGACATCTATTTGTCACTCACTCCAAAGAGATGAGTACATTTATTATATATCCATCACTCCTCCATACGACTGGTTTGTCAGAGTAGACAAGCTAACCAACAACAAGATATCTAACAGCCAAATGTTTGCAACAAGCTGGTTCAAACAAATCAACTACGATTTCAGTTATGACGACGATGGAAATTTATCCAAAATAACTATTGGAGACCACATCCACTGGGATGCTTCAATGATACAAACAACATAGATCCATAACCACGGAAAATCGACAAGGCAATTTTTGTCATTTCCGGCCATACGATTTTCTGAGTTTGGCTTGCACCGTCAAGGAGACGCCCCGTTTTTGACAGGCTTACGCCTTCCCTCCGGCAACCGAACGATTGATGCAGTTTGGCGGTTTCCCCGCTCAATTGGACCTCAATCCAGCCCGCCTCGAAAGATCGCTCCTACGTCGTTGCCAAGCCCTTCCGACAGCCCCTTCTGAAAAACTCAGCAGTCACGAAAAATGACGAGCCCTTTTCTAAAATAAACGTTATGTATTCAGTTGTTCTGGGCAAGAAGCCCACGTTTCCATTCATCTCATGAAGAACTTGGATTATGCAAAATACTTCGCTTTTCCCCTCATTGCGTACCGCCCTTGGTACAGCCCTCCGGCCCCGACAGCTCAACCGAGAGGAAGAGCGCCTGGTCCACTACTACCGCTCATTGTCGGATGAGGATCGTGAAGCGGTACGCTGCCTGTTGTATGCGGTCAAGGAAACCAGCGGGGCCGAACGCCCTCACCCGTAACAAGTGACACAGTCATGGGTCAGCGAACGATGAAGTACCTGCGGGGTTGGACACGTTGCCAAGAGCCGGCCCCCATGGAACTTTCCTACCAAACCAACGCACGCCTGCCGACCCCACACGCAACGCCACCACGTGCGCGATGTGACCGCGACCTCGTCGTTTAAACGGTCTACCTTGCTAGAGTACGAAGCCCCATCGCTATGGAGGATCTGTATATCCCCATGCCCGCTTTCGTCACCTTGCAGCCTCGATTCCCCTTCGGTGGCCTGACCATCTCCCGCTGTGTCGACGCCCTGATCCGACAGGATCTGCTCGACCCACTTCTCTACGTACGCCGGCACATCTGCGGCGACTGGGGCGATGTGCGCGCAGAGCATCGGCGCTACAACGACGCGGCTCTGGAACTTGGCGGTTACCTGCTGTCGCCGTTTATGCCATCAGTGACGGGTTGGACCTCTGTGTCTTCACGCAAGCGGACCGGAACCTTACGGCGGTGTTTCTGCTGGATGAGTACTGACTACCGGCCATAAAGCCGGCATGTGCCTGATGCGGTTTGACAGACACCCGCCGCCAAGCCCTAGTCAAAGACCGCAGTGCGTCAACGGCGCATCGGCCGCGTCGTACCTTCATTCTTCCGTCATCCCAAGGGACGCCCGCCCTGCGGTTGGGGAATTCTGCTGTTACAGACCTTGAGCCCCTGCCTGCCGAGGGCTCTCTGCCATGTGCTCCCGCAGGGCTTCACTACTCGCTCGTCGCCGGGAATTTTTCCCCAGCCCCTGTTTCCAGCCACTGTGCATTAACGCTCAACAGTCCTGCGATCCTATCGAGCTGCGAGTGTGGGATGCCGCGTGAAAACCAATTGGTCAGCCGCTGGGGGCTGATCTTCAGAAATAGCGCGAAATCCATTGGCGCGATCTTGCACTCCGACAACACTACCCGCAGACGCACGCCGGAACATTCCGCGCTGGCAGCGCGAAGCATCGTTGATCGTCGCCCTGTGCGCGCTTCTTTCTCTTGGCCGTAGACCATTCCTTGCTCCTTGTGTAGCTCCATGTGTTTTTTGCCTCTTTCACAATGCAGGTTCACTGAGTATAAACACCGCGTTCATGGGGTCCAATTCCCATGTTGCATAGCTTCTTCGGGTGAGCATTGGGGGGCGCATCACGCAGAGAAGCCTTCAAGCATTTGCCAGGACATGGGGCAAGTCCACTGCCTGTAAATCACCGTGACTCAGGATTATCGGTACCAGAAGTGACGCATGACCAAAGGTCTATGTACGCCGGGAGGATGAACAAACAGTAGCTGGCTTGGCGACAGGTGAACTGAGCGAATCCGATATCAATACGAATTTGAGTCTTACAGGATCACCCTGGGCGCCCAAGGTTTTGCACACAAAAAAGACGCCTAAGCGTCTATTCCGTAAATCACAGGCAAAAAAAAGCCACTCAATTGAGTGGCTTTCTCTTTAACGTTTGGAGCGGGAAACGAGACTCGCATCTGGCGTCAGACCCATTGAAATCTAAGGGATTTCTTTTCTTGCCGGAGCAGGAAAAGACTCAATCCTGGACTTGTTTTGGTCGTGTTTCAAGAGCGAAAAAGGGGTAATTCTAGGCAAGGCTATTGGATTCTACGTATAGACGACCGGACGAAAAATCATCACACGGGAGTGGCTGCCACCCAGCTCTTGCGTTCCGTGAACCATCACGAAACGAAAAGCACGGAGCGCTCATGATCTCTCACTGGACACTGATGCATAACGGCACGTCGCTCCCCTGGCATCTAGGAAAGCAGGGGCGAATTGACGTTTAGACAAATGGTCATCGAAAATTTCCCCACTACTACGCTGTCGTCACATGGAGAATAACCAATGATGAACTCAGACCTGCTCCCTTCCCTGCTTTTCAAGATCAATCAAAACCAACTCGCCCTCGAAGCTGCCATCATGGAGCTAACACCCTTGGGTCGAGCATCGCGGATCTGCTGACGTCGCCGCAAATGTTCGCGGTGCACTAGACACAATCAGCAAAAACGAAGAGTTCATCTAATGACGCTCGCGGTGCTGAGGGCGCCAGAGTGACCTAATCTGGGGGGCGCATGCGAGATGCCACTTAATGCCTCCGCGGGTAGAATTTTCAACAAAATCCGGTGGATGACTGGGCCTGCACCGTAGACGTCTCCAACCTACGCTTGGACTGCACCGTCGAGCGGCAGATCGAATCTACTGTAGTACGTCCTCAACTCACATCATTCCGCGCCTCGATCAGTTCTCTCTTACGCATAGTTGAACGCTCGGCTATTCGGTGTTTACGAGCTCGTTCCATAAGCTCATTTTTGCTCATATCCTCTAATCGCTGATCAGTACGCGGGGCACCTTGTCGTCTTGCTGCAGCTCGCCGGGCTGATGATTCTCGGGTCTTAGACTTTTTTGCTTCGCGGGTTCTGCTGATGGACGACCAATCATCAGAAGAGCCATTGCGCAAGAGCCTTCGGTACTGGACATCTGACGGATGCCGTTAGAGGTCATTGGATGCAGTGACGGGGTTAGATTTTTAACGGGTAGCCCCATCTAAAAAGACGATAATTTCAGGCGAAATTTATCGTTGAATTAATCGATATTTCAGAGAAATCCATTTTGATACACGGGCTTTGCAAGCGGGTCACACAGTTATACAGAGACCTGCTGATGAAGGATTCAAGCCATGCAACACAACGACATCGACGCAAAAATGATGGCCTGCCGCCAGTTGGCCATGGAGCAGAATCAGAAGCTTTTCAACGAGGCCAATGCCCTAAGCCGCAGCGCATTCGACCTGCTGGAGCAGTCTGATTTCGATAGCGAAATGTTTGATGAATATCTGCGCCTTCGCGGCAAAGCCGAAGCGCTTTTCCGTGAAGCGATTGACCATCTTGGCGTGCTCAACAAGCATTATCCATTGCCCACCGTAAGCGTGGTCGCCGACGGTGGAAAAGCTGCCAGCCGCGAAAAGGAGATTGCATGATGAAAAATTCTCAGCGCGCCTGGGACCTGGCGATGGTTCTGATTGCTAATGGTAAAATTCCTTTCGATCCCGCCAATTTGAGCGGATCGGTAAAAATACTTGCGCGGCATTTGGAGGCGCTGGAGACAGCACTTCGTGAAGAGGCGATTTTGGCCGAAACCTCGCTTGCCGAAAATCTGGGTCAGCGTTGCCTGCAAAAACAGGTTGGCCGCAGCCGTGCCTTGGTAGGTGCCGATTGATCATCGTCATGGACAGTATCGGGCCGCTGAAAAGAGCTCAACACGCGCTGGCGGAATGCTGCCCGTCGGCGGGTAAATGAGCTGACGGGGCGTTACTCTTTAATCAAATCCATTATTGGCGGTTCGAGGGGTTGGTGCGAGCTTCTGGTCATTTGCCAACCTTCGTTTTCCTGGCCAGCCCCGCCTTACGATCAGTCTGTTTCATACCTATATATTTGGCATAAAGCGTCTAAAACTCCGTGATGTATGTTCCGTAGTCGATCCCTACAAGAGCCCTCAATTTAAAGCATTTTCGACACTAAGCGAAGCGGCAACCATTGCTATTAATTTAATATCACTCCCGCCCCACCTAAAGTAAAAACTTATACGAAGCGGCGCGAACACCGCGCATCTGTACAAGTTTTTTTCAACCAAAGACCGTTCATCGTCCTTTTTTAAAAAATCTCGAAACATTTAGACGGTCGCCCTTATCGGAAACTATGTCCGTTGCAATAAACGGGCGTAAGCGAAACCTAAATTACAGTTGGAGTAACATTATGACGACCAGTAATAAAAACCCAGGTAATTTCGCCAACGATCACGAAAAAGCCTCCGAGGCGGGAAAGAAAGGCGGCCAGGCATCTGGCGGCAACTTTGCCAATGACCGCGAAAAGGCTTCGGAAGCTGGCCGTAAAGGTGGCCAGAATAGCCATGGCGGCGGCCGCAAGTAGTAAGCGTGGTCACAAGAGGGCAGCAATGCTGCCCCTTCTGTTAATAGCAAAGGAGAACTAAGCATGCGAGCATCACCAGACTATCAGCGAAGCGTTTTGCCTCACCAGCCGAGCATGCAAGTGCGAACTGACGCGGAGGCAAGCCAACGCGCGAACACATTGCCGTGTTACGAACATCAGCGCGTCGTGGAACTGGCTGAAGCGACTGTCTATGCGTCGCAAACACTACCGCTGTGCGAAAGGCATTTATAACCTGAGCGACCATCAGTATTTAGGTGCCTGTAGATGTAGATCGAGATGAAAGATATATCAACGACATAACGACGAGATTACTGAAATGACTACTAACGACAAGCAAAATCAAATGAGCGTCAACGAAGCCGGTAAAAAAGGCGGCGATGCAACTTCGGCTTCCCATGACAAAGAGTTCTATCAAGAGATCGGAAGCAAGGGTGGCCAAAACAGCGGCGGCAATTTCAAAAATGATCCCGAGCGCGCCGCCGAGGCCGGTAGCAAAGGCGGCCAGAACAGTGGCGGCAACTTTGCCAACGACCGTGAGAAAGCCGCGGAAGCTGGTCGTAAAGGCGGCCAGAACAGCCATGGTGGCGGACGCAACAGTTAATGTGCTTGATTCAGGGGGAGCCGTGCTCCCCCGCCTTGATGGACGGAGGACACCATGCCTTTACACGTCATTAACTTTACCGGGCCGGTCACCGCCTCTACCTGCAGCCAACTTATCGAAAAAGCCTCATTGGCCGTTCAGCAAGAAGCTTCGGGCCTGGTAGTGAACATCGCCACTATGGGCGGCGAATGCAGCTACGGTTTTACCATGTACAACTTCCTGCTGGCGCTGCCGATCTCGGTGCACACCCACAATCTGGGCACCGTGGAGTCGATGGGCAATATCATCTTTCTGGCCGGTGAGCGTAGGACGGCGTGCAAGCACAGTAAATTTCTGTTTCATCCGTTTCATTGGCATGTGCAAGGCGCCGTCGACCATTCGCGCATGTCCGAATACGCCATGAGCCTTGACTACGACTTGCAGCTGTATGCGCGCATCGTCGAAGAGCGTACCCGGGATGCAAGGGAAAAACTCGAAACAGAAAAGTACCTGATCGCGGCGCCGCGCATTCTCGACCCGCAACAAGCCATGACAGCCGGCTTGATCCATGGGATCGAACTACCGGTCATCAAGGCTGAGTTTGTAAGCAGCTTCATTCACTCCTAGCGTTTTTAAACTGGAACAGGAGCACCACGATGGACGAAGAAACGATTCGACTCACCGCCTACCGTATTTGGGAACAACAAGGTAAGCCTGACGGTCAGGATTTTTTGCATTGGCTGCAAGCCAGAGACGAACTGACGCCCAGGCAAATAGATAGCTCTTCGGGCACGATCGAAAGCCGTGTTACGCAGCCTGCACCGGTCCAATCAAAGCGCCAGGCGGCACCCTCCTCCACAACGCGAAAAGCACGCAGCAAAAAGCTCGAAACCTGAGCGGGCCAGATCAGGCGTGCGGACGCGTCTGTCGTGACACCTGCCGACAGTCATGCGCACGCCTTCCCTTTGAAACTCGAATATTGGCACTTTAATATCAATTAATCGCTTGTTTGAACTCCTCCTTTTTTTTGTTGAATCATTCACCTCATCATGAATCGTGAGTGAGCTTTTAATTTAGGGAGGAATCGAAGATGTCTGGTCTACAAGCGAACGGCCAGTGCGCCCAATGTAAACAGCCCTTCGAGCCGACGACGGACGAACCTTCCTATCTGGTGTCCACCGCCGCCGAGATGCTCTGCCCGCAATGCAGGCAACTGTATCTGGCGGACTTGATGATGGATGCACTTCAACGCAGCGCCCTCAAGTTATGCATGCTGCAGGAACGTCGAAAAAACAATAAGGCTTGACTCAAACCAACACCCTATTCAAATTTGCGTATTTGTTAAAAGTTACACTCATTCAGGGGGCGGTGGCACATAGGGCTGCGCAATAAATGGAAACTTTCAGAAGAACGCCACCTGACGCTCTCCAAGCCGTAGCGTTCTGCAAGGGGTCTGCTGACCCGTTTGATCTTTTCATGGCGTGACCGAGGAATTATACCGATCCCAGCATCGCAAGATGCCCAATGCCACGCCTCTGCATTGTTCATTACATCCGCTCTTATAATCAAAGATCTCGGCTTATGATGGTATTCGTACTCGATAATATATAAAGAATTTTTCATATGCCCTCCTTCTGATTTTTGTTATTGGAGCAGCGCGAAGGTTCAGATTTTCCCTCTTGATGTGTATTTTTAGTTGCGCCAACTTGCGGCACTATCGGGATATGACCATTCGTCGGCGCCTTCTAAAAAAAACCAAACCGTTATCGCTTTATCGCTTCTTACTATTGAGCCTGTTCCCTCCAGGCTCTGGTAAAACTCCTGTCTTGCCCGTACTCCGTGCGGGCTTTTTTTGAGCAGTTCATAAAGCCGTGACGGTGTTCGGCGAGCCGGTGGCTAGTGCGCCGCACTTATATACACAACGTCGGCTTGTTTCGCCGCGCCCCAATGCGCTGCTATGAGTAACTTGAACTTCAAGGGCGGGAAACCTTTCATCTCTAATCGTGAAATGCGGTGGAACTCAAGCTGCGCAGGTTTTTCTATCGCAGACACATCCATCGGAGGATTGACCATGACTGACCAGCCACTAATATCCACCCACACCCCTCCTGACGCGCACCGAAGCGGCACGATGACCAAGGCTGAGCGCACACTTTCGCTGGCCGCTGGCGCTGCCCTATTACTGCATGGCTGTCGCAAGGGTGGGTTGAGTGGTGCACTCCAGGTTGCGGCGGGCGCCTACGGTGTAATTCGCGGTGCAGCCGGGCACTGCGCACTGAAGCGGGTGTTGACACCAACCCCCTACGAAACACAATTCAGCCGCGAACATCAGTGGCCGATCAGCGAGGCAATCACGCGCAGTATCACGATCTTGCGCCCATCGGATGAGGTGTCTGCCTTCATCGCCAGGCCCGAGAACATCGGCCCGTTGCTGCGCTGGGTCGACAGTGTCGAGCAACTGACCCTGGACACCGCGCTCTGGAAGCTCCGCGCACCGGCCGGCCGGCGCCTGCAGTGCGCGCTTGTGCAGATCGATACACAGGATCGCTATGTACTGCATTGGAAAACTCCAGGCGACGCGCGATGGGCGCACGACATTACCGTCTCGCTGAGCCCCGCCCCGGCCGGCCGTGGAACCCAGGTCAAGGCGGTGGTGGTGTGCAAGCCGGCAATGGCCAAGTTGGGCTATGGCTTGGCGCGTGCGATCAGCCTGTTCAGCGACAAAGCCTTGCTCAACGCCCTGCAGGCAGTGAAGCAGCAACTGGAGACCGGCGAGGTCACCAACAACCGCTCCAGGCCGGAACAGGACGACGATTTTTTTTACGTACGCGCCGGCGCTGACCAGGTCGCAACCGATCACCCGTCAGCCAAAACCGGCGTTGTTATCGAAGGAGGACCCCACTGATGCGCGCACTCACTTGGCAAGCACCTAATCTACTGCGAGTCGACAATGTCGCCGACCCTGCCATCCTCAACCCACGGGACGCGATCATTCGCGTCACTCTCTCCTCTGTCTGCGGTTCGGACCTGCACTTGCTCGGCGGCTACGTACCGGCCATGAAGCCCGGCGATATCATTGGCCACGAATTCATGGGCGAAGTGGTCGAGGTCGGCAAAGGCGTCACCGACCTGCGCAAGGGTGACAAAGTGATCACCATCTCAATCATCGGCTGCGGCAACTGCGAGCCGTGCCAGCGCAGCGATTTCTCCTGCTGCGACAACTCCAACCCAAACCCGTCGGCGACGGACCTGATGTATGGCCAGCCATGCTGCGGCATCATCGGCTACAGCCACGCTTTTGGCGGTTACCCGGGCAGTCACGCGACCTACGTGCGGGTGCCGTTCGCCGACGTTAACCTGTTCAAGGTGCCCGAAGGCGTGAGCGATGAGCAGGCGCTGTTTGTCTCGGATGCGGCGCCCACCGGTTACTTCGCGGCGGACAATGCCGATATCCAGCCCGGCGACACCGTGGCAGTGTGGGGCTGCGGCGGCGTTGGCCAGATGGCGATCTGCAGTGCTTACCTGTTGGGCGCCGAGCGGGTGATCGCGATTGATCGTTACCCCGACCGGTTGCGCCTGGCCGAGGAACGCGGCAAGGCGATCCCTATCAACTACGAGAAAACCAACGTGCACGAAGCCTTGCTGGAGTTGACTGGCGGACGCGGCCCGGATCGCTGCATCGACTGTGTGGGCATGGAGGCGCATGGCACCGAGATCGACTATGCCTATGACAAGGCCAAGCAGTTGCTCAGGCTGCACACCGAACGCGGCAGCGTGCTAAGGCAGGCCATACGTGCCTGCCGTAAAGGCGGCACGGTATCGGTGGTCGGCGTGTACGGTGGGTTGCTCGACAAGTTCCCGATGGGCGCGATCGTCAACAAGGCGTTGACGCTAAGATCCGGACAGCAACCGGGGCAGCGTTACGCAACGACCCTGTTCGAGCATATTCGCAAAGGCGAGCTTGACCCTGCCTACTTGCTGACCCATCCCATGAGCCTGGAAGACGGGGCGCAAGGCTACAAGCTGTTCAAGGAAAAAACCGATAATTGCCTGCGGGTGGTGTTTAAGCCCTGAGGGTCGAGCGTGTGGTTTCAATGCCTGGCACGCCGAACAGCGGGGGGATGTGTGAGCCGTAGATGCCGATACCCATGCTCCGATGAGCGGTTTAGCCAGGCTCCGCGACCGGCGTCGCCAGGCGATTGCACGCGTACAGCGCACTACCCAGCAGCATCAACGCGCCGCCTCGCAGCCAAGTGTCGAGGCCTTGCTGGCTGAGCAGGATCAGGCAGGAAACAATCGCCAGCACCGGCACCCAGGTCGGCACACGAAAATGGTGTTCTGCGACGAGGTCGCGGCGCAATACCAGCACCGCCAGGTTGGTGCTGAGGAACACGAAAAGCAGCAACAGCACGACCGTCTCGGCCAACGCTTCGAGCGTGCCGGACAACGTCAAGGAGATGGCCATCAGGGTGCTGGCGATGATCGCGACCCAAGGCGTACGCCGCTTGGGCAGCACGCGCGAAAGCGGCCCCGGCAACAGGCCAATGCGGGCCATGCCATAGGCCAGGCGGCTGGCCGTGACCATGGTCAACAGCGCACCGTTGGCGACCGCCACCAGTGCAACGAAGGCGAAGAGCTGGGGCGGGATACTCAAGCCCGAGGCGCGTACCACTTCGAGCAACGGCGCCGAGGTGGCCGTCAGTTTGTCCATCGGCAGCCCCACTGAAGCAGCGACACCGACCGCTGTATACACGATGCCGGCCGTCACCAACGCGGCAAACAGCGCACGCGGATACACCTTGCGCACCCCGCGTATTTCTTCGGCCAGGTTTGCCGACGTTTCAAAACCGACAAACGAATAGAACGCCAGCAATGCAGCGCCCAGCACCGCAGGCATAGGGTTGACGCCGGCCTTGAACTCCAGCGCGCGGCCGAGGTTGGCTTCGCCCGACTGGATGCACCAGGCCGCGGCCACCACCAATAGCAGCCCGGACAGTTCGATGCAGGTCATGACCATGTTGGCGCCCAACGACTCCTTGATACCGCGAGCATTGAACAGCGCTATCACCATCAGGAATATCAGCGCGGTCAGGTGCGGTGATACGTCGACGAACGCCGCCAGGTAGTCGCCTGCAAATGCCAGGGACAGCCCGGCCGCGCTGGTGACGGCGGCCGCCAGCATGCAAAAGCCGACCAGAAACGAAATCAGCGGTGACTTGAATGCCTTCTCGGCGAACACCGAAGCAGCGCCGGCATAGGGGTACTTGGTCACCAGCTCCGCGTACGAACCTGCCGTGAGCATGGCGAAGAACAACGCCACCAGCAGCGGCACCCAGATCGCCCCGCCCACCTCGCCGGCGATGGTGCCGGCCAGCGCGTACACGCCGGCACCGAGCACATCGCCGAGAATGAACAGAAACAACATCGGGCCCGTCACGGCGCGCCGCAAGGACGGTTTTGTGGGTGCGGCTTAGCTGAAGCTGGACTCGGACATGGGCGGCTCGGGCGGCGGGGTTGTTATCAGCAATCAGCGGGCGCGGGCCGGCTGACGCAGGGCACTCTACAATGGAAAATCCACGCGCCGCCAAAGTTCCGTTTTCCGCTGCAACCCCAGCGCAGGCGCCCCGTCAATCGTCCTCGTGCAGGTGCGCGTCAGCGCAGGGCAAGCGCCCCGATTCGCCGCCCGCAATCCGTTCCGCCTGATCAATGCCGCGCTTGAGCGCGTCGTGCACGGTCCATTCGGCGCCCGGCAACTGGCTGGTGCGTTCAACCACGCATTGCCCCGTCGCAGTATAGACGCTGACCAACACTTCGATATCGGCGTCTTCGCGCTCCCGGGCCCTGACTTCGATATGGCACCCGTTTTCCACTTCCTGAGTAAAGCACTCTTCTTCCAATGCTTTTTGGGCCCATGCCTTATAAGTATTACCACGAATAAACATAACTGTTCTCCCGGACCGTTAGTGGGTTGGCCTTCAAGTAAGACCTGAATGCCTTAAGAGGGATTCCGTCTTTTTTACAAGGGAAATTGCATCATGCACCTATAAAGCTCTAGTGCCGTTTCGCTTGTTAAGCCGTTCGTCAGGCGAAGTAAAAAATTGTTAAACCAACTCCGTGACGTCTATTCGAAATATTCGGCAGCGCGGTGAAAAACGCACCGCAGAGCAGCAGCGAAAGCCAACAGATCCGGGCAGTTTATGGGTTTTATCCATTGATGGCGCCGTATTGCCTGGCGTCAGGCACTTGACTGCGCCACGCACTAACAAGGGCGGCGCCAGCGTTTCGCTTAAGTAATTTACGAACACTGTCGCCGGACTTTCGGCGCCGTAACAACGGACGTTTTCAATACAGGAGCAAGGCATGAAACGAGCGATTGGCTATTGCCTGGCATATCTCGCCAGCGTCTTCTTGTTAAGCGGCTGCAACTTAGTGGTGTTCAACCCCAAGGGGCAGATTGCAACCGATGAGCGCGACCTGATTATCCTCGCCACGGGCCTGATGCTGTTGGTTGTGGTGCCGGTGATCGTGCTGACGTTTGTGTTTGCCTACCGCTACCGCGCCACCAATAAAAAGGCCCGTTACTCACCGCGCTGGGCCAGTTCCCACAAAATCGAAGCGGTAGTGTGGGGCGTGCCGCTGCTGATCATCATCGCCTTGGGCTGGGTGACGTGGAAAACCACCCACGCCCTCGACCCCTATCGCCCGCTCGACTCGGACACGCCACCGATCAACGTCCAGGTGGTGGCCATCGACTGGAAGTGGCTGTTCATCTACCCCGACCTGGGTATCGCCAGCGTCAACGAACTGGCCTTGCCGGTGCACACGCCGGTGAGTTTCACCATCACCTCCGACGCGGCCATGACGTCCTTCTTCATCCCGGCGCTGGGAGGGCAGATCTATGCGATGGCAGGCATGCAGACCAAGCTGCACCTGATCGCCAACGAAACCGGCGAGTTCAAGGGAATCGCCGCCAACTACAACGGCCCCGGTTTTTCCGATATGCATTTCACCACGCTGTCATTGAGCCCCACCGACTTCCAGACCTGGGCGAACAAGGTCAAGGGCGCCTCCACAGTCCTTGACCAAACGAGCTATGCGCACTTGGCCAAGCCCACCATCAAGCACCCCGTGACCTATTACTCGGCAGTGCAGGAGCGGCTGTTCCTGGACATCGTCGATAAGTACGAAGGCATGAACAAGGCCAATAAAACCAGGCGAGCGCCATTGAGCGGTACTGAAAAGCGCGTCGATCAACACCCCAGTTTACTGGCCGAGGAGCAATAACAATGTTCGGAAAACTGTCATGGGATGCGATTCCAACCACTGAACCGATTGTGATGTACACGCTG
This sequence comes from Pseudomonas salmasensis, assembly GCF_014268375.2. Lineage (NCBI taxonomy): Bacteria > Pseudomonadati > Pseudomonadota > Gammaproteobacteria > Pseudomonadales > Pseudomonadaceae > Pseudomonas > Pseudomonas salmasensis. Next base: position 5,869,469 of record NZ_CP077083.1, read on the forward strand.
GCCTTCATCGGGCTGATCGGCGCGGCGATGGTGGGCACCATTACCTGGAAACGCAAATGGGGCTATTTGTGGCGCGAGTGGTTCACGTCGGTGGACCACAAAAAGATCGGATGTATGTACATCATCGTCGCGCTGGTGATGCTGCTACGCGGTTTTTCCGACGCAATCATGATGCGCACCCAGCAAGCCATGGCCGCCAGTGGCGGGCCGGGTTATCTGCCGCCGGAACACTACGACCAGATCTTCACTGCCCACGGCGTGATCATGATTTTTTTCATGGCCATGCCTTTCGTGGTCGGCTTGATGAACATCGTGGTGCCGCTGCAGATCGGCGCGCGCGATGTGGCCTACCCGTTTCTCAACGCGCTGAGCTTCTGGCTGTTTGTGGTCGGCGCCGCGCTGGTGAACATTTCACTGGGGGTCGGTGAGTTCGCGCGCACTGGTTGGGTTGCGTATCCGCCGTTATCCGGGCTGGCCTACAGCCCGGGAGTCGGGGTGGATTATTACATCTGGTCACTGCAGATATCCGGCATAGGCACGTTACTGACGGGGGTAAACTTCTTCGTCACGATCCTGAAGATGCGCACCGAAGGGATGACCCTGTTCAAGATGCCGGTGTTCACCTGGAACGCGCTGTGCACCTCGGTGCTGATCCTGGCGGCGTTTCCGATTCTCACCGCCACCCTGCTCATGCTGAGCCTGGACCGTTATCTGGGCATGCACTTCTTTACCAACGAAGCCGGCGGCAACCCGATGATGTATGTCAACCTCATCTGGGCCTGGGGGCACCCGGAGGTGTACATCCTGATCCTGCCGGCGTTCGGGGTGTTTTCCGAGATTGCCGCGACGTTCAGCAGTAAACGGCTGTTCGGCTACGTGTCGCTGGTGTGGGCAACGATCTCGATTACCGTGTTGTCGTTCATTGTGTGGCTGCACCACTTCTTCACCATGGGCGCAGGGGGTAACGTCAACGCGTTCTTCGGCATCATGACCATGATTATCGCGGTGCCGACCGGGGTGAAAATCTTCACCTGGCTGTTCACCATGTACCGTGGCCGGGTGCGCTTCGAGACCCCCATGCTGTGGACCCTGGGCTTTATCGTGACCTTCAGCATCGGCGGGATGACCGGGGTATTGCTGGCAGTGCCGGGCGCTGACTTCATGCTGCACAACAGCCTGTTCCTGATCGCGCATTTTCACAACGTGATCATCGGCGGCGCGGTGTTCGGCTACATGGCCGGCCTGACCTACTGGTTCCCCAAGGCCTTTGGCTTCCGCTTGAACGACAAGCTGGGCCGCATCGCCTTCTGGTGCTGGCTGATCGGCTTTTATTTCGCGTTCATGCCGTCGTATGTACTGGGCTTTATGGGCATGACCCGGCGCCTCAACCATTTCGACAACCCGGAATGGCGGCCGTGGCTGCTGCTGGAAGTGCTGGGCGTGCTCATCATCCTCTGCGGCGTCATTTCCCAGGCTTTGCAGCTGTTCGTTAGCATCCGCAACCGCCACCAATACCGCGACCTCACTGGCGACCCGTGGGACGGGCGCACCCTGGAGTGGGCCACCTCCTCCCCGCCGCCGCTGTACAACTTCGCCGAGCAACCCAAGGTCAATGACCTGGACGCTTATTGGGGCATGAAGGAGCGCGGCGTGAGCACCCTCATCCACACCGACTACCGAAGCATCCACATGCCGCGCAACACCGCCTCGGGCCTGGTGATCAGCCTGTTCGCGCTGATCTGCAGCTTCGCCCTGGTCTGGCACATCTGGTGGCTGGCGGCGTTCGGCCTGGTGGCTTCGGTGGTCGCGTTCGTGGTGCGCAGCTACGACGAAGACACTGATTACTTCGTGTCCGCGCAAGAGGTGGCGCGCATCGAAACGGCACGTCTCAAAGACCTGGCAGAGGCTTGATCCATGTCCAATATCGTGATTGAAAAAGACGTCGCTCATACTCAGGAACACGGACATGAAGACGCGGGTTCGCTGAGCGTCTTCGGGTTCTGGATCTACCTGATGACCGACTGCATCCTGTTCGCGACCCTGTTCGCGGGCTATGCAGTGTTGCGCGACAGCGTCGCGGGCGGTCCGTCGACCATGGATATTTTTGAGCTGCCCTATGTGCTCGCTGAAACCATGCTGCTGTTGCTCAGCAGCATCACCTACGGCTACGCGATGCTCGCGATGAACCGTGGCCAGCAAAGCCAGGTGCTGCGTTGGCTGGGACTCACGTTCGTGCTCGGCGCCGGCTTCATTGCCATGGAAATCAACGAGTTCCACCATCTGATTGCAGAAGGCTACGGACCGGACCGCAGCGCGTTTCTGACCGCGTTTTTCACCCTTGTCGGCACCCACGGCGCGCACGTGTTGACGGGGTTGATCTGGATGGCTGTGCTGATGGTGCAGATTCGCCAGAAAGGCCTGACCAACACCACCGCCACCCGGCTCAGTTGCCTGAGCCTGTTCTGGCACTTCCTGGACGTGGTGTGGATCTGCGTGTTTACCGTGATCTATCTGTTGGGAGTGGTGTGACATGTACAAGCAAAGTTCGATTCACAGCAGCGCCGGTACCAGCCATGGCAGCAGCCGTTCCTACCTGGTCGGGTTCCTGCTGTCGGTGCTGCTGACCCTGATCCCTTTCGCCCTGGTGATGTTCCCTTCGCTGCCGCGCACCATCACCGCCTGGCTGGTGGTGGCGCTGGGGGTTATCCAGATCGTGGTCCACCTCAAGTTCTTCCTGCATCTGGATACGGCCGAGGAACAACGCTGGAACCTGATTGCACTGATTTTTTCGGCGGTCATCATTCTTTTGCTGGTAGGGCTCTCGCTATGGATCATGGACAGTATTCACCACAACATGCTGGCGCACTGAGGTACTGGCTGGGGCTGCTCAATGCAGGAATTCAACTGACCAAGCCAGGGATCATTTTTGGCAATCTCACGTCGGTGCTGGGGGGTTATTTCCTCGCTGGCGGCGGGCGCCTGGCAGACCCTGCGCACCTAGTTGCCACCCTGCTCGGCACTGCATTGGTGATCGGTTGCGGTTGTGTCATTAACAACTGTGCCGATCGAGACATTGATCGGCGCATGGTGCGAACCTGCCATCGCACACTGGCGCTGCGAACCATCGCGGTGCCCACCGCAGCCAGCTATGCCATCGCACTGGGCGTCAGTGGTTTCGGCCTGCTCTGGGCGGGCAGCAACCTGCTGGCGTGCTGCCTGGCGCTGGTCGGGCTGGTGATCTATGCGGGGGTCTACACCTTCTGGCTCAAGCGCCGTTCCCACTGGGGCACCTTGGTCGGCAGCCTCTCCGGGGCAATGCCGCCGGTGATCGGTTATTGCGCGGTCACCGCAAGGTTCGACGCCACGGCGATGATGTTGATCCTGGTGTTCTGCTGCTGGCAGATGCCTCATTCACACGCCATAACGGTGATGCGCCGCGAGGACTTCCGCGCAGCGCGCCTGCCGCTGCTGACCCTGCACCAAGCCCACCGGCAAATACAGGCATACACCATGGCCTTCTTCGTAGGCACCCTGATGCTGGGCGTGGTGGCCCGGATGGGCATACTTTATTTCGCCGTGACCAGCGCCTTGGGCGGTTACTGGCTGGCGCTCGCCAACAGCGGCGTGCGCCGGGTCGATCCAACACGCTGGGCGCGGTGTATCTTCGGGTTCTCGATTCTGTTGATGATGGCCCTCAACCTGATGCTGGCGCTGTCCACGCTGTGTCGAGCAAGCTGCGAATCTTCCTGGGCAAATCAGCGGGCTGGTAGGGTTTGGCAATCAATTCGAATTCATGCACCTGTATATCCGCGCGCTCCAGCGAGTCTTTCGCATAGCCCGTCGTAAGCAGCACCCTGGTATGCGGATACAAGCGCGCTATCTCACGTGCGAGTTCCGCGCCATTCATCTGGCCAGGCATGATCAAGTCACTGAACACCAGGTCATAGGTCGCGCCGGCGAGCCGGTCCAGCGCCTCGGCGGCAGTGTGTGCAATGTCGGTGCTATAACCGTAGTCGGACAGAACCTCCTGCGCGAGCTCGGCCACTTCGGGCCGGTCCTCCACAATCAAGATGTGCTCGGCGCCTTGAAGCGAAGTGGCCGCGGGCGTTTGCTCGACCCAGAGCTGGCTGTCGTTCGCCGGAAAATACAGGCATACCGTAGTGCCAAAGCCTGGGAACGAATGGATGCGCGCTGTGCCGCCCGATTGCTTGACGAAGCCATACACCATCGACAACCCCAGCCCGGAGCCCTTGCCCTCTTCCTTGGTGGTGAAGAATGGCTGCATGACTTTCTCCTGGAAACTCTCATCGATGCCGTTGCCGTTATCGCTGATCGAGAGGCCCACGTAGCGGCCTTCGGCCAACCCGTCGCGTTGCGCATTGGCATCGCTCGGAACCTGAACTTTGCACGTCTTGACCGTCACGGTCGGCTCGGTATGTCCTTCAAGCGCTTCTTGGGCGTTGGATAACAAATGCTGCACCGCCAGCTCCGCCTGGGCAGGGTCAATACGGCAGTTCCACAGGTCCTCAGCCAGATCCACATGCAGCTGGACATCCTGCAGTGTCTGCGCCACGAAATCGGTGCGGCTCAGCAAGGTGTTCAGGTTGATTACGCGACTGTCGAGACGTTGCTTGCGCGAGAACGCGAGTAGCTGTTGGGTCAAGGTTTGAGCTTTCTCGGCGGCGGCCCTGGCGCGGCTGGCGCTGTTGAGAATGCGCTGCGGGTCCGTGCCGGGGCGCTTGGCGCTCTGCTGGATCAGTTCGAGATAACCGACCATCACCTGCAGCAGGTTATTGAAGTCATGGGCGATGCCGCCGGTCAGTTGCCCGAGGGCCTCCAGATCCTGGACGCGGCGCACGCGCAGTTCTGCGTCGCGGCGCCGGCTCACGTCAAGCTGAGAGGCAAAAAAGTACGCCTGCAATTGCGTCCGATCACTTCATCCTGTTCATACCCCGTCAGCCTCAGGAACGCCTGATTGGCGAAGACGATCGGGTTGTCGGCTTGTCCGGGGTCGCAAACGATCATCGCGCTAGAGCCCCGCCGGATCGATACGGTCGACCACGGGCTTTTTCTTGCTTGCCAAGGTTCACCTCCAGTTACGTGGTGCGTGTTCCATGGACCGTGAAAACGTCGCGCAGTGCCACCCTGCGCTGACCAGGCGCCCGCCGCAGGCGGTCGGGCGCCGCGCATTACGTCAGCGCTTGGCTGCTTTGTCGGGGTCGGCTGAGCGACGCAGGAACGCTTGCGTCAGTTCCGGTAAGTGCTGTAGCAGCCACTCGGCCATGGCGATTTCCTGCGGCAGGATCTTTTCGCAGGCCGCTAGAGTTTCCGAATCACCGGCCTCTTTCGCAGCGGCGATAAGCGCCGTATAGCTGGCAATTTCCATGTTTTCGAAGACGTAACCGGCCATCGCGCCCTTGATGACTTCGTCACTCATCAGTGAGCCACCGACTGCCTGGCCGAACGCCATCAGCTTGCCCCCCATGTCTTTCAGGGTCGATGAGCTGCCGCCCAGACGCGTCAGGCACTGGTCAATAAGTTGCTGCTGGCCGAGGGTTTCCTCAATGTGCTGGTCGATCCGTGCCTTGAGCTGGGGGTAATGTTCCAGGCGCTCGGATTGCGCCTTGAGCATTTTTTCGGCCTGCTGCTCCATCGCATGGGCATCACGTAGCCAATCGAGCAGGTTTTCCTGTGGAGTCGCCATGTCGTTAGTCCTCTTGATAAAAAATGGCAGGCGCCGCACGCCCGAAAGCGTGCGGCTGCCCAGCTTCAAATTTCGGGTTTAGGTTGCATTCCCGAGCCCAGGTCAGCGCCGGTAACGGGATCGATCGTCGCATCCGAGGCCGTGCGGATTTTCATCGCGCTTAATGTCGCTTCGTCATCGGCATCCAGCTGCACAGTGGCCAATCCATCGCCACCATCGACCGCCGGTTGCGGGCTTTCCACGAACTCCCACTCTTCGCCCTGGTTCCACGGGCCACGCATACCTTCCGCGCCTTGGGACATGTTGTAGTAGACCTGCGTGAATTCCGGCATGCCCGGCAGCTTGCCTTGCGGGAAGTTCGGCTGGATCGAATGCAGCGCCTTTTCAAAAGACAATTGATGCGCGATTTCCCGCGTCATCAAAAAGCCCAGCGCCTCTTTTACGCCCGGATCATCCGTGACGTTCATCAGCCGCTCGTAGACGATTTTGGCGCGGGCTTCGGCCGCGATATTGGAGCGCATGTCCGCGGTGGGCTCACCGATAGTGTCGATATAGGCCGCTGTCCAGGGCACGCCCGCGGAGTTGGTTAATGGAGCACCGGCACCGTACAGCAGGCTGGTGATGTGAGAGTCATTGCCGGCGCCGTTAAGGGAGCGATACAACTCGCCCTCCTCTTCCACACCTTCGGCCATTCGCCCCTTGGCGCCCTTGTTGAGCATCACGATGATGGACCCGACGATCTCCAGATGGCTGAGCTCTTCGGTGGCGATGTCCATCAGCAGATCCTTGCGGCCCGGATCGTCTTCAGCCAAGGCCTGGGTGAAGTAGCGGGACGCTGCCGCCAGTTCCCCTTGAGCGCCACCAAACTGTTCCAGCAACAGGTTGGCCAGGCCCGGATTAGGCTCGGCCACACGTACGGTGTATTGAAGTCGCTTGTTATGTAGAAACATCAACAAATCTCCTCAGGCTTAAGAAGGGGCAGCGCCCGCTTGGAGCGCTACCTACCTTTTTGTGAGGCGCCTCGCTGTTGATAAATTTCAAAATAAACCTTTGCTGCGCGACCAGCGGTTGAGTGCTACGCATTAAGCGAAACCGCGGCGCAGAGCATTTGTAGGCTCACTTCCCGTCGTCGTTCTGCGGGCAAGGAACGGTGTCTATCCCAGGGGTGCCGTTGGGCGGAAGCGTGACACCCTGATTTTTGCCACCGTCTGTCTCCTCGGGCGCCCGTTCAGGTGACGTGTCATCGGGGTGGTCCCAGTCAGTTGTTGCGTTCGGATCTTCGTTGCGACCGGCCGTTCCCAGGACGCAACCATCCTCATTCGGGTCAGGCGTTTTTTCCGGCGGCAGGTTTTGACAATTGGATGAGTCATGGTTCATAGCGAGCATCTCCTGTGTAACGTATGAAACCAATTGGAATCGTCTATAAGTTTGCGGTGCCATGTAGAAGACGAACGGCCAGTTATTCCCGACGCGCCGACTTAAGCGTGCAAGCTCCAGCGATTAGTAGGGGTGAGGCCAACTAAGCGAAGCGGAGCGATCGGGTGGTTACCATCAAATTAATATCTAGCGCCCTCTCAGAAACGGCACTCTATGAGATACGTATTGTTAACGACCGCCTGTCGCCTTCCGGTAAAATTCTTAAAACATTTTTTCTCCGACCGACATCCCATTAAATATCCATTGCAGAAAATGGGAAACTAACGAAGCGCTACCTTAGTAAATGGAGAACTCTTATGACTACAGGCAACAAATATCCAGGCAACTTTGCTAACGACCGCGAAAAAGCTTCCGAAGCAGGGAAAAAAGGCGGCCAATCATCGGGCGGAAACTTTGCCAATGACCGCGAGAAAGCGTCTGAAGCAGGACGCAAGGGCGGTCAACACAGCCATGGCGGAGGCCGAAAATCGGGATCTTAGTGCTCATACAGATGGCGGCCTCGCCGCCCTTTGGGGCTCGTTTCGGCGTGCTCATTACAGCGGCGTAACCGGATATACCTGCGCCGTCGATAGCACCTTATCGATCGCTTGGCCGAAACAAACCGGGTGACTGTCGGCAAGAAGCAGCACTTCTGTACTATTCGAAGCACCGTTTCCCTCTGCTCGGCAGCCTATCTTGACGTAAACTCAAGGCCAATAATATAACCACGCCTACGGACCCATCTTTATATTAAAACTTCCTTGGCGCTGATGAAAATCAGGCAACTTAAACCAGGAGATCGGCAGTAAGGAGATACCATGTCAAACACTACCCATCTCGGTCAATGCGCTTGCGCTACCTGTCAGTGCGACGCCTTGGCAGACCATCAACGGGACGGAAAGCACTACTGCAGTCAAGCGTGTGCCCACCTGCACCCACACGGGCAACCTTGCCCGGCCGCTGACTGCCATTGTGAATCGAGCGTCACCCTCCATGAGCGTGCCATAAGCGACAGCCAGCTCGATGAAGCTATCGAAGAAACGTTCCCCGCCAGTGATCCTATTTCCCCTTAGTTTTTTTGAGCGCAGATTTCAATCGCCTGACAGCACTTTCATGGGTTCTCCCGGCTTTCTTCCAACAACAGGTCAACCACTGCTTGCCCGCCTTGCAGTCCGGGCGAAGACTGTGCACTGAAGACGCGCAGTTGACGCTCGGCGCTGCTGCCGTCGCGCAGCATTTGCTGTGCGCGGTCAAACACGACGTCTTCTCCCAACACACGGGCGGTTTCGCCGAATTGCTGCTCAGCCAGAATCAGCCACTGTTCAAGTGATATTGCCGCGGGGTCCGGAGCCAGCGTGAAGCGCCCATGATGTCCGCAACGACGAGCGCGAATGCAATTTTCCTTAAGCAGCCAAAGACGTTAAAGGCTGTATTGGCTGCCGGGGGTCGGCATCTGGCAGGCGTGTTTGATGATGATCCGGAACAGTCCCGCCAGGACCAACGCGTCGCTCAATCGCGGGCACGCGTCGGTCATGCGCAACTCCAGCGTCGGATAGCTCAACGAGGGCCGGCAACCCCACCAGACATTTGCATCCTCAGCCAGCGCCCCGCTACGTTTCAATAAGCCCAGGTATTGCTCGAAGCTCTGCTCATCCGATAGAAACTCAGGGATACCCATGCGCGGCCACTCATCGCAGACTACTTGCCGATAACTACAATACCCACTGGGCTGACCCTGCCACAACGGCGATGAAACGCTTAGAGCCAGCAGCATCGGCAACCAGGGCAACACCTCGTTCAGCACTGCGATTCGATCAATACCCGTCGGGATCTCTGCGTGAACATGCAGACCACTGAGCACGCTGCGCTGCGCGACGATCTGGAACTCCTCAAATAAGCGCTGAAAATGGAACTGACGCGTAGCACGCTGCGCCCGCCAATCTGCCATTGGGTGTACACCGCTGCATATAAACCCCAGCCCATATCCGGCCAACACCTGGCTCAACTCGCGGCGCACCCGGCCGAGGTAAGTGGCGGCTTCTGCGGCGTCGTCAAACACTGGAGACGCCACTTCGACCTGGCCCTGGAACATCTCATAAGAGAAGCCATCGCCGATGACCTCGCGGCACGCCGCAAGCACATAAGCTGGCGGCTCGGCGAGCATTCGCCGACTGCGCAGATCTGTAATGAAATATTCTTCTTCAATGCCAAAGCGCTGAGTGCGATCCATACGCAGTCAGCTCAGTCGAGTAACGGATAGCGCCACCGCTGCGATGCGTTCGACGCGCTCGTACCCTGGTTTTTCCAGCTCTTCGCCAAACACGTCCGGGTCAAGCTCATGGTAGGTCCAGCCAAAAGCATCGCTACTCAACAAGGCGCGAGCGGATTCAAGGAACAAATCGCGGCCATCGACCATCGCCACCCGGTGTAGAGCAATAAAGTGCCATCGCGTTCCAAACGGGGCAGCGCTTCGCGCAAAAGCGCAGCGACAACGCTTCGCCCAATTCACCGCCACCGTGGCGGTAGGACCGCTGCTGACTGTCCTTCATGTAGGGCGGATTGGCGAGGATCAGGTCAAAGCGACCATCAACGCCGTCGAGCACATCACTGTGATATACACTGACGTTTGGGACGTTGGCGAGTTCGGCGTTGACCGCACTCATGCGCAACGCCTTTGGGTTGATGTCCACCGCGAGCACCTCTGCGTCAGGCCGGGCGCGCGCCACCAGCAAGGCACCGGCGCCCGAACCGCAGCCGATGTCCACGGCGCGGCGGATCGGCGCGAAGCGTTGGCGCAAGCTCTCTTCGATTACGCTGGCGAAACGGTAAGTGTCAGGGCCGAAAAAAACCGCATCAGCGTCTTCTGTCGGAAACGCCGAATGCGCCAACAGCAACGGGCCCAGGTTCGACCACCGCACCCGGCTCCGCCAGCGGCCATGCGTCTTGACGATAATTTCAGCCTGTTGCAGTTCCTGTCGTTCGGCAGCCTCGAAAACCTCAGCATCGAAGGGCCGCGACCAACCGAATATCCCGCGCGTATCGCTAGCCGGTGCATTGTCCCAACGCGCCATGACCCGTTGATGGGTCAGCGGTGTGGGCGTTATAAAGCGATAGCCCTGCGCCTGCAGGCGGCGGCCCAGATTGAGCAGTGCCCGATCGGCATGCGATTGGACCGATGACCCGGAGGGCGTTGGGCACAGTGAGTCGACCATAGGCAGGGCTCCTTGTCAGTCAGCGCAGAGCTGCGCGTAATTCGATAAAACGGCGGGTGGCAAACAAGCCGGCGGGCCGATGATGGCGGTCAGGGCCCAGCCACGGTAATAACAGGGAGAGCAGTTGCTCGCCGTCGGGCTCCTGCAGTGCCTTACGGAGTGCCTGAGTGTCAGGGTCATCCAACATTTGCGTGTTTGCGTCCAGCGATACGGGCCGCGCCGGGCGCGCGTGCGCAGTACCTTTTGCATCACGCCAGTCACCGGCGATCCAGTCCCGCAGCAATTGTTTTTCATAACCGCTGAACACGCCGAACATGGCGGCACCCGCGCCTTCGATCAATTACCAGAAACGACTGTCTTCAGGGGCGACTTATTACGGAGGGCGCTTTTTTGCGCGTCCTATTCAGAAAGAGCCGCACACGACGCAATAATTCTATCGGCATGCGCTAAGTTCTGACAAAGTGATGGGTTAACCCTTGGCGGCCAATTTCGGAAGGCTTCAAGCGGTGGCTGAAGCGTGCGCCACCAGTTGCTGAATCGGTTTACCCTCATCTACTCAGTGGTACGCGATCATCGTCATTGAGCCAAGGCTGACGCTGGCAGGCTATGCCGGCATCGTTGCGCAGTTGACCATCACAGAACGATCAAATACAGGGTCCGGCCAGCGAAAGCTTATTATCGCTCCACATCATTAAGCATGCCTGTAGGTGGCCGACGTCGGTGCTCAAAATTGTCCCATTGCTCAGGTTTACGTTGCTCTGCGCAATACATACACACATAAACATCTGGGCTTAAGCCAAGATAATAACCTTTACGTATATAAGGGTGGCTACAACCGCTCGATGGGCGCTCGCCATTAGCTGGTAACTCTTTAGCCATATAAAACCCATAGAAAAAAAGCCCGCACTGAGTACGGGCAAAAAGGAGTTATACCTAGAGGCTGCCTGAGTGAACAGGCTCAGTATTAAGAAGCCAAAAACTATGCAGCGGTTTATTTTTTTCAACGAAAGGCGACGAAAGGCGCGATTAACAAGCGAAGCGTAAAATCATATGGTAAGTCGATGCTTTAAGATAAACGCATGGAATTTGTGTAGATAAACCAAATCTATCTAAGCGCACACCGGGTTCATTTCCTGCCTTTAGCAAGTCATCAGATACTCGCAAAGCGTCGCCGAACAAGCCCGAACTGCGCCGTCTAAAATCAGCTCATAACCATGAGTGTTTTCAGTAGGTATCGCTACGCACCCCGCTCTAGCCGACGAGCCATTGCTTAATACGGCGCTCGCATCTGAGGCAAATTCGACGAGTAACGCATATTGAGGGCTGTAACCACAGCGCTCAGTTGCAGCGGCTAAGGCCGTCACGATGTCGCGCGTGTAGTAACCCTTTTCGTCGCCGGTATTGATGATTGGATCGACGCTCAGCCTCGTTCCATACTCATCCATCACTGGCCCGACCTCTACAGCGATGGTGGTTTCACCTGGTAGGGACGCGGATGCGAACATCGCCCCTGCATTGGATTCTTCTTCCGACGTCGTAAATACAAAATATACATCACATGCCAGCTCATCTCGACGATGACTCAATTGATGCGCGGCATCAATCACGGCCGCCATGGGTGCACGGTCATCCAGAAAATGCGCCGCGATGGCGTCACCCACTCGAAACGGCTTACGCCAATGGCGACTCAGCACGACCCGCGTACCTGGACGTACGCCTTGAGTGCGCAGGACCGGGGGTGAAGATCGCGTAATCACATGAACGTCATTCCAATGCACATCTCCCGATAACACATCAGCGCCTTGAGGCGCATTCCGCGTCGTATGCATTGAGCCGAAGGACAAAACGCCCGGGATAATTTCGTTATCACCCAGAATATCAACCGGACACATACCGAAATTCACCGGGTTCGCGCCTCCCAGGGCGATAACTCTCAATGTGCCATCTTCATTGACGCTCTTAACCACCATCGCGATTTCATCCATGTGCGCCATGACCCTTACAGCTCCGCGCGATTCGGTAGCCTTCCGCTTACCCTTAATAAGTCCTATAACGTTACCTGCGGCATCAACCCATGTTTCGTCGCAGAGAGGAGTAATGGTTTGCAAGCATATTTCGCGAACCTCATCTTCCTGCCCACCTGGCCCGCGAGCCATCAGGAGTTGAGCTAACAACTCGGAAAGTGTGTTTTGCGGGTTTGATGCTCTGGAAATAGCTTCACGTTGTGCATCAGACATTTTCGGTCTCTCGCGCAGGCACTTGTAAGTGACAAACGGCGCCATTGCGGCGCCGCTGGTTTCAAATCACGGCTCTCACTTGGATTCCAATGTTGCAGCCTGATTGCCACCCTGCTCCGCAATCTTTGTCAGCTTTTCATCGGCGCCTTTTTCCTCAGCGAGCGTCGCAGCCAACAGCTTTGCAGCGTCGTCATATTTAAGGTGTTTGGCCATCGCTATCAGGGTGCCATAGGCGGCTATTTCATAGTGTTCCACCTTCTGCGCCGCGCCAATCAACGCTGCATCAAGAACGGCGCCCTTCTCGATCTCTTCCAACAGTTCTTTCGACTCTTCAACCAACCCCTCCATCGCCACGCATTTCATGCGTTTCAATTTCATCCCGGTCAGTTCCACCAATTGATCAATGCGCTCGATCTGGCCCTGGGTTTCTTCCAGATGTGAGGTAAAGGCCTCCGCCAACAGCGGGTTGGTCGCCGCTTTCGCCAAGCGCGGCAAGGCTTTGGTGATTTGCTTTTCCGCGCTGTAAACATCAGAGAGTTCGTGGATAAACAAATCTTCGACAGTTTTTCTAGCCATTTCGAGACTTCCTTCTGGTCACTGGGGCGTCGCCTAGTCGTGGCGTTCGCGTGGGATTTACATGCCAGCAACACTTGCCGTGCATGAAAACTGACCCGCTCAATTTAAGAGGTGTTCCGAAAATTTTCGGGGTGACTGATAAAAGGTTCAGAACTAGCCGAGGGCTGTATCAAGAAACATCATGACGCCGAAACCCAGCATCAGGCCTAAGGTCGCTGGTGTCTGATGACCATTGCGATGTGTCTCGGGAATGACCTCATGGGACACTACAAAAATCATGGCGCCAGCTGCCAAGCCGAGAGCGATGGGATACCCCAAGGCAAAGCTACTGGAAATCCCTAAACCGACAATTGCCCCCAAGGGCTCCATCAGCCCCGAACCAACCGCAATCAGCGCGGCTCGAAGCGCGCTGATGCCTGTCACTCGTAATGCCAGGGCGACTGCTAACCCTTCCGGAATGTCCTGTATGGCAATTGCGGTTGTCAGAGGCAGCCCCACCTTCATATCGCTGTTGGCGAAGCTCACCCCAATAGCCATGCCTTCTGGCAGGTTATGCAGCGTGATTGCCAAGACGAACAACCAAACCCGATTGATACGCTGCGCGTCCGGTCCCATGCGTCCGCTTTTCTCGTGTTCGTGAGGGACGAAACGATCAAGGCCAACCATCAGCGCTACGCCCAATCCCAATCCCGCAACAACAACGCATGCTGCGAGCAATTGGTTTGCGCAAAGGGCCTGTGCTGATTCAATACCAGGGAGAATAAGCGAGAAGGAACTGGCGGCCAGCATCATGCCGGCGGCAAAGCCAAGCATGATGTCTTGTGTACGGGCGGCGATATCTCGCAATGCTATGGCTGCGGCTGCGCCGATAGCTGTCGCAACGAAACCGGAAAGTCCGCCCAGAAAAGCAAAGTGGAGATTCGCCTTATTGGCACCGACGAATGCGCCATAACCGGAGATGACCAGGAAAACAGCTACACACAACAAGAGTATCCAGAAGGACAGTCCTCCCCACCCCGAGCGGGAAATGTGTACGAACCAAGCGCGCAAAGGCGCTTCAAACGACGGAGAGGGCTCTGACATTTTTCCTCCACAGCTTTCTGCGTTATGAGCATGAAACGCAGCAATGGGAAACCACCTTTCGCGTTAAATGCAGAGGCTCTGATTCGCAAAGATTGCAGTCAGCCTTTACTGTGCTCGGGCGAAGATGGCCCCTCCTTTATCCCCCGTGGTCCGGCGACTCCCCAGACGACCAAACCCAATACCGGGAAAATGATCAGACCGAGCGCCCACGCGGCTTTTATCCCTATGGTTTTGTCGCTCCGAAACACGCTGACAATGGCCCATAGATCGACAAGCAGAATGAACACGGCGACAGCAATCGCAAAATAGGTGGTGGCTTCAGACATGGTTTAGCCATCCTTAGGGTGTTAACGCTTAGGCTCCGCTCGAATACGGACGTTCCAAGAAAATCACAGGCCTCCAGCAAGCACGGATCTGAGTTTTAATTTTCTTTGGCAATGATGGAGATTTTTCCGTTGCGCTCAATTATCGCGAACTTGATATCTTCCAGCCGCTCGATACCTTGGCTGGAGCGCGCAGCCTCCATTACATCAGCTTCGATTAATCGAGCGTGCCGCAGGCGTCTGTGCAGGAGCTTGCCATTCTCGACGATGATCGTTGGCTCACCATCGATCAGCCTTGATACCCAGCTAGAACGCTGTTTAAGCAGCGATAGGCCAACATCAATGGCAATCAGCGTCACGATGACGAGTATGCCGTTGGTGATGGAAAAATCATCGCCCAGCAGCGCTTGCTGGGTGGCTTCGCCGATCATCATCAGCAAGACGAAATCGAAGGTCGTCAGCTCTGCCAATGAGCGACGCCCAGCAATCTTAAAGAGCACCATAAGGGCTAAATACATTGCTCCTGCACGCAAGACAGAGTCCATAGGCCACCTAAGGGAAAATGAATTGAACAAGTCTGACGCTTCGAGTGCTGGATGAGGTGATTTTGCTGCGAAAGAGACCGACCGCATCGCCGCGTAGGGTGATGTACAGGATCGCCTGTCCATCAGCGTCGGTTTGCATCCAGAGTTTCATGCCCTGAGAGGAACTTCGTGAGCGCAACGGTTCGGGTTGTAATGTTTCGATGCTAAAACCTTCCAGCAACTGCCCAGCCAGCTCCAGCTCAACGGTTGAGTTCGGCCTTTCTGTTAGCGTGATTTTCATCGAGTTGGTAGAGCCGTTTCGATGAAACATCTCATATTCAACCCTCACCTTCCCGTCGTCGCTACGCACATCTGTCGAACTAAGCAGTCCTCTGGAAAACACGCCCGCGAGCGCCATCACCAAAATTAAAACCAACACGTACCAGCCGACCCGCTCGAAACGCCAAACTTTCAATTGATAGGCCATGTCCTCACGAAGGGGACGGTTTCGGCTTTTCAAGTCTGAATGATCGGTGTCTTCGCTCATCAGGCTTCACCTGTATCGCCGAGCCGTGCGCGGCGATGAAAGTGCGGAAGCTGGCGTAATGCGTATTCCGTGGCTTCCTCTTGAACCTGACAACGTCCGCCGAAGAATCGGTGTTCGTGACTGAACAGATAGCACTCATCATCGGACTGAAACGCCCAGGCAAAACAAATTGTGCCCGCAGTAATACCGTCCACATCGTCGGGGCCGAGTATCCCCGTAGTGGCAATGGCGGCATTTGCAGTGCTGTCTCGTAAAGCCCCCTTCGCCATTTCCTTAGCGACCTCAACGCTCGTCAGGTTGAACGTCTCGATAGTTTGGGGACTAACATGGAGCAATCGTTGCTTGGCCTGCGGCGAATAGACCACATAACCACATTCGATGAATTCGCCGCTGCCTTCCACTTCAGACAAAAGCGTGACGATTTTGCCTGCGGTGCAGGACTCTGCCGTGGTCACGACCAAGGCGTGCTCACGCAAGTATTGGACTATTTCATCTGCGATGGGCATGAGCTGAACTCAATGGGGGCATTGTTCGATCGACCACTACAGATGCCGAACATTCCAAAGATTTCCAACTTTTGGCCGATTGCTGCCACTGAGTCTCAGTAAGTACTCTCTCGGCCTACCGCCCTTTGGTTTCCGTCCCTTCCGCTGCTACGCTCTTGAGTCCTCGATTGGAGTCGAAACAATGCCCACCGAATATTCACTTTCTGATGTTCTTGAGCGGTTATACCAAAATCAGCTCGCCTTGGAGGCCGCAGTGATGGAACTGACCTTGAAGGTAGAAGACCAAGGTGCAACGGAGATTGGTGCTAACGTCCGAGGTGCACTTCAAACCATCGGAGAGAACGCCGGACATATCAAGCAGGGCTTGGCTAAGCTGAGAACCCAGGGCACTGATTAGCGGACCCGACGCACCGGTGAGCTTGGCGGTTATCCTGCACAGCAGGAAGGCTGGACTCGCCGAAGAGTCAGAACTCCCGTGCGCTGCGCGGCGACATGGTGAAGATACGGGCGCCCTCAACCTTTCGTTATGAAAAGCGGCGCAACTTGATAATCCTGCCCGAAGCTACCTTATGCTTGGGCTTGGCCGCTCGAATAACCTTGCTCGTACCATAGTCCGTTGTTTCAACGAGCACGCCATTCATGACTTCCATCACACTGAGCCCGGCCGCCAGCGTATTGATGTAGGCCGCATTAATCGCGCCTTTCGCCATGGCTGGAATTTTCTCTTCCAGCCGGCTCACCAATTCATCACATAACGGTTGGTTGTCATTCATAACTAGCACCACATCCTAAGCCAGCATGGAGCCAGCCATCGTGTCATTTCTGCGTTCATGGACAAGCACGGCCGTTCCTTGGGATGCACGCAAGACGTACTTGGCCGTCGACACCACGTAAAATTTGTACGGAAATTACCATTAATGGCCCATTAAAACTCGCCGTCTTCGGCAAGATCTAATGACTGAGAAATGGCAACTCCAGCCTCAGAGAGCGGCTTCCAGAGGTCACTGTTTGGCCATTTTGACTCAGCTTTTTCCCGCGATGACGACGACCCCAATCCGCTCTGCCAGATTGAGCACTGTGTCGAACGCAGTCGAGTCGCCGGTCAAGCTGCGTGACGCCCCCTGCGGATGGAGCGCGCCGTCAGGAATCCGGTCACCAAAGAGCACCACCGCACGTGCCGAATCATCTTGTCGCGACACCCAAGACAGCCCTTGGGCATCTGGACACTGACGGTGGATTGCCTCGGCCCATTTGCGCGTCGCAGGATATTGATCTTTCTCAGTGTCGATCAATTGTTTGCGCGTGATGCCCAGTTTCCGCAGGGGCACGCTGGACAGATCAACCAGTTGCAGCGGATGGCTAACCTGGACGGCAGAATGCACCTGTCCAGTCAGCTTGCCTTTGTCGAAGCTCTTAAACCCAGCCGTATGGGGAACGTCGTGGAAGACGGTCTCCATCAAGGCGCAATCGACTGTCGTGCCTCCATACAAGGTGGGAATCGCCCGCCCCTGATCATCCTGGATCGGGCTAAAGCGTGCGTTGCCGTGCACACCAGGATTGAATTGATCAGGCTGATACTTATCCTGATGCACACGGTGAAGCACATCGCCTTTGGCGATCACGGTGAAAGTGACGTGCAACGTAGCCGCAGGCACTGGGGTAACGGACGCCGCCAAATCCGTGGGAGGCGTCGCCCCACCCTCACTGGACTCGGTACGCTGCTTAGCCATGGACAATGCCTTGGATTTCATCCTGTGCGGCAGCAATCACCCGATCAGGCGCCGATGCCAACAGGTCCTGAGGTCTTTTGCCTCCCAGAAAACTATTATCGGACCGAAACCAGTAAGCCATCCCCCAGCCGTCCTTGTGGCCAGCGAAAGCCTCGATAATTTTGGCCAGTGCCTTGAACGGCCGATAACCCGCGTCCGGGTCCAAGCCGTAACCCGGGAAATAGTCGACCCCACCGTGACTGATGGCAAAAATCTGCCCCTGCTTTTTCCACTTGTTGGGCTGAGCACTCGGATTGCGGATACTCAACTGGGCCACCTGCGCGATGTCCACGGCGGTCAACCAGTCACCACTTTCCAAGACTGCTTTGCGGGCCTGGACCAGCATCGCCGCTTCCTTGAGCAAGCGAGGCGAAGGTGGCTTACGCGTCACAAACACCTCGGCCAGTCGCTCCAGCGACTTCGGGTCCTGACGCTCCTGCAGCACCTCGTACATCGAAGAAGCCACATTGGCGAAGTTTTCCGCCAACGCCTCAAATACGCTGAGGTTGACCTGATCGAATGACACGACCAGCACTCGGTCCGCATGCGAGCGGCTCAAGCTAGCCCGAGCCTCCTTAGGCGTACCGACCAAGGTGGAGACACCCGGCTGCTCTGTAACGCTCATGGAAATCTCCTCACTAGTTACCTAGGTTATCTACGCTATCTAATCGTAGCATAGTCTTGATAACCCTAGTTCCAACCTAAGCTCCATTCATCTGGATGCATAGGTAGGTTTGAGGGGAGCACGCTATGCCGTCGATCAGCACGGCGACTCTGGGACGAAAAGTCTAAGGATACGATCTTGGCTTTCAGGCGTGGCGAGCGCGCTAAAGGCCAGCAATGGTGCACCGAGAGTCGGCACAAACCCAGTTCAGCACTGCTTGAATTCCCAGCAGTCCAAGACGTCAGAACGGGCGGTCCCGCCCCTCCCTAGGGCTGAACATCTGCATCACATCGTTTGGCATTGCGCTCAAGGCGTCGCTGATCGCGGGGATCGAGACCCTTCGCGACCAGCGCCCTGGCGATATCACGCAGAGCGCGAGCATCGCGTAGGCCTATTTCAGGATAAGTACCGAGCGAAATACGAGGCTGTTTGCCCGCCCAAGAAAAACGAAAGTGCCAACTCTTGGTGCCTTTCGTATTGACGAAAAGCGCAAGGCCATCAAAGTCAGGGAGGGTGTAGTTTTTGGCGCGAGGCCTGGCGTTTCGGACCGCCGTATTGGTAAGGACCATTGTACTAACTCCACTCATATGGATGAAGGAGGGTTGTACCGTTTTCGGAGTGCCAAGCAACTCTAAAAACTGATTTACCAAGCGTCGAATTGATGTACTAAAAAATGTACTAAAAAATTGCGGCTATTGATGTATCAGAGTGGACTTTACTGGAACTAAAAAAGAGGCCGAAGCCTCTTTCTTTGGTTTCCACATACTTCAATGGAAGTCTATAGAAAAATAATTGGAGCGGGAAACGAGACTCGTATCTGGTGTCCGACTCATTGAAATATAAGGGGTTTATTTTCTTGCCGGAGCAGGAAAAGACTTAATTCTGGACTTGTTTTTGACGTGCATCAAGGGCTAATAGGGTGGCATCGAATCTATGCGACTTTGTTCGATCTACAGCCCATCGGGCGGCAAAGTCCACATTGGCAGCCGACTCGACGGCCGCTCACAACCGGATCCTGGCGATTAAAGCTGCATGCGGCGAATTGCCAATGACTATAAAAAGTCGCTTTTCGGTGATCCCAATTCCTCTACGCTGATTTCACGCATGCGGAATTTCTGCACCTTGCCGCTGACGGTCATCGGAAAATCGTCAACGAACTTGAAATGGCGCGGCGCCTTGAAGTGAGCGATCCGGCCCTTGCAGTAATCGCGCAGCTCGTCGGCATCTGCCTGGTGCCCCTCATGCAACCTGACCCAAGCTACGATCTCTTCTCCGTAGACCTTGTCCGGCACACCGATGACCTGCACGTCTGCCACCGCAGGATGAGTAAAGAAGAACTCTTCGGGGAAATCGTTCTCTCCCACACGGCGGCGCTCCCGGATGCCATCGCTGAGGCCGTCGCTCACCTCCCGGCCGACGCGCCGCTGCTCGAGTTGGTGGAGGGTGCGCTGGTCGAAATGGTCACACGGTATCAAACTCCACAGTTGCGAGCGCTTGCTCGCCTGATACGAGATACGCCGACTCTAAGTGCAGGGGACCAGGCGAAGTATGACAAGGTTGAGCGGGCCTTGGCCAAGGCCCTGGCCAACCGTAAGGATGTGCCTGAAGACGACATTGCTTGTCGCGTGGCCGCCGCGACCGCCATCGGCATTCTCAAGCTCGCGGTCGAAGCATGGCTGAGCGGGCCAGATGCTGGACCTGGGCCATTCTGCGAAGCGGCGTTCGCTGCGCTAAAGAACGTCGTAACAAAAGCCTGACATTGGCTTCAGCCCTCCAAGTCCTGAAGTGCTCTGATGCGGATCCCACACTCGTCTGACGGGCTGGTTTTCCCGAATGCGACTCGCCATTGCGTGCATCGCCAGGCTACTGAGCGCCGGATCGTCCGCGGAAAAGCGGCTGATCCCGCGCAGAGATGAAATCTCTGCGACCGAGCCGTCCAGATCGTGACCACCGGGAACTGTGCCAGCGCAGTCCGGCAGGAAGAAACCGGATCTCCGGCGGTAA
Organism: Pseudomonas salmasensis; assembly: GCF_014268375.2. Classification (NCBI taxonomy): domain Bacteria; kingdom Pseudomonadati; phylum Pseudomonadota; class Gammaproteobacteria; order Pseudomonadales; family Pseudomonadaceae; genus Pseudomonas; species Pseudomonas salmasensis. The sequence continues at coordinate 5,890,034 of NZ_CP077083.1, forward strand.
GGTCCAGGGCATAACCAGCACTCGTCGCGATGCGCGTCGGCGTTGATCGATGCCTGCACGCCCAGCCATTCCGCAGCGTCGAGCGCGATCAGGGTGCAGGTGTCCGGCGCGAGGATGTCGGCACAGCGCGCGATCTGGGCTAATCCGGCGGGGATCATCATCGCTGGATAGGTCATGGTACCGCCGGCCGCGGCGACATCAGCGGGCGGGAGCGGATAGCCGGTGGTCAGTTGCATCCGTTGCAGATTGGCGGGCCGGCCGAGCTTGACGCGAAGATTGCGCAGGTTCGCGCATCTCGCCCCAGCGCTTCCAGCGATTGTAGAGCGTCTTGTGCGGGCCATACTCCTTTGGCGCATCCCGCCATCGCAAACCGTTGCGATTGACGAAAACGATGCCGCTCAACACCCGCCGATCATGAACGCGGGGCTTGCCGTGGCTCTTGGGAAAGTACGGTTGCAGACGCGACATCTGCTCGTTCGTCAGCCAGTAAAGGTCGCTCATTCTCAGTCTCCTTTCGGAGCTTGAATCAGATCGCGCCGCTCACATCAATGGGTCCTGACCCTAAGCAGGGATCGTTGATCCAAGGTGCAAAAAGGTCGCGGGGCCTGCCCTGAAGGTAGGGCTGAATGCGTCAGCTGCAATCATATGAGCAGTAATATCATGAGCTTCTAGGGCTGATTTCGACGCCCATCTCTCAATCAAAACAAATTGGTCTTCATCGTCGGTGACCCTATGAAGGTCGTATTGCAGGCATCCATCTTCATTTCTGACAAGTGGGGCAAGCTTTTCAAATGCATCAATTTGCTCTTGTCCTCGCCCCGCCTGGGTAGAAATCAAAATTACCAGCTTCACTTCATTAAACATAAACATGCTCCATGCTGGTGTTCAGAAATTTGATTGCACGCTGCTGTAGACCACCAGTGTGATGGTCATGGCAGGAAAGCAGGATTTTGCGTCATGCCGCAAGCTACAGTATTTACCCGCCCATAGTCGTGCCAAGGTGTGTTCGCCAGCCGCTTACGTTCTATCGGCGCAGTGGCCACCTGAAGCACAAAGTCAAAATCAATCTGCGCAAAGCGCCCTTGCACACCCAACTCCAGCGCCAGTTGCTGGTCGTCGCTGAAGCGGATTTCGGCGATCAGTTCATCGCGTGTGGCATACGCAAAATCGTCGTGCAAGTACGGGTCATCCGACAGGTTGATCTGCGTGGTCAGGTGCCGATAACCCGGGGCCGAGATAAAGAAATGGATATGCGCCGGCCGCTGCCCATGGCGCCCGAGTTGATCAAGCAACTGTTGGGTCGGTCCGGTCGGCGGGCAGCCATAACACGACGGCACGATGCTGCGAAAACGGTAGTTGCCCTGGGCATCGGTTCCGATGCGTCGACGCAGGTTGAACGCCGATTGCGTCGGGTCAAACCACGAATACGTGCCGCCGGTGTTGGCCTGCCACACATCGACAATCGCGCCGGCCAGTGGATTGCCGTCGGTGTCACGCACCTGGCCACGCATGAACAGCGGCACGGCAGCGTCGGTCACGTCATCCAGGCGCGCTTCGTACTTGGACAACGGCGCACCAGCCACGTACAGCGGGCCTTCGATGGTATGCGGGTGCCGTGCCACCAGCCTTGCTGGCCTCGACATGCTCAATGTCAGCTTGCTCGAGACGGAAAAAAAGTGATTCCTTTCAGCCCAACAGCGCCGCAGAAAATCTGCTGTTAAGTTCAGGTGCACGCATTGTTCACCAGCCTGCCGGCGAAGCTTTTTACCACCCGATCATGGATCTCATCCAACTGCCGACAAAAGCACAATTTCACGATGAAGGCGGGTTCTACGCCACGGCACTTAATGAGCTGACGCATTGGTCCGGGCATCACGCTCGGTTGCAGCGCGAAGGCATAACGTCAGCCTGCCCGCTCGGCTCGCCAGGCTAAGCGTTTGAGGAGCTGATCGCCGAGATGGGGGCTGCGTTTTTATATGCTTACGTCGGCATTCAGGGGGAACTGCGGCGCGAGAGCTACATTAACTCTTGGCTCGGCCTACTCAAGGTAGACAACGTGCGATCCTCCGCGCCAGTGATCAGGCCCGAAGCATCTCGGAGTATGTACTCAACCTGGATCAGCAACTGGAGCAAACGGTAATGAATGACTCGCAATGTATGAGCGACGGAGTTTGCTGATTACCTTCCCGCTGCAATCGCATCACAGGGCCCAACGCGAGTGGGTCTTTTCCACGCCTGCGCTTAGCCTTTCAGGTCGAGACTCTGGCGGGAGGGTTTCTAGTTTACGGTGATCAAAGACTTGAGTTCACGCTTCCGCTAGCCTGGAGCGCTCGACCGATATTCTTTGCCGCTACCATCGTCAATGCCAGCGCTCGACGTTCTAGTTCCTCGATGGAGCATCGCACTGCTGGCGCTGCGATACTGATGGCCCCGACAGGGTAGCCGTCGATATCCAGCACCGGAACGGCCAGGATTCGAAGCCCTTCGGCGAACAGCGAATCTGTAATCAAGTACCCGTCCTTTCGAATTTGTTCCAATACCTTGGAAAGCGGCTTGGCGAGCGTCTTGCCGATGAATGGCGTAGTGGAGGAAAGCGCCTCAATGCGTGCGACTTCTTGCTCGGACAGGAACGCCAGGATCGATTGGCCAATAGCTGTCTGACAAGCAGGAACGGTGGTTCCGATACGAATATCCACACCCAGTCTAGTAATACCGGCTCTTACACGCTCCAGATACAGCACGTCTGCGCCCTGCAGAACGGCGAAACTGGCGGCTTCACTGGTTTCGCTGACGAGCCCCCTCAAAACAGGACGGACCAGACTACGCAGGTCTGTGTGCGCGATTGCATGAAAGCCCAGATTAAGGATCTTGAGCGTTAAGGAAAATCGCTTGCTTTCAGGTATTCGTGAAACATATCCGAGGTCTACCAGCGTATTCAGCATGCGGTAGGTCGTGCCTGGATCCAGATCCGCCTTGTCAGCGATCTGGCTCAACGTAAGCTCATCGCTTTCCGCAGTGAAGGCTTCTAGAACGCGGAATCCCTTAGCCAGTGACTGAACAGTGCTGCGTTGATTTTTATCTTCGCCAGCGGCGTCCGTGGCTTGGTTTTTTACCGGGATACGTGGGGCCATGCTCGATTTCTACCTAATGTGGTCATGTTTTTCGGAATGCGAAAAAATATCAAAGGAGAATATCACTCGACGACGATTTGTCCCAACGCAGATTCAGGGCGCGTGATGCATAAAAAAGAAAAAATAGCGAATGAACCAAAAAAAGGTTGGGCTCCGGAGAAGACTGGTGTAGTGTATTTGAAAATAAGAAAAATATTTCGCAATCCGAAACATAAGAGAAGCGAATAAAATATGAACCACACTGCTAAGCAATATGCCTGCTCCACCGGTGCCACATACCGAGATCAAGGCACTCACGTTAAAGCCTTTCCGTATGTGACCCGCTCATGGGGGACCCGTGTCGCCTCAGGGTCGTATCCTCAGCCAGCTCTGATTTGCGCTCAACCCAACAGTACGCCCTCCTTCCATGGAGCGTGTCACTTCGATCAGGCTGGTATTGTGTACTCGGGCCTTTTGACGCCACGCGTGAATGACGCTTTCAATTCATCTTTTAAAAAACTTTCCGGCCGTTTTCCCTGCCGTGGTGGGCGCGTCTATAACGTGCACGTTTCCGAAAAGCTAATGAACTAGTAATGGAAATTGAGCTAACGCTGATTAGCTCAAATCGGTTAAGCCATTGCACTGTGTTTCTCACTGCGAGCTTCGTTCGCCTCGAATAACGCAAACAATAATAAAAGGAAGTGCCATGTTGATGCAGCAAGTTGAAACTGAGCCCTTACCAGAAAAAGTAAATAGTCAGGCGAATATTAGTGCTCGCCTAGAACGGCTCCCTATTACACGGCAAGTGTTTTGGACCAGGAACATTATTGGCGCCGCAACGTTCTTCGATGGCTACACGGTGATTGCCATTGCCTACGCGATGCCGGTTCTGGCCAAGGAGTGGAGCCTTAGCGGCACCCAGATCGGCATGATCCTCTCTGCAGGTTATTTGGGGCAGCTGTTCGGTGCCTTGCTCTTTGGATGGCTGGCCGAAAGAATCGGACGCATGAAGGTCCTGACGTTCACCATCTTGCTCTTTGTGTCGATGGACGTGGCCTGCCTGTTTGCGTCCAGTGCCGCGATGATGATCGCTTTCAGATTCATACAGGGTATCGGCACGGGAGGGGAAGTCCCGGTGGCGAGCGCCTATATCAACGAGTTGATTGGGTCCAAGAAGCGAGGGAAGTTCTTTCTTCTGTATGAAGTCATGTTTTTGCTGGGCCTGGTAGGAGCCGGGATTATTGGCTACTTCCTCGTACCAATATACGGCTGGAAAGCGATGTTTGCGGTAGGCCTGATCCCCGCCATGCTGCTGATCCCACTTCGCTTCTTCCTGTTCGAGTCGCCGCGCTGGCTCGCGTCCAAGGGACGTCTGGACGAGGCTGACCGGATTGTCACTCGTCTGGAAAACAGCGCGATTAAAGCCGGCAAGACGCTGCCACCAGCAGTCGAAGTGCCGCAGATGCATGGGATCAATAACAAGGGCGGCTGGTGAGAACTTTTCAAAGGTATTTATTTCAAGCGCTCACTCGTTATCTGGGCCATGTGGTTCGGCTCCTATATGGTCGCCAACGGGCTTATTACCTGGTTGCCAACACTCTACCGTCAACATTTCCATCTGCCCCTTGAAACCAGCCTGGCCTATGGCTTCATGACCTCAGCCGCCGGCGTGGTCGCCGCTGTGATATGTGCGCTGCTGATTGATAAAGTCGGTCGACGTCGCTGGTATATAGGTGCCTTGTTCCTTGCCGCCATACCGCTGGCAATATTGGCAACGACAGGTGCCACTGCGCCAATCAAAATTCTGGTGCTGGCGGGATTGGGATATGCGTTGGTCCAGACAGTGACTTTCTCGCTCTATCTGTATTCGGCGGAACTTTATCCTACTCGTCTAAGAGCCTTGGGTACGGGTGTAGGCAGTGCCTGGCTAAGATTGGGTTCGGCATTGGGACCGATCATCGTAGGGTTCACTGTGACTGGCGTTGGTGTTCAATATGTGTTCGGTATCTTTGCGGTCGTCTTATTGATAACAGCCGTGGTCACTGCTTTTTTCGCCATTGAAACCAAAGGCCGAATTCTGGAGGAACTTTCACCATAAGTTTCAACTTTCAACCAATTAAGACTGCGGTACCTGACTCAGTAGTAAATCCAGAACACATCAGTGTGTTTTGCGCCCGCGCATGCGTTATTTGCGAAATTCTAACTAAACCAGAGGTAATGAAATGAGCACTAAAAACACTATCGACCTTAAAGGCCTCGTTCCTGCTCCTGTCACGCCGTTCACTCGTGAAGGTGAGGTTGATTACGCAGCTATTCAGAAACTGGGGGCTTGGCTTGGCAGCTTTGACGGTGTCAAGGGGCTGGTTGTTCTGGGCCACGCCGGTGAGGGAACCTTCCTGACACAGGAAGAACAAGGCCGTGTCATCCAGGCTTTCAAGGAGTCGGTAGGCGGTCGTTTGCCTATTATCGCTGGCATCACCGGCGAAGGCACTCAGGTAGCCGCTGAGGAGGCCAAACGCGCCGTCGCCAACGGTGCTGCTGCCGGCTTGGTATACCCGTCTCACGGCTGGCTGCGTTTTGGTTATCAGAAAGGCGCTGCTCAGGACCGCTATAAAGCGATCTACGAAGAAAGCGGTATGCCACTGATCCTATTCCAGTACCCAGACGTGACCAAAGCGACTTATGACCTGGAAACTCAACTGGAAATCGCCCAGCAGCCTGGCGTGTTTGCCATGAAGAACGGTGTTCGTAACATGCGCCGTTGGGACACCGAGATCCCGGTTATCCGCCGTGAAGTTCCCGAGCTGCAAATCCTGACCTGCCATGACGAATACCTGCTGCACACCATGTTTGACGTGGACGGCGCACTGGTCGGCTATGGCAGCCTGACTCCAGAGCCGCTGATCGAGCTGATCGCTGCCGGTAAGCGTCGCGACTACCCGGCCGCGCGTGCCATTCACGACAAGCTGCTGCCGGTCACTCGTAACGTCTACCACCGTGGTTCCCACATGGAAGGCACCGTGGCCCTGAAACATGGCCTGGTTGCCCGCGGCATCCTGGATCATGCCACCGTACGTTCCCCGCTGTTGCCACTGGCCGAGGGTGCCGACAAGGAAATCGCTGACGCGCTGCGCAGCGCTGGCCTGATCTAATCCTAAGCCAAGCCGGTGCCGTGCTCTGAAGGGGCCGGCTTTCAGGTGAAGTACATGCCAGGGGCCTGTTCATCAGGTCCTTGGCACACTCGATTCGGATATTTCTCCACCTACGATTGACGATCCGTTTTCCCGGGAGAAGCGGCATTGCGCCCACTCAACTGGTGATAACAGGCCGACATTGCCCTTCAATAAAAACAACAGGGGACAGGTCTTGAACATTCAGACTAATCGCGCAACTTGTGTGCTCTTCATTCCAGCTTTGGTTTTACCTTTCAATGCATTGGCTCAGGGTTTCGTGGATGATACTACCGCTACTCTGAACTTCAGGAATTTCTTCTTTGACCGAAATTTCACTGCACCTGGTGTGGCACAAAATCAGGCTCGTGAGTGGACGCAAGGTTTCATCTTCGACCTCAAATCCGGCTTTACCCAAGGTACTGTGGGGTTTGGCGTTGACGTGCTTGGGAAGTACGCAGTGAAGCTCGATGGCGGAGCAGGAAGGTATGGCGCGTTACTGCTGCCAAAGGATGCCGACGGTGATCCTGCGGGAAGTTTCGGTAGACTTGGCGTTGCGATCAAGGCGAAGGTCTCGAATACTGAATTTAAGGTCGGCGAATGGATGCCCAACTTTCCTATTGTCACGGCGGATGACTTTCGCGCATTGCCGCAAACATTTCGCGGTGCCCAGATTTCTTCGCAAGAGATTAAAAACTGGTCCTTTTATGCTGGCGAGTTGAGCAAAACTAGCATGAGAAACGACTCGTCCATGGAAGATCTTTCGTATGGATCGGCTCGATCAGATTCTTTCGAGTTTCTCGGCGCGGACTATCGCTCCACTACCAAAAACACAACCGTCCGGCTTTGGTCTGGCGAGTTGAAAGACATCTACGAACAGCATTACCTCGGACTGAATCAGAAATGGCCATTGGCTGAAAGGATATCGGTTAACGCCAACCTTGGTTATTTCTGGGGCAAAGACTCAGGAAGTGCCAAGGCGGGTCAACTGGATAACCGCACCGCTTCAGCGCTGTTGAGCCTCAACATCGCTGAGCATGCGATCAGCCTGGGGCTGCAAAATGTCTCGGGGGATACCGGCTGGATGCGCATCGGCGGGACCGGCGGTATCTATCTGGCCAACAACACCTTCAACCATGCGTTCGACAACCCCCGAGAACGCTCTTGGCAGGTTCGCTATGATCTCAATTTTGTAGGCTACGGCGTTCCCGGTTTGAGCTTCATGACGCGTTACGTTCATGGTGACAACGTGGAGCTGAAAAATGTCAATGATGGTTCTGAGTGGGTGCGGGAATCGGAGTTGGGCTATGTAGTCCAGAGCGGAACACTCAAGTCTTTCTCTGTTCGTTGGCGAAATTCCAGCGTCAGGCGCAATTTCAACGCCAGTGATTACGATGAGAACCGTCTGATCGTCAGTTACCCGCTAGACATTTTCTGAGGGTTAACTGCCTCGCATGGAGTTGCAAGAGGTTGTCTAACTGATTGACGTGAAGGGCTAAATATCGGCTAATGCTAAGTCTTGGCATATCCTAGCGAGGCCAATTAGCCGGTAGTTTTCGCCTTCGCGTAGATAGAACAAAAGTTGGTGCCAACACCGCTTATGGATCCTATTCGCTCAGCGGCCGCGCTGGTGATAGAAAGGATGCTTACGATATGGTGCTAGAACGCTCAACCATCAGCAGAGCCTTGGATTAGTTAGCAATCCCTAAAAAATTTGCTTGACCGGAAATGGGATAACCTCGCCGAGTTGGTCAACCAAGGAAACAGCTACCGTAATTAGCTAGTTCTGATTTATAGACAGTCGGTGAGAGGCCTATCCATTAGGAATGGAGGTCCGCCACGCTATGACTATTGATGTTTTCAATCCGAATACGAAAACCTTCTATCGCCCTGTAGATGCAGCATTGCGTTGGTGCAATCTCACTCGCTACGAAGCCCAAATTGTCCGGGCAGATTGGTCTCGTCCCGAGAACCTTGCAATCCTATTTCCCCAATGGCCCAGTCTTCACATCGCTTTCGAAAGGATTTTAGACGCCATACGTAATGGTGAACTGCCGTACGGCTGCCTCGGCATTTCTGTTCCTTTCGGAAGCTATGTAGAACCCTTTCAGCTGACCATCCGCCATTCAGACTTACGCCGCTGGATGGAAATTCATTATCCCGACCATAAGCCGAGTTTTTTATTCGAGTCCGGTGAGGATGTACCAGCAAAGGTGAGCCTCGGAACTTTTCTCTCATTGAAAGCAGACCGAGACGAGTTATCGAGGGAGCTGAAAGCGCAACAGCAGCGCTTCCATGAGGTACTTGCAGAACTCAAGTCGATTGGACTCGAAAGAGATGACCTCAAAGCCTTGACCAAAACTAATGGCCAACTCAGCGAGCGCAGCGAACTGACCTATCACAATATCATTGGGGCATTGGTCAGCCTTCTCTTGGACCATTCGCCCGCCGGAAAACCTCTTTCGGTATTCACGAATCAAGCAGCCATCGTTGATGCCATTGTCGCTCGTCACAAAGATGTGCCCGGCCTCAGCAAGCGCACGCTGGATGAAAAATTTGCCGTAGCCAATCGTAGCATCAAAAAAAATACCTAATCGGGCCAATTGCGTTGCAATAGGGTTGATTGCAATGCAATGACTCATCCGCCGTGGTGCGATTCAATCCATGTCACTTCCCAACACGCGCCAATTGGCGCCAGGAGTGACTAGCATGTCCAGCCAATCTGTCCCCTCAGTTGAAGCGCCTCAACCCCAACGCCACATCATGCGGCGTGAGGAGGTCGAGCAAAAAACCGGCTTCAAACGTGCGCACATTTACAACCTGATGAAGGAAGGCAAGTTTCCGCGGGCGAAGCGTATCGGACTGCGCGCAGTTGGCTGGGACTCACTGGAAATCGAGCACTGGATTGCAGAACGCCTTTCGCTACAGGAGTGAGGTGATGCACGTGGTCTCGGTGGTGTCCACCAAGGGTGGCGTAGGCAAAACTACAGTAGCGGCGAACCTCGGTGGCCTGTTGGCCGATGCTGGTCTGCGTGTTCTGCTCTTGGATCTAGATAGCCAACCCACCCTCTCCAGTTATTATTCACTGAGCCAGAAAGCTCATGCAGGTGCGTACGAGCTCATTGCACTCAATCTAACAGTGCCTGAACGAATAATATCTAGGACTGCAGTCGTCGGTCTCGACCTGATTTTCTCCAACGACGATCAAGGTCGACTGAGCACCTTGTTGCTGCATGCACCTGACGGACGACTGCGCCTGCACAATTTGCTCAACGAGTTGAGTCTCAATTATGACCTGCTTTTGATCGACACTCAGGGAGCACGCAGTGTATTGCTGGAGATGGCCATCCTGGCCTCGGATCTCACCCTCTCTCCCATCACGCCGGAAATGCTCGCTGCCCGCGAAATGCGCCGTGGCACCTTGAAGTTACTGAGTGAGCTCAAACCGTTTCGCCACCTAGGCATCGACCCGCCGCCCTTACGGCTCTTACTGAACCAGGTGAACGTCAATCGAGTGGACACCCGGATGATCATCCGAAGCCTGCGCGAGACTTTCGCAGAGGCTACCAATATCTCGGTGCTAGACACCGTAATCCCCGACCGCGTGGCATCTCTCAATGCCGCCTCCCTCGGTTTACCGGTCCACCGAATAGATAAGTGCCTATCGAGTAAACGCCAACGTTCGCCGTGTGCGTTAGAAATCATGCAAGCGCTGGCTATCGAATTATTTCCTGAATGGCGCGAAGCGATCTCATCGGTAATGAGGTGTGCGGAGCCTCGATAAAACAAATCGCCCAATCAGCATTTCACCAATTTATTTTTGTTTGATCAGCCTTGAGCCCAGCAGGGCTTGGTAAGGAGTTTTCTAATGTTGGATCAGTTTCCTATCGTCGTTCAGCCTTCCATTCGACCACGCGACGCGGCTTGCGAGGAGTACTGCACCGTGGTTTTTCGTCTGCAAGGGGGGCGCTCGGCCATGGTGTGGTTCCTCGCAGAACTCTCCCAACATTTCGAAGGTTCAGGGACTGCCGAAATCGTGAAATTCGAGGTCGGTGACCATTTGCGTAGCCTGCGTTAACCGAGGCGGTTGCGATGAAGAAACTCAGTCAGGAGGAAGTCACCGACAAGCTGCACCAGGACCACTTCACTCAAGGTCCTGGACTGGAGCGACTCTCCGATCCAGTCATCGACACTCCCATGCTGGTCACTCTGGAACAGTTACGCCCCTACGAGCACAATCCACGCTTCATCCGTAATCCGCTGTATGAAGATATCAAAGCCTCGATCCGTGAACGCGGGCTAGATCAACCGCCACCGATTACCCGCCGCCCGGGTGAAACCTCTTTCATCATCCGCAACGGCGGCAATACGCGCTTGGCGATTCTCGGCGAGCTGTGGCAGGAAACTCGCGATGAGCGTTTCTTTCGAATTCACTGCCTGTTCCGACCTTGGAGCAATGAAACCAACGCCCTACTCGGCCATTTGGCGGAAAGCGACCTGCACGGCCAACTCACGTTCATCGAACGAGCTCTGGCGGTAGCCAAACTCAAAACCATGCTGGAGTCGGATGGCCCAAAGCTCTCACAACGGGAGCTGGCTCGACGTCTTGCCGCTGGAGGCTATCCGGTTTCGCAGTCGCATATCAGCCGGATGCTGGACACCCTCGAACACTTATTACCCGCCATTCCACAAACTTTGTATGCCGGGTTGGGTAAACCCCAGATAGAGCGTCTGATCGGTCTACGTAGTCAGGCTGAACGAACCTGGAACCGTTATCCAACTGCCATTGCGTTTGCAGAGTTCTGGCTGGAAACCATGGGCTACTTCGATGGTGATCTTGACTCGTTTGATCTTGAGCAGATCCAGGACGAACTGCTCGAACGCATGAGCAGCTTGCTTGGACAGTCCTATCGTATGCTGGCCCTGGAGCTGAGCGATACCCAACGAGTCGTCTCCACGCCTGGGACTGTCACCATTACGCCCTTAGACAATAGCTATCCGCCAAGCGAGCATGAAGCCGCGGCAGAACCGCCCTCCTCCGGCGCGGAATCAAAATCAATCGAGGCCGAGAGCAGGATAGAGCCAATTTCAGAAGAACTGCTCAGAGCACCCGAAACAAATGCTTCACCTGCGGTCAGCTCTCTACCACGCGTTCAACAGATTCGTGAGCAAATCGATCGCGAGATATCCAGCAAGGCGACGTCTCCAGTCGAAACCTGCCCAATGGACGACCTCTGGATCATCACACCACCGCTGGATACCCCGGAACAACTGCGTTTAGCCATTGCTGGACTGGCTCGGGAAATGGCGGCCTATGCCGGAGATGCCAAGAGCATCATTGATCAAAAGCTTGGTTTGGGCTTCACCCTAGACATTAAGCGACTTGATCTTTCAGCGCCTCGCTCGACCGGCGTTCACCTAATTCTCCTGGCCCTGCTACGTGCTCAGGACGAGGTGAACTGGGAAGATCGCAAGCAAGTACCTTCCGCATTGTTCGGGCAGCTGTTGTTGGGGGTCTATCAACTCCCTCTACCAGATCGACCAGTCACGGACGTGGGGCTGGAGCGACTGCCTGACAGTCTGTTAATCAAGCTGTTTCGCCTGATCCGCCTGGCCCGGCGTCTAATCGACTTAACGCTCACCGCTGAAGACAACTCGCCGGAGGAGCTGAGATGAACTTATCCTTCAATATGCTCAATCAAGCCATGCTAACCCAGGTACTGCACGAACTCCGCCTGGGCAACCTGCAACGCTGCAAGGCACTTGGACTGAGTGAGGATGACATCTTCGTGCTGCAATCCTTACCACCGACCACGTTATCGCGCCTGGCCCATGCCACTGTTCCTTGGCTTGAGGTCAAGATTGACTCACCAGTACTACATCGATTGATCGAACAAGCTGACCGCGATGAACAGAACGAACGGTTGATCAATCGAGCGCTCAAGCTCGGCGCCAGCAGCACCATCATGTACCAGTGTTTTGGCTTGGCGCATTCGGAAACAGCCATGCGCCGGCGGCTACTCAAGATAGAAACCCGTAAAGGCCGCCCTCAACATTTGAGCGAAGCGCAGGAGCATGCGTTGTGGCAACGTTGGTGCCAAATACGAACAGAGGATGGCACCGAGGATAAACTCGACGCCATGATGATGCTTGCCGAAGAACAGCAGATCAGCTTGACCATCGTTTGGCAGCAAATCGACCAGTACAGCAACAAAACATGAATGCTGTTCCTGCCAGTCGCTGGCAACGTGTCCTGCAGCAATGCACACAGCAGCTGCATGAGCGCTGGCCAGCACGCCCTACCACTGAACAGCCCTCCAACCAGGCTCTACAGGCTGGCTTTCTGTTTAGTGGCCAATCACACGAAATCGTGCCACGTCGGCTGCTGTTGGATAATCGGCTGACGCCATTGGAGCGAAATGCCTGGCAGGTATTTCGACTCATGCTGCAAGGCCAGGGCGTGGTCACGCCGCGCTATGAGGATTTGCAGCCTTACCTCTCGAGCGTGCCCTACGGTGCGTTAGCCTCGCGTGAAACCATTGCTCGCGTGTTGACGATGCTCAGGCTCACTCGTTGGCTAAGCTTGGTTAGCCGCGGTCGCGATCAAATCAGCGGGCAGCTACAAGGTTCTTTGTATGTTCTGCACGATGAGCCGTTAACCCCCGCCGAAGCCATGGAGCTCGATCAGAACTACCTAGAACTGGTCGGACATGCCCTCGGTCATGCGACAAAGGCCGTGCGTATTGTCGCTCAGCACATTGTGGAGGAGGTCCGACAGGACACGAATATCGATCAGGGTCGGTTACCGACGCGGCTGGACAGTTGGGGCGAACAGAGGGCGCAGCAAGGCTTGGATCAGCCACCCGGTGATGCATTCCACGATTCCGAACGTGGGGAAGATCACCACGTTCGGAATCGTGCAGGCCCTCGTTCGGATTCCGAATCAGGCTCGAACCCTAACGTTTCCGGCACCGTTCGGAATCCGAACGCTGCCTGTACTGTATTAAAAGAAAGTAAATGTACAGTACCGCGCGCGACCTCTACTGTGGATAACCTGCACTGGCCCACTTCGCTGCGCCTGAACCCAAGCGAACGTCAGGCCATCGCCGTGGCGCTGAACAAGCTCAACCCAGCGGATCAGCAGGCGGTACTTAACGAAGCGGGGGCACGCTGTGCGGCCGGTGGTATACGCAAGCCAGCTGCCTATCTGATGGGCTTGGCCCAACGTGCGCTGAAGGGCGACTTTCGTCCTTGGGCAAGTCAGGCCGAACCATCACCCATCGCAGAACCGCCCCCAGCCGCCCCTTCGCGGCCATCTCGAAAAAAGGGCGAACCTGCGTCAGCCCTCGCCCAAGCATGCCTAAATGAGCTGCGCCAACTGCGTGGAGGCAGTGGACGTCAGTAGATTTGATGCCAGTGGCATCAAATCCATAGAGTTCCAATCTACGAAATATCGGACCGAACCATGGAGCGTTTAGGGAAACGCCTGGGCGTAGTTCCAATAAACGTAGACGTCAGGCATTTGCCTTCTCTCACCAAACCGAATAGACCGCATTCAGCTTTTTGGCTGTCCTTGCCCCTCATCTGTCGCAACGTCCCGTCCAAGCCAATGCGAGGACAACACAATGGCCGATCACTATCAACTCAATCTGGGTTCATTGCGCAGCAGCATCACCCTGACCCTGCATACCCACCATGCAGCCCGTATCTGGCAAGGTCGAGCCGCACGCGAAGGCGTCCACTCAATCATGGGTATGGCCGGTTACATCAGTGTCACCAACCTGATCAAACAAGCCGCGGCCCAGGACGATCCCTATGCCGATTGGGCCATCGTTCAGCTCGAAGAAAAACTGATGCAGGCAAAGGCTGGGATGGGAGAACTGACCCAACAGCTGGACCGGATCAGACAGGACTTGCCGACTCAGATCGACATGGGGGACAACCTCAACATCCACCCCGTCACTTTGCCATTGTACATCGGCAGTCAGCTGGGTTTTCTGGCGGTTTACCTGCTAACCGACTACGACACGCTGGTCCGCCATACCCTCTTGGCCCATCACACGGCGTTGATCGGCCGAAGAGACATGGAAGCCTGGATCGACGACGGTGCCCACCTGTTACGCAGCCTGTTCGGTCAGGCGCAACGTTATCGACATGCCGGCGTTACACGCGATGATATGGCAGCAAATAATGCCCGCGCCCTGGCGGCCGTGGAGAAGTATGGATTGCCCCCGATGGACATCCTTGAGGGTCATCGCCGTTCTCAGTTTGCGCCGCCGATCATTCGCCGTGGTGCTGTAGCAGTGGATGACGCTGACGCTTTGGCAGAGGTAGTAGACGGTCCGTCTGCGAGCGTAGATGAGTCGGAGGCTGATGCATGAATCCCATGATCCCGATTCAGCCAATGCCCTTCGAAGCGTTAACACCGGATGCCTATCGGCAGCTCGAACACGCTGCCTCCCTAAAAGGCCTTTTAAAACCTTTTAAGGGTAAGGGGGAGTTGGAGCACCTGGCGCAGGTGGCGAGGGAAATCGAGGCGCAGCTATGTCGCCTGATGGAGGCTGTGGTGCAGCAAGCCGGGCAGCCACCGTACTCGCTATTGAAGATACGATTGGTGCTGCAGAAGACCAGTGCGGGCAGCACCTTTTTGCGTTGGCGCACCCGTGATTTTTCTCGCATGGGTGTGGCGGTTTGGGAACGTCAGATCTCCAACAAAGCACTGCCGCAGATCGTACGAAAGGAATTGCACCGTTTCGAATGCGCGCGTATCGCACTAAACCTTCAGATGAGTGTGGTGCATTCGCTCTACCGCCAGGCTACGACCTGCGCGATCAAAATGGCCAGTGCCGAACAGTTGCTGCGCCAGTTCACACCCGCATTGGAGAAAACACGATGAGTACTTTTTTCGTCGGCGAAGGCAATATCGGCAGTGCGCCAGAGTTCCAGGAGTTCGCCTCAGGCAATGATGAGCCACGGCGCTTGCTACGTCTGAATGTGTACTTCGACAACCCCATCCCACGCGAGGGCAGCTATGAAGATCGGGGCGGCTATTGGGCGCCGGTTGAGCTCTGGCACCGTGAGGCTGAACACTGGAGCACGCTGTACCAGAAAGGCATGCGCGTACTGGTCGAAGGTCGTACGGTGCGCGATGAGTGGGAGGACAGTGAAGACAATGCACGGGTGACCTTCAAGATCGAGGCCCGTCGAGTTGGCATCCTGCCTCACCGGGTGCACAGCGTGGTGATGCGAGAACGCTCCAGTGAGCCGGCGGCCGCTCAAAATACTGAGCAGGCCAGCTCGCCGACCTCGAAACCCAGGAAACACAGAGGGCAATCACCTAAGGCCTGAACGACTTCAGGCATAAAAATTGCGCCTTTGCGCGAAGTTCCTGGCCTGTCATTGCTCGCTGCTCATGAAGCCCCCACCCAGTTACTAACGCTCCAATAAGGTAGCAGCTTCAGCCCATTCAAAGCCGCCCTCACCGACTAATATGAGGAACCTGCCATTCGGGTTTCTCATATCTCGCCCCTGCTACTTCGAACAACGCTGCTCCGAACTCAATCCGGAGTAGTTATATGCGCCTCTTCCTCTGCGAAAAACCTTCCCAGGGTCGTGACATCGCCAAGGTTCTCGGAGCCACTCGGCGTGGTGATGGTTGCCTGATCGGCCCCGAGACAACTGTCACCTGGTGTATCGGCCACCTACTGGAGACGGCCCCGCCTGAAACCTACGGCATTCAGTACAAAAACTGGTCGTTGGATCATCTACCGATCATTCCCTTGCAGTGGCAGGTCGAGGTCAAACCCAAGACTGCCGCGCAGTTCAAAATCATCAAACGCCTGCTCAGCGAAGCCACCACCGTTGTCATCGCAACCGACGCCGACCGCGAAGGTGAGATGATTGCCCGCGAATTATTGGAGCTCTGCCAGTACCAAGGCGCTGTTCAGCGCCTCTGGCTGTCCGCCCTCAACGAGGCGTCGATTCGCAAAGCCCTCTCCTCGCTGAAGTCTGGTCAGGAGACTTTTACGCTCTATCACTCGGCCCTCGCCCGCAGCCGGGCCGACTGGCTGATCGGCATGAACCTCAGTCGTTTGTTTACCCTTCTTGGTCGGCGGGCAGGCTACGACGGCGTTTTGTCAGTGGGACGCGTCCAGACACCCACCTTACGTCTGGTGGTCGATCGGGATCGTGCGATTGCCGGCTTCGTCCCGATGCCTTACTGGAACGTTGAAGTTCAGCTATCGTCGATGGGCCAGCGATTCATCGCGTCGTGGTTACCGCCATGCTCAGGACGGGACGAGTCGGGACGTTGCCTACAACAGGCGCTTGCCCATCACGCGATCCAAACAATCACCGACCAGAAGTCCGCCACGGTACTCTCGTTACATACTGAGCGTTTCCGAGAACCGCCGCCCCTGCCCTTCGACCTAAGCACGTTGCAGGAAGTCTGCTCGCGTAAGCTGGGGCTCGGCGTCCAGGAAACCCTGAACATCGCCCAAACTCTGTATGAAACCCACAAAGCCACCACCTACCCGCGCAGCGATTGCCGCTATTTGCCAGAGAATATGTTCAACGAGGCTCCCGCGGTACTCGACGCCCTGCTCAAAACGGATCCTGCACTCAGACCTGCATTCGAGGACCTCGATCAATCATTGCGCTCCCGTGCATGGAACAATGCCAAGGTCACTGCGCACCACGGCATCATCCCCACCACCGAACCGGCAAACCTGGTGCGGATGTCCGAACAAGAACGCCATGTCTACGAAATGATCCGTAGCCACTACCTCGCGCAGTTTCTTCCGCATCATGAGTTTGATCGGACCCAGGTCGAACTGGCGTGTGGCGAAGAAAGATTGACCGCTGTGGGCAAACTGATCTTGGTCCAGGGCTGGAAAAGCTCGCTCTCCGAAAACACCGAGGAGGATGAGCCCAGTCACAAATCCCAAGTCTTACCCATCTTGCAACAGGGCACGCAGTGCGCAGTGGACAATGTCGAACTCAAATCCATGCGAACTGCCGCTCCTAAACCTCTCACCGAGGGTGATCTGATCAAGGCGATGAAAAACGTCGCCAAGCTTGTCAACGACCCACGCCTGAAACAGAAACTTCGGGACACCACCGGTATCGGGACCGAAGCCACACGAGCCGGCATTATCAAAGGGTTAATTGATCGCGGTTATTTGCTGAAGAAAAAGCGCGCGTTAATAGCTACGGCGGCGGCCCATACTCTGATAGAGGCGGTACCCGCTGCAGTTGCGGATCCTGGCATGACCGCGATCTGGGAGCAGGCGCTTGACGAAATCGAAGCGGGACGCCTGACCTTGGAGGCGTTTGTCGCAAAGCAGGCGAACTGGATTGCTAAGTTGGTCGAACACTATGGAGCGCTCAACTTGTCGATACCGGTCGAAGCCGGCCCGGCCTGCCCCATTTGCAATGCCTCAATGATCAAGCGGAAGGGCAAATCTGGACCGTTCTGGTCATGCTCGCAGTATCCGAACTGCAAGGGCACTACGCAGTTCAGAAAAGAGACGCGCCGCCCATGAACGTTCGATTGAGATCAACATGAAGTTAGGGTGGTGCACAGCTCAGTGCATCATCAGCGGCGCCTGATCCCGTTCCAAGTCGATCAAAGGTTGTCCGACTTCACGGGCCAAAGCGATGCCTGTCGAAATCCATATCTGCCCCAGTTCGTTGAAGGCTTTTAGGTGGGCAGGATCTTCGTTGAGCCAATGAACAAGGCGTTCGAAGTATTCGGGATTATCCGGGCAATCATGAATCTTGATGAACAACTCCAGTGTTCGATCCCAAATCAGATCCATGACGTCCTTTCTCTCATCTTCCATGTTCAACCATCCCTCAACATGGTCCTTTCAGACCGTCGCTCTTACTAACCAATCTGGACTCTGATCCCTAAAGGGACAGAAACCACGTCGCGATACTCAGCTGTTTCAGTCACTATAACAACCCAATGAGTCGATACTCAACCTTTAAGGATGTTCATGTCAACGGGTCTTTGCTCAACCATTCGGGTTGAACTGGAGAACTCATCACTTGGCACATAAACATCCAACCCAAGCCCAAATCGGGCGCATGATCGCGAAGCACCGCAGCGAGCGTAATTTGACTCAGGAAGAGGTGGCTGAACGTTTAGGGATCGGTAGCGAAGCTATCTCGCGCCTGGAACGGGGTGTAGTGGAGCTTTCAGTGGTCAAGCTGATGCAACTGGCTGATATTTTCGATTGCCGGATGGATGAACTCCTGACGGCATCGAGTAATCGCCCCAATGACCAGGGTCAGATGATCGCGGGTCTGCTGAGTGGACTGAAAGAAAGCGACCGTGCCTTTATCTTGGCAACCGTCGAACAATTAGCCGCACATCTCGGCAGTAAGTGACCCCTTTTATCGTGCTAAACGTAGCGTCCTATGAAGGGGACCTGCAGGCTTGACGTCTTATTGACCTCTCTGCTGTAGTAACTTCGGATAATCGCCAACGGCGACCCAAGACCGATTAGCTCCGGGCAGTTCGGTCAAACTCTTCGAGTTCGGAGCCTCCTCTTCTGCGGGATCTCGTTCCCGTTCTGTGCTCGACCTGATTGTGGTGGCGGATGACCACTGTTGCCTCTACCCGGCAATAGCGGTCATCCGCTTCGGCGATCGTATTCAGTCCCGGAGCCCACCGGGGAAACACAGGGCACCCTTTGTGCGCGGATGCGTGCCAGCATATTCCGACCCAGGCCACGACAAGGGTCGGTTGGCGAATCATTGCGCAGTTCAACTAAGTTTTGCGAGGAGCTTGTCGACTGCGTAAGACCGTCAAAGGTGGTTTTTCTCTTCCTCGCCTGGCACACCACCAGGCCCACTTTTCTTTTTTTTCATTTTCTTAATTCCAGTGACTACCACCGTATTCCGGCGTAAAAAAATCGGGTTGTAGCGTCTTGACGCTCCCCTGTGACAGGCTTATACAAAGGGCGTGGTTCGCTGTCGTTGACAGCCCAGCCCAGGTAGCCAAAACCTTCAAGGCTACGCCACGTTCGTGGCGGTTTACCCAAGTGCGATCAGCGTTCGGAAGCTCGCGCGGTTACCGCTTAAGCGGTGATGAATGCCGACTACTCCATCCCTTCGGATTTCCACCGCAGACGTCCCTCTGCTGCACAGCTATTCCCCCAGAAGCATCATTCTGATGGTCATCGGCTTGCCGGTGACGAGTCGTTCATCGCTCGACTTCAACTCACCCACCTTGACGGGGGCTCACTTTCCCGTCAGGGGCTGTGCGTCGCCGTTTTCCCTTGCAACAGGAGAACAACCATGGCCTACGCCAACCAATCCCAAGAAGCGACCTCTTACTTCAACCTGCACACCGCCGGTATCGGCTACCTCAACCGTGTTCGTGAAGTACAGGTCCGCCGCGGTCAGCCATTCATGGCCTGCGATATCGCAGCCTTGCATGGTGCCTCCGATGCAGTGGAGTACACCCGCTTTGATTGCAAAGTCGCTGGTGGCGAAGCTGACCGCTTGATTCGTCTCTATATGGACGCCGTCAGAGCCGAGAAAAAGGTCTTGCTGTCGTTCCGTATTGGTGACCTGTGGATCGACCCATTTCTCTATGAGAAAGGCGATAAACAAGGCCAACCTGGCGCCAGCTTGAAAGGTCGTTTGCTGTTCATCGACTGGATCAAGGTCAATGGCAAGTTCGAATACAAAGCGCCCGCCAGGCAGGAAGCAACAGCACCCTGCTGAGCCAGCGCAGATCAATGAACCCTCTCCAACGTCGGCTGATGCCGAAGCGGAGGATACCGACAACCCTACAGAGGCCAGGATTGTACCTGAATCTCCAACCACTCCCCGCACGGCCCGCCGTGTCGCCACACGTGCTGTTCAGTCCGCCTGAACAATCCATGATGTTTTACATCAAGGCGCTCAATCGAGCGCCTTTTCTTCAACTAGCACAGGAGAACCAATATGGAATGCTTCTGGCTTTGCGACGACTGCCTGTTCGGTGCGGCTTACGAGGACTACAGCACGTTATCGCTGTATTACTCGCCGGATGAGATCGAACAACGCATCGCCGCGATACACCTTAGGCTGGTTCGCTTATTGCCCATCAGTGCCGACTTCGATCCCGAAACCGGCTGGGGCATAAGAGCCTTTTCTCCATTGCCTTGCGACGGTTGTGATTCACACCTGCACGGACAACGCCACCGATTCACTCGGCTGTAAACAGCGCGTCATCGGGCAATGCCCGTGACTCTATATCCACCTCGGGGACGCCACTCCCCTCGGGGGTGTACCCCCGGATTGTTCCCTTCGGAGGTACCCCATGAGCACCCCACTCACCCTGATTGAAACCGCGGATGTCGAGGCTGATCATATCGCCCAGGAAAACCAGCTGATCGACGAAGCGCTGCATATTCTGGATCGTCGGCTGTTCACCCGCGGCCCCGGCCTGACGTCACCTGACGCCGTGGCTTCATATCTAAAACTGCATGTTGCCCCCCAAGAGCATGAAATCTTCGGTGTGATTTTTATCGATGCCCGCCATCGCGTTCTGGCATTCGAGATCCTCTTTCACGGGAGCATCGATGGCGCCAGCGTTTACCCCCGCCAAGTCGTTAAGCGTTCCTTGGCGCATAACGCAGCAGCCGCCATTTTTGTTCATAACCATCCCTCGGGATGTACGGAACCCAGCCAGGCAGATCGCGTCTTGACCGCACGGTTGAAGGAGGCCTTGGCGTTGATCGAGGTTCACGTACTGGATCACTTCATCGTGGGTGAAGGTCGCCCACTTTCTCTTGCCGAATACGGTTGGCTTTAACCCTTACAGGCGCCTTCGGGCGCCTTGTTCATTCTGGAGAATACTCATGAACTCCACTACCCAAACCCCAGACATGCTGGGTGCCTCAAACCCATTCGTCCGCTGCTATGACAAGCTATCTATCGAACGGCTGCTACTGATCACCTACGCAAACGACTGCCCTCCCTGCTTTCGCTCCATACACGACTCACAAGCTCATCTACCCGACGATGCGCTGGAACTTTTCCCCTGCCTTTTCAACGATGATTTCGCCTTGATCAGCGAAGGCCAATTCATTCCGGATGAGCTGGATGAATGCTGTCCGTCCAGCGGGCTGGTGCGGCAAGTGATCTATGCCGTGACTGGCGAAATGCTCAACGAACGACAGCATGTCGGTGACCATTACTCCTTGGAAGAAGCCCAAGCCATGGTCCATCGCTTGAAGTTCGAAACGGGACACTACAGTCGAGCCTGGGAGATCAGTACCGCACACCTCACTGAAGAGGCGTTGCGCTACTTGGAACGCCGGGCTAGCAATTTCAACTCCGGACCAACCGGTCTGCTGTTTGAACCCTTCGCCCTGACAGACGGCAATGGCCTCGGGTGTAAGTTGATCGGCACGCCCTGGAGCGACGAAAATCTGATGAAGATTGAGGGCGGTCTTTACACATCGCTGAGGCAGGAGCAGCTCGACGCTGGCACACCGGAAGCCCTTGTCAACGTACTGTATCTGGCGGCATCGGCGGATGTGAGGTTGTTGATTTTCGACCCCGACGCTGCCGTCTTGGATGGGCTCGCCATTTATGACGAAATAGCAACGCGTTCAACTTAAACACGACCCGTCTTGAATCAACTTACTCACTGACCCGCTCCTTCACCTCATGTCAGGTTCTGCACTGAATCTGACATGAGGTTTTTTCCATGGAGCGTTTTTTCACGCCTGTCTGCCTGCTGGGTTTATTGAGCGCCTGCACGGTGCAGATCCCCACCCCATCACCGACTAGTCCAGAGAATGCCGGTAGTTCCAATCGGGCCCAGCTTTCGAGGAGTACAGCCGAAGAGAGTCACCCGACAGAGCTCCGCTATGGCCGCTATACGCTGGTCAGCACCGAGCCCACAGCAGAGCAACGTGATCTTCTCGCTCAAATCATTGACGTGAGCATTCCGCTCAACCTGAATCCTTCGGTACAGGAAGCGATGCACTACGTGCTGCAGCGCTCAGGTTATTCGCTCTGCCCTGCTGCCGAACCCGTAAAGATACTGTTTACCCGGCCTCTGCCCGCCGCCCATTACCGGCTCGGCCCGATTTCATTAAGCAACGCTCTACAAGTACTGGCTGGCCCCGCCTGGCAACTCACGATCGATGAGGTCAGCCGTTCGGTCTGCTTCGAACGGCAGAAAAATGATGGCGGCACGGTGCGAGTCACGCCAACCTCGCCCCATCAGTCGGAGGCACGCCCATGAAAGCCTCGACATTTCAAACTCTCATTGTCGGCTCCCTTTGTCTGGCGGTCTCCGGGCTGAGTGGTGGCTTGTATAACCAGTATCAACGCGTGACCGAGCTGGAAAATGCGAACGCCCAACGCTTACAGACCCTGGATACCCTGCAACGTGATTCAAGCACCCTCTTGGATGCGCAGGAGAAGCTGCAGTACGCACTGAAAGACCTGAAGCAGATGGTCGATACCAGTGAGCAACAGGCCAATACCCTCGATCCGATGTTGGATCAATGGGCGCAAGAGATACAGGAGCTACGCGACGGGCTGGCAGCCCGTGCTACCGAAGCCGACATGATCGCGCTACGTGCACGACTTGAGCACGTCGAGCAGCAACTCCTGGACCTCAAAAGCCAGCCACCACTCCCACCACCGACGCCTTCCTCGGCCAAGCCGAAAAAAACCGCTCAGCCCAAGCCTGCCCCGCTCCTGCCGCCATTTTCAGTGTTGAGCGTCGAGTACCGCGGTGGCGAGCGCTTTCTGGCGGTCGCACCTCCTGACAGTCGCTCGCTCAATGATATCCAGTTGCTGCACAACGGCGAGCAGTTCGGCACATGGCAACTGAAGGTGCTGGAGCCGAACGCGGCTATCTTCGCGGTGACCGCTCACCCAGACCAGACCGTGCACCTCCCTTGAGAAGCGATCATGAACAGAGCTCCGCTGAGCCCCATCGTCTGTTTCATTTCATTGCTGAGCACGGGCGCTGCGCTGGGCAACCCAGTCACGACACCGTCACGGACCCAGGACACGCAGTCTGCTCCGCTGGAGCGTCCGCACTCTGAACAGGCGGCAAGCTGGGGTCTGACGGAGCAGGAGTGGACACGCTTCGAACAGATCCAAGCCGGCCCGCGTGGTTTCTGGAGCCCGAATCTGGATCCGCTGACCGCGCTCGGCGTCGAAGCAGAGACCGACCAAGAGCGCCAGCGCTATGCCGAATTGCAGGTAGCGCTGGAAGCCAAACGAGCCGAGCGCGAGTTGGCCTACCAAAATGCTTACACCGCGGCCTGGGCCAGGCTGTTCCCCGGACTGCTGCCGATCCAGGGTATGGCATCCCCGCCCGCTGCTAGCTCACCGGTAGAGCCGCGCCGTGCGCTGTTTGTCGAAGACCATTGCCCTGCGTGCACCGCTGAAGCGCAGCGTCTGCAAAGCAGTGGTACAGCGTTCGATATCTATGTGGTGGGTAGCCAAGGCGAGGATGAACACGTCCGGCGCTGGGCAACGCAAGCAGGCATTGATCCGAGCAAGGTTCAACGCCGGCAAATCACCCTGAACCATGATCGCGGGCGCTGGTTCAGCCTGGGAGCCCCGAGACCGTTACCCGTCACATTTCAGCAGGTGAACGGACAATGGCAACGTCTCGATTGATTGCTATTGCTCTCCTGCTGACGGTGCATGCCGTCCGGGCAGACGAACTCCCGCCTCCGGCTTATCAATTGGCAGCGCATGACGCCAACGTCCCTTCCACGGTGTTGTTCGCGATTGCCCTGCAGGAGAGTGGCGCCCGCCTCCGTGGTCGACTGCTGCCCTGGCCCTGGACGCTGAATATTGCCGGGAGCCCTTACCGTTTCGCCAATTGTCAGACCGCCTGTCACGCCTTGCTTCAGGCACTTGCTCGGTATGACGCCAAGCGCGTCGATGCCGGGCTTGGGCAAATCAACCTGGGTTATCACGGACGGCATTTTTCCAGTCCCTGCGAAGCCCTCGAACCCTACCGCAATCTGGCTGTAACTGCCGCGCTGCTGCAAGAGCATCACGCCGTCACCGGTGATTGGGTGTCAGCTGCCGGCCGATATCACCGCCCGGCAGGAGGAACGCTGGCCGCGCGTTACCGCGCCGGCTTTACCCGCCAACTCGACAGGCTTTCCTTCAAACAGGGCACACCACCATGAAGCGACTTCCCAGTGCGTATTACTTCGCCGTGCTCTTGCCTGCGCTCGCCCAGCCGGGACTGTCGTTTGCAGAAGTTCAGCCTGGCGGTTTCACCCGCCCCCAGTTTGAAGCTTCCAGGCCGCCGATAAACAACAAGACCCAGCCTGCTCGGGCCATACATGCAGATCTATCTGCATTTGCCGATGAAACCTGGATACTGCCCGTGCGCAGCTCTCACTTGAGCCCAGGCCAAATCACAACTCGCACCCTGGACATGCCGGGCTTGCGGCCATTTTTCCTTGTCGGGGAGGATCCCCAATCGTTGGCTTGGCTGCATCAGCGTGCGACTGAACTGCAAGAAATGGGGGCGGCCGGTCTCGCCGTCGAAGTGACCGATACTGAAGCCCTGGCCCGAATTCGAGCAGCCGCGCCGGGCATCACCATCCTGCCGGTCAACGGCAACGACATCGCCTCTCGCCTGAAAATTGAGCACTACCCTGTCTTGATCACAGCCACCTCACTGGAACAGTGAGTCTGGGTCATGGCCGAGCATGCGATGGAGTCCAAACTCCGGCCCGCAGTCGAGCTATATACCGTGGCGATCTGCATCGCCGCGGCGGTGTTATGCGTGTATTCGCCCTGGGCCGTGGCCCTATCACCCGAGATCGGTCTGATTGCGGCTCTGGCCTATGCCCTGTTCGGTTTGATCCGCCTCCGACAAGCCTGGGAGGTGTTGCGCTATCGGCGCAATATCCGCCGGCTGCCTCGCTACGAGCTGACAAGTCGGCATATTCCCATCAGTTGTAAGCGTCTGTTCATGGGCCGCGGATTTCGCTGGACCCGCCTGCATACCCAGCGCTTGGTCGAGGCCCAGGATCCCGCGGCCGCCCGCTATGTCGACCAACAGACCCGCTATCGCCTGGCACGTGAACTCGAACGACGCCTGGAACATGCACCGTTTCCGCTCTCGACATTGGCCCGAGTCACCGCTTGGGACAGTGCCTTCAATCCGTTGCGCCCTTTGCCCCCGGTAGGTGGCTCGTCGCTGTTGCATGGGGTCGAGCCCGACGAAACGGAAGTCAGTCTGCCACTGGGCGAACGGGTCGGTCACACCCTGGTACTGGGCACGACCCGCGTCGGCAAGACTCGACTCGCCGAGGTGTACATCACCCAGGATATTCATCGCATTGAGCACGAAGTCGTCATCGTCTTCGATCCGAAGGGCGATGCTGACTTGCTCAAGCGCATGTACATCGAAGCCAAACGCGCCGGTCGGGAGAAAGAGTTTTATGTCTTCCATCTGGGCTGGCCAGAAATCTCCGCCCGCTACAACGCCGTGGGACGTTTCGGACGTATTTCTGAGGTAGCATCTCGCATTGCTGGGCAGCTCAGTGGTGAAGGTAACTCCGCGGCCTTCCGTGAGTTCGCATGGCGTTTCGTCAACATCATTGCCCGGGCTTTGATCGAATTGGGCCGGCGTCCGGACTACCTGCAGATCCAGCGGCATGTGGTCAACATTGATGCCCTGTTCATCGAATACGCCCAGCAGTTTTTCGCCAAGACCGACCCTAAGGCGTGGGAAGTGATCGTCCAGCTGGAAGGAAAGCTCACAGAGAAGAACATTCCGCGCCATATGATAGGACGCGAAAAGCGGGTGGTGGCGATCGAGCAATACCTGGCGGTGAAGCGTGTATTTGATCCGGTAATGGACGGACTGCGTTCAGCGGTGCGCTACGACCGCACTTACTTCGACAAAATCGTGGCCTCGCTACTGCCGCTGCTGGAGAAACTCACCACCGGCAAGACCGCCCAGTTACTGGCTCCCAACTATACCGACCTGGATGACCCGCGGCCGATCTTCGACTGGATGCAGATCATCCGAAAACGCGGCATCGTCTACGTTGGCCTGGATGCGCTGACTGATGCCGAAGTGGCCGCCGCCGTGGGAAATTCAATGTTCGCCGACTTGGTCTCGGTCGCGGGACATATCTATAAACATGGCATTGACCATGGGCTGCCTCAATCTGGCAACGCTGGTGACAAACTGCCAATCAACCTGCATGCCGATGAGTTCAACGAGTTGATGGGCGATGAGTTCATTCCGCTGATCAACAAGGGGGGCGGTGCCGGTATCCAGGTAACCGCCTACACTCAAACCCTCAGCGATATCGAAGCACGTATAGGCAACCGTGCCAAGGCCGGCCAGGTGGTCGGCAACTTCAACACTCTACAGATGCTGCGGGTGCGCGAAACCGCGACTGCGGAACTGCTCACCCAGCAGTTGCCCAAGGTTAATGTGCTGACTAAGACCCTGGTTTCGGGTGCGACCGACACCTCCGATCCGGAGGCCAACACGGACTTCACCTCGTCCTCACAGGACCGTGTCAGCAGCACCAGCGTGCCGCTGATCGAGCCTGCTCACATCGTCAGTTTGCCCAAGGGGCAAATGTTCTCCTTCCAGGCCGGTGGCCAGCTATGGAAAGTACGCATGCCGTTGCCAAAACCCTCCAACGACGATGCCATGCCCAATGACCTGCAGGAGCTCACCCAGATGATGCGGGCGGCTTACAACGAGCAGGCGGGTCAATGGTGGAGTGCAAGCGGTAGCGGCTCCACTACAAACTTCGATTTGGATCAGGTGGGCTAGCCCGGCCTCACCACAGGAGTCGATGCAGCAGCAAGCTATTCAGAAGGTTTCGTGACGATACCAAATGCAAATCCCAATGGAGTGAACGATGGCGACTTCCGTTCGGAGCACACCGCCACAACCGACCCAGCGCCCAGGATTGATCATCTCGGCGATCGGCTTAGTACTGCGCATCATCAGTTTGTTAATTGCCTCATTGCTGTTCTCGATCTTGACCGAGTGGGCAGGCCTGCTTTGCTTCTGGGGGGATCAAGGCTGGAGACACAGCCAAGGCATGCTGACTAATGAACTGGGTTGGCTTAGCGAGCACTTCAAATCTTCACTCATTCTCCAACAACCCGGGCAGATGATTGTCCAGATATTGGATCTCCTCAACCAGTGGCTTTTGGTCAAAACTGGATTTGCGGACTTTGCTCATCAGGCCCGGGTGTCGAGCCAGGGAAACGGGTTCTGGCACTGGACCAATCAGCTCTACGTGAGTATTGAAGATTTCGTGCTGGCTGCTGTGTACGTTACTTTTACCTTTGTAGTGCGTCTGACCATTCTGGTCTTATCCACGCCGCTGTTCTTACTGAGCATGCTCACTGGCTTTGTTGATGGGTTAATGCGCCGTGATCTGCGCAAATTTGGCGCTGGGCAAGAAAGCAGCTTTGTTTATCACCGTGCTAAGCGAGCAGTGTTACCACTGCTGATCGTGCCCTGGATTATCTACCTATCCCTACCGTTTTCGCTCAATCCCCTGACGATTTTCTTGCCTTGCGCGGTGATGGTCGGAACAGCAACTGCTATCACTGCAGCAACGTTCAAAAAACACCTTTGATAGAACGTACTGCTGGAATGTAATGCACGAGGTTGCTATAGATAGCCAGAGAGAGGAATCGGGCTTCGGGCGTGGGATTGTGGTGGTAAGGATGCTTGATGGTTCCGTTTTGTCAGGCCTGTGGGTTTAGGCATTCCAAGCCATCATCGGCATGTGAGAAAGTTCTGCAGCGTGCTGGCACCAGAACAGGCGCCAGTGCCATGATCGTCCCGTGGGGCTATTTTTTTGGACGCCAAACCAAAACCATAGACTTTCTTTGGGAAAATCAGAGACTTGCTTTTTATTGATTTGACGGTAAAGAAGAGATTCGAACCCACATCACTACGCCCCTACCGCAACTAATTCAATGTCTACGCAACAACTGCTTTTGGCCGATTCTGTTGAAAAAATTCGGCTTACCCAAAGCGCTCTAATATTGACGGATGAAAACACCTCTTTTGCACGCTGCTAAGTGAAATTAGACCCATCAACCTTCTGCGCAAAACTCAGATTTCAATCTCAGGCGCGTACTTTTCTGCCGTGGAATTCGAAGCCGACTTTTCAACAGAATCGGCCGATCTCAGCCGGTCAAGGCCAACAAGAGGACTGGTCAAGTCGAATGCAATGAGTGGCCAAATTCATGCAACTGCGCCCATTTTGAAGGACATGCGCTCAGCCGCTTTGAGACGCTGCACCTTAATGTGGATCGGGCGCAGTGGAGCGTCTGGCTGGTTTTGCCCCGGGAGTGAGCTCAGGCACCAGCTTGAGCTCTACCGCAAAGACCATGGGAGTTCCGCACTTGGTAAACGGCTTACGCCCGCTCATGACTTCTACAGATTTGCGCCGCAATACAAGTGACCTCACTTTCTTCATCCACCTTTCACTCATAGCGTTGACTCCAGATATCGATGACGTTCCCAGCGTTGCTTACCGCCGCGTCTCTCGATATCAAAAGACATATCCTCCCTGCATTGCTAAATGCTTTCTCTTCTTTCCCGAACGGCGCAATAACAGTCATCCGAAGGCAATGCGGCACGTCCAAATTCTGACCCTGTCAGAATCAACGTCCTGCTTCGCCTAGCGTCAGATTGCAGTTTTTTACACGCTTAAAGCCCTCCCATCATTTCCTCTTGTCTACATTCTCGATTCAGCATCAAGCGCTTGCTCCAGCTCACGCGCATCATGGCTGCAAAATATATCCACCGCCGCGCCACCATCAGCCGCCAATTGCCGCAACCTCTGCTGGTTATGCAGCCGCGCCTGGCGGTCGGTGTCCATCATGGTCTGGTAGAAGCGCATCCCAGGTGGGCAGCGGCGTTTGGGTAAATGCACTTCGTCATGATGAAAGTAGGCATCGCCAGCATGCAATTTCCAGCCCTCGGCGGTGCGGATGGCGATGCCTGCGTGGCCGGCGGTGTGGCCTCTGAGGGGCACCAGCAGGATGTCTTCTTCCTGGGCGCCGACCAAGGCGCGTACCGAGTCGAAGCCGAACCAGGTGTCGCCGTGCGGGGCGTACAGTTGCCAGCCGGCGACGTCGCGCCATTGCGCGGGCAGGAAGCGGCGCTGTTCGATCCAGCCATTCGCCAGGGTGGCGTGGTTGAGTTCCTGGTGCATCACGTGCACACGCGCATTCGGGAAGTCTTGCAGGCCACCGGCGTGGTCGAAATCCAGGTGCGTGAGCAGGATGTGGCGAACGTCGTTGGGATGGAAGCCCATCAAGCGCAGTTGCTCGAGGGCGGTGAAACGGTGCTCGAGCTGGATGTTATTGAATGTCCGGAAAAACCGGCTCAGGCGTTCGGGATGCTCGACGTCCTGCTGGCCGAAACCGGTGTCCACCAGGATCAGGCCATTGGTGGCGGTCTCGATCAGCAGGCAATGGCACACCACCGAGGCGGTGAGGCCGCGGCTGTAGCCATCGAACAGGGCGCCGCCCAACGGGCACATGCAGCCACAATTGAGATGATGCACGCGCAGGCCTTGGGTCATGGCTGCAGATCCGGGTCGGTATCCACGTGTGGCTGCTTGATCGGGTCGATGGGAGGTTTGGCGCCGGGTTGGCGGTCGATGTCCGGCGGTGGCGTCAGTTGCAGCAACTCGCTGGTGTAGCGCCATTCCTCCATGACTTTGTCGGGGTGTTCATTCAGGTGCGTGCCGTAGCTGGGTACGATTTGGCGCAGCTTTTCCTGCCAAGGCGCGCTCGCCAGCTTGTCCTTGAATACCTTCTGCATCAGGTCGAGCATGATCGGCGCTGCGGTCGACGCTCCTGGGGAAGCCCCCAGCAAGCCGGCGATGCTGCCGTCCTTGGACGCCACCACTTCGGTACCCAGCTTGAGCACGCCGCCCTGGTCTTCATCCTTCTTGATGATCTGCACGCGCTGCCCGGCTTGCCACAAACGCCAGTCTTCCTTTCTGGCGTTGGGGAAATACGCTTTCAGCGCATCGAAACGATCATCGTCCGATTGCATCAACTGGCCGGCCAGGTACTGCACCAGGTCGAACTCACGCACGCCGACGCGCATCATCGGCCAGACGTTGTGCAAGGTCATGCTGGCGGCCAGATCGAAGTACGAGCCCTCCTTGAGGAACTTGGTGGAAAACGTCGCAAACGGGCCAAACAGAATCATCCGTTTGCCATCGAGTACACGGGTGTCCAGGTGCGGCACCGACATCGGCGGCGCGCCCGTGGAGGCAATGCCGTAGGCCTTGGCCATGTGCTGCTCGGCCACCTGCGCATTGTCGGTCACCAGGAAAGAACCGCCCACCGGAAAGCCGGCGTAATCCTTGGCTTCCTCGATGCCGGACTTCTGCAGCAACGGCAACGCCGCGCCGCCCGCCCCGATGAACAGGAATTTCGCATCGGTGGCGCCGGTCGTGCCGTCCTTGAGGTTTTTGTATTCGACGTGCCAGGAGCCATCGTCGTTGCGCGTAATGTCGCGCACTTCCGTCGACAGCCTGAGGGCGAAGTTCTGGCGGGTTTGCAGGTGACTGACGAACTGCCGAGTGATCTCGCCGAAGTTGACGTCAGTGCCGATGGGCGTCCAGGTCGCGGCGATTTTTTGCGAAGGATCGCGGCCCTCCATCATCAGCGGCACCCATTGCTTGATCTGCGCCGGGTCTTCGGAATATTGCATCGGCCGGAACAGCGGGCTGGCCTGCAACGCCTCGTAGCGTTTTTTCAGGAAGCGGATGTTGTCGTCGCCCCACACGAAACTCATGTGCGGCGTGGAGTTGATGAACGAGCGCGGGTTGTGCAGCACGCCGGTTTTCACTTGCCAGGCTAAGAACTGCCGGGTGATCTGGAACGCTTCGTTGATTTCAACGGCCTTGGTGATATTGATCTTGCCGTCCTTTTCCGGGGTGTAGTTCAGCTCGGCGAGCGCCGAGTGGCCGGTGCCGGCATTGTTCCAGCCGTTGGAGCTCTCCTCGGCGACCTTGTCCAGGCGCTCGACCATCTCCATTGACCAACCCGGCTCCAGTTCACTGAGCCACACCGCCAGGGTCGAGCTCATGATCCCGCCCCCCACCAGCATCACATCGACGCGCTTGGTTTCGGCGGCGTACGCGTGCGAGATGCCCAGCGACAGGGCCAGGGCGGTCAGTGCTCCTTTGAGGGTCGGGTTGTTCATGGTTGCCTCCAAGACACGACGGTCGGTTTATTTCGGGGGGGACGTCGACTGCGCCGCATCGATGCACAGGTCGATGGCCACGGTGTCGAGTCGATCGCGTTGCTGGGCTGCAAGGCTTTGCAGCGTTTTCGCGTAGACCGCGTCTGCGGCGTCCTTGAGCCGCTGCCATTCCTCCAGGCTGATGATCTCGCGCAGTACCAGCTCGTCGGCGCGGTTGATGAGGGTCCGATAAAAGTCGTCAGGCTGATCCAGGCGGTAGCTATCGTCTTCAAGCAAAAGGTGCCAGGCCCGAATCTCCATCGCTTTTTCGCTTTTTTCCATGCTCGCGCTCCTGCTGAGTAAAAAGCCCGTGCGCCTCAGTAACGCAATACAGCCGCCGCGCGGGTGTCGGTGGGCATCGAACGCTCGGCAGGCACGACCACCACTTCGCCGCCCTGGCGGATAACGGCCAGGATCAACTCGTCCAGCGCAGCGTCCTCCTCGGCGACCTGGGCGCCTGGCTCGCTGCCGTCAGCCTCCACCAGCAACAACGCCACCCGGCCTTCCAGCGTCGCATGCTCGATGTCCACCAGCCGCGAGGCATAAAGCCGCTGCCCTACGGCCACGCCAAATCGATCAAACGCGGTGTTCAGCGAATCCTCATAGCGCTTGCTCATCACGGCGCTGCAGGCCTGCGCCAACTCGGCTGGCGACAGCGTGGCGGGGTCTTTACGCACACCGTCGGCCAGCAGGAAGGGGTTGTGACTGAGCGCCCTGAACACGGCCTGGTTCTCGGGCAGCGCCACCAGCACCAACGGCAGTTTGCAGACGCGCGAACAGTGCTCGGTGATCGCTTTGTCGACGGCACGGAAGAACCGCTCGCGGTCCAGGTTCACTTCGTCCTGCTTACCGCCACCGCCCGACTCATGCATCATCGGATCGCCGCGCTCGCCCGCGCCACTGAACCCGTCGGGGTGGCCTTGCTGGTCGCGGGGGGTCAGTTGATCGCCCAAGGCATCGGCCTGGGAGGTGGGCACCGCCTCCGGCAATTCGACTTGCTGCAGTGTCTGCGCGGCGCCCTCGTAAACCCGCACGCTGTCCCGCGTCAGGCACAGCGCCTGGTAGCGTTCGGTCATCGGCGCCTGGCGCAGCAGCGGCCTGAGGTAGGGGTGGCGATTGACGATGGCGGTTTCTTGAACCGGCCGGTGCAACCCCACCACCAGAAAATGCTCGGCGCCGCCAAAGATCGCGATCGAAGGCGGGCAGCTATTCCAGAACTCCGTGTCGGCCACCAGGTCATGAAACGGTGCAAGCAGCGTCTCGGCCTGCGCCTGATCAGTCAGCAGGCCTTCGAGGTCTTTGATGAGGTTCTTCAAGCGAATCGGGTTTTGCGTGCGTTCGGGGAACGTCTGCTGGGCGGGCATGTAGACACTCAGGTTGGTGCGATCCGCCAGGCCCAGAAGCGTGTTCAGGGTGTCGCGGGTAAAGGTTTGAACGTGGACCATGGGGAGCCTCCTCAGTGTTTGTCCAGATCAGCCTGCCTGGCCAGGAAATCGTCTTCGATCAGCGCGTCGATCTGCGTCGGCGATTCTTCCTGGACCGGGGGCGCCGTCAGATGCCCGGTGGATTCGACTTTGGGTGACAAGCGCCCCATCAGATGTTCCAGCGCGTGGTGGATTTTGCGCGCGGCGCCAGCGACGGCCAGCTCCAGGCTTTCCGCCTGATGCGTAACGGACAACGAGCTGTGGCCCTTGGGGCGCACTTCGATCTGGCAACGTTTGTCTTGCGGACCGGACTTCTGCGCATTCACGTCGCCCACATGGATTTCCACGCGCGTCAGCACCGAGCTGTAGCGCTCCAGCTCGTCCACCACCGTACTGCCTACCCACGCCTGAAGATCGGCACTGCCTTCAATATGATTACTGTCTACCTGTACCAGCATGGTCAATTCCTCTTCTGTCCTGAAAAGTAGGTTCGCCCCAAGGGCGTCAACGGCTATGTAAGGTTCGAACCGAGGCTATTCTCACGCGTTCGTTCGGCAAACGGCGCAGGCCGATCAACGGCGTACTCCGCTCCGAGCACGCTCAGGCATCAGTGGTCCTGGACCATCGTCTGCATCTGCCAGAGCGTGCGGAAACGTCCCTGGCGGCGACGCAGTTCATCGGGTGCGCCGTCCTGAACCACCTTCCCCTCTTCCAGCACCAGCACCCGGTCGAAGCTGGCGATGGTCGAGAGGCGGTGAGCCACCGCAAGTACCGTCCTGCCGCGCATCAGGTCCATCAGCGCGCACTGGATGATCGCCTCGGAATCGGAATCCAGTGCGGAGGTCGCCTCGTCGAGGATCAAGATCGGCGCGTTCTTCAGGAACGCCCGCGCCAGCCCCAGGCGTTGGCGTTGCCCACCGGAAAGCGTCACGCCACGTTCCCCCACCAGCGTGTGATAACCATCGGGCAGCGCCTGCACGAACTCATCGCAGTAGGCTCGCCGGGCGGCATCAATAATCTGTTGCTCGGTCGCGCGCGGCTGGCCGTAGCCGATGTTTTCCAGGATGCTGCGATTGAACAGCGCCGGCTCCTGGGGTACCACGGCGATTTGTCGGCGCAGGCTGTCCTGGCTGACCGAGCGAATGTCCCGGTCGTCGATCAGGATCGCCCCGCCGTGCACATCGTCCAGACGTTGCAGCAAGCTGAGCAGTGTGGATTTTCCCGAACCCGAGGTACCGGCAATCCCGACGCTCTGGCCCGCCGGAATGTCCAGGAATAAATGCTTGAACACCTGGCGCCCGCCGGGGTACGCATAGCTGACGTCCAGCAATTTGATGCTGCCCCGGGTCGGCGCGAGTTCTTCCGGCGCATCGCTGAGTTCGTGCGGCTGCGCGATGATGCCGAGCGTTTCGGTGATGACGCCCATCTGCTGGCTGGCTTCCACCAGCGCCAGCGCCAGTTCGCGCGAGCCGTGGAGGATACGAAACGTCAACGCGCTGACCATGACTACATCGCCCGCCGTAACCTGACCCTGGCGCCACAGCAGGATCGCCCAACCCAGCATTGACCCGGCCATGATGGACAGGCAGATATCGTGGAGCACGCGTGCCTTTTCCAGGTAGATCCAACTGCGCCGATGCGCGCCCGCCTCGACGCCGATCTCCCGCTCCAGCCTGACGCGCTCGCGCTCGCGCCCGGAGAACGCCTTGATCGTCCAGACATTGGACACCAGGTCGACAATCTCGCCCCCGACCCGCGCCGACTGTGAGGCGAAAGCGATATGCCGGTTCCTGCCACGCACGCCGACCACGGTGATCAACGCGGCTACCAGCACCACACACGCGATCAGGGCCAATGCCATTGAGCCGCGCACAGCGAACAACACCACTACGGCACCGATAAAATCCACGCACGGCGGTACGATGCGCCAGGCCAGGCCGCCGTATATCTTGTCGGCGGCCGCGCCGGCCGACGACACTCGATTGGCCAGCGAACCGGCAAAATGCCGGTTGAAATAGCGCATCGGATGGCCGGTCAGGTGATGAAAAAGGTCAACGCGCAGGTCGGCGCAACTGCCCACCACGGTATGACAGCCGACCCAACCGCCCAAGCGCCACAGCACGTTTTCCAACACGATCAAGCCGATGAACAGACTGAACGCATGCCACACCTGGTCGGCCTGCGACTCTCCGGCCATGGCGTCCACCAGCAACTTCATGCCGTACTGCACCGCCACCGCGCAGCAGGCCGCGCCGATCACCAGTGACAACATCGCGCAGAAATGCAGCGGGCGCACCCTCACGTAACGCCATAAAAACGCGCTGGCTGTCGCCGGCAAAGGTTCGTCGCGCAGGCGCTGAAAGATCATGTGCGCAGCCTCTGCGCCCGCCTTGCATCAAGCTCGCGCAAGCGTGCTTCGATACGCTCGGGAACGGCTTTGAGCTGCAGGTGCAGCGGGTGGAAAGGCGCGCGTTCGCCCTCTCCGTCGGCGTAGCCGAAGACGCCGGTGGGGCAATAACGGCCATCATCCCAGCCGGGGTAATCGAGAAAGGGGTACCAACAAATGCCTTGCACCGGCACCCCACGTTCCAGCGCCATCAGCACCTGGTCCACTACATAGCTCAACCAGGGCAAACGCTCCTGGTCCTCCGCTCCGGTTTCAGAGATCAGCAGCGGCCGCTGGTAGCGTTGGTGCAACTCTTTGAGCATACCGGCGAGCGGGCGGTAATCCGACTCACCCAGCGCAATGCGCCCGCCGTGGAAATACCACTGGTTATGCGGGTAGAAATTCGCGCCGATGATATCCAGGTAATCCTCCTGCCCGCCCAGGCCGGGCCACTGGCGCCCGATCAGCATGTCCCAGGCCTCGAATTGGGCCACCCGGTAGCGTTCGGCGCTTTCAATGTCCTCGCTACGCTGCGACTCGGAGACCACATTGATCAGCGGGTCGCACTGCACGAAACGCGCAGCCGGCGCGCGTTCGCGAATCGCCTCGATCGCGGCGATGCTGGCGCGCACCAACTGGTGCTTGAGCTCCTGGCCGCGCCCGTGGGCATTGGGGTTGAAATAACCGACGTCGCCCCCCGCCCAGCTCCAGAACGATATCTCGTTGACCGGCGAATAGAACGGAACGCTGATGCCTTCATCGGACATCAGCCCTGCCACCGCGCCGGCAAAACGTGCGAACCGGTCGACAAACGATGGGCGCCAGACGTCCAGGTCATCCGGATACCCGTAGTGGCAAAGGTCCCAGATCACTTGCACCTGGTGATCGCGCGCAGCCCTGAGCATCGGCAGGAAACTGCTCCAGTCGTAGCGACCCGGGCTGCGCTCGATCAAGTGCCAACGCAGGCCGTCACGGGCGCAACGCACATTCAGGCCCGCCAGTTGCGCGTAGTCCTTGTGTGCCCAGCGCGCGTGCCCGGTGGCGGCCAGCAAGTCCAGGCGCCGACCATCCTGGCGGCGCTGGCTGGAGCACTCGTAGCCCGCCATCACGAAGCTGTTGAAGAGCGCGTGATGACCGCGCTCGCGGGGCTCCCTCTGGCTCTGCTCCGGCGGCGCGCTCATAACACATCGAGCCCGGCTGCAACGGTGGCTTCGCTGCTCGCAGCTTCAATGTCGCGGTACAACGCAAGCGCCTGGCCCACCACCTGGTCCATGTTGTAGTACTTGTAAGTACCCAGGCGCCCGAGGAACGTCACATTCGGCGTCTGCTCCGCGAGGGCCTTGTACCGCTTGTACAGCTCGACGTTTTCGGCGCGTGGCACCGGGTAATAAGGGTCGCCCTCATCGCAGGGAAACTCGCGAGTAATGCTGGTGCAGGGGTGGACCTGACCGGTCAGGTGCTTGTACTCGGTGATGCGCGTGTAGGGCACCTCCGGGTCCGGGAAGTTGACCACCGCCACCGGCTGATAGCGCTCCTGCTCGAGCGTCTGGTGCTCGAACCGCAACGAACGGTAGGGCAAGCGTCCCAACTGGAAATCAAAGTACTCGTCGATCGGGCCGCAATAGATCACGTGCTTGAATTTCACCTCATCGCGCACGGCCTTGAAGTCGGTGTCCAGCAGCAGGTCGATCCGGGGGTGATCGAGCATCTGCTCGAACATGCGCGTGTAGCCATCGCGGGGCATCATCTGGAAGGTGTCGGTGAAATAGCGGTCGTCTTCATTGGTGCGCGTGGGGATCCGCGAGGTTACCGACTTGTCCAGCGCGGAAGGGTCCAGGCCCCATTGCTTGCGGGTGTAGCCACGGAAGAATTTCTCGTAGAGCGTGCGCCCGATCTGATTGACCACCACGTCTTCCGACGTGCGAATCGTGGCCACCGGCTCCGCGCGCTCGGCCAGGAACACTTCGGCTTGCTCGGACGTCATCGACAAACCGTACAGTTTGTTAAGCGTGGTGAGATTGATGGGGATCGGCACCAGTTGCCCATCGACCTGCGCCAGCACACGGTGCTCATAGGGCCGCCACTCGGTAAAGCGCGACAGGTAGTCGACGATCCGCTGCGCGTTAGTGTGAAAGATGTGCGGACCGTAACGATGCACCAGTACCCCCGCCGCATCCGGGTGATCGTATGCGTTGCCGGCGATATGCGCGCGTCGGTCGATCAACAGCACGTTGCGCCCCAGCCCCTGGGCCAGCCGTTCGGCGATGACGCTGCCGGCAAACCCGGCGCCGACGATCAGGTAGTCATAGACGCCGCGCCCAGGTTGGCAGGACGGTCCGGACTTGGCGGTTTCAAGGTTTATCTGAGGCATTCGATCTGCTCCTTCATAAAGCGGCACGTGTTATCCCAGGACATCCCTTCAAGCGCCGCATCGGCGCGTTTCAGGAAGTCGGGCGTACCTTTGAGGCGCAGCGCGCCTTCGATGGCGCTGACAAACGCGTCGGCAGTGTCGGCGATAAATACGGCACCGCTTTGGCCGTAGCCATTGACCACATCGCGTATTGGCGTCGAGACCACGGGGCAGCCGCCGGCCAGGTACTCGGGGGTCTTGGTGGGGCTGATGAAACGGGTGGACTCATTGAGCGCGAACGGCATCAGGGCCACGTCCCAGCCGCTCAGGTAAGCCGGCAGCTCGGCGTATTGCCGCCCGCCCAGATAATGAATATTGGAGCGTCGCGGCAGGGTCTGCGGATCGATCTTGACCACCGGCCCGATCAGTACGATCTGCCAGTCGGGACGCTGCGCCGCCACGCGGTCCACCAGCTCGATGTCAAAGCGCTCATCGATCACACCGAAAAAGCCCAGGCGTGGCCGCGCGATCGGCGCCTGGTCGGCAGGGTCCGCCAAGGCGTTTCGCGCCTGCGCAAAATGCCCAATGTCGACGCTGCTGGGCACCGGGTGCGCATTGCCGTGCTGGTGCTGCTTGACCTCCCAGAGGCTGAAACCGCCGGTGAACACCACGTCGGCCTTGTCCATGAGCAGCCGCTCCATGTCCACCAGCCGTGCGGGCGCGCCCTTGAACGCAGACAGCTCATCCATGCAGTCGAACACCGTGACCCGCGCCTGGAGGTGGTCGGTAAACGCCAGGCTCATGGGCGTGAAATACCAGAGCAGGAGATCACCTTGCACGGCCTCGGCAAGACGCTCATCCAGCAACCGTCGCTGCGCCTCGATCATCGCCTGCTCACCCAGGCCCTCGGGCAAGTGCGGGACAACCACCTGGATGCCCGCGGCCGGGTTCGACATTTCCAGCCGGGGAGGCTCGCCACCGCCCACGACCGGTTCTTCGAAGAAGATCACGTCATAGTCTTTCGCCAGGCGCGACATCACATGCTGCGGACGCTGGTAGACGAACCCCCAGCGCAAATGGGACAGGCACACCAGCGTCGGACGGGCCTGGCTGGGGGATTCAACAGGGCTTTGCGCACTCACTTGAGCAAACGCCTCGGGCTGTTCTGCAAGGTTCATATCAACGTCCTTATCAAGCGAAAAGATGACGGCTCATGCATCGAGCCCCTGGCCATACCGTGTCGATACGGCAAGCGCACGACAGCCCTTATCCAGGCCATTCGGCTCTTGAAGGTTGGAAGCACGGTCGTCGCGGGGCGTTCACCGCAAGAGTGAGCGAAGCCGATGAACTGCACATACCGGTCAGTCAACCGGTTTGAACTCCTCGTAAAAAGCGCCCCCTACCTTGAACAGTCAGCGCAGAAGCAGCGCTGACCGAACTGAGGAAACAGGCATCGGGCAGATGCCGGGGCGAACGAGGGCGAGCGCATGATGTTGATTACGGGCGGTGCGGGATATATCGGTGCGCACGTTGCATTGGAATGGATGGTCCGAGGCGAAGAGGTGTTGATATTGGACAACTTATGCAATAGCCATCGCTCGGCGATCGACCGGATAAGCACCTTGGCGGGCAAGCGGCCGGGGTTCATCTATGGCGACGTGCGTAATCGACGTTTGCTCGACACCCTGCTGCGTGACTACCCCATCGATGCCGTGGTGCATTGCGCGGGTTTGAAAGCCGTTGGCGAAAGCGTGCGCGAGCCGTTGCGCTACTACGACACCAATGTCGGCGGCAGCGTGGTGCTTTGCCAGGCCATGGCACAGGCCGGCGTGTTCCGGCTGGTGTTCAGTTCATCCGCAACGGTGTATGGCGACTGCACCCGCATGCCGATCAACGAAGCGTGCGCCACCGGGCAACCGACCAACCCGTACGGGATGTCGAAGCTGATGTGCGAAAACGTCATGAAAAGCGTGGCCAGCTCCGACCCGCGCTGGTCGATAGGCCTGCTGCGCTACTTCAACCCGATCGGTGCCCATGCCTCCGGCCTGCTGGGCGAGGCGCCGACCAGCACACCGAACAATCTATTGCCCTATCTGCTTCAGGTTGCCAGCGGCGAGCGCCAAGCGTTGTCGGTCTACGGCAAGGACTACCCCACCCCGGACGGCACCGGCGTTCGCGATTACATCCACGTCGTGGACCTGGCCCTGGGTCATATCCGCGCGCTGGAAGCATTGCGCGAGCGCCGCGGCGTCAGTATCTGGAACCTGGGAACGGGGCGAGGGTATTCGGTGCTCGACGTGATCAACGCCTTTGAAAAAGTGAGCGGCGTCCAGATCCCCCTGAACTTCGAAGCGCGCCGCCCAGGCGACATAGCCTGCTGCTGGGCCGACCCGCAAAAGTCCATCGACGAGCTGGGCTGGCAAGCGCGCTATTCGTTGGAGCAAATGCTCGCCGATGCGTGGCGCTGGCAATGCAACCAGCGCGAGCATGAGGTGGTTCGGCAGGCGAATTGAAGCGCGCGCATTGGCGGGGGACATTGATTCGGATTACACCGGAGTCAGCGCTGGAATGGAAGAGATGTCTCAAGACGTCATCCTACGGCTCGAAGCGCGTGGGACTGGGTTCTGCAATGTCCCTGCAAGATGTAGCGCCGTCCGTGAACTGGGACTCAAAAGCGGCCCTCCTGTTCCAAAAAAGGCATAAACCCCGAAATACGGGCAGCAATCAAGGGCAGCGTTGCGCACCATGCTGTTTGTGCACACTCAGAAAGGCGAGCTCGACCCCTCGTTTCTACTGACCCATCCCATGAACCCAGAGGCAGTGCGAATAGTTTCACGCCGACGTCCGGCGTGAAACCACGCATCGCGCAAACTGTCAGCTCACTTGGGCAAGCAGGTCGTCGCGAATGAACTCGCGAACCGTGGCCAGGTGCGTTTCTTCCTGCTGCAACGCCGTTTTAAAGCGCTTGGCGATCAGCGGATGCCCGCCTTTCTCGGCCAGTTCAATCAACAGTTCCCAGGCGGCGTTGTCTTCCAGTTCGATGGTCAGGATCGCACTCATCGACTGCGAGACAGTCGTGCGCGGGTCAGTCAGTACCTGCAGCACACCCATGGCCTTGACCCCGACCACGTCCGCACACGGCGTCATGGCGGTGGGGTCGGCGCCCAGGGTTTCGATGGCTTCGCGCACCAGGTTCATGTGCTCGATTTCTTCGGCCTGGATCTGGCGCAAGGTGTCCACCAATGCGGGGTTGGCGCCCGGTGCCGACGTGGCCTTGGCCACCATCGCTTCATATAAACGTACGCCGCTGCGCTCGAAAGCCAGACGCTCTCCGAGCTTGTCGAGCAGCACTTCAGGCGCCTTGCCGATGGTCTTGTCCAGCGCGGTCTTGACCACACCCTTGGCCCTGCATGGAGCCGGCACTGAACCGATTAGGTCGGCTTCGCGAATAGCGCGCTCGCGCTCGGCGGTGTAGGCGCTCATGTCGCCGGGGACATCAGCGGGAAACATGCGCGTAGCTTCCAATTGGCGTGCGGTGCCTTCAGGCGACATCTGCGCGCCGGTGCGGTTGGTGCCGATGATCACTTGACGTTCGCTCATTCCTGTTCTCCCGCTGGGTTGAGTTCGGTGCCCGGTTTGAAGGTGTAGCCAGCCGACACCTCGTTGGCCGGAACGCCTTCACTATTAAGGCGTGCGCGTTGATCCAGAGACGCCTGCCCTTCCCTTTCCTTTGGCACGTAATCGATGCCATGAGCACGCAGGTCGAGCTCGCGAGACAAGGTCTCGCGCACGAAATCGCGCTGGCTTTTGAACTCGATCATGCGCGGCAGCGGGCCGGCCAGTACCTCGGCGGGATCGCGGCGTTCGTATTGCTTGAATAACTCGCAGGCCAGGTTGAGATGGCCCAGTTCATAGTCGACAAAGCGTTCCCAGAGCGCCTTAATGCGCGGGTTTTCTTCCTGCTCGGCGCAACTGGCGTAGGTGTAGACCTCCATCGCCTCGTGCACCAGCCACTTTTCCATGAAGGTTTCGCTGGGGTCCTGCAACGCACCGTACTGGGTCACATGCTGCTCCTCGACCGAGGCGATTTCGGCATACAGCGCGCGGGCGACCGGGTCGGCGAACAACGGACCGATGTTCATGTAGTAATCGTGGGTCTGGTATTCGGCCCCGGTGATCAGTGCCGCGTGGACCTTGGTGATCAGTGCGGCATTGTCTTTCTGATAGTTGTCACGCAGGTCATCGCCGGGGGCGCGGTGATGCTCGCTGGTGGGCCTGCCGGGTACGAGGTCGGTGTAGCCCTGCAGAATGTTATTGGCGTCCTTGCCCTCCAACCGGTCGAGCATCGCGGCGTAGCGGTAGAGGTGGTCGAAGTCTTCCAACAGGCCAAAGCGATAGGTCTGAGCCTGGTAGGGATCTGGCTCATTCTGGGCGACGGCGGCGGTCACCTCGATCGCCACCTGCTCGTAGGCAACGGTGGTTTCCAAGGGCGAATGGTCCGCAGACAGCAGCCAGTTGACCGCCGTCATCTGGTGTTGCTCGACACGGCGGATCTGCGCCAGCGGCAGCTGCAACTCTTTGTGAAACCGCGAGCCAAAATGCTTGAGTCGCAAGGCGTCGGATTCAACGCCGTTCATCAAAATCACCCGTACCCGGGTGAATGCATCATCGTCCAGCTTGCTGATCGGCTTGCCAGCCAGGTCGCGCCAGGTAAAGCTCTGCTTGTCTAAGGGCGTGCCCTTGTTGTCCAGCAGATTATCGATTTTGGACATGGATTGATCTCCTTCATCAGTCATCACCAAGTGACTTTTTCAACGAGCCGGCACCTTAATTCTCG
Source organism: Pseudomonas salmasensis (assembly GCF_014268375.2). Lineage (NCBI taxonomy): Bacteria > Pseudomonadati > Pseudomonadota > Gammaproteobacteria > Pseudomonadales > Pseudomonadaceae > Pseudomonas > Pseudomonas salmasensis. Next base: position 5,932,578 of record NZ_CP077083.1, read on the forward strand.
GCTCTAATTGATGACAAAGAGATCGCGCGAGGGCATCGAAATTTTGTGACCGTCCTCCGATGAACGGTTAGCTAAGACGGCCAGTCGCACGTGCAACCCGACTCCGCAACCGGAGTCGCGAAGCGGTTGCGCCCCTACGGCAATTCCCAGCAGCATCAGCGCACCGCCGCATACGCAAATATTCCCTTTGCTGGGAAGGTGGCTGCAACCCTAGCGGCGTTCCGGTCGTGTACTAGCACGCCGGCCCCGGTGAAGGAGCTTCGTCCGGTAAGCGTCAGTTCTGACATCCGGATCACTACCGCATCGTGATGTTCGATCAACGCGGCGCCCTTCGCTCCACGCCACTGGGATAACTGCACAACAACACGACGCAGGCGCTGGTCGAGAACCTGGAAACTTCGCTAGCGACTGGATATTCAAAGCCGGCTGATCAACGGTGGCTCATGGGGGCACCACGCTCGCTTTGGCTTATCGCGAGTCTCATCCGCAGCGCTGTCTGGGTTTCATCTTCAGACGTATTTCTGGACTCACGATGAGATCAACTGGTTCATCCACGGCATGCGCCGGTTTTCGCCCGGCGCAGGCGAGAATTTCGTGAACTTCATTCCCCAGGAGGAGCGGCTGGATCAGCTGCAGGCTTATTTGAACGAATGACTGGCGACGATGAGCAATCACGCGGCGAAGCCATTCGCACCTGGGTTCATTACTCGGCCAGTTTTCCATTGTTGCGCCACGATCCAGACGGCGTTGAGCTATCAGGGTTTACAGATCGAAACGGTGAATTGAAGCGTCCGATGCCCCCTACCGTGGACCTCGCGGTATTACGCTAGTTAGGTTGAAACCATTTTGACCGAAGACGCTATTCTGACTACGAACTCAAGCAGTATCGCTAGCGGTTTTTTCGTCCCGTGTCCGATCCCAAAAACGCCGAGCCAGGCTGTTATGCACTGCAGTCGCGCAGACTGCCGCCTGGCCCGTAGCAACGCAGATTTGTTTGAGAGAGCCCACGACATCTCCGACCGCGTAGAGCCCGCTGATCGATGTGCATTGGTGGTTGTCAACGTGCAAAGCGCCCTCCTCGTCTACCTGCACGCCCAGTTGCACGGCGAGCTCCGAGCGATATCGCGAACCCAGCGACGGATAGACGATATCAAAGCAAAACTCTTCGCCACTGCTCACCTTCACGAAGACTTTGCCATCGCTCACTTCGATGTACTCGACCCGCTCTCTGATCAGACGTATGCCCGCGCGCTGCGCTGTCGCGATCTCTTCCTCACTCGTTTCGCTATCACCCTCGGCGAGCACAGTTACACGGTCAGTAAAGTTGCGCAAAAACAGCCCGTGATTAATCGCACAGTGTGCCTCGCCATACACTGCCACGTTATCACCGTTGACTTCGTAACCATCGCATATAGCGCACAGCCGGATGACCGACTGTGCAATGCCATCATAAGGTCGATCCATCTGCGGCAAGGTATCGACGATTCCGGTTGCCAGCACCACACGGGGTGCGCTCAGCGCTCGTCCGTTGAGTTGCGCAACGAAACCGTTGCGATTCTTGAGCAGACTCTCCACACGTCCGGCTTCGATTATCGCCCCGTACGATAGAGCTTGCTCGCGTAATCGATCGAGCAAGTCGTTACCCGATATGCCTGGTGCAAAGCCGGGGTAGTTGTGTGAAAGCGGAATCAGACTTGCGCGACTCTGCCCGCCGTCGGCGACCACGACCCGTCGGTGGAAACGGCTTAAATAAACCGCAGTCGTGAGCCCTGCAGGGCCGGCACCGATAATCAGGCAATCGACGTCGCTATCATCGGTTGAGGCGGATTCGGAACCTTCTGAAGCGTCCCGGTATGCTTCTGGCTTATGTGACATGCACTGTCCTACCAATGACGTTCGAGCCGATTGACAGACGACAAAAAGATTTATCAATCACTTCACTCTACAAACGGCGGCGTCTGATGAACGGTCACGCAAGTCGATCAAATGCTTCTTCTTTTCCGCTCGTCTGCTCAGTCAAAGGAGTTTCGAACCGCGCTGCAACACCTTGGATCGCATTTACATGATTCGCCGCATTCGATCCCTTAAACGGATAAGACGCGACGTGGCGGGTCCTTTTGAAGTGCCACTGCCAGGAGTTTCCGCGATGTGTGAGTACATTATTCAACACGATATGACCGAGGGGGTTGAAGCGTTGTTTAACGCAGCGCAGAACCAGAATATGAGCGGTGCATTTGGTTTGGCGGACGGCAGTCTGCACCGAACCTGCGAACCGCAGCACAGCCGAAACGTGATCAAGCCGAACATGTGCGTGGATGCCATACGCAGCCGCAACGGGTTATTGGAATGCCTCAAGGTTCGCTGGGGGTGGAAACCGTTCTGGTCGATGGGAACAATGCCGCCGATGACTCATCTGCCTCTGCATCTGGTGATGCGTTCACGGGTATTCGACATGCTCAAGCGCGACGGGCGCATGCTCATCGCAGTCGATGGCTGGTATGAAGCCTGCGAAGTCGAGCAATCAAAAAATAGCCCTCGCCTCAGCTACACCACGTCACGTCAAAACGGGCCGATTTTTCTCGCGGCACTAGCACAAGCCAGTGAACACTTCAATGGCTGTGACGGCCTCGCACTGGTCACGCACGACGAGACATCCACCAGACAGCAACGCCTGCTGGCGTTCACTGCCGAGGATGCGCAGGTATGGCTACGCCCCGATTTGCAATGGGATCAGGCACAGGACCTCGCCATGCACATGGCGCTGGCAGAACCGCAGTTGGAGCATGTTCTGTCCTCCACGCGCAGCCTGCGCGGCCGATGAGTTCCAACATGCTTTTATTGAGGGTCGCTCGAACCTTACAAGGCCACACCGAGCGGCCCCTACTAGTTCGGTGCCGAAGTTTGAAACTCTCAGGCACCAGCAATCTGCCAATAGTGAGGGCGAACAATGCAAGCACCCTGCGAAGTCACCTACAAACTGTTCCCTGCGATCGAAGAGCCGCGCCGCAGCGGTACGTTGAAAGTCGATGACATCCATACGCTTTACTGGGAAGAAAGCGGCAACCCTGGCGGCGTTCCGGTCGTGTACTTGCACGGCGGCCCCGGCGAAGGAGCGCCGCCCGGCAAGCGTCAGTTCTGGGATCCGGATCACTACCGCATCGTGCTGTTCGATCAACGCGGCGCCCTTCGTTCGACGCCACTGGGAGAGCTGCGCAACAACACGACGCAGGCGCTGGTCGACGATCTAGAAACACTTCGCGAGCATCTGGACATCGAAAGCTGGCTGATAACCGGTGGCTCATGGGGAACTACACTCGCTCTGGCATATGGCGAGGCTTATCCGCAGCGCTGTCTGGGTTTCATCTTGCGGGGCGTATTTCTTGGCACCGAAGATGAAATCGACTGGTACATCCACGGCATGCGCCGGTTTTTCCCGCGTGCACACGAGGATTTCGTGAACTTCATTCCCGAGGAAGAGCGGCAGGATCTGCTGCAGGCTTATCTCGATCGCATGACGGGCGATGACGAAAAACTAAGCGGCGAAGCCATTCGCGGATGGATCCGCTACTCGACCAGTTGCTCATTGTTGCGCCACGATCCTGATGGCGTTGAAAGCCAGGCCGCCGATGGCCAGACCAGTAATGGTATGGGGCGGCTTGATGCCTGGTACTTCAAAAATCGTCTATTCCTTGAGGAGGACCAACTGATCAGTAACATCAAGGTAATCAAACATCTCCCGTGCAAAATCATCCAGGGTGGGCACGACATGATCGCCACGCCCAATTCCGCTTTCCGCTTGCACAAGGCTTGGCCAGACTCGGTGCTGAAGATCATCAATGACGCCGGCCATGCGCCATCTGAGCCGGGGATTATCAGCGCACTGATCGAGGCGACCGAGCAGTTCAAGGAGATGGGGAAGTTCTGTTGAGGTCAATGCATGGTCCACTTATACGGATTGATTGAACATTGAAATATGTAATGAGTTGACGCTCCTAATATCCCGCTTGAGTGGGGATCCGAAATGTTTCTGAATAACTCGGAAAGCGGGGTGAAGACTTCAAAAAGTGTGGTCATGGGCCTGGCGCTCGGCAACCGTGTCGGCGAGACCGCGCCCCCGCTCTCTGGCAGCACATGCGCCGCCGTCGGCGATTAATCGCCGACGTGTTTCAGTCGGATTTCATGATCAGCTCACGGCTCGGGTATCAGTTATGGGCCAAGTGGTGTTGCACGAAATGTACTATTCGGTAAGCGATTAGAGCCTCAATTTGCGTATTTTACAAACTGGTAATGAACACTCTGATCCTGGCCGCGCTTGGCCGAAAGCGGGCGGTCGTGAGCGGCAGATATCGGCCGATTCTGTTGAAAACAGTCGGTTTGCACAAACGCTCGAATACTGATGGGTGAAAACACCTGCTTTGCATGTTGCTACGTGAACTCCGAGGCCTGAACCTTCTGCCAGAAATTCAGATTTTAATCTTAGGCGCGAACTTTTCTGCCGTGGAATTCGAAGTCGACTTTTTCAACAGAATCAGCCAAAAGCGGTCGGTCAGACGCCCTGATAAATTGAGGGCATGAAAGACTAATCCCGTCTAACGCTTAAAAGCATACCCATCCAGAAGCGTGCAAAGCCATTGGACGCAACCTGGTGTACTGTATCGGTTGAATTCACAATCCGGCTATTTAAAATGTGCGAGCAGCGTTTTCAAGGCTATTTTTTGAGATCCAAGCTCTGCTTGCTCAATTTTATATTCGTTGATCTGACTTGATCCCGGTACAGAGTTTTTTCGGGTAGAAATCGAGCGAGGAGCATTTGCTTCTCATGCAACCCCCTGATCGCGACCCAAATCGCTTCTTCGATGATTTTATCCTGCGACTCTCTGAGCACAGCAGCGGTGTAACTATGCCCGGTGTGGCAACGGAAGCGGGTTAGTGCTCCACTTAACTGCCACAAGCTGCCGCCGCACTCAGGGCAAGATAATCCACTCAGAGAACCTATCGAATCCAAGGCCTGCCCCCCTCCGGCATTCATGTCGTGCACTAGCTCATTTTCTGTAGCCATGGGCTCGATACGCTTAGCCACTGACCCAGCCATTGTTTTCGTAGACCACTCGCTCTCCCTCTGCACGATGATGTCGGCTAGGTCTGACAAGGACAAACACGCGTCCACATCTACATGACGAAGCGCGCTTTCTGGCATGGATCGAGCTTCTGCTGTATCTGGATCCTGAACCAGGGCCACGCCCCCGGTAGGCCTTTATCACCTCCAGTCCGGTTACACCATCATCGAGCTGCCCCGTGAGAATGACGCCTATTGCTCGGTCGCGATGGCTGATGGCTGATGGCTGATGGCTGCAGACCTGAACATGGGATCAATTGCTGGCCGGGCATAGTTTTCTTTAGCGCCTCGCAGGATGTTAATCGCCCATTTTTCAATCAGCAGATGATGGTCAGGAGGAGCAACATAAACGTGGCCTTTTTTATGGCTTCATCCTGCTTGGCAAAGCTTACCTTAAGAGCAGTATTCTTCGACAAAATCGATGGCAACGAGCTGAAGTTGTTGCCGATGTGCATCGTTACAAATACTGCGGCGGGCAGATCGCTCGGTAAGTGATTAAAAAGCAGCGTTAGCGCATGTAGTCCCCCGGTCGAAGTTCCAATCACAACAACCTGGTCCGCAGCGTTGTTAGCGTCCACTCGCTTTATCCTTATTGATGAATTTCGTCTCTCGCTAGATGGTGACCTCTATACATGAGGGACGTTCCAACAGCCGAAGCTGCCCGAGACATCTAAGCTGAGGTGTTGCACTTGGTGTTGACGAAGCATCGCGAACAAGCGTTCGCGGGACAAAGCGGCACGCTTGAGTTCATCCAGTGGATTCCCTTGATGAATGATCGTTCTGACCGAGCCCAAGATCACTGTCTCGAAGCGTGGAGACCGGACACTCCACCTCGCCATCGAGTAATGCAGCATGATCACGGACAGCATGATGATGCTCGGCGGGAGCAGGCCCCGTCCGATGGCCTGCAACGGCACCCCGAACGCCCCAGCGAGTGTCACGACCACGGATACTCGAATAACGTGTACTGCGACGCGCCCCTTCGCCCGAGCAAGCGCATTGAACATATGATCAGCATAAAAAAGGATCATCGCGCGCAAAGCGATTTCCAGCAAAGAGCCCCAGCTGTCTTGTTCGAGCAAAAAGACGATAGGCAGTTTCGGCCGTAAACATACTCGTTTCGTCAAACTGACTTCATTGTGTCTGCGCCGCGCTGCAGCGAGGTCCATACGTCTTATGACGCGCCCGGACCACAGAGTTCCGAGGATATCCAAGGTTGGTCGGATAAATGGTCGATGGCCGTGGCGGCGATAAAGGTCGAACCTTCACGCAAGGCAACAGGTCATTTTTGATGAGACGTTAAGGCCTCGCCAGTGCGGGTTTAGTTCTGAAGGTTGCGTGCCTAGGTGCCCGCAACCGAGTCAATGTTGGAGAAATCATGAACGCGGATAACAAAGCCTTGCTCGAAAAGCTTCTGATGGCTTACGGCCCGGGTGGCCAGGAAGATGAAGTGCGAGATATGCCAGACAGAGTTGGCGCATTATTGCGACGAAGTCACTGTGGATCGCGCGGGCAATGTCATCGGTCGCATCAAGGCATCGTGCGATGTTGACCCCGCCGAAGGAATCCAAATCATGGCGCACCTCGATGAAATCGCGATGGTCGTCAAGTTGGTCGATGAAGCCGGAACATTGCAGGTGGAAGCACTGGGCGGCGCGCAGCCGATCAGCTTTGAGGTGGCCCCGGTCGATATCCTTGGCGACAGTGGGTCGCTGCCCGGTGTGCTGTCGTTTGGTTCGATGCACAGCAGCGGCGGTACTACGCCTTTACAAAGGTCCGCTCTCGGCCGGTTAGCGACCGTGGCTCTGTTTAGCCATCCTTGTCTATCCACACATGGAGGGCTTGTCATGAACATCATCGCTAACCGGCCAACATCAGACTGGCTTGGTGCCTGCTGGGAAATATGATTTATATTGACTTAACCGATACCACTTCTACATAGCGGAATTTTTTCCTGGCTGCTTTGGTGGCTTCCTGTTCTGCCAGCAACGTACTCAGAGTATCGGCTTCATGGACGATCTCAAGAGTCCTTCCTTCAAACTCATTGCTCACACGAAGAGTTACCCGAAGCCTCGAGGTAAAGGCTTTGGGGGCTTTCTTTTTCGCCACTTTTGATACGGGTGCGGCAACGAAGTCCGGCTGGATTTCTTCCACGGGAACGGTGCTCGTCGGCGCAGCTATTTCAGCGTAGCCGAACAATGCTTGGCGCATCTCTTCTTCGGTCAATTCTTTGTTCATGCTGGTTCTCAAGGGGCTGATCACTAACCCAGTGCAATTCTAACAGCTAGTCTTGGCGAGGCAGTTTCCATCTACCGGAATGTGTCCTGGACACTACTCTCCTGTGGGGAACAAGGCTGATTAATTCGCATCGGACTCCCCACATTTCAAATGTTCACATCCAACGAATAAAGCGACAGGTTACAGGTTGACTAACAGAATCACTTCGGTACCTGCAAGCGTGTGGCGGGCATTAGAGGATGCCTATAACTGACGTAGGCGCATAATCGCCATCAGTGATGGCTCGGCCATTTTGGTCGGGCGTTTCCATGGCCCCCATTGCGTTAACGGCGACACCTTCCACTCCATCCTCTGAGATCCATTTGGTCACTTCTTCAAGGGCGGCTGCTAGGGCGTGCTGGTTGTGCAGGAGCAGTGTGAGAGCGTCCGCTGTGGCTATGTTGGCTTCAGAGTTATCTGACATGGGAATCATCCTGGAGTAAGTGGTATTGGAAGACTAGCTAAACACACCGTTGGCTGGAGCCATTTCCCCCAGACCCGCTGACACTTGGAGGTATTTGCACTGACTTAACGACTCATTTGCAAACGACCTCAGTAAGCACTCCATCACTTCCCTTCTCCGCGATATAGCCGGTAACCAAACTCGCTACATGGTCAGCGCCTGTATCGAAAATAAAATGACGTAGCGTGTTTCGTATTTTTTACTGCTGAGCCCTATTCGGCAGTTGGATGCTAGCCCCATAACCAAATGGGCTATCCACATGCCAACTGTATTTTGCCGAATCTGCTGTTTGCTCGTACTGACCACGCTCAATAGTGGCAGCTATGCCGCATCAGCTCTTGAACAGGATCAGTTAAGCCTGATTTTGCAGCAACTCGACACTATCGAACATCTTGCGACAAGAGCCCAGATAGCTAGCTCGGCTGAATCAACGGAGCGTTATCGCTTCGACTATCTCCGCCTAACTCAAGACATCCAACGCATTCGTCTTGGTGTGCAGGACTACCTCTCTCCCTCCCGCGCTCAACCCCGCGATCCCAGTGAGCTGGTCGGCGATTACCGCCTCGACACTCCGTCTTCGGAACCTTCGCCATGAGCATGACTGACGCTCAGACCGCAGCCTTCCAAAACGCCTCCGGCTTTTCGGCACAGAGCAGCTCAACACTGTGGCTGTCTCTGGTTCTCGTCCTTGCTTTGCTGTGGTGTGCCTGGGTGATGTGGACGGCTTACCGGGGCTGGGCGACAGGAAGCATGCGCTTTGGTGCCTTTGGCGGAAGCGCTGCGCGCGTACTGCTTACCTTGCTGATTTTGATGTTCTTCACCCTGTCCTAACATCGGAGATCGCCATCATGCTCAAGTGCCTTGTCCCCCTTAAAAACAACCTGCGTGATCGTGCAAGCCAACGCTTGATCGGTCTGCTGCTGGTCCTTGGTCCTGGCCTAGCTTTTGCCGACCTACCGACCATGGAGGCGCCTTCCCGAGGTGAAGGTTCCGGGTTGATCGAGACGATCAAAAACTACGCCTACGACGCCGGCATTCTGCTCGGCCTGCTGATTGCCCTGCTCGCATTTCTCGGCGTGGCCTGGCATTCCCTGACCGTATTCGCCGATGTCCAAAACCAGCGCAAGACCTGGAAAGACCTCGGCGCGGTAGTCGGTATCGGCGCCCTGTTGGTGGTGATCATCATCTGGTTTCTCACCAAGGCTGCCGCGATTCTGTGAGGTTGGCATGAACGACACTATCGAACGTCTTGCCGACGGCACTTTGGTCTTTCTGCCAGAGCGACTCAATCGTGATCCAGCCGTATTGCGCGGTTTAACCAATGATGAAATGTGGGTGGCCCTAGGCACCGGCGCCGTCATTGGCCTGCTGGTGGGCATTCCTTTGGCGATCGTCACCGCCTCGATTGCCGTGGCGCCGACCAGCATGATCGCAGGCATGACAGTGGTGTTATTGGTCGGGGGCACGCTACTACGTCGGGCCAAACGGGCTCGTCCCGAGACCTGGTTGTACCGCAAGCTCGAATGGATACTCGCCAGCCGTTGGCGCCTGGGGCGTGGAAGTTTGATTCTCCACTCTGGCGCCTGGACAGTTCGCCGTTCGCGTCGACTTCGCCCCGCCCAGTCTCGGTGGCAGCCATGAGTCGATTTCGAAACAAGGTCGATGCCCAACAGGCCCATATCTTCAGCCTGCGTCTGGCGATAGTGATGCTCGCTCTACTAAGCGCCGGACTATGGTATGGCTGGCGCTCAGCACCGACCGATCTGACCGTGCATGTCCCCCCTGATCTGCGCGCGGGCAGCACACGCAAGTGGTGGGATGTTCCCCCAGAGAATGTGTATGCCTTTGCCCTGTACATCTTTGGCCAACTCAACCGCTGGCCCTCGGATGGCGAGCAGGATTATCGCCGCGCCATTTATGGCTTGCAGTCCTACCTGACACCTGCTTGCAAGGCCTTCCTCGACGGCGACTATGAGTATCGCAAGGCCGCCGGCGAACTGCGTCAACGGGTGCGTGGCGTCTACGAAGTTCTAGGCCGAGGCTACAGTGAAGATCCGGAACTGCGGGTCAAGCAACTTGATCGCGACAGCTGGTTGGTCACCCTCGACCTCAACGCTGATGAGTATTACGCCGCCGAACCGGTGAAACGGGTGGTCGTGCGTTATCCGTTACGGGTGGTGCGTTTCGATCTAGACCCCGAACGCAATAAGTGGGGCCTTGCACTGGATTGCTATCAGGGTACGCCGCAAAAAATCTCCCTGCCTGGGGGTGAGCCATGAAGCGGATTTCTACCCTGGGACTCACCCTCACACTTATGCTATCGGGCGCTGCAGCGCAGGCCGTCGAACTGATGCACTGGGAACGCCTACCGCTCGCGGTCCCACTGGTGATCAATCAGGAACGAGTGGTCTTTGTCGATGAAGCGATTCGTGTCGGCGTGCCTTCCACTCTGAAGGATAAACTGCGCGTGCAATCAACCGGAGGCACGCTGTACCTGCGCGCGTCGGAAGCCATTGCACCGACACGACTGCAACTGCAATCGGTCAAGACGGGCGAGATCATCCTCCTGGATATCGCGGCCACGCCTGGCGATCAACCGCTGGAGCCCGTGCGTATTCTCAAGAATACTCCGGTGCAAGCTATCGAGTCTGAATCGAGTACCGTCGCTGTTCCAGAACGTACGCCGATCCCGGCCGCGTTGACGCGCTACGCCGCGCAAAGCCTGTACGGTCCGCTGCGCACCGTGGAGTCCCTGCCCGGCGTACGCCGCGTCCCGCTCAAGCTGCGTACCGAACTGCCGACCCTGCTGCCGAGCGAAAACGTTTCCAGCACACCCATCGCCTCCTTGCGGCTCGGTGACTATTGGGTGACGGCCGTGAAGTTGCGCAATCGAGGTACAGCGACGGTGCAACTAGATCCGCGTCAGCTTCAGGCAAAACTGTTCGCCGCGACCTTCCAGCATGCTTTCCTCGGGCCGGTCGGCAGTGAGGAAGACACCACGATTGCCTACCTCATCACGCGCGGTGCCGGCCTCGAACACGCCGTGATGCTTCCGCCCGTTGCGCGAGGTACTGACGATGAAGGCTAACGCCTTGCTCAAATGGCTGGTACCGGCTGCGCTGCTGGGCGTGGTGCTGATCATCATGAAAAGCTGGGTCGCGGGAGGCAATACGCCCTCTCCAGAGCACCCAGTTGATCAGGGCGATATTCAATTATCTGCCGAGCAAGCCAAGTCGCTCGGCATTGCGGGCGATACCCCACGCGACACGGTCGCCACCTTGGTAGGCCAAGTGAAGGCCATGCGCAGCGACATGCTCGGTTTGAAGAAACACAATGATTCACTGCAGACGGAGAACAACCGCCTGCGCGAGCGGGAAAACAGTGTTGATTCGCGTATTCAGACCGCGCTTGGCAGCGTGACCCAGCAGGTCGACGAAGGCCGTCGACAAGCCAACGAGGCCCGACTCAAAGCAGAACAAGACACTCGTCAGGCTCGCGGTCTACTAACGCAATTGCAGGAGCAGTTGTCGGGGCTGGCCGGCAAAGGCAAGGATATGCCGATCGGACTGGGGCTTGAACCGGGCGATGGGGACCAGTTCGAAGGGCGGCATTCTGCCAACGATGCGCTGCAGTGGATTGAACCCTCGGATGCTCCCTCCACCGAAACCCGAGGCAAAACCAAGACCTCTTCCGCACCGAGTCTGCCTAATGCCTTCAACTCGATCGAGGGTTTGGAGGACAATGCCATCGACCGCAGCCAAAAGCAGTTACGCGAGGTCACCAAGGGTGAGCGTGACCTGACGCGATCCGGTGATCGTACCGAAGGTGCAAAGCCGGTCTACACCATTCCCGAAAATGCGACATTGATGGGCTCGGTCGCCATGACCGCGCTGATTGGCCGAGTCCCCGTGGATGGCACGGTGAATGATCCCTATCCCTTCAAGGTGCTTGTCGGTCCGAAAAACCTGACGGCCAACGGCATCGACCTGCCGGACGTCGCTGGGGCCGTGATGAGCGGCACGGCGTCCGGTGACTGGACCTTGTCCTGCGTACGCGGACAGGTCGAGTCAATCACCTTTGTGTTTACTGACGGCACCATCCGTACGGTGCCTCAGCCAAAAACGGTCGCCAGCCGCAATGCCTCGGCCACCCAAAGCTCAAACACTGACAAGATCCGCGGTGGACTTGGGTACCTCTCAGATCCGTATGGCATTCCCTGCATCGCCGGCGAGCGTCGCTCGAATGCCAAGCAGTACCTGGGCAGTCAGACTCTGATCACTGCCGCCGGTGCTGGCGTCGCCGCCCTACTCGGGAATGAACAGAACAACAGCAGCGTCATTAGTTCGGGCGGCAGTGCCTTCGGGGTCACTAACAACAGTGGTAATAGCGCACTGACCTCAATTATCAGTGGTGGGGCCAGCGACATTCGAGAGTGGGTCAACAAACTGTATGGCGAAGCCTTTGCTGCCGTGTACGTACCACCGGCAGCACAGGTCGCCCTTCACCTCGACCATGAGATCACCATCGACTACGAGCCTAAGGGCCGGAGCGTTCGCCATGAAAAAGATCCTACGTCTCTATCTGATCTGGATTAGCTTGCTCTGCTGGGTCCTGACGGGGTGTTCCACCGACAAGGACACGCTTTTGCCGCATGGCGAGCAAACCATGCTGGACATCTGGAACGGCGCCGGCTCACAGGGTACTCAACAGCAACTGTTGGATGCTCGGCAACAGTTGCGTCGCCCGTTGGCTCAAACAGATCTCTCCGCTGCGCTCCAGGAACCGTATACGCGTACAGCAGCGAATGAAATTCGCAACCTGTTCCCTCGCCTGCCCAATCCTGATTTGGTGATGTACGTGTATCCGCATCTGAGTGGTACCGAGCAGGCACCAGTGCCGGGGTACTCGACCGTCTTTCCATTCTACCAACGGGTGCAGTACGCACTGCCGGGTGAACGTCAGGAAGATCTGTAATGTGTAGCGACGATACGGGCAACTCCACGTCTGCATGGAAAGCCTGGCGCAACCCATTGCGCCCCCGCGCCACACTGGCCGATGAAGCTGCGCTCTATGCGCACAATCCCAGCTTCACCGATCATCTGCCGTGGGTCGAATACCTCGACACCGAGCAGTGTTTTCTACTAGATGACAATCGCTCTGTGGGTGCAATATTCGAGTTACTGCCCATAGGCACCGAAGGGCGCGAACCCGATTGGCTAACGGCAGCCCGCGATGCCATAGAAGATGCCCTGCAGGATAGCTTTGACGAGCTGGATCAAGCGCCTTGGGTGGCGCAATTTTTCTGCCAGGACGACAACGACTTCACCCCCTACCTGACCCGGCTCACCGACTATATTCAGGACGGCGTCCGAGGCACGGTTTTCACCGAAGCGTACCTGGAACTTATTCGCCGACATTTGAAAGCCATCTCCAAGCCCGGCGGCCTGTTCGAGGATAAGGCAGTCACGCGCCTGCCCTGGCGAGGAAACAACCGTCGGGTGCGATTGGTGATCTATCGCTGGCTTGAGTCTGACGGTGAGGAGGCGGGACTCAACCCAGTGCAATCGCTGCGACAAACTTGCGAACGTGTCGCTGTTTCGTTGCAGGCGTGCGGGGTGCAATCGACGCTAGTTGATGGCCGAGGTCTGTATGCTTGGTTATTGCCCTGGTTCAATCCAGCGCCCAAGCTCACAGATGAATCGCCCGAAGATTTCTACCGCCGCGTGGCCTATCCGGAGTCCGACGAAGGCGAATCGCTGGAGCTACCCTTCGATCATGACTTTGCCGAACGCCTGTTCTTCAACGAACCGCGTTCGGACGTGCAGCATGGACTCTGGTTTTTTGATGATCACCCCCACCGGGTAATGGTGGTGGACAAGCTGCGCCGGGCGCCATTGATTGGTCAACTCACTGGCGAAATCCGCAAGGGAGACGCGGTGAATGCCCTGTTCGACCAGTTACCCGAAGGCACGGTGATGAGTCTGACCCTGGTGGTCAAACCACAAGATGTACTCGAAGATCAGTTGAACCGTCTGGCACGCAAAGCCATTGGTGAAAACTTGGCTTCGACTCAGGCCCGTCAGGATGTTGAAGAGGCTCGTGCGATCATTGGCCGACAACACAAGCTGTACCGCGGCACCCTGGCATTTTACGTGCGCGGTCACGATGAACAGCAATTGCACCAACGCTCAGTCGGCCTGACGAACGCGCTGCTGGGTGCGGGGCTACAACCGGTGCGTGAGGGCGATGAAGTCGCCGCCTGCAACAGCTACCTGCGTTGGTTACCGATGGCTTACAACCCAGCCCGCGACACACGTAACTGGTACACACGCCTGATGTTCGCCCAACACCTGGCAAACCTCGTTCCAGTCTGGGGCCGCAGCACTGGCACCGGCCACCCAGGTATCACGCTGTTTAATCGTGGTGGTTCGCCTTTGAGCTTTGATCCTTTGTCACGTTTAGACAGAGCAATGAACGGCCATCTGCTGTTATTCGGCCCCACCGGCGCCGGCAAGTCAGCGACCCTTGTCACCTTGTTGATGCAGATCATGGCTATATACCGCCCTCGCCTGTTTATCGTAGAGGCTGGCAACTCGTTCGGCCTGCAGGGTGACTACTTCACAACACAAGGCCTGTCGGTCAACAAGGTCCAATTGAAACCTGGTACCGCGGTCAGCCTCGCCCCGTTCGCCGCTGCCTGGCGCCTGGTCGAGCAGCCGGATCAGGTGGCGAGTCTATCGATCGATGATTGGGACGATGAGGTGGTAACCTGTCGCGAAGACCAGCGCGATGTTCTCGGCGAACTGGAAATCACCGCCCGCCTGATGATTACCGGCGGCGAAGCCAAGGAAGAGGCGCGCCTGAGTCGAGCCGATCGCAGTCTGATCCGGGAGTGCATTCTCGATGCAGCGCAGACCTGTGTCGCAGCGGAGCGCCAGGTACTGACCCGCGACGTGCGCGACGCGTTGCTGCGCGTCGCCGCCGACCCGCACTTGCCAGAGAAACGTCGCGAGCGTGCCCAGGAAATGGGCGAGTCCATGGACCTGTTTTGCCAAGGTTTAGAGGGTGAACTGTTCGATCGTGAAGGCACACCTTGGCCCGAAAGCGATGTGACCATTGTTGATCTCGCCACTTACGCTCGCGAAGGCTACGAGGCGCAGATGTCCATCAGCTACATCTGCCTGATGAACACCGTGAACAACCTGGCCGAGCGCGACCAGTACCTGGGCCGACCGATCATCATGGTCACTGACGAGGGCCATATCATCACCAAAAACCCGTTGCTGGCGCCGTTTGTGGTCAAGGGCACGAAGATGTGGCGCAAGCTCGGAGCCTGGTTCTGGCTGGCGACGCAAAACCTTGCCGACTTTCCTTCCGCCGCGCAGACCATGCTCAACATGATCGAATGGTGGATTTGCTTGAACATGCCGCCCGCGGAAATCGAAGAAATCGCACGGTTCAAGAAACTCACGCCGGCACAGAAGGCCTTGCTGCTCTCCGCCAGTAAGGAGCCGAGGAAATACACTGAGGGGGTCGTGCTATCGAAGAAGCTCGAGACGCTGTTTCGGGCCGTGCCGCCCAGTCTTTATCTCGCCCTGGCCATGACGGAGCCCGAGGAAAAAGCCGAGCGCTGGACACTGATGCAGAGCACCGGCTGCTCGGAACTGGAGGCGGCTTACCGGGTAGCTGAACGGATCGATAGGATGCGAGGAATTAAGTGAAACGGAGCTGATCCTTGGTTTCGATCAACCCGGCAGCAAATCCTTGAAAACCTTCTCCACGTAGGCTTGCATGAACCAGTCAGGGATCTCATCAGCCCTGAATTCAAGGTCAGTCCCGTCTGTTACTTCAGCGAGCAGCACCAGATCAGCGCCGGAGTTATCAAAGATATAAGCCCGGTTCGAAGCTGCGATGGCTGCTGGCAATAGGTTCAGGCAACGACCGTAGCGCTGCACAATTTTTTCCGTGGGGACTGGGTGCCCACCTGCCGCGACACGGTTCTTGACCCTGTTGATATTGATGTCAGGATCTTCAGTGGCGACAAAGTAGAGGTAGGTTCGATATCCCGACGCTTTTGCCTTAAGCATAAAAGCGACTTTGTCCTCGCTAGACATCACCGTTTCGAAGGTGAAAGACAACTGGGCTTCAAGGAGCTTGTGCCGCATGAAATCAGAGAGCACGGAAGCAAAATAGGAATTCATCGCGACGGACTGGAAATTCAGGCCGTTATTGCTGAAGTCTATTTTGGCCGCCTCCTCATCAAGCTGGGCCGACCGGATCAGTCGGTGCGCCTTGATAAAGTCGAGAACCTCGTCACCTTCGACTTCCAGTTGAAAATCGCTGAACTCCAGGCGTCCGCCCTCTTTGGCAGCCTTTTCGATTTCATCCGGGTTGATGTAGATCCCGATCAGGTGGGAAGGGACGGCACTTTTCATTGTGCTTTTACCGGAACCATTAGGGCCGGCAAATACCCTCAGCCGCGGCACGGTCATGAGCAGCGGTGCACCTTGATAATCCCGCCCAAGGTCACTCTATGCTTGGGCTTGGCCACTCGAATAACCTTGTGCTTACCGTCGGCAGTCGTCTCAACGAGCTTGCCGTCCATCACTTCCATCACGCTGCGTCCGGCCGCCAGCGCGTTGATATAGGCCGTATTGATCGCACCTTCAGCCATGGCTGGGATTTTACCCTCCAGTCGGCTCACCAGATCGTCACTCAACACTTGCTCGGCTTTCATATCGCGCTCCACGTTCTCAGAGCGTGCAGAATCTGCACTTATCAGAATCCTAACTACGTAAATCTGTTTATCACAGACCAACGCCACTTCTGTCAGATCTCCATTCTAGAGGAATGGAGCCTAGAACCATACCTTCCAGTAAATTTTCCCGTGTAGGCCATATCGTCAGGGTTGGAGCCGCACGGCTAAGGTGAAACGCCTTGAAGCCGCTGCTGAACTCTCAATAAAAATCCTGCTTCGAAAGCATCCTGAGATTCTCCTACTGGACAAGTCTTCCGTGCCTGCGCCAGTTCCCACCACAGTGGTACGTCACCGGGTGTATTAAGCCAGGCCTGGGCGCATTGCACGCCACGTTCGATCATAGGCGCAAATTCGCTGCCCCACGGTGTCAAGAGGCTCGGGCAGCCGTCCGCCGCCGGAATTGAAACGTAATTTTCGTCCATAGACACCTTAGCTTTCGATTTAATTATTAATGCTGGGTCTGTCCCAAGCAGCATAGAAACAAAACTGGCACTTCGCTTAAGCATCAGAAAAGAGCCCAATCAGGCCAATGTAGACTATATCCCGTGGATTGAGAGTCCCTCAAGGCGCAGTTTGCGCGCATGACTCAAGACTACGAACAGCTTCGTCTGCAACTGGCGGAAAACATCCGCTCGATGCGACGCGTGAAGAATCTCACCCAGGAGCAATTGGCGCTCATGGCCGAGGTGGATCGTACCTATGTGAGTCAAATCGAACGAGGGGTCGGCAACCCGTCGTTATTGGTCCTCTGCAAACTCGCCAACATTTTCGAGATCAAAACGGATCAATTGCTCATCGAGTCTGACGCGCTTGCTCGTAAGCTGAGCGCTGAATGACCCTCTGCTGATCTAGAAAATCGCTGTAAACCGACGATCCTGCGTTCGGCTTTCTCACTGACACCCTCCTTTCGATCATTGAACCTGTCCAGGCCATACACCCAGAGCCTGGATCATGTCTGCTGCCTGCCCGCATATTTCGCCCCAAAAGTTACATCCTTTAGTGCTGAGCATTCTGCTGGCATCGGGGCCAAGCGTAGCGCTGGATACTGGCAGCATTACCGCCTCCGTGCTCTCTCCGGACTGCCTCGAATACAAGGTCGTCGGCATCTGCTTTTGGTTGCTCTGCACACCCTTCGGCTGCACCGTGAAAACCTCAACCAAAGTTCGTCATTTCATTCCTGAGCTGGTGGTCTCCAGCTATGCCACCACCGGTGCCAATCCTTGGACCGAGATGGCCGCACTCTCCTCTCCCATCAGCGGTGCGGAAGGCGGTGGTAACCTGATCACGCTAAACACGCGACGTGACAACCTGCCTCGTTTCAAAAACGTTGATGGCATCGGGCATCCCGGTGGCTGGGCCGCCACGCAACTTGCCTCGCAATCCGGCTACGCCTGCGCCAGCGGTGCCACTGCGTTCATGCCCTACTACCTGAGCACTTTGGACTCACTGGCCTGGCGTCATGGCATCCCGGAAAGCCTTTATCCCGAGTCGCTCTTACCGGGAGTCCGTGAGATCGGTCGTCAGCTCGCGGGAAACATGTGGGGCAACGTCTATCCCCGGCAAGGATTTTTGGTGCAACCCGACGACTTCAAAGCCGCTGCGGTGATGGCGCAGCGCGCGGGTGACGTCATTACCCGCAACTGGCAACCGCACGTGTATGTCCCGCTCACACCCGTACCACGCGATGGTTATTGGCCGCCTGGCCCAATCGTTGAAAACGACGCTTCGACCCACAAATGGCAATTGCTCTCCCCCCTGGTTCAACCCACATGCGCCATCTTCCCCAGCGATCCGGTGCAGAGCGCGGATGGCGGCTACGCCTGGTCGCTGTGGCGTCTTTATAGCTGCTGCAAGCGTGAGGGACAGACCTTCCTGTTCAGCATCAACTTCGAAGGTGGTGCTGCATGAGTCGGCTTCTTGCAGAACCATGGTTAAGCCCGATGACTTTGTTGCTCTGCGGACTGCTCGCCGTGACCACGCATGCCCACGGCGCCGAGGACGATTACCGCCTAGGCACTCAAGGCGAAGTACTGGACGACCGGGTGATGTACACCATCGGTGGCGGCTCGGCAGCGGGCTCGCCGAGCTCGCTCTATCGCCCCAACGGGCTCGGTGTCGGCGCTTCATGGCGAGCGAACATGATGTGTGGAAACATGAGCCTCACCAACACCCTGCAAAACCAGCTGAACGGCGCTACCGAAGGCTTCCAGCAGATCATGGGCAGCATCGTGCAGAACGCGACCCAGGCGGTGATGTCGCTGCCGGCGTTGACTATCCAGCGCGCCAATCCCGGCCTCTATGAGTTGTTGAGCAACGGGGTGATGCAAGGAAGAATCGACTTCGACCGTTCCAAGCTGACCTGCCAGGCGATGGCCGAGAAGATGGCGGACAAGGTCGGTCAAGCCGGCTGGGGCGCATTGGCCAAGAACCAGGAGATGCAGGGCAACCTCGAACAAACCGGAGGTGATGCGGTGGCCGCAGTGAAGAACACCGAGGCCCGTAACGGCAATAATGGGGTGTCATGGGTCGGCGGGCAGAAGGCTGGAGGTAGCGGACAACCACCCATCCGGGCAACCTCCGATGTGGTGCGCGCGGGCTACAACCTGCTGCATAACCGGTCCGTGGATGACAGCGCCTCGATCAGTAGCAGTGATTGCCTGGGCGGCGCTATTTGCCAGGCATGGACCTCACCCCAAGAGGAATCCGAATGGGCCGTTCGCGTGTTGGGCGAGAACGAAGTCGCGACCTGCGACAGTTGCGAAACCCTGCGTGCTACCGCTGGCAGCGGATTGACGCCGCTGATCCAGGAGGCCTATAGCGAACGCCTCAAGGCCTTGCAAGGGTTGCTGTCTGGCTCACTGCCGCCTACCCCTGACAATCTGGCTAAAGCGTCCAGCCCGATGCTGCCGGTGACCCGGGGTGTGGTTGAAGCTCTGCGCGATGATCCCGACCAGGATCTGTTGGCACGCCGCTTGGCCAGTGAGACGGCCTTGTCCAGCGTGCTCGACAAGGCACTCCTACTACTGCGCACCCTGCTGGCGGGCAGCCATGAACCGAACATCGCCTCCGCCGAACCGGCCCAAACCGCCTTGACGAAAAATATCGACACCCTGGAGCGCGAAATACGCCTGCTGCAGACCGAACTGCAGGTCCGGCAGATGCTGGCCACCAATACCGCCAGCCTGGTGCTCGATCGGCATGCCGGCGGTGCTGATGCATCGCGTACCGTCGAGCAAGGCGACCCCGAGCCCGGTCGACTCAATAATGCTGACGCCAGAGGCAAGTGAGCCATGAAACGCTCACCGCTATTCACTTTGCTTTCGAGTCTGGGGATTGCCGCAATGATGATCCTGATCGCCGCACTGGTTGCCTGGATCGGCCGCACTGCGCTGGGTAGTTTCGAGATCTGGCAGCAAGCCTTGGAATCGATACGGCCTTACCTGCGGTGGTGGCGTGCCCTGCTTTACGGCGTCCTCTTAGCACTCTGGTGGGACCTGCTAAGGCGCTACCGAAATCGACCACAGGACCGATTGCGCGTGAAGCGCGCCGGGACATTAGGGCTCTTGCTCTTTACCTGCGTCGAGCTCACTCGATTGTGAGGTAAGAACCATGCTCATGAGCACCAACAGCTACCTGGAGTTTTACCTCTCCCTCCTGGCATGGATCATCAACAACGGTATCTGGAACGTCCTGTCCGACACTGGACTGTTCGCCGCACCCTTCGGCGCGATCATCTTGCAAGAGTGGTTGTCGGCCCGTCAGCAAGGCGCGGATGAAGGCAACAAGGGTTTGCTCTCTGTACCGCGGATAGAGAACCGGCTGTGGCTGGCCTACATCGTCGTCTTGTTCGGCTGCGCGCCGGTCTTTCCATTGAGCCTCACGTCAATGACGTTCGATGATGCAGCGAGCCAGCGCTGCGGTATCAGTGTGGCTAAGCCAGCAGAAACCGCCTGGGGGATCACCTTCAATACCATCGGCGAACGCTCCGCCAACGTGCCAATTTGGTGGTTTCTGGTGCACGCCTTGAGCAAAGGGGTGACGGCGGCGGCAACCGGCTCCATCCCCTGCGCACCGGATATCCGGCAGATCCGCATGGAGATCGACAGTTCGCGCATCGATAACCAGGTTTTGCTACAGGAAATCGCCGACTTCACTCGTGACTGCTACGGCTACTCCCGCTCTCGGCTGTTCACCAATCGTCCGCAGCTGGACAAACAGCAAAGTCATGATGCGTCCTGGATCGGCTCAAGCTATTTTCTCGACACCCCGGGTTACTACGACACTGATCGCTCACGGACACCGCGAGTCAGTTGGCCCTACGATGAAACCCGCGATATTTCCTTGCCACGGCTGGAGAATGGCGCGGGCTACCCCACTTGCAAACAATGGTGGAGTGACAGCGGTATCGGGTTGCGAGCACGATTGATCGAGCAAGTTGACCCTTCGCTGCTGACTCAGCTGAAAGGCTGGTTGACTGGTCGCTCAAGCAACGAGATCGAGGATGCCACCCTGCGCGAACTGGTCAGCCCGCGCCAACAGTCGATGTCCATGTCGCCCGGACAGGTGTACCAGGATTATGGCTCCAGTGCCCGCGGTGGGTCGATCAATCAGGGGCTCAATAACCTGGCGACCAACACTGGGCTAGCCCTCGGCTCCTTCAGCAACTTCCCGGCAATGAATGCACTACGTGCCGCCCTGCCGATGGTGCAGGCTTTCCTGATCATGGGCGTCATCATCAGTTTGCCGCTGATCCTGCTGGTCAGTACCTACCAATTGAAAACCGTCATGACGGTGACGTTCGCGCTGTTCACGCTGCACATGCTGACCTTCTGGTGGGAGTTAGCCCGCTGGGTCGACTCCAGCATGCTCGATACCTTGTACAACCAAGTCTCGGCGTCCAATCAGGTGCTGTTGTCGCTGCCGACATCCGGATTTATGGATGGAACCGTCACGGCACAGGTGATTGAGTATGTGATGGGGGCGATGTTCATCGTACTGCCGATGGTCTTTCTAGCCGCAATGAGCTGGGCTGGGTATAGCGTAGGTTCAGGTGTAGAAGGAATGCTCAGCCGGGGAACCCAGGCTGCGCAGACAGCGAGTTCTAACGGGACCTCTCAGTTGATGAGCGGAGCAAGAATAGTTTCAGGTAAATCGGGCTCAAAATAACCAGGGAGGTTACTTCAGTGAACCCCATTTATCGTACCGCTCAGGCCAAGACGCTCTGTGAATTGGATCATCGAGATCATCAATATCTGGAGTGTCTGAATCTTGAACTGAGATAGCCGCTAATGCGACGAATGTGCACACCAGCAGAAACAACCAAAAGCTAACAAAAAGAAGTGCACCGAACAGGGCCACCTGGGCAAGCAGAAAGATCCCGCGAACGAGTAAATTACCCGCAGGCAAACCTGCCGTCACTGCACGCTTGGCCACACGAGACTCAAACCCTTTCAACCTGCGATAACCACGTTTGGCGAACATACCGCATGCATATGCCCAGCGGTGTGCGCGGGAGATTGGAAGTGGCTGCTGAGCCGGCATGGTTGCGCCCTCTTCTGAGCGTGTTCCTGTGGAAATCGAGATTACAGACTACTACTGAAAAACGCCCATGCTTAACCGTTTATCAGCTTATTCGGTCGAAAACTCTTCACTGGAAGACAGAAGACGCACCTCGTACAACAGCGCCTCTAAGGCCGTTGACCCATGCCAATCATCCAGCTACATAGAGGATACGGATCGCTGTTATCGACAGCACCTTCCCAGGTAGCCAGAGCCTTTGAGGCTACGTCACTCCGGTGATGGTTCCCCCCAAGTGCGATTAGCGTTCGGTGGCTCGCACGGTCACGCTTCACGGTGATGAACGCCTACTGCTCTCCCGAGCGTCTTTCGAGCCCGGCTCGTCCTAACCCCTCTTGTTTTTCTTCAACCCACCGCGGGAAATTCTTTCCCCTATGGGACAGGTTTCTTCGCGCTATCAACGGAGGCACCCCATGTCCGACTCACTCACAAGCGAAGCACTGAACACTCTGCACTTGCCCGTTGTGTTCACTCCAGACGCGTGGCAACACGCAGTACTGCTCGATGGTTCAAATTATTCTGAAAAACTGCAGCTCGATAGGCTGAGCAACATCGTACGCGCAGCCTTCAAAGCACACCTGGCCGATCCAAACGCACCCTACGTGGTGTTTGAGGTAGCCAAGTTCGTCTCAGCGAGTGATGCAGAACATAAACCATTGCTGCGACTGAGCCTCAGCCTACTTCAGGCATCAGACCAGCCTAACGCCTTACTGATAGCGCTTGCGGAAGAGCAGCAACGCTAAACGCAAACGGCCATACACGGCCACTGATCCAACTCAGGCTATACGCAGTCCTGCACCAATCCAACCAACACCCACCGGGGAACCCTCCCCGACGGGAAAGGCGTTCCTCCGTTTTCTACGAGGAAAATGCCATGCGCAATATCTACCAAGACGTGACTGACAAGATCGTTACCGCGTTGGACCAAGGCGTAGCGCCCTGGATCAAACCCTGGTCCTCAAGTGGCTCAACTGACGTCGGTCATCACCAACCCTATCCCATCAACGCCGTCACGCAGCGTCCCTATTCGGGCATCAATTTACCGTTGCTCTGGGCCGAGGCCAGGTTGCAGGGGTTTACTCAAGATCGCTGGCTGACCTTCAATCAAGCCAAAAAAGCCGGCGGGCACATTCGTAAGGGTGAGCACAGCACCCTGGCAGTGCTCTACAAGCCGATGGAGCGCGAGAAACAAACCGAAGCAGGCCAACCCGTACTCGATGAAAACGGTCAACCAAAAGTCGCTCACTTTGGCATTCTCAGGACGCATTTTCTGTTCAACATCGAGCAAACGGAAGGGCTCGAAACGCTTAATGAAACCGTGCTCGAGACGGAACCGAGCGATCCCGTATTCCCCAACGCTGCTGCGGAAAGTTTGTTGCTAAGTTCGGGCGCAAATATCATTCATCGATTTGCCGACGAAGCCTTTTACCACCCGATCAGGGATCTCATCCAACTGCCGACAAAATCGCAATTCCACGATCAAGGTGGATACTACGCCACCGCACTTCACGAGCTGACGCACTGGACCGGACACCACTCTCGATTGAAGCGCGAAGGCGTGACCTCACCTTGCCCATTCGGCTCGCCAGACTATGCATTTGAAGAGTTGATCGCCGAAATGGGTGCCGCTTTTTTATGTGCCTACGCCGGTATACAGGGAGAGCTTCGGCACGAGGGCTACATCGATTCCTGGCTCGGCCTGCTCAAGGCTGACAACCGCGCCATCTTCCGCGCCAGTGGCCAGGCACGATGCGCTTCGGAGTATGTGCTCAACCTGGAGCAGCAACAGAAGCAGACGGTAATGGATAACTCGCGATGCATGAACGATGGAGCTTGATCGTTACCTCACTGCTGCAAGCGCTTCACAGGGTCCAACACGAGTTGGACCCTTTTTCTGTTCCCAGAGAAAATCCCCGCACCGTGGAGTTCTGACGCAGAGAACGGGAGGTACTTCCATAACCGCAGAACGCCGTTACGTATCCAGGTTCTGCGCCAGGTAGTCCACCAGCTCGAGCGGACTTCGACTGTCGATCACCTTGTAGATCAGATCGCGTTTACTGCGCGGTAACTTCTTGACCACGCTCTTAGCCGAAGCCCTGACGGCTTCGTCTGTTCCATGGATACGTGCCGCGAGCAGCAGTATGAGCGTGGCGTCAGTGAGGTTCATGGCAAGACCCGATAAAATTCGCACCGCAGTGTACCGACACTTTCCTTTTTCGTACCAGCACGCGCATCCAACAAAATGGCACCAGGACAAATCGATATTCCGATTGCCGCACAAAGGGAAACGCGTCAAAAGGACCGGTAAGGGTTAGAAGGGAATGGGGAGTCAAGGGTAAGAGCCCTATCCGAAAAGGCTAAAAGGCCACTCACTCTGCAGGTTCCGGGGAAGGACCATGATGCTCAGTTTGTTTCGGCAAAAAAGGCAAAAGCCTACTCCGACGCCCACCGTAAACGTCGCCGATGGGTACCTGCCCATCGAATCGTCCCAGAGCTTGTTAGCAGTCGAGCATCGCCGCCAGTTGCTCGATCGCATCTGGCAGTACACCGCCCTCTCCCATCCGCAATTCAGCCAGCTCTATTTAAATCCGATCCATCGCTACGCCGAGCTGGTCCAGCAGCTTCCAGCCAGCGAGACGCACCACCACGCTTATCTTGGCGGCATGCTCGACCATGGGTTGGAGCTGGTCGCCTGTAGTCTGAAATTGCGTCAGTCGTATCTGCTCCCCACGGGTGCTGCGCCCGAAGACCAAGCCGCCCAGACCGACGCCTGGTCTGCTGGCATCGCCTATGGTGCCCTGCTGCATGACATTGGCAAGATCGCCGTGGACCTGCTGGTCGAGCGCCAGGATGGCCGTGTCTGGCATCCTTGGCAGGGACCCCTGAATCAGCCCTACCGTTTTCGTTACATCAAGGGGCGTGACTACCACCTGCATGGCGCGGCCGCAGGCTTGCTCTACACCCAGATTCTCGACCGCTCAATTCTCGATTGGCTCAGTGGATTTCCATCGCTCTGGGCCAACCTGCTGTATGTCCTAGCAGGTCAGTATGAGCGTGCTGGTGTGCTCGGTGAGTTAGTGATGCAGGCAGACCGTGTTTCCACCGCACAAAACATCGGCGGAAACCCGAGCAAGGCGCTGCAAGCGCCGATACATTCGCTGCAACATCACTTGATCAGCGGACTGCGTCATCTGGTTCAGCACGAACTGAAACTCAACCAGCCGGGTGCCGCGGGATGGCTGACCCAGGACGCGCTCTGGCTGGTCAGCAAGACGGTCACAGACAAGCTGCGAGCCTATCTGCTGTCGCAATCGATTGAGGGCATTCCCTCGTCCAACCTCGCGGTGTTCGATGAGCTGCAATCGCATGGATTGGTGGAGTCCACGCCGGAAGGCAAAGCCATCTGGACTGCGCAAGTAACACAGGGAGACTGGCAGCACAGCTTTACCTTTCTGCGCCTTCAACCGGCGTTGATCTGGGGGAACGAAGACCGGCCTGAGGCTTTCAGCGGAACGTTGAGTATTGCGGCTCATGAACACTCAGCTGACACCCCGGTACCGACACCAGCGCCCGACGCAGTCAGCGCAGAATCATGTCAAAGCCAACCACAGCCGGATCCGATGGAGCTAGAGGATGCCGATTACCTCGGCACGCTGCTGGACATGTTCGAGTTGGACGAGCCTGAGGCCAACGATGCTCTGCCAGAAAGTGCTGTCGAAACTTCAACGCTTCAATCGGATAGCCCAGGCCAGGCATTCCTGAATTGGGTCAAGGAAGGCATTCTGAGCCACAAACTGATCATCAACGACAGCAAGGCCAAAATCCACACGGTGGGTGGCAGCGTATTTCTGGTCACGCCTGGTCTCTTCCAACGCTACGTGCAGGAATTTCCAGACGTTTCGCAGGGATCAGATCAGGAGGTTGAGGAATGGCGTTGGGTGCAAAAGCAGTTCGAAAAACTGAAGGCTCACAAGAAGCGAGACAACGGTCTAAATATCTGGACATGCCAAGTGCATGGCCCTAGGAAGAAAACAACCTTGAAGGGCTACTTGATTGAGGATCCGAAGTTATTTTTTGAATTGATGCCACTCGATAATCCTTTCCTAAAAATCGAAAAAGATTAAATTTCAATAGCCCCATTAAACATCGCCCACGACGTTGCTCTTGCCGCAAAGGTGGCTGGTTTTGACCGAGTGATCTATCCGTTCTTTTTCAGCCTGATTCGCACCGGCGCCATCCTTTCGAGACGGCCTACGGCCTGTCGCTTCGTCGACTCCATCCAGAGCGGGACCAATATGTGGAAGCAAATACCATTCGAAATCTCGCGTTTTTTGGTAGGCCGGTAGAGAGCGGCTAGGTCAGCATCGAGTGCACTAATCGCCCGATCCTCACCCAGGTTGGCTATTGTGGGCATTTCGTAACCGTCCGGGCAAGTCATCTAGCGTAGCTGGCTCTATTGTTTTACGAGATTGCGCAACGATGAAGCTCAGCCCTCAATGTCGATCAGGGACTGCCGGGCATCATCACCCCAGTCAGACCCGATCAAAGCACTTTCTCGTGCTATCAACAATTGAAACGCTTGAGATTCCTTTCAAGCGTTGCTGGATAACTTAAACTTGCCGACTACGCTGCGAAGTTCATTAGCGAGCAATGAAAGCTCGTCAGCCGTTACGGCGTTGTCCTCTACGCCTTCCATGACGATTAAGCTGCTGTTTCGAATGCCGATGACGTTGCGATTGATATCCTCTGAGACCGAATGTTGCTGCACCGCCGCACTTGCAATCTGAGTGTTCATGCCCACAATTCCGTCTACTGCTTCATTGATCTGGTTCAGGCTGCCAGACGCTTGGCTCGCTGCCTGAATGCATTCCCTAGCTCGGGTTTGCCCAGCTTTCATCTGTTGAACAGCGGCATCAGTAGCGCCTTGCAACTGTTGGATGATCCGTCGAATTTCTTCTGTGGAGTTTTGTGTGCGCGAGGCCAGAGTCCGCACTTCGTCAGCCACGACCGCGAAACCACGGCCTTGCTCGCCAGCTCGCGCCGCCTCGATGGCCGCGTTAAGGGCCAGCAGGTTAGTCTGATCCGCGATGGTACTGATGACCTCGATGACACCACCGATTTCTTTGCTGTGTGTCGCTAACGCTTCGACTTTGCTTGCACTGAGCTCCACTTCGTTGGCCAACGCCTCAATAGCGGCACTTGTTTCAATCATAACTTTCAAGCCGTCGTTAGACGCACTGCTTGCAGATTCAGCGGCACGTGCTGCGCCCTCGGTATTCTGGGCCACGTCGGCAACGCTCGCGGTCATTTCGTTGATGGCAGTAGCAACCTGCTCGGTTTCAGCCTGTTGTGAGTTCATTGAGGCTTTGGCTTGGCCTATGGAGATCTCTAGTCGCTTTGCCGCATCTGAGACTGAATGCGAGCTACGCTCCACCTGGCTCAGTGAGCCAGAGAAGGCCGTTACCATGCGGTTAAGTCCCTCGCCTACATCACCGATTTCATCGTGGCTGTTGATTCGGACGCGCGCGCTCAGATCGCCTTGAGCAATACGTGCCGTCACAGCTAGGAGCTCATCAACCCCAATCCGCAGAGCCTTGTAGATGCCGACGAACGCATAGAGCAGCAGTATCGCAATGGCGATAAATAGCTCAGTGCCGAAAGTACGCTCATTACTCAGTGTATTCAGACGCTCATCAATTCGAATTCGCAGCGATTCCTGCATCTGATCCTGAGCTTTGTAAAACTGAGCAACGACGGCGTTTCCACGCTCGCCCAAGGTGTTGGCATTCACGTTTGAGCGCTTGCTCGGATCAAGGTAGTCCACCAGGTCTTTACGCAGATTTTCCAGGTCGGTAATGGCTGTTGTTACAGACGGCTGAACTACACCAGATAATTTCGGCTCTTCTCGGCGAAGCAGGGAAAGGCTCTGCTGCAACTCTTGACGCATTAGCAGCTCATGTTTCAACAAAGTCTGGGCAAAAATACGAGTGGTGTCGTCCAGAGGACGGTCAGCGCTAAAACCGCTGGCCAGACCGCGAATCTGTCCGACCAGATTTATTTGTCGAGGCAGACGTATAGAGCTTAGATCGATGAGGTACAACGAACCTGCTTCTTCGTCCAAAATCATGCCGGAAGTGGCCGTAATGTAGTAAACGAAATTCATTAGGTCGGTTAACTGGTCGTTCCACGCGGAAAAGATCACCAAAGGTGCTTCGCCTGCTTTGGCGCGTTCAACCAGCTGCACACTAGCGGTACGCAACGTCTGAACTCGGTCTGTCGTTGCCAGTTGGGTGCTAAATTTTGCGTCCTGCGCAGCAAGAGTCGCATAGGCATCGTTAAGCTTTTCAGCATTGCGTGCTGCATTGGCTACTGCGTTGGTGTCACCGCTGAGCATGCCGTGTGTCAGCGCCCTCTGAATCATGGTTAGACGCAGGATAGGGGTGACGTCCAACAAGTATTGTTGACCCACCTGTTCATGCTTGATGCCCGTGATGCTCGTGTTCAGTGAAAGCATCACCCGGGTGCCTAGCAGGAGCAGAGGAATCAGGACAATAAATCCCAAAATTGCGAATTTCATGGGGAATCGAACACGGTTGGTAACGAACAGGGCAGGCGCTAATAAATTCATCGGGTTCTCGATCACTCAAGGTCTGTGAGTGCTTTCTTAGGCGTTAAAAAGTGCCCATCTCTCATTTATGGTTATGAGGTAATGAAAGCATTCCAAGAGATCTTCCTCAAAAGCCGCTTACTCTCCTTTGTTACAGGATCGAATTGCCGCGCTTCTCTTGGTACGAAAACTATCGGCTGAACCGGGCGAAGCTGTAGGGAGGAATGCATGGATAACCAGCATAAAGGCTAAGTAGACCGGTAATGGCACCAGTTGGAGGTGCGTCCGGGCATCCCGTCTTGCGCAACTAAACCGGTCGCCACCTATGCGGTAGTAGCTCCGCAATCTCACTTGCCCGCTGCGTCGGCAGGCGCGTGAGGACGTCCTTCAAATAAGCATACGGATCATGGCCGTTGAGTCGCGCCGATTGGATCAAACTCATGATCGCCGCTGCACGTTTACCGCTGCGTAACGATCCCGCGAACAGCCAGTTCGAACGCCCAAGAGCCCACGGCCGGATTTGATTCTCGCACCAGTTATTATCGATGGGCACGGCACCGTCATCGAGATAGCGCGTCAGCGCTATCCAGCGTTTGAGACTGTAATCCAGCGCCTTGGCGATGGCCGAACCCTCAGGCACAAGCTGTCTTTGGGCGATCATCCAGGTATGAAGTGCGTCGGCGATTGGCGCTGCTTTTTCCTGCCGTATTCGCTGCCGATCACCCGGCTCCAGCTCTCGGACTTCTCGTTCAGCTTCGTACAAGGCCGCGATGTACTTCAGCGCTTTTTCGGCGACCTGGCTCTTGTTGGTCACGTGCAAGTCGAAGAACTTCCGGCGGGCATGGGCCATGCAGCCGATCTCCGTAACGCCCAGTTCAAAGCCTGCCTTGTAGCCGGCAAAGTCATCGCAGACCAGCTTGCCGTTCCAACTGCCCAAGAAGGCTCGGGCATGTTCGCCAGCGCGGCTCGGGCTGAAGTCGTAAACGACCGCCGCCAGGTTGGAGAACTGACTGGTGGCATAGGCCCAGACGTAAGCGCGATGAGTTTTTTTCGCACCAGGCGTCAGCATTTGTACCGGCGTCTCGTCGGCGTGAACGACGTCGTGCGTCAGCACGGCTTCGCGCAGCGCATCAACCAGCGGCTGTAATTGCACGCCGCAGTTGCCCACCCACTGCGCCAAGGTCGAACGGGCGATGGGCAGCCCGGCGCGGCCGAAGATTTTCTCTTGGCGATACAGCGGCAGATGGTCGGCAAACTTGGCCACCATGATGTGGGCCAGCAGGCCTGCGGTCGGGACGCCTTTGTCGATGACGTGCGCCGGTACCGGCGCCTGGATCAGTGTTTCGCACTGTTCGCAGGCCCACTTTCCACGGATGTGGCGTTCGACTGTGAACACGCCGGGCGTGTAGTCGAGCTTTTCGCTGGCGTCTTCGCCGATGCGCTTGAGTGCGCAGCCGCACTGGCAGTGGCTGTTGTCCGGTTCGTGATGGATCAGTGTGCGAGGAAACTGCGGTGGCAGCGGTGCGCGCTTGGGTTGCTGGCGCACTTTGGCTTCGACAGGTGCCGGTTGCAGCGCCTCAAACTCGGCTTCGATAGCGGCGATATCCGTATCGATCAAGTCGTCGAGCAGGCTGGCTTGATCCGGGCTCAACTGCTCGCTGCGCTTGGCAAACTTGAAGCGTTTGAGCAGCGCGATCTCGTGGGCTAGCTTCTCGTTGACCGATTTGTGATGAGTGATTTGCTTGTCCATCGTCTCGACGCGCTGGATCAACTGCGCCGCCAAGGCACGCAGTTCTTCAGGGTTTAATTGATCGAGATTCGGATGCGAAGTCATGCCGCCGATTTTGCCAGAGAGGGCTAGTGGCGGCGATAGACTGATGGGCCAATTGCGCTGGCAAGCAGGCCATGGCAGGCGAATTAGAGCACCGTGATGGCTGCTCCGGAACCGACGCGTTGCCAAGGCAAGCCGAGCACCAAGGCTTGAAGTTGCTCTGCATCCAACTCGACTTCAGAGCCGTGCCGCACGCCCGGCCAAAAAAAACGTCCTTGATTCAAGCGCCGGGCAGCAAGCCAAATCCCCAAGCCATCATGCACCAGCATTTTCATGCGATTGGCACGACGGTTGGCAAACAGATAAGCACAGTGCGGCTTCGCCGCACCGAACACCGCCACGACCCGCGCCAGCGCAGTTTCAGTGCCTGCGCGCATGTCCATGGGCTCGGTGGCAAGCCAGATGGAGTCGATGCGGATCATCGCAGCAGGTCTCGCAGGAAAGCAGAACACGCCGCTGCATTTTCTGCCGGCCAACTCACCACGACTACGCCTTTTGAATGCGGCACTTCGATTCGGATCGTGGCAGGAAGGGCCTGATGCATAGGCACCGGCGGCGATGTCTTGACCGGGATGAAGGCGGTTTGAAGTGTCAGGTTTTTCTGTGCATGCACCCGAATCCATTAATGGACGAGGTTTGCATTGAGGTTGTGGGTCAAGGCGACATTGGCAATTGAAGTGTCAGGTTGGGCGCACTCAGCAATGATCTGGGCCTTGAAGGACTTGGAATAGGAACGGCGTTCTTGTGGCATGGGCGTCCGCTTAAAAAGGCTAAAAATGGTGTCCACCTATATTGATCTGACCCCGAAATGTTGGACGCCTTCTATGCCCGTCGTGCTTGAGTCCTGTATTCCACAGGGCTCAGGCCACTTAGCTTCAGCCTGATTCGCGAATGATTGTAGTAGTGTATGTAGTCCTCTATACCTGCTTCAAGCTCATCGAGACTGTTGAATTTGTTCAGGTAAAAGAACTCGGATTTCAACGTGCCAAAAAAGCTTTCCATAGCCGCATTGTCATAGCAATTTCCTTTGCGGGACATGCTTGGCTTTACCGCACGCTCGTTCAGCACGCGGCGGTAGATAGGCATCCGGTACTGCCATCCCTGGTCGGAATGCAAGAGTGGTTTATCGCATGGCCGCAGCCTCTCAAAAGCTTGCCGTAGCATCGCACCAACCATGTCGAACAGCGGGCGCCTCGCGGTCTTGAAGGCGATTATTTCACCGTTATATAGGTCAAGGATCGGCGAGAGATAAAGCTTCTGCCCCCCGACCCGAAACTCCGTCACATCGGTTACCCATTTCTGGTTCGGTCGTTTGGCATCGAACTTCCGTTTCAGCAGGTTCGGCGCTACCTGACCCTCTTCGCCTCTGTATGCCCGGTATTTCTTTATGCGCACACGGCTTTTCAACTGAAGCTCGCCCATGAGGCGCTGAACAGTCTTGTGGTTCACGAGGTGGCCAGATCGCCGAACGGCAGCAGTGATACGGCGATAGCCATATCGGCCCTTGTGCTCGTCGAAAATTGAGCAAATTCTGGACTTCAGCTCCGCGTATTTATCAACGGATTGCTGCACCTTTTGTTGATAGTAAAAAGTGCTACGGGCCAGGCCAGCCAATTTCAGAAGGCCTTCCAGAGGGTGCTCCTGCCTCAGTTCAATCACGATTTGCGCTTTTTCCGCTGCGCTGCTCGCTCCTTCGCTTGAACCAAGGCATCGAGCTTTTTTAAATAAGCAATTTCCATCCGCAACTGGCTCAATTCGGCCAGCAAATCATCACGCGTACGAGCTTCATCGTCCGAAAATTCAAGCTGAATGGACGGGATGGGGTTTGTCATTTTTTTGTGAAGTCCGCTTCCTGGCTGCCGGGACAAGGCCTCCAAACCGCCTTCATCATACCTGCGCTCCCATTCGCCAATGATGTCGGATTTCCGGATATCAAACAGGGCAGCGACTTGGCGATAGGACAGCTCTTCCTCTCGCATGCGCTGCAATACATTCAGCTTGAACTCAGGGCTGTAGTTCTTCTTTCTCTTACTTTTGAGGCCTGCGGCACCAAGCGCCTGATATGCCGCAATCCACTTTCGAAGCGAAGAGGCATTGACCCCGTGACGATGCGCGACCTCTCTGTGACCTGCGCTTCCCGAACAGTAATCTTCAACAACCGACAATTTCGCCTGCTCTGTGTACTTTTTCATGACACCCCTGGATGTTGATGTCCAACATTTCGGGGTCAGATCAAAATTACGCGGACACAATCACCCTTATAGGCCGAGGTCGGAAGGTGTGTTCGCCGGCCCCTTACTGAATTCGCCCATAAAATCGGGTTATAGCGATTTCGATGGCGCAGGTTCCGAACTTGCATGGCACCGCGTCGGGCTCTACCCGGTGCACCCGACTCAGGTCCTTGACCCGCGCGCAGGTCAATACATGGGGCACGCTATCGAGGGCAGGTTGCTCGCCAACGCGACGCTGCCGCGACTACGCTGGCGTAACAGCAGACGTCCTGCATATTCAGGCAGCAAGCGCCGATAAGCCCTGCTCACTGCCTGAAGCGACAACAGACTGAAACACCTTGCCTATGCCGTTTGCGCCCGACCTGCTCGAACCCGTTTTTGTTCGCGCTCAATCCTCGAGCGCACGAACACGCTGCATGCGCTGCTGCTCTACCGGTGCAGCGGCCACCTGCAGCTCAAAGTCGAAATTAATCTGCGCAAATCGCCCTTGCACGCCCAACTCCTGCGCCAGCTGTTGATCGTCGCTGAAGCGGATTTCGGCGATCAGTTCATCCCGTGTCGCATACGCAAAGTCATCGTGCAGGTACGGGTCATCCGACAGGTTGATCTGCGTGGTCAGGTGCCGATGACCCGGGGCCGAGATAAAGAAATGGATATGCGCCGGCCGCTGCCCATGGCGCCCAAGTTGGTCAAGCAACTGCTGAGTCGGACCGGTCGGCGGGCAGCCATAGCCTGACGGCACGATGCTGCGAAAACGGTAGTTGCCTTGGGCATCGGTCTCGATGCGGCGGCGCAGGTTGAACTCCGATTGGTTGCTGTCGAACCAGGAATACGTGCCGCCGGTGTTGGCCTGCCACACATCGACAATCGCGCCGGCCAGCGGATTGCCGTCGGTGTCGCGCACCTGGCCACGCATGAACAGCGGCACAGCGGCATCGGTCCCATCATCGAGCCGTGCTTCGTACTTCGACAGCGGCGCGCCGGCCACGTACAGCGGGCCTTCGATAGTACGCGGGGTGCCACCGGTCTTGCCGGCCTCGACATCGGCGGCGTCCATCAACATGTCCAGGTAATGCTCCAGGCCCAGCCCGGCGACGAGCAGCCCGGCTTCCTGGTTCTTACCCAGTTCATTGAGGTAGTTGACCGCCTTCCAGAATTCTTCGGGGGTCACCTCCAGGTCTTCGATGATGTTCACGGTGTCGCGCAGAATCCGGTACACCAACGCCTTGGTGCGCGGGTTGCCGCCATCGTTAAGGTTGCCGCTCGCCTCTTCAAGGAACTGTTGAGCGTGGTCGGTCTGTGACAGTCGGATGGACATGGTGCGTTCCTCATCTTGTAATTATTGGGTGAATAACAGGCTTAGCGGTCATCTTCATGGATCGACGAAGGGTGCCGGCACAAGGCATTCACTTCGATGGACATATAAGGGAAGAGCGGCAGCTGCATCAGCAGGTCGTGCAGGTCTTGCACGCTGTCGACATCAAATACGCTGTAGTTGGCGTAATGCCCGGCGATACGCCACAGGTGGCGCCATTTGCCCTCCTGTTGCAGACGCTGTGCCAGGGCTTTCTCATCGGCCTTGAGGCTGGCCGCGTGCTCGGGGTTCATGTCCAGGGGCAGGTTCACGGTCATTTTTACATGGAACAACATGGCAAGTGCCTCTCAGTGTTTGTCACGACGGAAGAACGCCAGACGCTCCTCATCGAGGGTCAGTCCCAAACCCGGGGCGGTTGAGACATGCAGGTGGAAATCCCGATACACCAGCGGTTCGGCAAGAATGTCCTCGGTCAGCAGCAGCGGGCCGAACAGCTCGGTGTCCCACGCCAGCTTGTTCAGCGTGAGGAAGGCATGCGCCGAAGCCAGGGTGCCGATACCGCCCTCAAGCATGGTGCCGCCGTACAGGGCGATACCCGCCGCCTCTGCTATCGCCGCCGTGCGCAACAACGCACGGGGGCCGCCGTTCTTGGCGATCTTGAGGGCGAACACCGACGCCGCGCCTTCGCGGGCCAGGTTAAAGGCGTCCTCGACACATTCAATGGATTCATCCGCCATGATCGGCGCCGGGCTCGACAGGTTGAGCCGCGCCATACCGCCGCGGTTATAGCGAGAAATCGGTTGCTCGATCAGGTCGATACCGTTGTCGCCCAGCACTTTGCACGCGCGCAATGCCACCGCTTCGTCCCACGCCTGGTTAACGTCAACGCGCACACTGGCGCGGTCGCCCAGGGCCTTTTTGATTGCGATCACATGGGCGAGGTCGTGGTCGACTTCACCGGCGCCGATCTTCAATTTGAAGATGCGGTGGCGGCGCAGGTCGAGCATCTTTTCGGCCTCGGCAATGTCCTTTTCGGTGTTGCCGCTGGCCAGGGTCCAGGCCACCGGCAACGCATCGCGCACGCGGCCGCCGAGCAGTTCGCTGACCGGCAGGTTCAAGCGTTTGCCCAGCGCATCGAGCAAGGCGCTTTCGACGCCGGATTTGGCAAAGGTGTTGCCGCGAATGCTGCGCTCCAGGCGCAACATGGCCGCATTGATATTGTTGGCGTCCTGGCCGATCAGCAGCGGCGCAAAATGGCGATCAATGTTGACCTTGATGCTGTCGGGGCTTTCATTGCCGTAGCTCAGGCCGCCAATGGTGGTGGATTCGCCGATGCCCTCGATGCCGTCGGCGCAGCGCACGCGGATGACCACCAGGGTCTGGTTCTGCATCGTGTGCATCGCCAGCTTGTGCGGGCGAATGGTGGGAAGGTCGACGATGATCGTCTCGATCGACTCTATGGCGCAAATGGGCATGACGATACCTGTTGAGTTCTTTTTAGATTTGATCCGATTCTGTTCCCTATTTTTCAAGGCATCCAATATAGAATGGGTCTCGAACAATACCCTTAGGGTATGAATGGAGTGATTATGGAACTGCGTCACTTGCGCTATTTCCAGGTACTGGGGGCAACCCTGAACTTCACCCGCGCCGCCGAACGCCTGCACATTGCCCAGCCGCCGTTGAGCCGGCAGATACAGCAACTGGAAGATGAGCTGGGGGTGATTCTGCTCGAACGCGGCCGGCCGCTGCGGCTGACCGAGGCCGGGCGGTTTTTCTATGAGCACGCCAATGTGCTGCTGGAACAACTGAACACGGTGTGCGCCAACACCCGGCGCATCGGCCAGGGCGAGAAGACCTGGCTGGGCATAGGCTTTGCGCCGTCGACCCTGTACGGCGTGTTGCCGGAACTGATCCGGCGGTTGCGCACCCACGAGGCGCTGGAGCTGGAATTGGGGCTGTCGGAGATGACCACCCTGCAGCAGGTCGAAGCCCTCAAGGCCGGGCGCATCGATGTGGGCTTCGGGCGGATCCGCATCGATGACACGGCCATCGTCCAGCGCGTCCTGGTGGAGGACCGTCTGGTGGCGGTACTGCCCGCCGGCCACCCATTGCTCGCCGCGCCCGCTACCCTCGCGCAATTGTCCGCCGAGCCGTTTGTGCTGTACCCCGGCAATCCGCGCCCCAGCTATGCCGACCATGTGATCGCGCTGTTCGACGCCCACGGCCTGAGCCTCAAGGTCGCGCAATGGACCAACGAACTGCAGACCGCCATCGGCCTGGTCGGCGCGGGCATGGGCGTAACCCTGGTGCCGGCCTCGGTGCAGGTGCTGCACCGCGCTGACATCGGCTACACGCCGGTTGTGGAAACCACCGCGACCTCGCCGATCATTCTGAGCCGGCGAGTGAATGACCAGTCGCCGGGGCTTACACATTGCCTGCACTTGGTGGAAGAATTGATCTGAGTTCCGCTGGCCGGGTTTGTCTGAACCCGGCGACCGCGAACGTGGCATTCAGCAAGCCTTGGAGGCTTCACCCAGGCGGTGATAGGCGCGGTTGAAATACACCAGGCCCTCGTCCGCACCGCTCTGGCGAATGGTCTGCACCTCGCAGTAGAAAATACTGTGGGAACCCACTTCGTGGACCTGCGCGATCCGGCAGTCGAAGTTCACCAGCGCTTCGAGCATCACCGGCGCGCCGCTTTCCAGGGTGGTCCACCCCGTCACGGCAAAGCGCTCATCCATGCTCAGCGTGCGGTCGGCAAAAGCACCGGACAGGTGCTGATGATCGCCGCACAGGGTGTTCACACACACCACGCCATTGCGCTTGAAATGCTCGTTGGAATGAGAGGAACGGTTCATGCACACCAACAGCGTGGGCGGTGAGTCGGTCACGCTGCAGACCGCCGACGCGGTAAAGCCGAACCGTCCTGCGGCGCCATCGGTGGTGATGACCGACACGGCACCGCCCAGCATGGCCATTGCATTGCGAAAGCTGCCTACATCTATCATGGTCGTTCCCCTTAGATATCCAGCACGAGTTTTTTGGATTTGGCTCGTGAACAGCACACTAGAATTTGGTCATTGCCGGCCTTTTCATCGTCCGTGAGGTACACGTCGCGATGGTCCGGCTCGCCTTCGAGCACGTCGCACAGGCAGGTCCCACACACGCCCTGCTCGCAGGAAATCTCGATCTTGATGCCCACCTGCGCCAGCGCGGCGAGAATGCTCTGCCCTTCGGCCACCTGCACGGTCTTGCCGCTGCGTGCGGCCACCACTTCAAAGCTGCCACCCGAGCTGTCCACGTCCACCTGGAAATATTCCTTGTGGATGTGCGACTCGCTGTAGCCCTGCTCGCGTGCGCCCTGGATCACCCAGTCCATGAAACCTGCAGGGCCGCAGGTATACATGTGCACGCCGGCCTCGCCCTGGCCGAGCACCTTGGCCAGGTCGAGCTTCTGCTCCGGCCCTTCGTCATCGAAGTGGGTGAACACCTGCGCGGCAAACGGTGCGCTGGCCAGCTCCGCGAGGAACGCACTGCGGCCACGCTCACGTCCGCAGTAATGCAGCTCGAAGGTCTGGCCGGCCGCGTGCAGCGCATACGCCATGGCAATCATCGGCGTGACACCGATACCGCCACCCAGCAGCACCGAACGCCGTGCCTCGGGTGCCAGCGGAAACAGGTTGCGCGGTGCGCTGATCTGCACCTCGCGGCCTTCGAGCAGGGTGTCGTGCACCCCGGCCGAACCGCCGCGCGAGGCCGGATCCTTGAGCACGCCCAGGCGATACAGGCTCGGGTCGGCAGGGTTGCTGCACAGCGAGTACTGGCGCACCAGCCCCGGCCCGATATGGATATCGACGTGCGCACCGGCATCGAACAGCGGCAGCGGCGCGCCGTCACGACGGGTCAGGTCCAGGACGACAACGCCGTCCCCTTGCAGCTCGCGCTTGCGCACGACTACGTCCAACAGTTCTTCAGTCATGGCCGTTATTCCATGGAGTTCGCAAAGGCCGCCGTGGCGGCCGCTATCAGTCAGCGCATGAACAGGCCGCCGTTCACGTCCCAGGTCGCCCCGGTGGTGAAATAGGCTTCGGGCCGTGCCAACTGCACAATCAAGTCACCGAGAAAGTCCGCATCGCCCAGGCGCTGCACCGGAATATTGGCCAGCAGGCCCGGCAGGCGTTCGGCCGGAATCGCCGCGCGCACCGCCGCCGATTCGATAGGGCCTGGGGCGATGGCGTTGACCGTGACCCCGCGTGCGGCAAACTCCTTGGCGAAAATCTTGGTCAGCGTGACGATGCCGCCCTTGCTCGCGGCATAATGCGCGCCGGTCGCGGTACCGCCGTTCTGCCCGGCCAGGGAGGCCATGTTGATGATGCGTCCATAACCGGTTTCGGCCATGTGCGCGCCCAGCACCTGGCAGCCGAGAAACACGCTGCGCAGGTTCAGGCCGACCACAGCGTCGAACTCCTCGGGGCTGATCTGCATCAACGGCGTGGTCTTGGTCACGGCAGCGTTATTGACCACCACGTGCAGGGCGCCGAAACGCGCCAGCACCTGCTCCAGGCCCGCTTCGAAATCGGCCTTGCTGCCGGCATCCAGTTGCAGCGCCAGCGTGTGCTCGCCGGCCGAGTCCAACTGTTTGGCGCAGGCTTGTGCGGCGGCAAGGTTGAGGTCGGTGACCACCACCGAATACCCCGCCCGCAGCAGGCTGGCGCAGAAATGCTGCCCCAGGCCCTGGCCCGCGCCGGTCACCAATGCGATCTGGCTCATGTCGGCGCTCCTTAAAGGATGTAGCCGATACCGGCAAGGGCATCGTCACTGTTGATAAGGCTGATAACTTTGCGCTGGATCTTGAAGCTCCCCTCGCTGCGGATCAGTTCATAGGTGAGGTCGGCGCTGTAGAACTTCAGGCTTTCCTTGCGGAACTCACGGATGTTCTGCGCGCAGCGCACCGTTACCTGCGTGCCGTCATCGGCCAACACCCGGAACCGCGACTGCATGCGCACGGTGCGCGGCTGCGGGCTGGTGGAGATCGATTCGCCGCCGGTCAGGCGCTGCACCCGCAACTCACGCATATGATGGTCGTCGTAGGCGTAGTTGAGGGTGTTTTCGAAGTCGGTTTCCCTGGGGTCGATGGGAATGATGTAGGTGCCCTTCTCGGTCCACATCTTCAACCAGCCCTCGTACTCACCGTGGTCGAGCATGTCGCCTTCCTGCCAGATGAAAGCGGTCACTTCTTGCAGTAATTGCAGGTTCATAAGGTTCTCCACGGATCAGGCCGACATCATCTTCTTCCACTGCTGGTACCCGGCGCGCATGCCGGTCTCGGCACTCACATCGGACACCCGCCCGTCTGCGCTGGCCTGCTCGCCGGGCAGGCCGCGGTTGAGCATGATCCACAGGTCTTCACCGGCGTTGGCGCCCTTCTGTACCCGTTCCCAGGCCTCGGAGTCGTCCGGCGTGCCGAAGCCCATCGGGCCCTGGAAGTGTTCATGCAGGCGCAGGCGGTAACGGTTGGCCGCCGCCGGGCCGCCGTCCATGGTGATGACCGAGTGGTGGATTTCGGTCTCGGTCACCGAGATCGGTTGCAGCACCCGGAAAAACGCCATCGAGCAGGCGACGTTGGGGAACAGGTTGAGGTTGAAACCGGTGCCGCCCACCGCACGCACGATGCGGCGCACCTGTTGCTCTTCGATGCCTTCGTCACGCAGCTCGGCCGCAAGCCCTTCGAAGCGCTC
This sequence comes from Pseudomonas salmasensis, assembly GCF_014268375.2. NCBI lineage: Bacteria > Pseudomonadati > Pseudomonadota > Gammaproteobacteria > Pseudomonadales > Pseudomonadaceae > Pseudomonas > Pseudomonas salmasensis. The sequence goes on from NZ_CP077083.1 coordinate 5,972,494, forward strand.
GGGGATCGGCTTGTCCAGGTCGGCCTCGAGGTCGACCAGGTCGGGAATCATCACCATCACGCTGTGGCCGTTGCCCAGGTCCTCGACATAGCCGGGGCCCTTGACGAAGTCGAACAGCTCAAGGGTCTGCTCATCCACCGACGACAGAAAGCTCTTGTGCACCAACGGGAAGTGGTAGGCGTCGGTGGTATTTTCCAGCTGGATCTTCCAGTTGCCCGGGAAGCGGAAACGGTGCTCGCCCGGGACCTTGATGCCGTAGCCGGCGCCCTGTTTCATGAACAGGTCCATCCATTTTTTCGCGGCGCCGAGGTAGTCTTCCAGCGGCTCGATGTCGTCCTTGAAAGTAGCGAAGATCATGCCGGCATAACTTTCGGTGCGCAGGCTGACCAGCGGCAGCTCGGCCTTGTCGATGCAGTCGCCGTAGCTTTCCGGGTGCGGAATACCGCGCAGCGAGCCATCGAGCGCATAGCCCCAGCCGTGGTACGGGCAGACGAAGCTGTTGGTCTTGCCTTTCTTGTGTTCACACACGGTGGCGCCACGGTGGCGGCAGCGGTTGAGCAGCACGTGCACGTCTTTCTTGCGGTCACGCACCACGATCACCGGCTGCTTGCCGATATAGGTGGTCTTGTAGCTGCCGTTGTCGGGAATCTCGCTGGCGTGGGCGACCCAGATCCAGGTGCTGTAGAAAATCTTTTCCAGCTCGGCGTCGAACAATTGTGCGTCGGTGTACATCGAGGTGTGGACGCGGTCGGCCTGCACCAGGTCGGCGGGGTCGACGTCAAGGTTTACAGCGGGAATCAGCTTGCTCATGGGAATGTCCTCGTCGGCATCAAGTGCGCTGAATAATCAGCTCGCGCCCAACCCGGGCTTCAACCTTGGTGTAGCGCCACAGCTTGTACGGGCCATCGCCCACCGGCGTTGTGCGAAACAGGTTGCAGGCGGCGTGCACGGTCTCGATGTCCGGCACGTCGGCCAGCAGGTACGTGGTCCACGGGAAGCCATCGGAAGGCCCGACCATGCTCTGGTCGTCATCCATGTTGCCCAGCACCTTGACGCCGGCGAGGTCGTGGATGCCGTTCCACATCGCACTGAACGCTGCCCACACCTGCAATTGTTCATCGCGCGCGGCATCGAAAAAATTCTGGTTGATGCCCATGCAGAACAGCACGCGCAAGGTCTTTTTATCGCTCATTTTATTTCCTCGACGGTTAGAGGTAGCCAGGCAAAGGCTGTTTGCCGAAGAACATGGCTCCGGCGTTTTGATAGGTGATGTCGCCCATGAATGCGTGCTGGGTCACCACTTGGGCGTCGTTGACACAGCGCGCCAGCGGGCTGTCGTTGTACACGCCGCTCATGCCCGAGAGCATCTGCGCGGTACGCGCCACATCGGCGGCGACGCGGGTGGCATGGGTCGACGACAACCGCAGCAGGTTGGTCGCGGCCACGGGCACCGCGTCGCCGGCCAGCACGTAATCCCAGGCGCGGTCGATGGATTCGTAGAAGAACGCCCGCGCGGCACGCAGCTCGGCTTCCGCCCGGGCAATGTCGACCTGGGCCAGGGGCCGATCGGCAATCGCCGGGGCGCCGGTGACCGAGACACGCCCGCTGGCCATGTCAGCCAGGGCATCGAGTGCGGCACGCGCCACGCCGAGGCCAACCACCGAGAGCACCTGGGTAGCGAATGACAGCGACGGGTAGCGGAAGAACGGTTCGTCCAGGTTGGGCAGGCCGCCGCGCACGAAGGTCCACTCCTCGCTGACCCGCACATTGTCGGCGACCAGGTCGTGGCTGCCGGTACCCAGCAGGCCGACGGTGTCCCAGGTTTCGTCAATGCGGATCGCACTGCGCGGCATGACTGCAATGCGCGGCAGGCCGAAGGTGTCGCCGCTTTTCGGGGCGATGCCGACACCGACGATGTCGGAGCCCAGGGAACCGCTGGAGTACTTCCAGCGGCCACTGACCACAAAACCGCCCTCGACCACTTCAGCCGGTTGCGGCGGGAAGATGCCGCCGGCGAACACCACGTCCGGGCCGTTGGCATACACCTTGGCGATGCTCTCAAGTGGCAATGCCGCGAGGTAGACCGGGCTCATGCCGAAACTGGCGACCCAGCCGGCCGAACCGTCGGCCTGGGCAATGCGCTCTATCACCTGGCAGAACTCGGCGGGCGAACATTCCAGGCCACCGAAGCGCTTGGGCACCAGCGCCCGGTAAACGCCGTGCTGTTTGAAGGCCTGGATCACGTCCTGGGAAATGCGACGCTGACGGTCGAACTCACCGGTGCGGGCACGTTCACGCACATCGACCAACAAGGCTTCGAAGGCGGGACCACTGGCAAGCGAGCTCACCGTCTCAACCGCTGGTTTTTTAAGCGAGTGCATAGGATTGACTCCGTTGTCAGGAACGGTATTGGGCTGGGCGGGAAGTCAGCGTCGAGGGGGGACGCGGGACGGAACGAGGGCGATGGATCGGCATAGTGATTACCTTTGTTTTTGTGGGTGCCGTTGGGAGAGAATCTGAGCCCGATTACGTGAATTGTCAATTGATTTATCACCTTGATTAACAGCACTAATCACGTAATAAATAACGGTAAACGCACTGAAAAACTTATCTATGTATTTGTTTTTGTTGGGTTTAAATAAAATTAATAGCCTTGAATTGCTCAAGAAAACTTTTAATTTTATTTATTTTTAATATCACAAAAATCAATGTGGGAGCGGGCTTGCTCGCGAAGGCGGTGGGTCAGGCAAAAATATTCCGCCCGACACACCGCCTTCGCGAGCAAGCCCGCTCCCACACTGCATTCCATGCGATGCTCAGCGTAACGGCGAGAACGGCGCCGGCAGGTACACCGTGGAGTGCATCTGCAACAGCTGCGGCGCGGAGTTTTCCGGCGGCCAGGCGCCTTCGGCCACGGCACGGGTGCGCACTTCAAGGCGCTGCTCCAGCGAGCTGTAGGGCCAGATGTGCAGGTAGCGCGGAATCTTCCCGCTGGTGGCGTAGAACGCTCCATACACCTGGGAATAGTCCGGCCCGGTGCGCCGATCCACGGCCTTGCCCCAACCGCGCAACGTTGGCATCAGCCCGCTGGGCACGAGGTTGTATTCGCGCAACTCATAGAACGGGCCATGAACGCCGGGCGGCAGCGGTTCGACAAAGGCGAAGGCGCTGTAGTCATCCACCTGTTGTTCAAGCAGAAATTCACCAATCGCAAAGCCATCGGACGCCACCAGATAGCGCTGGCGTTCACGTTCACGACACTCGCCATCGTCGAACCCGCGCAGCACCGCGATTCGGTTCTGCGAGCCGATTTCCGATACCCAGCAGCCCATCAAATGCACGCCCTCGCCCGCCTCGCGCAAGCTCTGCTCCAGACGCGGCAAGGCTTGCGGCACGGTGCGTACCCGTAAAGTGAAGGTCAACAGTTCGAAGTGTTTCATGGCAGTCTCCAGCGCTACGCGCACGGCACGACCGCCCTTGGCGGGCAGGCGTGGAAAGAGGAATGACGGGGGTAATCAGCGCGCGTTATCGCTCACTGTGCGGCAGGCTTGGGCACCGGCAGCTCGGCGTCGCTGTTCCATGCCTGCACCGGGCGACTGAACAGGTTTTCGGTCTGGAAATGCGCCATGCGCCACTGCCCGTCTTCCTCGGCAAAGCGCACGCTCAGGCGCGCGGCGTTGAGGTGGGAGGCGCCGCTGGCGAAGGTGGATGTTTGCAACATCACCCAACTGCCGACCACGGCATCGTCCCGCACCTCGATCAGCTCGCTGGTGAGAAAGTGCACGTTAAGAGCAAAGTGCGCCGGGGTTTTCATGTAGCTGGCGAACATCGCGGCAATGGCTGCGCGCCCGCGATAACCGCCGAAGCTCTGGGCGTACTTGGCGCCCTTGCCCTCCCACACCGCATCCTCGGTGAACAGGCCGGCCAGTTCGTCGAGCGGCGTGCGCGCGTCCAGGGCATCACACAGCACCATGTAGCGGTTCATGCAGGCGCGCGCGTTGTCCTGGATTTCAAAACGACGCAGGCGCTGTTCCAGGTCTGCGCGGGGAATGGTTGTGCTCATCTCAGACCTCATGTCCGGCGTACAGGCGTTCAAGCAGGCGACCGGCGATGGCCAGCAGTTGCTCATCCGTGCCCTTGCCCCCTACCAATTGCAGGCCAACCGGCAGGCCCTCGGCACTGGCCAACGGGATGCTCAACGCCGGATGCCCCGACAGGTTGAACGGGCGCACGAAAGCGGTCATGCCCAGCACGGCCTGGGTGTCGGTCGCTTCGGCCAGGGTCAAGGGAAAGTCCGGCATGGTTGGCAGCACCAGCACGTCGACCTGTTGCAGTGCGGCATCGACTTCGGCGCTGAACTGTGCCCGCACCTGCTCGGCCTGCGCCAGTGCCGCAGACGTGGTGTTACCGGCGGCCGCCAGGCGCGCGGCGATGTCGGCGCCCACCTTGCCGGTGTCCAGCAAGTGCCCGCAGGCATCGAAGGTCTCGCGGTTTATCACCACCATGCCGGCCTCATAGGCCGCCTTGAGGCTAGGCAATGTGAGGGTTTCGGAGGGCAGACGGCTGTCGGCGATGGCAGCGTCGATCACGTGCTGTACCGCTGCGCCGGCCTGCACGCTCACAATGCCCAGGCGCGGCGCGGCCGGTGCCGCTACGGGCTGGAAAGTAGGGTCGATCGCCTGCATGGCCGTGACCAGCATCGGCAGGCTCGCGGCAAACGGGCCGACGCAATCAAGGCTGCTGTGCGTCGGCATCACGCCACGGCGGCTGATCCGGCCGAACGTCGGCTTAAAACCGAACACGCCACAACAGCAAGCGGGAATGCGTACCGAGCCGCCCGTGTCCGTGCCCAGGGAAAAATCCGCCAGCCCGGCGGCCACGGCGGCGGCTGAACCGCTGGAGGATCCGCCTGGAATACGCCCGGGGAAACGCGGGTTCGGCGCGGTGCCGACCCAGTGATTGATCCCCGTGGTGCCAAAGGCCAGTTCGTGCAGGCTGGTCTTGCCCACCAGGCGGCAGCCTTTATCCAACAGGGCTTGCACCACCTCGGCATGGGCCGCGGCCGGCGCGGCATCGTCCAGGGCCTGGCTCGATGCACGGGTAGGCAGGCCGGCGATATCGATGGTGTCCTTGACCATTACGGTCGGCCCATCGCCGCCAAGGGAAAGCTGTTCAATCACCAGGGTCATGTCACGTTACCTTCAGTGCGAATTGCGGAATGGGGGCGCCCGATGCGCCCTTTCCTTTTTTCACACTCACCGAATATTACGTGAATTGTCAATTAGATTTCTGAATGTCGGCGTGGATCGCACGGATCAATAACCGTGCCCAATTCACGAGAAAAGTCTATGATTGCTCGCCTCCCTCGACATGAGCACATCATGAGCCCACCAAAAAAACACGCAGGCCGCTACGACCCCGGCAGTGAAGACTTTCATAAAGAAGATTTCCCGTTCTACTGGCTCGCCATGGTGCATGGCCGCTACAGCCAGTACATGGAAAAGGCTCTGAAGAAAATCGGCCTGGACATCTCGCGCTGGCGAGTGCTGTTCATCCTCAAGGAGAACGGCCAGTCGAGTATTTCGGAAATTTCCACCCACGCCATCGCCAAGCTTTCGACCATCACCAAAACGGTGTATCGCATGAAGGAAGACGGCCTGGTGGACACCGCGCCCTGCGAGGACGATGGCCGCGTCACTCAGGTGCGCATCACCGCGCAGGGGCGCGAAGCGATCGAACGCATCCAAGTGGCCACCGGTGATGTGTTCAAGCGCAGTTTCAACGGCATGACCGAAGCGCAGATCCAGCGCCTGAACCGCATGCTCGAAACGGTGTTCAACAACCTCGGCGAACCCTAGGCCAGCCGCGACACAGCCTGTCGCGCATAACCAATTCCCTGGCAGGCTCGCACAAGCAGCCAGGCGTGTATCGGCTTTTAATGCAGAGGTCTTTCGAGCGCCCGACGGGCGCGACGAACCCTTCATTGGAGCGCCGCCATGCACATTGCCTTATTGCCCTCAGTCGTTGCTTTCCTGGACCGCGACCATTCCAACTTCATCGATGGCGCCATGCACACCAGCGCGTCGGCGCAACGCATCGGCATCGTCGACCCCGGTACCGGCGAGACCGTCGCGCAGTTGCGTGACGCCCAGGCCGAGGATGTCAACCTGGCCGTCAACAGCGCCTCCGTCGCCTTCAAGGGCGCCTGGGCAAAGGTCACGCCCTACCAGCGCGGCGTTCTGCTCAACCGCCTGGCCGATCTGATCGAGGCCAACGGCGAAGAGCTGGCGCAACTGGAAACCGTGAGTTCCGGCAAATCGATCAACCTGTCGCGGCATATCGAAGTGGGCCAGAGCGCGGTGTTCCTGCGTTACTTCGCCGGCTGGGCCACCAAAATCGGCGGCCAGACCATGACCCCGTCGTTGCCCTCCATGGACGGCGAGCACTACAGCGCCTACACCCTGCGCGAGCCGGTCGGCGTGGTTGCGGCCATCGTGCCGTGGAACTTCTCGTTGATGATCGGCGTATGGAAGCTCGGCGCCGCGCTGACCACCGGCTGCACCGTCGTGCTCAAACCCAGCGAATACACGCCGCTGTCCCTGCTGCGCCTGGCGGAACTGGCGATCGAGGCCGGGATTCCAGCGGGTGTGATCAACGTGGTCAACGGCCGTGGCCAGGTCGGTCAGCAGTTGATCGCACACCCGCAGGTGCGCAAGGTGTCGTTCACCGGCTCGGTGCCCACCGGCATTGCCGTGGGCAAGGCCGCCATGGGAGCCGACCTGACCCGTGTGACCCTGGAGCTGGGCGGCAAGAACGCCGCCGCGCTGTTGGCCGACGCCAATGTCGATGACGCCGTGGCGCGCTTCGTACAAGCGGCTTATGTGCACCAGGGCCAGGTGTGCGCATCACCCGAGCGCTTGTTCGTGCACCGCTCACTCGTCGAGCAAGTGACACAGAAGATGGCGGCGATGCTGTCGCAGATGATCATCGGTTCACCCCTGGATGAACACGCACAGTTCGGCCCGCTGTCGAACAAGCCGCACTTCGACAAAATCCTTGGTTTTTTCGAGCGCGCCCTGCAAAGCAACCAGGTGGTGTGCGGCGCGCGCGCCGTGGACCGCACCGGTTACTACGTCGAGCCGACGCTGATCGTGGCCACCGGCAAGGACGACCCGCTGCTGCACGAGGAAACCTTCGGCCCGGTGGTGTGCGTGCTGGCGTTCGACGATGAAGAAGAATTGGTCGAGCTGATGAACGACAGCCCGTTCGGCCTCACCGCCAGTATCTGGACCAACGACCTGTCCAAGGCTTTGCGCCTGATCCCGCAAATCGAAGCGGGCACGGTGTGGGTCAACATGCACACCTTCGTCGACCCCAGCGTGCCGTTTGGCGGGATGAAGGCGTCGGGTGTCGGGCGTGAGTTCGGCAGTGCGTTTATCGACGATTACACTGAGCTGAAATCGGTGATTATCCGCTATTGACAAGCAGGCGCTCGCGGGCCGACCGGGTGTTTGCTCTGACGGCACAGAGATCCAGATATGGGAACGAGTACGGCAGACACTAATCGGTCCACCGTACTCTACTGCTGGTTGAACGATCAGAACCTGGTCGAGATCAACACCGCGCTATACACATTGAGCTTGTCATCCCCCAACTGCGCGCCGCCATGATCCGCATCTTTGCGCGGGTCGTAGAGACCCAGCATGGGCGACAGCGTGATAGTGGGTGTCACCGACCAGTCCAGGATCAAATCCAGCTCACGCCCCGAACTGTCAATGGCACCACGGGTACGCTGGTTACGAAAATCATAAGCCAGAACGCTCACCGCGAGTGTCTCGTACGGCTGCGCGCGCCAGTACACTTGCTGGATCGTGGTATTGGCGCCAAAGGGTCCTGCATAGTTGGCGGCAACTTCGCCCTGGAACCAGGTACCGTAACCACGGCTGAAGCCATAGAGAAGAGAGTCCCATTCGACCCCATACTGACTGAAGCGATAGCCCAGTGTCTGCTTGCCCGGCAGATCGGCGAAGGTCCATGCTGCCTCGACATAACCCGCCTTGGCATTACCCCGCCGGGTGTTTTGCACAGCGATTTCCGATGACAGGAACAGCCCAGGTACGCCGGCATTTCCCGTAGCGCGCAAGCTATAGACATCCATGCCATCGCGGTCCGCCTGAATACCGCTTGCGAGCTTCCGATCAACCCCAAGCCCATGCAGATATGTCAGGCCAATCGTTCCCATATCGGCAGTGTATTCAAGGGTGGAAAACGCCATCTCGACTTTCGCCTGAATCGGGTTGTCCGACTTGAACCAGCCGAGCGAGCCATGCAGTCCCTGCTGACCACCGAGCTTCAACCAGAAAGTCTGGTCAAATGCACGGCGCGGCGTGATGTAATAGCCGCCCCCACGATTGTAACGGTTGTCTGCGACGCCCCTGCCCGCGCTGATGCCGTCACCGGCGACGAGAAAACCGTCACCGAGCAGGATCGCCTGCCGGCCGGCGGAAACTTCCACGCCGTCTTTGCCAAGCGCCGGAAAGAGATCAGTCGAGCGCCAGCCGGCAAAGGCCTCTTCCCATTTATCGGTGCGCTCGGTGCCATTGGTAAAACCTGCCGCATCACCATCGCCCCACGTCGCCGACGCGGTGCGGTTCACCGTACCGAACACCGACCCCAGATCATCGCTGGTCAAACTGCCGCTCAAGCCATACTTGATGTAGCCCTCCTGCCAGCTGGAATGCCCCGGTGCGCGATTGCCCCACTGTTGATAATTTTTCTGGCTGTGGAAAACGCCCACGGTAGAGCTCACATCCAGCGACAACGTGCGATCGGGCTCATCGACCAGCACATAGGCCTGCCCGACAGTGCACCAAAGACTCCCCGTGATGCAGACGCAACACCCTATTACATTCGTCAAACCTGGTTTCATGACTTGCGCGCTCCCTGGCGCGCCGCACGGCGGCGCACCGTTATTATTATTGTGTTGACCAAGCCTCTATCACTGAGCGATTGCACCATTGGCAAACATGTCTGCGACGATGAACCAATGACCGTGCTCTTTCTTCCAGACAAACAGGCTCTTCATCTTGAAGGGGGCCTCGTTACCTGCCGGAGTCACGTCCCACGTCACCCAGGTGTAGGCGGACTCATCGTTGAGTTGCACCAAGCGATTGAGATGTATGACGGTGCTCTTGGAGCCCTCCATCAGATGCTGAACCAGGCCGGTAAGCTGCGCTTTGCCCTGATAAAGCTCCGCTACCCCTTCGCCGGTGATCTGGGTCTGCTCGGTGTAGACCTGCTCGACAACTGTCTTGGCGTCTTTTTTCGGCCAACTGGCGACAATGCCGTTCAGCTTGCTCTCAATGATGGCCTGCAACGGTTCGGACGATTGCGCATGTGCGTAGGCAGAGCCGCAGGCCAGAGCAGCCAGAAGCACAAGGGAAGACGACATTTTCTTGTTCATGGAGCACCCGTTTCAAGAATGAATGGATCAGATCGCTGTGGGCCAGTTTCTAAACTGGCACACAGAAATTCTGATGCAGTTGGGCGCCGATTGATTGGACGTGCTGGACAGCATTTTGCAAATTATTGCCAGGTTGCGCTCAAATCGCGGACAACAAAAAGCCGCGAGGATGCGACACTAAAGCAGTCACATCCGCGCGGCTCGCCGCCCCCAGGCTCAGTGCCCGCGACTTCTGTAGGTGCTCGGTGTCAGCCCCGTCTGCTTTTTGAACGTCTTGGAAAAATGCGCCGAGTCGGCAAACCCCCAGTAGCTGGCGATCTCGGTGATCGAGCGATGCGCGCAAACGGGGTCGCGCAGATCCTGCGCCGCCTTCAACAACCGCTCACGCAGAATGTACCGGCAAACACTGTCGCCACTGGCTTCGAACAGCCTGTAGAGCTGGCGGTTGGAAATACCCAACTCTTCAGACAACGACGCCGGCGACAGCCGCGGTGAGTCGAGTCGCTGCTGGATGAGCGATTGCACTTCATGCAATTGCCATCCCGGCGAGTGGTCGCAGGCGCGGTATTCCAGCACTGACTCAAGCAAGGCAACCAATGCTCGCTGCATACCGTCACCATCCTGCGGGCAAGACCACTGCGCCAGCTCGCCTCCAGCAACCTGACGCACCAGCGTGCCAAGCAGTTGACCACAGACCCCCGTAGTCGACAGCTTGCCGAAGCGGGTACGGTCCAGGCCCTTGAACAACTCGCGCGACAAAGGAATCGATACATGGGAAAACAAGCCCTGGGGAGTCATTTTCACGCCCTCGGAAAAGTCGAGCAAGGCGAGGTCACCCGCGCGCAGGTCAATCACCCTGTCCCCCAGCTCAAGGGCCATTGAACCTTGCTGTTGTAACACAAGGAAACACCGACCCGCCGAATCCCGCACGCTTGCCCGACCCGCCTTGGCAATCACATTGGCATTGCTGCGGATGTGGGCAACCGCCGTGCTGCCCATCAGCGTTTGTTTCATATCCCCGATGAAAAGGCTCTGGCAGTGGTCATAGCGCGTTTCGAAACGACCGCAGACCGCATGCACTCTTTCGTTCCATGCCGACAACGCTTGACCATTCATAGATATTCTCCCGGGGAGACGCTCCAAATTAGTGCGCTTTTCACGTGATTAAGGTAACAAAAAAGTCTACTTTTAGTGACCAAGCACAGAGCGCGCCAACTCGTGGAAAAATCCACTGGATGGCTATGATTTTGTCTGCTGCCGCCAAGCCTTTGTGCAAGGGCGCCAGCCCATATAGTTTGCAGCCCGAGCCCGATAGCCTGTGGTATCAACCACGCGCTGCGGAATCCAACACATCATGACCCTGGTATTGAGTATTCAAAACAAGATCGCCTTGCTGGCAAGCGTCTGCCTGGCCGCAGTGCTGGCACTGGTTGTGGGGCTGTCCCTTGAGCAACGCCAAACCAGTGAGGATTTAATGCTCGGCGCGTCGGGCCAGCTGTTGCTCACGGCCGCCCAAGGCAACCTGCAGGCCGAAGGTCAATCTCAGGCCCTGACCATCCAACAGGGATTCAGCCAAACGTACGCGTTTGGTCAAGGCCTCAGTCGTCAGGTGATGCACCTGCGTGATAGCGCCGACAAGAGCCCGGCGGCCTCCCGCGCACTGAGAAAGGACTTGGCCCAGGTACTGCAAAAGGCACTTACCGAACGCCCCGAGTTGCTGGGCCTGTTCGTTGCCTTCGAACCCGACGCCTTGGATGGTCACGATACGGAATTCAAAGGCCAGTCAACGCTGGCCAGCAACGACAGCGGGCGCTTCTCGATGTACTGGCTGCGGCCCTCGCCCGGCAAGCTGGAAATGATCCCGGGCGATGAAAAACTCTTGGCCGATACCTCGCCAGGCCCCAGTGGCGCGCCGTTCAACACCTTCTTCACCTGCGCCCGCGACCACGCCAAAGCCTGCTTGCTTGATCCCTACATCGATACTTCAAGCGCGCCGGCGCGGCTGGTCACCACGATTGCCATACCGATGATTGAAAACGGTAAAGTCGTGGCTGTGCTGGGCCTGGACATCAGCCTGGAGACCTTGCAACGGAATGCTCAAAAAGCCAGCGCCAGTATCTATGACGGCCAGGGCGGCATTTCGATTGTGAGCGCGGCGGGCGTAATTGCCGGTGACAGCCTTCATCCGGAGCAACTGGGCAAGCAGTTGCAATCGATAATTCCCGCACAGGCGGCCGATGTGCTCAAGGCTATGCGCGAAGCACAGGTGCGGCCCCTGGAAAATGATCAACGAATCAGCGTGATCGTGCCGATCCGGCCGTTTGCCGATGCAACACCGTGGGGCGTGGTCGTCACCGTCGCAAAAGACGTCTTGGCCGCCCCGGTGGTCAACTTGAAGGACCAGATGCACAAGCAGCGCGTCAGAAGCCTGCTGCTTGAACTCGCCCTGGGCATTGCGGCGGCGCTACTGGGGGGCGCAATGATGTGGCTGACGGCCCGCAGCGTCACCCGTCCCCTGCTGCGCGTGGCACGACTGCTGGAGGATATCGCCGATGGCGAAGGCGATCTCACACGGCGCTTGGCGTACCCGGCTAGGGACGAACTGGGCCGAGTGTGCAACGCCTTCGACCGGTTCCTGGATCAATTGCAGCCGGTGATCGCAGCGGTGCAGGGGGCTGTCCATCACGCGCGCGAGACGGCCGACCAGTCGGCTCAGGTCGCCAGTCGCACCCATGCCGGTATGCAACAGCAGATTCGCGAGTTCGAACAAATGGCCACCGCCCTGCACGAGATGTCAGCGACGTCGCAGGATGCCGCCCGGAGCGCCGCGCAGGCAGCGGATGCTGCTCGGCATGCCGACCAGGCCACGGGCAATGGGGTGCGCGTGATCGAAAACACGGCCCAGGGTATCCAAGCCCTGGCCGCCGGCATGAGCAAAGGCATGATGCGTTTGCAGGCATTGTCGTCGAGCAGTCAACAGATAGGCACGGTCATGGAAGTCATTCTCTCTATCGCTCGGCAGACCAACCTGCTCGCCCTCAATGCCGCCATCGAAGCGGCACGGGCCGGTGATGCAGGTCGCGGCTTTGCGGTGGTGGCCGATGAAGTCCGTAGCCTGGCTCAGCGCACACAGGCGTCGGTCGAAGAGATCGGTGCCGTGGTCGAAAACTTGCACAACGGCACCCACGATGTGACGACGGCGATGCAGCAGAGTCATGACCTGGCCCAACACAATGCCACCGAGGCGCGCCTGGCACTTGACGCGCTGGAACAGATTCGCCAGGCGGTCGGCATCATCACCGACATGAACGTACAGATAGCCTGCGCCACGGAAGAACAGAGCAGTGTCGCCGAAGAGATCAATCGCAACGTCGAAGCGGTACGCGACGTCACGGCCTCGCTGTCGACCCAGGCCGAACGCTCGGCGAGCATCAGCCAGCAACTGAACGAACTGGCCACCGAACAACAGGCGCTGGTGCAGAAGTTCAAGACCTGAGCCGCAATGGCCAGACCCTCTTTCCATCACCCAGGATGCCACATGTTCAAGATCGCTTTAGTGACGTTATCCCTGACATGCACACCTGTACTTGCCGAGACGAATATGAATTCAAAAGCCGATGAAACCGCATTTGCGGCGCTGATGCAGAAGGAAATCACCAACCGAGCCACGGCTCGCTACGCCATCGAAGCCATTCTGAATCGGGATCAGCCGCAGGCGGCCAGGCAATTCTGGAGCAGCTATCAAGCGCTTGAGACATTGAATGAGGAGGTCTATGCAGCACCGACCCTGCAATTGCGCGTGAAGCCCAATCGCTTCAGCGCATGGCTCAAAGGTCAGTCAGCGGCGTTGTACTACTGGCTGGCGCCCAAGCGCATGATCAAGACCATGGCGCAGGCCACCGGGGAGTATTACAAAGAGATCAATGCCGATGCCGCGCGGGTGCCTGCGCGGCATGAGGGTTTCTACCAGTATGTGTTGCGCCAGGAGAACGTCCAGGTTGAAGCGTTTGCCCTGGCGGACAAGGATGATTACGCCACCGCCAGCGAACGCCTGGCGGCGTTCGTCGACGCTCAGCGCAACAACGCGGTGCGCGCGCAATAACAGCTTGTCACCTGTCTTACAGTCTGGACATGACCGCGGTGTCTGAATCCCTGGCGCGATTGGACGCCAGTTGAGCTCTCAACACCGCAGCACCATAGATGGCCAGGACCGCCACCGAACAGGCTCCAGAGAACACCAATACCGCCGAGTAGCCAAACGCCTCGATCAGGAACCCGCCAATGGCCGGCCCGAATGCCGCACCGAGAGACAGGCACAGCGCGCCCAGCGCGACAAGCTTGCCCGACAGGTCGAACTCGGCCATGACGCCAAAGGTGTAAGCCAGCACGAAGCTGATCGAAAACAGAAAGCAGATAACCCCCACGACATAGGTCGTCAGAGAGGAGAATTGCGCCAGCGCCACCAGGCCCAGCAACTCCGCGAGGATGATCACGGCCACCGGCATGAAGCGCCCCACCTTCAGGCCGATCGCCGACGCGATGAAACCACCGCCCGCATTGATCAAAAAGCCCAGCGCCAGCACCATGCCGATAGTATCGGAGCTCAGTCCGGTCTTTTTCCCCATCAGTTCGAGGAACGCCCACACCGACATGATGCCGGTCAGGAAAACCAGGCTGGCCACCAGACTCAACCATACGATGGCGCGACTTTCGGTGCTGGGAATCTGCACAGCAGCATCGGACGCATCCAATTGGCGCTCGCTACGGCGCGGCACCCAGGGCAGCGGCAGAATGCCCATCACCACCATGGCCAGGGCGATGGTGATCAACATGCCTTCAAAACCCCACACCGGCGCCACCGCCACCGGCAGCAGGATGAGCAGGAAGGCGCCCGGTACCGTCTCGATACCCAGCTTGAAACCAAACGCACGTTCGGGCTGGGAGCTGTCACCGAAAATCGTCATGGCCAGGGCATACAAGGCGCCCGTTCCGGCGCCCGCCAAGGCCATGATCACCAGCAGCATTTCATAGGAAGGGTCACGCAGAACAAATAACACCGCGCCCACCACCAGCGCCGACGACAGCGCTGAAATAACCCGCCAGCTGAGTCGGTGGATCCACAGCAATGACGCCAGCCCGAACGCGCCAAACCCCAGGTTCATGGCCATCGCGAGGTTACCCAGTTGGTGCTCGCCGAGCCCGAATCGCTCGGCAAACGCTCCAAACAGCACCGGTAGCACGTTCAATAACAGTGCGCCCGCCCCTGAGACCAACCCTGCACACAGGTAGACGGAAGTTTTATCGATCGGATTTGTTTTTGTAGTTTTCATTGAGGTATCCCGGCTTGATAAACAATGTTTACTTAACGACGGCCTACACGGTAGGCATTGAGTTGGCGAGAAACCTTGCCCAGGGAGCACAGCACTGCCCTGAAACGGTCCTTGCCGAAAATACGCTTGCGTGGAATCGAACTCATCGCATCCCAGGCGGGCGAGCCACCGCTCATACCGTCGGCGATGACCCTGGCGATCACCTGGCTGGGTGTGACCCCGAACCCGGAATAGCCCTGCACATAGAACACATTCGGATGCTCATCCAACGTGCCGACCTGCGGGAATAGGTTCAATGAGCAATCCATCGGGCCGCCCCAGGCCAAATCGATTTTGGTCGTGGCGAGGTAGGGAAACAGTCTCAGCATTTTTTTGTGGTTCCACGCTTTCAGGTCCAGCGGGACATACTCGAGCAGCATGCCGGCGGTGCCGTACATCAGCCGGTTATCCGCCGTGATCCGGTAATAATCGATGATCGGCGTGATATCGCTGAAGGCGCCACGGATCGGGCTGATGCGCTCGATCATTTCATTGGTCAGCGGCTCGGTGACCGTATTGAAGGCGTAGACGTTGATGGTGGAGTTGTCGAGCGAGCGGTCCAGCTTGTTGAGAAAGGCCCCGCACGCAAACAGCAGTTTGTCGGCCTTGACCGAACCTTTCGCCGTGCGCACGGTGATCTTGGCTCCATAGTTCACCTCAAGCACCGGGGACTGCTCGAAAATCCGTCCACCATGGATTTCAGTAAAGGCCTGCGCCTGCCCCAGCAGCAGGTTCAGCGAATGGATATGCCCATTGCCCATATGCTTGAGCGCACAGGTGTAGATATCTGCCCCGACAATACTGCGCACCTCTGAACCTTCCAGGTAAGTGATTTCCTGATCCGGGTTCAGGCTCTGGAAGTCTTTGGCCCAGGACTGCAAGAGTTTGCCCTGACGCTTGTTGAACCCCATGTAACCGTAACCGTGCCGGAAATCCGCCTGGATGTCATACCGCGCGATACGTTGCTTGATGAGGCTCGCGCCCAGGTCGCTGATCTCGAAAATCGCCTTGAGCCCCTCGGGGCCGACGTCCTTTTCGATATTTTCCAGGTCATGCCCGATGCCCGCCATCACGTGGCCGCCGTTGCGACCCGAACCGCCGAAGCCCAGGTAATTGGCTTCCAGCACCACCACGTTGGTGATACCCCGCTCGGCCAGCTCCAGCGCCGTGTTGATACCCGAAAAACCGCCCCCGATGATCACGACCTCAGCCTCGATATCGCTTTCGAGGTCGCGATAGTGCAGGTCGTATTTACGGGTCATGGTGTAGTACGAAGAAGGGTTTTCCAAAGACAACGACATACCAGCCTACCTTTTTATTATCAGGGCCTATCACGTCCCCAGTGTGGAACGGATTGGCTTGGCTGGCATGTCCAATATTGCCGAATTCTTGGTCAGGGCTGACAACCCATCGGCAAGTGGGCTCAAGCCGTCACGGCGACCGCCCGGGCAGGCAGGCGAAGGGTCACACCATAAGCAACCAACGCGCCCAACCCGCAACACCCCACCACCAGGCACATCGGCCAGGCGCTGCCATCAGCCAAATGGCTGACCCACAGACTGGCCAGCGCCCCGGTAGCGAATTGCACCGAAATCCCCAGCGCCACGCTCGCGCCGGCCTGGCGTGGAAACAGCATCATCAGACTGGCCATGCAGTTGGCGCCGATCAAACCGGTCACGCCCATGTACAGCACCATGCAACACACGATGCTCGCCAGCCCGCCCCATCCGGTATAGCCGACCAGCATCATCGCCAGCCCTGCCCCGCTCGCCAGTACCGTGCCCACCCCGAGCATGCGTTGCGGTCCGAAACGGCCCACCCAGCGGGCGTTGATGAAGGTCACCAGGATGATGCCGAGGATGTTCAGGGCGAACAATGCGCTGAACGCCCGTGGCGAGACGTCGAAGTACACCACGTAGACAAAAGGCGACGCGGTGATAAAGGCGAACATGCCGCCAAAGCCCAGGGCCATGCACAGGATCAGCGCCACTGCCCTGGGTTGCCGGACAATGGCAAGGTACGCCGCGAAGGCCGCCGGCACGGACGCTCCGCGCTGCTGCACGGGCAAACTTTCCTTCAGGGTCAAGGCAACCAGCAACAGGCACAGGCTGGACAGGATGAACAACGCCGCGAAGATGGTCCGCCAGCCCTGGATCAGCACCAGCCAGGTGCCGATCATCGGCGCGACCAGGGTCGCCATCATGGTCAGCACGTGCATCCACGACAGTACTTTGGCCGCCTCCACCAGGCCGACCAGGTCTCTGGCGACGGCGCGGGCCAGCACCAGCGCGCCCGCGCCACCCAGCGCCTGGAAAAAGCGCCAGGCAATCAGTTGCTCGACGCTGCCGGCAAACAGGCAGCCCAGGGTCGCCGCCACGTACAGCGCCAGGCTGCCGAGCAGCAACGGGCGACGGCCATAGCGGTCGGACAGCGGCCCGTAGCACAGCATGCCCAGGCACAGCCCGGCAAGAAACGCGCTGATGGTGTGTTGCACTTGCGCGGTGCTGGTCGCCAGATCCTCGGCGATTTGCGGAAAGCTGGGCAGATAAGTGTCAATCGAAAACGGCCCGAAGGCCGTCAGCGATGAAAGCAATACGATCAATCGGGCCCGCCGTTTCATCGGCCGGGTATCGCGAGGCTGTCAAGGAACGCGATGACCAGCCGGTTGAACGTCTCACCCTGGTCGTCATGCACATAGTGACTGGCGTCCGCGACTTCGGCGGTTTGAATCTGCGCATTGCTGTCGCGCATGGCTTGCAGGGTCGCCACCGGCAAGAAATCCGAGCGCGCGCCGCGAATGAACAGGGTCGGGCAATCCAGGGCGCGCACCGCCGGCCACAAGTCAGTCGGTTCGATGCTCAGGCGCGCCTCGGCGATGCCTTGCTGGTCGTGGCGCCAGGTGATCACGCCGGCGCTTTCTTTCATCGAGTGGGCCAGCCGGGAGGCCAGGCCTTGTTCCGACAAGCCCGGGCGCGAGGTCTGCCAGAACGTGCGGGCGGCCTCCCAATTGTCGAATTGCAGCGGGGTCTGGTTCATCTCCCGGCGGATGCGCGCCGCACCGTCGCCCGGGCTCGAAGACCCGGGTCCGATGTCTTCGATGATCAGGCCAATCAAGCGGCCAGGCGTCTGCCGTGCGTATTCGAGGGTATTGGCGCCGCCCAGTGAATGCCCCAGCAACACGAAGCGCTGTAAGCCGGCATGGGCGACGAAATCCTGCAGATCCTCCACATAGAACTGTGTGTGGTAGCTCGCGGCCGGGGCCCAGTCACTCAGCCCGCGACCGCGCTGGTCGAGGGCGTAGATGCAATAACCACCTCCCAACGCCTCGACCAACGACTCCCAGGTCTGTGCATAGGCACGCAAGCCGTGCAGCAGAACCAGAGGCACGCCGCTCGGGTTGCCCCAGCGCAGGACATGCAGGTTCAAGCCTGCTCGAGTGGTGAAGAAACTGCTGACTGAGTGCATAGCTTCGCTCCGCTAATCTGCGTAGGAGCGAGCTTGCTCGCGAAGAGCGTCAACGAAAAACGCGGGCATCCTGTATGAACGCGGTCCATTTGAGTTCTTCGCGAGCAAGCTCGCTCCTACAGTGGCATGAGGTTTGGTTCAAATCAGAAACGATCGAAGCGATACGGGCTCGGACAAGTAGATGAAGTCTATGTTGGTGGTAATGGACATTATTATTCTCGACTGAAGGGGATATCGGCTGCCCCCACGCTATCGAGGTCGAGTATCGGCGTGCGGTTGATGACGGTATTGTAAATTTCGGACATCAAGCTTCGAGCGGGCCCTCGGCGTTGGCGCGAAATGATGCTCGATGTCGCGGCGACGCTGTCAGGAAAGTCGATTGGGCTGAAATCGTGAGTGATCCAGACGAAATAGTCTTAGGAAACGCAACGCCAGAATAAAGCGGCCAATAACCGCTCAAAAAGAGTGCCTGTCTAAAAAGGATGCCCTCGGGAACGAGGGCACCTCCACCACGGAGCAAAAGTGGAAACTATTCCAGGCGCACGGATGAAACGCTCTGCCGGTTTCTATTACTGACTGCGTTATTTACGTCATGCTTTTCTTTGATACAGCTAGATCTCGCAAGAAGTACAGAACGTTTGCCAGGCAAAACTCGGCGATCCGACGGTGGGCTATGGCGTGTGTATGGATACATGCTTTATTTAAACGGCCAGAAACAAAAACAGGTGACATCAGTCACCTGCCACGTATCAAAATGTCGTAGCAAACACCAACTGGGTGTACACATTGGTATCGTTGTTACCCAACTGCGTCCCCCCCTGCTCTGCGCTTTTGTCTGGCTGGTAGATGCCTAACAAAGGCAAAACGGTCAAGTGCTGATTAACGCGCCATTCGGCATACAAGTCGATTTCATGACCATCGTTGTTACGCACGTTACGATCAATGGTGTCGTAATTAAAGTACATGGCTCCGAGGGTCAGGCTTTCCAAAGGAGAGACCTTGAACGTGACGTTCTGGATACGAGCATTATTATTGAAGGGCCCGGCATAGTTACTTGCCACCTCACCTTGGAACCATGTGCCATAGCCACGGCCCGTTCCATAAAACAAGGTGTCATAACCCTCTGAAAAGCGGCTGTAGCGATAGCTGGCGCTCGGCTTCCACGGAGCATCAGCAAAGGTCCACCCTGCTTCCAGATACCAAGCGTCCTCATTCGCCGCATTCGGTTTGTTTTGCCTGGCGTATTCACCCGACAAAAACAGGTTTTCCACGCCCGCGTTACCCACTGCGCGCACGCTGTAGGTCTTCATGCCTTCACGCTCAAGCTGAAGGGGGGAAGCGTACTGTTCAGCGATTTTCGTGGTGTTGACGTACGTCAGGCCAACGGTACCCGCTGCGGCCACGTGTTCCAGCGTACCGACGTACATCTCGGTATTAGCCTGAGAGGGATTATCGGATTTAAGCCACATCAGATCGCCACGCCAGCCCTCTTTACCGCCAATGCGCAACACGGCTGTCTTATCGAATGCTTTACGGGCAGCCACGTAGAAAGCACCTCCACGATTATACTGTCCGTCGCCGAGGCCGCGACCTGCACTGAAGGCGTCGCCCTGAATAAGGAAGCCGTCGCCCACTGCAATATTCTGTCGACCGAATGAAAAGTCGATGCCGTCTTTGCCAAGGACTTCAAACAGGTTGCCCGAGCGCCATCCCAGATAAGCATCTTCAATCTTGGTGGTGCGCTCTGATCCATCAGTGTAGCCTGCAGCGTCCCCATCCCCCCAAGTGGCCGAACTGACCAGTGAGAAGGCACCATAGGCCGTCCCTGCGCCTCGCAATCCCTGATCGCCGCTCACGCCATACTTGATGTAGCCCTCTCTCCATGAGGACGACCCCTGTGTTAACCGACCAGAGGCTGGATAACTTTCACGACTGTGGAAAACGCCAAAAACCGCATCCAGGTTAGCATTGAGATGGGTCTCATCTCGGGAAAAAAGCTCGTAAGCGCCCGCGGGAGTTGTTGCATTGAATAGTGCAGCGAGGGTACAAAAGTGAAGCAGGGAATATCGACGCATGGTTGCATTTCCATTTTTTTTATTAAGTTAAGCGATACATTAAATGGGCTATTCAACAATCTTCATTTAAATGCCGCCAGGATTCTGCAGTCGTTGGAGTAGTCAATGCGAGTTACTGATTAATAATTGCACCGCTTGTTTTTAAGCATCTGTTGTGCTTTTTGAATTTCACCTCCTCGCGATAGCGTGCTTGAATAACTCTCTACAGGCCTAATCTGAGCATTATTACCGGTACAGCAATGGCCTGAGTCTGACATGTTTTTTTGGATAGATGCCAAGTACGAAGAAGGGCTGAAACCTTAACTGTGTCAATTCAACAAAAATACCGCCTCTAAAGAGACTGATACTTAAATCTATAACCGACAGCTGTTCAATCCGCTACAAGGTGCCTTCCGATCAAAACGCTTGGCGAAGGTCAGAAGGCACCGCTCTTATAGCCGGCAGAAACAGTGCGAACACTCCTCGTCTCCGGCACCCGAACTGTTAACTTAAAGTATATAACCTATCCCAGCGAGCGCGTCGTCAGCGTTGATCAAACGAATCAACTTACGCTGAATCTTGAAAGTGTCACTGACGCGCTCAAGCTCGTAGACGATGTCCGCGCTGTAATGTTTGAGCGAGTCCTTGCGAAACTCGCGCACGTTTTGCGCGCAACGGACCGTCACTTTTTCATCGCTTTCGAACAGCACACGAAAACGTGACAGGGTGCGCACGGTGCGCGGCTGCGGGCTGGTGGAAATCGAATCACCTCCGGTCAGACGCTGGATTCGTAACTGACGCATGTGATGATCGTCATAGGCGTAGTTGAGGGTGTTTTCGAAGTCTTCTTCCTTGGGATTGATCGGGATAATGTAAGTACCCTTTTCGTTCCACAGGCTCAACCAGGTGTCGAATTCGCCATGGTCGAGCATGTCGCCTTCAGCCCATATAAAGGCGGTGACTTGATTCAGTAATTGCAGGTTCATTTACTTAGTCTCTGCCGTCATCATCTTTTTCCACTGCTGGTAAGCAGCGCGCATGCCGGTCTCGGCGCTTACGTCGCTGACCAGCCCGTCTTCGGTCGGTTTCTCCCCCGGCAGGCCACGGTTCAACATGATCCACAGGTCTTCGCCAGCACTTGCGCCTTTCTGCACACGCTCCCAGGCTTCGGAATCGTCCGGAGTACCAAAGCCCATCGGACCCTGGAAGTGCTCATGCAAACGCAGGCGGTAGCGGTTGGCTATAGCAGGGCCGCCGTCCATGGTGATTACCGAGTGATGAATTTCTGTCTCTGTCACCGATATCGGTTGCAGCGCGCGGAAAAACGCCATGGAACAGGCAACGTTGGGGAACAGGTTAAGATTGAAACCCGAGCCACCGACAGCACGAACAATACGGCGCACTTGCTGCTCTTCAATACCGTCTTCGCGCAATTGCGCAGCAAGCTCCTCGAAGCGCTCCGGAATCGGTTTGTCGAGATCGGCTTCAAGATCCACCAAGTCGGGGATCATCACCATTACGCTGTGCCCGTTACCAAGGTCTTCGACGTAACCCGGCCCTTCAACGAAGTCGAACAGTTTGAGGGTTTGCTCATCAACTGATGCCAGGAATGACTTGTGCACCAGCGGGAAGTGGTAAGCGTCGGTGGTATTTTCCAACTGGATTTTCCAGTTGCCCGGAAAGCGGAAACGGTGCTCGCCTGGGACCTTGATCGGGTAACCGGCGCCCTGTTTCATGAACAGGTCGATCCATTTCTTGGCAGGCCCGAGGAAATCGACCAGTGGTTCGATGTCATCCTTGAGAGAGGCAAACAGCATGCCCGCGTATTCTTCAACACGCAGGCTGACCAGAGGCAACTCGCCCTTATCCAGGCAATCACCGTAGCTTTCAGGGCTCGGCACACCACGCAGTGAACCATCCAGCGCGTAACTCCAGCCGTGATATGGACAGACAAAGCTGTTGGTCTTGCCCTTCTTGTGTTCGCATACCGTAGCGCCGCGATGGCGGCAGCGGTTGAGGTGCACATGGACCTGTTTCTTGCGGTCGCGCACCACGATCACCGGCTGCTTGCCGATGTAGGTGCTTTTGTAGCTGCCCGCCTCCGGGATCTCGCTGACGTGCGCGACCCAGACCCAGGTACTGTAGAAAATCTTTTCCAGTTCCATGTCAAACAACTTGGCGTCGGTGTACAACGACGTGTGCACGCGGTCGTGCTTGATCAAGCTTGCGGGCTCCATATCAAGCCCGACAACGTTAATTAAATCGCTCACAATTAATTACCTTTCTATCGCAATGTGACGAGAGTTATTTTTAAATAACCTTAAGCCCGCACCCACAGCCCATCAACCGCCGACCGCGAGAGGTTTATTGTTTTAAAGACAACAAGCGTCAGCCCACCTGGATCAAGCTTAACGGCGGTGTAGGCATGGCCTATATCATTTGATCCCGGACGAGTCAGCTTTCCTGAAGCCCCCCTTGATTATCCCGTAGAGAAACAAGACAACCAAAAGTAATGGAGTGCCATTGACCCAGGCAGATTCACTGCCCGTTAGCATGCCGTAATTATCGTAGATGAGATAAACGGCAGCACTAAGCCCCGCCAGTGCGATGAGTGGGCTGAGTAACGTTTTAAAATACCGTTTATCGTTGGCTTTTTTGAAGTGAACGACGACCCCCAATGTGACAAATGTCTGAAGCCCTATCAATCCAAGCGTCGACAATGCCACCGTGACGGGAAACAAAAATACAAAGGCGTCATAGCCCAGGCAGGAAGAGACGATAATGGTCAGCGCAACGAGCACGGTCACAAGTAGACTGGCATTGGCTGGAGATTTTTTCGTTTCATGAATACGTGAAAGAACATTCGGTAAGTGCCGGTCTTTGGCCAACACTTGAACATACCGCGTCGCCGCATTATGCAGTGACAACAAACAGCAAAAGTTACTGGTGCACAGCATAAGGGAAACAATTGTCGCCATCGTGCTACCCAAACGAGTCGTGAACAAATTAATGACCAACCCGCCCTTCGCTACGGCTGCCTCGTCCTTGATGGAGTCAAACCCAACCTCACCGATGATAAGCCAGATAATAATCAAGTAGGCGACGCCTACCAACACGACCGCCAAACGAGTGGCATGCGGAATGGTTTTTGCTGGCTTCCTGGCTTCCATCGCATAAAGCGCGGCGGACTCGACACCGAGGAATGACGCCAGCGCCACCATGAGCCCAACCCCCAGCCCCGGCAACATTATTGCGTCTACCGAGATGGCTTGAACCGGGAAGGCGTTAAGACCTTTATCCAAGAATATGGAAATACCCAGTAGAAAAAGCACAAAGAACTCTGCAAGCACCAAAGGCACCAGGATCTTTGCGGCAAAATCAATATTCGCCCGACCCAGATAACAGATCGCCCCCACGTATAACACGGTCCATGCGGCCCAGCCGATATCAATACCAAACCCTTGCATGGTCATATTCGTGTAATACCCGGACGCCACAGCAATCGCCGTGGTAATTGCCAGATAAGAGGCTAAGGCAACCCATGCCGCCCCCGCGCCAACGCCCCGTCCAAAGATCACCGTGAGGTACTTGTAAAATGCGCCGGCCCCCGGGATCGCCCGGATTAATTCGCCATAGCCTATCGAGAAAAAAATCATCAGAATTCCTGCCAGCAGGAATGCTCCGGCAAGGCCAGCGCCATTACCGTGCTCAAAAGCGATGGGGGCCGCGGTGAGAACTGCCCCTAATGGTCCTGCGGCTGCAATCACCAATAACGCGATTTTATAAGCACTTAGATTACCTTCTAATTGCTGGCCGCCTGCAGGCACATCTGCAGATAGGGGCTCGGATAGCTCTGTCATCCCAATTCTCCACTCTAATTATTTTATGAATAACGGAAATAAATCGATGCAGCAGCATCCTTGCGGACCCACGCGAGCGCTCCTCAAGCACAAGCGATACTTACCCGCTGCCCCTGAAAACCGCAGCCTGGCTATTCTTTACATCGCTCCTCACTCGTTGCCAAGTTCATCAAACTCTTATCTTGCCAAAGGGCGGGTACTCAGGAACTCAAACCCATCACTTGTCTTCGATGACACGATTCATGACGTCTATTCAACGAGGCATCGATGTGAAGTGTATATTCCTGGCCTTGGCAATCGGATTGATTCAGGCGCAGGCGCATCGTTTTAATTTTTTCGTGCGACGTAGAGTGCGCGTCACCGGTCATCAGGCTTCATAGGGATATAAGTTCTACAGGTATCCTTGCAGCACTGCACCCCGAAAACCATGACACCGTAAGCGACATTCGTTGTACAAATTGCAACGCTGCAATTTGTTAGATGACATTCCTTATCAAGTACTGCGTGGCCCGAGAAGGAACTGGGTCACTTTTTGATTACACCGCCTGACCAACGTGCTTGCTGCGCTCGATGACGAACGCTGACTGATTCAAAGGAACGCACCAGCAATGGCACACAGACGTGCGTCCGCTCCCTTTGCTCCGATGAGTTGCAGGCTGGTTTTAATGGAGGAACCCGGGTATGGAATTGGCACACTCAATGCCGGGTGCCCGCTCAAGTTGAACGGCCTGAGGAATCGGGTCAGATCGATCACCGATTCACCCTTGCGTACATCAACCAATAGCGGTGGCAGACGAGGCAAACTCGGAAGGACAAGCGTATCGAAGCGTTCCAGCAAATGGTCCACCTGTTCGCTGAATGCCATGCGCACCGCTTGCGCAGCTTGTACCGCCACGGCATCGGTGTTGGCCGCACGCCGCAACCTCGCCTCAATATCGGCGCCCAGTAAAGCCTGGCCCGTGTAATGACCATAAGCAGCCCACGTTTCAGCATTAATGACGGTCAATGCAGCTTCGAATGCCTGTTCAAGAAGCGGCAGCGTGACGACTTCCCAGGCCCAGCCTCGACGATCCATCTCGTCCCGTATGGCTTGCTCAATCGCCGGATCGCAAGAGACATCGACCACCCCTACCCGGAATTGCCCGAGAGGCTTATGCGCCGAGAAAGTTGAGTCCATTGAAGTCATCGCAGCCACGATCGTCTCGAGATCACGAGCCATGGGTCCTACAACATCAAGAGAACTGGAAGCCGGATACACACCGTGACGACTCAAACGCCCGAACGATGGCTTGAGACCGAAGACCCCACAGCAGGCAGCCGGCATGCGCACAGAACCTCCTGTATCAGTACCCAATGCCACATCCACATTTCCCTGAGCAACGATGACTGCTGAGCCGCTGGAAGACCCACCGGGTATCCGGTCCGGTGCCTGTGGATTAACTGGCGTTCCAGCCCACTCGTTGATACCGGTCACGCCGAAAGCCAGCTCATGCAGCACAGTCTTGCCAATGATTTGCCAACCATCGTCGAGAAGCGCCTTCACAACGGCTGCATGGTTCTGGGCTGGCGCGGCGTGTTCGAAAGCACGACTCCCACAGCGTGTTGGCCAACCTGCCACATCCAAAGAATCCTTGATGGCGACAGTCCGACCCGGCCCCCCGATGCAACCTTCAATGACCAGCGGGCTCACAGTGACGCCCCCTGGACATTCTCGAGACGAAAGGCATCAACGCGTTCAGTTGAAAAAGAGGAGATGCGCCAGGCGTCTGCCTCCCAGAGAATTTCCACGCTGAGGGCGGCGACAATTGATTCGGATTGACCAGATTCGTAGCGACTGAGTTGCTGCATTACCCATCGGCCTTTGGCTTGAAAACCATCGACAGCTATCTGCTCACCGGAAAGAAAGTGCATATTTGACAGAAAGTGTGGAGCCGGCGGCAGGTAACTCATGAGCATCGCCACTATCGCTTTGCGTCCGTCTACACGACCAAACTTAAGGGCATACCGAGATCCGACCCCCTGCCAAACTGCGTCCTGGCAGAACAATTGGCCCAGCTCGCTTTCACGTGTTTCAGGTCCGGGAACGTCGCACAAAAACATATACCGATTCAGTAAATGGCGAACCGCAGATTCGGCCTCAAGTACCCGAATACGCTCTTCCAGCAGGGAAATGTCAGAAATGGGGGAAATGGGGGAAATGGGGGAAATCATGAGAAGGCTCCTGTCGAATTTGCAAAAACAAGACAAGGAAATTACTGACATAGAAATCGGGCCACAATCACAGTAACCAGAGATCATGTTGCTTTTTAGGCAATGATGTTGATCGGTGCTTGACCGGAATAGCCGCTATACCCTGCTAGAGCAAGCGTTGTCATTACCACAACAAGTGTCGCCTCGAATGTCATCGAGTTCAAAAAAACGAACTGTAGGATAAGCGTGGTCTGTTACCTAGTTTAGCTTGAGCGCCAGAACTCATGCCGAATGCTCCAAGGCTGATGTGGAGCAGTTAAGCGCCGAAAAAAGCGCATAACCGTCATGGCTCACCCGATTATTCGAAGGCCCTGCGATTTGGACCGTTCGATTCAGAATGACAACGGCGTTGAAGGTTAGAGCGCAACCGGTCAGATCACGTCCCCGCTGAGAAAGGTTCGTATCAGCGGCAAGAGCAGTATTTCAAAATGAGCATCAACGACTATGCACAACTTACCAAATATTGATTTCATTTACCTCTCCGAACCGGACATGATTCAGGCGGGCGTTACCAATATGGCAGCCTGCGTTGACACGATGGAAGAAATGTTTTCCCTGATGTACCACGGCGACTACCGCATGGCAGGTCCCAATAACAACTCCCACGGATCTGTGGTGGTATTTCCCGAAGACTCACCTTTTCCGGACATGCCCAAACCTACCCCCGATCGACGCTTCATGGCGATGCCTGCGTACCTTGGCGGTCAATTTCGGACAGCCGGGATGAAATGGTACGGATCCAACATCGCGAATAGAGAGAAGGGCCTCCCCCGCTCCATCCTTCTGTTCGTACTCAACGATGCCGATACGGGCGCTCCTCTGGCAATCATGTCAGCGAATCTTCTTTCTGCTTATCGAACAGGCGCCGTGCCTGGCGTAGGCGCCCGCCATCTGGCCAAAAAGAATTCGAAGGTGGTTGGCATTCTGGGTCCAGGTGTGATGGCGAAGACCTCACTTTCGGCATTCGTTGCCGAATGTCCTGGGATTGACACAGTTAAAGTCAAGGGACGCGGCCAAAAAAATATCGATGCGTTTACATCGTGGGTTCGTGAGACTTTTCCGCAGATTGTCAACATTCATGTGGTTGACACCAACGAAGCTGTGGTACGCGATTGTGACATCGTCACATTCTGCAATTCCGGAGCAATTGGTGATGCCTCTGCCTATCCTGTGGTGAAGCGTGAATGGGTAAGCCCGGGTACGTTCCTGTCCATGCCCGCCTTGACGAGTATCGATGAAGGCATGCAGTCACCCGACATCCGCAAGGTTCTGGACAATCCTTCTCTCTACCAAGCATGGCATGAAGAAAATCCCAAGCCAGTGCACAACATCGTGCCAGTAGTGGGCATCCAATTCCTGGATCTGATCGACGAAGGAAAAATGTCACCTGACCAGCTCGAGGATCTGGGCAAGATTGTTGTCGGTGAAGCACCCGGCCGCAAAAACGACGATGAAATCATAATCATGTCGGTCGGCGGTATGCCCGTAGAAGATGTTGCGTGGGGCACCGTGATTTATCGGAACGCATGCGAAAAAGGCATAGGCGTCAAACTTAATCTCTGGGAAACCCCAACGCTAAGTTGAGCCTGCACGGCCACCGCGCCTTCTGAGTCTTCATTGAATATCGGACACTCCACATGAAAGAAGTTATCGACGTTATTAAAGTTAAAACCGGATCCAAGTTTGAGGAGCTGGGTAGCTATTCGCGCCTGATCGCCGTCGGCGATCTGATTTTCGTATCCAATACCGCCGGCCGCAATCCCGCCACAAAGGAAATGCCCGAAGACCCGGCTGAGCAGACCCTTCAAGTCTTGGCCAATATAGAACATGCCCTTTCGGCCGTTGACGCTTCGCTTGGCGATATCGTTGCCGCGCGCGTGTTCATACCGTTTGCGAAGGACATAGATATCGTAATGGCCACCTACGCAGAAAAAATGCGAGGCATTAATCCAACGCTGACGCTGACCAGCCCTCCCCTGGGATCTGAGATATACAAAGTTGAAATTGAAGTCACCGCCTATCGCGGGGTCTCAAAGGCCAATGTCAAAGAAATCACGATTACTCATA
The DNA here is from genome assembly GCF_014268375.2 of Pseudomonas salmasensis. Taxonomy (NCBI): domain Bacteria; kingdom Pseudomonadati; phylum Pseudomonadota; class Gammaproteobacteria; order Pseudomonadales; family Pseudomonadaceae; genus Pseudomonas; species Pseudomonas salmasensis. The sequence goes on from NZ_CP077083.1 coordinate 6,001,022, forward strand.
ACAATACGTGACACTTAGCAGCCTCAGGGCGTAGCGATTCAGTGCACTTTCGATAACGTATACAGTATCAAGGATAAGAAACTTGGCCCCCTCTATCTCTCCCGTTCAGACTTCTGTCGTTCTTCCTGCCGCCACGACAGTGGTGGTGATCGGAGGGGGCATTATCGGACTCACTGCGGCATTGTCGCTGGCAGAACGTGGCATACCCGTCACAGTACTTGAAAAGGGCAGAATTGCTGGCGAACAATCCTCGCGAAATCTGGGGTGGATCAGGAAAATGGGGCGGGCCAAACTGGACCTCCCTCTTTCAATCGCTGCAGAAAAACTATGGGGCACCATGGCGCAACGGCTCAATGCCGATGTTGGCTACAGACAGACCGGTATTTTGTATACCGCCAGCTCAGCCTCGGAAATGGCTTCACATCAAGAATGGTTGAACTCAGTCGCTGATGCCTCGCTCGACTCACGCCTGGTCACCGCGAGAGAAATCGCTGATCTTTCTCCAGGGTGCACCGTCGATTGGGCAGGCGGAATTTATACAGCCTCTGATGGCCGAGCAGAGCCTACTCTTGCCAGCAGTGCCATCGCACGGGCGGCTATTGCAAAAGGCGTTATCATCGTGGAGAACTGCGCGGTGCGAACGCTATCCATGTCGGCAGGCAGAGTAAGCGGTGTTGTAACCGAGCGGGGGGAAGTGCGTTGCGATAACGTAGTTCTTTCCGGCGGCATGTGGTCGAGACGCTTCCTGGCTAACTTCGGTGTTCCCCTCTTGACGTTGCCGGTAGTCGCCTCAGTCCTTCGAACGGCTCCTCTGACGATAGAGGGAATGACTGAGGTCGCAGTAGGAACTCCAGATATCTCTTTTCGCAAACATCAGGACGGCGGATACATCATTACAAACCGGGGAGCTTTCATGGTGCCGATCGTGCCTGACAGCTTGATGATCGGGCATCATTACTTTTCCACACTGCGCTCCCAATGGAAAAACATGAATCTTTCCCTGGGACGAGAGTTCATGACAGAACTGGCCCTGTCGCGACGCAGTTCTGACCAAGGTACCTCTGCTTTCGAGCAGAGACGGACAATAGACCCAAACGTCAATCACGGACTGAATCGGGCTGCATTACGCAATCTCACTGAAGCTTGGCCCGCTTTTAAAAAAGCCACCGTAGAGCTCGAATGGGCTGGCATGATCGATGTAACCCCGGACGGCCTCCCAGTGATATCCCCCGTGGATAAAATTCCGGGCTTGACGCTTGCTTCCGGATTCTCAGGGCATGGTTTTGGCACCTCTCCAGCAGCCGGACAACTGGTCGCTGATCTCGTCACTGGCGACACACCGATAGTTAATCCCGCACCGTATCACCTCAAGCGCCAGCACAGCTGATAAAGCCAGGAAATCAGGGGTACCTCAGCAATCAAGAGCCCCATAGAAAGTTAAATGTGCAACCTAGAACCGCAAATTTCGGCGCAGACAGAAACGCCTTCTTAGATCAAAAAGCTATAAAAATATTGTAGGTCACTGACCAAAAAAACTAGCCCTCAGTATTGCTTCCCGGCATTCACTAGCATAGATTCGTCAGCATAATAAAAAACTTGATGATGCGAACCGTGCGAGGCACCCATGATGAATTCCCAAACTGAGCTTCAAGATCAACGCTTCAAGTATCTGTATTTGAGCTCGAGACTGGGAACCATGCGCGCGGCGGCCGAAGAGCTGGAGCTCGCCGTCTCCTCCATCAGTCGCCAGATTGCAAAACTGGAGTCCGATCTCGGCATTCAGCTCATACAAGAAGGTACTCACAGGATCTGCCTGACCGCTGCTGGTCAGGCTGCAGTTGATTATTATGTTGAGCGTATGGGTCATCACAATCAACTGTTGAAAAAACTCGGCCAACTCAAAGAAGGATATTTAAATAGAACAAGCATTGCGGTGGGCGAAGGACTACTTAGTACTCAGGCCATAGGTGAGCTTTATCAATTTTTCAAAGCTAACCGACAATCGCACACTGAGCTTTTGATTGCGCCCTCTCACGAAGTTGAGCGAATGGTCGCTGAAGACGAAGCAGACATAGGATTGGTGTTTTCCCCTACCAAGACCGCAAACATCAATAGGCTCCATTCTTTCGATCAACCCATGAGAGCTATTGTCCATCCCGACCACCCGCTGGCGGGTAGATCGGTACTCAGTCTTCAAGACCTGGCTGACGAAGATATTGTTCTCCCCCCCCCTGAGTACCGAATCAGAGGGATTATTGACCAATTGCAAAGTGAAAGCAGCGCTCACTTCCAGCCTTACATTACTTCAAACTCACTGAAGATAATGTTGGATCTCACGCGCAACGGCATAGCCTCGACAATACTCAGTGACTTCCCCGTCATTGACGAGTTATGCAACGGCACGTTAAAAGCTATTCCTATCGATTATCACGCGTTGAATGTAACACAAGTACAAATTATTTCGCGCCAATCCAGGAAGCTGTCCCCTCTTTCGCGTGATTTGGTGCATTACTTGGCAATGGCAATAAACGCCCAGATTAGGCGCATTCGTGATTGCAACAGCAGAAATCCCAATAAGATTTTCTTGGTTCGGAAAAATGCCATCGCTACGGCAGTTGACTAGTCTCTTTTTTCTGAGCGATATTTTCCATGATTCTCCATATGATTGATTTAGCGTCTTGAACTATTCGTTCATAACTCTGTGCATCCGGCCAATCCACCATGTAAAGCACCATAATGCCATCGATATGTAACAGCACCTGGGTTGCGACCCGTTTGATGGTCTCACGCGATGCATCAGGGTAAACCCTGGTAAGGATTGTCGAAAATTTTCGCCTATTGACTCTGTACAGTTTACGTTGAAAAAGGCGAGCCTCTACATCCCGGAGTGCCATCCCCCAGAGTTCGACGAAGATAGCTGTAACATCCAGTCGCATGAGATCGCTAAACAAATAATCCAACACAGCACCCATCTGTTGTTCGGGACTATTATAGGACTCCATCATTATGAGTTTATAATTTCTCAGATAGTCATTTACGGTATACCTGACCATCTCCAAGAATAGTTGATCTTTGGTCGGAAAAAAATATTGAAGATGACTCAGCGACATATCGACTTTTTTAGCCACGCTTCTCATACTGAATCCAGCATTTCCTGAGTCGAGAAATACCATCCTTGCCTCGACCAAAATAGCCGTACGCCTCTCTTCAGTCTTTTGATTGTTTTTAGCAACCCTCATTGAGAATTTCCTTTTTACCTAAAAAATTCCAGAAATTATACAACACTCTTAATTCGCCTTAAAGCCCATACTTGCTTGCATTCCATACAGGCCAGATATACTTGGCCGGTTAGATGCACTAATTTTCCACCCGATATCGTCATCGTCTCAGCTTAGTGCAGTCGTGGTCCACGACCTAGGGCACGATCAGCAAAAACCAATCCGCCCTACACGCAAGTGAGACATTGCACGCACCACCTGGATGATTCGCCTTTGTTGCAGCAAGGGCAACAATAGGTACCTCTGCGGTCATTGTCCAACTCTTGACGGTGCGGGATATTAATTTCCATTATATTCCGCTAGTACGATAGCGGCCCCTGAAACAATAACAATGGGCATTCGATCATGACATTGGCAAATAACTATGAACACCTCACGGCTGGGGCTAAATCCAGGATCGGCAAACGCACTCAACTCTTTATTAATGGTGAGTTCAGGGACCCGCATTCAGAAAAATATTTTCCTATCGCTGATCCCAGTAACGGTCTTGAACTAGGTCAAATTGCTCAGGCAGACCAATTTGACGTCGACCTGGCAGTTGCCTCTGCACGCAAGGCTTTTGAAGACAGCGCCTGGTCCAGAATGAAGCCATATCAACGTGAAGCGTTGATGCTCCGGCTCGCTGATTTGATTGCGGAAAATGCTCAGGAGCTTTCTGAACTCGAGACGCTCAGCAGTGGCCGCCTTATTCGAAACACTCGCGCATTCGATGCGGACCTGTCGGTTTATACGCTGCGTTATATGGCGGGGTGGTCCACCAAAATCTCTGGAAAAACCCTGGATTTGTCCGTTCCTTACCTTCCGGATCAAAAATTCTTTGGTTTCACAAAACGATCGCCACTGGGTGTCGTAGCCGCAATTACCCCGTGGAACGTGCCGCTTTGCCAAGCGGTCTGGAAATTGGCACCTGTTCTTGCAACGGGGTGCACTGTTGTTCTCAAGCCCGCTGAGCAAACCCCGTTCACTACTTTGCGCCTGGCGGAGCTGTGTAATGAAGCTGGTATTCCACCTGGAGTTGTCAATGTCATTACCGGCCTAGGTCATGAAGTGGGTGCGGCGCTTGTTGAGCACCCTGGCGTGGACAAGATAAGTTTTACAGGCTCGACTGAGACAGGGAAACGAATCGCCGCAATAGCAGCGCCCCTGATGAAAAAATACACGCTTGAACTCGGCGGTAAGTCACCGGTCGTCATCGCCGAAGATGCCGATCTGAACATCGCTATTCCCGGCGCTGCCTGGGCTATTTTCGGCAATCATGGTCAAAACTGCTGCGCAGGTTCTCGGCTGTATGTCCACGAACGCCACTACGCCGAAGTCACTGCGGGAGTCGCTGAAATCGCACGGACCATCAAAATTGGTCCAGGTCTGGATTTAAGCTCGCAGATGGGCCCACTCGTTCATCACGCCCACCGCGACAAGGTGATGAGCATGATCCACCAGGGCCTTGAGTCCGGTGCAGAATTACTGTGTGGGGGCGAGACCATCAACAGCCCTGGCGCTTACATTCAGCCTACCATTTTGACCGACCTTACAAACAACAGCGTCACATCCCAAAAGGAGATTTTTGGGCCGGTGCTAACTGCCTTTTCCTTCAAGGACGACCGAGAGGTTATCCAGCGCGCCAATGCCACCTCATTTGGTTTGGGGGCCAGTATCTGGACCAAAAACGTTGATCGGATCACGACCTTCTTCGGCGGCGTAAAGGCAGGCACTATCTGGATCAATAACCACAATGTGCTGGATCTCAGTCTCCCCTTCGGCGGCATGAAGGATTCGGGCGCAGGTCATGAATTGGGGGAAGAAGGCTTACTCGCCCACACGTCACTCAAGGCCGGTGTTATGCGTGTTTTTGATCCGGCTGAATGAAGATTGGCGAGCCTTTTTTGAACCATCAATATGAATTGTCTTCCCGCGTGCGTACAGGTATTACCCGATGAATGAACTCCTAAACGTAGTCGTGCTTAAACGAGTGCTGCAAGGTGATGATGTGGTCGTCATCGAGCTGGCGCGGGCAGACCGCGGCAATTTACCGACCTTTGAAGCCGGTGCTCATATTGATGTGCACCTCCCCTCAAGTGTGGTCCGCCAATATTCGTTGTGCGGCGATCCCGCTGACGCAGGCATTTATCGCCTTGGGGTTTTGAAAGATCCTCAATCCAGGGGTGGATCCATTGCAGTCCATCAGGAATTGCTTGAAGGCGTAAAGGTAAACATCAGCCTGCCTCGTAACCATTTCCCGCTGGACTTGAATGCCGAACGTTCAATCCTGCTCGGAGGGGGTATTGGCATTACACCGATGCTGGCCATGGCCTATGCCCTTGAAGCCAAGGGCAAGGCGTTTGAAATGCATTATTGCGCACGCTCACGTAGCCGAAGTGCGTTTCTTGAAGAGTTGGAGCGCTCCGGATTTTCCCATGCCGTCCAGCTGCACTTCGACGATGAACCTGACAGCAAACTGGACCTTAAACGCGTATTAGGAGGCCGCCAGGAGACGGCTCACATCTATACATGTGGACCGGGAGGTTTTATGGAGTGGGTTATCAATAATGCTCTCGAACTCGGCTACCCTGATGCACACATTCACCGCGAATACTTTCAGGCCGACATTGATACCAAAGGGTCTGGTTTTGAGGTTGTGGCGGCGCGCAGCGGTAAAACCGTCAATGTCATGACCGGGCAGACCATTTATCAAGCACTGGCTGAAGTAGGTATTGATATCGAAATATCCTGCGAGCAGGGTGTTTGTGGCACCTGCCTCTGTGATGTTTTAGAGGGTGAACCAGACCACCGCGATGTATACCTCACTGCTGATGAAAAAGCGGCGAACGATACGATATTAGTATGCTGTTCACGATCAAAATCTCCCCGACTGGTGCTGGACATATAACGTAAAAAGTGGTGCACCGCTGACACCATTTACCTTGGGCGTCCTCAGCAATGTAATGACACACACAGGCTATGGCGCAGGGCCCATCATGCTTTGCCGCTCAAGCAAACCCATTGAGCACACCGGGATTTTTTCCTGCCGTATCGGCGGTTGAAATCCTTCTGATTTACACATAACGACTGCCTTGCGCGGGTTAGTGTTGGCGCTATCCATTCGGCAGTTTCAATCCAGCGCTGCCTCAAAAAGGGCAGCTGAGAATTTTATGCTTAAGAATAACCTTCAGGGTTTATGGAAATTTCGACTGCCGTTGTTGGGCATATTCAGTATCGCGACTGCTCTTGTGCTGGCTTTTGCCTGGACAGGAGGATTCTTAGGCACCGGCGTTACCACAAAAGAGTTTCTGGGTGAGTCCCTGGATAATTTTCCACCAGGCTATCGACGGGCCCACGGTAAGGGTATGTGTTTCAGTGGGACTTTTCATGCGAGCGGCGCGGCCGTCCCTCTGTCGACCTCACGTATTTTTCTACCGGCCAACATTCCCGCCGTCGGGCGTTTTTCAATCGGCACCGTGGACCCGCATGCGGCGGACAATTCGACGTCGACCGTCAGCATGGCACTTATGCTGGTAGGCGACGATAAGTCACAGTGGCGAATGAAGCTTAACAACGACCCCTATTTCGCGACTCGGGATGCGGAGGGTTTCCTGGCGCAGGTTGAAGCCTTTGAACCGGTGGCGGCCACTGGACAACCATCCCCGGACAAGGTGGCCGCGTTTTTTCAAAAATATCCAGAGGCTCGCAAGTCTGTAGAGCGAGAGGCGAATGCGACTTGGCCGGCCAGTTTTGCAGGAACCGAATATAATTCCATCAACGCCTTCGTACTTATTGCAGCGGATGGAAAACGTCAACCTGTGCGCTGGTCCATGCGCCCTCGTGCGGCTGTAGAGATGTTGAGCAAAGAGGCTCATGCGCAAGCCAGTCATGACTTCCTGTTTGATGAAATAACTCAGCGTGTGGGTGTAGCACCCTTGTATTGGGATCTGGTATTCCAACTGGCCGAGGCAGAGGATCCGGTGAACGATCCTTCTCAACCATGGCCGAGCAACCGCAAGGAGGTCATCGCTGGGACGTTAGAGGTCAACCATGTGGTAGAGCAAACTCATGGGGCATGTCGTGACATTAACTTTGACCCTACGCTTGTACCTTCAGGAATAGCACTTTCAGACGATCCAGTGCTTGCAGCCCGTGCGGGTATTTACTCCCAGTCCTATAACGCCAGATTACGAGAAATCGGTTTTGGTAAAGCCACTGACGCGGTTGGCCAAAAGGAAATCAAATAATGCATACCCAGCAGAAGCACACCGGTGTGCAAAGTTTCAACTTCGCGGCACGGCTTCTCCATTGGCTCATGGCTGTCCTTATCCTGGCTATGCTATTTATAGGTGTAGGCATGATGTCTTCTCTGAGCCTGCGTCCCTGGCTCATTGATCTTCATAGGCCTCTGGGAATCGCCATTCTTCTTTTGGCTATCCTGCGTCTAGGCAATCGGCTTTTAAGCACCACGCCGCCATTGCCTGCCAGCGTACCATACTGGCAGGCAATGGCGGCGCATGTTTCGCATCTATTGCTCTACTTGCTGATGCTCTGCCTGCCACTGCTCGGTTGGGCCACGCTCTCTGCCGGAAATTGGCCTGTCACCATGTTCGCGGGCTGGAACCTTCCACCCATTGCTCCTGTCAGCTCCGCGCTTTACGCTTGGTTTCGGGCCGCACATGGGTTATTCGCCTGGGTTCTGTTTCTGCTTGTGTTAGGACATCTTTGCGCAGCGCTGATACATGCTTGGATATACCGCGACGGCGTCTTTTCCAGCATCACGCGTAAGGCTCGTGGTAAATAAATGACGCACATCAACATGGCCACGATCGATCTGAATCTTCTCAGGACTTTTGTGGCTATTTGGGAATACCGCAGCCTGACAATCGCGGCCGAACGCCTGCACCTCAGCCAGCCCGCCGTCAGTCACGCACTGCGTCGACTACGCGATGTGTTTGACGATCCGCTGTTCGTACGAACAGCAACGTCGATGGAGCCGACTGACGCAGCTATTCGCCTGCACGGCCCCATTGAACATGCGCTGATTATTATTCAAAGCGCATTAATGATGTTTTCGAACTTTGAACCGAAAACAGCGGATCGTACTTTTCGCATCTCCATGTCGGATATGTCGCAACTTTATGTGCTACCGACGGTGATGGAAGTGCTAGCGCGCGAGGCGCCGAAAGTACGCCTGGATGTGCGTCAAATGCCTATAGAGCAACTGGCTATGGCATTGCGCAAAGGTGATGTAGATATCGCGATAGGCTATCTGGTAGAACTTGGTGAAGAGTGCATCCACGAAAACTTGCTAGACGACGAATTCATTTGTCTGTTGCGCGACGGCCATCCTTTTCAGGAAGATGAATTGAGCGTTCAGGACATACTCGCCCTGCGCTATGTTGACGTTTCGAGCAATATTACCGGCCATGGCGTAACCGCCGATGCAGCATTCGGAAAGGCCGGCATTGCGCGCGAAATCGCTCTGAAAGTGCCTAACTTCACGATTGCCCCGAAAATCGTTGCCAACACTGATCTGGCATTGATTCTGCCGCGTGCCATTGCCATGCAGCTAAACCACGACCAGCGCTATCGGCTGCTGAGTCTGCCCATCGAATTGCCACCTATCTCGGTGGGACTTTATTGCCATAGCCGTTTCCTATCGGATGCCGGGATAACCTGGCTGCGCGGGTTAATCATTAGTCTATTTGCCTCCGGCAGCCATACTGGAGTTCATATCAAATGAGGCGTGCGAGCATTCTTTATAAACCCTGTAACCCACGAATGGGGAACTGCAATTATTCAGGATGCCGACGTCTGTACGTTGACGGCTGCAGCCCGCCCCAGACGGTGAAAGTTTCTCCCAAAGTAAATCAGGCTCTCCCCCTCTTCACGGACCTGAATTTGGTTAATTTCTACAAATAATACCGAATGCGATCCGACTTCCTTGATATCTACTATGTTTCCTTCGAGGCTTGCTAGGGCGTCGTTCAACACCGGTAGGCCCGAGGAGCCTGTCCGCCAATCCTGGCCGGCAAAACGTTCAGCAGGCGGCAGGTCGGTCATACCAGCAAACTGTCGCGCAACACCCTCCAGATCACCGGTCAGTATATTTACGCACAACGCCCTGTTGCCCAGCAACGCTTCATGAATTGAACTGTTACGGTTGATGCAAACCAATAATGTTGGGGGCGTATCAGTGACCGAACAGACCGCACTCGCAGTTAATCCGAAGCGACCATGGGGGCCATCGGTAGTAATGATATTCACCGCCGCAGACAACAATGACAGCGCTTGCCGAAAATGTTGTTTTGATTGATCGCTAACCATAACCTTCACCTTTTAATTATTGACTTGGTGAATCCATGTTGAGAGGGATTGTTCATTCGGTCAAATTCGCTTTACTCATACGCACTATTGACAGCAGGAATAGCCATCGCCCTTAAACGCCCTCCCCTTTAGAGGCGCATGGCACGACAGTTAATTCCCACGGATTATTTAGCTTATTCATATTTCGAATTTGATTTTTTCTTATCCGCCCACGCATCCTGAACGTGAATGCAATCACACCAGCCAGAGAACAATAAATATGAACAGCAAAAATAACTTCGATGCCCCTGACACACTTGATGGCGCTCCAATCAGCATCAAGGCAATTTCCCTGGATGATGTAATTGCGGAGATTGCCGAGCGTCGCAGCGAGTTTAACCAACGCTCCCATGTCCCTTTAGACATGATCGAAAAAATGAAAGCAGTGGGTATCTTCCGCGCCAGTACTCCCAAATGTTTCGGTGGCGATGCGCTGCCTCCAGCCGAGTTCCTGCGCATCGTAGAGCGGGTTTCCGAAGCCGACGGTTCGGTCGGTTGGGTGACCGCGTTCGGCTCAGCCAACATCTACCTGGCGGCACTCCCCCCGGCAACCCAAGCGTTGATTTATGCCAACGGGCCAGACCAGGTCTATGCTGGCGGCCTTTACCCTCTACAACCCGCCAAAGAGACTGAAAATGGCTGGGAAGTCAGCGGGCACTGGCGGTTCGCTAGTGGGTGCAAAGGTGCCAACTGGATTGGTGTAGGCATCGGCGGCACATCGGCCAACGGTGGAGGACCGGCGGCAGGCAAACCGCTGACCGCAGTGTTCCCGGCAGGCGAAGTGCAGATCGTCGATAACTGGAATGTTGTCGGTATGCAAGGGACGGGTAGCCATGACCTCAAATTGCACAAAAAAAACGTCGAGCGCGAGTGGACATTCGTGCGTGGTAGCGCTTCAACCATTGACGAACCCCTCTATCGTTACCCATCCGTGGCCTACCAAGCGCAGGTCCACGCCGCCGTTAACCTTGGGTTGGCACGAGCGGCACTTGACATGGTGATCGCGATGTCGGGCAGCACCAAGACTGTCACCGGTGCCCCACGCTTGGGCGATCGGGCTTATTACCGCAGCGAACTGGGTAAGGCAGAGGCGATGCTGCGCAGCTCACAGGCTTTTTTCTACGAAACCGCCGAAATTGTATGGGCATCGCTTTTGGCCGGTAATCCAGTGACTTTGCATCAGGCAAACTTATTGCGCCTCAGCGCCACCCATGCTGCTCATACCTGCGCGGATGTAGTCATGAAGGCTTATCGGCTGGCTGGCACCACGGCCATTTTCACCGACAATCGCCTGCAATGGATCGTACGCGACTCCATGGTAGTCACACAGCATGCTTTCCTCGGCGAAGCGACTTATGACGGCGCCGGCGCGGTGTTCGCCGGCATCGAACTGAACATGCCCTATCCTTGAACGCCAATCTGCACAGCAACTTCTGCCAAGCTGCTTCAGCCTCCGAAACTGATTGTGCACGAGAAATACTCAACCTCGTTGGCGTGTATCTACCCAAATAACGAAGATGCCATTCAGGTCGTTTGGGTTGGAGATTGTCGTCATCGAGTTGCGTCGCGCCAACATCACTCTTTTATGAAAGTCGGACAGTGGGCCCTATCTGTTTTAATCCGAGACACACAGCGTTTTTCGCTCAAGTACGTCATCTAATGACCGATAAAAGTTGATGCGCGGGACCCTACGCCGATGCTCATTGGGAGCACATTCCTCGCTCTAGGAAAACCATGACAATAAGAACAATGAACATTGCTCCACGCGCATTTCTCGGGTTCTCCCTGATAGGCGCGCTCATGTTGATTCTCGGCCTCTTCGCCCTGTCGCAGATGAGCAAAATCCGAGCAGCCGGCGACGACATCGCAATAAATGGCGTCCCTAGCTTTCAGACCCTGAACGCTCTCACGGTGACGGGCGTCCGTATGCGGGTGTTGTCGTATCGCCTGTTGACTGATCGCGAACCGAATGCTCAGAACAGGACCATCGAATTACTTGCGGAACAAAACCAACAACTTAACAAGTCGCAGGCAGCATACGCCAAACTGATTTCATCCCCTAAAGAGCAGTCCGACTACAACGACTATATGCGGCTGATGGATGAATATCGGAAGATCGAAACGCGACTTGTCACCCTCAGTCGGGCCGGCAATCTGCAAGAGCTGACGCGCCTGTTAAACACCGACTCTGCTGCCAACGCTGAACAGATAAATGTGGCGTTGAGCAAGCTTACTGACTTCAATAACACCCAGTTGGCTATCATCAATCAATCCGCTGCTGACCAGTACAGTTCTGCGTTCAACTGGGTTGTCGGCCTCCTGATTATTGCCTCGCTGCTGACCATGCTGTTTGCCTGGCTGCTGACCAAGAGCATCACCCAACCGATAGCGTTGGCACTTGAAGCTGCTGAAACCATCGCCGAAGGTAATCTGACCCGCCCGATCAACGTCGACGGCACTGACGAAGCGGGCCGGTTGCTGCTCGCCATGCAAAAGATGCAGGAGAAACTGCGCGATACCTTGATGCGTATTTCGGGATCCGCAACACAACTGGCTTCCGCTGCAGAGGAGCTGAACGCAGTAACCGATGAGAGCGCCCGCGGTCTGGCGCAGCAGGATAACGAAATAGAGCAAGCTGCGACTGCAGTCAACGAAATGACCAGCGCCGTCGAAGAAGTGGCGCGTAATGCAGTGAGCACTTCCGAGGCATCAAAAAACGCGACGGCGTCAGCAGGCGATGGCCGGGATCTGGTTCAGGAAACCGTCAACGCTATCGAACGCATGAGCGGCGATGTGCAAAGCACCGCTGATCTTATCGGTAATCTGGCGGAAGAATCCCGCGACATCGGCAAGGTTCTGGACGTGATTCGTGGCTTGGCGGATCAGACCAACCTGCTGGCGCTGAACGCAGCCATCGAAGCGGCCCGGGCCGGTGAAGCCGGTCGCGGCTTTGCGGTGGTTGCCGATGAAGTGCGCGCTTTGGCCCATCGCACCCAACAGTCCACCAGCGAAATTGAACGCATGGTTGGCAGCATTCAAGGCGGCACCGAAAAAGCGGTCGGTTCAATGCGTAACAGCACTGACCGTGCTGAATCGACCCTGAACATTGCGAAAGGCGCAGGCTTGGCGCTGGATACCATCAACGCTGCGGTTATCGAGATCAACGAACGAAACCTGGTCATCGCCTCCGCTGCGGAAGAACAGGCTGCAGTCGCCCGAGAAGTGGACCGCAACCTGGTCAACATCCGCGACCTGTCGACGCAATCTTCAAACGGCGCCGCCCAGACCAGCGCCGCCAGCGGCGAGTTGACCCGCCTGGCGGTTGACCTGAACAACATGGTTTCGAGGTTTAGCTTGTAAGAGGTATCGGAGGCCATCTGTCAGAGCGAGGCTTGTCCGCTACTGCGATGACGAGGTCTGCCTGATATACCAAGGAGCCTGGTTCGCAGGCAGGACTCGCTCTCACAGGGTTCAATTTGAACCCTGATCCCGCCCAAAGTTACGGCCCTTGGCGCTAAGTATCCTGTTGGCGCATGGGCCAGCAGTGGCGCTGGATAATGGCGCCATATCGTCCTCTGTGTTGTCTCCAAATTACCCCGCCTACAGGCCCATCGGCATTTGTTTCTGGCTCAGTTGAACGCCCTTCGGTTGCTCCCCTCTCCTGCCCTGCGCGGCGCGCTGGCCGGTGCTTGCTGACCACTGAAACAAGAACAACTTGACCTTCCCTCCGGATTCTCGTTAACCTCGCGCCGTCAGCCTACCTTCCGGTAGGAAGCTAATCGTGAGTTTGTTATGGAAAAGAGTCACTCCGGCAGTCCTTCGCTGAAATTTGCCATTGCCTTGGGCGCCATCGCCGCACTGGGGCCCTCAGCCGTCGATATGTATTTGCCAAGCCTGCCCGAAATGGCGGTCGATTATTCGACCAGTGTTGCCAGCATTCAGCTGACGCTCACGGTCTTTTTGTTGGCAATGGGGCTTGGGCAATTACTATTCGGGCCGGTTGTCGACGCCTTGGGCCGTCGACGTCCACTGATGGCAGGCTTGTTACTATTCAGCTTGAGTGCGCTGGCTGCAGGCGCGGCCCCGACCCTTGAATGGCTACTCTTAGCACGATTTGCCCAGGGGATAGGCAGTGCTTTGACGTTGGTAGTCATCATGAGCATGGTGCGTGACGTCACTCAGGGCGTTCAGGCAGCAAAACTTTTTGGCCTGCTGCTGACCATTCAAGGTGTTGCTCCCATCATCGCCCCGGGGTTGGGTGGTTACATTGAGGCGCATTTCGGATGGCGGGCCGTCATGCTGGTACTGGCTGTTCTTGGTGCGCTGGTGGCGGTGAATTCGATGGCTGTTTTGCCTGAAACACTACCCGTGCAAAAGCGCGAGCCATTGAATATGAAACGGGCGATCGGCACGTACGCGCGGATCGCAAAAGAAGGTCGCTTTCTACGGCCCACCTTAGCGCTGTCAGCCGTGTTCTTCTTTCTCTTTGCCTATGTAGGCGGCGCTACATTTGTTTATCAGAAGGAATACGGGTTGCCTGCTGCCCAGTTTGGTACGCTGTTTGGCGCAACCGGCATAGCGATTCTAATCGGGGCCGTCGTGGCTGCCAGACTGGTGGGCAAGTACGGTTTGGCGCGCATGGCAACGGCTGGAGCTTTTTGCATCTTTGCAGGTTCTGTCATGGCCTACGGCGCAGCAGTATCTGGTTTTAGTTTGTACTGGCTGGCCGCCGGCGTCGCGATAGCACTGCTTGGATTGGGGATTGCAGAAACCTCATTGATGACGCTAGTGATGTCTTCGCAAACCACTGCCCTGGGTTCAACGGCTGCATTGCTCGGCGCGTTTCAGCTTGGCATCTCGGCCTTCGCCACACCGTTGACCGGTTGGGCGAGCAGCCATGGCGCCATTGCCTGGTGCGCATTCCTGATAGTCTGCGCCGTTATGGTGGGTGCGCTGACCTGGGTCAGTGTGCGCGAAGGCAGGGCCGAGCACATCACCGCGTTAAATCACTGAATTAAAAGGTCATCCCGATGAAAGTGCTGAGCCCTTCGGCAAGCAGAATCTGTGATATCGCTCTGGTGCATTTCGCTGAGCGGGGATACGACGCCTCGTCGCTCAATGAAATCGCTGTCGTGGCAGGTATGCGCAAGCCGTCGTTATACGCGCACTTCAAGAGCAAGGATGATCTGTTCAACGCCGTGCTGAATCTGGCGCTGGCGACGGAGAGGCACTATATCGAAGAGATGTTTGCAAGCGTCCCGGCGAATGATGACGAGCCCGGCAAGCTGTACACGGACAATCTTTCAAACCGCTACGAGTCTTCCGCTGCTCTGCGTTTCCTGCTGCGCACGGCATTCTTTCCGCCTTCGGAGCTGAAGGCATCGGTCACGACGGGCTTTGAAGCCTATCTTGATCTCTTGCGTGAACGTTTTGGAGCAGGCCTTGAGAACAGGTATCCAGCACTGTCGGCGAACGAGATTTCGATGTTCCAGGATGCTTATATCGGTGTTATCGACAGCCTTCATGTCGAGTTGATTTACTGTAGTGAAGGCACTTACCGTCGGCGTCTTGCCGCTTTATGGCGCATTCTTGGTGATTCGCTGTCTCTGGCTGTGGGGAAAGGGGCACATGGATAACTCAACCATTTAAACTGTGCAAAACTATTGCTCCCTTGCTGCCTCCCGTACGGGCTTAGTCCTTTTGTAGAAGGTTTCCTCGTCGCAGGCTTTCCGGTCGCGGTAGGGATGGCAGTTACCTGCCATCCCCCGCACAGATCCGTACGTGCGGAACTACCGCATACAGATGCTACTTGAGCGCGAAACAAGCAAGGGCCGCATTGTTCATCTGGAAGAAGAAAATGCGCTGCTAAGCCAGCGCTTGTTCGGACGCAAGTCCGAGCAAACAGCCGATCTGGCCACGCCGCAGTTGGCGCTCTTCAATGAAGCGGAAAGTGTCTTCGAAGCTATCGATGAAACCGCTGAAGAAGAGGTTGTCGCCCCCGCCAAACGCCGTGGCAAGCGCAAGCCACTGCCTGCCGATCTACCGCGCATCGAGGTTATCCACGAACTACCCGAGCATGAACTGACTTGCGTCTGCGGCTGCCGCAAACACGCCATCGGCGAGGAAGTTAGCGAGCAGCTTGAAATCGTGCCGATGCAAATTCGCGCCATCAAACATGTCCGCAAAATCTACGGTTGCCGCGACTGCGAGACCGCACCGGTCACCGCAGACAAGCCAGCGCAATTGATTGAAAAGAGCATGGCCAGCCCCAGTGTTCTGGCGATGCTGCTGACGACCAAATATGTAGACGGCTTACCGTTGCACCGTTTTGAAAAAGTGCTGGGTCGCCACGGTATTGATATCTCGCGCCAGACCTTGGCTCGCTGGGTGATCCAATGCGGCGAGCACTTTCAGCCGCTGCTGAATTTAATGCGCGACAGTTTGCTGGCCAGTCGCGTTATCCACTGCGATGAAACCCGGGTGCAGGTGTTGAAAGAGCCCGACCGCGAGGCAAGCAGCCAGTCGTGGATGTGGGTGCAAACCGGCGGCCCACCTGATAAGCCGGTTATCCTTTTTGACTACTCCACCAGCCGAGCGCAGGAGGTGCCTACGCGCCTGCTCGATGGCTATCGTGGCTACGTAATGACCGATGATTACGCCGGTTACAACGCACTGGGCGCCCAAGCTGGAGTTGAGCGCTTAGGATGCTGGGCCCATGCTCGTCGCAAATTCGTTGAAGCACAGAAGGTGCAGCCCAAAGGTAGCCTGAAGTTGAGTGCCGATAGGCCCAAGGTACGACACACCAGCCTCTTACTCAGATCGATGTCAAATCATGGAGTCTCTAGCTGATTTGAGAGCTTCCAAAAGACGTCCCAAGATCCTATTGCGCCGCCTATCGCCAAGGCTTCCTGCGTCTGTGCAAGCCGTACAGAATCCAGCTGCCAATCCGGAACCCGCAACCCACGATTACCCAGACTGATAGCTAACAACCGCCCCGCCTTGATTTCCCGACTCACCTGCTCCCTCGATATCCCCGCCAACCGCGCAAAATCCGGCACCGTCAAATTAGTCGGCGCCTCGTACGCCGCCAGCATTGCAAGACGCTCACGCTGTATATCCGAAACCACCGACTCATCTGTCACCACCGCACCCTTCTCGTGCGCTGCAGGACGTGAAGCATCACCCTCAGCACCAGAGGACGCCATAACCCGTTTCGGCGCACTAACGACGTCATAGACCAACGAAGTGCTAGCTCCACCCTCCACCGTCAGTAGCGGGGCCGTTCCTTCCAACCGAATCGTCAGCCGCGAACACGCAGCCTCATGCTTGCCCTGTGCCCAGAGTTCCAAGCGATTCGCCCAATCCTGCATCATGGACCGGCGCTGCTCGATGTATCTGGCGTGATTGTAGGTGGCACTGACCTGGTCCGGATCCGCATGGGAAAGCTGCGCATCAATCCAGTTTTTGGGGTACCCGATCTCGTGCAGCGCAGTGGAAATCGTCGCACGCATGCCGTGGCCGGTGAGCTGGTCGGCGTAGCCCATTCGGTGCAGGGCATTGTTGAGTGTGTTCTCGCTGATCCGCAGTTTTAGGTTGCTGCGATGTGAGAACAGAAACTTCTGCGCGGGCACGACTTGGTCAAGCAGGTAGCGGACGATTTCGATTGCCTGGACTGAAAGCGGAACGATATAAGGCGGGATTTCTCCAGCCGGTTTATTGCGCTTGCGCATCTTGAGCTGGAGCTGTTTGACGACTTCCGGCGGGATGACCCATAGCTGCTTATCCAGGTCGAACTGATCAGGCGTGGCGTAACGTAACTCGCCTGTGCGAACACCCGTCAGCAGAAGCAGGCGCAAGCCCAGTTTGGTTTGAAGGTGGCCGCCGTATTGTCGGATCGCCTTCAGCAGGTCGGGCAGTTGCTCCATCAGCAGGTAGGGGTTGTTCGCCACCGGTGGCTTGGGCAGCGCGACGATGTCCAGGTCTGAGGCGGGATTGAGTTCCATGCCTTCAACTTTTACCAGGGCATAGCGGAACAGCTGGTTGAACCAGGTTCGGCATTTTTCGGCCATGGTGAAGGCTTTGCGTTGTTCGATGGCGCTGAGGATCGCCAGCAGGTCGTGGCGGGTGATAGTTTTGATGGGACGCTCAGCCAGGGTCGGCAGAATGTCTTTTTTGAAGACTCTGAGGATTTGCGAGAGGGTGGTTTGGCGGCCTTCTTTCAGGCTCAGGCGGCGGAAGTTGATCCAGTCGTTGTAGACCGCTTGGAAGGTGTGCTTTTCTTCAGCCTCGACCTCGCGGCGCTGTTGCTTACGGTGCTCGCACGGGTTGATGTTTTGGGCCAGTAACTTGCGCGCTTCATCGCGATATTCACGCGCTTGTTTCAGGCTGACTGCGGGGTAGCAGCCGAAGGACATTTTGACTTGCTGACCCGCCCAGTAAAAACGGAACAACCATCGCTTTTTGCCGTTGACAGGCACCATGAGGGACAGACCGTCAAAGTCGCCGAGGGTGTAGGTTTTATCTGTAGGTCGGGCGTGCCGAATTGCCATATCTGATAGAGGCATGGTGAGCTCCAGTTAAAGAGTCAGCACCCGATGCTCGTCTGGCGACCTGAGAGGATCCAGCAACAATACGATTTTGAGTCTTTCCGGAAAAGGTACTCAAAAAGGTACTTAAACGTACTGGATTACCCTGGTTTTCAGTGGTTTTCCGCAGAAACGAAAAAAGACGCCGAAGCGTCTATTTCGCTATCCTCAGCGCCCTATGGACATCTGTGGATCAATATTTGGAGCGGGAAACGAGACTCGAACTCGCGACCCCGACCTTGGCAAGGTCGTGCTCTACCAACTGAGCTATTCCCGCTTGGTGATGCGCATTCTATAGAATCCTCAGCACCCGTCAACCCCTTGATTCAAAAAAGTTTTATTTCTTTTCAACCGTGGTTCGCAGATGAGGCCAGGCAGCACGCAGATATTGCAGCATGGACCACAGGGTCAGGCCGGCGGCGATGAGCAGCAAGGCGTAGCCGGTGAGTACCCAGAATGTGAAGTCCGACGGGTTGGCCAGCAGGATGACCAGCGCGAGCATTTGCGCGGCGGTTTTCCATTTGCCCATGTTGGAGACGGCGACGTGGGCGCGGGCGCCGATTTCGGCCATCCACTCGCGCAGGGCCGAGACGACGATCTCGCGGCCGATGATCACGGCGGCTGGCAGGGTCAGCCACAGGTTGCCGTGTTCCTGTACCAGCAGGACCAGGGCAACGGCCACCATGAGTTTGTCGGCCACAGGGTCGAGGAACGCGCCGAAGGGCGTGCTCTGTTCCAGGCGGCGTGCCAGGTAGCCGTCGAGCCAGTCGGTGGCGGCTGCGAAGGCGAATACCGAGCTGGAGGCGAGGTAGCTCCATTCATACGGCAAATAGAACAACAGAATGAAAATCGGGATAAGCAGGACGCGTAGAACGGTAATCAGATTAGGGATATTCATCGGCACAACTGGCTACGAGGTGAGAAGGCATTCTATTCGCTGTGCAGGTTTGCATAAATCAGCTCAGCGAGCTTTTTACTGATACCGGGTGCTTTGGCTATCTCGTCAATGCTGGCACGGGACAGCTCCTGCAAGCCACCAAAATGTTTAAGCAAGTCGCGACGTCGCGTCGGGCCGACCCCCGCAACCCCTTCCAGGGTTGAGGTTCGCCGGGTTTTGCCACGCCGGGCGCGGTGGCCGGTAATAGCGAAACGGTGCGCTTCGTCGCGGATCTGTTGAATCAGGTGCAGTGCAGGTGAGTCGCCCTTCAAAGTGAACTCATGGGCGGCATCATTCAAGTACAACGTTTCAAAACCGGCCTTGCGCGTGGTGCCCTTGGCTACGCCGAGCAGGATCAGGTCGGGCACCGCCAGTTCGTTGAGTACGTCACGGGCCATGGACAACTGGCCCTTGCCGCCATCTACCAGCAGGATATCGGGCAACTTGCCCTCCCCGTCCTTCAACTTGCTGAAACGCCGCGTGAGTGCCTGGTGCATGGCGGCATAGTCATCGCCTGCGGTAACGCCTTCGATGTTGTAGCGTCGATAATCGGATTTGATCGGCCCTTCCGGCCCGAATACCACGCACGAGGCCACTGTGGCCTCGCCGCTGGAGTGGCTGATGTCGTAGCACTCCAGGCGCTGGGGCGGCTCGTCCAGGTTGAGCACCTCGGCCAGGGCGTCGAAGCGCGCAGCGACGTGCTGTCGGTTCGCCAGCCGCGCCCCCAGGGCCTGTTCGGCGTTGGTCACGGCCAGTTGCTGCCAGCGGGCACGGGTGCCGCGTACGCGGTGGCTGATGTCCAGCTCGCGGCCGCGCAGCTCGTGGATCGCTTCGATCAAGGTGGGAAAGTCTTCATGCACCACGTTGACGATCAGCTCCGACGGCAGGTCGCGCTCAGGGCTGCTGACGTAATAGTGGCCAAGGAACGCAGCCATGACTTCTGCCACGTCTTCGTCGATACCGGTCTGCGGGAAGAAATTCTTGCTGCCCAGCACCCGCCCGCCACGCACGCTGATCAGGTGCACACAGGCGCCGCCCGGGTTGACGAACGCGGCAATCACGTCGACGTCACCGGTGCCGCCTTCCATACTTTGCTGGTCCTGGACACGGCGCAGCAGGGAGATCTGGTCGCGCAGTTCGGCAGCCTTTTCGAAATCCAGGGTGCTGGCGGCCTGCTCCATGGCTCCAGAGAGCTCATCAGTGAGCGCATTGCTGCGCCCTTCGAGGAACATCACCGAATGGCGCACATCCTCGGCGTACTCCGCAGGTTCCACCAGGCCCACACAGGGCGCCTTGCAGCGCTTGATCTGGTATTGCAGGCACGGCCGTGTGCGATTCTTGTAGAAGCTGTCTTCGCACTGGCGCACAAAAAAGGTTTTTTGCAGCAGGCTCAGGCTTTCACGAATCGCCCCGGCGCTGGGGTAAGGCCCGAAGTACTTGCCCTTCTGCTTTTTTGCCCCGCGGTGAATGCTCAGGCGCGGAAAGTTGCCGTCCGATAAAAATACGTAAGGGTAGGATTTATCGTCACGTAGCAGGATGTTGTAAGGCGGCCGCCATTCCTTGATCAGCGTCTGCTCAAGCAGCAGCGCTTCGGTTTCATTGGCGGTGATGGTGGTTTCGACCTGGGCGATACGCGCCACCAGGGCGGCGGTTTTCGGCGCAAGGCCGGTCTTGCGAAAGTAGCTCGCCAGACGGTTCTTCAGGTTCTTGGCTTTGCCCACGTAAAGCAGGCGCGCCTCGCTGTCGAACATGCGGTACACGCCGGGGCGGCCACTGCAGGTGGAGAGAAAGGCACTGGGATCAAACGGTGTGGTCATGTCAGGCGCTGGCGTCCACCATGCCGTGGCGCACTGCGAGCAGGGTCAATTCAACATCACTGCTGATAGCAAGCTTCTCGAAGATACGATAACGGTAGGTATTGACGGTCTTGGGCGACAGGCACAGCTTGTCAGAGATGGTCTGCACCTTCTGGCAACCGACGATCATCAGGGCGATCTGGATTTCCCGCTCCGACAACGCATCAAACGGCGAATCGCTGGTGGGCTGGAACGATTTGATCGCCAATTGCTGGGCAATCTGCGGGCTGATGTAGCGCTGGCCAGCAAATACCAGGCGAATGGCCTGCACCATCTCGGCCAGGCCTGCGCCCTTGGTGAGGTAACCGGCGGCACCGGCTTGCAGCAAACGGGTGGGGAACGGGTCTTCCTCACACACCGTGACCACCACGACCTTGATATCCGGATGGCTGCGCAATAGCTTGGTCGTGGCACCAAGACCGCCAATCCCAGGCATCTTGACGTCCATCAGTACCACATCGGGCTTCAACTCCCGGGCCTTGATCAGGGATTCCTCCCCCGACTCCGCCTGGCCGACTACTTGCAGGCCGTCGATGTCAGCCAGCATTCGTGTAATGCCTGTACGAACGAGATCATGGTCATCGACTACTAGCACCCTAATCAAGCAGACACCTCGCGATATGGTCTTATAGGTTGCTGAACACCTTAGCAAAAAACCAAGGCGCAGACCTAGTTGCAAGTGTCATATATATAGAGATTCAACGCGTTGGGGCAGTTCGCCGGGTGACGAACAGCCCTGTTTCCTGGGTTAAAGGTCAGGATTCCTGGGGGGGCGGCTTGGCTTTTCCGTTCACCACGGATGAATGCTCGGCCAAGGTACTGGTCAAGCGACGGATTGCATCCTGGTCTTCCTTGAACATCGCTCGGTAGTTGCCCAGCACTTTTTCTTCGATCTTGCTCAGGTTATCCAGCTGGATCGGCGTTGGGCTGCCGGTCAACACGTACAGGATATCCACACCTTTTTCGGCGACACGAGACAAATAGTCGGCCTTGGGTGCACGACCACCGCTTTCATATTTGCCTTGGGCGTTCGCCTCAACGCCTCCAATTTCACCAAAAACTTTCTGCGACAGGCCAAGTCGCTCTCTTTCTTGCCTTAAGCGCGAACCGATTCCACTCATTTGGATGTATGATCCTAAATTGGCACACCCCAAGAGGTGTCACACCATTACTTCGTTAAACAAACTTGAACGGTTTTGAACTATGCCCGGAATCCGTACTGCTGCACAAGCCAAGGCCTGGCTGGAACATCAAGGAAAGTCAGTTCAAGCGTTCGCCCGGGAGCATGGCGTAGACCCGGCAACCACCTATCAAGTGCTCGCCGGGCGAAAAAAGGGACGGCGTGGAGAAGCCCATAAAGTGGCGGTACTTCTGGGCATGAAAGAGGGCGTTATCGTGGATGAGCCTGAAGTTCAATCCCACGATGAACAAAGCACTAGCTGACAGCAGTATGCGCTTATTTGTAGGACGTGCCTGTTTTAGTCCGATGTGAGTGCGCGACACTCACGCTCCATCCGCCAGAAGCCATCCTCTTCACCGACAATGCTCAACCCCAGGCGCTGATACAGCCTTCTTGCCGGGTTGGTCTTGAACACCGTCAAACGTAGAAAGCCCAGGCCCTCGACGCCTGCCTTAAGCACCATTTGCTCGAGCACCCATGTGCCCGCGCCCTGCTTGCGGCAGCATTCCAGCAGGTGCAGCTCGCGGATATACAGGGCCTTGCCGTCGCGGCTCAGGCTGATAAAGCCCATGACGCCGTCATCGTTGCAGATCAGCCAGTTCTCACGGCCCGCCCAGGCCACGTCGAAGCCGTCGTTGGACCACAACAAGCCGTTCTGACAGTAGTAATGGCTCATGGCCTCCTGGGTCAGGGTGCGGGCAAACGGCAGGTCTTGCTCAGTGGCCCGGCGCAAATGAAACCTCATTCAGAGAGCTACCACTTGGCCGGTCCATTGCCCGTTCTCGCGACGGGCGATCACCAGCGCGTCGCCGACACCGGGGGCGGCAACAAGCAAGTTGCCATCGGCGGTCCAAATTGCACTGCGACCGGCACAGGCCCAGCCTCCGGACGGCCCCCCGTGGTTAGCCATCAGTACCAACAGGCCATGCTCGGCCGCATAGCCTTCAAGCAAAGCACTGTCCGCCGCGTAGCCTCCCTCGCTGATCAGTACGCTTGCGGCATACACCGTGGCGCCCGCTGCCGCCGCTTGACGTGGATGGCTGGCCTGGGAAAAGTCCGCGCACACCGCCAATGCTATGCGGTCATCTCCGAATGCCAGGACCTCGCCGCCCTGCCCCGCAGCAAATGCCAGCTCTTCGCCGGGGTGCAGATGCTGCTTGGTGTAGACGCCTACCGAGCCATCCGCCCCCAGCACCAGCGCACCGATCAGCACGCCTGCTTGTGCCGCCAACCGCACCGGCATGCCCACCACGGCGGTCAACCGCAGCTCCCGCGCGAGCTCACGCAGGGGCGACAACACGGCGTCTTGCGGGTCGATGGCCAAGTCGGCCGCCAGGAACGGCTCGTAGCCCGTCAGTGACAGCTCCGGAAATAGCAGGCACTGCACGCCCTGTTCAACCGCGGCCCGCATCAACGCCAGGTGCCGCTGGATATTGGCAGCGACATCGCCCGGGATGGAAACGGTTTGCGCCGCAGCAAGGGTCAAGGCAGTCATGGTCGCGTCCTGGCAATCATTGTTTGAGAGCTGTCAGCATATCCACACTTGCCCCATAGCGGCATAGGTATCTACACAACACTGTAACGGTGGACGCTAACCACGATGCGAAGCGAGCCGCTCTTGATCTTGCTCTTGATCTGCTTTTGATCTTGAGCGCCCCGTTAAACCACGCTGGCCGGAATTCGACAGGGATTTGGGGGGTAAACCGGCAAGGATGCCGGTTTAGCCGCCCCGCGCCATGGATGGCGCGTGGCGGCGCCCCCCCAAATCACTGTCGGATTACGGGCACACCGAGCCCAAGCGAGGTGCCGAGTGGTGGGGCAAGAGCGCTTTGCTTACTTTCGCGCTTTTCGAAAGTGAGCCGCCGTCAGGGCGGAACCCTAAGTGGCCGTTACCTAAATAACGGATATGTACCCGGTCCAGCTGCGTTGACTGCCGGGCCGCCTTCGCGAGCAAGCCCGCTCCCACAGTAGGATCGCGGGGTGTCAGATAGATAGGTGTCGGCTGTCAGGCCGCCATCGCAGGCAAGCCAGCTCCCACATTTGGATCGCGGTGCGTCAGCTAGATCAGCGTCGCCTGTCAGTCCGTCACGGGAGCAAGCTCCCTCGCCACAGGTCCAGCGTTGCCCATAGCGGTAACGACTGCCACGCAATAGAAATTACTGATTGAATCAACCCGCACGCCTCTAGTAAGCTCCCCCCATCATTTGGAGAGCCCCATGTTGCCACTCACCCACACTCAGGTTTGCCCTGCTGCCAGCGCCTTGCGCTCGGTGTCGGCTACCCGTGTGAACGGTTCGAGCGCACTGGCCGGCTTTTATTTTGGGTATTGGTTTAGCCACTGGCGCGCCTGATACCTGAAATCGGCGCCCACTACTCAAGGGGTCGCCTACCAGAGAAATCTAAACCCCCGGTCGGCTCCCCGACCGGGGGTTTTGTTTTTTCAGCGCCTAACAACTTGTTTGCTCACGATCACTTAAAGGAATCACACCATGAACTTCACCACCTATTACCGCTACGACACTTGCACTGCATGGCGATTTAGCCAGCTCCGTTCGGGACAGCCTGCCGCCTCCGACCGGTCACCCCGTGGTGGCAAGCCAACACACGTAGCCGATACGGCCAATTGTCGAACACCCCAGTAGGCCAAGCGTGCGGGAATCGCCCGCCGCTTGCCCAGGAAGCCTTGAATATGAACTCCTCCGTCGCCGCTTTGCCCGTCTCTACCCTCAACAGTGCCAATGAAGCCCTGACCCAGCGTTTGCCCAGCTCCCTTGAGCTCAAGCATCAACTCCCGCTCAGCCCGTTCCTCAACGAACAAGTCCACGCCCATCGCCAAGCCGTGCGCGCCATCCTCAATGGCGAAGATTCACGCTTGCTGGTGATTGTGGGGCCGTGCTCGATCCACGACCCGGAATCGGCCATGGAATACGCGCGCAATCTGAAGAAGCTTGCACTTGAAGTCAGCGACCAGATGCTGCTGGTGATCCGTGCCTACGTCGAAAAACCGCGCACCACGGTGGGTTGGAAAGGCCTGGCCTACGATCCGCACTTGGACGGCAGCGATGACATGGCCGCCGGCCTGAGCCTGTCCCGTGAATTGATGCGTGAAATGCTGCGCCTGGGCCTGCCGGTCGCCACCGAGTTGCTGCAACCCATGGCCGCCGGCTACTTCGATGACTTGCTCACGTGGGTCGCCATTGGCGCACGCACCACCGAATCGCAGATTCACCGCGAAATGGCCAGCGGCCTGGGCATGCCCGTAGGCTTCAAGAACGGCACCGACGGCGGCGTCGCCATTGCCTGCGATGCCATGCGCTCAGCGTCGCACCCGCATCGTCATTTCGGCGTCGACAGCCAGGGCCACCCGGCGATCATCCAGACGCCCGGCAACCCCGACACCCACCTGGTGCTGCGCGGCGGCCACCGTGGGCCGAACTACGATGCGCAAAGCGTGGCCGACGTAAAGCATGACCTGGCCAAGTCCAAGGTGGCGGCGCGGATCATGGTCGACTGCAGCCATGCCAACAGCGGCAAGAACCCGCTGCGCCAACCGGCGGTATTCAATGACGTGCTGGAGCAGCGCTTGCAAGGTGATACCTCGCTGGTCGGCATGATGCTTGAGAGTCACCTGTTCGAAGGCTGCCAGCCGCTAAGCGCGTCGATGAAATACGGCGTGTCGGTCACCGATGGCTGCCTGGGTTGGGACGGGACCGAGCAGTTGTTACGCAGCGCCGCCGAGCGGCTGCGGGAGCACGGCAAAGCCGACTGATCGGTGAAAATCAACATCTGGGAGGGAGCTTGCTCCCTCGCCACAGGTCCAGTGAGGTTAGGCCCGGGCCACCGGCATGCGAGACAACTCCCGCAGCCACGGCAACACCCGCAGGCCGTGGGCAGTCTCGCAGGGGTCGACAATGTCCATGAAGTGTTCGAGGTTGACGTGGTCCGGCACGCCCGGCAGGCGCACCCGCACGGCCGGCGTTACACCGCAAGGAGCGCCCAGATCCAAGTGCTCGTATACCAGCACATGACGCACCTGGGGCTGAGGTTCGTGGGCTTGGGCCATCAACCCTGCATTGATTATCAGCACATCGAAGGGCTCGGCAGGAATGGCGGTAAGAATTCGCACCTCTTCGAATGTCTGCACCGGCACGATCCGGTAATAACCCAACCGGTTGAGCATTTTCTCGATGTACAGGCGTTGCAGATGCTGTTCATCGGCAATCAGGATGGTCAGTGCTTTGTTCGGCATGGCAAACCCCTGGCAGGCAGTGCTCGGCAGTGAGCGCTGCCCATTTTCCAGACATACGCCGACGACAAAATCAGGCATGTTCCCGGTTCGCGTAAGAGTTTTCCCAAATTCCGCGAATGGCGATCAACCACAGTCAGGGCTGATTGCAATAAGCGCTCAAGCCGTGATGCAAAACATCGATCGCTTCACCCACGCCCTCAACCGCTGGCCCCAAGGCCTGACGGTCGCGCTGTTCACACGCCACTTCCAATGCTTCACACCTATCGATCAATGAGCTGGCCTTGACCATCCGCGCACCGCCCTTGGCACGGTGAGCCAGGTCGTGCAGCTTGGCGAAGTCTGCCTGGCTTGCCAGGCGTGGCAGCAAGGCACGGTCCGCCTCCAGGCTTTCGAGCAACGGCGCCAGCAATTCGACAAGCGCAGCGTGATCATCGCCGGTCAGCGCGACCAATGTGCTCAAGTCGAATGTCGCCACGGGCTGCGGGCCCGCGTCGGCCACACGCGAGGCCAGCGCCGACCGCAAGTCGTCAAGCCCGGTTGGCTTGAACAGGCAGCCATCCATGCCCGCCTGCCGGCAGCGCTCGGCTTCCTCCGGCTGGGCGTTGGCGGTGAACCCCAGCAACAGGCAGGGTTCCAGACCCTGTTCACGCTCTTGCGCGCGAATGTCCTGCGCCAGCTGATAGCCGTTCTTGAACGGCATGTTGCAATCGGTAATGACGCCGTCGAACTGCCCCGTTCTCCACTGTTCAAGCCCTTGAACACCGTCTTCGGCCGTGACGATATGGTGGCCCAGAAAGCTCAACTGTCGAGCCAGCAGCAAGCGATTGGCCGGGTAGTCGTCCACTACCAGAATGTTCAACGCGCGGCCCTCAGGCGCCGCGTCTTGCACAGGCTCAACCGCGGCCGGCAGCGTGGCGCTCATGGCCAGTGCCAAGGTCACGTCCACCCGAGTGCCGTGCCCCAACACGCTGCTCAGGTGCAATTGGCCGCCCATCATTTCGCACAAGCTGCGGCTGATCACCAACCCCAGCCCAGACCCGCTGCGTGCCGACTGCTGGTTATTGCTGCCCTGGATAAACACGCTGAACAACCGCTGCTGGTCGGCGATGCTGATTCCGATGCCAGTGTCTTGCACCCATAACTGCAACGCCAAGCGATCGTCCTCAACCACCGCCTGCGCGACCAGGCTGACCTGCCCATGGGGCGTGAACTTGATGGCATTGCTCAAAAGGTTCGACACCACCTGCTTGAATCGCAGTGGGTCGACCAGCACCGCCTGATCAATCAACGGGTCCAGTTCAACCTGCAGCGCCAGCCCCTTGGCTCGGGCCAGCCCCTCGAACACACGCGCGACCGACGCCAACAACTCATGCAGGTTGGCAGGCTCCAGGGTCAGCGACAAATGCCCGGACTCGATCCGCGCTATATCGAGAATATCGCCGATCAACTCCAGCATGCCCCGTGAAGCCACCGAGGCCACCTCCAGAGCGTCGCGGTCGACCCGCCCCTGTTCGGCATTTTTCAACGCCAGCTCGATCATGCCTATCACAGCGTTCATCGGCGTGCGGATCTCGTGGCTCATGGTCGCCAGGAAGGTCGTCTTGGCGCGATTGGCGGCGTCGGCATCGTCCTTGGCTTCCTGTAGCTGGCCGAGCAACCGGTGCCGCTCGCTTACATCTACCCAACCGGCAATCATGCCCACCACCTTGTCGTCGCCGTCGCGGTACGGCAGCATCCACTGGTAAATGGTCAGCACATCGCCATTGGGCACCTTGAGTATTCGATCATGAATCTGCGGCTCGCCCCCCGCCATCAAGCGCAGGTAATCCTCATGAAACGACTGGGCCTGGGGCGGGTTTTCGACGTCGGTTTCCACCACCGTCCTGCCGATCACGTCTTCAAGCTTGTAGCCAAACACGTCGAGGTAGGCGTTATTGCAGGCCATCAGCCGCCCTTGGCGGTCTCGCACGTAAATCGGGTGCGGCGTGCCGTCAATCAATACGCTCATGAACCGCATCTGATCGCTCAGCGCCCGCTCGGCCTGCAGGCGCTTACGAATCAGGCTGCGCAGGTAAATGGCCCAGCCCAGCGTGACGGCCAACAACAGCGCCGCCAACCCAAAGCCCTGAAGAATCACGTTGCGATAACGCAACCAGTAGCTGTCCTCGATGATGACCTCGCTGCGCCACTGGCCAATCAACTCGTCCATTTCCTGCGGGGTGATACTCAGCAGGGCCTTGTCGAGGATCGAATACAACTCCAGCTGACTGCGGTTGACCCCAAAGGTCACGCGTGCAGGCTCTGTGCCGACCGTACTGGCGACCCGCAAGCGGTCGCGGTAATACCGGTTGATCAGATAGCGTGCGCTGATCAACGAATTGACCGCGCCGTTGGCATCACCATTAGCCACCAGCGCCATGGCTTGCTGGGGGTTCTCTACGTCGACAAACATCACGCCTGGAAAATTCTGCGCTATGTCCTCATGCAAGCCATTGCCAACCACCATGGCCAGGCGTTTACCGACCATGTCCTCCAGCGTGAGCGGGCTATGCGGTCCGTCACGGGTTACCAGCACAAAGGGATTGGTCAGGTAGGGCCGGGTAAAGCGCACTTTTTCGGCCCGCTCCACACTGGGGGTGATAACCGCCAGCATGTCCGCCGTGCCCGCACTGACGATATTGACCTGGCGCGGCAACGAACTGCCCGGCACCACATCGAACTTCAAGCCGGTGCGCAAGCTGATGCGCGATAACACTTCGGCACTCAACCCTTCGAATTGCCCTTGATCACCAATAAAAGATAACGGTAGGAAGTCATTGAGCACCGCGACGCTAACCCGTGGGTTTTTCTGCACCCAGCGTTGTTCACTGGCGCTCAAGTGCAGCCGGTCAACGCCGATTATGCCCAGGTTACCCCCGCTCCAGCGGCGCAGGATTTCCATCTGTTCGCTGGCGGGGATCGCCTCCAGCGCGGTATTGAGGATGGGCAGTAAACGCGTATTTTCATGGGTCACGGCAAACGCAAACGGGTTGACTTCCAGGCCGGAAAAATCCGCCATGCGCACATTGTTGAGGTGGTTGCGATTGATCAGGTAATTGCTGCTGATGGCATCCCCCAGGTAAACGTCGGCACGACCAAACGCCACGGCACCAATGGCTTCGAACGTCGAGGCAAACAGTTCCAGCTGGGCCTTGGGGTAAAACGCCCGTACGGCGTCGGGCTGCATATAGTGATACAGCATCGCCACGCGCTTGCCGGCCAGGTCGTCATTCAATACCTGGCTGTCACCGCTGCGAGTCACCAGGGTCGGTTGATCGTTGGCATAAGAGCGAGATAGAAGCAGTTGCGGGTCGGCCGCTTCATAACCATTGGCCGAACCCAGGAAATCCACCGCCCCCTGCTTCAGGGCCTCGATCACTTCATCTCGGGTGTCGTAACGCCGAACTTCGATGGAGATATGCAAGGCCTGGCCGACCAGCGCGGCAAAATCGGCGGTAATACCTTCCAGTTCGTCGTTGTTATTGGTCAAGTCAAAAGGTGCGTAATCGGGCGCCGAAATGCCCATCAGCAATGAGCGCCGCTCACGCAGCCAACGCCAATCGGCTTCGTCCAGCGCCACTTGTGGGGTTTCGA
Organism: Pseudomonas salmasensis; assembly: GCF_014268375.2. Lineage (NCBI taxonomy): Bacteria > Pseudomonadati > Pseudomonadota > Gammaproteobacteria > Pseudomonadales > Pseudomonadaceae > Pseudomonas > Pseudomonas salmasensis. Next base: position 6,031,088 of record NZ_CP077083.1, read on the forward strand.
TATGAGAGTGCCCCAACAGCCGCAAAACGTGAGGCTCTTCAAGGGCCACCGCGATAAGGGGTAACAGGCTCATCCAAAGGATCGTGGCGAACCTCATCAACGCGGTGGCGATCATTTCAGTTCAGATCAGCTGGTTGCGCTGGGCAAACTTGGATAAGTGCACTACCGAGGACATACGCAACTTCTCCTTGAGTCGAGTCTTGTAGGTACTGATCGTTTTGTGGCTCAGCAGCATTTGCTCAGCGATTTCCTTGTTGCCCAACCCCAGGGCGAGCATCTGCAGTACGGTGAGTTCGCGGTCAGACAAACATTCGATCATCTGCCGTTCCGTTTCTTGCAAATCGTCGCGCCGCACCGAACTGGTCGGCAAACTGGGGAAGCAGCTGTAGCCCGACATGATCGCCTTGATAGCCTTTTGCAGCTCATCCAGTTCGCCGGTCTTGGCGACGAACCCCATGGCGCCGGCGCGCATGCAGCGGGTGGAAAAAAACACCGCGAGGTAGGAAGTCAGCACCAGAATCTTGCATGGCAAGCCCAACGCCTTGATCCGGCTGATGACCTCCAACCCACCCAATTTGGGCATCGCCAGGTCGAGGATAATCAGCTCGGGACGTTGCTCCCGGGCCAACTGCATCGCATCTGCGCCATCCCCTGCCTGAAAAATCTCAACAAAACCCTCCAACTGCAGGAGGTGTTTGACCGTCGCTCGGATAAACGGATGGTCATCCACAATTAATGCTTTGCTCATACAACTTCCCTATGTGGACAAAATACCCTTACACATCACACCGGACCTGGATACCTGTGAGAATTGACAGTTCCGACAAGCGGCGCTGCCCTTTCAGAACGGTAACCAGGCGGTGTCTGGCCCCTTCACTTAACTCAGCATAACTACGGACGCCGGACCTCAACGACCCAACAGCCGCAAGTGCCCAACCTTAGCAACGCAGTGATGTTTCAACTGAAGGGATAATCCGGAGTGGATGTAGGATTTTTCCACAAGTAAGCTTAGCCAACCCTGGCTAGTCCATAGGGGTCAGTCGGTGGTACTCGGGCTCCAGAAAGCCTGTACCACCAAGGTTGATGTTGAGAGGCGCGCTACCAGGGCATCCAGTTCGTCGCCATCCACCGACGTGGCGGCCAGGATGGCCTCGATCTCCACCTCGTCGCTGCCGAACGGCCGCACATCGACATCGCTGGCCGGGTAGTTGCAACGTGCCAGCTCGGCTTCGAGCAACGCCATCACCGCCTGCTGCTGACTGCGGCGCGCAATCACGTAAAGAATGTTAGTGACCTCTGCCGACACCACGTCCAAGGGTTGGCGGTTGATGTTATTGACGATCGGCCGCAGCAAGGTGTTGGCCGCCAGCACAAACAGCGTACCCAGCAAGGCCTCCAGGATCAGGTCGGCGCCAGCGCAGGCGCCCACCGCCGCCGAAGCCCAGAGGGTGGCGGCCGTGTTGAGCCCGCGCACATTGCCCTCCTCGCGCATGATCACACCGGCCCCCAGGAAGCCGATACCCGACACCACGTAAGCGACCACGCGCACCGCGCCCTCCGCGCCGCCCAGGCGGTTGGCCATGTCGACAAAGATCGCCGCGCCCACCGCCACCAGCACATTGGTACGTAAGCCGGCGGTGCGCTGGCGGTACTGACGTTCGAAACCAATCAAGCCGCCGAGGATAAATGCCGCGCTGAGGCTGACCACGGTGTCGACCAGGGAATTGAGGTTGATGTTGTTGATTGCCTGCATAAAAAAATCTCCATGAATGCAGATGCACATTGAAACAATGCCGGCCCCTGTAGGGGCGAGCTTGCTCGCGAAAACGTCAACGATGACGCGTGCTTGCTGAATGAACGCGGCGTCTGCAAGTTCTTCGCGAGCAAGCTCGCTCCTACACAGTAAGCCTGGCTCCCACAGGGTTTGCGGTGTTGCATGGCACTCACTACTGCCAGCCAAACCTGCGAATGTAGTAGCCCTTCACCGCTTGGGTCAGCGCCATGTACGCCAGCAAAATCACTGGCAGGAACACAAAGTACAGAGACGGCAACGCCTGCAATTTGAAGTAATGCGCCAGTGGCCCCATCGGCAGGAAAATCCCCACGGCCATGATCACGCCGGTCATCAGCATCAACGGCAGCGCTGCACGGCTTTGCAGGAACGGGATTTTCGGGGTGCGGATCATGTGCACGATCAGGGTCTGGGTCAGCAGCCCCACCACGAACCAGCCGGATTGGAACAGCGTCTGGTGGTCTGGCGTGTTGGCATCAAACACATACCACATGAGTGCGAACGTGGTGATGTCGAAGATCGAACTGATCGGCCCGAAAAACAGCATGAAGCGCCCCACTTCCCCCGGCTGCCAGCGTTGCGGCGTAGCAAGCATCTCGTCATCGACGTTGTCGAACGGGATCGCGATCTGCGAGATGTCATACAGCAGGTTTTGCACCAGCAGGTGCATCGGCAGCATCGGCAAAAACGGGATAAAGGCACTGGCCACCAACACCGAGAACACGTTGCCGAAGTTGGAACTGGCGGTCATCTTGATGTACTTGAGCATGTTGGCGAAGGTGCGCCGGCCTTCCAGCACGCCCTCCTCCAGGATCATCAGGCTCTTCTCCAACAGGATGATGTCGGCCGCTTCCTTGGCGATGTCCACCGCGCTGTCCACCGAAATACCGATATCCGCCGTGCGCAACGCCGGAGCGTCGTTGATGCCATCGCCCATAAAGCCCACCACATGCCCGTTGGCCTTGAGCAAACGCACGATGCGTTCCTTGTGGCTGGGGGTGAGTTTGGCAAACACGTTGGTAGTTTCCACGGCCAGGGCCAGCTCGGCGTCGCTCATGGCTTCGATGTCGTTGCCCATCAGCAAGCCTTGTTGCTCCAGGCCCACTTCGCGGCAGATCTTCGCTGTGACCAGTTCGTTGTCGCCGGTCAGTACTTTGACCGCCACGCCGTGGGCCTTCAGGGCCTTGAGAGCCGGTGCGGTGCTTTCCTTGGGCGGGTCGAGAAACGCCACGTAGCCGATCAGCGTCAGGTTGTTTTCATCGGCCAGGGTGTAGGTGTCACGCCCCGCCGGCATCGGCTGCGCCGCTACCGCTACCACCCGCAGCCCTTCTTCGTTAAAGGCCGCGGTCACCTGGCGAATGCGCGCCAGCAGTTCGTCGGTCAGCGCTTCATCGACGTCGCCATGGCGCACGCGGTTGCACACCGACAAAATCTCCTCCACCGCTCCTTTGCAGATCAACAGGTGCGGTTGGTGCTGCTCGGCCACCACCACCGACATGCGGCGGCGGTTGAAGTCGAAGGGGATCTCGTCGACCTTGTGGAACGCGGTACCGACTTTCAGCTCGCGATGGATGTCCACGTGCTCAAGCACCGCCACATCCAACAGGTTCTTCAAGCCGGTCTGGTAGTAGCTGTTGAGGTAGGCCATTTCCAGCACGTCGTCCGACTCCTGGCCCCACACATCCACATGCCGGGCCAGGAAAATCTTGTCCTGGGTGAGCGTGCCGGTCTTGTCGGTGCACAGCACGTCCATGGCGCCGAAGTTCTGGATCGCGTCCAGGCGCTTGACGATCACCTTCTTGCGCGACAGAAACACCGCGCCCTTGGCCAGGGTCGAGGTGACGATCATGGGCAGCATTTCCGGGGTCAGGCCCACCGCAATCGACAGCGCGAACAGCAACGCTTCGGTCCAGTCGCCCTTGGTGAACCCGTTGATGAACAGCACCAGCGGCGCCATCACGAACATAAAGCGAATCAGCAACCAGCTGACCTTGTTGACCCCCTGCTGGAACGAGGTGGTCGCACGGTCCGTCGCCGTGACGCGTTGCGCCAAGGCACCAAAATACGTGCTGTTGCCGGTGGCCAGGACCACCGCCGTGGCGGCGCCGGACACCACGTTGGTGCCCATGAACAGAATATTCTCCAGCTCCAGCGGGTTGCGCGTATGGGCGTCCTGCTGATGAGCGAACTTCTCCACCGGCATGGATTCACCGGTCATCGCCGCCTGGCTGACGAACAAGTCCTTGGCGCTCAGCACGCGGCAGTCCGCGGGGATCATGTCGCCGGCCGACAACACAATCAGGTCGCCTGGCACCAGTTGCTTGATCGGCAATTCAATGCGTTTGGCAGCATCGCGGCGCAGCACCGTCGCGGTATTGCTCACCATGGCCTTCAAGGCATCGGCGGCCTTGTTCGACTTGGCCTCCTGCCAGAAGCGCAACAGGGTCGAGAGCACCACCATGGAGAAAATCACCGTGGCGGCCTTCATGTCTTCAGTCAGCCAGGAGATCACCGCCAACAGGGTCAGCAGCAGGTTGAAAGGGTTCTTGTAGCAATGCCACAGGTGCACCCACCACGGCAGCGGCTGCTCGTGCTCGACTTCATTGAGGCCGTATTGCACGCGCAGGGCATCGGCCTCCTGGGTGTTCAGGCCCTCGGCGTGGCTGCCCAGTACACCCAGCAATTGCACGGTGCTGCGGTTGGCAGCAGCCACCAGCGTCTGCGCCAGGCTAGGCGGTACTTCGCGGCTGACGCTGGCGTCGGTCACGGTCTCCAGCATCGCCAGGCGGCGAAAATGCCGGGCGATATGCCGGGTCCGCAGGAAACCGGCGAAGAACTCTTTGAGCAACGTGAGGTTCATGGTGTAACTCCTGCGCGAGGAAAAACCGTCGTGCAGGTACTGCCCGTCCACACCGCGCCCGTCACACAGGCACAGCCGAACCTGGCCCGCCTGCCGTAACAGGCAGGCGCGTCCGTAGCATCCAGGCGTTACCCAGGTGCTGGTCAGCGTCGATGAGAGGGAATCAGGCAGGTGCCAGGATTGGCCACCGCCGGGATGCCGCTTCTCGCTTTGTGAGGCGAGACAACGGCATCTGGAAAATGCGCGTTACCTTGCCAAGAGGCCGGTTACCGAAACCGGCCGACGACTGTCACTCGAACAAGTACCCACTGAGGGTCTCCGCTATTGATGAAAACGCGCGAAGCTTACGCCCCGATGTTGGCGGAGTAAACCGTAGGAAAGTGCCTGCATGGTGAATAAGAAAATTCTTCAGGATGGGTTCAGGTAACAACGGTAGGAGCGAGCTTGCTCGCGAAAAGCGTCAACGATAACGCGTGCTTGCTGAATGAACGCGGCGCCTGCGAGTTCTTCGCGAGCAAGCTCGCTCCTACAGAAGGCGGTGTGCTGCTTTTACTCATGCGCCTGCCTGCTGTCGGTCGGCGCTTGAGCACGATCCTCGAGACTGTAATCGCGCACTACCTGGGCAATGCGCAGGTGGTAGTCAGCAAAAACCTGCCGACGGCCTGTTGATTGCGCGGCTCGATGTAGCTCAAGGCTGCGCCACTGCTGGATAGCCTCCTCGTCACGCCAGAATGACAGGGAGAGTAGCTTTGCAGGTTCACTCAGGCTCTGGAAACGCTCAACTGAAATGAAGCCATCGATTTGAGCGAGCAAGGGCTTGAGTTCGGCAGCGAGGTCGAGATAACGCTGGTAGTGCTCCTCATGTGGCCAGGCTTCAAAAATAACAGCGATCACTGTTGAGTCTCCTCATCACGGTAGAACCGCGGGATGCGGCCATTAAGGGAAGGCCAATAACCCCAGCGATAAGCACGGGCAGATGAGTCTGGCTGTCGATGCAAGAATGCCGAAATCACCTCTGAGGCAATAGCCAACGCCAAGGCCTGGCCTGGGCATTGATGCCTGCCTGCGCCGAAACTGAAGGTTCGTCGTTGAGTTCGTTTGAGCAAGAAGCTGTCGGGGTCTGGGTTGGCGGCGGGATCTCGGTTGGCAGCAGCAAGCAATAGTAAAACGGTATCGCCCGCCTCTAGAACGCTGCCGCCAATCGTGCAGCGCTGTGCAACGAAGCGCCGCGTGTTTTGTACCGGTGAGTCGTGGCGCGCTACCTCTGCCACCCACTCAGCCAAGAGCATGGGTGTGGCGTGCATGTCTTCAAACAGGTCAGGGTGTCGTTGGAACGCTATGAGGGCGTTGCCGATCAGGCCTGCAGTGGCTTCGCAGGTCTGTGACAACAGGCCAATCAGATTCGCAATCAACGCCTCATCGTCTTTCCAGGCTGAGGCTTGGTATTCGCCATAAAGACGATCCAAAAAGCCGCTACGCTTATCGTCGTCACTCAGCAGCGCTTGGACCATCTGCCTCAGCCGAGCCGCCCCACAATGGGCTTCACTGAGTTGAGCTTCGTCGCTCAAGGGCGATAGACAGGCGACAAAATCCCGTGTCAGTTGCGCGACTTCCTGCAACTGGCTGGGTGCGAAACCTATCAAAGTCGCAATGACCGAAACCGGCAACCTGAACATCCACTCGTTCGGGTTACCGACTGGGTCATCCAATGTCTCGACAACCTGCGCCACAATGCCTGCGAGATTTTCGCTTCCCAACGAGCCCAAGGCCGGCTCGATAACCATCCGGGGGCAGCGGTGTTGCGCCCCCTCGTTCATACGCATCAAACGACCAAAGATATCGCCTGCCGCGCCTTGTGCAATGGCCGCTGGAATCGGCTCGTGCAGTGGGCGTACAAGGCAGTCGGGATGCTCCAGGATGGCCTCGACAACGCGTGCGCCACTGGCAATCCATAAACCAAGATCTGCATCGAAAACCAATTCACTGTGTCGCCTGAGGCGTGCGTAATAATCGTAGGGGTCGGCATGGGTGGCGGCTTCAAACGGCGTCATTTTGGCAGTCCTTTTCGCAAAGAACGGCTACTATCGAACAACCGTCACATCGACAATTCGCTCAGGAACGAAATATGGATTCCCAAAGCAATGACACCGCCATTTCCCGTGTCGCCGGCGCGATTGCGGAACCCGCAAGGACGAAAATGCTGTGTTCGCTGATGGACGGTCACGCCCGTACCAGTACTGAACTGGCCGTCATCGCCGACGTCAGTGCTTCTACGGCGAGCGCACACTTGGCAAGGCTTAAAGAGGACGGTTTGATAAAACTGCACACCCAGGGCAGGCACCGCTACTTCAGCCTGACAGATGCGCATGTGGCCCAAGCGATTGAAGCCCTTATGGTGATCAGCCGAAACGCTCAGACCTCGTTTGTTTCGACAACCCCCAGTCGATTGCAGCTTGCGCGAACCTGTTATGACCACATGGCGGGATCCTTGGCGGTACAACTGCACGACTATTTCCTCGACTCCGGCTGGTTGAGCATGTCGGACGCGGGTGACGGTACGTATCAGCTCAGCGTGGAGGGCGAAAAAGCGATGGCAGGGCTCGGTATCGAGGTAGATACCGTAAGGGTACAGAGGCGTCGTTTCGCTTGCGCATGCCTGGACTGGAGCATGCGCCGCCCTCACCTCGCCGGCGCACTGGGGGCCGCTGTGCTACAGGCCGTCATCAGCCGCAAATGGGTTATCCAGGACCTTGATAGTCGGGCGCTGGCCGTGACGCCCAAGGGGCGAAAGGAGCTGTCGGGCAAGTTTGGGATAAGGGTTGAAGAGCCAGAACTGAAGCGATCAGGCAGCGCCTGCGCATAAGGCCAAACCCCCTTCATGCTACGGCGCGCCGGGCTGGTCCCGCTCAACCAACGCCAGGTAGCTGTCGATGGTTGCCTGGCCGACGGGCTTGACCTGTATCGACACCCTATTCACCTGCCGGCCCATCGTGATGCCCTCGCGGGTGCGCACCTGTACATAGCCAAGCCTGGGCCAAAAACGCTCGGCCCTGGTATTGCCCACCACCACCGTCAGCCGTAGCCACTGAGCGCCCTTTGCCACCGCCCACGCCTCAAGGTCGGTGTGCAAGCGCTGCGCCAGCCCGCTGCCGTGCCAGCGCGTATGCACCAGCAGCAACCCAATGTGCCACACCCCGGCGGCGAGCAAATCCGCAGCGATATTCACCACGGCGACCAGGTGGCCCTGCGCATCTCGGTAACCCAGCCAGTACAGGCGGCTGCAACGCCAGCCAGCGGGCAATTGGCCGCGTAACTCTTCCCGTGCTTCGGTCGGGGTAGCCGGTTCGCCATTCACCGCGATGAAGTAATCGGGTTCCTGTTCAAAAAACTGCTGCAGCTCAGCCTCATCGAAGCCAAACAGCTCAACCACCCGAATGCCTTCCAGGGAGCTGCCAGGCAACAGATGTGGATCAACGTCCATGTTCAACCTCTTCAATCATCCCGCGTCAGCACTTCCAGCAATTCAATTTCGAAGCGCAGGTTACTGTTGGGTTTGATATGCGCGCCCATCGAGCGCTCGCCATAAGCCAGGTGCGCGGGTACATACAACATGCGCACGCCGCCAACCTGCATGCCCATCAAACCCTGGTCCCAACCCTTGATCACGCGGCCAGTGCCGATTACGCACTGGAACGGTTTGCCCCGCTCCCAGGAGGAATCGAACACCGTGCCATCTTCCAGGGTGCCGGTGTATTGGGTGGTGATCAGCGCGCCCTTGACCACGGCTTTGCCGTCGCCCAGGCGGATGTCGGTGACCTGCAGTTCGTCGTTGCTCATGGAGTTCTCATTGAAGGAGGCTAAAGGCTGGGTTTTCCCAGAATTGGGTGGGTTTGGCAAGTGCAGGGAAATGGCCAACGTGATGGTGGACCGTTAGCTGGAATGCATACAGATCCAATGTGGGAGCGGGCTTGCCCGCGAAGGCGGTGTGTCAGTCAATGCATCTGTGTCTGCACTACCGCTTTCGCAGGCAAGCCAGCTCCACAATTGGATCTGCGTGCATCCAAAAGCCTTTACAACCAATGCCAGAACCGGCTCCAAAACCCTCGCCCCAACTCATCCTTGCACCCGGCATATTGGCGCGCATACATCTGCGAACGCGCTTGCACCTTGCTCGCCACCGGTGGCAGCCAGGCTTTGCTGGCGTAGGTGCGCTGGCGGTAGCCGCCCCAGCCTTCGTGGTAGTTCAGGTATTGGCCATAGGCGTCGTACTTGTAGACGCCGTTGATGGTGTAGGTCTTGTCCATGTACCAGCCGATAAAGTCGATGGCGTCGTCGAAGTCTTCGCGATCAGCGCCGCTGCGGCCGGTGGCTTTGCGGTAGTCGTTCCATACTTCATCCTTGGCTTGGGCATAGCCGGAAGCGGTGGACACACGGCCCCACGGGATGATCCACAGCAGGTATTTTCGCGGGGTCTTGGCGTCGTGGCGAAAGCCCGACTCCTGATACATGATGGCGAACGGCACCTGGATCGGTACGCCCCAACGCTTTTGCGTGACCTTGGCGGCGTCGTACCAGTCGTCTTTTTCGCGCAAGATACCGCAGAGGTCGTTGGGCGTGCGTGGCGGCGAGGTGCCGCACGCCGCCAACAGAGAAGTGAGTAATAACAGTCCGACGGCTTTGCCTGCGCTCAAGGGGGCACCTTTGTGGGATAAGGGTAAAATGCCAGCATTTTACCCCTTCACACAGGCGGCGTCCTTGCCGCAGACAGTTTTAAGCCAAAGGCACGCGACGGGTAGTCAGCGCAATACGACCGATAAAGAAGCTCAAGGCCGCGCCCAACAGCAGCATGGCCAAGGTGCTCCAGGCCGCGCGGGACAGTTGCTTGGCAGCGACTTCACCGGCTTCACGGGCTTTCTGTTCCGCCTGTTTTTTCAGCTCATCGACCTTTTGCATGGCTTGCTGATAAGCCTGGGCATAGTTATCGACGATCTGGGTGGCTTCTTCTTTGCTCTTGCCAGTGCGGGCCGCGACGATGTTGACCAGCGCTTCTTTATCCGCCGCATTCAGTGCTGGCTCGCCGGACGCTTTCACACGCTCGAACCACTGCTTGAGCTCATCACCGGCCTGGGCAGGATTGTTCGCTGCATCGGTGGCCGACTGCTTGCCATCGGCCGCTGCCTGATCGGCTTTTTGCTCAACATTGGCAGGGTCCAGCTCAGCCTTGCCGCTCTGCTTGAGCAAGGTATCCAGTTGGCCTTGCAGGCTGTTCCAATCCAGCTCGATGCCCTGCTCGTTCAACTGTTGCTTGATGCTATTGCCAATCCCCGGCGCGGCGGCAGCAATGCCACTGCCGGCTGCGGACAGGCCTTTGCCCACCACGTTGCCGGCAGTACCGACCACGCTGGAAGCCAGGCCCGCCAGCAACCAAGTAGTGAGCAAGGTGGTCAGGGTCCAGGTCAGCACCCCGTGCAGACCGCCGCGATCCGGCGCGGTGCGGCCGGCCACGAACGCGCCCAACGCGATGGCAACCAGTGTCGATACAAACAGCCAGATGCCCGCACCCGTGCCAAAACCGCTCAACGGGTTGCCTGCTTCCATCGGGTCAACGGCGCTGGCGCCAATGGCGGTGCCCAACACACTCAAGACCAGGTAGGTGACCAGTGCGATTGCACTACCGGCCAATACCGAGCTCCACGACACACGAAACAGTGATCGATTGGTTTCATAGACAGTGGTCATACAAAGGTCCTTTTCAAATTGAGGAGCAAGGCAATGCGCCTTGTTGGGTGTGAGTGTGGCGAAACGACATACGTTCAGTCCTGGCCCATATGCACCAGGCGCTCTGGTGCATTCGCACTGCCCCGTAGGCAATGACTCTGCACTATCCTGAAGCCGGGATGTCGTAACCCAATGTGCCTTGCCCTGCCCTAATCGGAGACGTTATGACCCAGGATGTTCTCGCCAAAGAAACCAACCGCCGCCAACTGCAAACCATCATCTCCGGGCTGTCTGACGGTGTGATCCTGGCTGAGGTCGACCAGACCATTCTGTGGGCCAATGAAGCGGCGTTGACCATGCATGGGGTCAGCGAGGTCAAGGAACTGGGCGCCAATACCGAGGCGTACGCCAAGCGCTTTGCCCTGCGCTATCGCAACAACCACCCCTTGCCACTGGACAGCTACCCCCTCAGCCGCGTGGCTGCCGGTGAAGAGTTCAGCGATGTGGTGGTGGAAGTCACGCCCGCCGACGACGAACATCGCAGCTGGGTGCACCGCCTGCGCAGCCTGGTGCTGACCGATGCCCAGGGTGAGCCGGAGTTGCTGGTGCTGATCCTCAGCGACGCCACTGAATGGGCCAGCGCGGAGCAACGCTTTGAGAAAACCTTCAACGCCAACCCGGCGCCCGCCGTTATCTGCCGCCTCAGCGACCTGCGCTACATCAAGGTCAACCAGGGTTTCCTGGAGATGACCGGCTACAACCGCGACCAGGTCATTGGCAAATCCGTGTATGAATTGGATGTGCTGGAACAGGCCGAGCGCAAGGACCTGGCAATCCAGCGCCTGGGCGAAGGCGCGACCATCCCGCAGATGCAGGCCGAACTGCGGCTGCCCGAAGGTGGCAGCAAACTGGTGATCGTCGCCGGCCAACCACTGGACATGAACGAGGAAGACTGCATGCTGTTTTCCTTCACCGACCTGGAGCCACGGCGCAAAGCCGAGATCGCCCTGCGCCAGAGCGAAGAGCGCTTCGCCAAGTCCTTCCGCCTGACGCCCGTGCCGACCCTGGTGTGCAGTGCCGACAACCGCCAGGTGGTAGACATCAACGAAGCCTTCATGAGCATCACCGGCTACATCAGCGAGGAACTGATCGGCAAATCCATCGAAGACATCAACTTCATCGACAGCCCCCAGGCCGGCGCACAGTTGTTCGCCACCCTGGAAAAAGCCGGCAACCTTGAAGGTCAGGACCTCAAGGTGCGCAAGAAAGGCAACGAGGTGATCGACTGCGTGGTGTCCGCCGACACCGTGGTTATTCAGGACGTACCCTGCTACCTGATGGTGCTGATGAACATCACCGAACGCAAACGCTCGGAGCTGGAGCTGGTGGCAGCCATCGAGGAAGTCATGCAGGACGCATCCTGGTTCAGCCAGACCCTGATCGAGAAGCTGGCCAACGCCAAGAGCGTCAACAGCCCCAACCTGCCGAATGTTTCCTTCACCGACCTCACCGCCCGCGAGCGCGATGTGTTGGGCCTGATCTGCGAGGGACTGGCGGACAAAGAGATCGCCTCGCGCCTGAAACTGGCGCCCAACACCGTGCGTAACCATGTGGCCACGGTGTACTCCAAGCTGGGGGTGCACAGCCGTAGTGCAGCGATCGTCTGGGCCCGTGAACGCGGGCTGTTTGCCGGTGATTTGCGCGTAAAAAACAAGCCATGACCGTGCAAATGCACTAGTGCGTCTAGTGCGAATTCGCCTTATTGAGCGGCGGTGCAAGCAATAACCTTCAAGGGATCGTATTTATGCCTAGAAGGAACCCGCATGTTTACCCTCTCTCAACTGCGCAACTGCATCGAAGAAGGCCTGTCACCGCTGACGTGCGAATTCACCCTGTGCCGGGACGCGTCCTTGACTCTCAAGGTCTACGACGCCGAGACCGGCCGCGTCGACCTGGTGGTGACCGGCATCAGCACCAACCGCCTGCAAACCCCGCAGGAAGTGGCAAAAATGGTGGATGAGTTGCGCTACGAGCTGCAAAGCAACAACGTCGGCAAGCTCACGCTGGATGATTTGCCTTTATCGCCGCTCCCATGAAATAAAACACCCCGCCTGCGACGATAAACGCCCCCAGCATGTAGAACATGTAATGGGCTGGCAGGCTGGCCAACACCAGCCCGCACAACACCGGCCCCAGCGCGGCGCCGAGGTTGGACAGGTTTTGCGCCCCGTAATACATGCCCCGCAGGTGGTCCGGGGCAATTCGGTCGATAAACATGTACTCGGCCGGGAACACGATGATTTCCCCGACGGTGAACACCGCCATCGCCAACACCCAGCCCACCACGCTGCTGGACAGTCCGAAGCCGATCAACCCCAACATGAACATGCTCAAGCCGGCGATCAGCCATTGGCTCAGGTAACGGTGCGAGATGCGCCGGCCAATCAGGTACTGCAAGGCGATCACCAATACAGCGTTGGTGGTCAGCACCGCGCTGATTACCGTGTAGGTGTATTCGGCGGTCGTGGTGGTCACCAAGTACTGCGACAGGTAGGCCGTGAACTGGCCGAACACCACCGCGCTGAGTAGACCGCCGAGGGTGAAGCACACCAGGCGACGGTCCTGCAGCAAAACGCGGGCGACGGCGAGGAACGGCACCGGCTTTTGCGTAGCGTCCGCAGTGGCCAAGGTACGGTCACCCCAACGCCCATACAGCAGGAAAAACCCCAGCCCCAACAGCGCCGACAGAATAAACGGCAGGCTGATATCCAGCTTGGCCACCATCGCGCCAAAGAACGGCCCCACGGCATAGCCGATATTGGTAAGGGTGTACTTGATGGAAAACACCTCGCTGCGCGCGTCTTCGGGCAGCAGGCTGGCGAAGCCGGCTTTTACCGCAATATCGATGACGGCGTAGGCCAGGTTGATCAGGATCAGGCAGCCATAGAACGCCCAGATATTCTGCGCCAGCACCGTGCCGATAAACCCAAGCACAAACACCAGGCTCAACCCGAGCAGCAAGCGATAGCTATTGATGCGGTCGACCAGAAAACCGCCGTATACGCTCAGCAGCGAGCCGACGATCAGCGAACTGCCAATCACCAGGCCGACCTGGGTAATGTCCAGGCCAAAATGGCTGGTGAGGTAGATCACGAGGTAGGGAAAGGTGATGGCTTTGGCCAGCCTCAGCAGCAACGTGGCGCACAGCAGCAGGTTCACGGTGCGGGGGTAGTTTCTTATTGTGGCAAGCATCCTGCTCTCATTTTTCAAAGGTAACGCGACCATTGCGGTCGGTTACCTTAACGCAAGAAACATGAAACGAGCAGATGCCCCGACGGGATTATTTCTTGACTGGCGTAATCTCAAGGATGGTGCCGTTGGTGGTCTTGAGCAGGACGTACTTGTCGCCTACGCGCGCCCACTGGCTTTCCTCTTCGGGCTGCTTGAGGCCGCGTTTTTTCCAATCGCTGATGGCCGACTCCTTGCGCATCAGGATATCCGGCGCACGGTCGCCCTCTTTCAAGTCACGCGCGTTGATGTTTGAAGGTTGCACGGTTTCCTGAGGGGTATCGCCGGCCTGCGCCACGAAACTGGCGGTAGACAAGCTTGCAGCGACGAGAACACAGGCAGCTAGAGTTCTGGATTTCATGGGTGCTCCTTCAATTAATGATGCATACCCAGGTTCCGACCGCGGCGGCGCGCAATCATTCAGCCTTGTTTCCTGTGGCCAGAGATTGCGATCGTGAAAATAATGCTGTAATTTTTCATGAAATTATTCGACATAAATTTCATGACCCCACAAGAAGAACTCGCCACCCTCGCGGCGCTGATCCACGACCTGCGCAAGCACAAGAAGCTCACCCTGGCGCAACTTGCGCAAAAAATCGAGCGGTCGGTGGGGTTTCTGTCCCAGGTCGAACGTGGCCTGTCGCGCCCGACCGTGGCCGACTTGACCGCCATCAGCCACGCCCTCGACGTGCCCACCACCTACTTCTACAGCCTGCCCAAACCCAAGGCAGTGGACTGGGTCACCCGCCCCAACGAGCGGCGCACGGTGTATTACGCCAATGGCATCACCGACATCCTGGTGTCGCCAAGTATGAACGGCGCGTTTTCGATGCTCGACAGCTTGTTGGCCCCCGGCGCCAACAGCGGCGAACAGAGCATGAGCGACCGTGCCGAACAGGCCGGGTTTGTGCTCGAAGGCGAGCTGACGCTGTGGGTTGAGGGTGAGCCCGATGCGGTCACCCTCCACGCTGGCGACAGTTTCCACCTGGCCAGTTTCGCTCACTGCCGTTACGCCAACCTCACCGACCTGCCCGCCCGCGTCTTGTGGGTTTACAACTAGGAGCTGCACCCGTGAAAAGCCCATCTGCAACGTTGCTGGCCGAAGTACGGACCTTTCGCCAGAACCACCCCGACGCGCGTTATGTCGACCTGATCGCCCTGGACATTCCCGGGCATTTCTACGGCAAGCGCTACCCGGTGGAGATGCTTGAGAAAGTCGCCGCTGGCAGCCCGCTGAAGCTGCCGCAGAACGCGGTATTGCTGGGGGCTCAGGGTGGGTTGTTCAAGATTGGCGACTACTGCTTCAACGATGGCGACCCGGACGCCAACCGCCGATTGGTGCCCGGCACGCTCAAACCAGTCACTTGGGAGTCGCAGCCATTGGGGCAAATGCTCATCACCTCGGACGGCACTGAAGCGCCTATCGAATTCGAACCCCGCGAAGTCCTGGCCAAGGTGCTCGAACGCTTGCAACACCAGGGCATTCACCCCGTGGTCGCGTTTGAGCTGGAGTTCTACCTGTTCGATAAACAGCTGGAAAACGGCCTGCCGCAATTTGCCCGCGACCCGCTCAGTGGGGATGCCGACGACCAGCCCAACCTGCATATCGAACGGCTGTCGCGCTTCAGCGACGTGCTCGACGACATGGCGCAAACCGCCAAGGACCAAGGCATCGACATCACGGTGATCACCGCCGAAATCGGCCCCGGCCAGTTCGAGATCAACTTCGGCCACTGCGACGACGGCCTGCGCGCTGCCGACTGGGCCGCCCTGTTCTGCCGCAGCACCCGTGGCGTCGCGCTCAAGCAGGGTTACCGCGCCAGCTTCATGGCCAAGCCCTACCTGCAATTTCCCGGCAGCGGCATGCATGTGCATGTCAGCCTTTACGACGCGGCGGGCAATAACCTGCTCGCGGCTCATCAGCAGCAGCCGCTGCGCCACGCCGTGGCCGGGTGCCTGGAATTACTGCCGCACTGCATGCCGATCTTCTCGCCCAACCACAACGCCTTCCGCCGCCTGGGCGGCACGGTCAACGCTGCGACGCGTGCAAGCTGGGGCTTTGAGGACCGCGACGCCTGTGTGCGCATCCCCGACTCCGACCCGCGCAACCTGCGGATAGAGCACCGCCTGGCCAGCGCCGATGCCAACCCTTACCTGGTGCTGGCGGCGATCCTGGTGGGCCTTGAGCACGGGCTTGAGGCCAAGCGCGAACCCATCGCGCCCCTGAACGAAGACCGCAACAGCGGCACCGATTTCCCGGTGGAAATGCTCGACGCCGTGCGTGCCATGCAGCAGCAACCCGTACTGCGCGACAAGCTGGGCGCGGAATTTGTCGACGTGTATTGCGAGAACAAACGCCAGGATCACTTGGCCTTTCAACAAGAGATCCATGCGCGAGAATATCGCTGGTTTCTCTGACCCAACCATGGAAATGCAGATGAGCGACCAAGCCGCCCCGGCTCTCAAGGAAATCTTCAACATCGAACGCCTGCAACACATCGCCACCGAAATGACGGTGGTGTACCCGGCGTTCGACGCCAAGGGTTTTCTCCAGCACGCTTGCGTCGGGCTGGACGAGTTATCAGTGATGCAGCGCATGGCCCGGGTCAGCGAGAGCCTGCACGCGGTGATTGCGCTGGATTATGCGCAAACCCTCAAGCTGCTTTACGCTCTGGCACCGCGCATCAACAGCGGCTTTGTCAGCCTGTTCCTGGCACATTACGTGGCGAGTTATGGCCTGGGTGATTTCAAACGTTCAATGGCCGCGCTGAAGTTTTTCACCACTTTTGGTTCGGCCGAGTTCGCCATTCGCCACTTCTTGCTGCACGATTTCGAGCGCACCTTGGCAGTGATGCAGCAATGGTCGCTGGATGGTAATGAACACGTACGCCGCCTGGCCAGCGAAGGCTCACGCCCTCGCCTGCCTTGGTCATTTCGCCTTGCCAATGTGCAGGCCAACCCCGAGTTATGCGCGTCGATCCTGGATAACCTCAGGGCCGACAGCAGCCTCTATGTGCGCAAGTCGGTGGCCAACCACCTCAATGACATCACCAAGGACCACCCCGACTGGGTGCTCAACGTGATCGAAGGCTGGGACCTGGCCAACGCCCACACCGCCTGGATCGCTCGCCATGCGTTGCGCAGCTTGATCAAGCAAGGCAATACCCGCGCGCTGACGATCATAGGGGCCGGAGCCAAGGCTGAGGTGACGATCCATCGACTGAGCGTCACCCCCGCCGTGATCCGATTGGGCGAGCGGATCAATCTGTCATTCCAGCTGGAATCCACCGCCACCCACGCGCAAAAACTGGTGGTGGACTACGCCATCGACTACGTAAAAAGCGCTGGCCACAGCGCATCCAAAGTGTTCAAGCTCAAGGCTTTTACCTTGGGCGCCGGCGAACGCCAGACCATCAACCGCGAGCAGCACATCCGCGAATTGACCACGCGCAAGCACTACCCCGGCACGCATCGAATACATGTTTTGATCAACGGTGAATGCCTGGCCAGCACAGAGTTCGAACTGCTGAAACCTTGACACAAATCAAGCAAAAGGCTCTAGCACGGGCCTTTCAGACCGAACAATTGTCGAACAATCCTGGCCTTTGCCGTTGAGATCCATTATCATCCGGCGCCTTCTCGCTACCCGCCGGGTAGCTGTTTCAATGTGTCACCCGAGGCGCCCATGTACCGTTTTTCGTTTCACCGCTCTTTGATTGCCATCAGCCTGGGGCTGGTCTCCCATTCCGTCAGCGCGGCCCTGCAACCCATAGCCGAAGCCCCGCTGGCCAGTGACACCGAGCTGCACTGCCACTTCAACCGTGACGCCAGCACCGACTGCACCACCACCTACCGCTACACGATCCTCAAGGCCAACGGCCGCGAAATGCTCTCGCGCATCGATTTCGATTACTCCGAAGGCGATACCTTTGAAGTGATCAGCGCCCAGTCCACCCAGCCTGGCGCCAAGCCGGTCGCCCTCGCCGACACGCAAATCGATACTCGCAGCGCGCCCAACCCAGACCAGGGTTTCAGCCGCGATAAGCAAACCTCCCTGGCCTTCCCCAACCTGCGTGTGGGCACAAAAATCCGCTACACGGTACGCCAACATTACCCGGCCAAACCCCTGATGACCCAGTTCCATTACGTGCTCAAGTTCGGGCCCAGCGCCGCCCGCCGTGATCGTTTCAAGGCGCGCTTTACCGCCGAACGGCCGATCCAGTGGCGCAGCGAATTGTTCGACGGTTTCAAGGTAACGCCTTCGAGCAACGGCAAGACCCTGGACGTGGTGCAGAAGGCCCCGACCTACCTCAACTACATCAATGAATCCTCCGCCGCCGCACTGCTGCGCGTCCCCCGCCTGGAAGTGGGCAGCGCCGTGGACCGCCAGGCGTACTTCGGTGATTTTGCCCAGCGTTACAACCAGATCCTCGGCGCCAACCTACCGACGCAAGCCGCCGCCGCCGTGGCCGCCGCACGCAGCCTGGCGCCGGCTGAGCAAGTGGCCGCAATGATGCAGCACATCAATGATCACTACCGCTACCTGGGTGACTGGCGCGCAACCGAACGCGGGTACGTGCCGTTCAGCCTCGCGGAAATCGAGCAGCACGGCTACGGCGACTGCAAGGACCTGGCGACGCTGCTGACGGCCATGCTCAAGGCCAGCGGCATCAAGGCGGAGACCGCGTGGGTCAGCCGTGGCGACGTGGTAGATGCCCTGCTGATTCCGGGCACCCAAGCGCCGAACCACGCCATCGTGCGTGCCGAAGTGAATGGCCAGGTGTGGTGGCTTGACCCGACCAACCCGGTCTTCGCCCCTGGCCAGACCATGCCCGATATTGAGGACCGCTGGGTGTTGGTCAACGACGCCCAGAGCCAGGTGCGCGAAGAACACATCCCACTGGAGCGCCCCGAAGTCTCGATACGCCTGGACAAACAGGTGCAATACGGCAAAGAGGGAGATGGCGCGGTCAAGGCGACTATTACCTTCAGCCGCCTGCCGCTGATGCAACTGAGCGTCGCCGACCGCCAGCAGGGCACCACCGCCACCGACCAGAACATCTGCGCCAACTTCGGCAACGACATCAGCGACTGTCAGATCACCCGCGAACCCACCCGCTTTGTGGTACATGACGGCTACAGCGTCACCGCCCGCATGAACGATCAGCGCGCCCTGGAAAAACTGGCCAATGACTATGTCTACACCGACCCATCCTTGAAAGACCGCTGGGAGGGTTACGTCAACTATCGCCGCCAGGGGCAACAGGCCGACCTCTACCTGGGCAACCCAGAGACTTACGATTACACCTACACCCTGGCTGGCGGGAAAATGGAAAAAGCCATCCCCGGCTGCAAAGTGCGCTCGCCGTGGTACGACCTCGACCTGGACGGAAAACTGGAAGACGGCTCACTGCGCTATCACTATCGCCTGAGCCAGAAAAAACGTTGGCTGACCCATGCCGAAGTCACCAGCGATGCGTTCGGCAAGATGATTGAAGAAGCTCGGGCCTGTGCCGAGCAGGTGCATCAGGTGGTGAAGTTCTAAGCTGCCCCTGACCCACCCCGATCCAAATGTGGGAGCTGGCTTGCCTGCGATGACGGCGGGTCAGCTTGCACATGAGTGGCTGATACATCGCCATCGCAGCATAGGTATCTACACAACCTTGGAGGTTGTTGCAGCCAACGGTAACCACGATGCGAAGCGAGCCGCTCTTGATCTTGCTCTTGATCTGCTTTTGATCTTAGGCGCCCCGTCAAACCACGCTGGCCGGAATTCGACAGGGATTTGGGGGGTAAACCGGCAGGGATGCCGGTTTAGCCGCCCCGCGCCATGGATGGCGCGTGGCGGCGGCCCCCCAAATCACTGGCGGATTACGGGCACACCGAGCCTAAGCGAGGTGCCGAGTGGTGGGGCAAGAGCGTTTTGCTTACTTTTGCGCTTTTCAAAAGTGAGCCGCCGTCAGGGCGGAACCCTAAGTGGCCGTTACCTAAATAACGGATATGTACCCGGTCCAACTGTGTTGACTGTCAGGCCGCCTTCGCGAGCAAGCCCGCTCCCACAGTTCGATTGTGGGGTATCAGGTAGAGAAGTGTCGGCTGGTAGGCCGCCATCGCAGGCAAGCCAGCTCCCACATTTTAATCCGCGTGTGTGTCAGCGAGATTCGCCGAGCAATAGACCCTGCTCCCGAGCGCACAACTCCACCACATAATCCCACAACACCCGCAACCGCACCGACTTGTGCAACTCCCGGCGCGAGCTGATCCAATAGCTGCGCTGAATGCCCTCCGCCGGCAGCAACGGCACCAACTCCCCATCCCCAGCCGCCATAAAACTCGGCAACACCGCAATGCCCAACCCCGAACGCGCCGCCTGATGCTGGGCGATCACGCTGGTGCTGTGGAACACCACCTTGGGGTTACGGCAGAAGCTGTTGAGGAACTTCAGTTCCTGGCTGAACAGCAGGTCATCGACATAATCGATCCAGGCATGGGCAGCAAGGTCTTCACGCTTCTCGATAGGCGGGTTACGCGCCAGATAGCCACGGCTGGCGTACAGCGCCAGACGATAATCGGTGAGTTTGCGCGTCACCAATTGATCGGCGCTGGGGCGCTCCAGGTGAATGCTGATCTCCGCTTCGCGGTTGAGAATACTGACAAAACGCGGCACCGCGACCAGCTCCACCTCCAATCCTGGATAGCGTTCAAACAACCCGCCCATGCGCGCGGCCAAAAACATTACCCCCAGCCCTTCGGCCACGCCGAGGCGGATCTTGCCCAGGGGCGCAGCAGAATGGGTGAGTTCATCTTCGGCCAGCAGCGCTACGTTCTCCATGGCCTCGGCATGCTTGAGCAAGGCTTCGCCGGCAGGCGTCAGTTCATAGCCCTGGGCGTGCTGCACGAACAGCGCCGTGCCGAGGCTTTTCTCGATGGCGTCGATATGCCGGGCCACGGTGGCATGCGTGGTTTTCAGGCGTTGGGCGGCGGTGAGCAGGCGGCCACTGCGCTGCAACTCGAGAAAAAACCGCAGGTCATTCCAGTCGAACATATCGCCTCCAGTGCCCGGGCCAGCCGGCGTTGTTTAAAAACGCACAGCGGGTGGGTAAAAACTAACATTTTTAAGACGAAAACTAACAACTAGGATGGGGCCAATAAGAAAAACAAGCGAGACCCCAGATGCCCAATGCAACTGCTGAATACGATTACATCGTCGTCGGCGCCGGCCCTGCCGGATGCCTGCTGGCCAATCGTCTGTCCGCCAATCCAGCTCACCGCGTCCTGTTGCTGGAAGCCGGTGGCCGCGACAACTACCCCTGGATCCATATCCCCGTCGGCTACCTGTTCTGCATCGGCAACCCACGCACCGACTGGTGCTTCAAGACCGAATCCCAAGCTGGCCTGCAAGGGCGTGCCTTGAGTTACCCACGGGGCAAAGTGCTGGGCGGCTGCTCGTCCATCAACGGCATGATCTATATGCGCGGCCAGGCTCAGGACTACGACGGCTGGGCGGCGGCGGGCAACGCGGGCTGGGCCTGGAAAGACGTATTGCCGCTGTTCAAACAGAGCGAAAACCATTTTGCCGGCGGCTCTGAATTCCACAACGAGGGCGGCGAGTGGCGCGTCGAGCAACAGCGCCTGTCGTGGCCGATCCTCGATGCGTTTCGTGAAGCGGCGGCTCAAAGCGGCATCGCCAATATCAATGACTTCAACCAGGGCGATAACGAGGGCTGCGGTTACTTCCAGGTCAACCAGAAAGCCGGTGTGCGCTGGAACGCGGCCAAGGCGTTTCTCAAGCCGATCCGCCAGCGGCCCAACCTCACCGTGCTGACGGAGGTAGAGGTTGAGCGTGTGCGACTGGAAAACGGTCGTGCCTCGCAGGTACTGGGGCGTCAACACGGCCAGTCGATGGGCTGGAAGGCGCGCAAGGAGATTGTGCTGTGCGCCGGCTCGGTGGGTTCGCCGGGGATTCTGCAACGCTCAGGGATCGGCCCTTCCCAGGTGCTCAAGCCGCTGGGCATCGACGTAGTGCATGAACTGCCAGGCGTTGGCGGCAACCTGCAAGATCACCTGCAACTGCGCCTGATCTACAAGCTGGAAAATGCCCGCACCCTGAACCAGATCGCCGGCACGCTGTGGGGCAAGATGGGCATGGGCCTGCGCTACCTGTACGACCGCAGCGGCCCGCTGTCGATGGCGCCCAGCCAGCTCGGCGCATTTGCCCGCTCCGGGCCGGAGCAGACCTCGGCCAATCTGCAATACCACGTGCAGCCACTGTCCCTGGAGCGCTTTGGCGAACCGTTGCACGGTTTCCCGGCATTTACCGCGTCGGTCTGCGACCTGCGCCCACAAAGTCGCGGCCGGGTGGATATTCGTTCGGCCAACCCGGCGGATGCGCCGCTGATACAGCCCAATTACCTCAGCCACCCAGAGGACTTGCGCGTCGCCGCCGACGCCATTCGCCTGACCCGGCGCATCGTCGCAGCGCCTGCACTGAGCCAGTTCAAACCGGTGGAATACCTGCCCGGCCAAGACCTGCAAACTGAAGAACAACTGCACGAGGCCGCCGCACGGATCGGCACCACGATTTTCCATCCGGTGGGCACCTGCCGCATGGGCAATGACAAAGACGCGGTGGTCGACAGCCAACTGCGCGTACACGGCATTCCCGGCCTGCGCATTGCCGATGCGTCGATCATGCCGCGCATCACCTCCGGCAATACCTGCTCACCCACGCTGATGATCGCGGAGAAAGCCGCGCAGCTAATCCTGTCCCCAAACACCGTAGGAGCGAGCTTGCTCGCGAAAAACCCACCAGCACCGCGCACCACAGGGCACCCCGCGTAATCATTAACGCTATTTGAAGTTGAAAAACACCGGCGCTGAGATCAGCGCCGACAGTGGAAAAACAATAAATAATCACTGTGAGGGACACCCGATGTCAGAACATGCTCAACCCCTGGGCTCGGCGGCCAGTGCAAGTACCGCCAACGAATCAAGAAAGGTCATCTTCGCCTCCTCCCTGGGGACGGTGTTCGAGTGGTATGACTTTTTCCTCTACGGCGCCCTGGCGGCGGTAATCAGCAAACAGTTCTTTGCCGGGGTCAACGACACCACGGCGTTTATCTTTGCCTTGATGGCCTTTGCCGCAGGCTTTGTGGTGCGGCCATTCGGTGCGCTGGTGTTCGGCCGCCTGGGCGATATGATCGGGCGCAAGTACACCTTCCTCGTGACCATCATCCTGATGGGCGTGGCAACCTTCTGCGTCGGGTTGCTGCCGACCTACGCCAGCATCGGCATTGCCGCGCCGATCATCCTCATTGTGCTGCGCATGCTGCAGGGCCTGGCACTGGGCGGCGAGTACGGTGGCGCCGCCACCTACGTGGCCGAGCATGCGCCACCGGGCAAGCGTGGGCTGCATACCAGTTGGATTCAATCCACCGCCACCCTCGGCCTGCTGCTGTCGCTGCTAGTGGTACTGGCCTGCCGTTACTTCACGGGCGATCAGTTCGAAGTGTGGGGCTGGCGCATTCCGTTCCTGTTTTCCATCGTGCTGCTGGGCATCTCGACCTGGATCCGCATGAGCCTGCACGAGTCGCCCGCCTTCTTGAAAATGAAAGAAGAAGGCAAGGCCTGCAAGGCGCCGATTCGCGAGTCGTTCGGCAAATGGGAAAACCTCAAGGTGGTGCTGATAGCCTTGTTCAGCATCAACGGCGGGCAGGCGGTGACCTTCTACGCGGCGCAGTTTTATGTGCTGTTCTTCCTCACCCAGTTCCTGCGCATGGACCCGGCCCTGGCCAATATGCTGTTGATCATCAGCGTGGTGATCGGCGCGCCGTTCTTTATCCTGTTTGGCTGGCTGTCGGACAAGGTCGGGCGCAAGCCGGTGCTGATGCTCGGCCTGCTGTTGGCGACCGCGCTGTACTTCCCGATCTTCAAGGGCCTGGCGCACTACACCAACCCGGCGATGGACCAGGCCAGCCAACAGGCGCCGATCACCGTACTGGCCGACCCGGCCACCTGCACCTTCCAGTTCGACCCAGTGGGCAAGGCCCGTTTTGACAGCCCGTGCGACAAGGTCAAGACCTTCCTGGTCAAACAGGGCCTGCCCTACAGCAGCGCCGCCGCCCCTGCGGGCAGCCCGGTGCAAGTGAGCGTGGGCGATGTGCGTATCGACGGTTTTGACGAAGCGGCCCTGCGTGGCGCCGTGGCCCTGGCCGGCTACCCGTCATCGGCGGATGTGGCCCAGGTCAACAAGCTGATGGTGGTGGTGCTGATCGTGGTGCTGATCTTCATCGCCGCCATGTGCTACGGGCCCTTGGCGGCGCTGATGGTGGAGCTGTTTCCGACGCGCATCCGCTACACCTCGATGTCCCTGCCCTACCACATCGGTAACGGCTGGTTTGGCGGGTTTCTGCCGACGGTGTCGTTCGCCCTGGTGGTGTACACCGGCGATATCTTCTATGGGTTGTGGTACCCGGTGGTGGTGACGGGCGTGAGCCTGATCGTCGGGCTGTTCTGCCTTAAAGAAACCCGGCATGTGGATATCGAAAACAACTGATACCTCCCCCCTGTAGGAGCGAGCTTGCTCGCGAAGGTCGTTAACGATGACGCGGGGAACCTAGTGCCCCGCGTTGCTCTCAGGTTCTTCGCGAGCAAGCTCGCTCCTACAGCGGTGTATGCTGCCCTCACAAATTGCTGTACATCCATACAGATAATGGTTGCTCAAATCCCTTCAAATAAGCATCCTGCAAGGCATCAACCTGATCTGATGTGATGACCATGCGGCTGTACCTCTGTGAAAAACCCTCCCAGGCCAAGGATATCGCGGCCGTGCTCGGCGCCAGCCGCCGCGGCGATGGGTGCTGGCTGGGTAATGGAGTCACGGTCACCTGGTGCATCGGCCACCTGCTGGAAACCGCTCCGCCCGACGCTTACGACGCCAAGTACAAACGCTGGGTGCTGGCCGACCTGCCGATTGTCCCGGAAAAATGGAAGATGCTGGTCAAGCCAAAGACCGCCAGCCAATACAAGGCCGTCAAGCGCTTGCTGGGGGAAGCGAAGGAACTGGTGATCGCCACCGACGCCGACCGCGAAGGCGAGATGATCGCCCGTGAACTGGTGGAGCACTGTCGCTATCGCGGGCCGATCCAGCGGCTATGGCTGTCGGCGCTCGACGACGCCTCCATTCGCAAGGCCCTGGCGGCGCTCAAACCCGGTGCAGAAACCTTCAGCCTGTATCACTCGGCCCTGGGGCGCTCGCGCGCCGACTGGCTGATTGGCATGAACATGAGCCGCCTGTTTACCCTGCTGGGGCGCCAATCCGGTTACCAAGGTGTATTGCCGGTAGGCCGGGTGCAAACCCCGACCCTGCGCCTGGTGGTGGACCGTGATCGCAGCATCGCCGATTTCGTGCCGGTGGCCTATTGGGCCATCGATGTCGACCTGCGCCACGAGCACATGACCTTCACCGCCCAATGGCGCGCCCCTGAGGATGCCTGTGACGACCAGGGCCGTTGCCTCAACCCGCAACGGGCGCGGGACGCCGCCGACGCCATGCTCAACGCCGCCACGGCGCGGCTGGTGAAGCTGCGTACCGAGCGCATGCGCGAGGTGGCGCCCCTGCCCTTCGACCTCGGCACCTTGCAGGAGATCTGTTCCAAAAAGCTCGGCCTGGGCGCCCAGGAAACCCTGGATATCGCCCAATCCCTGTACGAAACCCACAAGGCCATCACCTACCCGCGCAGCGATTGCGGCTACCTGCCCCTGAGCCAACACAGCGAAGCGCCGAAGATTCTGGCGGCGCTGGGCCGTGCGGATACGGCGGTCAACGAACTGATGCCACACATCGACCCTCAGCGCCGTTCGCGGGCCTGGAACGACGCCAAGGTCAGCGCCCACCACGGTATCATCCCCACCGGAGCCGGCAAGGAGGTCAGCCAACTGACCGGCAAGCACCGTGCGGTCTATACGCTGATTCGTGCACGCTACCTGGCGCAGTTCCTGCCCAACCATGAATACGACCGCACCCAGGCCGATTTCGACTGTGCCGGCCAGGCGTTGCGCGCGGTGGGCAAAGTGGTCATCGAACCGGGCTGGAAACGCGCCTTGCCCGAGGCGCTGGCGCCCGCCAAAGGTCGCGAAGCCCCTGCGCCCCAAGCGTTGCCGACGCTGGTGCAGGGCCACGACTACGCCGTGGCCAAGGTCAACCTCAAGGACCTATGGACCCAGCCACCCAAGCCCTTTACCGAAGGCGACCTGATCAAGGCAATGAAAAACGTCGCCAAGCTGGTGGAAGACCCTTTGCTCAAGCAAAAACTCAAGGACACCACTGGCATCGGCACCGAGGCCACCCGCGCTGGGATCATCCAGGGCCTGCTGGACCGCGGCTACCTGGTGAAAAACGGCAAGGCCCTGTCGGCAACCCCGGCCGCGTTCAGCCTGATTGACGCGGTGCCCCGCGCCATCGCCGACCCCGGCACCACTGCCATCTGGGAACAGGCACTGGACATGGTGCAAAGCGGCGAAATGAGCCTGGAAGAATTCGTTGCCAAGCAAGCGGCCTGGATGAGCAAACAGGTGGCGCGCTGCAACGGCATGCGCATGACCATCACCGGCCCCGCCAGCCCCGCAGGCCGGGGTGCAACGCCGTGGAAAAAGAAACGCAAGGCCGCCCCACGTAAGGCTGCTGCCAGCCCCAAGCGCGGGAAAAAGCCGGCAAATGCCGGTTAAATACCGAAAAAAACCGGCACATGACGTTTTTCGACAGGTTTAACGCCGCATTGGCCCTTGCTCCGGCGGGTTCGGTCTAGGATTCTGTAGGGGATCTGGACTACCAACAACAACACCGGAGTGGCCGCCATGAAGACCGTTGCACAACTGCTCAAAGCCAAGGACCAGAAAAACCAGGACGTCCACACCATCAAATGGGACCACACCGTGTTTGAAGCGCTGGTGCGGATGTCCGAGAAAAACGTCGGTGCCTTGCCTGTGGTCAAGGATGGCGTGGTGGTCGGCATCATCAGTGAACGGGATTACGCGCGCAAAATCATGCTCAAGGGCCTATCGTCGGTCACTACCAAGGTCCATGAGGTGATGAGCTCGCCGGTGATCACGGTGGATACTCACAAGAGTGTCGAGGAATGCATGAACATCATGACCGACAGTCACCTGCGCCACCTGCCTGTGGTCGAAGGCGGCAAACTGCTGGGCCTGCTGTCCATCGGTGACCTGGTCAAGGAAGCCATTGCCGAACAAGCGGCCTTGATCCAACAGCTGGAACAGTACATCCGCGGCGAATAGGGGGAACCCATGCTCGACACGCTGGACCATCAGGAAGACCACCTCGACACCCTGCACCGGGCCATGACCGGCCGGCGTTTTCTGGTACTGACCGGCGCAGGGATCAGTACATCTTCGGGCATCCCGGATTACCGGGACGGTGAAGGTGTACGCCGGGGCAAGCCACCGATGATGTACCAGGAATTCCTCGCCACCCCCGAGGCGCGGCGCCGCTACTGGGCGCGGGCGATGCTGGGTTGGCCACGGGTGCGCATTGCCCAGCCGAACAAGGCCCACCTTGCGCTCGCGACGCTGCAACACCGTGGCCATATCAGCGGGCTGATTACGCAGAACGTCGACACCCTGCATGACCAGGCCGGTAGCCAGGACGTGATCGAGTTGCATGGCAGCTTGCATCGCGTGCTGTGCCTGGATTGCCAACTGCGTAGCGAGCGCGATGTGATCCAGCGGCAGATGGAAGTCGATAACCCGCACATGGCACAGGTTCATGCGGTGCAAGCGCCGGATGGTGACACCTTGCTCGATCCGGCGTTTGAACAGCGCTTCCAAGTGCCCCGCTGCCCGCACTGCAATGGCGAACGGCTGAAACCGGATGTGGTGTTCTTTGGCGAAAACGTCGCACCGGCGACGGCGCTCAAGGCAATGACGGCGGTAGAGCATGCCGAAGGACTGTTGGTGGTGGGTTCGTCGCTGATGGCCTATTCGGCGTTTCGCCTATGCAAAGCGATGGTTGAACAGGGTAAGCCGGTGATTGCCATCAACCTGGGCAAGACTCGGGGGGATGAGCTGTTGCAGGTGAAAATCCAGGCCTCCTGCGAGCGACTACTGCCATTACTTGCTGACCAACTCTCCCTGTAGGAGCGAGCTTGCTCGCGAAAATCGTCAACGATAACCGGGGCAACCTGACACTCCACGGCGAGCCCAAGTTTTTCGCGAGCAAGCTCGCTCCTACAAGGGTTGAGGCGCTCGACCATCACTTCCAAAAAATGACGCCCAAGTCACGTTTTCTCGCATTCCCCCGTCCCCACGGCAATTTATGTAGTGCACAAAAATAATCACTACATAACCGTTGACGTAACCTTTTTGTCCTTGCATGATCTAGACGTCTCTCGGATCGAGAGCGTTGGTAACAAGCGTTTTGAACAGGCTCGTCTGACCGCCGAGCTGTTTTTCTGGATGTGCACTGCCCACAAGGCAGATTGATGAAGCTGACCGGCCCCGAAAGGGACAGGTACAAGACGCTCAAACGCGGCTTGTCTTCGCAATCAGAGCATTGCGTAGCAGACCATCAGCAAGACTACATGCATCAGCTTCAAGACCCTGCCCGTATTCGGCAGCCCGTCGCTGACGCCCGGTTTTAGTAACCGGAGACAACTTAACTGGTATTAACGAACCAACTGATAGATCGCCAACTGGTCAAGGGGCTTACACATGAATCTGAACAACCAACCAACTATCGATGAATTGGCTGAGATGTTCGCAGCGCAGAAAGACACACTCGACGACCATATCCTGTGGATTGGCAAATCGGGCGAAGTGCAAATTGACTGCCTGGCGCCCCATACCGAAGAAGCCGAGTTTGACCGTAACAACCGTGAGCTGGCGGCGCGCCTGAAGATGTACCGCCGTGGCCAGGGTTATGTCGGCAAGAAAGCCGCGGCTGACCGCAACTTTATCGAACAGGTGTTCGACACACTTAACAATGCCTGGGCGTCTTTCAAAGACAGCTCGCAAGTTAAAGTGATCGACCGTTACTACTAAGTAGTACTCAATTAATGTGGGCGCTGGCTTGCCAGCGCCCACCTTTGTATTTACCGGTTTAGAAAGTTGGAAACCTGCCCTTCCCCGCTTCATCTCGAAAGATATCGAACAACACCTGCGCCGCCGCCGACAGTTCATGCCCCGGCTTGGTCAACACCCCAATTGGCCGTTCGATCACCGGGCCGGTCAAGGTAATGCAACGGGCTCCCGCCTCCTCCATCTGCCTGGCGCATAACGCAGGCACCGCGCTAACCCCCAAACCGCTGGCAACCATCTTGCCCACCGTCGCCAGTTGATGGCTTTCCAAGGCAACAGGCAATTTCATCTGCAAGGCACCCAGGTGTTCCTCCAGCATCACTCGCACGGTGGAAGGCCGCTGCAGGGTGATGAACGGCTGTTCCAACAAGGCTTTCCAGTCGATTTCAACGCGCTGTGCCAAGGCTGAATCTCCCGGCACCACAGCCACAAAACGGTCTAGGTACAACGGCGTGAACGCCAATGACGAGCCTTCAGACGGCTCGAACGCCACCCCCAGCTCCACCTGACGGTCACGCACCATTTCCAGCACTTGCTCGTTGATCAGGTCATGCACCGTCACGTTCACCTGAGGGTAACGGGCGCGGAATATCTTCAGGATCGGCGGCAACAGGTTCCCCGCGAACGACGGCATGGCCGCCACCGTGACGCGGCCACGTTGCAGGGTGAAACGCTGACGCAGTTCGTCTTCGGCGTTGTCCCAATCGGCAATCAACCGGCGGGCCAGGGGCAACAGGGATTCACCTTCAGGGGTCAGCGCGACGTTACGGGTATTGCGGCTGAACAGCCGCCCACCCAAACCTTCTTCCAGGCCCTTGATGGTCAAGCTCAACGCCGACTGGGAGAGGTGCAAACGCTCGCAGGCCGCAGCAAAACTCAGGCTTTGTGCGACAGCGAGAAAGGCCCGCATCTGTTTGACGGTCATGGACGGCTCCGGACGAGGACTGGACTATGCTGTTTTCTAAATCAATCAACCTTAAAAAACAACTTAACAAATCAATCCACTGGCGCAACACTCAACTCACTGGCTGGACCACAAACAATAAAAGAGGTGCATATGGCAGGTTTCGATAAACGCGTGGCGTCCTATGAAGAAGCACTGGCAGGCCTGGAAGACGGCATGACCGTACTCTCCGGTGGTTTTGGCCTGTGTGGCATTCCGGAAAACCTCATTGGCGAAATCAAGCGCAAAGGCACCCGTGACCTGACGGTGGTCTCCAACAACTGCGGCGTCGATGGCTTTGGCCTGGGTGTGCTGCTGGAACAGAAGCAGATCAGCAAAGTGATCGCTTCCTACGTGGGTGAAAACGCCCTGTTCGAGAAGCAACTGCTCAGCGGCGAGATTGAGGTGGTGCTCACGCCCCAAGGCACCCTGGCAGAGAAAATGCGCGCAGGCGGCGCCGGCATTCCGGCCTTCTTCACTGCCACCGGCGTCGGCACCCCCGTGGCCGAAGGCAAGGAAACCCGCGAATTCAAGGGTCGCCCGTATCTGATGGAAGAGTCCATCACCGGCGACTTTGCCATCGTCAAAGGCTGGAAAGCCGACCACTTCGGCAACGTCATCTACCGTCACACCGCCCAGAACTTCAACCCGCTGGCCGCCACCGCCGGCAAGATCACCGTGGTCGAAGTCGAGGAAATCGTCGAACCGGGCGAGCTGGACCCGGCGCAGATCCACACCCCTGGCATCTACGTCGACCGGATCATCTGCGGCACCTTCGAAAAGCGCATTGAACAGCGCACCGTCCGCAAATAATCCCCGTCCAGAACAATAAGAGGAAACAATCATGGCGCTTACCCGCGAACAAATGGCTCAACGCGTTGCCCGCGAAATGCAGGACGGTTACTACGTGAACCTCGGTATCGGCATTCCGACCCTGGTGGCCAACTACATCCCCGACGGCATGGAAGTGATGCTGCAATCGGAAAACGGCCTGCTTGGCATGGGCCCGTTCCCGACCGAAGACACCATCGATGCCGACATGATCAACGCCGGCAAGCAGACCGTCACCGCACGCATCGGCGCCTCGATCTTCTCTTCCGCCGAGTCCTTCGCGATGATTCGCGGTGGGCATGTCGACCTCACCGTACTGGGCGCATTCGAAGTGGACGTACAGGGCAACATCGCCTCCTGGATGATCCCCGGCAAGCTGGTCAAGGGCATGGGCGGTGCCATGGACCTGGTGGCTGGCGCAGAAAACATCATTGTGATCATGACTCACGCGTCCAAGGACGGTGAGTCCAAGTTGCTCAGCCAGTGCAGCCTGCCGCTGACCGGTGCCAACTGCATCAAGCGTGTGCTCACGGACCTGGCGTACCTGGAAATCGAAAATGGCGCTTTTGTCCTCAAGGAACGCGCACCTGGCGTCAGCGTTGAAGAGATTGTGAGCAAGACCGCCGGTAAACTGATCGTCCCGGACCACGTTCCAGAAATGCACTTCCAGTGAGGACAGATTCCATGCAAGACGTCGTGATTGTTGCTGCCACCCGCACCGCCGTGGGCAGCTTCCAAGGTTCGCTGGCGAATATTCCGGCTCCTGAACTGGGCGCCGCCGTGATCCGTCGCCTGCTGGAGCAGACCGGCCTGGACCCGGCGCAAGTGGATGAAGTGATCCTCGGCCAGGTGCTCACCGCAGGCAGCGGCCAGAACCCGGCACGCCAGGCTTCGATCCTCGCCGGCCTGCCCCACGCCGTGCCGAG
Source organism: Pseudomonas salmasensis (assembly GCF_014268375.2). Taxonomy (NCBI): domain Bacteria; kingdom Pseudomonadati; phylum Pseudomonadota; class Gammaproteobacteria; order Pseudomonadales; family Pseudomonadaceae; genus Pseudomonas; species Pseudomonas salmasensis. Next base: position 6,062,539 of record NZ_CP077083.1, read on the forward strand.
CCTGACCCTGAACAAGGTCTGCGGTTCGGGCCTCAAGGCTCTGCACCTGGGCGCCCAAGCCATTCGTTGCGGCGACGCCGAGGTGATCATTGCCGGTGGCATGGAGAACATGAGCCTGGCCCCGTACGTATTGCCTGCTGCGCGCACCGGTTTGCGCATGGGCCATGCGAAGATGATCGACAGCATGATCACCGACGGCCTGTGGGATGCGTTCAACGATTACCACATGGGCATCACCGCCGAGAACCTGGTGGACAAATACGGCATCAGCCGCGAAGCCCAGGACGCCTTTGCCGCCGCCTCCCAGCAGAAAGCCGCCGCCGCTATCGAAGCCGGGCGCTTTGCCGATGAGATCACACCGATCCTGATCCCCCAGCGCAAAGGCGACCCGGTGGCCTTCGCGGTGGACGAACAACCCCGCGCCGGCACTACCGCCGAATCCCTGGCCAAGCTCAAGCCTGCGTTCAAGAAAGACGGCAGCGTCACCGCCGGCAACGCCTCCAGCCTGAACGACGGCGCCGCGGCCGTGCTGCTGATGAGCGCCGACAAAGCCAAGGCTCTCGGCCTGCCCGTACTGGCGCGTATCGCCAGCTACGCCAACGCGGGCGTCGACCCGGCCATCATGGGCATCGGCCCGGTCTCGGCCACCCGCCGCTGCCTGGACAAGGCCGGCTGGAGCCTGGGCGACCTGGACCTGATCGAAGCCAACGAAGCCTTCGCCGCGCAATCCCTGGCAGTGGGCAAAGAGCTGGAATGGGACGCGCAAAAGGTCAACGTCAACGGCGGCGCCATCGCCATCGGCCACCCTATTGGTGCTTCAGGCTGCCGCGTGCTGGTGACCCTGCTGCATGAAATGATCAAGCGCGACGCCAAGAAAGGCTTGGCAACGCTGTGCATCGGCGGCGGCCAAGGCGTAGCCCTGGCGCTCGAGCGCAACTGACCTGTAGGAGCGAGCTTGCTCGCGAAAAACGTCAACGATAACGCAGCGCTCCTGATAGAACCTGTTGCCTGTGAGTGCTTCGCGAGCAAGCTCGCTCCTACAGGTGAAACATAACGAGCAACACAGAAAAGGCCCGGCTCCACGAAAAGCCAGGCCTTTTCTTTTATCGATACCCCTGAATCAACTCGGTCAAAATGTGGGAGCTGGCTTGCCTGCGATAGCGGTGTGTCAGTTAGCAACGATCTGACTGATAGACCGCTATCGCAGGCAAGCCAGCTCCCACATTTGATCTCACTACCTGTCAGCTTGCGGCACCGCGAACACCCCGCTCGCCCGCAGCACCACCCGCTCCTCCACCTGCAAACTCAACGTGGCAAACGCCATCTGCCGTCCGCGCTTATGGCTTTCCAAACGCACCACCATCCACTCCCCTACCTGCACAGCGCCCAGGTAATCCACGGTCATGCTGGCGGTAATCAACGGCAATGGCGGCTCACTGGAAAACGCCATCGCGTACCCCATGCCGATATCGGCCAGCGTCGCCAGCACCCCGCCGTGCACCGTACCGCGCCCGTTGGCGTGACGATGATCGGCGCGCAGGCCGACTTCCAATTGCAAACCTTCGCCACGGCAATACGCCGGGCCGAGCAGTTCCAGCAACGGGCTGCTGCGCGGCAATGGGACAAAGCCTTGGGGGACGGTCTGAGCGCTCATGGCGGTTGCTTCCCTGGTATGAGGCTTGAGATGTACTCCAGCCTCGACCCGGCAGCCACCACCATCAGCCGGGCAAATCCCGGGCAATGCTTTGCGTTAATGGGCCAGACCCGCTTTAATCTCGGCCAATTTCTCCTACACATTTCAAGGAAACGCCATGCGCCACCTGGACGGCAACTCCCACCCGCTTCGCGCGCCGCTGTTGCTCTTGCTCGCCGGCCTGGCCTTGGCCGGTTGTTCCCCCAAGGACCACTCTCGCGCCACCGTCATCAATGGCGAACAGGGCAAGGCCGGGGCACAACTGGCTTATGAACATGAATTGACCCTGGCCCTGCCCGGTGCCCTGCTTTCGCCGCGCATGCAGGCCACTCGCGAGGCGTGTGAAACGGCGCGCTTTGGCGCCTGCAATATCCTGGGCATTACTGAAGACAGCCAGGGTGGCCAGATCATCCTGCGGGTCGCGCCCACCGGTGTGGAGCCGATGGTCGCCCTGGCGGCCGAAGGCGGTAAGCTCGGCCAGCGCATCACCACTGCCGAGGACATGGCCGATGCCGTGGCGGATGTGCGCCGTCGCCAGGACCGTCTGCAAGCCCAGCAGCAACGCCTCGACGAACTGGCCAAGCGCAAGGACATCACCGTCAGCGACCTGATCGTCCTGAGCAAAGAGCAAGCCGGTATTGAAAACGAGCTGCAGGAATTGGCCCAGGTTGCCGCCGGCCAGCAACGCCGCCTCGACACCAACCGCGTGACCTTGAACTTCCGCTCCTCCGACGGCGCCAACCAGGTGTCAAGGTTCACCCGGATGTTCAGCAACCTGGGAGACAACCTGGTGAACGGCACCGCAGACGCCCTGGAACGTGCCAGCTATGTGCTGCCCTTCGTGATCCTGGCGTTCCCGGTGGTGTGGTTGTGGGTCGGCTTGTGGCGCCGTTTCGTCAAACGCCGCGGTTGATCAGCGCTTCATGCAGCGCTGATAGCGCTCATCCACACGCTTGGCAAACCAGGCCGTGGTCAGGTTACGGGTGATCTTCGGGCTCTTGAGCACAATACCCGGCAGGATCGCCCGTGGCAGCGGCTTGCCGGCCGCCTGGTCGGCCAAGGCGAAGACACGCTTGTACAACGTGGTGTCCTCGAAATCCAACTGCTCGCCCTGCTCCAGTTGGCTGCGTATGCTCGGGTTGCGCATGTCCAGTTTCGCCCCCAGTGAACGCACCGCCAGCTCGGTAGTGCCGGGCAGCAAGGAGCCATAGCGGATCAAATCCCCATCCAGCGCCAGCTCTTTGCCCGAAACACGGCTGACCGCGGCCTGGAACGCGGCATTGCGGCTGGCGTACCAACCGGCATTGAAGTCGGCAAAGCGGTACAGCGGCTGGTCGTAGCTCACCGGGTAACCGAGCAGGTGGGCGATGCCGAAGTACATGCCGCCGCGACGGGTGAATACTTCGCGGCGAATCGTACCGTCCACCGTGTAGGGATAACCCCGCGCCTGTTTCTGCGCAAAGTCGATACTGACCTGCATGGGGCCTGCGGTGTGTACCGGGTTGAACCCGCCAAACAGCGTATTGCCCAGGGGCACCATGCTGATGAAGTCATCGAAGATGCCGCTCAAATCCCTCTCCGTACGGGCGGCATTCAAACGGTCGGCGTAGGTTTTGCCGGTGGGCGAGCGCAACTGCAAGGCGCTGCGCACCACGAAGGCGGGCACATGCACCTTGCCGGCGCGGCGCAGAATTTCATCCTGGGCGATCTTGCCCATACCGGGCACCGGCGGGTCGACCTGATAGGTGGACTCTTGCTCGGTCACCGCCAGTACCGCACAGATGTTTTCGGTGCTGGGGTAGATTTTCTGGGTGTCGAACGCGGTATAGATGTCCTGGGCCCAACCGTTACGGTCCGCGACCTTGGCCGGCAGCAGGCGCACGATCTGCGCCTTCACCTCGGCTTCACTGCGCTCGGGCTGCTGGGGGCCACGGGAAGTGGAGCAACCGGCCAGTACCAGCAAAGGAATGAGGCAGAGCAGCAGACGCGTTGAATACATGGGGCTTCCTTGGTTAACGACAGGCCGGGCAGTGCTGATATCGACAGGTAAGTCTAACCGGGGTTCGTCGGCATGCCGAACCCCGTGCCTGGCAGTAACTGAAACATCCCACACCACTGCCGGATAAGCTCTACTCCTCGCCCTCGCAAACCGCTGCAAAGTCCCTCGCCTGATCAAACAGTGCGAGGGAGTGCAGATGGTTTTTTTCGTGACGCGTGCGGTTGACGGGGCCGCCACTTGAACCCGGCCATTGGCAGGTTGGCGCTGACGCCAATGAACGCGGAAACGGTCGACGTCGAGGGCGTCTTCCGTGACTTTCGCGAGTGCTTGAACACCTTTGACGAGTGGGCCGAACGCTTCTGGAGCTTCTCGGCACTGGACGTCGAACAGGTATTCAAGGTCGGCGATGACGTCGCACTGGTTGCACCGATCAATCGTTCCCTGTTCCCCAGCAGCACCGTCGCCACGTGCCAGGCTACAGGTACCTTGACCCTGGTGCATATGTTCCAGAGCACCAAGTTCGTGCCCATCGGCAACACGCCGGTGGTGGTGCAACGCGTTGATCCACACGGCGGCCCGCTGGGCGAGCCCCTCCATAAGACCATCGGCCCCAGTGGCATCCTCGAAATCACCGAGTGTGATCGCAACCAGCAATACCGGGTGAGTTTTTACCCCAACGTTTCCCAGGATCACGTCCAGGCGCTGTATGCGTCCTACCAGTCGGTGATCGCCGTGCTGGAAGCCCGGCTGCGCAAAGAGTGGACCGACACCTTCCAGGCCCAGTGGAAAAACTACACAGACGCCCGCCCGCTTGAGCGACGCCGCCTGCTGGAAGCGGCCTTTGCCAGTGGGTTGGGCAAGGCACTTTATAGCCTGTGGGACAACATTGGCGAGCTGTCTGCGCTGCCGGCGGACCTTAAGCCCAATAGCGAAAAGCTACTGAAATACCTTTCACAAACTGAGCTCGACGAACTGCTGACACTGGGCAGTGACGCGATCGCCCAGGGCTTGTTGGTGCTCAGTGATGAGCCGCTGCTGTTTATCTATCTATCGGCGCTGGTCAGTTGGATGCGCATGCTCCCGCCGCCGGAGATGGCTGAACTGTGGGGTGAAATCACCGGTGAGGTGCTGATCAATCTGCTGCTGATTCGCGTGTTGGGTGCGATGGGCGTGGTGGTGCGATTGGGGGCTCGTGTGCTCAGTCACGTTAAATCCGGGCGGGTGCGGGCGTTGTTGGAGGTGTTGGCCAAACATGTCTCTGGGCCTCGGTTGGAGACGCATGTTGAGACCGCCAAGCCGTTGTTGCTGAGCAGTGCGGCGACGCGGGTCAAGGCGGTCCCGGTGGTGCCGTTGAAGGCTGGCGACACGCTGGTTTCGAACCCGGTGCCGATGGTGCGCGGCAAGGCCCAGCGCACCACGTTGGTCCGCCAAGAGCCTGTCGATGATGTGCCGGCTGTGGCTTCAAACCCCAAAGGAGATGCGGCGGCGCCTGCGGATAAAACCGTCACTCACGGTTGCCCGGTGTCGATGGTCACCGGCGAGGAACTGCTGACCCTCACCGACGGCGCTCTGGACGGGATCTTGCCGTTTGAGTGGACGCGCTTGTACCGCACCAGTGCGGTGGATGTCGATTGTGGGTTGGGGTTTGGTTGGAGCCATGCGCTGGCCCATCGGCTGGTGGTGTCGGGCGATTCGGTGGTGTGGACTGACCATGAGAACCGCTCGACTGCCCTGCCCTTGCCGACTGCCGCTCGACCTGCGATCACCAATAGCCTGGCCGAAGCGGCGATCTATTTGGGTTCGGCTCCTGATGAACTGGTGCTGGCCCAGGCCTCGCGTTTCTATCACTTCCGCGATGGTGTGCTGACAACCATCAGCGATGCGTATGACAACCGGCTGCGCCTTTGCCGTGATCACTCAGGGCGGATTGAGCGGCTGGATAACGGTGCTGGCCGTTCGCTGCTGTTGCGTTATGAGTTGGATCGCATCGTCGCGGTGGACTACCAGGTGCATCGCGCCAAAGGGCGAGAGCCCTACGTGTGGGAGACCGAACAGAACGTTGTTTCCTACGCCTATGACGAACACGGACGACTGGTCTGCGCGACCAATGCTGTCGGGGAAAGCGAACGTTATCGGTATGACGATCAGCACGTCATTCTTGAACGCCAACTGGCCGGTGGGGCGAGTTTCTTTTGGGAATGGGAACACGCTGGCAAGGCGGCGCGTTGCGTGCGGCATTGGGCAAGTTTTTCGCAGATGGACACGCGTTATGCCTGGGGTGATGACGGGCGTGTCACGGTGCATAACGCCGATGGTAGCCAGGAAGTCTATGTCCATGACGACCGTGCTCGGCTGGTGCAGCGCATCGATCCGGACGGCGCTCAGCATTACAAATCCTACGATGCCAAGGGCCGGCTGACCGTCGAGCAAGATCCGATGGGCGCGGTGACGGCCTATCAGTATGACGATACCGGACGTTTGGTGGCGCTGTTTCCGGGGGATGATGAGCCAACGTCCTACGAGCATGACAATGGGTTCGTACGGGTTGTACGGCGTGGTGAAGCAGTCTGGAAATATGAGCGTAATGACCAGGGCGATGTCATTCGCAAGACTGACCCCGATGGCCATTCGACTGACTACAGCTACAACAAACATGGGCAACTGACGGGGATTTGGTACCCGGACAGCAGTTGTCATCGGCTGGTGTGGAACGAGCGTGGGCAGTTGCTTGAAGAGCAATTGCCCAATGGTGGGATCAGGCGTTATCGCTATGACGACTTGGGGCGGCAAGTTGCCTGTGAGGATGAACACGGCGCACAGACCGTTTATGAATGGGACAGCGTCGGTAGGCTGATTCGCCTTGTGTTGCCAGGCGGCGCCACACGAAAATTCAGCTACAACCCCTACGGCAAAATCATCGCCGAACGCGACGAACTCGGCCACGTCACCCGCTACGAATACGCAGATGGCCTGCACCTGATCAGCCGCCGCCTCAACGCCGACGGCACCCAGGTCAAGTACCGCTACGACAACGTGCGGCTGCTGCTCACCGAGATCGAAAACGAAGCCGGCGAAACCTACCAACTCGACTACCACCCCAACGGCCTGATCCGCCAGGAAACCGGCTTCGACGGCCAGCGCACCGCGTATGCCTACGACCTCAACGGCAACCTGCTGGAGAAAACCGAATACGGCGACGATGGCAGCCAATTAATCACCCGCTACCAGCGCGACCACGCCGGGCGCCTCGTACGAAAAACCCTGCCCGACAGCAACGTTGTCGACTATGCCTACGACCGCCAAGGTAACCTCCTCAGCGTCGAAGACGGCCACTGGGCGCTGGCCTACGAGTACGACCGCCAAAACCGCCTCACCGCCGAACACCAAGGCTGGGGCACCCTGCGTTACGGCTACGACGCCTGCGGTCAACTGAAAAACCTGTGCCTGCCAGACAACAACCGCGTCACTTTCAACCACGACAAAGGCGGCCACCTCGCCACCGTCGAACTCAATGGTGACGTGCTCACCTCACATCTATTCAACAGCGGCCGCGAACACCAGCGCCAGCAAGGCCAACTGCTCAGCCACTACCACTACGACGACCAACACCGCCTGCACGCCCACGCGGTCACCCAGCAACAAAACCACCTCTACCAACGCCAATACGACTACGACAAAGCCGGCAACCTCGCCCGCCTGCTCGACACCCGCAAAGGCGAACACCGCTACCACTACGACCCCCTCGCCCGCCTGACCCGCGCCGACCACTCCCAAGACGTACAGGAACGCTTCGGCCACAACCCGGCCGGCAACCTGCTGATGCAAGACCGCCCCGGCCCGGACATCGTCGCGGCCAACCGCCTGATAATCCAAGGCGACCGCCACTACGACTACGACGCCTTCGGCAACTTGATTCGTGAGCGGCGCGGCAAAGGCCAGCAACTCATCACCGAATACCGCTACGACTGCCAGCATCGGTTAATCAGCATCACAAAGCCGAACGGCCAAACCGCCAGCTATCGCTATGACCCATTTGGGCGGCGCATAAGCAAAACCGTCGAAGGCAAGACCACGGAGTTTTTCTGGCAAGGCGACAAGCTGATTGCCGAGCACCATGCAGAGCGTCATCGCAGTTACCTCTACGAACCCGACAGCTTCCGCCCATTGGCACTATTGGAAGGTTTCGGCCCAAAAGAAACCAAGCCCTACCACTACCAACTCGACCACCTCGGCACCCCGCAGGAACTCACCAGCCCCGAGGGAGAAATCGCCTGGTCCGCCCACTACCGCGCCTACGGCCAGATCGCCCGGCTCGACGTGGGCAAAATCGACAATCCGCTGCGCTTTCAAGGGCAGTATTTCGATGCGGAAAGCGGCCTGCACTACAACCTCCATCGCTACTACAATCCGGATATTGGTCGCTACCTGACACCGGATCCGGTGAAGCTGGCGGGTGGGATCAATGGGTACAGGTATGTGCCCAATCCGACAGGTTGGGTAGACCCGCTGGGCCTGAATTCATGCCCAGGCAGTGACGGGTGTAAACCCAGTACTAGCGCCCAAAACCCTGCGGCAAGTGTCAATCATGGAGAACCGGCCCTACCGCAACTGACCCGTGCGCAGCGGCAGGCGAGAATTGATGAGCTAGCAGAATCAAATGCCCATCGGCGATTATCAGAGCTTGAAGCGTCAATTCCAGGGGCACACTTTTTAGAAAAACACGGAGCTCAGACATCACTAGAGTCTCAGCTAGAGCGAGTGATGACAGCCAGGAATCCGACCACCGGGGAAATAGAAACGTTCGGAAGAGGCAGGAGATCCGGACAGCCAAGACCTCCGAGCGCCGCCACACACTTCCTGAGTCATAGAGACCAGTTAAATGCAATTGACCGGGCAATTTTAATTTTCAAACTCAATGGCCGAGCAGCGGTTCCTGCACCAATGGATATGGGAAAGGTGATAGGCGAAGGGTATAAAAGGGAGAGATTAGAATATGGAAAACAGAGAAAAGCCTTTGTGCATTTGAATGAAGACGGAAAACCCATTACTGCTTATACGGACTTTTAAACATGAAAAGACAACCACAGCTATCAATACTTAAAGGATTGTTATTTACCTACTGCATCGAAAACACCCGAAATCTCGAAAGAGAAGAAATCATAGCGTCAAAAAACATTAACAATCCAAGAGAGCTTACAGAGCTTTTCGATGCTTTAACCAAGCCAGAGTTTTACACGTATACGCCAGAGGAGCAGAGTTGGTTCATAGAAACCATTAAACATTATCTTTTAACCGACGAAAATTTCGACTCTGTCTTCTACCTTTTCGACACTTACTTTGAAGATGAAATCATCGACAACAGAGCCTTTATGAAAACATTGCTTGAATGTCTAATTCGTTATCACGCTGAAGCGACAACAGATAAGTAATCCGACAAAACCAAGCGAACACAACGCTCAAATCAACAAAGCCCAAATGTGGGAGCTGGCTTGCCTGCGAAAGCGGTACTGCAGTAACACATGCAGCAACTGACACACCGCCTTCGCGAGCAAGCCCGCTCCCACAGGGGATCTGCGTTTACCTGGCTGGCATTCCTCCCACATTCAAACCCGCCTCGTTCGATCTGATCAGCGCTTGGAAAGCTCCATAATCATCCGACTCAACAAATAAACCCGTGGCGCCACACTTTCCACCTCGGCATATTCCTCCGACGTGTGAATATTGCCCCCCACTATCCCAAACCCATCCAACGTCGGCGTGCCTACCCCGGCGGACAAGCTCGCATCTGCCGCGCCGCCGCTGCCTTCGATGGTCAACTTGCGTCCCAGTTCGCCATAAATTCCCTGGGCAATCGCTACCAACTTATCCGACTCGGCGGTCTGCGGCATCGGTGGCAGGCCACGCTGCAGGCTGGTTTTCACTTCGGTTTCCGGGATCAATTTGTTGGCTGAGACCCGCGCCAGGTCTTTCTCGATCCGGTCGAACTCTTCCGGCAGGGCCGCACGCACGTCGGCCTTGGCGGTAGCCTGGTCAGGGATGACGTTGGTGCGGTCACCAGCCTTGAGCACGGTGAAGTTGATGGTGGTTTTCTTGTCTTCATCGCCCAGCTTGCCCAGTTGCAGGATCTGGTGCGCGGCTTCCATGGCGGCGTTGCGTCCCAGTTCCGGGGCGACGCCGGCATGGGCGGCCTTGCCTTTGACTTCGACCACGGCGGTGGCGCTGCCTTTGCGCCATACCACCAGGCCGTCGGCGGGACGACCGGGCTCCAGGTTCAGGGTCACGTCGTGGCCCTTGGCGGTTTTACGGATCAGTTCGGAGGCAGCGTCGGACCCAGTTTCTTCGCTGGCGTCGAGCAGGAAGGTGATCTGCGCGTAGTCCTTGAAACCCTGGCTTTTGAGGACTTTGAGCGCATAGATGCCCGCGACGATGCCGCCCTTGTCATCCATCACGCCGGGGCCGTAGGCGCGGCCGTCCTTGATGTGGAAGGGGCGCTCGGCAGCCGAGCCTTCCTTGAATACGGTATCCATATGCGCCATCAGCAGGATCTTGGCCTTGCCGGTGCCTTTGAGGGTGGCAACCACATGGCTGTTGTTGGCGGCTTTATCCGGCACCAGTTCGATGTCGAAGCCCAACTGTTTCAACTCATCCACGGCGATATCGCGCACTTGGGTCAGGCCCGGCTCGTAGCCTGAGCCGGAATCGATATTCACCAGGCGCTCCAGCAGTTTCAAGGCTTCGGCCTTGTATTGTTCGGCCTGTTGCTGGATCTGTTTATGAGGCTCGGCGCTGTAGGCCGGCAGGCTGAAAGACAGGGCCAGGGTAGCGGCCAACAGGGTTTGCGGGAAGGAGAAGAGCATGGACCGATCCTTGTTTTTTGTTGGAGGGTGCCCCGCCACCCTACCCCACTAAACTGACCGCAACCAACTGCCCTGAACCGAACTGACCCGGTTGCGCCCGCTGCTCTTGGCCTCGTACAGCGCCTGGTCGGCATCGTTTAGCCAACTGATGGAGTCGGCATGGCTCGGCTGGTAAGGCGCCAGGCCGATGCTCAGGCTCACCCGCAGTGTCGGGTCCTGGGCGTAGGCCAAAGCGTTGAAGCGACCGCGCAGGGCCTCCATTACCTCGGTGGCACGGTTGAGGGGCATGCCTGGCAGGATCACGCAGAACTCATCGCCGCCATAACGCCCGGCCAGGTCGGTGGTGCGCAGGTTCTGGCGCAGCACCTTGCTCAGTTGGCGCAGGACGATATCGCCGGTCACATGGCCGTAGGTGTCGTTGATGGTCTTGAAGTGGTCGATGTCGATCAATGCGATGGCGGCACCGGCCGGGCCTTGGCGGCAACGTTGAAACTCAAGGTCCAGGTGGTCTTTCCAGGCGCCGTGGTTGAGCAGGCCCGACAGGCTGTCGGTGCGGCTCAAGGCCAGCAGCTCACGCTTGTGGCGAGCCAAGGTGACGGCCTGGCGGTAGCAGATCCAGCCCAGGGCCAGGGGATACAGCATCAGGATCGGCAGGCAGGCATACAGCTGGGCCTGGGTGGTCACAGCGATAAACCCAGGCGTGAACAGCAGCAGCGCGGTGCCCAGCCCCAATGCCTGCGCCGCCCAACCCGCGAACAAAAAGCGCGGCCCGCCGATGGCGACGTTGTTCATGCTCATCATCGACAGGGTGGTGACGCTGGGCAGCGGGTTGAAATGCATCGCGCCAACCCAGAACCCACCGCAAAAGGAATCGAACAACAGGCTGCGGCGTTCGCTGCGCAAGGTATTGGCCGAACGCAACGAGCATTGAAAAGCCAGGTGCGGCCACGCGAAGGCGTTGATCAGCATCCAGGCCCACACCCACAGGGGCGGGTTCAACGGATACATGCCGAACGCCACGCACACAAAGCCGAGCGTCAGCCCCAGCAGGCGGGATTTGTACAAGCGCAAAGCGAGCGGAAGTCCTTTTCCTCCGACGGCTGGCATGGTGGGGGCAGTCCTGGGTGATTGCCTGGAGTCTAACAGGGCAACGTCAAATCGCCACTACCGCTTATTGGCTAATACTTCAGTGCGAAAACCCGCGCGCCAGCATCAAGGCGACGCCCAGCAGCAACACGGCTGTGATCCGCTGCAACAGCACGCGCCGCTTGGGGTTTTCCAGCACGTGCTTGATGCGCTGGCCGAAATAGCAATACAGGCAGCCGCTGGCAAATTGCAGCAGCAGGAAAGTCAGGCCGAGGATGGCGATATCCGCCGCCGAGCTGTGTTCACCGGCGCCGGCAAACTGCGGGAACACGGCGCTGAACATGATGATGGTCTTGGGGTTGGAAAACCCGGTCAACAGCCCTTTGCCGAACAGGCTGCGCGCGCCCTCAACCGTGCCGGCGTTGTTGATCGACACGCCACTGCTGGTCCACTGCTTGTAGGCCAGGTAAAGAATGTAGGCCACCCCGACAAACTGGATGGTCTGGGTAATGGCAAGGTTGCCTTTGATCAACTCCGAGAAGCCGACGGCAAAGATCAGGATCGAAATCAGGTACGACACACTGGCGCCGACCTGCGCCGGGATCGAGCTGCGCAAGCCGTCCTTCAAGCCCAGGCTGAGCAACAGCAGGGTCATGGGGCCCGGGCTGAAGGTCATGGTGGCGCAGAACAACAGGAAGTAGAGAAATGAAGACAGGGTTAACGCACTTGTCATGGCCAGCACCTTGAATAAAGAGAAACAGCAGCAACGGGGCGAACGCGGCCAGCGCTCGCCCCAGGCCGATCAGGCGACGGCGATTTCGGTGGTCAGGGAGTCGCGGTACATCACTGCCAGGTCAGCCAGGGCGGCCTTGGCAGTCTGGTTGCGGGTTTCAAACGCGACCAAGCCCTTCCAGTTGGTCTCGACAATAGCCTGCAGCACATCAGCGTAATCGCAGTTACCGTCATGGATGCCGAAGTGCTGGTCTTGCACACCGTTGTTGTTGCTGAAGGAAATGCCCTTGATCAGGTGGTGGTACTTGCGCACCACTTCTGCCGGCAGGCCGTTCTCGATGTTGGCGTGGCCGGCATCGAGGAAGAAGTACACATTGCTGTGGGCTTGCAGGCGCTCGAACACAAAGGCGTATTCCGCTTCATGGGTGAAGATGTAATGGAATGGCCGATAGTTGACGTAGTTGGACAGGTTTTCCAGGTAGATATCCGTGCCCTTGGCCTCGGCGTACAACGCCAGTTCCTGCACCGACTTGAGGTAATGCTCCAGGGCAACCTTCTTGGCCATCAGCACCATTTTCGGCTCGACGATGCAACCCCCGTGAATGATCAACGGCGCGCCCAGGCGGCTGGCGATGTCGATTTCCTTCTTCACGTACTCCACGGCCGCGCTACGGAAGGCCTCGACATCACTGCCCAACGGCGCCTTGAAGTTGCCGTGGAAAACCGGCTTGACCCCCGTGGCCGCGATTTGCGCCTGCAGGCTTTCAATACGCGCGTCGGTCCAGTCATCGACCATTTCGCCAAACAGGCTGCCGTCGATGTACCAGTGGGTGCAGTCACCTTCGATGGCGGTTTGCAGGCCCTTTTCGGCGCCCAGGTATTTCTGGTGGGCCACACCGGTGCAGAACGGGACGGTGGCGTTGATCAGTTTGCTGTCCATGGGACGATTCCTTTCGTGGATGGCGTGTCAGGCTTCTTGAAGCTCAGGGAGGTTGATGGCCATGAAATCGGCCTTGGTCACGCCGCAATCCGGGCATGCCCAGTCTTCAGGCACCTCTTCCCAAGGGGTGCCTGCGGGAATTCCGTCCTCCGGAATACCCAGTTCTTCTACGTACATAAAACCGCAGGGTGCGCACATATAAGTCTTCATGGAAATGCAAAATCCATTGCTTAGGTGTAGGAAATTTCGCCATCTCCTGGCGAGATGCCGCGCAGTCTAGGGGAGTGGCATTGCGCAAGGCAGGTAAAGTAATGCCTAATTCGGCCTAACTTCACCGGTAAAAGCACCGGCAAACACAAGGACGCGTCATGTTTGTATCCGCCATCGCTTTTGTAGAGGGCACGCCCAAGGTCCAGCAGATCGTCGAGGCGTTCAGCCACGCCATCGAAAATGGCGAATGGGCACCGGGCAGCAAACTGCCATCCGTGCGCGAACTGACCCAGATCCTCGGCGTCAGCAAGTTCACCCTCAACGAGGCACTGGACCGCCTGCGCGGTCGCCACCTGCTCACCTCAAGCCAAGGCCGCGGCTACTTCGTGGCGATGGACAGCACCCGCCCAGCCTCGGCGACCTGGGTGGACCTGTTGCCCCAAGACCTGCTCAGCGTTTTGCGCCGCCCGTTGGCCACCGCCAGTGGCGAACTGCGCCCCGGTGGCGGGCACTTGCCGGAGGACTGGCTCAATGGCGAAGCGATCCGCCAAGCCATGCGCAGCGTAGTGCGTGCGCCGTCACTGCGCATCGCCGGGCTGGGCACACCGGCGGGGCTGTTGCCGTTGCGCCAGGCGCTGCAACAGAAACTGCACGGCGAAGGCTTGTCGGTGCCGGTGGAACAAATCATCACCACGCCCAATACCGTGCAGGGCCTGGACATGCTCATGCGCCTGCTCGCCCGCCCCGGCGACACGGTGCTGCTCGACGCACCGTGCTACTTCAACTTCCACGCCAACCTGGCGCTGCACGGCGTCAAGGTCATCACCATTGCCCGCCGCCCCGACGGCTTTGACTTCACCGCCCTCGAACAGCTGCTGGCCGAACACCGCCCCAGCCTGTACCTGACCACCAGCGTGTTGCACAACCCCACCGGCCACTCCTTCAGCCCGAGCCAAGCGTTCCGCCTGTTGCAACTGACCCAGCAGTATCAGTGCCACATCGTCGAAGACGACCTCTACGGCGACCTGCACCCCAACCCGCCCCCACGCCTGGCCGCCGTCGCCGGGCTGGACCAGGTCACCTACCTGTCGGGTTTCTCAAAGATCCTGAGTGCCAACACCCGCGTCAGCTACGTCGTCGCCGCCCCGCAACTGGCCGCCAACCTGACCAACATGAAATTGATGAGCGGTGGCGTCACCTCCGAACTGTTCGAACAGATCGTCTACCGCATGCTCAGCGAAGGCAGCTACGCCAAGCACCGCAAACGCATGGTGCAGCGCCTGATGGAAGCCGGAGGGCGCGTCGAACAATGGCTCAAGCGCTGCGGGTGCGAACTGCCCATGGCGTATGAAGGCGGGATGTTCATCTGGGCACGCCTGCCGCCCGGCGTCAATGGCGAACTCCTGGCCCAGGAAGCCCTGAAACGCAGCATGGTACTGGCCCCCGGCGCCCTGTTTGGCTACGACCCGTCCCACCGCGACTCAATGCGTTTCAATGTGGCACACAGCGACGAACCACGCGTGCAGCGAGTGTTCGAGGCGCTGTTGCTGCACGGTGTCGCCCAAAAAAGCAAAAGCCCCCCAACCTAACCTAACCACGATGCGAAGCGAGTAGCTCTTGATCTGCCGGTAACCACGATGCGAAGCGAGCCGCTCTTGATCTGCTTTTGATCTGCTTTTGATCTTGATCTCAGGCGCCCCGTTAAACCACGCTGGCCGAACGCAGGCTTGAATTCGTGGGTAACCCGGCAGGACGCCGGGTTAGCCGCCCCGCGCCATGGATGGCGCGTGGCGGCGGCCCACGGATTCAAGCCTGCGTTCGGGCACACCGAGCCCAAGCGAGGTGCCGAGTGGTGGGGCAAGAGCGTTTTGCTTACTTTTGCGCTTTTCAAAAGTGAGCCGCCGTCAGGGCGGAACCCTAAGTGGCCGTTGCCGCAGAAATGGATATGTACTCATTCCAACCCAACCAAATAGTCGACCAGAAGGCCGCCTTCGCGAGCAAGCCCGCTCCCACAGTTGGATCGTAGGGTGTCAGGTAGATATGGCCCGGCTGTCAGGCCGTCATCGCAGGCAAGCCAGCTCCCACAGCTGGATCGCGGGGGTGTCAGTAGGTAAGACGCCGTAAGCCCCCCGTCAACCCGGCAACGGAATCACCCGCAACGGCCGCACCGACTTGTACGAAAAACTCGAATAAATCTCCTTGACGCAAGGCAACGTCTGCAAAACCTCCCTGGCAAACTCACCAAACGACTCCAGGTCCTTGGCCACCACCTCAAGCAAAAAGTCATAGCGCCCCGAAACGTTATGGCACGCCACAACCTCCGGAATCGCCAACAGCCGCTGCTCGAACGCCCGGGCGATTTCCTGGGTGTGGCTCTCCATCATGATGCTGACAAACGCAGTCACCCCATAACCCAGCGCCTTGGGAGAAAGGATCGCCTGATAGCCACTGATCACCCCGCTCTCCTCCAGGGTGCGCACCCGGCGCCAGCAGGGTGACGTGGTGAGGGCCACCCGCTCGGCCAACTCGGCCACGGTCAGGCGGGCATTGCCTTGCAACGCGTTTAAAAGAGCTTTATCCGTGCGGTCCAGCTTGATGGGCATAACGTGCCTCTAATCATTATTTTTATCGGTGTTTGATCCACAAACGCAGGTTTTTCCGGGCTTTTTAGCAAGGTTCATCTGTGGTTATGAGCATAGCATTGTAGGAAATAAGGAGCGCCCGACATGCACACTAAACACACCAGCTTCGGCTTTTCTACCCGTGCCATCCACCACGGCTATGACCCCGTTGACCACCACGGCGCCCTCGTCCCGCCCATCTACCTGTCTGCCACCTTCGCCTTCCCCACCGTCGAATACGGCGCCGCCTGCTTTGCCGGCGAAGCCAGCGGCCATTTCTATACACGCATATCCAACCCCACCCTGGCCCTGCTGGAATCACGCATGGCCAGCCTGGAAAACGGCGAGGCCGCCGTAGCGTTCAGCTCTGGCATGGGCGCAATTGCCGCGACGTTCTGGACCCTGTTGCGCCCGGGCGACGAGATCATCGTCAGCCAGACGCTCTATGGTTGTACCTTCGCCCTGTTGCACCATGGCCTGGGCGAATTCGGCATCAAGGTGCGGCATGTCGACCTGACCGACCTGGCCGCCCTGCAAGCAGCCTTCTCCCCGGCCACCCGCATGCTCTACTGCGAAACCCCGGCCAACCCCAACCTGCGCCTGATCGACATTGCCGCCGTGGCCGAGTTGGCTCATCAACAGCCGAATGTCACCGTGGTGGTCGATAACACTTACTGCACCCCCTACCTGCAACGCCCCCTGGAACTGGGCGCCGATGTGGTGGTGCACTCGGCCACCAAATACCTCAGCGGCCACGGCGACATCACCGCAGGCATCGCGGTGAGCAACCAGGCCCTGGCGCAGCGCATTCGCCTGCAAGGACTCAAGGACCTGACCGGCGCGGTGATGTCCCCCCAGGACGCCGCGTTGTTGATGCGCGGCCTCAAGACCCTGGGCCTGCGCATGGACCGCCATTGCAGCAACGCCCAGGCGGTGGCCGAGGCGTTGCAGGCACACCCGGCCGTGCAGTGGGTGACCTACCCGGGGCTGCGTTCTTTCCCACAGTACGAACTGGCAAACCGGCAAATGAAACTGCCCGGCGGCATGATCGCCTTTGAACTCAAGGGTGGCATCGAGACCGGCCAGCGCTTCATGAACGCGCTGCAACTGTTCACCCGCGCGGTCAGCCTGGGGGATGCCGAATCACTGGCCCAACACCCGGCGAGCATGACCCACTCCACCTACACCCCCGAGCAACGGGCGCAGCACGGTATCAGCGAGGGGCTGGTGCGTTTGTCGGTGGGGCTGGAAGACGTCGCCGACCTGCTGGCCGATATCCAACAAGCCCTGGCCAAGTGCAGCGCTGCCAACCTGCGGCCTGCCGCAACAGCAGCGTATGCGATGAAATAGCGCCCAACCCCACGGGTTATGCGGTGCCTGGGCGGCGGTCGGAAGGATCCGGCCGCCGTTCTGTCTGTTTAATGTTTTTTTTCGCAGATTGGATCCCCCTCCTTTAGCCAGCCTGTACTAGCATGTCAGCGGCGGGACGCACTATCACTGCAGGTTATTCACATTAGTTACCTTCTTAACCCCCGTCGCTATAAGGCCCGATACCTGCACGAAACTCATGGACGAATTGATGAACGCACACCTGTTCCCACAGATAGGCAAGGTCATCGCCAGCACCGGCAGCCGCCATTTCCCACGTATGCTGCATGACCTGATCCTCACCCAACTGGCAGTGGACGCCACCCATATCACCCAGTTGCAGGTCAGCCGCGAAGGCCTTGGCCGCCGCAAGATCAGCCCGGTGTACACCGATTCGGTCGCGGCCCTGGGTAGCGAGCAACTGGCCGCACAACTGCATCTCACGCGCCGCAAGGACGATGTGCGCTATGTACTGTCGGTGTACCGCTCGCACCCGTCCGAAAGTTTCTCCGCGCAAGAACGCAGCATGCTGCAGGACTTCTCCACGCTGTTGCTGCCCATGGTGGAAAAACACATCACCGCGCTGCAGCCATCGCTCCCGGACAGCCCATCGGCAGAGCCGCAACACCAGGGCATCGACACCTTGCGCCGACGTATCCAGGAGCGCCTGGTGCAATCGGGGCTTACCCTGTCCAACCGTGAACTGCAAGTGTGCGTAGGCCTGCTGGCCGGGCGCACTGCACCGGAGCTGGCCGAACAACTGGCGTTGAAGGTCAACACCATCGAGAGCTACCTCAAGCGTGCGGCGATCAAATTGGGGATCAGCGGGCGGCATTCGTTGTTGCGCTGGATGTACTCGACCGAGTCTGACACGGCCCTATAAGCCCAGCAAAAATCCCTGTGGGAGCAGGCAAGCCAGCTCCCACAGATCAGTCCCGGGCCAGTGCTTCTATCGGGTCCAACCGCGCCGCATTCCGCGCCGGTACAAAACCGAACACAATGCCGATCAACGTCGAACAGGCAAACGCGGTAATGATCGAGCCCACCGAAAACACCATCTCCCACTCCTTCACAAACAGCGAAAACAGATAGCCGATGGCGTAGGACAACGAAATCCCGATGATCCCGCCGATCAGGCACACCATCACCGCCTCCACCAGAAACTGCTGACGAATATCCGACTGCCGCGCCCCCACCGCCATGCGAATCCCGATTTCACGGGTGCGCTCGGTGACCGACACCAACATGATATTCATCACGCCAATACCGCCCACCAGCAAAGAAATCACCGCAATCAATGACAGCAGCAGCGCCAGGGAGCGGCTGGTTTTCTGTACCGTCTGCATGATGCTGTCGAGGTTGTTGGTGAAAAAATCCTTGGTGCCGTGGCGTTGCAGCATGAGCTTATTGACGTTGTCCTCCACCACCTTGCTCGGCTGGCCGTCCTTGATGCGCACGGTGATGCTGTCCAGATGACGCTGGCCCAGCAGACGCCCCGCCGCGGTTTCATAGGGCACCCACACGTTCAGGGCCTTGCTGGCGGCGAACATGTTTTTATTGTCCGCCGTCACCCCAATCACCGTGCACGGCAGGTTGCCTATCAGGATCACCTGGCCCAACGGGTCGATGTTGGGCCCGAACAGGCGCTGGCGGGTATTGTGGTCGATCACCACCACCTGGGCCTGGCGCCGTGCATCGCTTTCGCTGAAGGCAATGCCGGCTTCAAGCTTGAGGCCCTTGACCTTGAAGTAGCGATCGCTCACGCCATTGACCTGGGCATCCAGGTCGATATTGCCGTAGCGCAACAACAGGTTGCGCCCCACCACCGGCGTGGCGCTGTCGACGTAATACAGCTGGTTCAGCGCCTCCACATCCGAGGGCATCAAGGTCTCGATGGCCGAGGCGCGACTGTCGCCAAAACTGGTGCCGGAAAAGATATCGATGGTGTTGCTGCCAATGGCCTGGATGTCCTTGAGCACATAGCGCTTGGCCCCTTCGCCGATGGCCGAAATCGACACCACCGAGGTGATGCCGATGACAATCCCGAGCATGGTCAGCAAGGTGCGCATGCGGTGGGAGATCAGCGCCACCCAGGCCATATTGAACGCTTCCTTGAACAACCCCAGGCTCGCCACCAGGCGCCGCGCCCCGCTGCGCCGGGGTTCGACCGGCGCCTCTACGGGCAATTCCAGGCCGACGCTGTCGTTGGCCTTGTCGCTGATGATCTCGCCGTCGCACACCTCGACAATGCGCTGGGCGTTCGCCGCGACCTTGGGGTCGTGGGTGACGATAATCACCGTGTGCCCCGCCGCATGCAGCTCGGCGAGGATACGCATCACCTCCTTGCCGCTGTGGGTGTCGAGCGCGCCGGTGGGTTCGTCGGCCAGGATCACTTCGCCGCCGTTCATCAACGCCCGCGCAATACTCACTCGCTGCTGTTGCCCGCCGGACAGCTGGCTGGGCCGGTGGCTGGTGTGGCCCGACAGGCCCAGGCGTGCCAGCAGTTCCCCGGCGCGGCTATGGCGCTGGCTTTGCGGGGTGCCGGCGTAGATCGCCGGCATTTCCACGTTATGCAAAGCGCTCAGGTGCGCGAGCAAATGGTAACGCTGGAAGATAAACCCGAAGTAATCACGCCGCAGCTCCGCCAGTTGCTCATCGCCTAGGGAGCGGGTTTCGATGCCGTTGATCTTGTAGCTGCCGGCGGTGGCGTAATCCAGGCCACCGAGGATGTTCATCAGGGTCGATTTACCCGAACCGGAGGCGCCGATAATCGCCAGCATTTCCCCGGCATGGATGCTCAGGTCGATGCCCTTGAGCGCAATGAATTCACGCTCGCCGGCCATGAAGCTGCGGGTGATGCCCTTGAGTTCCAACAGAGGCTGGCTCATGACTCAGCTCCCCGCCACGGCAGGCGTGGCGTCGCCGATCACTACGGTGTCACCCTCGGCCAGCCCATCAAGGACCTGCACCTTGACGTTGTTGTTGATACCGGTCTTCACCGTGCGGGCCACCGCCTTGCCCTTGGCATCCAGCACCCGCACTTCGTAGCGGCCATCGGCATTGCGCACGCCCAGCGCCGCCACGGGCACCATCAGCGCGGCCTCGGCGGTGTCGAGCACGATGCGCACCTGTGCGGTCATGGCAATGCGCAGGCGGTGGTCGGGGTTGGGCACGTCGAACAACGCGTTGTAGAACACCGCGGTGTTTTGCTTCGGCGTGCCGGCGGTCTGGGTTTCCAGAAAGTTCTGCGGCGCAGGCTCAGTGCCGCGCAGCTTGGCGTAATAGCGTTTGTCTGCCTCGCCGAGAATGGTGAAGTACACCTGCTGGCCGGGGCTGATATGAATCACATCCGCTTCCGACACTTGGGCCTTGACGGTCATGGTGTCCAGGTCTGCCAGCTTGAGCAGCACGGGCGCCAACTGGCTGGCGATCACGGTCTGGCCTTCCTGGGTGACAATACCCACCACGTCGCCGTCGATGGGCGCGTTGATGCGGGTGTAGGCCAGGTTGACCTTGGCGGTGTCGATCTGGATGTGCGCGCTCTTGATCTGTGCGTCCAGGGACAGCAGGTTGGCCTGCTGTACCTGGTAGGTCGATTCGGCGTCTTCAAAATCCTGGCGCGACACCGACTCGTCGGCCTGCAAGCCTTTGTAGCGCTCATACACGGACTTGGCCTGCTTGAGTTGCGCGGCGGTCGCGCGGCGTTGGGCCTGGAGGTTTTCTTCATCGACTTGGGCTTTGCGCAGGGTGTTCTGCAGGATCAAGGGGTCGATTTCGGCCAGCCACTGGCCCTTCTTTACCTTGTCGCCGACTTTGACTTTCAGCGACTTGAGCTGGCCGGAGACTTGGGCGCCGACGTCGACTTGTTTGACGCCTTCGAGCAGGCCGGTGGCCAATACCGCGTTTTCGATATCGCCGCGTTCGGCGGTGGCGGTGAGGTATTGGGGGGCGTCGGCGGGGGCCTTTACGGTGTAGATGATCAGGCCTATTGCGACGGCCGCTATAGCCAGAATGCCGATTTTGCGGAATTTAGACGTTTGCATGGTTGGCTTCTTGGTTGAGAACAAATGCGTGGCGGGGGAGATTGGTGTGGGAGCTGGCTTGCCTGCGATGGCGGCCTGACAGCCTCCGCATATCTACCTGACGCTCCGCGATCAAACTGTGGGAGCGGGCTTGCTCGCGAAGGCGGCCTTCTGGTCGACTATTTGGTTGGGTTGGAATGAGTACATATCCATTTCTGCGGCAACGGCCGCTTAGGGTTCCGCTCTTACAGCGGCTCACTTTTGAAAAGCGCAAAAGTAAGCAAAACGCTCTTGCCCCACCACTCGGCACCTCGCCTAGGCTCGGTGTGCCCGTAATCCGCCAGTGATTTGGGCGGCTAAACCGGCATCCCTGCCGGTTTACCCCCCAAATCCCTGTCGAATTCCGGCCAGCGTGGTTTAACGGGGCGCTTAAGATCAAGATCACAAGCAGATCAAGATCAAGAGCCGCTCGCTTCGCATCGTGGTTTCCGGGGGCATGCCTGCCCCCCCATATCTCACCGAGTTCACCTTCAAAAACCGGTCGGTTATAAGGCCGCCGCGCTCTGCTTTTGATCTGAAATCGCCCCGTTAAACCACGCTGGCCGAACGCAGGTTTTGCAGCGTGGGTAACCCGGCAGGACGCCGGGTTAGCCGCACTAGGCCAGGGATGGCCCATTGCGGCGGCCCACGCTGCAAAGCCTGCGTTCGGGCACACCGAGCCTGGGCGAGGTGCCGAGTGGTGGGGCGAAGGCCTTTTGGTTACTTTTGGGCCTTTCCAAAAGTGACCCGCTGTAAGAGCGGAACCATAAGTGGCCGTTACCGCAGGAACGGATATGTACACAGACACCCCCCTGTTGCCCCCACATCTGGATCGGTGCACACCCCTCAAGACACCACCTCCCCAACCCCAACAACGTCCAACCACCACCTGGCCAACCCCAAAACATTCGGCGCCTTGAGCAACGTAAAGTGATTCCCCCCGCCATGCCAAACCTGCAACCCCCCCCCCTGCCCTCGCCACCCCTCAACCATCAACCCCTGCTCACGCTGATTCCCCGCCGCATCCAACGCCGGGTCCTGCGCCAACACCAAGCGCACCACCCCCTCATACCGCCCTTGCGGCTGATACACCGTGCGCAACGCCGCCGCGTAAGTGCGCGCCGGCCCATCCATCGCCTCCACCGCCGCACGCGCCGGCAACAACCCCACATTCACCATCCCCGCATGCAACGCTTGCCGCTGCGCCACCTCATCGCGCCCGGCAAAGTCCACCGCATCAATCCCCAGCGACTTCCCAGCCGCCAACTGCATCGCCTCGATCAACCGCAACAACGCCGCCGTCGAGGTATAAGCCTTGCCCGCACGCCCCGGCGCCTCGCTGTCGATCACCGTCAAAGAGCCCACCTCACGCCCCATCGCCTGCAAGCGCAGCGCCATTTCCAGCGCCACCCAGCCGCCAAACGAATGCCCCACCAGATGCACCGGCCCCTCAGGGCACTCCTGTTCCAGCGCCGCCAGGTAACACTGCGCCGCCGCTTCCACCTGGCTATGGGGCACCGCCTCGCCATCCAGCCCCCGCGGCTGCAAGCCATACAGCGGCCAGTCGCGCCCCAGCGCTTCGCTCAAACTTACAAAGCCGGTGACGCTGTCTCCCGCGCCTGGCACGCAGAACACCGGCGCATAACCGGCGCGCCCGCTCTGGATGCGCAGCAAGGGTGAGTGCGCCGCGCAACTCACCGGGGTGCTCGCCGCCAGCGCTTGGCTCATGGCCTGGCCGAGGCTCTGGATATGCGGCGCCTGCATCATGCTCTGGTGATCCCCCGGCACCTGCACCTGGCGCAGTTGCCCAGGCGCCAGGGCGGTGTCCCAACCCAGCGCGGCACTGCGCCGCGACAGTTCGGTGGGCCGCTGCTCGGCGCTGAACAGGTGCACCGGGATCGGCAGCGGGAACAGGCTGTAGTGGGCCAGGGCATGCCCATGCCCGACTTCCCGTTGCAAAAAGCTCAACAGGTCGGCGTCCGTCGCCGCTGCCATTTGCGCGTATAGCAAACCTTGATCGCGACAGCGTTGCAGCAAAGCCGCAATGTCCAGCTGTCCAAGGCCTGCCTCCAGTTGGTCCAGGTTCGCCAGCTCATCCACTCCTCCCTGTGCCTTCCAATAGGCCGTGCACTGCAACAACAAATGCCGCTTGAGGGCATCCGGCCCGCTCCAGCGCGCTTTGCCCTGGTCGGTCATGCGCGGCACGTAGCTGTCGATCAAGCCGAGAAACGCCACGGCCTCATCCTGCCCCAGCAACTGCATGGCAACTTCATAGGCCAGCACGCCACCAAAAGACCACCCCGCCAGCCGGTAAGGGCCGTGGGGCTGGATCTGGCGAATCAGCCCGACCATGCGCGCGGCCAAGCCTTCCATGCTGTCCAAGTGCGCCTCGCCCAACGCCACGCCCGGCAGGCCATAAATCGGGTAATCGCCCGGCAGGTGCTGGCCCAGCGCCGGGAAGTACACGTCCATGCCGCTGAACTCATGCACCAGAAATAACGGTGCCTGCGACCCACGGCTGCGCACCGTGATCACCGCCGTCTCAGGCAGCACGTCGTCACCGCGCAGGCGCAGCAGCGCCGCGACCGAGGCCACGCTGGCATGCTCGAACAGCTCGGCCAGCGACACCGGCAACCCGGCCTCTTCCAGCCGATTGACCAGGCGAATCGCCAACAACGAATGCCCGCCCAGTTCGAAGAAACTGTCATGGCGCCCCACCTGCTCAAGCTTCAGTACCTCGGCCCACAGCTGGGCCAAGGTCTGCTCCAGTGCATCGACCGGTACTTCAAATGTGCCGCTGGCCGAAGCGTCCCACGTGGGCACCGGCAAGGCTTTGCGATCGACCTTGCCATTGGCCGTCAACGGCAAATGCTCCAGTGCCACAAAGGCCGACGGCACCATGTAGGCCGGCAAGTGCGCCTGCAGGTAAGCGCGTACCGGCTCGATGCCGACCGGCTCGCCCGCCCAGGTGAAGTAGGCCACCAGGCGTTTGTCCCCCGGCACGTCTTCGCGGGCCAGCACCACCCCTTCGCGAATGCCGGCGAATGTCGCCATGCGTGCTTCGATCTCACCCAGCTCAATGCGAAATCCACGGATCTTCACTTGGTCGTCATTGCGCCCGATGCACTCCAGCAGGCCGTCTGCGCTCCAGCGCCCGAGGTCGCCAGTGCGGTACAGCAAGGCGCCTGGATTGAACGGGTTCTGCACGAACTTTTCAGCCGTCAACTCAGGGCGGTTCAGGTAGCCCTGGGCGACACCGTCGCCGCCGATGCAGATTTCACCGGTCGCCCCCACGGGCAGCAGCTGCAACTGCGTATCCAGTACGTAGACTTGCGTATTGGAAATGGGTCGCCCTACCGGCACGCTGTCGGCATCAGCGGTAAGCGCGTGCACTTCATAAGTGGTGGCGTAGGTGGTGGTTTCGGTCGGCCCGTAGCAATGCACCAGGCGCAACCCCGGTGCTAATGCCAGCAGGTTGCGAAACGCCGCCGGGTCGGCACGCTCGCCGCCGCACAGCAAAATACGCAAGCCGGCCAGGGCCTGGGGAATCAGTTGCACATACTGGTTGAACAGCGCCGTGGTGACGAACAGCACCGTCACGCCCTGAAGTGCCGCGCCAAACGCCAGCGGGTCGAGCAAGGTGGCGTGGTCGATCACCTGCACCTGACCGCCGTTGAGCAACGGCCCCCAGACGTCCATGGTGCTGGCATCAAACGCCGGGTTCGAGGCGAAGGCCACGCGGTCATGGGGATTGAAATCGGCGTAGCCGTTGTTGAGCACCAGGCGCGTGATGCCACGGTGCGGCACCAATACGCCTTTGGGCATGCCGGTGGAGCCGGAGGTGTACATGATGTACGCCACGCTGTGCGAGGGCTGCGGCAGGCCGGGGTTGTGTTCGGGGTATGAGTCGAGGGCCAGGGTGTCCAGGTCCAGGTGCTGCACCGCGCTCTCCACGCTGCAGTCGCTGCGGGTCAACAGCCAGGCGGCGCCGCTGTCTTGCAGCATGAAAGCCTGGCGTTCGGCCGGCGCGTTGAGGTCCAGTGGCACATAGGCGGCGGCGCATTTGAGAATCGCCAGTTGGCTGACCAACAACGCCACCGAGCGTGGCAGCAGGATCGCCAGGTTATCGCCGGGGCACACACCCAGGCCGAGCAGATGATGGGCCAAGCGGTTGGCGCGGCGGTTGAGTTCGCCGTAGCTCACCTGCTGCTCGCCGTGCCGCACCGCCACCGCATCGGGGCGCGCCTGGGCCTGGGCTTCGAACAGGTCTTGCACGCTGCGATCACGTGGGAAAGCGCGGGCCGTGGCGTTGAAGCCCTCAAGCAGTTGCTGGCGTTCGGCCTGGGGCAGGATCGACAAGCAATTGAGCGCGATGTCGCTGCACTCTTCCAGTGCCTGCACCACCTGCGCCAAGGCGTTATGCAGGTAGTCGCCCAAGCGTCGGGCCCCCTGCCCCATGGCCGTGAGGCTGAAACCTTCACCCAGGTCATCCACACTCACCGACACGCCGTAGTGGGTGTGTTCCTCGGTCTGGAGCACCTCGATCCCCTGCCACGCCTCGGCCACGCCCCCGGCCTGGGGCGCACTGTGGCGGTAGTTGAACAACACGCTGAACAACGGCGTGGCCATCGGGACGCCGCTGCAACGCTGGGCCAGCGCCAGGGGCGCGTGTTCATGGCTGAGCAGTTCGGTCAGGCGCCCATGGGTGGTACGCAGCGCGGTCAGTACCGAGTGTTCACCCAGGTCAACCCGCAGCGGCAAGGTATTGATAAACACGCCCATGGCGCGCTCGGCGCCTTCGCCACCTTGCAGGCGGCCGAGCATCACCGTGCCGAACACCACCTGTTCACGGGCGCAGACCGTGCCCAGCACATGGGCCCAGGCCAGGTGCATAAGGCTGGCGGCGCTGACGCCGGCTTGTCGCGCCTGAGTGCGCAGGCGCCGACTCAACCCCAGGTCGAGGCTCACCTTCACGCGCTCATCGGCGCCCAGGTGCGGTACGTCGGTGGGTTCGTCGATCTCAGCGAGCATCTCGCGGAAAAACGTCTCGTGGTCCTCAGCGCCCAGACGGGTCTGGGCCACGTAGTTGCGGTACGGCACGGGCGCGGCCAAGGCGTCTTGGGTGCCCAACAGGAAGGCCTGCATGTCGTGTTGCAGGATGTCCAGGGCGATGTGGTCCATCACCAGATGGTGGAACAGCAACGTCGCCACTACCCGTTGCGACTCCTCGGCGTATACCAGGCGCATCAAAGGTGCGTGGCCAAGGTCCAGGCGTGGCAGCACCGGGCCGCTTTCAACGCTTAATGAGGCGGTGCGCCACACCACCTGCACCGGTTCCTCCAGCCCATCCCAATGGAAGGATGAACGCAGGATGTCATGGCGCTGGATCACCGCCTGCAAGGCATGGGCGAAGGCGTCCAGGCGCAGGCGGCTGTCGAAGGCAAACTGCGCCTGCAACACATAGGCGTCGTCACCTTGCACGGCGCGATGCTGATACAGGATGCCGGCCTGCAAGGGTGCCAGCGGATAAATATCCTGCACATTCGCCGCGCCGCCGGGGATGCTGGCGACGATGCGCTCGATGGCAGCAGGGTCCAGGGTGATCAGCGCAAGCATGTCCGGCGTAATCCGGGTGCAATCGGCCGCAATGCGATTGGCCGGCACCGCCACTTCACGGCCACCGCCCAAGGCCGCAGCCAAAGCCGACAAGGTCGGTTGGCCAAACAGCACTTTCACATCCGCCGACAAGCCCAGGCGGCGCATGCGCCCCATCAGGCTGACTGCCAGCAAGGAGTGGCCGCCCAATTCAAAGAAATTATCATGTCGGCCCACGCGCTCCACGTTGAGCAATTCGGCCCACAGTGCGGCCAGGGTGATTTCTGTATCCCCCACGGGCGCTTCATAGTCGCGCACGCTCGACGCGTCCAGGCCCGGCGCCGGCAGCGCCTTGCGGTCGAGTTTACCGTTGGGGCTCAGCGGCAGCGCCTGCAGGTGCACAAAGCTCGTCGGCAGCATGAATTCCGGCAGGTGTTGCAGCAGATGGGCGCGCAGGCTTTCGACGTCGCTCGGCACGCCGGTGTAATAGGCGATCAGGCGCTGCTCGCGGGCGATCACGGCAGCTTCCTGCACCGCCGGATGCTCGCTCAGGCGCGCCTGGATTTCCCCCAGTTCGATGCGCAGTCCACGGATTTTCACCTGGTCATCATTGCGCCCCAGGTACTCGAGCGTGCCGTCGGGCAAGTAGCGGCCCACGTCCCCGGTGCGGTACATACGCCCAGGGGTGAACGGGTCGTCGAGGAAGCGTTCGGCGGTCAGCTCAGGGCGGTTGAGGTAACCCCGCGCCACCTGCACGCCTGCGATGAACAATTCACCGACCACCCCCAACGGCACCGGCTGCAACTGCCCATCCAGTACATACAGGCGCGTGTTGGCAATCGGCTTGCCGATGGGGGTGTTATCCGGCACCAAGGCACCCGCGCAGTCCCACGCGGTGACATCCACCGCCGCTTCGGTGGGGCCATACAGGTTGTACAAGCCAACCTCCGGCAATTGCTGCTTGAAGCGCCGCACCAGGCTGCCCGGCAGGGCTTCGCCGCTGCACATCACCCGCACCAGCCCGGCGGCCTGGCTGACATCGCCGTGGGCCAGGAACACGTCGAGCATCGACGGCACAAAATGCAGCGTTGTGACCCGCTCGGCCTTGATCACCTGGCACAGGTAGTCAGGGTCTTTATGCCCGCCCGGGCGGGCCATGACCAGGCGTGCGCCAGTGAACAGCGGCCAGAAAAACTCCCATACCGACACGTCGAAGCTGAACGGGGTTTTCTGCAACACCGTATCGCTGGCCGTCAGCCCGTATTCGTCTTGCATCCACAGCAGGCGGTTGACCACCCCAGGGTGTTCGTTGATCACGCCCTTGGGCTGGCCGGTGGAACCGGAGGTGTAGATCACGTAGGCCGCCTCGCTGGCCGCCTGCGGGTTATGGGTGGGCTGGTGCTGCCAGGTGGGTGAATCCAGGTTGACCACCGGAACGTCGCCCAGTAACGCGAGTGTGGTGGACTGGCCCAGCACCACCGTCGGCGCACTGTCGTGCAGCATGTAGGCGATGCGTTCCAGCGGGTAGGCCGGGTCCAGCGGCACATAGGCGGCGCCGGCCTTGAGGATCGCGTACAGGCCGATGACCATGTCCAGGCCACGCTCCACGCAGATCGCCACCCGCGCCTGCGGCTGCACACCCAGAGCTTGCAGGTGACGGGCCAGTTGGTTGGCGCGCACGTTCAGTTCGGCATAGCTCAGTTGCTGCGCGCCCGCCTTCAGGGCAATGGCATGAGGTGTGCGCAGCACCTGGGCTTCAAACAGGCCGTGCAGGGTCTGGTCGAGGTTGTACTCAACGGCGGTGGCGTTGAAATCCACCAGCAGTTGTCGACGCTCGCGCGCATCCACCAGCGGCACCTGCGCCAGCACCGCCTGGTCGTTATCGACCATCGCCTGCAACACGCGGGTGAAATAGCCGACGTAGCGCTGCATCGTCGACTCGTCAAACAGGGCCACGGCATATTCCAGCGCACCGAGGATGCTGCCCTGCACCTCCCCCAGGTTCAACGACAGGTCGAACTTGGCGAAATGGCTGTTCTCGACAATGCTCTCCAGGGCCAGGTCGCCCAAGGCCAGGGTCGGCGCGCTGCTGTCCTGCCAGCTCAGCAAGGTCTGGAACAGCGGGCTGTGGGCCAGGCTGCGCGGCGGCCGGGTGATTTCCACCACCTGCTCGAAGGGCAAGTCCTGATGGGCCTGGGCTTGCAGCGTCAGCGTCTTGACCCGCGCCAGCAACGCCTCGGTGCTCAGCTCGCCCGAGGTGTCGATACGCAGCGCCAGGGTGTTGACGAACAGGCCAATCAGCCCTTCGACTTCGGTGCGCATGCGGTTGGCCACCGGCGTGCCGATCACCAACTCGAGCTGCCCGGACAGGCGCGCCAACAGCGACGCCCAGGCGCTCATCAAGGTCATGTACAAGGTGGTGCCATGGCGCTGGCTCAAGGCCTTGAGCCCGGCGGTGAGGCGTTCATCCAGGCGCACGTCGACGCTGCTGCCAGCGTAGTCCTGCTGCGCCGGGCGCGGGCGGTCGGTGGGCAAGCTCAGCAACGCCGGCGCACCGGCCAGCGCCTGCTGCCAGTAGCTGCTTTGGCGTTGCAGCACCTCGCCGCTCAGCCACAGGCGTTGCCACACGGCAAAGTCGGCGTACTGGATCGGCAAGGGCGGCAGCGGGTCGGCGTGGCCGTGGCTGAAGGCCTGGTACAGCGCCATCAGCTCGCGGGTCAGCACGCCCATGGACCAGCCGTCGGAGACGATATGGTGCAGGGTCAGCAACAGCACATGGTGATCATCGGCCATCACCACCAGGCGCCCGCGCAGCAACGGGCCGCGCTCAAGGTCGAACGGTGCCGAAGCTTCGCCGTGGATCAGCGCGTCCAGGGCCTGTTGCGGCTGCGGGTGGCGACGCAGGTCCTGCACTTGCAGCGCCAACACCTTTTCAGCCGGCACGACCAGCACCTGGGCCTGGTCACCCTGCTGGGCGAAGCGGCTGCGCAGGGTGTCATGCCGCGCCACAATGCGCGCCAGGGCCCGTTGCAGCGCCTGTACATGCAACTGCCCGCGCAACCGCAGGCCGATGGGAATGTTGTAGGCGGTGTTGGCCCCTTCCATCAACGCCAGGAACCACAGGCGTTGCTGGGCGAAGGACAGCGGCACGTCGTCATCACGGTTGGCCGGCAAGATATCCGGCAAGGTGCTGCGACCGGCCTGGGCCAGCACCTCGGCGACCGCCGCCAGTTCAGCGTTGGCAAACAGGTCGCCCAGCGCCAATTCGACGCCCAGCCGCTGGCGCACCTGGGACACCATGCGCATGGCCAGCAGCGAATGCCCGCCCAGCTCAAAGAAATGGTCATAACGCCCCACGCGCTGCACCTGCAACACATCGGCCCAGATCTGCGCCAGCACGGTTTCGATTTCGCCCTGGGGCACGGCGTACTCGCGGGTAAATACCGCGGCCATGTCCGGCGCCGGCAGGGCCTTGCGGTCGAGCTTGCCATTGGCGGTCAGGGGCAGTGCGTCGAGCTTCATGAACGCGACGGGCACCATGTAGTCCGGCAGATGCGCCACCAGGTGGGCGCGAATCTGGGCCAGCGTCAGCGGGTCCAGTAGCGGGTTTTCGGTGAAGTAGGCCACCAGCCGTTCTTCACGCACCACCGCCACCGCCTCCAAAATGCCGGGCAATTGGTTGAGCTGGGTCTCGATTTCGCCCAGTTCGATGCGCACGCCACGGATTTTCACCTGGTCATCGTTGCGCCCCAGGTAGTCGAGCGTGCCGTCCGGCAACCAGCGCACCAGGTCGCCGGTGCGGTACATGCGCCCTGCATTGAACGGGTCGCGCACGAAACGCTCGGCGGTCAGTTCCGGGCGGTTGAGGTAACCGCGTGCCACGCCCTTGCCGCCCACGTACAACTCCCCCGCCACCCCCAACGGCACCGGGCGCTGGTGTGGGTCGAGCACGTAGACCTTGGCATTGGCGATGGGCTTGCCGATATGCAAGGGCTGGCCCGCCTCGACCTTGCCGGAAGTGGCCACCACTGTGGCTTCGGTGGGCCCGTAGTTGTTGATCAGCTCAAAGCGCTGCGCCCGTTTGAACTGGCGCAGACGGTCGCCACCGACCAGCAAG
The DNA here is from genome assembly GCF_014268375.2 of Pseudomonas salmasensis. Classification (NCBI taxonomy): domain Bacteria; kingdom Pseudomonadati; phylum Pseudomonadota; class Gammaproteobacteria; order Pseudomonadales; family Pseudomonadaceae; genus Pseudomonas; species Pseudomonas salmasensis. The sequence goes on from NZ_CP077083.1 coordinate 6,093,818, forward strand.
GTGCGCAAGGTCGGGTGCTCGATGTTCTGGCTGAAGGCGTATTCCGCCACCGGCGTCGGCAGAAAGCTCACGTCCAAAGGCTGCGCGCACCACCAGGCCAGCAGTGCGTCGATATCTTCGCCGCCCTCATGGGCCGGTGGCAGGTGCAAGGTGGCGCCCACACACAACGCCGGCCACACTTCCCAGGCCATCGCGTCAAAGCCGAAACCGGCAACACTGGCGGTATGCCGCCCGGCGCGCAGGTCGAAGGCGCTGCAATGCCAGTCCACCAGGTTGGCGACCGTGTGGTGTTCCACCATCACCCCTTTGGGCAAACCGGTGGAGCCGGAGGTGTAGATCACATAGGCCAGGTGCGTCGGGCCGACGGCGATTGTGGGGTTGCTCGCCGAATGGTGCTGCCAGGTGAAGCGGTCCAGATTGATCACCGGCACTTCCAGGGCCGGCAGGCGCTCGAGCAATGCGTGCTGGGTAAGTACCGCCACTGGCGCGCTGTCACTGAGCAAATAGTGGAGGCGCTCGGCCGGGTGGGACGGGTCCACCGGCACATAACCGGCACCGGCCTTGAGAATCGCCAGCAACCCGGCCAGGGTGTCGAGGCCGCGCCGCGCCACAATGGCCACGCGGTCGTCGGGCTTGACCCCCAGTGCCAGCAGATGATGGGCCAGCAGGTTGGCTTGCTGGTTCAGTTCGGTATAGGTCAGTTGCCGGCCCTGATGCACCGCGGCGATGGCGTCCGGCGTGAGCGCAGCCTGGGCTTCTACGCGGCCATGCAGGGTGGTGCTTTGGGGGAAGACGGTCTGGGTGGTGTTGAACTGTTCCAGCAGCAGGCGCTGTTCGGCAGCGGGCACCACCGACAGTTGGTCAAGCGCGGTATGGGGGGCCTGTTCCAGTGCGCTCACCAGGTTTTCCAGCGCGGTGTGCAGGTAGGCGCAGACGCGTTGAGGGTCGACCAGGGTGCTGGCCAGCAAACTCAGGCCGAAGCCTTCGCCCAGGTCGTCCACGCTCAGGGTCAGCGGGTAGTTGGTGCGTTCCTCGGCACGCAGTGCGGTGATGCCCTGCCAGGCCGACACCGCCTCGGCATTGGCGGCGGACGCGCTGTGGCGATAGTTGAGCAGTGCGCTGAACAGCGGCGTCGGCGCGAGCACGCCACTGCAACGCTGGGCCAGGGCCAAGGCCGCGTGTTCATGGCGCAGCAAAGTGGTCAAGCGTGCGTGGGTGGCCTTGACGGCGGTGCGCACGTCCTGGGCGTCTACGTCCACGCGAAACGGCAAGGTATTGATGAAAATACCCAGGGCGCGGTCGGTGTCATAGCTGCCCTGCATGCGCCCCATCAATACGGTGCCGAACACCACCTGAGCCTTGCCGGCCAACCCCCCCAGCACCTGGGCCCACCCCAAGTGAAACAGGCTGGCGGCGCTCACGCCCAGTTGGCGCGCCTGTACGCGCAAACGCTGGGCCAGTGCCGGCGCCAATGGCAGGCTGACTTCAGCAATAGCGCGCGCATCGCCTTGCACGTCCTGCAAACCGAACGGCAAGGTGGGCTCGCTGATATCGCCGAGCATTTGCCGGAAGAAACTTTCGTGCTCCTGTTCACTGATGCCCAGCCGCGCCTGCGCCACGTAGTTGCGAAACGGCACGGCCTGGCCGAGGGCCGCGCCCTGCCCTAACAGGCACGCCTGCATCTCGTGGCACACCACGTCCAGGGCGCTGTGGTCGAGCGCCATGTGATGGAACAACAGGGTGGCGACGATGCGCTGGTTGGCCGGGTCTTCAGCGCGCACCAGGCGCAGCAACGGCGCCTGGGTGACGTCGAGGCGGTAGTGGCGGGCATCAAACAGGTCATGCAGTTGCGTGGCGATATCGCCGTCGGCCGGGTCCAGCATCAAGGCTTGCACCGGCAGGCGTGCCTGGCGCCACACCACTTGCGAGGGTTGCGTCAGGCCATCCCAGACCACCCCGGTACGCAGGATGTCGTGACGGTCCATCACCCGTTGCAGCGCCTGGGCAAACGCATCGAAACGCGCCAGGTTGTCAAAGGCGAACTGCGACTGCATCACATAGGGGTCGCCCTGCTCGGCACTCACATGGTGGAACAGGATGCCTTCCTGCAACGGCGCCAGCGGGTAGATGTCCTGGATATTCGCCACGCCGCCCTGCACCGTGGCGACAATGCGCTCGATCTCGTCCTGGCTCAGGGTCGACAGGGTCAGCATCTGGGGAGTGATGCGCTCGGCAGTGGCCGGGATACCATTGGCCGGCACCTGCACCTCACCGGCCTTGGTCGCGGTGTATGCACCGGCCTTGATCAGTTCGATCAGCGCCGGCTTGTGTTCATGCAAGGCGGCCAATATCGCCGGGTCGCTCAAGGCGTGCTTGTTGCCGTTCACCGACAACTGCTCGCCCTTGAGCGCCAGTTGCACATCCTTGGTGTTCAGGGTTGCCAGCAGCTCGAGGATGTTCACAGGACGATCTCCATTCGTTCGGTCATTGCGGCGTAGCCGGCCAGGGTCGGTTGTTCGAACAAGCCCCGCACATCGGCTTCCATGCCTTCCTGGCGCAGGCGCCCGATCAAGCTCACGGCCAGCAGCGAGTGCCCGCCCAGTTCAAAGAAGTTGTCGTGGCGCCCTACCCGCTCCACCTTGAGCAACTCGGCCCAGAGCTGGGCCAGGAGGATTTCGGTGTCGCCTTCGGGCGCCGTGTATTCACGTACCTGCAAGGCGTCCATACCCGGTGCAGGCAGGGCCTTGCGGTCAAGCTTGCCGTTGGGGCTCAGGGGCCAGGCGTCCAGGTGCATGAACAGCGCCGGCACCATAAAGTCGGGCAGGTGCTGCAACAGCTGGGCGCGCAGGCTTTCGATATCGGTAGGCGCGCCGGTGTAATACGCGACCAGGCGCTGGTCCCGGGCGACGACCACGGCGTCCTTGACCGCCGGATGCTCGATCAGGTGCGCCTGGATTTCTCCCAGCTCGATGCGCAGGCCACGGATCTTGACCTGATCGTCGTTGCGCCCCAGGTACTCAAGCGTGCCGTCGGGCAAGTAGCGGCCCAGGTCACCGGTGCGGTACATGCGCCCCGGGGTGAACGGGTCGTCAAGGAAGCGTTCGGCGGTCAGCTCAGGGCGGTTCAGATAACCCCGCGCCACTTGCACGCCCGCGATAAACAGCTCACCGACCACGCCTAACGGTACTGGCTGCAACTGCCCGTCCAGAACATACAGGCGAGTATTGGCAATCGGCTTGCCGATCGGGGTGTTGTCCGGCACCTCAGGGCGTGCGCAGTTCCACGCCGTCACGTCTACCGCCGCTTCGGTGGGGCCATACAGGTTGTACAAGCCAATCCCCGGCAACTGCTGCTTGAAACGCCGCACCAGGCTGCCCGGCAAGGCCTCGCCGCTGCACATCACCCGCACCAATCCCGCCGCTTGGCTGACATCGCCGTGGGCCAGGAATACATCGAGCATCGACGGCACAAAGTGCAGGGTCGTGATGTGCTCCGAGGCGATCACCTCGCACAGGTACGCCGGGTCTTTGTGCCCGTCAGGGCGCGCCATCACCAGGCGTGCGCCGGTGAACAGCGGCCAGAAGAATTCCCACACCGACACGTCGAAGCTGAACGGGGTTTTCTGCAGCACCGCATCGTGGGCCTTGAGGCCATAGGCGTCCTGCATCCACAACAGGCGGTTGACCACCCCGGCATGTTCGTTGATCACACCCTTGGGCTGGCCGGTGGAACCGGAGGTGTAAATCACATAGGCCGCGTGGCGGGCAGTGAGGCCCGGTATCTGCGGGTTAGTCGTCGGTTGGTGCTGCCAGGTGCTGTGGTCGAGGTCGATCACCGCCACGTCACCCAGCAACGCGCGGGTGGCGCTTTGGGCCAGCACCACCACCGGCGCGCTGTCGTGCAGCATGTAGGCGATGCGCTCTGGTGGGTACGCCGGGTCCAGCGGCACATAGGCACCGCCGGCCTTGAGAATGGCGAACAGGCCGATGACCATGTCCAGGCCGCGCTCGACGCAGATGCCCACCCGCGCGTCCGGGCGCACGCCGTTGTCACGCAGGTGATGGGCCAGGCGGTTGGCGCGCTCATTGAGTTGCCGGTAGCTCAAGGTGTGCTCACCGGCCTTCACCGCCACGGCCTGCGGGGTACGTACGACCTGGGCTTCAAACATGCCGTGCAGGGTCTGGTCGAGGTTGTAGTTCACCTCGGTGGCGTTGAACTGCACCAGCAGCTGTTGCCGCTCTTGCAGCCCCAGCACCGGCAGGCGATTCAGCGCCTGGTGCGGCGCATGCTCAAGGGCCTCGACCAGGCCGCTCAACGCGTTATGCATATAGCCGCACATCCGCTGCGCATCCACCTGGGCCAAGGCAGTGAACGCGTAGCCATCGCCCAGGTCGTCCACGTTCAGGGTCAGTGGGTAATTGGTGCGCCCGTCATTGACCAGGGTCTGCATGCCTTCCCAGGCCAACTGCGCATCCGCCGAGCGGGTGGCGGCGCCGCGATGGCGATAGTTGAGCATCGAGCTGAACAACGGCGCCGGGGACGCTACACCGCTGCAACGCTGGGCCAAGGCCAGGGAGGCGTGTTCATGGCCGAGCAAGTCGGTCAGCCGCGCATGGGTAGCGCGCACGGCGGCGCGGGCGCCCTGGTCGTCAATGTCCAGGCGCAGCGGCAAGGTATTGATAAACACGCCCAGGGCGCGGTCGGCGCCCTCGCCGCCTTGCAAGCGGCCCACCAGCACTGTGCCGAACACCACCGTATGGCGCGCCGATACCGCGGCCAGCACCTGCGCCCAGGCCAGATGGAACAGGCTGGCAGCGCTGACACCCAGCAGCCGCGCCTGGCTGCGCAGGCGGCGGTTGAGCTGACTGTCCAGTTGCAGGGTATGTTCGTCGATGGCATTGCCGTCGCCGCGCACGTCCTGCCAGCCGAACGGCAACGTCGGTTCGTCGACATCGCCCAGCATCTGGCGGAAGAACTGCTCATGCGCCTGTTCGCTGACACCCAGGCGCGCCTGGGCCACATAGTTGCGATACGGCATCGGCGCGGCGGTGGGCGCGGCGTGGCCCAACAGGTGGCCCTGCATTTCGCGCAACACCACGTCAAAGGCGGTGTGGTCCAACACGATATGGTGATAGAGCAGCACCGCCACCACGCGCTGGTTGACCGGGTCCTGGGCGTACATCAGGCGGATCAACGGCGCCTGGCTGATTTCCAGGCGATAACGCCGCGCATCAAAGCGCTCGTGCAGGCCGGCGAGTACGTCGCCTTGCAAGTGCAGTTCCTGCACGCACAACTGCGCCTGGCGCCACACCACTTGCAGCGGTTGCGCCAGGCCCTCCCACACCACCCCGGTGCGCAGGATGTCGTGGCGGTTAATTACCTGTTGCAGGGCGCGCACAAAAGCCTGCACACGCTCGACACTGTCAAACGCCAGGTGCGATTGCAGCAGGTAAGGATCGCCCTGCGCCGCCGTGAGGTAGTGATAGAAAATCCCTTCCTGCAACGGCGCCAGCGGGTAGATATCCTGCACGTTGGCAGCGCCGCCAGGCACCTGGGCCACCACCTGATCGATGGCCGACTGGTCGAGGCTTACCAAAGCCAGCATGTTCGGGGTGATGCGCTGGCAACCGGCACTGATGCGATTGGCCGGCACCTGCACTTCGCGGCCACTGCCGACAGCGGCGGCCAGAGCGGCCAGGGTTGGCTGGCTGAACAGTACGCGCACATCGGCGCTGAGGCCGGCCTGGCGCATGCGCTCGATCAGGCTGACGGCCAGCAAGGAATGGCCGCCCAGTTCGAAGAAGTGGTCATGGCGACCCACCTGCTCCACCTGCAACACCTCGGCCCACAGCCGCGCCAGGGTGGTTTCGACGTCACCTTGGGGGGCTTGGTATTCGCGGCTGAGCAAGGCGCACTGGTCCGGCTGCGGCAGTGCCTTGCGGTCCAGTTTGCCATTGGCGGTCAGGGGCAGTTGGTCAAGCCGCATATAGGCGACCGGCACCAGCGCCTCGGGCAGTTGGGCTTGCAGGTGCGCACGCAAGGTCTCGATCTGCAACGGGTGCTGTTCGGTGAACCAGGCCAGCAGGCGGCCTTCGCGCACCAGCACCACGGCCTCGCGGATGCCGTCCAGGGCCGCCAGGCGGCTTTCGATTTCACCCAGTTCCACCCGCACGCCGCGCAGTTTTACCTGGTCGTCGTTACGGCCCAGGTATTCAAGGTTGCCATCGGGCAGCCAACGCACCCGGTCACCGGTGCGGTACATGCGCCCAGGGCTGAACGGGTCTTGCAGGAAGCGTTCGGCGGTCAGCTCGGCACGGTTGAGGTAGCCCCGCGCCACGCCGCTGCCGCCTACATAAAGTTCACCGGCCACGCCCACCGGTACCGGGCGCAGGTGCGCGTCCAGCACATAGCTGGTGGCATTGGCGATGGGCCGGCCGATATGCAACACCTGCCCGGCCCGCACGCGACCGGAGGTAGCAACCACCGTGGCTTCGGTGGGGCCGTAGTTGTTGACCACCGCAAAGCGCCGCTCCTGGGTGAACTGGCGCAAGCGGTCTCCGCCGATCAGCAGGATGCGCAAGGTGGGGTGCTGCTGGGGCAAGCTAAAGGCGTACTCGGCCACCGGCGTCGGCAAGAAGCTGACGTCCAACGGCTGCGCCAGCCACCAGGCCAACAGTTCATCGATGTTTTCGTTGCCAATCTCGGCGGGCGGCAGGTGCAGGGTCGCGCCGACGCACAGGGCTGGCCAGACCTCCCAGGCCATGGCATCGAACCCCATGCCGGCCACGCTGCTGGTGTGGCTTACCGCTGTCAGGCCAAAGGCCTGACAGTGCCAATGCATCAGGTTTTCCACGGTGCGATGTTCCACCATGACGCCCTTGGGCTGGCCGGTGGAGCCGGAGGTGTAGATCACGTACGCCAGGTGCGCGGGCGTCAGCGCGGGCAGTTGCGGGTTGCTGACGTCGTGGCGCTGCCAGGCGGGGTCATGCAGATCAACCAACGCAAGCGAACCGAGCAGCTCCCGGGTACTGGTCTCGGCGAGCACTGCCACGGGCGCGCTGTCTTGCAACAAATAGGCAATACGCTCGGCGGGGTACGCCGGGTCAATCGGCACATAGCCCGCGCCAGCCTTGAGAATGCCCAACAGCCCCACTAGCATTTGCGGGCCGCGACGGCAGCACAGCGCCACGCGGTCGTCGGCTTGCACGCCGAGTTCCAGCAAGTGATGAGCCAACTGGTTGGCCCGTTGATTGAGCTGCTGATACGTCAGCGCCTCACTGCCTTGCTGCACGGCAATGCGATGGGGTTGGCGCTCGGCCTGCACCTCAAACGCACCGTGCAGGGTCTGGCCACGGGGGAAGTCGTGGGCGGTAGCGTTGAACTCGCGCAGTACCGTGTCGCGCTCTGCGGCGGGCAGAATCGGCAATTGGCGCAGCGCGCTGTGGGGCGCCGTCTCCAGGGTGGCAATCAGTTGCTGCACGGTACTGAGCATGTAGGCGCACAGGCGTTGCGCGCCGATCTGCGGCACTGCCAGCACGCTCAGGCCAAAGCCTGCGCCCAGGTCATCCACGCTCAGGGTCAACGGGTAGTTGCTGCGTTCTTCACCGCCCAGCAGTTGCACGCCTTCCCAGATGCCGTGGCCGTCGCGGGCCATTTCGCCTGGGTTGCTGTGGCGGTAATTGAGCAAGGCGCTGAACAGCGGTGTGCTGGTCGGCACGCCACTGCAACGCTGGGCCAGGGCCAGTGACGCATGTTCATGCCCGAGCAAGGCGCTCAAGCGTGCATGGGTGGCTTTGACCGCCTGCGCCGCGTCGGCTGCAACATCGACCCGCAGCGGCAAGGTGTTGATAAACATCCCCAGCGCACGGTCTGCGCCCTCGCCGGCTTGCAGTCGGCCCATGAGCACGGTGCCGAACACCACCTCATCGCGGCCCGAGACCAGGCCCAACACCTGGGCCCAGGCCAGGTGCATCAGGCTGGCGGCGCTGACCCCCAGTTGGCGCGCCTGCTGGCGTACGCGCCGGGCCAGGCCTGCCTCCAGGTGCACCTCGGCTTCTTCGATTGCACGGCCATCGCCCTGTACATCCTGCAGGCCAAACGGCAAGGTCGGCTCGTCGACCTCCGCGAGCATGTCGCGGAAAAACTGCTCATGCTGCGCCACACTGACGCCCAGTCGAGCCTGGGCCACATAGTTGCGAAACGGCGCGGCGGGGGGCAAGTCCTGGGCCTGATTGAACATAAAGGCACGCATTTCCTGGCCGACCACTTCCATGGCGGTGTGGTCCAGCGCCAGGTGGTGGAACAGCAGGATCGCCGCGACCCGGTGGTGCGCCGGGTCCTGGGCGTAGACCATGCGCAGCAACGGCGCCTGGGTAATGTCCAGGCGATAATGACGCGCATCGAAACGCCCGTGCAGTTGCGCCATGACGTCGCCGCCGGCCGGGTCGAGCATCACCTCCTGCACCGCCAGCTGGGCGGCGCGCCACACCACTTGCACCGGGCTGTCGAGCCCTTCCCACACCACAGCGGTACGCAAAATATCGTGGCGCGCCACCACCTGTTGCAGCGCGCCCATAAAAGCGTGCAAGCGCTCGGCGGTGTCAAAGGCCATGCGCGATTGCAGCAGGTACGGGTCGCCCTGCTCGGCGCTGATGTGGTGGTAGAGAATGCCTTCCTGTAGCGGCGCCAGCGGGTAGATATCCTGGATATTCGCTGCACCACCCGGCACGCTGGCAACGATGTGCGCGATGGCCTGCGGGGTGAGTTGCACCAGGCTCAGCATCGACGGCGTGAGCTGTGTGCAGCCGGCGGGGATGCCATTGGCGGGCACCACGATTTCTCTGCCGCTGCCCACGGCGGCCGCCAGCGCGGCCAGGCTTGGCTGGCTGAACAACACGCGCACATCAAAGCTCAGGCCCACTTGGCGCATGCGTTCGATCAGGCTGACGGCCAGCAACGAATGCCCGCCCAATTCGAAGAAATGATCATGGCGCCCCACGCGCTCAAGCTTGAGCACGTCCTGCCAGATCTGCGCCAGCAGGCTTTCCACCTCGCCTTGGGGGGCTTCGTAGCCACGGCTGATCAAGGCGGCCTGGTCGGGTGCCGGCAATGCCTTGCGGTCGAGCTTGCCGTTGTTGGTCAACGGCAGGCTGGCCAGCGGCATATAGGCCGACGGCAGCATGTAGTCCGGCAGTTGGCCTTGCAGGTGAGCGTGTACCTGGTCAATGCCCAGGTCTGCGCCGGCCCAGGTGAAATAGGCCACCAGGCGCTTGTCCCCCGGTACGTCTTCACGGGCGAGCACGGCAACTTCCTGAATGCCTGCACAGCTGGCCAGGCGCGCCTCGATCTCGCCCAGTTCGATACGGAAACCGCGGATTTTGACTTGGTCGTCATTGCGCCCCAGGCACTCCAGCAGGCCCTCTTGCGACCAGCGCCCGAGGTCGCCAGTGCGATACATCAGTGCCCCAGGCTGATCGACAAAGGGGTTGTTCACGAATTTCTCGGCGGTCAATTGCGCACGGTTCAAGTAGCCCTTGGCGACACCCTCCCCGCCAATGCAGATTTCACCGGTGATACCCAGCGGCACCGGCTGCAACTGCGCATCCAGCACATAGATCTGCGTATTGGAAATCGGTCGCCCTACCGGCACGCTGTCGGCATCAAGGGCCAGCGCACGCACTTCATAGGTGGCGGCGTAGGTGGTGGTTTCGGTCGGCCCGTAGCAATGCACCAGACGCAACGCCGGGGCCTGCGCCAACAGGCTGCGGAAGGCCGCCGGGTCGGCACGTTCGCCGCCGCACAGCAAAATGCGCAGGCCGGCCAGGGCATTTGGAATCAGTTGCACATACTGGTTGAACAGCGCGGTGGTGACGAACAGCACCGTGGCGCCCTTGAGTTGAGCGCCAAACGCCAGCGGGTCGAGCAAAGTGGCGTGGTCGATCACCTGGACCTGGGCGCCGTTGAGCAGCGCGCCCCACACATCCATGGTGCTGGCGTCGAACGCCGGGTTCGACGCAAACGCGATGCGGTCATGGGGGTTGAAGTCGGCGTAGCCGTTATTGATCACCAGCCGGCTGATGCCGCGATGGGTCACCAACACGCCTTTGGGCGTACCGGTGGAGCCGGAGGTGTACATGATGTACGCCACGCTGTCCGAGCTCTGGGCCACCGCGGGGTTGGTCGCAGGCAATGCGTCCAGGCTCAGCTCGCCCAGGTTGTCCAGCCGCTGGCGGGCGCCGCTGTCCTGCACCATGAAGGCTTGGCGTTCAGGCGGCGCGTTGATGTCCAGCGGCACGTAGACCGCTGCGCATTTGAGTACAGCCAATTGGCTGACGATCAGGTCGATTGAGCGCGGCAGGGCCAGGGCGACCGGCTCACCCGGCTGTACGCCCTGGTTGAGCAAATAATGAGCGAGCCGGTTAGCACGGCGGTTGAGGTCGCGGTAGCTCAGGGCGCGCTCGCCATGCACCACCGCCGTGGCTTGCGGCCGAGCCAGTGCCTGGGCTTCGAACAGTTGGGCAACGCTGAGGTGCGACGGAAATTCACGAGCGCTGGCATTGAAGTCCTGCAGCAGTTTGCGCCGCTCCGCCGGCGGCACGATCGATACGCTGTGCAACGCGGTGGTCGGCGCCTGTTGCAGCGCAGTCACCAGGTGGCGCAGTGCGGTGAGCATGTAGTTGCCCACCCGTTGCACGTCCAGTTCGGCCACGCCTTGCACGGTCAAGCGCATGCCCGTGCCGAGGTCATCGACGTTGAGCACCAGTGGGTAGTTGCTGCACTCTTCGGAGCTGAGAATCTCGATACCGGAGGCGGCAAAGGGGTTGTCCCCCGGGGCTTCATCGGCTGCGCTGTGCCGGTAATTGAGCAAGGTGCTGAACAACGGCAGCGAGCCCGGCACGCCGCTGCACCGCTGGGCCAGGGACAACGAGGCATGTTCGTGCCCGAGCAGCTGCGCCAGGCGCGCATGGGTGGCGCGCACGCCGGCCTGTACGCCGACGCTGCCAAGGCTGACCCGCAGCGGCAAGGTGTTGATGAACATCCCCAGCGCCCGGTCGGCGCCCTCGCCGCCCTGCATGCGGCCCAGCAACACGGTGCCGAATACCACCTCCTGCTGGCCAGACACCTGGCCCAGCACCTGGGCCCACGCAAGGTGCACCAGGCTGGCGGTGCTCACGCCCAGTTGCCGGGCCTGTTCGCGCAAGCCCAGGTTGAGCGCCGGCTCCAGCGGCAGGCGCGCTTCGTGAATGCCGCTGCCGTCACCATTCACGTCCTGCAAACCGAAGGCCAGGGTCGGCTCGTCGATATCGCCCAGCATCTGGCTGAAGAACGCTTCATGCTGGGCCTGGGTGACACCGAGGCGGGCCTGGGCCACGTAGTTGCGGTACTGCACCGCGTCAGGCAATTGCGCACTGTGGCCGTGCAGGCTGGCGCTCATCTCTTCGACCAGCACGTGCAGGGCCGTATGGTCGAGCAGGATATGGTGCAGCAGCAAAATGCCGACCACGCCGTGGCTGTCCTGCGCATACGCCAGGCGCATCAGTGAGGCGCGTGACAGGTCCAGGCGATAGTGGCGTGGGTCGAAACGCTGTTGCAGGTGCGCCAGTGCATCGCCGCCCAGGGCATCCAGGCGTTCGACCACCAAGGGTGCCTGGCGCAACACCACTTGCACCGGTTCCTCCAGGCCCTCCCAGAGAATGGCGGTGCGCAGGATATCGTTGCGTTCGATCACCGCGTGCAGCGCGTTGACGAAGCCGTCGACGGCGCCCTGGTCGTGAAAGCGCAACTGCACCTGCAACACGTAGGGGTCGCCCTCGGTGGTCGCCAGGTGGTGGTAGAGAATGCCGGCCTGCAACGGCGCCAGGCCGTAGATGTCCTGCACGTTGGCAACGCCACCGGGCACGGCCTCGAGGATGTGGTCGATGGCGGCCTGATCCAGCTCGACCAGGGGCAGCATGTCCGGGGTGATGGCCTGGGTGTCTGCTTGAATAGGATTGGCCGGCACCTGCACGCTCTGCTGGCCGCCCACCGCCGCAGCGAGCGCCGCCAAGGTGGGTTGGCCGAACAGCACGCGCACATCGGCGCTGAGGTCGGCCTGGCGCATGCGTTCGATCAGTTTGACCGCCAGCAGCGAATGGCCACCGAGTTCGAAGAAATTGTCCTCACGGCCGACACGGTCGACGTTGAGCAAGTCTTGCCAGAGCCTGGCGAGGGTGGTTTCCACCGCGCCCTGGGGCGCCGCATACGCGCGCCGGGCTACGGCGTCGGCATCGGGTGCGGGCAAGGCCTTGCGGTCGAGTTTGCCGTTGGTGGTCAGCGGCAGCTTATCCAGGCGCACGAAGGCGCTGGGCACCATGTGTTCGGCCAGGCTGCGCAGCAGATGGTCACGCAGGGCGGCCACGTTGAGTTCGCCATCGCTGATCACATAGGCCACCAGGCGTTGGTCGCCCGGCTGATCTTCACGGGCGATCACCACGGCATCGCGCACGCCGCTGGCCGTGGCCAGATGCGCCTGGATTTCACCCAGTTCGATGCGGAAACCCCGGATCTTGACCTGGTCATCGTTACGCCCCAGGTACTCGACACTGCCGTCGGCCAGCAGGCGACCGAGGTCGCCGGTCTTGTACATGCGCAGGCCGGTGGCCGGATCGGCAAGGAAACGTTCGGCATTCAGCCCCTCGCGGTTGAAGTAACCACGCGCCACCCCGGCACCGCCCACGTACAACTCGCCCACCACCCCCTGAGGCAAGGGCTCGCGGCGGGCATCCAGCACGTACAACTGCAAATCGGGAATACGCACGCCAATCGGGCTCACGCCGACCAAGTGTGCGTCGGCCGCTTCCAGCGCCCGGTAGGTCACATGCACGGTGGTTTCAGTGATGCCGTACATGTTCACCAGTTGCGTACCGGCATTCACCGCCCGTGCGTACCACGGCTTGAGCATGCCCGGTTCCAGGGCTTCGCCGCCGAAAATCACCTGACGCAGGGAATGGGACTGGGCGCTGTTGCTCTGGGCCGCGATCAACTGGCGGAACGCGCTCGGCGTCTGGTTGAGGATGCTCACCTTGGCATCGCACAGCAACGCGTAGCACTCATCCGGCGAGCGGCTGACCAGTTGCGGCACGATCAGCAACTGGCCGCCGTGCATCAGCGCGCCCCAGATTTCCCACACGGAAAAGTCGAACGCGAAGGAATGGAACAATGCCCACACATCATGATGATTGAAGCCGAACCACTGCTGGGTGGCGCTGAACAGGCGTGCGACCTGGCGATGCTCGATCATCACGCCCTTGGGCAGGCCGGTGGAGCCGGAGGTGTAGATCACATAGGCGAGGTTGGCCGGGCTCAGGTGCAACCCAGGATTGTTGATGGGCAACGGGCCCAGGTGGTCGAGGTCGATTTGGGCGAGTGCGCCGACCCGCTGCGCCGTGTCGGCCTGCACGAGCACCGCCACCGGCTGGCTGTCGGCCAGGGTGTAGGCGATGCGTTCCTGGGGATAGGCCGGGTCGATGGGCACATAGCCCGCGCCGGCCTTGAGGATGCCGAGCAGGCCGATGATCATTTGCGGGCCGCGCTCCACGCAGATCGCCACGCGCGCGTCGGGGCGCACGCCGTGGGCCAGCAGCGCGTGGGCGACCTGGTTGGCACGTTCATTGAGTTGGCGGTAGGTCAGGGAGTGTTGCTCGAAGTACAACGCAATGGCATCGGGCTGGGCGGCGGCGTGGGTTTCGACTTGCTGGTGGATCAGCTGGGTATCGGCGTAGTGCGTGGGGCAGTCGTTCAAGGTGTGCAGCAAGTGGTGGCGTTCAGCGTCAGGCAGGATGTTCAGGCCGCAGAGCGGCATATCCGGTCGTTGTTCGAGGGCGTCGGCCAGGCTTTTCAAGGCCGTATGCAGATAGCCCGCAACCCGCTGCGCGCCGATGGACGCATCCACCATCACCGTCAGGGCGAAGTCTTCCCCCAGGTCATCGACGTTGACGGTCAACGGGTAGTTGGTGCGCTCTTCGGCGCCCAATACCTGGATGCCGTCGGCCACTTCAATCACCGCCGCCATGTCAGTGGCGGCGCTGTGACGGTAGTTGAGTATCGCGCTGAACAGCGGCGTAGGCGCCGCCACGCCGCTGCAGCGTTGTGCCAGCGCCAGGGACGCATGTTCGTGGTCGAGCAAGCGCGTGAGGCGCTCATGAGTGACCTTGACCGCAGCGCGCACGCCCTGCTCGCCCACATCCACCCGCAGCGGCAAGGTGTTGATGAACATGCCCAAGGCCCGCTCACCGCCCTCGCCTGCCCCCATGCGCCCGAGCATCACGGTACCGAATACCACCGCCTCCCGCCCGGAAACCGCACCCAGCACCCGCGCCAAGGCCAGGTGCATCAGGCTCGCCACACTCACCCCCAGCGGGCGCGCCACGCTACGCAAGCGGCGGCTCAGAGCGCTGTCGACGGGGATGCGCACTTCGTCGATACCCTGGCCGTCGCCCTGCACATCCTGCAGGCCGAACGGCAGCGTCGGTTCATCGATATCCGCCAGCATGTCGCGGAAGAACGCCTCATGAGCCTGCTCGCTGACACCATGGCGCACCTGGGCGATATAGGTGCGAAACGCTACCGGTGCAGGGGCCAGCGCTTGCTGCCCGGCCAGGTACAGTTGGATTTCATGCCGCACGCCATCCAGGGCCGTGTGATCAAGGATGGTGTGGTGGAACAGCAACATCGCCACCACCCGCTGGTTGGCCGGGTCATCAGCGAACACCAGGCGCAACAGCGGCGCCTGGCCCAGGTCCATGCGGTAGGCGCGGGTATCATAGCGAGCGAGCAATTGAGCCAGGCGGTCAGCACCGTCCAGCTGCGCCTCTTCGCAGGCCAGCGCAGCCTTGCGCCACACCACTTGCAGCGGTTCGTCCATGCGCTCCCAGACCATCGAAGTGCGCAAAATGTCGTGACGGTCGATGACCCATTGCAGCGCCTCGGCAAAGGCCTCAAGGCGTGCGCGGCTGTCGAACACGAACTGCGCGTGCAGCACGTAAGGGTCACCCTTTTGCGCCGAAAGATGGTGATAGAGCATGCCTTCCTGGAGCGGCGCCAGCGGATAGATATCCTGCACATTCGCCGCACCGCCGGGGACCGCTGCGACGATACGGTCGATGGCCGGCTGGTCGAGGTTGACCAGCGCCAGCATGTCCGGGGTGATGCGGTAGGCCGGGCTCAGCCAGTCACCGCCATGCTCGGCGACCAACTGCAGGAGTTGGGGTTTGTGCGCGATCAATTGAT
The DNA here is from genome assembly GCF_014268375.2 of Pseudomonas salmasensis. Lineage (NCBI taxonomy): Bacteria > Pseudomonadati > Pseudomonadota > Gammaproteobacteria > Pseudomonadales > Pseudomonadaceae > Pseudomonas > Pseudomonas salmasensis. Next base: position 6,109,085 of record NZ_CP077083.1, read on the forward strand.
CCCAGAGCGCGTCGTCCAACGCTTGGTCATCGCCCAGGACAATCAGGTCGTCTTCTTCCGTTTGCAGACGGATCGCGTGGGTGGAAATCGCTGCCAGTAAGTCGCTGAACTGCATGGGGAACCTGCCTGATAATTCACGGTTGACGAGAATGTCCGTATTCAGTTTTGCCGCTTGGATCGGCAGTACCGCGCGCCTGTAAAAAATGCGGGCGCAGCCGTAGGCCTGGAGGGGCTTCCGGCAGGCTTGAAAATTAAGGGATCTGTGGGCTGGGGGGTGACATGGGAAGCGGGGACAAGGGGGCAGTACGGTTTGCTCGGAGGGCTGTACGGGGTGCAGCAGGCCGTTCAGATTTGTACGACAAAAAGCCCGGAAACGTCTGACTTTACCCTCAGGAAATCCCTCTCCAAAGTTTGGCTTGCCGCTGACTTGCTCTGACTCGGTTACCTCGATTGAAAGGCGTTACGCATCAGTTTTCTTATCGAAACGAGCAGGAGAGTACGGCCAAAAAAAATGGATAAGGGGCAAAAAAATGAGCGTAGGTTATTTCGTCCGCCAAGGTGATAAAACCAGTTGCGGCGGGGAAGTACTGGACGGAGATCAAAGGACCCATATGCATGGCAGTCTTCGTGCGTGCGAAGGTGACCCAGTCACCTGTGGCAAGGATGGGCAAACGTACAAGATCATCGGCGGCATTTCCTTCATGCAAAGCAATGGCCGGCTTATAGCCGGTACGTTGGATAGCTACAGCGGCTGTTCCTGTAAAGCCGAGCTGATTCCTTCGGTGTTACTCGGCAAGTACCACAGCAGAGGTGGCTCGGTTGTGAGCGCCAATAGACTGGCCGCTGAGCCGGTCCAGCCAGCAACCCACTGGTCAGCCCCCTCTCAACGCACGTCCAACCAGCCAAGTGAGTCGCCCCAATCCGCATTTGCCGCATTCAAAGCGCTCATAGGCGAGGAACCAGGTTTTTATATCGTGCCCAAAAGTGTGAGCCGTGAGGCGCTGCAAGCCACACTTTTTCCAACGCTCGACCCGGCTGTAATGCGCAAGTTTCAATCGCTGAATCCCAACACAGGGCACGCCAAAGCCGGCTCGATGATCGTGCTCAGCGACCCGAAAAACACCTTCTGCACGTATGAAGAAGCTCAGCTGATGCAGGCTGCACAACACGTCAGCGCATCTCTGGAGGAACTTACGCCGGACGAGGCTGACTTTCTGTATCGCCATGGTGCCGAGATCGCTGGATTTATCGGCCATACCTCAACCTGGCTCGGCGTCAGCGCTGTGGTGATGGAAACGCACATGAACAACCTGCGCGACACCCTCCAAGCAATCGAGCGTTTACATCAAGACAATTATCGCCAACACGGCCACCTCAAGTCGTCGCAGTTCTTCACCGATCGCCAGCGCCTCATGAACCAGCTGGACGCCCATCTGCTCAACTCAACCCGCTTACGTGGCCAAACCACCCTGGGCGATCACCCCAAGTTGAAAACGGCCCTGGGCATTTCCAATCGCAGTCTGGTGCATCACTGGGACAAAGCGGGTGGGCCTGGGCAGATTCCGGGTTATTCGGCGCATGTGGAAGCGACCAGCCGTGCGGCCAGATACATGAAGGCAGGTGGGTATATCGGAATTGCCCTCGGCGGCGTATCCGCCTCATTGGCAATACAACAGGTTTGCAATAACGATTCCGGGGCGGCTTGCGAAAAGATCAAGTTTACAGAGGCTGGAAAGTTCGCTGGCTCGGTTGGCGGCGGTGCTGCTGCCGGGTGGGTCGGTGGCGTTGCTGGTAGTACGATCTGCCTGGGGCTGGGTGTTACGACAGGTATAGGGGGCGTTATCTGTGTAGCGGCTCTGGTTGGGACAGGCGCTTGGGCGGGTACGACGATCGGTGGCAAAGGTGGCGAAATGGGCGGAGAAATTTTGTATGAGAAATCTTTGCCATGACGACGGAAGAGTTTTGGAAGTCCTGGCTGGCTTTCTGGATGGTTGCCGGGGGACCGCTTCTGCTTGGCTTTACGGGCCTCGCATTCAGTCTGTACCTCACCCACCGTCACCTGGACGCCATTAAGGAAGCTTTGAAAAACAGCCGTTATATCTATCTTTGGGGAGACAGCCTTGGGAAGCGCGGTTTGATTTGGTCTCTTTTGGAAATGTCACAAATAGCCGGAATGATCCTGATGCCAAAGTTGCATATCCGGCATGGCAAATTGGACCCCGTGGACTATGAAAACTTCCCACCCTATCTAAAGCGTCTTCTCACAATCGTCACGATGATGATCTCTACCGCCCTGACTTGGATGGCTGTTGCAGCCATTGCGCTGGAGTTCAGGTAACCCAAACAGGCCTCACCCGAGGCCCCACATCAACACAGCCAAGTCCAATCTCCTGTAGGAGCGAGCTTGCTCGCGAAAAACTCACAGGCGCCGCGTTTAATCAGGATGCCCGCGTTATCGTTGAGGTTTTTCGCGAGCAAGCTCGCTCCTACATGGGGCAAAAAAAACCGCCCTTGCGGGCGGTTCAAGAAAACTCGGCCTTGATCAGAAACCGAGGGAGAAACTTACCGTCACGGCGTGGTCCTTGTCGTTGCGCGAGAGTTGGCCCGAATAGCCCAGGCCCAGTCTGCCGTTCTGGCTGATCTGGTAGTCCAGGCCCGCTTCCACCACCGCGCTGTCCTTGGCAATCGGCACGCCCTGGGTGCTGAACGAGCCACCGCCATTGATAAAGCTCAGGTCGGCGTCGGGCTTGGTGTCACCGAAGGCATGGCGCCAGCCGATGCTGCCCCGTGGGGTGATTTTCGAGCCGTTACCCAGGGTGATGGTCTGGCCAATGCGCACGCCCAAGGTCGAGTAGGTGATGTCCTGGTCGGCATCGCCGCGCAGGGCTGCCGAGCCGCCTTTCTCCTTAATGGTGTCGCTGTCGTAGTTGACGTAGGCCAGGCCGGCGAAAGGTTCCAGGGCCACGCTAGGGGTTTGAATGGTGTAACCGACTTCACCGAACACCTGCGCACTGCGTGCCTTGTAGTCGGCTTTGAGGCGTTGGCCCTCGCCACCGACTGCCACGTTGCGCTTGCTTTCGATGTCATGCCAGCTGTACGCCACGCCCATGCGTGCGGCGAAGGCTTCTTGCTGGTAGGCGGTGTAGGCCATCAGGTGGTAGCTGTCCACATCGGCGCTGGAGTTGCGGCGCTTGGCGTCCAGGTCGCTGCGGGTGTAGCCGGCGGCCACGCCCACGCGCCAGGCGTCGTCCACTTGCTTGTCGGTACCGAGCAGGAAGCCGCTGAGGTTGCGGTCCAGCTTGGCGCTGTTGCTGTCACCGCCCATATGGCCCCAGGTGCCGAGCACGCGCATCCAACCGACCATCTCGCCGTGGCAACCGGCGCTGCTCAGGTGGTTCTCGCTAGGTGCCAAGGCATTGCGCGGGTCGTCCTCACGGTAGCAACCGGGTTGGCGCAGGCGCTCGTTGACCGCGTCACGCACGTAACGCGAATCTTCAAGCATGGCGCTGGCGGTGCTGGCGTGGATTTCGCCGGACAAGCTGTCGAAGGCCGCCCGGGCTGCCGCTGCATCACCGTTAAGCAGTGCATTTTGCACCGCTGCGCCACCGACTGCAGTACCGGTGCCCAACGCCGCCGCCACGCCGCGTTGGTTACCGGTGGCCGCCACGCTGGCATAGCTGACGTCGTTGCGGCTGACCGCCAGGGCCACTTGGGTTGGGCTGTAGTTCAACGCGGTAGTGAGGAACGCCAGGTTCTCCAGGTTGGTGGTGGCAAAGGTGCCGTTGACCGCGCCGGCTGTCAGCAAGGTGTAGGTGGTGGCGCCGGCATAGGGTGCCAGGTTGATCACATTCAAGGTGCCACCCAGGTTAGCGGTGCCGCCCACGGCCAGGGAGCCGGTGGTGGATGGGGTGATCACCAGGTTCAGCGCACCGGTGCTGGCGTTGGTGAAGTTGCCAGCCACGGTCAGCTTGCCGCCGTCGGGTGTTACCGAGCCGTTGTTGACCAGCGAACCGACACTGCCGTTACCGGTCAGCCCTGCACCGTTGGCCACGGTGACCTGGCCGCCAAGTACCGCGCCTGGGTTGGCCGCGTTACCCACTTGCAACACGCCCTCTTCCACTGCCACGGTGCCGCTGAACGGCTGGTTGCCGGTCAGCAACAGCGCGCCTGCACCTTGCTTGATCAGCGCACCGGTGCCGCTCAAGGTGCCGCTGAACTGGCCATTGGTGCGCTGGGTAAACAACAACCGCGCATTGTTGAGGATCCTGCCACGCAGGCTGGTGGTGGTGCCCGCCAGCGTACCGCCACTGACGGTGGTGCCGCCGGTGTAGGTATTGGCGCCCGTCAGCAGCAAGGTGCCGGCATCCAGCTTGTTGATGCCGCCGGTTCCCACCAGCGGTGCATCAATCTGAGCGGTCACGCCGGAATTGACCCGCACCGGCGCCAGGCTGCCATCCGCCGCATTGGTGGGGCTCAAGCTGCCGCCTTCTCCGGCGACCAGCGTGTAGCCGGCGTCCAGCACTTGCAGGCCGGTGAAGCCTTGGTTGCCGACCACGGTCACGGTGCCGCCCTGCCCGCCAAATACGGCGAACTGGTTGGTGGACGCCTGCCCTTGGGTGCCGGTCGGGTCGGTCCAGTTGGTGTCCGGGCCCCAGGTACCGCTGCCGCCGGTGATGCTGCCATCGGGGTTGGTGGTGCCGCCGTTCCAGAACTGGATCTGCCCTGGGGTGGTTTGCACCACCAGGTTGAGCTGGTTGGCCAGCGCCGTTTGCAGGCTCAGGTTGCCCAGTGCCACCGGCAAGGTGCCAAAGATGAGGCCGTTATCGGTCAAGCTGCCGCCGTAGCGGAACAGCTGGTACACGCCGACGCCGAAGCCGCCCGTATCGCTGACGTTGAGCGTGCCGTCCAGGGTCAGGTTGCCCGCCACGTTCACCGCTGTACTGGAGGCACCCGGCGCACCGAGGGCGAAATCCAGGGTGGTGCCCGAGGACAAGGCCAGCGAACCTACCGACAGTGGCGTCGCGGCACCGGCCTGGAGCACCGAGCCATCGGCCATGTTCACCGCACCGCCCAGGGTACCGCTGCCGCCGAGGGTCGCGCCGCTGGCGACTTGCACCACGGCGCTGTTCAAGGTGCCGTTGACCAGCAGGCTGCCGGTGTTGACGTTGGTGTTACCGGTAAAGGTGTTGTTGCCGCTGAGCAGCAACGCGCCGGTGCCGGTTTTGCTCAACACACCGGTACCGGTGAGGTTGCCGGTGTAGGTGCCGTCGGTGGTTTGCTCAAAGGTCAATGCCGCGTTGTTGGCGATGGCGCCTTGCAGGCTGGTGGTGTTGCCGGTGGTGCTGCCGCCGTTGAGCGTGGTACCGCCGCTGTAGGTGTTGGCAGCGGTCAGCAACAACGCGCCGTCGCCATTTTTCACCAGGCTGCCGCTGCCGCTGACCACGCCGTTGAGGGCCAGGTCGTGGCTGCCGGCCAGGGTCAGCGGGCCGCCCAGGTTGAGGGTGTTGGCCAGTTGCAGGTCGGTGCTGCCATCCAGTTGCGCCGCGCCGCCGACCGTCAAGGCACCACTGCCCAGGGCAGCATTATTGCCGAGGATCAATTGGCCAGCGTTCAGGCTCGTGCCGCCGCTGTAGCTGTTGACGCCATTGAGCGTCAACGCGGCCGCACCGTTTTTCACCAGGCTGCCGCTGCCGCTGATGCCACCATTGAGGGCCAGCGCGTTGCTGCCACCCACCGTCAACGCACCGTTGAGCACGGCCGCATTGGCCAGGCTGACCGCCGCGTTGCTGTCTAGGGTGGTGCCACCGGCCGCCGTCAGAGCGCCTGTGCCCAGGGCACTGTTATTGCCCACCACCAGGGTGCCGCCGTTTAGCGCGGTACCGCCGGTGTAGCCATTGCTGCCGTTGAGTACCAGGGTGCCGCTGTCGAGCTTGGCCAGGGTGCCGGCGCCGTTGAGTGTTACGCCCAGGGTCGCGGTGGCGTTCGGGTCGACGCGCACCGCGGTGTTGCCGGTGCCGCCATTGACCAGGTTGAGCACGCCCGCCGTGCCGGAGCCCAGGGTGTAGCCGTTGGTGACGAACTGCATGCCGGTGATGTTCTGCGTGCCGTCCACCGTCACGTTGCCTGCTGCGCCTTGGAACACCGCGAAGCTGTTGACCCAGCCTTGGTTGAGGGTGCCGTCGACATTGGTCCAGTTGGTATTGCCGGCGTTCCAGGTGCCGTTGCCGCCGTCAATCGCACCGTTGCCGATCAGGCTGTTGCCATCCCAGAACTGCACGGTGGTGTTGGGCGCGGTCACCAGCAGGTTGACCTTGTTGGTGATCGCGGTCTGCACTTGCAGGTCGCCCGGCACCACGGTGCCTGGCAGTGTGCCAAGAGCCAGGCCGTTATCGGTCAAGGCTCCGGTGTAGTTGATGAGGTTGTAGACGCCGCTGCCAAAGCCGCCGATATCGGTGACATTGAGGTTGCCGTCCAGGGTCAGATTGCCGCCGACATTCAGCAGGCCTGTGCCGCCACCCAGCACCGGAGTGCCGAGGCCGACATCCAGGTTCGAGTTGCCCCCCAGCACTAACGAGCCCACCGACAGCGTGCTGCCGGAGGCCAGGCCGATGTGCCCACCGTCGGCCACAGTCACCGCGCCGGCCAATGAACCGCTGCCGGCCAGGGTCGCGCCGCTGTTGACTGCCACCGTGCCGCTGGCCAGTGAGCCTGTGACATTCAAGGTGCCGCCGTTGACGGTGGCCGCGCCGCTGAGGGCATTGGTGCCGCTCAGGTTGAGCACCCCGCTGCCGTTTTTATCCAGGTTGCCGGCACCGTTGAGCGCACCGCCAAAACTGTTATCCAGGTTGCTGCCACCCACCGCCAGCGTGTTGCCGCCAGCCACCTGTACCACGCCGGTGCCGGCCAGGCTGTTGAGGTTGGCATCGCCACCCAGGTTGAGGCTCGCGCCGCTGCCGACAGTGACGCCGGAGGTGGTGCCCAGCGCACCATTACCCGTCGTGGTCACGCTGCCCGCCGCCACAGTGAGTGGGCCGCTGAAGCTGTTGTTGCCGGTCAGCAGCAGGTCCGCCGCGCCATTTTTGATCAGCGCTGCGTTGCCAGCGAGTACACCGGCCAGGGTCAGGTTGTTGCTGCCAGCGACAGTGAGGTCGCCATTGAGGTTGACCGCATTGGCCAGCACCAGCGGCGTGCTGTTGGCCAGGGTGGCCGTACCGCCGACGGTCAATGCGCCCGAGCCCAGGGCCGTGTTGCTGCCGAGGGTCAGCGTGCCGGCATTGAGCGCCGTGCCGCCGCTGTAGGTGTTGGCGCCGTTGAGGGTCAGGTTGGCGCCACCGGCCTTGGTCAACGAACCCGTGCCGTCCACCACACCGTTGAGGCTCAGGTCGTTGCTGCCGCCGACGGTGAGCGCGGCATTCAGGCTGGTGTTATTGGCCAGGGCCAACGCCGTGTTGGTGTCCAGGGTGGTTGCCCCATTGACCGCCAAGGCACCGCTGCCCAGGGCCGATGCATTGCCCAGGGTCAAGGAGCCGGCATTCAATTGCGTGCCGCCCAGATAGGCGTTGGCACCGTTGAGCGTCAGGTTGCCCGCGCCGGTTTTGGTCAGGCCACCGCTACCGCTGACCAGGCCGTTCAGGCTCAGGTCGGCGGTGCCCAGAATGCCCAGGTTGCCGGCCAGATTGACCGTGTTGGCCAGGGCGACCGCCGTGCTGCTGTCGAGGGTGGTGCCAGCGGCCGCGTTCAGGGCGCCACTGCCCAGGGCCGTGTTGGAGGCCAGGATCAGGCCGCCTGCGTTGAGTGCGGTTGGGCCGGCATAGGTGTTGTTGCCGCTGAGCGTCAGGTTGGCGATGCCATTTTTGATCAGACTGCCAGTGCCCGCCACGGTGCCGGCCAGGGTCAGGGCATTGCTGCCGCCGAGGGTAAGGCTGCCGTTGACGTTGAGTGCATTGGCCAGGCTGACCGCGGTGTTGCTGTCCAGGGTGGTGCCATTGGCGGTGGTCAAGACACCGCTGCCCAGGGCACTGTCATTGCCGACCACCAAGGTGCCGCCATCCAGGGCGGTGCCGCCGGTGTAGCTGTTGGCGCCGTTGAGCACCAGGGTGCCGGTGTCAAGCTTGGCCAGGGTGCCGCCGCCGTTGAGCGCCACGCCCAGGGTGGCAGTGACGCCGGGGTCGACACGTACGGCGGTGTTGCCGCCCACGCCATTGAACAGGGTCAAGGCGCCCGCTGCGCCACCCGCCAGGTTGTAGCCATCGGTGACGAACTGCAAACCGGTGACGGCTTGCGCGCCGTCAACCGTGACGGTGCCCGCCGTGCCTTGGAACACGGCAAAGCTGTTGGGCGTCCAGGCGGTATTGAATGCGCCGTTGACGCCGGTCCATTGGCTGCCGCCTGCACTCCAGGTGCCGCTGCCGCCTTCGATGGTGCCATTGCCCGTGGTTTGGCTGCCGTCCCAGAACTGCACGTTGGTGCTGCCGTTGACCAGCAGGTTGATCTGGTTGCCGATCGCAGTTTGCAGGTCCAAGTCGCTGGCCGGGATGTTCACCGGCAGGCTGCCCAGCAGCAGGCCGTTGTTGGTCAGGCCGCCGGTGTAGTCGATCAGGCGGTAGATGCCCGCACCGAAGCCGCCGATATCCGTGACATTCAACGTGCCGTCCAGGGTCAGGTTGCCGTTGACCTGAACCAGCGCCGTGCCGCCAGTGGCGGGCGCGCCGAGGCCAGCATCCAGGTTGGAGTTGGCATTGAGCAGCAGCGAACCGGTAGTCAGGGTCGCGCCGGAGTTGACAGCCAGGTGGCCGCCATCGGCGATGCTCACATTGCCGAGCAAGGTGCCGGTACCGCCGAGGGTGGCGCCACTGCCCACCGCCACATTGGCGCTGGCCAGGGAGCCATTGACGAGCAAGCTGCCGGCGTTGACCTGGGCGTCCCCGGTCACCACGCTGAGGCCACCGAGGGTCAAGGCGCCCGTGCCGTCTTTGGCCAGGTCGCCGAGGCCTGCCACGATCCCGTCGAAGGTGCTGTCCAGATTATTGTTGCCGACGCTCAAGGTGCTGCCGGCGCCTACGGTTGCAATCCCGGTACCCGTGAGGGCGCCCAGGCTGGCGCTGCCGCCCAGGTTCAGAGAGGTACCGCTCGCCAGGTTGACCCCAGCGCCGACACCCAGTGCACCATTGCCCACCGTAGTGAGGCTGCCCGATTGCACATCGAACAGGCCATTGAAGGTGTTAGTGCCAGTCAGGCTCACATCCGCCGTGCCGGTTTTGACCAGGCTACCGCTGCCTGCCAGCACGCCGGCCAGGGTCAGGTTGTTGTTGAGACCGCCCACGGTCAGGCCAGCATTGAGGTTGACCGCATTGGCCAATACCAGCGGTGTGCTGTTGGCCAGAGTAGCTGCACCGTTTACGTTCAAGGCGCCGGTACCCAGGGCCGCTGCCGTGCCCAGGGTCAGCGTGCCGGCGTTGAGGGTGGTACCGCCCTGGAAGGTGTTGACGCCATTGAGGGTCAGGTTGGCCGCGCCGTCTTTAGTCAGGCCCGCCGTGCCGGTGACCAGGCCACCCAGGGTCAGGTCGTTGCTGCCGGCGACGGCAAGGTTGGCGTCAAGCACGAGGCCATTGCCCACTGTCAGCGCCGCCGTGCTATCCAGGGTCGCCGCGCCGCCTACAGTGAGGTTGCCCAGGCCAAGGGCGGTGGCGCTGCCCAAGGTCAGCGTACCGGCGTTCAGGGTGGTGCCACCCAGGTAGGCGTTGGCGCCGCTGAGGATCAGATTGGCCGTGCCCTCCTTGGTCAGGCTGCCTGCACCGTTGATTGCGCCGCCGAGGGTCAGGTCAGCGGTGCCGCCGATGCCCAGGTTGCCCGCCAGGTTGATCGCGTTAGTGGTGGTGACCGCCGTGCTGGCGTCCAAGGTGGTACCGCCTGCGGCGTTCAACACGCCCGCGCCCAGCGCCGTATTGCTGGCCAGGATCAGCCCGCCTGCGTTCAAGGCCACAGGGCCCAGGAAGGTATTGGTGCCGCCGAGTGTCAGGTCTGCCGTGCCATTCTTGACCAGGCCCCCGACGCCGCTGATGGCGCCATTGAGCGCTAATGCGTTGCTGCCGCCGAATGTCAGGCTGCCGTTGAGTACCGCATCATTGCCCAGGGTTACAGGGGCGTTGCTGTCCAGCGTGGTGCCCGCTGCCGCAGTCAGCGTGCCAGTGCCCAGCGCGGTGTTGCTGCCGACCACCACCGTACCGCCATTGAGCAAGGTGCCGCCGGTGTAGCTGTTGGCGCTATTGAGCACCAGCGTGCCGGTATCGAGTTTGTTCAGAACGCCCGCGCCGGTGATCTCCACGCCGAGGGTGGCCGTCGCCAGTGGGTCGACACGCACGGCGAAGTTGCCGCTGCCGGTGCTCAACTGCCCACCGGTGCCATTGACCAGGCTGTAGCCATCGGTGGCGAATTGCATGCCCGTGATAGTTTGCACGCCGTCCACACTGACGGTACCCGCCGCGCCTTGGAACACCGCAAAGCCGCCGCCCCAGGTCTGGTTGGAAAGGCCGTCGGCCGAGGTCCAGTTGGTGCCGCCCGCTGTCCAGGTGCCGTTGCCCCCGTCAACACTGCCGTTGGCCACGTTGCTGATGCCGTCCCAGAAACGAATGTTCGGGGCCGCTACCACCAGGTTGACCTCGTTGCTCACTGAAGTCTGTACCAGCAGATCACCTAGGCCGTAGCCCAGCGGCACCGTGTTGACGTTCAATGCGCCGGTCAAGCCGCCGGTGTAGTTGATCAAGCGATACACACCAGCGCCGAAGCCACCAGCGTCGCTCACATTAAGGTCGCCGGCCAGGTTCACATTGCCACCGACATTCATCAGCGACGTCAGCGACGGTGCGCCAAGGGCCACATCCAGACTGGCCTCGGCACTCATGTTCAGGCCTGCGGCGGACAAGGTCGTGCCACTGCCCAGCGCCAAGTGCCCGCCACTATTGATATTCGCCGTACCCAATAGCGAGCCACTGCCAGTGAGGGTGCCGCCGCTATTCACGTTGACCAACGCGCTGCCCAGGGAACCATCGACATCCAGGGTGCCCGCGTTGATCGCCGTGTTACCGGTGATGCCATTAATTGCGTTGAGCGTGAGCGTGCCGGTACCCACCTTGATCAAGCTGCCCGCACCGCTAAGGTCACCGTCAAAGGTACTGCTGGTGTTCACACCACCCACGGTGAGATTCAAACCGCTGCCGACTGCCACGCTACCTGCGCCGCTGAGGCCGGCCAGGCTGGAATCGACGCCCAGGTTCAGCGCAGCGCCAGCGCTGACATCAACGCCAGAGGTGCTACCCAATGCACCGGCGCTGCCGGTGGTGACGCTGCCGGAGACAATATTCAATGGCCCGGTAAAGGTGTTATTGCCGCTCAAGGTCAGGTCAGCCAAGCCATTTTTGATCAGTGCACTGGCGCCGCTGATCACGCCGCTGAGGTTGAGGTCATTGTTACCCGCGAGCGTCAGGTCGCCATTCAAGGCAATCCCGTTGCCCAGGGTGAAGGTCGCGCTGGTATCCAGGGTTGCCGCACCGCCGACGGTCAAGGGGCCTGCGCCCAATGCGCCTGCCGCGCCCAATGTCAGCGAGCCAGCGTTGAGGCTGGTGCCACCGCTGAAGGTGTTGGTGCCGTTGAGAGTCAGGTTGGCCAGGCCATCCTTGATCAGCGCACCCGCGCCGCTGACTACACCGCCCAGGGTCAGCGCATTGGCGCCGCCGACAGTCAGCCCGGCGTTGAGGACAATGTTATTGCCCAGCGCCACCGCCGAGGTGCTGTCCAGGGTGGCGGCGCCGCCGACGGTCAAGTTGCCCAGGCCGAGCGCCGTGTTGCTGCCGACGGTCAGCGTGCCTGCATTAAGCGTGGTGCCACCCAGGAAGTTATTGCTGCCGCTGAGTGTCAGGCCGGCCGTGCCGTCTTTGGTCAGGCTGCCTGCACCGTTGACCGTGCCGCCCAGGGTCAGGTTGGCGCTGCCGCCAATGCCCAGGTTACCGGCCAGGTTGACCGCGTTGGCCAAGCTCACCGCCGTATTGGCATCCAGGCTCGTGCCGGCTGCCGCATTCAATACACCGGAACCCAGCGCGCCATCCGTGCCCACCACCAGCTTGCCGGCGTTCAGCGCGGTAGTGCCCAAGTAAGTGTTCGCGCCGTTAAGAATCAGGTCCGCCGGCCCGTTCTTGATCAACCCGCCGATGCCCGCCACGGCGCCACCCAGGGTCAATGCATTGCTGCCACCAAGGGTCAGGTTACCGCCCAGGTTGATGTTATTGCCCAGGCTCACCGCTGCGCTGGCATCCAGTGTGGTGCCCGCCGTTGCGTTCAACACACTGGTACCCAGCGCGGTATTTGAGCCGACCACCAGCGAACCGGCGTTCAAGGCCGTGGTGCCGCTGTAGGTGTTGTTACCCTTAAGCGCCAAGCTCGATGCGCCGGTCTTGATCAACCCGGAACCACCGCTGACAACCCCGCCCAGGGTCAGAGGGTTCACGCCGCCTACGGTCAGATTGGCGTTCAAGGTGATCGCATTGCTGGTGGTCAACGCTGCATTGCTTTGCAACGTACCCGCACCCGTCACGGTCAAGGCACCGGTGCCGAGTGCTGCGGCATCGCCCAATGTGAGCGTGCCGGCATTCAAGGTGGTGCCACCCTGGAAGGTGTTGGCGCCGCTGAGGATCAACTCGCCGGTACCGGCCTTGGTCAAGCCAGTGCTGCCCGAGATCAGGCCGCTCAAGGTCAGCCCGGTAGCAGCCCCCTGCACCGTCAGGCCACCGGTTCCGAGGGTCATCAGGTTAGCCAGTGTCAGGTTGTTAGTGGTGGCTTCGATAGCGCCGCCGTTGGAGGTGAGCACACCGCTGCCAAAGGTCGCGTTGTTGTCGAATTGCGCGACGCCGCCATTGAGCGTGGTGCTGCCGCTGACCAATGGCCCCTGCAAGGTCCAGGTGCCGCTGTTGATGGCCAGGTTGTTGAAGTTGACATAGTTGGCGCTTGAGGCCGTGCCGGTACCCGTACTGCCACCACCGACACCCGTCGTGTTTTCAAGGATCAGTGAGTTGCTGCCGCCCGCGCCGCCGTCCACCTGGCCGGTGGGCGCAAAGGTGAGGTTTACGCCGATCAGTCCGCCCAGGCTCAGGCCGAGGCCGCCGCCGTTGGTCACTTGCGACCCCGTGACGGCAGTAAAGGTGTTGGTACTGGCGGTCCCCATCGACACACCGCCAGAGATAATGCCGGTGTTGCGGAACGTGTTCCCCGTAGTAGAGCTCTCGAACGCCACGCGTCCGGTCAGGGTACCGTTGTTAGTCATGTTGACCTGCCCACCGCCCTGCACCGCCACCACCGGGGTGTCGGAAGAGAACAGCGTCAGGCCGACCAGCGAGGAAGATCCGATGATGCCATCGTTGACGATGGTGGTGGTGCCACCTGCACCGTTGGTGGCGTTCAGTGCCATGCCGTCCAGGGAAGCCAGGTTCAGCCCAAGCAACGCGCCAGTACCGCGTATGATGCCGCTGGCGCTGTTGGTGATGTTCAACGCGCTGGCTGTCGTATTGCCAATCACCACACCACCGCTCAGGAGAGTCACCAACCCGAGTAACGCGGGGTCAATCGTGCCGGCGTTGTTCAACGTCGTGTTGTCACCCGTCAGGGTCAATGCTTTACCGCCCAACGTCGCATTGAGCTGCGCCCCCGCGTTGACGTTGACCGTCAGGCTGTTGACTGCACTGCTGAAGGTGTTGAGAAACAGCGGCAATGACGGCACCCCCGTACAGGTCACCGTCGCTCCAGCGGTGGGGCTCGCCGGGCTACAGGCGGCAAACACATCCGGGCTCGCCAGCCCCATCACCAGCCCGGCCACGCCCAGGCGGATCGCAAGAGAAAGCGCAGAAATACGAGGTAAAGCGGCAGTCGCAAGTCTTCTATCCACGTTCTACTCCTTGTGGTCCAAGCCTTTCATCCGTGACTGCGTGCACGCCTTGCTTCAACGATCCACACGCATCGAATTCGAAACACCTGACCGTGGTGACTACTGATCCAGTTTTTCGAAACGTTAGTAGACCTGCGCGAAAGCCATTGAATTAAATGGTATTAATACTTTCGTAAAACCGGCGTAAGAATGGGATGAGCGCCAACATCCATTGACTGTCGCGACAAAAATACAAGTTTCAAAATGTGAAAAAGCGCTCTAATAGCGCCCTATCCTCCCCACCGTAGGCGTGAGCTTGCTCGCGAAAATCCTCAACGATGACGTGACAAACCGGATATAACGCGGTGCCCTTGCGTTTTTCGCGAGCAAGCTCGCTCCTACAGTTGATCGATGCAAATGCTGGAGTTCGTAATGCCCCATGAAGGCAACCTGTTACAAGCAGCCGTGGTGTTCCTGTTCGCCGCGGTGCTCACCGTGCCCCTGGCCAAGCGCCTGCAATTGGGCGCGGTGCTGGGCTATCTGTTCGCCGGTGTGATCATCGGCCCGTCGGTTCTCGGCCTGATCGGCAACCCGCAAAGCGTGGCGCAGTTCTCTGAACTGGGCGTGGTGCTGTTGCTGTTCATCATCGGCCTGGAGCTGTCGCCCAAACGCTTATGGGTGATGCGCAAGGCGGTGTTCGGCGTGGGCTTGGCCCAGGTCCTGCTCACCGGCGTGGTGATGGGTGCGGTCGCGCTGTGGCTGTTTGGCCAGTCGTGGAACAGCGCCATCGTGCTGGGCCTGGGCCTGGCGCTGTCGTCTACGGCGTTTGGCCTGCAAAGCCTGGCCGAACGCAAGGAGCTCAACCAACCCCACGGGCGTCTGGCCTTTGCCATCCTGTTGTTCCAGGACATCGCCGCCATCCCGCTGATCGCCATGGTGCCGTTGCTGGCCGGCAGCGATCATCCGACCACCGAAGCCCAGGGCCTGCAACATGTGTTGCAGATCCTCGGCAGCATCGCGGTGGTGATCATCGGCGGGCGCTACCTGTTGCGCCCGGTGTTTCGCATTGTGGCCAAGACCGGCCTGCGCGAAGTGTCCACCGCCACCGCGCTGCTGGTGGTGATCGGCACCGCCTGGCTGATGGAATTGGTGGGCGTGTCCATGGCTCTGGGGGCCTTCCTCGCCGGCCTGCTGCTGGCGGATTCGGAATACCGCCACGAACTGGAATCCCAGATCGAGCCGTTCAAGGGCCTGCTGCTGGGCCTGTTTTTCATCAGCGTGGGCATGGGCGCCAACCTCAGCCTGCTGCTCAGCACGCCACTGGTGGTGATCGGCCTGACCCTGCTGCTGATCGGCTTGAAACTGCCGCTGCTGTACGCCGTCGGGCGGATGGTGGGCGACCTCAATCGCGAAAGTGCCCTGCGCCTGGGCGTGGTACTGGCGGCGGGGGGTGAGTTCGCCTTCGTGGTGTTCAAGATCGGTCGCGACCAAGGCCTGTTCGAACCGCAGCTGTACGACGTGCTGGTGCTCACCATCACCCTGTCCATGGCCGTGACTCCGCTGCTGTTGCTGGTGTGCCCGAAGCTGTTCAAACCCAAGGCCAAGCCGGTGGAAGTACCCGAGGAATACCGCGCCATCGAAAGCGATGCGCCCCGCGTGGTCATCGCCGGCATGGGGCGGATGGGCCAGATCGTGGCGCGGATCCTGCGCGCCCAGAACATTTCGTTTATCGCCCTCGACACCTCGGTGGAAACCATCGAGCTGACCCGCAGTTTCGGCGGCATGCCGGTGTTCTACGGCGACCCTCAACGCCCGGAAATCCTCCACGCTGCCAAAGTCGATCAAGCGGAATTCTTCGTGATCGCCATGGACGACCCGGAGATCAACATCAAGACCGCCGAGCTGGTGCGCAACCTCTACCCGCACATGAAGATCATCGCCCGTGCGCGTAACCGCCAGCACGTACACCGCCTGGTGGACCTGGACGCTTCACCGGTGCGCGAAACCTTCTACTCCAGCCTGGAAATGAGCCGCCGCACCCTGGTCGGCCTCGGTTTGAGCCAGGCCCAGGCCGATGCGCGCATCAACCGCTTCAAGACCCACGACCAGCAGGTACTCGCCGCCCAACACGCGGTATACGACGACGCGGCCAAGGTCATGCAAACTGCCCAGGAAGCCCGTGCGGAACTGGCGCGCTTGTTTGAAATGGACAGGCTTGAGGAAGAATCTTCCGACAAAGTGTGACGGGGCCGATGAACGAGATTGCGAATTTTCTGACAGAATACGCCGCAATTTCGTTCATCCCCGGAGTGCTTCATGGCCACGTTCACCAAGACCGCAGTGCTGCTCGCCCTCGCGCTGACCGCCGGCAGCGTGTTCGCTGCCGCCAAGCCCGCCACACAGACCATCTCCACCCTGGGTGGCAAGTTCACCTTCAAACTGCCCAAGGCCTACAGCGCCGACACCCTGCCCTCCGGCACCGCGCAAGACGGCACCGCCGACACCCAAGGCACCTTGTACGCCAACTCAACGACGAAAAGTGTGGTGATCGTCGCCGAAACCGTGCGCAACGATGGAGCAACGATCCAGGATAACGACCCGAAGTTCCTCGACGGCGCCGTGGCTGATTTCGTCAAAGACCAGAGCGCCGCCATGCCCGACTTCAAGAAACTGGGGGAGAAGAAACTCACCTACAAGGGCTTGGGCCTGCGCCAAGTGGACAGCAGCGCTACCCAAGGCGGTGGCAAGACCTTGAACTCCACGTTCCTGGGGGGTTCGGGCAACCATTTGCTGGTGATCCAGGCGATTTCCCGGGCGGATGATGTGAAGGGGCATGCGGCGTTGGTGAAGCAGATCACAGGCGGCAAGTAACCTCCCCCCTCTTCCAGCCAACACAAAACCACTGTGGGAGCGGGCTTGCTCGCGATGGCGGTGTGTCAGGCACTGACTTGCTGACTGATAGACCGCATTCGCGAGCAAGCCCGCTCCCACATTTTCAAGCGCATTTCACTTCAGGCTTTTCTCTAGCCAGGCTTTCAAGTCCTGCACTTCTGCTTCGCTGATGGTGTGATTCATCCCCGGGTATTCATGAAACTCCGCCTTGAGCCCCAACTCCGCCAGCATCTTGTTCGCCCGTGTGGCCGAGCTAAAGGGCAACGCCTGATCCAAAGTGCCATGCCCGATAAAGATCGCCAGCTTGCCCATGGACGCATCCGGTTTCAGCGCAGACCTGAGCACCGGTAGCACGCTGCCACTGAGCGCAG
This sequence comes from Pseudomonas salmasensis, assembly GCF_014268375.2. Classification (NCBI taxonomy): domain Bacteria; kingdom Pseudomonadati; phylum Pseudomonadota; class Gammaproteobacteria; order Pseudomonadales; family Pseudomonadaceae; genus Pseudomonas; species Pseudomonas salmasensis. The sequence continues at coordinate 6,126,257 of NZ_CP077083.1, forward strand.
CGATACCGCGTACCAACTCGGGTTCACGCAAGGCCACCTCGTAAGACATGATCGCGCCCTGGCTGAACCCCACCAGGAACACCCGATCACGTTGGGTGTGATATTTGGCGGTGGCCTTGAGCACAAAGTCCTTGATCAGCCGGGCGCTGCTGAACAGTTCATCGGTCTCGCCGTTGTACTCAGGCTCATCGGTCTTGGTAAACCAGCGATAACCCTGCGGTTCCACCGGCAGCGGCGCACGCACCGAAAGATAAGTCCAGGTGGACGGCAACGCGTCTTTGATATCAAACAGGTCTTGCTCGTTGCTGCCAAAACCATGCAGGAAGATCACCAGTGGCTGGTTGCGCGCATCGCCCTGGGTCTGTTCCAGGTAGGACAACGGCAAGTCTGTGTGCAAGCCGCTATCGGCATGAGCGGCGCCGGCCACCAGGGCCAGGGCGAAGGCAAGCTGTTTGAGCATCGGGTTTACCTCAGGGTTTACGCAACAAATAGGTGTCCATGATCCAGCCGTTTTCCAGGCGCGCCGCCTTGCGCACCCGTTCGATCTCTTCTGCCACCTGCGCCACTTTGCCGCTGATCAGGATCTCGTCCGGCGTGCCCAGGTAAGCGCCCCAGTAAATATCCAGGTCCTGATCCGCCACGCTGCGGTAGGAATCTTCGGCGTCGAGCATCACCACCAGGGTATCGGCATCACTCGCCTGCCCCGCCGCCAACCGGCGCCCAGTGGTGATTTCGATGGACTTGCCGATACGGTTGAGCGGCACCTTATGCTGCGCCGCCAGGGCCTGCACACTGGTGATACCCGGAATCACTTCAAACTCGAAGACACAACGGCCACTGACAAGAATAGCCTGCAAAATGCGGATGGTGCTGTCGTACAGCGCCGGATCGCCCCAGGCCAAAAACGCCCCCACTTCGCCGTCGGCCATTTCTTCGTTGATCATGCGCTCGAAGGTGTGCTGCTTGTCGCGGTTGAGGTCTTGCACGGCGGTGGTGTAGTCGATCTCACCGCGCACCCGCTCCGGGCAGTCGGCCTCGACAAAACGGTAGCCCGGCTTGGTGATGTAGGTGTCGCAGATTTCCCGGCGCAGGTCGATCAGCTTGTCCTTGCTCTGGCCCTTGTCCATCAGGAAGAACACGTCGGTACGGTTCAGCGCCTTCACGGCCTGCATCGTGATGTAGTCAGGGTTGCCGGCGCCAATGCCGATGATCAGGATGCGTTTCATGGGGAGCTCTCAGTGCGGGGCGTGGATTTTGCCATGTTCCGGGAATCAGGCGGAAGTTTCCAGGCGCAGGCGCCATACACCGTTGAAGCGTAGCTCGGTGGCCGAGAGGGGTTCGACGTCGATCCGATAGAACATCGAGACAGGCAACTGCATGACGTGCAGCATCGCCGCACGGATGACGAACGGGTGGGTCACGGCGATGACATGGCCGGGGTGGGTTTCGAGCGATTTGAGCCATTGGCCAACCCGCCTGCACAACTGATCCACCGACTCGCCGCCGTGGGCTGCGCTGGTGCTGTCGGTGGCCCAGGTGTTCAAGGTTTCGCTGTCGAGTTGGCCGATGCGCTGGCCTTTCCATGCACCCACATCAAGGTCGCATAAGACGAGGTCGACCTGGGCGTTATCGCCGAACAAGCCCGCGCTCTGGCGGGTTCTGGCCTCGGGGCCGCACAGCAGGCGTGCCGGTTGTTTGTAGCGGCCAGCCAGGGACAAGGCCGCGCCCTGCCAGTCCATCGTGACGGACTCGTCATCCGGAAATCGCCCTTGCTTTTGCAAGGGCGTGATGGCGTGGCAGATCAGGGTCAAGCGGGTGGCCGGCATGGCGATTCTCTGTAACTGTAGGAGCGAGCTTGCTCGCGAAAAACCTCAACGATAACGCGTGCTGCCTGAAGAAGCGCGGCGCCTTTGAGTTTTTCGCGAGCAAGCTCGCTCCTACAGGGGTGTTCGTGAATCAGGCCAAGGCAGTATTGGCGGGCACGGCTGTCGAGTGAGCGCTGGCGACAAAATCTTCCTTGCGCAACACCACCAACGCCAGCAACGACACCACCCCGGTCGCCACGTAGAAATACCACGGCGAAGTAATGTCGCCTGTCACCTTGATCAGCCAGGTGGAAATCAACGGCGCACTGCCGCCAAACACCGCCACAGGCACGTTATAGGCCACCGCAATCCCGGTAGAACGGATGCGCGTGGGCAGTAGTTCACTCATCAGCGCATAGGTCGAGGACGCATACAGCCCGAACAAAATCGCCACCGCCATCAACGGCGCGAAGAAGGTCGCCGGGGTGGCGGTCGGGGCGGATTTAAACAGCCAGAACATCGCCAGGGTCGCCAGTGTGCCGATCACCATCAGGAACGGCTTGCGCCCGTATTTATCGGTAAAGGCCCCGCCAAACGGCATCACAAAAGCCGCCGAGAAGCTGGCGACGAACACGTACAGCAAGGTGGTGCCGCTGTCGAACTTGACGATCTTGGCCATGTAGGTCGAGGCGAAGGTCAGCACCAGGTAGAAGATCGAGCTGTGCAAGGTGATGATAAAGAACACCAGGGCAATCGCGCGCTTCCACTGCCAGACCTCACGCAGCGGCGCGCGAGAAGTTTGCCCGGCGCGTTGCAAGGCGAGGAACTCGGGGCTGTCTTCGAGCTTGAGGCGAATATACATGGAGATAAAGCCCAGGGGCGCGGCGATCAGGAACGGCACGCGCCAGGCCCACTCTTGCATAACCTCGGCGCCCAGCACCCAGGTCATGCCATTGGCCACGGCGCCACCGAGCAGCAGGCCGAGCACGGCGGTGACCATCAGCCAGCAGGTGGCAAAGCCACGACGACCGGGGCCGGCGTATTCGGAGATGAAGCTGGTGACGGTGCCGATTTCACCGCCCGCCGAGAAGCCCTGCACGCAGCGCACCAGGATCAGCAGGATCGGTGCGGCGATGCCCAGGCTGGCGTAGGTCGGCAACAGGCCCAGCATCACCGTGGAGCCGGTCATCATCACCAGCGCCATGATCAGGGTTTTGCGCCGGCCGATCTTGTCCGCCAGCGGGCCGAAGAACAGCCCACCCAAGGGACGGATAAAAAAGCTCAGCGCAAACGCGGCAAAGCTGGCCAACAGGCTGGTGGTGGGGTCATCGGAGACGAAGAACGCCTGGCCGATATAGACGGCGAGAAAGCCATACACGCCGTAGTCGTACCACTCGATCAAGTGGCCGGAGGTAGCGCCCAGAAACGCACGGCGGCGCTTGCGGACGGTGTCTTGTGCGGGATTGCCCATCGTGGGGACTCCTTGTCTGATTATCGATCCATGTTAAAGCGCGGCGATACTCGCGGTTTGCAGCCAATGCCGCAAGTCGGTCTTGAGAATCTTGCCGTAGCTGTTCTTGGGCAAGTCGCTGCGCCACACATATTTTTTCGGTTTTTTGAACGAGGCCATGCGCGCCAGGAACCACGCGGTGAGTTCGCCTTCGTCCAGGGGCTGACCGCTGCGGGTCACCACGAAGGCCACCACCGACTCACCCCATTGCGCGTCCGGCTCGCCCACCACGCACACTTCGAACACCTCGGGATGCTGGGCCAGCACTTCCTCGACTTCACGGGGGTACACGTTGCTGCCGCCACTGATGATCACGTCCTTGGAGCGGTCCGTGAGCGTCAGGTAGCCGGCCGGGTCGAGGTAGCCGATATCGCCGGTCAGCAGCCAACCGTCCACCAGCGTCTGGCGCGTGGCCTGCGGGTTGCGCCAGTAGCCTTGCATCACCGTGGCGCCACGCACCGCGATTTCGCCGCGCTGGCCGGTGGGCAGTGGCTGGCGCTCGGCATCGAGAATGCGGATTTCCACACAGGCTTGCGCGTGGCCCACCGAGGCGGCCAGGGTGGCCCAGTCGGGACGCTGGCGCTCGGCGATCAAGGCGCGGGGCAAGACGCTGATGGTCATCGGGCTCTCGCCCTGGCCGTAGATCTGCACCAGGCGCGGGCCGAAGGTGTCGACCGCTTCACGCAGGTCGGCCAGGTACATGGGGCCGCCGCCGTAGACGATGGTCTTGATGCCAGCGCCGTGATAATCCTGGCGCCGCGCCTGCTCCACCATGCGCTTGACCATGGTCGGCGCGGCAAACAGCGACACATCGCCCATCTGCTCGGCCAACCCGAACAGCTCGGCAGCATCGAAGCCATGGGAGGCCGGCACCACATGGCGGGCGCCGCAGCGTACATGGATGAAGTTGTACAGGCCAGCACCGTGGGACATGGGCGCGGCATACAACGCCGCATCGTCGGCACTCACCGCGTCGACATCCGTGGCGTAGCACAGCGACATGGCGATCAGGTTGCCGTGGGACAGCATCACGCCCTTGGAGCGCCCGGTGGTACCAGAGGTGTAGAACAGCCAGGCGAGGTCGTGATCCTGGCGTGGCACCGGCTGTTCCAGGGTCGGCCAACCATGGCTGGGCGGCAGCGGGTGGCCGTCCAGTTCCGTGCAACGCGCGGGCAAATCCCGCGATGAAAACACCTGGCCGCCGTCGGTAAAGATCAACCGCGCCTCGGCATTATCGGCAATCCACGCCGCTTCGCTGGGGTGCAGCTTGGCGTTGATCGGCACCGCCACCCCGCCCATCCACCAGATGGCGTAGAGCAGTTCCAGGTAGTCGCAGCTGTTTTTCATCAGCAGCGCCACCGCGTCCCCCGGCACCAGGCCGTGCTGCTCCACCAGGTGCGCGGCGCGTTGGCGTACGTGGGCGGCGAAGGTGGCGTAGTCGGCCACTTGCACGCTGCCGTCAAACAAAGCCGGGCGTTGCGGGGCCCGGCGCTGGGTGTCGTGCAGCCAGTTGGCAATGTTCATGGCTCAGCTCCGGCGTGCCTGCAGGACCGAGGCGTAGTTGGCCACCGCCATGCCGCCCATGTTGAACACCAGGCCGAACTCCGGGTTGGGCACCGCCAGGCCAATCGGCTCGCCGGTCAATTGCCGGAACGCCAAGGCATGCATGGACACCCCCGTGGCGCCGACGGGGTGCCCCTTGGCTTTGAGCCCGCCGGAAAGGTTGACCGGCAAGCGCCCGCCGGCGCGCACCACGCCGCTGTCGAGTACGCGATGCCCTTCGCCCTTGGGCGCCAGGCCCATGGCTTCGTAGATCAGCAGCTCAGCGATGGTGAAGCAGTCGTGTACCTCGGCGAAGCTCAGGTCAGCCAGGGTCACATTCGCCCCGCGCAACGCTGCATGAATCGCGCGTTGCGGGCCTTCAAAGGCCAGGATGTCGCGCTGGGCGATGGGCAAGGTGTCGTTGACCTGGGTCATCGCGCGGATTTGCACCTCGCGACGGAACGCCCGCGCACGTTTGGGCGAGGCGAGGATGATCGCGGCGGCGCCATCGCTGATCAGAGAGCAATCGGTCAGGCGCAGGGAGTCAGCCACGAATGGGTTGCTTTGGGACACGTTGTTGCAGTGTTCGAAATTCATCTCCCGATGCATCTGCGCCAGCGGGTTGGCCATGGCATTGGAGTGGTTTTTGGTAGCGATGGCCGCCATCGAGCCCAGCGGGCAGTGATAACGCTCAGCGTATTGGCGTGCAGCGCGGCCAAACAACTGGGGGAAACTCAGGCCGGCTTCGGCCGGGTCGTTCTGGTAGCCGGCCCCGGCCAAGGCTTGGGTGACCGCGGCGGTGCTGGTGTGGGTCATCTTCTCGGCGCCCACCACCAGCACCAGCTCAGCACTGCCGGAGAGGATCGCATTGACCCCCGCCTGGATCGCCGCCGAGCCGGACGCACAGGCGTTTTCACAGCGGGTAGCCGGTTTAAAGCGCAGCCCGGGGTCGGCCTGCAGCAGCAATGAGGCGGCAAACCCGTCGGGCACCAGCCCCGAGTTGAAATGGCCGAGGAACAACGCATCGATTTGCGACGCGTCAATCTCGGCGTCGCTCAGGGCTTCCCGGGTCACCTGGACGATCAGGTCTTCGAGCGTCGTGCCTTCCAGGCGACCAAAACGGGAGTGACCAGCGGCAACAATGGAGATGCAATCAGCAGGCATAATCAATTTCTTCTGTTCTTGATTCGGACTTTACTTACAATGACCCACCCCTGATCGTGCGCCAATTCGTGTAACTACTTACACGGGTAAGTAGCGCCCCAGGGCATTGAACAACGAGGCAGGATGCCCCATGACCGCGCTAGCCCAGCAATTCCCCGACCTCGAACGCCTGGCGTTCAAGCTGTCCCCTGCCCCGCAGATCGTCACCAGCGACCGCGTGATATTGGACTGCAACGACGCTTTCCTGAAGCTGTTCGGCTATACGCGCGACGCGCTGGTCAACCAGCTGACCCTGCTGATCTACCCGTCCCAGGCCGACTACCACGCCATCGGCAAGCGCAGCCATGACTGGCTGCTCGACAGCGACAACGGCTTTTATTCCGATGAACGCTTCATGCAGCACCACAACGGCGAAGTATTCTGGGCCAAGTCCCACGGCTACACCCTCACCCCCAAAGACCCGTTCAAACTGATGATCTGGCACTTCGAACGCCTGGACCGCATGCACCAGGGCACCGGCGACCTCACGCCCCGCGAGCGGGAAATCGCCATGCACATCGTCAACGGCTTCAAATCCAAGGAAATCGCCCTGCGCCTGGCGATCTCCCACCGCACCGTGGAAGTGCACCGGGCGCGGCTGATGAAGAAACTGCAGGCCAAGACGGTGGTGGAATTGGTGTCGAAGATCATTATGGTGGCGTAACAGACAACGGCTATTTAACTGATGCCCCGCGATCCAAATGTGCGGGCATCCCCAATTTCTGTAGGAGCGAGCTTGCTCGCGAAAAACGTCAACAATAACGCGTGTTTGCTGAATGAACGCGGCGCCTGTAAGTTTTTCGCGAGCAAGCTCGCTCCTACAAAAAAGCCTTAACTGACTGGCATTATGGCTTTCCTGCGAAAGCGTTAGTGCAGTAGATGCACAACTTGCAGGTTGCACACTCCACTGTAACCACGATGCGAAGCGAGCCGCTTTTGATCTGCTTTTGATCTTGATCTTAAGCGCCCCGTTAAACCAAGCTGGCCGGAATTCGACAGGGATATGTACACAATCCAACTGTGTCGGCTGGGAGGCCGTCATCGCAGGCAAGCCAGCTCCCACAGGTTGATCTCGGGGGTGTCAGGTAGATCGGCGTCGGCTGCCTGGGCCGCGTAGCTGAAACGTTCAACCGAGCACGTCCATACAATTCCCCACCGCCCTGCCCCCCTAACCTCACCGCTTTCGAACCCTCAAAAGCGCTGGAGAATGGGCATGGGTAACACAACAACCAAGGTATCGCTGGCATTGACACTGCTGGCAAGTGCGATGATGAACAGCGCGTTCGCCGCCACCCCAAGCGTGGCCGTGGCGCCGCAATACGACACCAGCCATGTGTATGTGGCACCGGCCGATGTGGACCGTTTTGCCCAGAGTTTCCTCGCCACCTTCGGCGGCAAAAGCACGCCCCAGGTCGTGGTCAATGTGCTGCCGGTACCGAGCAGCACCACCTCGCAACTGCTGCAAACCCCGGCGGGTACCGTGTCGTTGTTCGGCTTTACCACCCCCGTACCCCACCCCTTCGGCCAGGAACGCAACGGCTATCTGGTCAAGGACATGGACGTGGCCCTCAAGGCCGCGCGTGAAAATGGCGCCGACGTAATCGTCAGCGATTTCCCCGACCCCATCGGCCGTGATGCCGTGGTGCAATGGCCGGGCGGTGTGAACATGCAGCTCTACTGGCACACCAAGACCCCGGATTACACCGCCTTCGACACCGTGCCGGAAAACCGTGTGTATGTGTCCAACGACAGCGCCGAGCGGTTTATCAAGGCGTTCCTGGGTTTCTCCCACGGCAAGGTGTTGAGCGACGACAAGCACGCCCCAGGGGTTGATGTCGGCCAGGCCGGCGGCCATTACCGCCGCGTGGATATCGAATCGCCGTTCGGGCGCATGGCGGTGCTGGTCACCAACGGCCAACTGCCCTACCCGTTCGGCCACGACACCACCGGTTATCAGGTCAACGACCTGGCCGCCACCCTGGGCAAGGCCACTGGCTCTGGCGCCACAGTGCTGGTGCCGGCGTTCGACAGCAAAGGTCGGCGCAGTGCGTTGGTGGAGTTCCCAGGCGGTTATGTCGCAGAAATCCACCAACTCAGCGCGGCAAAATGATGCGTCACGCAGGCTGGAGCCTGGCGGTGCTGTGGCCGTTGCTTGCCGGCAGTGTGCAGGCCGACGACCAGCCGGTACGCCCGGCGATCAAGGCCAACCGTTGGCAGGAAGACTGGTCCGTGCTCAAGGACCCGGCCTTGCGCACGCAACCGCTGGACAACCTCAAGTACATCCCGTTGTCCGCGGCCAACCCGTTCACCTACCTGTCGTTGGGCGCCACCTTGCGTGAACGATTCGAGATGAACGACGCCAGCGGGTTCGGCGTGCGGGATGTACCGCGTGACCGCTACCTGATCCAGCGCTTTCAGGTGCACGCCGACTTGCACCTGAACGAACACTGGCGGCTGTTCACCCAGTTGGAAGATGTGCGGGCCTATGACAAGACCACGATTGGCGGTGCCGACCAGAACCGCGTCGACCTGCGCCTGGCCTTTGCCGAATACGTGAAGACCTTCAACGCCGGCACCTTCAAGGCACGGGCTGGCCGCCAGGATTTCGCCTTCGACTTGCAGCGTTTCATCTCGTCACGGGACGGCCCGAATGTGCGGCAGTCCTTCGATGCGTTGTGGGCGGACTGGGAAACGCCGCAATGGCGCTTTATCGGGATCGCCAGCCAACCGGTGCAGTACCAGGATGGCCGGCATTTCGACGACAAGTCCAACAGCGACGCGCGCTTCCACATGCTACGGGTCGAGCGACTGGTGGGCGGCACCAATGAGCTGTCGGCCTATTACGGCGTGTACGAGCGCAGCGCCGCCCATTACCTGGACGCCGACGGCGACGAAACCCGCCAGTTGCTGGACGCCCGCCTCGGCGGCGCAGCCCAGGGGTTCGACTGGGACATCGAAGCCATGCTGCAACGCGGCTCGGTGGGCAGCAAGACGATTCGCGCCTGGGCCGGCGGCAGCCGCACCGGCTACACCTTTGACACGCTGGCCTGGAAGCCGCGTATCGGCCTGCAACTGGATATCGCCTCTGGTGACCGCAAGGCCGGTGACGGCCGGGTCGGCACCTTCAACCCGCTGTTCCCCAATGGCTATTACTTTTCCCTGGCAGGTTATACCGGCTACAGCAACCTGATCCACGTCAAGCCGTCGATCACCGTCAAGCCCATTGCCAAGCTCAGCGTGCAAACCGCTGTCGGCCTGCTGTGGCGGCAAACCACCGCAGACGCCGTCTACACCCAGCCCAACCTGGCCGTGGCTGGCACCGCGGGCCAAGGTGAGCGCTGGACCGGCGCCTATGGGCAACTGCGCACCGACTACGCCTTTACGCCCAACCTCAGCGGTGCGGTCGAGGCGGTGCACTACGCGGTCGGCCAGACCCTGCGTGATGCCGGTGGGCACGACAGCAATTACCTGGGCATGGAGCTCAAGTTCAGTTGGTGAGGCAAGCACACCCATACAAGCCAGGGCTCAGGTTTACGGCAATAGTGAGGCGGTTTTTTCACCGCCCTTTTTCAGCCCTGCAAGGAGTTTCAGATGAGCACATTCGTTGCCAAAGACGGTACCCAGATCTACTTCAAGGACTGGGGCAGCGGTAAGCCCGTGCTGTTCAGCCATGGCTGGCCGCTGGATGCGGACATGTGGGAATACCAGATGGAATACCTGAGCAGCCGTGGCTTTCGCACCATCGCGTTCGACCGTCGTGGCTTTGGCCGCTCGGACCAGCCATGGACCGGTAACGACTACGACACCTTCGCTGACGATATCGCCCAGTTGATCGAACACCTGGACCTGCAGGACGTGACCCTGGTGGGCTTCTCCATGGGTGGCGGTGACGTGGCGCGCTACATCGCCCGCCACGGCAGTGCCCGTGTCGCCGGCCTGGTGTTGCTGGGCGCGGTCACGCCGATCTTCGGCCAGCAAGCCGATTACCCCCAAGGCGTGCCTGGCGAGGTGTTCGATGGCATCAAGGCCGGCCTGCTGAAGGATCGTGCGCAGTTCATCAGCGACTTCAACACGCCGTTCTTCGGTCTCAATAAAGGCCAGCACGTTTCAGAGGGCGTGCTCAGCCAGACCCTGCAGATCGCCATGCTCGCGTCGCTCAAATCCACCGTGGATTGCGTCACCGCGTTCTCGCAAACCGACTTCCGCCCGGACATGGCCAAGATCGACGTGCCGACCCTGGTGATCCATGGCGACGGCGACCAGATCGTGCCGTTCGACACCACCGGCAAAGTCGCGGCGCAGATGATCGAGGGCGCGCAATTGAAGGTGTACAAGGATGCGCCGCACGGGTTTGCCGTGACCCACGCCCAACAGCTCAACGAAGACCTGCTGGCGTTCCTGAACCGCTGATACCTCGATGCACTTGTAGGAGCGAGCTTGCTCGCGAAGAACCTCAACGATAACGCGTGCTTGCTGAATGAACGCGGCGCCTATGAGTTTTTCGCGAGCAAGCTCGCTCCTACAGAAGGCAGAAGGCAGAAGGCCGGGTTCACCCGGCCTTTTTTTTCAGGCAAAGCGCTGGCTCAACACCAGCCGCCCTGGCCCTGCGATCAACACGCTGGTGAAGATGATCAGCAGCAGCCAACCGAATTGCCCTTCGAACAGCGTCCATTCCGGGTGCACCACCAGCAACGCAATCACCAGCACCGCCAGGATCGGCAGGCACGCCAGGCGCACCAACACGCCCGCGATGATCAGCAACGGGCACAGCACCTCGGCGAAAATCGCCAGCAGCAAGGTGATAGAAGCGCCCAGGTGAAAAGGGTCTTCGATCAGCTTCAGTTGTTCGCTGTAGTGCAGCAACTTGGGCAAGCCGTGTACCCACAACAGGAACAGCGCCCCGCTGCCGCGCAGAAACAACAGCCCGATATCCTGATTTCTTGCTTGGTTCATATGCCACCTGTTTGCGTCGAAAATGACCGGCAGCCAGTGTGTCCAACGCCGCGGCTCTGCACTTGCAGGCTTGTGCTGAAATCCTGCGGTTGCATTGCCCAAAGAACCCGGCATGATCTTGCTGAACTGCCGACCCCGCGCTACGGTCCCAACCCATACGCTCATCGCTACAGGAACTTTTCCATGACACTCCCCCAAGAAATGACCCTGATCGAAATCACCATCCCTGGCGGGCCCGAGGTCTTGCAGCCGCGTAGCGCCGATGTGCCAGTGGCTGGGCCAGGCGAGATTCTGATTCGCGTGCACGCCGCCGGGGTCAACCGCCCAGATGCCTTGCAACGCGCGGGCAAATACCCGATGAAGCCCGGCATGAGCCCGATCCCAGGCCTGGAAGTGGCCGGTGAAGTGGTGGCGCTGGGTGATGGCGTCACCGAGTACAGCCTGGGCGACAAGGTCTGTGCCCTGACCAATGGTGGCGGCTATGCGCAGTATTGCGCGGTGCCGGCCAGCCAGGCGCTGCCGATCCCCGCAGGCATGGACTGGATTCAGGCCGCTGCCGTACCGGAAACCTTCTTTACGGTGTGGGCCAATCTGTTCGGCCTCGGTGGTGCCCAGAAAGGCCAGCGTGTCTTGATCCACGGCGGCACCAGCGGTATCGGCACCACCGCGTTGATGCTCTGCCAGGAGTTCGGCATCCAGGCATTCGCCACGGCCGGCAGCGCCGACAAATGCGCAGCGATTGCCAAGCTCGGCGCCGAGCCGATCAACTACCGCGAACAGGACTTTGCCGAGGTCATCGCCAAACAGACCGATGGCAAAGGCGTCAACGTGATCCTCGACATCATGGGTGCCTCGTACCTGAACAATAACCTCAAGGCCCTGGGCATGGACGGCCACCTGGTAATCCTCGGTTTCCTCGGTGGCGCCAAGGCCAACGACGTCGACCTGCTGACCATCCTCGGCAAACGCGCGGTGATCACCGGCTCACTGCTGCGCGCCCGCACCCGCGAAGAAAAGGCAGAGATTGCCGCGCAACTGCGCGAACACGTGTGGCCGGTACTCAGTGCCGGGCGTTGCCTGCCGATGATCGACCAGGTCTACGCCTATACCGACGCCGCCCAGGCCCATGCGCGGATGGAAGGTGGGGATCATATCGGCAAGATTGTGTTGCGGGTGGAGTGAGGCATTTTTGATGTGCAGAGGGGTTGCAGATCCCTGTGGGAGCGGGCTTGCTCGCGAAAGCGGTGGGTCAGTCAACATAAGTGTTTGCTGAGCCAACGCCTTCGCGAGCAAGCCCGCTCCCACACTATTGTTGGGCATACATCGGATAATCCACATACCCGGCCTGCGTGCCGCCATACAAGCCTTCGGCCTTCAACGCATTCAACGGCCAGCCATTGAACAGCCGCTGGGGCAAGTCCGGGTTGGCAATAAAGGGCCTTCCAAAGGCAATCAAGTCCGCCAACCCGGCCTCTACCAAGCGTGCACCGCGCTCGGCGGTGTAGCGGCCGGCGTAGATGATCCTGCCGCTGAAGGTGGCGCGCACGGCCTGGCGGAAAGTCTCGGGCAGGTCGGGCGCGTTGTCCCAATCGGCTTCGGCAATGGACACATAGGCGATGCCCGACGCCTCCAGCACTTTGATCGCTTCGATATAGGTCGTGTGCGGGTCTTCTTCCACCAGGCCGATGTAGACCCGGTCCTGGTCGGTGCCACTGAACAGCGGCGAAAAGCGCACGCCCAGGCGCTCCGGCCCCACCACCTTGCACACGGCTTCGACGATCTCGCGCAGCAAGCGCAGGCGATTGTCCAGCGAGCCGCCGTATTCATCCTCACGAGTGTTGGAGTGCGCCGAGATGAACTGGTTGACCAGGTAGCCGTTGGCCGCGTGGATTTCCACACCGTCGAACCCGGCGTCCAGGGCATTGCGTGCAGCCTGGGCGTAGTGCCCCACCAGCTCTTCGATTTCCAGCGTGGTCAAGGCACGGGGTACGGGGGGCTGTACCAGTTCACCCACACCCGGCCCGGTTTCAATGAAAGCCTTGGCTTGCACCGCCGCCAGCGCAGACGGCCCCACCGGGGCGCCACCGTCAGGTTGCAGCGCGTTATGGGACACCCGCCCCACATGCCATAGCTGGGCGAAGATCACACCGCCCTCGGCATGCACCGCTGCGGTGACTTTGCGCCAACCCTGGATTTGCGCCGGTGTATGAATGCCCGGCGTCCACGCGTAGCCCTGGCCACGGGGTTCGATCTGCGTACCCTCGCTGACCATGAACCCGGCACTGGCCCGCTGACGGTAATACTCGGCCATCAGGTCGGTGGCGATATTACCCGGCTGGGCGCTGCGCTGGCGGGTCAGCGGCGGCAGTACGACACGGTTGTTCAAGCGATGATGCCCCAGCTTGATCGGGGTGTTCAGGATGCAGTCAGGCACGGCGATATTCCACATTCAGGACGAACGAAAACCGTGGCGACTCCTAGGAGTCGCCACTGCGTAGATCGGTTGATTAACTTAAGCGCAGAGTGTCAGCAGGGCCTTGGCCACTTCGCTGGAGCTGCCTGGGTTTTGCCCAGTCACCAGCAAGCCGTCGACGATGACGAAGGATTGCCAGTCGGCGCCCTTCTCATACTGGCCGCCCAGTTTTTTGAATTCATCTTCAATCAGGAATGGCACGACTTCGGTCAACTGCACGGCGGCCTCTTCCGAGTTGGAGAACCCGGTGACGCGGCGGCCCTTGATCAACGGCTCACCGTTAAACGCCTTGACGTGACGCAAGGCACCCGGTGCATGGCACACAAAGCCAATGGGCTTGCCGGCCCGCTCGAAGGCTTCGATCAGCGTGATGGACACCGGCGACTCCGCCAGGTCCCACAGCGGGCCGTGGCCGCCTGGGTAGAACACCGTGTCAAAGTCGGCGGCGTTGACCGAGTCCAGCTTCACGGTGGTCGCCAAGGCTTGCTGCGCAGCCGGGTCTTTGGCGAAGCGCTCAGTCTGCTCGGTTTGCGCATCCGGTTCATCGCTTTTAGGGTCCAGCGGCGGCTGGCCGCCCGCCGGGGAAGCCAACACCACCTCGGCACCAGCGTCCTTGAACGCGTAATAAGGTGCGGCGAATTCTTCGAGCCAGAAGCCGGTCTTGCGCCCGGTATCGCCAAGCTGGTCGTGAGAGGTCAGTACCATTAATACTTTCATTTTCCAGTGCCTCGATCGGTGTGAATAACAGTTGGCCCCATGTTAGGCAGCCAGGCATTGGCTCACAATGTCATATCCGCAAGGATTGCGGACATGCATCAAAGTCGGTTGCCGTTTGCCGAACACACGCCGACAATCGCCTCTCCCACGCCCCTTGGAGAGATGCAATGCACAGCGTTGCGCTGATGGTTTACCCGAATTTCCAGTCGTTGAGCCTCAGCCTGGGCTCGGTGTTCGAGTGCGCCAACCTGCTGTGCGGCGAGCCGGCCTATGAGTTTCACCTGGTGTCGGAAAGCGGCGGCGCGGTGATGACCTCACAGGGCTTTTCGGTGAACACCAGCGCGCTGCGGCCGGAGGGCTATGACACGCTGATTGTCAGTGGCTACCTGGAGTTTCGCCTGCCGGAAGCCAACCTGCTGGAGATGGTCAAGGCGGCGTCCGCGCAGTCGCGTCGAGTGGCGTCGTTATGCATGGGCATCTTTGTGCTGGCCGAAGCTGGCCTGCTGGCTGGCAAGCGCACCACCACCCACTGGATCCATGCGCCGGCATTTCGCAAGCGCTACCCGGATATCCGCCTGGAAGAAGACAAGTTGTTTATTGTCGACGGCAAGGTATGGACCGGTGCGGGTATGAGCGCCGGGGTCGACCTGGCGCTGGCGATGGTGGAGGACGACCTGGGCAGCGACCTGGCCCGTCGCATTGCGCGCAAGCTGGTGATTGCCCAACGTCGTGGCAGCGAGCAGTCGCAACTGTCGGCCTTGTTGGAGCTGGACCCCAAGTCCGATCGCGTGCAACTGGCCTTGGCTTACGCTCGCGAGAATCTCACCCAGGATTTATCCGTGGAGGCCCTGGCCGATGTCGCCCGGCTCAGCCCGCGCCAGTTCAGCCGGGTGTTTCGCGAAGAAACCGGGCAGACCCCGGCCAAGGCCATCGAGGCCCTGCGGGTGGAAGCTGCGCGGGCGATGATGGAAACCAGCCGGCACCCGGTGGAGGTGGTGGCGCGCGAAACCGGGTTTGGTGATCGCGAACGTATGCGCCAGGCGTTCCTCAGGGCCTTCGGGCAGCCGCCCCAGGCGATGCAGCAGGTGTTGTTCAACCCGGGCTAGGCCCGTGACGGCCTGACAGCCGCCTCCATCTATCTGACACCCCTCGGTGCAAATGTGGGAGCTGGCTTGCTCGCGAAGGCGGCCTGACAGTCAACACCGTTGGATTGGGTACATATCCATTGCTGCGGTAACGGCCACTTAGGGTTCCGCTCTGACAGCGGGTCACTTTTGGAAAAGAGCCCCAAAAGTAACCAAAAGGGCTCTTGCCCCACCACTCGGCACCTCGCTTAGGCTCGGTGTGCCCGAACGCAGGCTTGAATTCGTGGGCCGCCGCCACGCGCCATCCATGGCGCGGGGCGGCTAACCCGGCGTCCTGCCGGGTTACCCACGAATTCAAGCCTGCGTTCGGCCAGCGTGGTTTGACGGGGCGCTTAAGATCAAGATCAAAAGCAGATCAAGAGCAAGAGCGGCTCGCTTCGCATCGTGGTTACGGTTGATCGCTACAGCGTTGTTTAGATGGAGAAAGCCTCCCCTGTCAATGCAACGAAGCCCGGGTAATCAGGTAGTTCACCAACTGCGGCTCATCGTCCAGTTCAATGCTCTGCACCGGGCGCGGCAGGTTATCCAGCACCGTGCGCCAGAACGCCTGGGACACTTCGTCCTGATCATAGAAGCGCACCAGCCAATTGCACTCGCCGCTGCACAGCACCTGGCTGGCGATGGCGCGGCCGATGCCCTTGCGGCGGTAGCGCTTGAGGATGAACAGGTCGGCCAGTTCCAGGGCGTCGATGCCCGGCAGTTCGCTGCCTTCGATCAGCAGGAAACCGGCGATGTAGCCGTCTACCAGCAGCAGGTTGGCGCTCCATTGCGGGTCGCTCCAGTAGCGGGCCAGGTGTTCGTCGTGGATGTAGAAACGCCCATCGGCCTCGACATCTTCCTGTTCCCAGTCCGAAGACTCATAGGCGTAGTACTGGTAAAGATTGCGGATCAGTTCGGCTTCTTCGGGGCCGGTCTGGATCAATTCGACGGTGGTTTCAGGCATGGGGCTCTCGGTGGAAAAACGCAGGGCGCCATTGTTCACAAAAGTGCTGCCCACGCCAATGGCCTGGCGAATCCTTTCTATTGGCTGAACCGATTGCAAATAGCAGTTGCCCTGGCCGAAATCCTGAAACATTTAGAATAAACTTCGCCGGTTTCTCCCTAATGCTCAAGGACACGTATTTTGACCAACGTCTGTACCGCCGGCCTGGATGTGGGCTTTGCCTCCCTGGATTACCTGCAAATCTTCATCCTTGGGGTGATCCAGGGCATTACTGAATTGCTGCCGGTGTCGTCCACCGCCCATATGCGCGTAGTGCCCGCCCTGCTCGGCTGGCAAGACCCCGGCTCGGCGTTTTCGGCAGCCATGCAATTGGCGGCGCTGGCGGCGGTGGTCAGTTATTTCTGGCGCGATGTGCGCCAGGTGACCACGGGCAGCATCAGTGCGGTGCGCCGGGGCGACTACAACGACCGCTGGTTCAAGCTCGCCGTGGCGATTGTGCTGGCAACCGTACCGATTGGCATCGCCGGCCTGGCGTTGTCGTCGACCTTGAATGCGTGCAACTCACCCTTGCGCGGGCTGATGGTGATCGGCATTTCCTGCGTGGTGATGGCAGTGCTGCTGGCAGTGGCCGAACTGCGTGCCCGGCATACACGCGACGTGAGCCAAATGCGCCTGCGCGATGCCTTGATTGTGGGAGTTGCGCAGATTGGCGCGTTGATACCTGGCGTATCGCGTTCGGGCTCCACGTTGACCGCAGCGCTGTTCCTGAACTTCAAACGCGAAGAGGCAGCGCGGTTTTCCTTCCTGCTGGGCTTGCCGGCCATCGCCCTGGCCGGTTTGAAAGAGTTGTGGGTGCTGCTGCGCGCCGACCTGCCCGCCCACGCCTGGCCGCACTTGATCTTTGGCCTGGTGGTGGCCAGCGTCTCGGCGTTCTTCGCGATCTGGGGCCTGATGAAGTTTCTGGAACGGTTCTCCACCTGGCCGTTCGTGATCTACCGTGCGCTGCTGGGGGTGTTTTTGATCGTGGCCGTCAGCACCGGCCTGCTTACCTGACCCTTGTAGGAGCGAGCTTGCTCGCGAAAAACGCCAACGATAACGCCGGCATTCTGTATGTTCGCGGTGGCCTTGGTTTTTTCGCGAGCAAGCTCGCTCCTACAGGTTATTGGCGGTCGGCCAGCGCTTCGAGCAAGTCGGCCGAGGGCACGAAGAACAGGCCGCCGGTCACGGCCGTGCTGAAGTCGAGCAAGCGGTCGTAATTGCCGGCCGGGCGGCCGACGAACATGTTTTCCAGCATCTGTTCCAGAGGCTGAGGCGAGCGTGCGTAGCCGATGAAATAAGTGCCGAATTCGCCCGCGCCTGGGCGGCCGAAGGGCATGTTGTCGCGCAGGATCTTCACTTCTTCACCGTCCTGGTCAGTGATCACTGTCAGGGCGCTGTGGGAGTTGCTCGGCTTGGCGTCTTCGTCCAGTTCGATGTCCGATAATTTGGTGCGCCCGATCACCTTCTCTTGAGCCTCCACCGTCAAGCCATTCCACGCGGTCATGTTGTGCAGGTATTTCTGCACCAGTACATAGCTGCCGCCTTCGAACTCAGGGTCTTCATCGCCCACCAGGGTAAACGCCTCGGCCTTGCGCCCCACCGGGTTCTCGGTGCCGTCGACGAAACCGATGATGCTGCGCATATCGAAGTACCGAAAGCCCTGGACCTCATCCACCACTTTCACGCTATCACCCAGGGCCGTCACCAGCTGGGTCGCCAGCTCGAAACACAGGTCCATCTGTTCGGCACGGATGTGCAGCAGGATGTCACCAGGGGTCGACACTGCCTTGCGCCCCTCCACACCGAACTCGCGAAACGGATGCAAGGCCGCCGGGCGCGGCGCGCCGAACAGGCGGTCCCAGGCGTCCGAGCCAAACCCGCAAACGCAGGTCAGGTTGCCCGAGGGCACGCGCTTGCCTACCGAGCGCACCAGGCCTGCGATGTCGGCGCACCAGGCCCGCACGTTTTCAACCGCATCGGGCGCCAGGGTGGCAACCATGAAGATCGCGCTGCTGGTGATCGGATGGCACACCGATTGCGGTTCGAGCGGGGGGCGGACGGGGCAGGTTTTCATGAAGGCGATCCACTGGCTAAGGTCGGTTTGAACCCCGGCAGGTTAGCAGATCATCCCTGACAACTGGCCCACACCTGGCGAATCAGCGCTTTGAGCTTCAAAGCCTCGGCCCAGCGATCGGTGAGCTCGCGGCCATCCGCGCCGGTGATCGCATAGGGTGGCGGGCCCAGTTCGCAGGTGAAGGACAGGCTCTGGGGTGTCTCGGCGCGGGCCAGCCAGTCTTCGATCCCGTAGCGCCACCAACCGGTAAAGCGCTCGACCCACGGCTGATGCTGGGCAAAATCCAGGCCCACCTGTACCTGTTCGCTGCTGGCGATGCGGCCATGAAAGCCCCAGCTGTGACGCAGGATGGTGCGTATCTGTTCGTCGTCTTCCACACTGCCGGGCTCGGGCAACTCGCGGCCAACCACGTAGTGGGACAGGTCAGCGAGCAGTTTCAGATCGGGCATCTGTGCCAGCAGGTCGAGGGTGAACAGCAAGTCGTTAGTGAGCCGATAGCGGTGGGTTTCCAGCAAAATCTGGAAGTCCACTTGTTCGGCCAGCCGTTGCCAGCCTTCGATCAAACTGGCCGCCTCGGCCTGGGTACGTGGGCGCACGTCGGCTTGCAAGGTGAGGTGATGACAGCCGTAGCGGCTGATCACCTCCAATGCCCTGGCCAGATCATCCACCGATTGCGGGAACAGCTGCCCTTCAATCTGCAAGCCCCTGGCCGTGGCCGCCGCGTGCAGGCGCTGCACCGATGCCGGCGCCCAGTAATGGTCGGTGATGCCGTCAAAACCGGCGGCGGCGATGCGGTCCAATTGCGCTTCCAGGCTGCCGGGCTCGGTTTGCATGGCCCACATCGATTGAAATACTAACAACTGGCGCATGGTCAGCCTCGCAATAACGGCTTCAGGGATACCTCAGGGTCGGCCAGGCTGGCCGGGTTGAGCGGGATGCGGGCAGTAATCAAGTGCTCGCACAGCTTGATGTCCTTGGCTGCGCGGTTACCCAAGGCCCAACTGCAGGCGCCCTGCAAACGGTGATGGTCGTCCAGGTAGAACAGCAGCTGGCCGCCGTCTGGCAATTCCCGGCGAACCATCAGCGCAGTCATCACCCCGACGGTGTGCAAGCCCCACGCGTATTGATCGGACCAGAAACCCGGGATCGTCTCGAACGCCAACGCCCGCCCCAGCAGGTTCAACGCCGCGAGACGGCCCTGGGCTTCGGCGTTGCGCCAGGTTTCCTGGCGCTGATAAAGGCCCGCCAGGCGAAACTCGCACACATCCCCCGCCGCATAGATATCCGCCGCACTGGTGCGCAACTGCGCGTCGACGCGAATGCCCTGCCCGACTTCCAAGCCCGCCGCCGCGGCCAACTCGATGTTAGGCTGCATGCCAATGCCGACCACCACCAGGTCGCAGGGCAGCCGTTGCCCGTCGACCAGTTGCACGGCGTCGGCGTGGATGCACTCCAGGGCGACGTTCAAACGCACATCCACACCCTGCTCACGGTGCAAGGCCAGCAACGCGTCACTGATCACCGGCGGCACAACCCGCCCTGCCAGCCGTGGCCCGGCTTCCAGGAGCGTCACCTCGCAGCCCAGGCCCCGCGCTGTCGCCGCCACCTCCAAGCCGATAAAACCACCGCCGACCACCACCAGCCGAGCGCCAGGGCGCAACCTATCGCGCAGGGCCAAGGCTTCATCGTGGGTGCGCAGGTAAAAGACATTCGCCTGCTCTTGGGGCAAACGCCGCGCCCGGCCTCCGGTGGCCAGCAGCAGGCCGGCATAGCTCAACCATTGGCCGTCGGCCAATTGCAACCGGTGGTGCTGTGGCTCCAGGCGGCTGACCGGGTTGGCGGCGATATGCTCGACCCCGAGTGCCGCCAACTGCTGGCTGTCGCACAGGCTGCATTGCGCCAGGTCGGTCGAGCCTTGCAGCAAGCCCTTGGACAACGGTGGCCGTTCGTAGGGCAGATGCGCTTCATCGCCGATCAGGATCAGGCGCCCGCTGTAGCCTTCTTCACGCAGGGTCAGTGCCCCACGGCCACCTGCATGGCCGGCGCCGACGATGATCAGGGGGGCGTTCATCCTTGCGCCGTGACGGCGAGCAGCACCCGCCCCGCATCCACCCGCACCGGGTAGGTCTTGAGGTTGACGCACACCGGCGCGCCCAGGGCCTTGCCGGAGCGGTAATCAAAGCGGCCGTTGTGCTTGGGGCACTCGATCACATGGTCCATCACCAGGCCGTCGGCCAGGTGGATTTTCTCGTGAGTGCACAGGCCGGCGGTGGCGAAAAATTCGTTATCGGCAGAACGGAACACCGCGTAGGTCTGCGCGCCGTGGTCGAAGCGCAGCACGTCTTCTGCTTCTATTTCGCCCACGGCGCAGACGTCGATCCATTGATCGTTCATGCATTTATCTCCAATGACTGGCTCTTACTCTGTGGCGAGCGAGCTTGCTCGCCACGGGTGGGACGCTGGACGAAATAATTGGGGTCGCTGCGCTGGCGCCAGATCGTCGGAATGATTTCCTGGTAGGCCTGCCACAGGTTGACGTATGGCGGTGGGCAGTCGCTGCGGATCTCTTCGTGCAGTTGGCTGAGCGCGTGGTACGGCACCATCGGGTACATGTGGTGTTCGAGGTGGTAGTTCATGTTCATGTAGATAAAGCGCAACACGCGGTTCATGTAGATGGTGCGGCAGTTACTGCGGTGGTCGAGCACATCTTCGGCCAGGCCCACGTGCTGGCTGAGGCCAAACAGGTAGCCGAGCCACGCGCCATAGAGGCTGGGCAGGCCCACCAGCATCAGCGGCAACCAACTGTGCAGGTACAGCGCGGTGCCGATGATCACCGCATAAAGGCCGACCCAGATACGCGCATCTCGGTACACCTTGGGCCACTCGGATTCGGGGATGAAGTCCTGCTCCTGGGCGCTCATCCGCCCGAGCGCATGGCGGGCCACGCCGCTGAAGGTCTTCGAGGCCAGGGGCAGGTTGAACAGGCTGAGGGCCATCATCCATAAGCTGGGCGGGCGCGGTTCGACGATCTCCGGGTCACGGCCGACGACGATGGTGTCGGTGTGATGACGGGCATGGCTCCAGCGCCACACGTGGGGTTCGAAGAGGCACATGAAGCTCGCCACCTGATACAGCGCATCGTTCATCCAGCGGGTCTTGAACGCCGTGCCGTGGCCGGTTTCGTGCCAGCGCGGGTTGGAGGCCGTGCCGTAGAGCACACCGTAGACGATGAAGAATGGCACGCAGGCCCAAGTCCCCCAGAACCAGTACCCACCGACACCGGTGGCCAACAACGCCGAGAACCACAGGGCGGTGTCGAGCAACGCCGGAGCGTCTCGGCGTTGCATCAGGGCTTTCATGCGATTGCGCGGGATGGGCGACTGGTACCAACGGGCCGAGACCAGGCCCTTGTCGGCGGCGCGGGCCGCTTCGGGGCCGGTGAGGCTGTAGTCGCGCCGAGCGCGGTGAGCGGTGTGTCCAGGCATTGTTATTGTTCTCCGCAAGCGTGGGTTTCAGGGGCTTTGCGAAACCAACGATAGAGCGCGGCTAAATCACCCTCAAGGCCTTGAATCCATTCCCTATCAAGCTATCATCCAGGCCCAGCGGGGCTTGATAGTTTTCTATCAAGACGCTCAAGGGGCCTGCCATGCACAACAACAAACGCCCAACCATCGCCACCGTTGCCGCCCATGCGGGGCTCAGCGTAGCCACCGTCGACCGCGTGTTGAACGCCCGCGCGCCGGTCAACCCCGGCACCGCCGAACAGGTGTTCCAAGCCGCCGAAGCGGTGGGTTATTTCGCCGCACGGCTGATCGGCCAACGCATTCGCGAACGCCGGCCCACCTACCGGTTCGGCGTGCTGTTGCTGGGGACCGCCCAAGCGTTCTATGCGCAGTTGGCACACAGCATCAGCGAGGCAGCGCAGCATCACGCCACCGCCAACCTGAGCTGCCAGTTCGACTACATCAACGACCGCACGCCCGGCGCCATCGTCGCGCAAATCGAACAACTGGCCGTGCAGTGCGACGCCCTCGCGGTGGTCAGCTTCGCCCACCCATTGATCAACGCCTGCCTGGCGCAGATCCGCACAGCGGGCGTGCCGGTGGTTGCCCTGCTCTCGGACATCCATGAACACGCCGCCGAACCCTATGTAGGCCAGGACAATCACGTGGTCGGGCGCACCATGGGCTGGCTGCTGGCGCGCACCTGCGGCGCACGCAAAGGCAGCGTGGGCATCCTGTTGGGCGGCCACCGTTTTCTCGGCCATCAGGCACGGGTCGAAGGCTTGCACAGCTACCTGGCCGAACACGCGCCGGGGCTCAAGCCGTTGGAGCCGCTGATCAACCTGGATAACTGCGACATCACCGAAGAAGCTACCCTCGACTTGCTCAGCCGCCATACCGACCTGCGTGGGTTATGCGTGGTGGGCGGCGGCGGCGACGGTGTGATCAACGCCCTGGCCCAACTGCCCAAGCGCCCGGTGCTGTGCTGCATCCTGCAAGAGTCCACCCCGTTGTCGCGTCAGGCATTGAGCAAGGGGCTGATTGATGTGGTGATGGACTCGCAGCCACGGCAGACGGCCGTGGCATTGGTGGAGTTGCTGGTGCGCTTGCAGAGTGATGAGGGGTTTGATGCATTGAGGCACCGCGTGCATATACCGCTGCAGATAGTGACCCCGGAAAACCTCTGCAACTGATCGCGTTGGCTTGCGGTTTCAGCGCTCACGGAAATCGGCGGCGCTCAAGCCAAAGCGATTCATCTTGTTGTACAGCCCGCCCCGCGACACATCCAGTTGCTGTGCGGCCAGGCGAATGTTGCCGCGGGTGCTGGTGAGCGCGGCAACGATGGCGTGCATTTCATGGCTGCTCAAATCCTGCGCGGGCTGGGGCTGGTAGGCGCGCAACGTGGTGCGTTGCTCGGTTTCCAACGGCAAATCAGCCGATTGAATCAGCTCACTCATCGCCAGGTTGGTCGCCCGCTCAATGACGTTTTCCAGCTCCCGCACGTTGCCCGGCCAACCATGGGCTGACAGCAACGCCAACGCATCAGGCGCGAAACCTTGCACCGTTTTACGTAGCGAGCGGGCACAGCGCTGCAGGAAGTGCCGTGCCAGCAATGGGATATCGTCACGGCGCATACGCAGTGGCGGCACGCTCAGGTTCAGCACGTTGAGTCGGTAGTAAAGGTCTTCACGAAACGCGCCCTCGGCCACCGCCTGGCTCAGGTTGCGATGGGTGGCGGCGATGATGCGCACGTCGACTTGCCGAGATTGCTTGGCCCCGACGCGGGTGATCTCACCCTCCTGCAAAACCCGTAGCAGACTGACCTGGGCATCGAAGGACATATCGCCGATTTCATCCAGGAAGATGGTGCCGCCATCCGCCAGTTCGAACTTGCCTGCCGCCCCACCCCGCGCCGAGCCGGTGAACGCACCTTCGACGTGGCCGAACAGTTCGCTCTGCACCAAGTCCCGTGGGATCGCGCCGCAGTTGACCGCCACAAACGGGCCGTTGCAACGCTCGCTGCCGTTATGAATGGCCTGGGCAAACAGCTCCTTGCCGGTGCCGCTTTCGCCGAGGATCAAGGTGGTGGACTCGCTGCGACTGGCAATGCGCCCCAGGTGCAGGGCGTCTTGTATGGCCCGCGAGGTGCCCAGGATGGTCTCGAAGGTATAGCGGGCCTGGGTGCCGATAATGCGCCGGGTAATCTCGCGGATACGGCGGTTTTCGCGCACCGACACAATCACCCCACCCTGCTCCAGCGGGCATACCGAAACCAGGCAGGCGAGTTGGCTGCCGTCGTGCAAGTGGAAGGTGCAATCGCGGTCGCGCACCGGCTCACCCAGCGCGTCGCTCAATTCACTGCGGCCCAGGCGCTGGAAAGGACTGCCGATCAACTCGCGCCCCACCCCGAACAGTTGCCGCGCATAACGGTTGAGTGCCTTGATGCAGCCACGCTCATCGAGCACCACCAAGCCTTCGTTGAGCACTTCGAGCACAGCCTGTTGTTCTTCCAGCAACACCTGCAGCGCCATCTGCCGCGACACCGCTTCGGCCGCCGCTTGAACGGTGCCCAGGGTATGGAAATGAAACCAGCCGGGCTCGGCGGTCAGGGTGAGCATGGCCAGGGTCTGGCCTTGGGCATCTTTGATCGGCGCGGCGGCGCAGTGCATGTGGCGCTGGCGCAGGCCGCTGGCGAAATTTTCTTCAGCCAGCACATACACCAGGCGATCTTCGGCCAGGGCCAGGCCGGTGCAGTTAGTGCCTTGCACCGATTCGAGCAAGCGACTGCCTACCGGGGTGATGTCCAGCCCACAGAAATACAAAGTCGTGCCCTCGGCATCCGTGAGGTTGATATGCCCGCGCGGGTTGTAAGCCAGCAATCCATGCATGACCTGCGCGGCAGCGGCGATCAGGGCGCGATGGTGGGCCAGGGTCGCCGCCAGTGCTTGCGGCGCGACAAAGCAGTAGTCGCTGTTACCGGGCTCGATACCCGCCTCGACACTGCGTCGCCAGGAATCCCAGATGACCTGGCGCACCCCGTCGGGACGCACGACCTGGCCAGCCAGGCACTCTCGCCACGCCTGTTCCAAGGCGGCGATGGGCCCGTCGCTCAGCGCGGCCGGCCCCAGGTTCGTGAGGTATTCGAGGTCTTGCACACTAAACGCCTGGGTCATTGCGGTTATCCATGTTCATATTTTCGACATGTCAGTATAGACATGTCATAAAAATGAACACTTTTTGTTTGATTAAAATAATAAGCCTTTATAAATCATCAAGTTATAAATTGGCACAGGCCTTGCTCCTGCCCCTGTGTCACCCAGGACGGTCCTGGGGGCCCATAACAACAAAAGGGGTCGTTTCATGAGTACACAGAACATCCGCCTGGGCTTGATCGGCGCCGGCCGCATGGGCAGTTTCCATGGCCTTACCGCCGCACGCCACATCCCCGGTGCCTGCCTCGCCGCCATCGCCGATCCGGTTCCAGGCCAGGCCGCTCGCCTGGCAGCAGAACTGGGGGTGGACAAGGCCTACACCGACCCGCAACAGCTGCTGGACGACCCGGACATCGACGGCGTGCTCATCGCCGCCCCTGCCCGTAGCCATGCCGAGCTGGTGATCAAGGCCGCACGTGCCGGCAAGGGCATCTTCTGCGAAAAACCCATGGCGATTACCCTGGATGAAGCCGACCGCGCCATCGCCGCCGCTGCCGATGCACGGGTGCCCTTGCAGGTCGGCTTCAATCGGCGCTTCGCCAGGAGCTTTCGCACAGCGCACCTCGACGTCGTCGCCGGACGTATTGGCACGCCACAGCTGCTACGCTCGCTGACCCGCGACCCGGCGCTGAACAACCCGGCCAACTCACCGCAATGGGTGATCTTCCTCGAAACCCTGATCCACGACTTCGACACCCTGCGCTACCTCAACCCCGGAGCCGAAGTGGTACAGGTGCAGGTGATGGCCGACGCACTGATTGCCCCGCACTTCAAAAGCCAAGGTTTACTCGACACCGCCGTGGTCACCCTGCGCTTTGACAACGGCGCCATTGCCACCGCCGAAGCCAGCTTCCAGGCCGTGTATGGCTACGACGTGCGTGGCGAAGTGTTCGGCAGCAAGGGCATGCTGAGCATGGGCAGCCTTAACGACTGCGACCTGGTGCGCTACCTGGCCGAGGGCATCCAGGCAGACACCCAGCGGATGGACACCGACCTGCTGCGCGACGCCTACATCGCCGAGCTCAACCACTTTGTCGACTGCCTGCGCAGCGGCGCCAAGCCCCTGGCCAGCGGTGAAGATGCGCGTGCAGCCCTGGCAATTGCCCGTGCCTGCATTGAGTCGTACCAAACCGGCAAGGCCGTGGCCGTTCAAGGAGCCCTTTGATGATGCCGTTCAAATTAGCCGTCAGCGCCGAAATGGTGTTCCTCGACCTGCCCTTCATCGAACGGGTCAAACGTATACATGCCCTGGGTTTCAGCGCCGAAATCTGGGGTTGGGCCGATAAGGACATTCAGGCCTTGGCGGCGACCGGTGCGGACTTCACCTCGATGACCGGCTACCTCAGCGGCACCCTCACCGACCCCGACGGCATCCGCCAATTGCTCGACAGCGCCCGTGAGTCCCTGGGCATTGCCGAGCGCCTCAATTGCCCCAGCCTCAACCTGCATGGCACGGGCCTGGGTGAAGGCGGCCTACCCGTGCAGCCCGTCAGCCACACCACCGGGCGTATGTGGCTGAGCGCTTGCAAAAGCCTGGAGAAAATCGCGCGCCTGGGGGAAGACGCCGGCCGCGTGTTCCTGCTGGAAAACCTCAACACCGCCGTCGACCACCCCGGTACACCGTTTGCGCGTGCCGACGACACCCTGGCCCTGATCGAAGCCGTCGGCAGCCCGCATTTGAAGATGAACCTGGACCTGTACCACGCGCAGATTGGCGAAGGTAACCTGATCGAATTGATCCAGCGCGCTGGCAGCGCCATCGGCGAAATCCAGGTCGCTGATGTGCCTGGGCGCAAGGAGCCCGGCACCGGCGAAATTCACTACCCGGCCATTGCCCGGGCCTTGCACGCCATGGGTTACACCGGTGTGGTCGGCCTGGAGGGCTGGGCCAGCGGCGACAGCGAGACGGCCCTGGAGCGTTTCCGCCAGGCATTCACCCTATAACAATAAAAGGAACAGCCTCATGCATCGTTATTCATTACTAGTGGCCGCGCTGTTGTTGATGTTCAGCCAGTGGTCCTTCGCCGCCTATCGCATCGGCGTGAGCATTGCCCGGGTGGACGATAACTTCATGACCTACGTGCGCACCGGCCTGGAAGCGGCAGCCAAACACCAGGACGTGCAGATTCAATTTGAAGACGCCCAGGGCGATGTGGTGCGCCAGCTCAATCAGGTCGAAGGCTTTCTCAACCAGAAGGTCGATGCGGTGATCGTGCTGCCGGTCGACACCGCCGCCACTGCCAACATCACCCGCGCCGCCGTGGCGGCGAAGACGCCGCTGGTGTACGTCAACCGCCACCCGGATGAGCCTACGCTGCCTGAGGGCGTGGTCACGGTGGCCTCCAACGACATCGAAGCGGGGCAATTGCAGATGCGCTACCTCGCACAAAAACTGGGCGGCAAGGGCAATGTGGCGGTCATCATGGGCGACCTTGCACAGAACGCCACCCATGCCCGCACCGAGGGGGTCAAACAGGTGCTCAAGGACTTCCCCGAAATCAAGATCGTCGAGCAGCAAAGTGCCGAATGGCAGCGCAGCAAAGGCATGGACCTGACCAGCAACTGGTTGCTGGCCGGCACCCCGTTCGATGCGATTGTCGCCAACAACGATGAAATGGCGATTGGCGCGGCCATGGCCTTGCAGCAAGCGGGCAAGGCCAAGGGCGAGATTGCGATTGTCGGCATCGACGGCTTGCCCGATGGCCTGGCGGCGATCAAGCGTGGGCTGCTAGCGGGCTCAGTGTTCCAGGACCCCAAGGCCCAGGCCGCCCAGGCCGTGCAAGCGGCGGTGCGGATGATCAAGGGCGAGCAGGTTGAAGCACAGGTGTGGGTGCCATTTGAACTGATCACACCTGAACAGGTGGCGGTGTTTGAGCAGCGCTACAAATAACGCAGCTTTGTAGGAGCGAGCTTGCTCGCGAAGAACGCCCAGACGCCGCGTTCATCCAGGAAACACGCGTTATCGTTGACGTTTTTCGCGAGCAAGCTCGCTCCTACCTAATGCCGCTCGGGCAACTGATCATCGCCCGACACCCGGTTCACCCGCCGCCCACGCTGCACCGCCGGCCGTGCGTCAATCGCATCCGCCCAGCGCTGCACATGCTTGTATTCATGCACCGACAAAAACTCCGCCGCACCATACAAACGGCCTTTGACCAACCCACCGTACCAAGGCCATATCGCGATATCGGCAATGGTGTAGTCATCCCCGGCAATGTATTGGCTGACCGCCAGGCGCTTATCCAGCACATCCAGCTGGCGCTTGGTCTCCATAGCAAAGCGGTTGATCGGGTATTCCATCTTGCTCGGCGCATAGGCATAGAAATGCCCGAAGCCGCCGCCCAGGTAAGGCGCGCTGCCCATCTGCCAGAACAGCCACGACAGGCATTCAGCCCGTGCGGCGGGCTCCGTGGGCAGGAACGCACCGAACTTCTCGGCCAGGTACTGCAAAATCGCGCCTGATTCGAACACGCGAATCGGCGAGGCGCCGCTGTGGTCCATCAGCGCCGGAATCTTCGAGTTCGGGTTCACCGCCACAAAGCCACTGCCGAACTGGTCGCCGTCGCCGATCTTGATCAGCCAGGCGTCGTATTCGGCGCCGGTGTGCCCCAGGGCCAGCAGCTCTTCCAGCAGTATCGTGACTTTCTGCCCATTGGGCGTGGCCAGGGAATACAGTTGCAGCGGGTGCTTGCCCACCGGCAGCGGCTTTTCGTGGGTGGCGCCGGCGATAGGCCGGTTGATACTGGCGAAGGTGCCGCCGCTTTCGGTGTCCCAGGTCCAGACTTTGGCAGGTACGTACTCGGTCATAATCAATGCTCCAGAGGCGCTTGCGATCAACGAAGCGCTCCAGACTAAACCAAAGGTTGATGACTCGTCACGGTGAATGCCACCGCCACCCGCTGCGATCGCATCAACCTTATCGGGCACTGCACAACGCCGTTGCGCAAGCCCAGCCCGTGCCCTTAATCTCTTGAGCCCAACACCCTGTAAGCAATGGAGGCTGCATGAAACTGGTCGGAATGCTGGACTCGCCCTACGTACGCCGCGTCGCTGTTTCCCTGGAGTTATACGGGGTGGACTTTGTGCATGAGCCGTTGTCGGTGTTCAGCACTTACGCTGAATTTGCCCAGATCAACCCGGTGGTCAAGGCCCCTACCCTGGTGCTGGACGACGGGACGGTGCTGATGGATTCGAGCCTGATCCTCGATTACCTGGAAGCGCTGGCGCCGGCTGACAAGAAGCTGCTCCCCCAACAACCGGCGGCACGTGCTCGCGACCTACACATACTCGGGCTGGCGCTCGCGGCCTGTGAGAAAAGCGTGCAGATCGTCTATGAACACAACCTGCGCCCCGCCGAAAAATTGCATGCGCCTTGGCTTGAGCGCGTTACCGGACAATTGCTGGCGGCTTATGCGTTGCTGGACAAGCAACTGGCGGGCGATGAAGCGCTGACCCAGGCCTCCCTCACCGCAGCCGTCGCCTGGTCGTTCAGCCAGTTCACCGTGGCCTCGGTGGTGAAGGCCGAAGCGTTCCCCAACCTCAAGCGCCATGCTGAACGCCTGGAGCAGCACCCGGCGTTCAAGCGTTACCCCATCGAATGAACTCGCGCTAATGTGTAGGAGCGAGCTTGCTCGCGAAAAACTCACAGGCGCCGCGTTCATTCAGAAAGCCCGCGTTATCGTTGACGTTTTTCGCGAGCAAGCTCGCTCCTACAACGGGCCCTGTTGGTGTTGCTATACCCAGCCGCCGTCAACGATAAAGTTCTGCGCCGAGCACATCGCCGAGGCACCCGAGGCCAAAAACAGCGCCATGTTGGCGATGTGTTCCGGCATCACGCTGCCGGGCAGGCACTGGCTGCGGGCGATGAGGTCCTTGGCGGCGTCGTCGACCCACATGGCCAGTTGTTTTTCGGTCATCACCCAACCCGGCACCAAGGTGTTGACGCGGATAT
Organism: Pseudomonas salmasensis; assembly: GCF_014268375.2. NCBI lineage: Bacteria > Pseudomonadati > Pseudomonadota > Gammaproteobacteria > Pseudomonadales > Pseudomonadaceae > Pseudomonas > Pseudomonas salmasensis. The sequence goes on from NZ_CP077083.1 coordinate 6,156,327, forward strand.
GGTTGGGCCCCAGTTCCCGCGCCAGGGCTCGGGTCATGCCGTGGGCGGCGGCCTTGCTGGCGGCGTATACGGGGTAGCCGGCCGAGGCCATCATCCAGCCCACCGAGCCCAGGTTGATGATCGAACCACCACCGGCCTCTTTCATCATGGGCACCACCGCCTTGGCGGCAAAGAAGGCATGCTTGAGGTTGACCGCAATCAGCTGGTCGAACATGTGCGAGTCGATTTCTTCCAGGCTGTGGCGCACATCGTTCGCTGCATTGTTGACCAGTACCGTGATCGGCCCCAGGGAATGCTCGAAGCGCCCGATCGCTGCGCGGTAGCCGATCTCGTCGGTGATATCGCAGCACTCGAACTCGACACGCTGCCCTTTGGAGTTCAGCAGCGCCGCCAGGCGTTCACCCTGGCTCTGTGCACGGTCCACAAACGCCACCTTGGCGCCCTGCGCGGCGAAGGCCCGCACCATGAACTCGCCAATCCCCGAAGCCCCGCCGGAAACCAGCACGGTTTTGTCCTTGAGGTCGGGATAAATCGCTCGCTGGGTAGTCATAACAATCAGTGCTCCGCTTAATTAGTCTTATTTTATTTTGCAAGAACGGCGTTAAAGGCTATAAATCTGCTGTCATATCGACAAAATATCTCAAATTAGTAGAACTATTCCAGCAAAACAACAAAAGGAAGTTCGACCATGAAGCACCCTCGATACCTGCTGTCCGGCCTTGCGCTGTCCATGCTGATCGCCAGCGGCGGCGCACACGCCGCTGGCCTTAGCAGCGAACACAAACCCTTCGGTAAAACCAACGATGGCACCGCCGTCGAACAGTACGTGTTGCGCAACAGCCATGGCATGCAAGCCACGGTGATCACCTACGGCGGCGTGCTGCAGTCGCTAAAAGTGCCAGACAAACACGGCAAGCTCGACGACGTGGTGCTGGGCTTTGATGACGTGCAAGGCTACCAAGGCGGTACCGCGTTTTTCGGCGCGACCATTGGCCGCTTCGGCAACCGCCTGGCCGGCGGCGCCTTCGAACTCGACGGCAAACGCTACCAGGTACCGCTCAACGACGGCCCCAACTCATTGCATGGCGGCGCCCAGGGCTTCGACAAGCAGGTGTGGCAAGCCAAATCGGTCAAGGACAAAGACTCGGTGGGCGTCACCCTCACCTACCTGTCCAAGGACGGAGAAATGGGCTTTCCGGGCAACTTGAAAACCGAGGTCACCTACCGCCTAAACGACAACAACGAACTGCACATCGACTACACCGCCACCACCGACAAACCGACGGTGCTCAATCTCACCAACCACAGCTATTTCAACCTGGCCGGCGCGGGCAACGGCGACATTCTCAAGCAGGTCGCCACCTTGCACGCCAGCCACTACACACCGGTGAATGCCACCTTGATTCCCACCGGTGAATTGGCGCCGGTCAAGGGCACGCCGATGGACTTTCTGAAGCCCACACCTATCGGCCAGCACATCAAAGACGACCATCCGCAGCTCAAATTCGCCGAGCCCAAGCAAGGTGGCTTCGACTTCAACTGGGCGCTGGATACCAAAGGGGACGTCAAGCAACTGGCTGCCGAGGTGCATGATCCTGAATCAGGGCGGCGTTTGCAGCTCTACACCACAGAGCCCGGCGTACAGTTTTATACCAGCAACTTTCTGGACGGTTCGGTGAAGGGCAAAGGCGGCAAAACCTATCAGCATTGGAGTGGGTTTACCTTGGAGACCCAGCATTTTCCGGATGCGCCTAACCAGCCAAGCTTTGCCTCGACTCGTTTGAATCCTGGGCAGACTTACACCCAGAGCACCCTCTTCAAATTCACCGCTGATTAAAACTGTAGGAGCGAGCTTGCTCGCGAAAAACTCACAGGCACCGCGACTGTTCAGGAAACACGCGTTATCGTTGACGTTTTTCGCGAGCAAGCTCGCTCCTACATTGTTCTGATGGCCTGGGTTCAGCGTTGTTTCATGCGGTCGATGACCACGGCCAACAGCAGGATCGAACCACGAATCACATATTGATAAAAGGTATCGATGTTCTTCAGGTTCATCGCATTCTCGATGATCGCCAGAATCAACACCCCGGCAATCACATGGCGGATCATCCCGATGCCGCCGCTCAGCGACACCCCACCCAGCACACAGGCCGAGATCACCGTCAGCTCGAAACCCTGGCCGATCATCGGCTGGCCGGAGGTCATGCGTGAAGCCAGGATTACTCCCGCCAGCGCGCCAATCAGGCCATGCACGGCAAAGATCAGGATCTTGGTGCGGTCAACGTTCACGCCCGCCAGCAGCGCCGCTTCCGGGTTGCCGCCGATGGCCATGGTGTTGCGCCCGTAGGTGGTGTAGTTGAGCAGCCAGCCAAAGAACAGGAAGCAGACAATGGTGATCAGGATCGGCACCGGTACACCAAACAATTGGCCGTTGCCGAACACAAAGAATTGCTCCTGGGACACGCCCACCGCTTTGCCGTCGGCAAAGATATAAGCCAGGCCGCGCACGATCTGCATGGTCGCCAGCGTGGTGATCAAGGCGTTGACCCGCAGCTTGGCGATCACGATGCCATTGATCAGCCCCACCATCAGGCCCATCAGCAGCGCTGCGCCAATGCCCAGCATCACGCTGTCGGTATCGCGCATCACAATCGCCGCAACCACCCCGGCGCAGGCGATCACCGAGCCTACCGACAGGTCGAAGTGCCCCGACGCCAGGCAGAACAACATGGTGCACGCGGCAATACCGACGGTGGAAATCGCCAGGCCCAGGCCGCGCATGTTGAGCGGTGAGAGGAAGTTATCGATCAGCAAGGCACACAGCACAAAGATGCCCACGGCTGCCATCAACATCGCCCAGTTGTCGAGCAATGCGCGCATGTCCAGAGGTTTGCGTGCCGAGGGCAGCGCGTTGTTTTGAATAGTCATGGTCGTCTCTCAGTTCGCCAGGCCGCGTGGCAAGGCCAGCTGCAGCAGGTTGGATTCAGTCGCGTGCTCGCGCTGTTGTTCGCCGCGCAAGGCGCCTTCGCACAGCACCAGGATGCGGTCGGAGATGCCCATCACTTCCATCAGGTCGCTGGACACCACGATCACCGCAATGCCGCTGGCCGCCAGGTTATGGATGATCTGGTAGATCTCTGACTTGGCGCCGATGTCGATACCCCGGGTGGGTTCGTCCAGCAGCAGTACCTTCATGGGCATCGACAGCCAGCGGCCAAGGATGGCTTTCTGTTGGTTGCCGCCGGACAGGTACATGATCTTCTGCGCCGCGTTCGGCGTTTTGACCCGCATCGCCTGGATCTGGCGGTCGGCGTTGCCTTTCTCCCAACCTTCGCGCAACAGCCAGCCGAAGGTGGAATGGGCGCCACGGGCGCTGATGTTGATGTTTTCCGCGACGCTGCCCAGCGGGATGATGCCCTCTTTCTTGCGATCCTCCGGACACAGCAATACCCCGGCGGCGATGGCGTCGCGGGGTGAGCGCAGTTGCAGCGCTTGCCCGCACAGTTCCAGGCTGCCGGCACTGGCGCGCTCTAACCCGCTGAGCAGGCGAAACAGCTCGGTACGCCCCGCGCCCACCAGCCCGAACAGGCCCAGGATCTCGCCCTTGCGCACCTGGAAACTGATCGGCTCACGCAGGCCCGGGCCGAGCAAGCCGTCCACCTTGAGCGCCACTTCGCCCTGCTCACGCGGTCGGTAATCGTAGATGTCCTGGATATCGCGACCGACCATGCAAGTCACCAGTTGATCGTGGGTCAGCGTGCTCATGTCCTCGAACGTGCGCACATAGCGACCGTCCTTGAACACCGTCACCGCGTCGCAAATACGGAACACCTCTTCCATACGGTGCGACACATAGAGCACCACTTTGCCCTCGTCGCGCAGGCGCGCGATGATCGCCATCAAGCGGTCGATTTCCCGCGCCGATAAACTGCTGGTGGGTTCATCAAAGGCAATCACGTTGGCGCCACGAGACAGCGCCTTGGCGATTTCCACCAGCTGACGCTGGCCCAGGGACAGGCGCCCGAGTTTCTCGTCGGGGTCGATTTCATCGGCCAGGCCCTTGAGGCAGGCCAGGGCCTGCTTGCGCAGCAGGCTCCGGTTGACCACGCCAAAGCGCGTGGGCAAATGCCCGAGAAAGAGGTTCTCGGCCACGCTCATTTCCGGCACCAGGTGCAGCTCTTGGTGAATCACCGCCACACCGCTGGCGATGCTGTCGGCGGCGCATTTGAAGGCCATGGTTTGCGCGCCGATCTGCACCGTACCGCTGGACGGAATGTAGGCGCCGCCGAGGATTTTCAGCAGGGTCGATTTGCCCGCGCCGTTTTCGCCCATCAGCGCGTGCACCTGCCCCGGGTGGGCGGTGAAGCAAATGCCATCCAGCGCCTTGACCCCGGGAAAGGTCTTGCCGATGCCGTCAAACCGCAGGGCCGCAGCGGTCATTTCCACAGCCCGATCTTGGTCAGTTCCGCCTGGAAGTTTTCACGGGTGATCAGCGTCACTTCGTCCATGGCCGTGTATTTCGGCGGCTCGGTGCCCTGGGTGACCCACTCGTACATCATCTCGGCGGTTTTGTAGCCTTCAATGTGCGGGCTGGGCAGCATCGAGCCGAAAAAGCCGCTATTGGCTTTCTTCAATTCGCCGATGGCGTCGGTGCCATTGATGCCGATACCGATCACATTGGCTGCGGCGAAACCGGCACTTTCGGTGGCGCGCACGCCGCCGAGCACGGTGTTGTCGTTCATGCCGCCGATGATCAGGTTTTTCGCGCTACCTGGCAGTTTGACCAGCGCCGAGTTGGTGGCGTCCATGCTGCCTGGGACGTCGAGGGTTTTCAGTGGGGCGGTGAGGATGTGATCTTTAGGAATGCCAGCCTCTTCCAGCGACTTGATCGAGCCATCGGTGCGTTTCTTGCCGGTGTCGAGTTCGTTAAAGGTGTTGATCACCGCGTAGGTGTCCTTCCAGTCCCAACCGCGTTTTTTCGCTTCAGCGGCCATGGCGGCGCCCTGCTTCTGGCCCACCTCAAATGCGGCCATGCCCAGGTACGGCACGTCTTCCATAAAGTTGCCCTTGGCATCGACAAAGCGATCATCCACGGCCATCACTTTCAAGCCGTTGGCCTTGGCCTTGGCGACAATGGCCGGGCCCAGGGACACGTCCGGCGGGCAGATCACAAACCCCTTGGCGCCGTTGGCGGCCAGGCTGTCGATGGCCGAGAGGGTTTTCTCGCCATCCGGCACCGCGATCTTAATGAGTTTGAAGCCTTTGTCCTGGGCGGCTTTTTCCGCAAACGCCCACTCCGTCTGGAACCAGGGCTCTTCGGCCTGCTTGACCAAAAAACCGATCTTCACTTCTTCAGCGGCCAGCAACAGGCCGCTCAAGCTCATGGCCGAGACCGCCACAGCGGCGCAGCACAGGGAACGCAAACCACGACGACGATTCATACGGGTGACTCCTTGTTGTTGTTTTAGGTAGAACGTTGTAGGAGCGAGCTTGCTCGCGAAAAACCCGAGGGCGACGCGTTCATTCAGCATGAACGCGTTATCGTTGACGTTTTTCGCGGGCAAGCCCGCTCCTACAGGTTATCCGGCGAAGCGGTGACAGGGTTTTCCGGGAACATCCATTTCAATCGCCAGTACCGCACCATCCAACGGATGCCCCAAGGGACTCGCAGCACTGGTGATATACAACGTGGTGAGCTCAGGCCCACCGAATACGCAACTGGTGGGACGACTGACCGGCAGTTCGATGATGCGATCCACCGCACCTGAGGGCGTTAGCCGCAGCAGGCAACTGCCGTCCCAGCGCGCATTCCAGATAAAGCCCTCGGCGTCCATGGCCGAGCCATCCGGCCCGCCGCGTGTGTGCGGCCCGAACCAGGCCTGGGCGGCACCGAGTTGGCCGTCAGCCTGGATCGAATGCTGATAGAGCGTGCCGTCCATGCTGTCGCCAAAGTGCACCTGACTGCCCTCCTCGTTCCAGAGCAAGGTGTTGGGAATGCCCAGGCCCGCCAGCAACGGCGTGACCCGCGCATCCGCATCGACGCGAAACAAGCCACCGGAACGCCGGGTAATCGGCAGGTCTTCACCCTGCTCGCCAATGTTGTTCTGCATGGTGCCCAACCACAGCCGGCCCTGGGCATCGCAGCGTGCTTCATTGCCACGGTTGCCCGCTTTCGGGTCGGCCACGCACAACAGCGTCAAGACTTCGGTGGCCAGGTCCAGGCGATACACGCCGCTGCTCAAGGTCACCAGCGCATCGCCGCGTTCACAGGGGATGAACGCCGAGACGTGCTCGGGCAACTGCCACACCTGCAACTGCCCGCCCATCAGGCGCAGCGCCTGGCGGGCGGCGATATCCACCCAATACAGCGCCTGGGTAGGTGCATCCCAGAACGGCCCTTCGCCCAACTGGGCACGGTGCGGGGTGACTGCGCTCAACGACATGAAGCCTCCTGATCAGTTACAGCGATTCGCGCGATGGCGTGCCATTTACCAGGCGCTGAATACGCAAGGGGTTGGCATTTTTCAACGCGTCGGGCAGCAGGCTATCAGGGTAGTTCTGGAAGCACACCGGGCGCAGGAAGCGGTCGATGGCCAAGGTGCCGACCGAGGTGCCACGCGCATCCGAAGTTGCCGGGTACGGCCCGCCGTGAACCATGGAATCGCACACCTCCACGCCAGTGGGGTAACCGTTGAGCAGGATGCGCCCGACTTTCTGTTCCAGCAGCGGCGTGAGTTCGGCGAACTGTTGCAGGTCGGCCGGTTCGCCGATAAGCGTGGCGGTCAATTGCCCGTGCAGCCCCTGCAAGGCGGCGCTGAGTTGGGCCTGGTCGGCCACTTCGACGAACACCGTGGTGGGGCCGAACACTTCCTCTTGCAGCACTTCGTCACCGTCAATCAACAGACGTACGTCCGCCTTGAACAGTTGCGGTTGCGCCTGGTTGCCCGATTGCGCGCTGCCCGCCAGATGCTCGATGCCCGGGTGAGACAGGAGTTTTTCCAGGCCCTTGTCGTAGCTGCCCAGGGTGCCGGCATTAAGCATGGTCTGTGGCGGTTGCTCGCCGATCAATTGCGCGACCTGTTGCGTGAACGCGGTGAACCCAGGCGAAGCGATACCGATCACCAGGCCTGGGTTGGTGCAGAACTGGCCGCAGCCTTGCACCACCGAGGCGGTCAGGTCGCGGGCGATGCTTTCGGCGCGGGCGTGCAGCGCCTGGGGCAACACGATCACTGGGTTGATGCTCGACATCTCGGCAAACACCGGGATCGGTTGCGGGCGCGCCGCGGCCATGTCGCACAGGGCGCGGCCGCCTTTAAGTGAGCCGGTAAAGCCCACCGCCTGGATCGCCGGGTGCTTGACCAGCGCCTCACCGACGCCGCCGCCAAAGATCATATTGAACACGCCGGCCGGCATTTCAGTGGCCTCGGCGGCACGAATGATTGCATCGGCCACGCGCTCGGCGGTCGCCATGTGCCCGCTGTGGGCCTTGAACACCACCGGGCAACCGGCGGCCAGCGCGGCGGCGGTGTCGCCGCCAGCCGTGGAAAACGCCAGGGGGAAGTTGCTGGCGCCGAACACCGCCACCGGGCCGAGGCCGATGCGGTATTGGCGCAGGTCTGGGCGCGGCAGCGGCTGGCGCTCTGGCAGGGCCTTGTCAATACGCGCCCCGTAGAAGTCACCACGGCGCAGCACGGTGGCGAACAAACGCATCTGGCCGCTGGTGCGCCCGCGTTCGCCTTTGATGCGTGCGGCCGGCAAGGCGGTTTCGCGGCAGACCAGTTCGACGAAGTCATCGCCCAAGGCGTCCAGCTCATCGGCCACTGCATCCAGAAACTGTGCACGCCGTGCGGCGCTCAGGGCGCGATAGGCCGGGTAAGCCTGGGCTGCGGCCTGGGCAGCGGCATCCACTTCCTGAGCGGTGGCCTGGTAGAAATCCTGGGGCAAGGCTTCGCCGGTGGTGGCGTCGATGCTTTGCAGCTTGATGCTGCCGTTGGCGCTGCGCTGGCCGCCGATGTAGTTGTGGCCGAGGAACGGGGTCATGTTGATCTCCTTAAAGGGGGGTGACTTGGCCGGGTTCAAATACCGCATCGCTGCTGCCGATACCGTTAACCAGCGGCGCGCCGAACTCAGCCTGGCTGATCTCGAACACATCGCCCGGCTGGGTACGTATACCGTCGGCGAATGACAAGGTGGCGGTGCCAAAGAAGTGAATGTGCACATCGCCCGGCTTGAGGAACTGGCTGTATTTGAAGTGGTGATATTCGAGATTTTCCAGGCTGTGGCACATATTGGCCTCGCCACTGAGGAATTCGTTCTGCCAGATGACTGCGCCGTTGCGCAGGATGCGGCTGGTGCCCGCCAAGTGCTGGGGCAGCTCGCCCACGCGCAGCTCCGGGCCATAGCTGCAACTGCGCAGCTTGGAATGAGCCAGGTACAGGTAGTTCTTGCGCTCCATCACATGGTCGGAGAACTCGTTGCCCACCGCAAAGCCCAGGCGATAGGGTTTACGGTCATGCCCGATCACGTAGAGGCCACCGATTTCCGGTTCTTCACCGGCATCTTCGGCAAACGGCGGCACCGGGAAGGCCTGGCCCGGGCGCACGACGATGCTGCCATCGCCTTTGTAGAACCACTCCGGTTGCACACCGGCCTGGCCAGCGCCTGGTTTGCCGCCCTCCACGCCCCATTTGAAGATGCGCATGGTGTCGGTCATCGCACTGTCGTCGCCGGCCTGCTGGTGCATCTTGTCGCGGGCCGAGGCACTGCCCAGGTGAGTAAGGCCGGTGCCGCTGATCAGCATGTGGGCAGGGTCCGGGTGGTCCAGCGGCGGCAAAATTTTATGGTCCGCCAACAAGACGGCGTAGTCATGGCTGGCGCCCAGGCCGAGGGCTTCTACCTGTTGCTGCAACTTGCCGCCGGCTTCGATGGCGGCCAGCGCCAGTTCACGCACGCTGTGGGCGCCGCGCACTTCGCGTACCTGGTTGCCTTCTACCACGCCGACGCGGCGCTCACCGTTGCTCAACTCGAACTGAACTAAACGCATGCGGGTTCTCCTGGATTTAAGTGCGTGTGGCGCCGCGGGCGCTGGCGGCGAATTGGTCGACGGGCAGTAAGTGCTTGCGCTCCAACAAGCGGTAGACCACAAGGGTCAGCAGCAGCCCGAACACCATCACACCGGATAAGAAATACAAGCCTGAAGCCAGGTTGCCGGTGTACTCCTTGAGCGCACCGATCACGAACGGGCCGATATAGCCGCCGAGGTTGCCCACCGAGTTGATCAAGGCAATACCGGCCGCCGCGCTGGCGCCGGCAAAGAAGCGACCGGGCAAGGTCCAGAACACGGCGGTGCAGGAAAACATCGCAAACGCCGCCAGGCACAGCGCGGCCATTTGCAGCACTGGCACGGTAAGCCAGGCGCTGCAGAACAGGCCGATGGCGCCCAGTACATAGAGCACGGCGAGATGGCCGTAACGGTCATTCAAGCGGTCGGAACTGCGCGGGATGATCAACAAGCCGATGATGCCGAAGATATAGGGCACGGCGGAGATGAAGCCGGTGGTGAGGTCGCTGCCGCCAAACTGCTTGATCAGGGTGGGCAGCCACAGGCCGAGGCCGTAGATGCTCAGGGTCACCGGCAGGTAGAACAGCGCCAGCAGCAACACGCGCTTGTCCTTGAGCGCATGCAAGGGGTTGCCGTGGCGCGTCTGGCCGTAGGCTTGCAGGTCTTTGTGCAACTCGCCAGTGAGCCAGGCTTTTTCTTCCTCGCTCATCCAGTTGACCTTTTGGGGGCCGTCCGGCAGGTAACGCAGCACCGGCCAGGTGAGCAGGATCGCCGGGGTGCCGATCACGATAAACAGCCACTGCCAGCCATGCAGGCCGAGGATGCCGTCCATGCCAAGCAAACCGCCGGACACTGGGCCGGTGATCATCATTGCAATCGGTTGGGAGAGGATGAACAGCCCGAGGATCTTGCCGCGATGGCGCACCGGGAACCATTGGGTGATGTAGTACAGCACGCCGGGAAAGAACCCCGCCTCCGCCGCGCCCAGCAAAAAGCGCATCACATAGAAGCTGTGTGGCCCCTGCACGAACGCCATGCCGATGGTGATGGCGCCCCAGGTGATCATGATGCGCGCAAACCAGCGCCGCGCGCCGAAGCGGTCGAGCATCAGGTTGCTGGGAATCTCGAACAGGAAATAGCCAATGAAAAACAACCCGGCACCCAGGCCATAGGCGGCGTCGCCGATGCCCACGTCAGCGCCCATGTGCAACTTGGCGAAGCCCACGGCGGAACGGTCCACGTAGGCGATCAGGTACAGCAGGATCAGGAAGGGAATCAGTTTCAGCGTGATGCGCCGAATAAGCCGCAGTTCCTGGCTCATGGGGTCGATCTCCGATTGTTGTTTTTATAGAAGCTCGGGGGACGCCTCTCGCGAAAATCCGCCAGGGTCATACCTCAGTTGAGAAAGACTATATAGTAGGACTATTTACAAAACAACACTTCCAAAGCATCGATTTTGCGCTTATGTTTAAGCACGCATAGAACATATAGTCATACAATAAGAGAATCGATCATGCCTGACAAAAAGCCCGGCCTACGCTCTGCCCAGTGGTTCGGTACCGCCGACAAGAACGGTTTCATGTACCGCAGTTGGATGAAGAACCAAGGCATTGCCGACCATCAGTTCCATGGCAAGCCGATCATCGGCATCTGCAACACCTGGTCGGAGCTGACGCCGTGCAACGCGCACTTCCGCCAGATCGCCGAGCACGTCAAGCGTGGCGTGATCGAGGCCGGTGGCTTCCCGGTGGAGTTCCCGGTGTTTTCCAACGGCGAATCCAACCTGCGCCCTACCGCCATGCTCACTCGCAACCTGGCGAGCATGGATGTGGAAGAAGCGATTCGCGGTAATCCGATTGATGGCGTGGTACTGCTCACCGGCTGCGACAAGACCACCCCGGCGCTGCTGATGGGCGCGGCCAGTTGTGACGTGCCGGCCATCGTGGTCACCGGCGGGCCGATGCTCAACGGCAAGCACAAGGGCCAGGACATCGGCTCGGGAACGGTGGTGTGGCAGCTCAGCGAACAGGTCAAGGCCGGCACCATCACCTTGGATGACTTCCTCGCGGCCGAGGGTGGCATGTCGCGTTCGGCGGGTACTTGCAACACCATGGGCACCGCTTCCACCATGGCGTGCATGGCCGAGGCGCTGGGCACTTCCCTGCCCCACAACGCGGCGATTCCGGCCGTAGATGCGCGCCGCTATGTACTGGCGCACATGTCGGGCATGCGCGCCGTGGAGATGGTGCGTGAAGACTTGAAGCTGTCGAAGATCCTCACCAAGGAGGCATTTGAAAACGCTATCCGCGTGAACGCGGCCATCGGCGGCTCGACCAACGCGGTCATTCACTTGAAAGCCATCGCCGGGCGCATCGGCGTCGAACTCGACCTGGATGACTGGACTCGCATCGGCCGTGGCATGCCGACCATCGTCGACCTGCAACCTTCCGGGCGCTTTCTGATGGAAGAGTTCTACTACGCCGGCGGCCTGCCCGCCGTGCTGCGCCGCCTGGGTGAAGCCAACCTTATTCCGCACCCCAACGCCTTGACGGTCAACGGCAAGTCCCTGGGCGAGAACACCCAGGATTCGCCGATCTACGGCCAGGACGAAGTGATCCGCACCCTGGACAACCCGATCCGCGCCGACGGCGGCATCTGCGTGCTGCGTGGCAACCTCGCGCCCCTGGGCGCGGTGCTCAAACCTTCGGCCGCGAGCCCCGAACTGATGCAGCACCGTGGCCGCGCCGTGGTGTTCGAGAACTTCGACATGTATAAGGCACGCATCAACGACCCGGAGCTGGACGTGGATGCCAACTCGATCCTGGTCATGAAAAACTGCGGCCCCAAGGGTTACCCCGGCATGGCCGAAGTCGGCAACATGGGTTTGCCCGCCAAGCTGCTGGCCCAGGGCGTGACAGACATGGTGCGCATTTCCGATGCGCGCATGAGCGGCACTGCCTACGGCACCGTGGTGTTGCACGTGGCACCGGAAGCCGCTGCTGGCGGGCCGTTGGCGACTGTGAAGGAAGGTGACTGGATCGAACTCGACTGCGCCAATGGCCGCCTGCACCTGGACATTCCCGACGCCGAACTGGCCGCACGCATGGCCGACCTGCCGCCCGCGCAGAACCTCATTGTCGGCGGTTATCGCCAGCTGTACATCGACCATGTGCTGCAGGCCGACCAAGGCTGTGACTTTGACTTCCTGGTAGGCTGTCGCGGGGCAGAAGTCCCACGGCATTCCCACTAATTGGGATGCTATGATGCGGCGAATCTAAGCCAGAGCCTCCCCGTCGTTATGGATCACCAGCCGCCCAAGCCGCGCAAGAGCCAGCATGCCCAGATCGTTCAGGACTTGGGCATGCACATCGTTTCCGGTCGCTTCAAGCCCGAGGAACGGTTGCCCATGGAAGCCACGCTGTGCGAGGAATACCAGGTCAGCCGCTCGGTATTGCGCGAAGCCACGCGGGTGCTCAGCGCCAAGGGCCTGGTGTATTCCAAGCCACGGGTGGGCGCGGTGGTACGGCCACGCTTGAAATGGCACCTGCTCGACCCGGACGTGCTGTCCTGGTTGATGCAGTCCACGCCCCACAGCGAGTTCTTCAACACCCTGGCCGGGGTGCGCCGCATCCTTGAACCGGAGATCGCCGCCATGGCCGCGACCACCGCCACCGATGAAGACATCGCCACCATCGAACACGCCTACCAGGGCATGGAAACCGCCAAGACCCACGAGGAGCTGCTTCAGGCCGACCTGGACTTCCACCGTGCGATTGCCGACGCCACCCGCAACGACCTGCTGGCCTATATGTGCAACATGCTCTCATTGCCGTTGCGCGAGTCGATCAACATCACCAACCGCCGCCCGGACATCCAGGGCCTGAGTTTGCCTCGGCACAAGGCGATCCTCACGGCGATCCAGAACCGCGATGCCCTGGGTGCGCGGCATGCGTCGCTGGTGCAACTGGATGACACGCGAGTGGCGCTGGACACGGTGATGAATGTGTTGACGCCGCTGTAAACCCGCGTCATTCCTGATTGTTAGTGTTGGCCCTGGGGCAGGTGTTATCGCCCTCTTTTTTCAGCGCCAGGACGGCCTGGCGCTCGGACAGCAAGTGGGTGATGGCGCCGCCGATCGCCGCGGAAATCAACGCCAACGCCTCTTTAGGCAGATTGATCGCCGCCCATGTCAACCCACCAATCAGCAGAATGACAAACAGGATATTGAAACGTGACACGCCGAGTTTTATCGAGCGGACGATATCGGACGTGTCCTGCATTTTTTCGAAGCGTTTTAGGTCTTCGAACTTGCGCACCGATTCCAGGGTTTCCAGGTAATGGGTTTCGGCCCGCTTGAGTTTCTTGATCACATCGGCTTCGAGCATGATCTCTTCTATCTCGATCCTGACCAGGCTGATATTGGCGCCTGGACGGCCGAGAATTTCCGAACTCAACGAACCCTCGGCCAGCTCGGCCAGCAGATAGGTGTAGGAGGTTTCGCTGATGTCCTTGGCATATTTTTGCAAGGCTGAGGTGTAGCACTTGGTGGCGTATCGGGTGAACAGACGCTCGGCGTCGTTAGTCTTTTTGATCAGTTCTTCAACTTCGTCGATCAGTTCCCGTTCCATTTTTAATATCCCTATTAAGCGTGGCTTCGAAAAGCAATGAGCGCCGACTGCTGCACTGGCACGTTAGGGGCAAACATCCCTCGATCAAGGGCCAGTGTCTACTGTCAAACCTGACAGGTGAATAGGAGGCAGGGCACTGTGGCGAGGGAGCTGGCTCGCCTGCGATAACCCTAGGTATCTACACAACTTCTTCGGTTGCAGCAGTCAACCCCCCGGTAACCACGATGCGAAGCGAGCCGCTCTTGATCTGCTTTTGATCTTGATCTCAGGCGCCCCGTCAAACCACGCTGGCCGGAATTCGACAGGGATTTGGGGGGTAAACCGGCAGGGATGCCGGTTTAGCCGCCCCGCGCCATGGATGGCGCGTGGCGGCGGCCCCCCAAATCACTGGCGGATTACGGGCACACCGAGCCTAGGCGAGGTGCCGAGTGGTGGGGCAAGAGCGTTTTGCTTACTTTTGCGCTTTTCAAAAGTGAGCCGCCGTCAGGGCGGAACCCTAGGTGGCCGTTACCGCAGCAATGGATATGTACCCAATCCAACTGTGTTGACTGCCAGCCCGCCTTCGCGAGCAAGCCCGCACACAGTTGGACCGTGGGGTGTCAGGTAGTAGGCGTTGCCAGGCAGGCCGCCATCGCAGGCAAGCCACACATATCGACGCTGTTCATCACAGGGTATAGGCGATGCCCACCTGCACGGTGCGCGGTGCACCGGGGTAGGCGTAGATATTGCCGAACGCGCCTTCTTCATACTCGCGGTTGAACAGGTTTTTCACATCCAGGTTCAGACGCACCTGCTCATTGACCTTGTAGTAGCCGAGCAAGTCGACCACGGTATAAGCGTCCATGGAGAATGCCGTGTTAGCAGTCTGGCCGGCGCGCTGGTCGACGTACTTGCCGCCGGCGCCCAGGCCCAGGCCTTTGAGCGCGCCGTCCTGGAACTCATAGACGTTGAGCAGGCTGAAGCTGTTGCGCGGGATGTTCATCAAGCGAGTGCCAGAGCGCAAAGTGTTATCACGGGTGACTTCGGCATCTACGTAGGCGTAACCGCCGATCACACGCCATTCGGGCGTGAGGTTGCCTGCCACGTTCAGGTCAAATCCACGACTGCGCACCTGGCCAGCCGCGACACTGAAGGTATTGTCCACGGGGTCGGTGGTCAGCACGTTCTTCTTCTCGATCTGATAGATCGCCGCATCAACGCTCAACTGCCGGTCCAGCGCCTCCCACTTGATGCCCATCTCGTAGGACTTGCCCTTCTCCGGCGCAAAACCACCGCCTTCACGGCTAGCGCCGGTGTTGGGTTTGAACGAACGCGCGGCATCGGCATACACCGCGACGGTGTCGGTGAGGTCGTAGATCACACCCACACGCGGGGTGACGGCGTTGTCGGCGGCCTGCCAGCTTTTACCTACATAGTTCTGGTAATCATGCTCGAAACGCTCAAAGCGCGCACCGGCCAGCACTTTCAAACGCTCAGTGAGGGCAACCTGGTCCTGCACGAAAGCGGCGTAGGTCTTGAGGTTCTCTTTATCGTGGGTCGGCGTACGGGTCAGCGCTGGACGGGTTTGACCGTACACCGGGTCAAAAATGTCGATGGGGTAGGTGCCCGCAGTGGCGCTGGAACGCTGGATGATCGATTTGTAGTCGTAATCCTCGTACTCGATACCGGTGAGCAGCGTGTGATCGAAGCCGCCAGTGGAGAAGTGCCCGGTCAGGTTGAGCTGATAGTCCTTGTCGGTCCATTCCAGCTTGCGGTAGTTGAAGTTGCGTTGCAGCGTGCGGCCATCGGCGCCCAGGCTACCCGGCCCGTTGGCTTCGATGGCATTGCCTTTCAAACTGCCGTCCAACCATTGGAAACCACCGCCCAGGGTCCAGTTGTCGCTCAGCGCATGCTCAAAACGCAGTTGCGCCATGTTGTTGTCGTTATGCAGCTTGCCAGCGTCCTTGTCGCCCCAGAACGTATCACGCGAGGGCGTGCCGCGCTGGTTGGGAAAGCGCGTCAGGCCACGGTCCAGCGGGTGGTTGTTGCGCATGAAATCGCCTTCGAAGGTCACCTTGGTGTCATCGGTGGCCTGCCAGCTGATCACCGGCGTCACGCCGTAGCGTTCCGTCTCGACGTGATCGCGGAAGGTGTCGCCGCCCTCGCCCACCACGTTCAGGCGATAGGCCAGGCGGCCTTCCTCGTCCAGCGGGCCGGAGGCATCCAGGGTGCCGCGCTTCATGCCCTGGTCATTGAGCTGGCTGCCCAGGGTGACGGTGCGTTCGGCCAGCGGTTGCTTGGACACCACGTTGAAGGTGCCGCCCGGGTCGCCACGGCCGTAGAGCATGGTCGCGGGGCCGCGCAGCACTTCAAGACGCTCGATGGTGTTGGCGTCCGGCATGTTCGGGTAACCGCGGTTGATCGGGAAACCGTTACGGTAGAACTCACCGGTGGTGAAGCCGCGCACGGTAAAGGTAGTCAGGCCCTGCCCGCCGAAATTGTTGGCACGGCCCACGCCGCCCGCGTAGTCGAGGGCATCCTGCAGGCGCGTTGCACCGAGGTCTTCGACCACATCCTTGGACACCACGCTGATGGACTGCGGGGTTTCATGAATGGCGGTGTCGGTGCGCGTCGCACTGGCTGAGCGTGTGGCGTGGTAGCCCTGCACCGGGCCTTGGGCCGACTCAAGGTCGGCGGTGGCGGTCACATTGGTCGCTTGCAGCTCGATACTGGCATTCTCGGCAGGCGCCTGCTCTGCCCACGCGAAGGGGGAAAACGCCTGGAGCACACAGAGGGAAATCAGGGTACGACGCATGGGTGTAGAACCTAGTGAATGAGCCAGATGGGGCGGCAAACCTGCCAAGAATTCGCCGCGCATCATATATCAGCGCATTCTCGTTTGATATCGGTTCTCATTTGTTATTTTTCACTGCGTAGGTCGCAAAAAAATCGCGGGCGAAAAAAAGCCACTCAATCGAGTGGCTTATGCAACGCGCAGGCGTACCTCAGCGATAGCGTTCCAGCCAATGCGCGTAAGGTGCCGGCAAGGTCCAGGAGGACTTGTCCACGCCCAGTTCCTTGGCGGCAAAGTAGGCCCAATGTGGGTCGGCCAGATGCGCGCGCCCCACCGAAACCAGGTCCAGGTGCCCGGCCTGCAACGCGCCTTGCGCCAGTTGCGGCGTGCCGAAGCCCCAGGCCGAGGTCACCGGAATACCGGCTTCACGGCGTACACGCTCAGCAATCGGGCCCATGAAGGCCGGGCCCCACGGAATATTGGTGTCAGGAATGGTAAAGCCGACACTGACGCTCAGCAGGTCCAGGCCACCGTCCTTGAAACGGCGCGCCAGTTCAATCGACTCGGTGAGGGTCTGCTCATCACGGCCGTCGTATTCGATCACACCGAACCGAGCGGTGAGCGGCAGGTTTTCAGGCCAGACTTCACGCACTGCAGCCAGGGTTTCCAAAAGGAAGCGGCTGCGGTTGTCGAAGCTGCCACCGTAGGCATCGGTACGCTGGTTGGAGTGTTCGGAGAAAAAGCTCTGGCCCAAGTAGCCGTGGGCGAAGTGCAGTTCGATCCATTCAAAGCCGGCATCGCGAGCGCGGCGGGCCGCATCGACGAAGTCCTGCTGTACGCGGGCGATGTCTTCCAGGGTCATGGCACGGGGTACGTTGGGCAGGTTGGCACCGAACGCGATAGCAGACGGGGCGATGGTTTCCCAGCCACGGGCATCAGAAGCCGGGATGTGGTCATCACCTTCCCAGGGGCGATTGGCGCTGGCTTTGCGGCCGGCGTGGGCAATCTGGATGCCCGGCACCGAACCTGCGGCCTTGATTGCCTTGACCATCGGCACGAATGCCTGGGCGTGGGCGTCGCTCCAGATGCCGGCGCAGCCTGGGGTGATGCGCCCTTCAGGGGCGACCGCAGTGGCTTCGACCACCAGCAGGCCGGCACCACCACGGGCCATGCCAGCCAGGTGCACGTGGTGCCAGTCGTTGACCATGCCGTCGTCGGCCATGTATTGGCACATCGGTGGGATAGCAATGCGATTGCGCAAGGTCACATCTTTGAGTTTGAACGGTTCGAACAAGGCCGACATTGGGAACTCCAGGAAGGGGTGAGTGATTCGATAGTTCGATGGTAATCGAACTATGGTATTGAACGCTACCCCCCTGTTATGATCCGCCCCATGCGAGCCTTCAAACACCCAACCCCGCAAGAATTGACGCTTGAGCGTGTGCTGTACGCCTTGAGCGACCCCGTACGCCTGGACATCGTGCGCTACCTGGCCAACGTGCCAGAGGCCACCTGTGGCGAACTGGACGGAGGGCGGCCCAAGTCCAGCATGTCTCATCACTTCAGGGTATTGCGCGATGCGGGCCTTGTGCACACGCGCAATGTGGGCACCACCCATATGAACTCGTTGCGCCGTGACGAGCTGGAAAGCCGCTTCCCTGGGTTGCTGGCCAGTGTGTTGTCACAGCACTAACCCGACGCTGGGCCTGTGGCGAGGGCGCTTGCTCCCGTGACGGCCTGCCACCCCGCGATCCAAACTGTGGGAGCTGGCTTGCCTGCGATGGCGGCCTGGCAGTCAACACGGTTGGATTGTGTGCATATCCATTGCTGCGGTAACGGCCACTTAGGGTTCCGCCCTGACGGCGGCTCACTTTGGAAAAGAGCCCCAAAGTAACCAAAGGGCTCTTGCCCCACCACTCGGCACCTCGCCCAGGCTCGGTGTGCCCGTAATCCGCCAGGGATTTGGGGGGCCGCCGCCACGCGCCATCCATGGCGCGGGGCGGCTAAACCGGCATCCCTGCCGGTTTACCCCCCAAATCCCTGTCGAATTCCGGCCAGCGTGGTTTAACGGGGCGCTTAAGATCAAGATCAAAAGCAGATCAAGAGCGGCTCGCTTCGCATCGTGGTTAGCGTTGGCTGCTACAACTTGGAAAGTTGTATAGATACCTATGCGCTAGACGGCAAGCCTCAGGACAAGATCGCCTTTAACAGCGCGCCGTCCAGGTGCACACAGTCTTTGCCATTGCGCTTGGCGCCGTACAGGTTCTTGTCTGCCATCTTGAGCACGGCCGACAACTCGTCGCCCGGCGAAAAACGCGCCATCCCTGCACTGCAGGTGTAATGGTGGGGCGCGGGCACACTGCTGCGGATCGCCTGCAACAAGTCCAGGGCGTAATCACAGGCCACCTCCACATCGTCGCCCTGCAATAACACGCCGAACTCCTCCCCGCCGATCCGCCCGAAGCTGTGGCTGCCTTTGGCGTTTTTCAGGCACAGGGCCATGGCGCGCAGGATTTTGTCCCCGACGTCGTGGCCATACAGGTCGTTTTTTTCTTTGAAACTGTCGATATCCAACATGATGAAGTAGCCGCCCTGCTCCCCGGCCAGCAACTTTTCGAAGCTCTGCATAAAGGCACGACGGTTGAGGATGGAGGTCAGGTAGTCGGTCTCGGCCAAGGCGCGAAACTCGCTTTCCACCAGCAATACCGAACGCAGGTTCTTCAAGTAGGAGTAACTCAAGATAAACCCGATCGACACCGACGCCGCGCAGAACAGCAGCAAATACACCTCGGTGCCCGCGTAAATATCCGCCTGCATGGGCGGCCACAGGATCAACCAGATCAATAGCGCATCGGCCAGATAATCCTGGACACTGATAAACAAGATCGCACTGCCCACCACCAGGGTCACGGCCAGCGGCAAGCCGTAGATACGCAACTCTTCGTTCAAATGAATCAGATAAGCGAAGCCGACGGACAACAACACCATATAGGTGACCCCCAGCACTCGCCAGAGCAGAAAGTTCGTGGTGGTGGCATGTACCCGGCAAACAATCAGCAGGCCGACCGTGACGGTCAACATATAAAGGTCCAACTTCAAGGCCGGCGGAATCAGGAGCATGCCGACCCAGGCAATAATCCCTACCCATTCGGCTTGGACCACCGCAGGTGACAACAAACTGCGCATTCTGGGCCGCAACTTCAAGTTAGCAGGCATCCTTACGCTCCCATCTCAATAGCATGCAGGCCCATCGCAAATGAAAAGGCCATGAACCGCTTTACCAGGCTGGCAAAGGGTGGCAGAACTTCCAGCTGGGTTTTGGAGTGGGCTTTGAAATAACCCTTTTCAACCCCCTCCTGCACCATACGGATAATGTGGGTCTTGGACACGGAAAGTTGCTTGGCCAAGGCCAGGTAGGAAGACGACCGGAAGGTGGCGCGGTCGTTCTCAGGGGCAAAGGCGTCGTTGTAGATCGCCAGCATCAACAGATGGCCGGCGTCGCGCTTGACCAGCCAATAACATTCGGGCAGCAAGACATCCACCGTCAGTTCGGCCGCGAGGATCATGGCAAAACCCTTGAAGTAGAGCGCCAGGAACTCGCGGTCATCCAGGTCGCGCATCTGCCGGAACACTTCCCTCTCGGGGTAGAGCAGGGCCAACGACTCAGTGAGAGCGGTGAGCATCAACCGCGCTTCGCGGCAGGCTTCATCCGAGGGTGCATACACCCTGAAGCGACTGTCTTCGGGGTGCGGCGCAACCTCCATGAAGCCCAGGGCCTGGAACAGCAAAAAGATCGATTCCAGGCTGTTTTTCGAACAATACTTGCGCGTTACGCACAAGGCTTTAACTTCTGCCAACAACGGCAGCGGTGTGGAAAAGTATTGGCTCAATAATGCAAACGACACCATCAAGCGGCTGTATTTAAGGGCACTCTTGTAGAAAAACGGTCGTCTCGAATAGGGCACGAGCAGCACGTGGTAATGCGCTCTCATGCACGATTCAAAATCCTTATGACGTTCGAGCGCTTGCGCGGTATTACACATAGCCAACTTCAACGAACTGACACGCATGAAAGAGCCCTGATCATCCAACTTGATGCCACTGATCTCAGCTACGAAATCCCTGCAGCCCGGCTCCAAAACAAATCACTTCAATAATCCTGCCATTAATGGCTTTTCGCCTCGAACGCAATGTACAGCGATTGCCGGACAAGACGTCATCAGTACCAAAGTTGTTCCACAGTCAAATGCCCGTGGCACACAGTTGCGCGCAACCTTTGGTTACATTCACTCCGCCTGGCGGTTAGAGGACTAATCGATTCAGCACGCTGCGAACCTTCCCCTCTCAGCGACGTCGTAACAGGGAATTGTTGCCAACCGCCCGCCGCGAGGTTCTCGTTTGAAAGCTGCCCTACTGAAGAAATACCGCTTGATCATCAAGACCATGGGCTATGTGGGCTGGGCGTTGTTCTGGCTGTTGTTGTGGGATGTGGCAGTGACAGTGGACTTCATGCTGTTTCTCACCGCCAAGATCAATTTGCCGCTGATGCCCCTGACCTTGCTCGGTTCGGCGCTGGTGGTGCTGATCAGTTTTCGCAACAGCAGCGCCTACAACCGCTGGTGGGAAGCACGCACGCTGTGGGGCGCGATGGTCAACAACTCGCGCAGTTTTGCCCGGCAAGTGTTGACCCTGCTCGATGACGCCCCTGGTGAGGTGAACCCGGTGAAGTCGACGCTGTTGCGCCGTCACGTGGCTTACGTCAATTGCCTGGCTGCGCACCTCAAGGGCCAGCCGTGCCCCGAGGAAGTGCGAGCCTTTATCCCCGCCGAAGAATTTGCCCGCAACGGCGCCACCAATAACTTCGCTAACGACATCCTCACCGGCTCGGCCTCGTTGCTGGCGCGCGAATACCAGGCCGGGCGCCTGGACAGCATTCGCCTGGCGCGGTTGGAGTCGACCCTGGTAGACCTCTCCAACGCCCAGGGCGGCATGGAGCGGATTGCCAACACGCCACTGCCCTACCCTTACGTGTATTTCCCACGGCTGTTCATTTCGTTGTTCTGCCTGATCGTGCCGGTGGGCCTGGTGGAATCCCTCGGTTGGTTCACGCCGCTGGCCTCCACCGTCGTGGGCTTCATGCTGCTGGCCATCGAACGCATCGGCACCGACCTGCAAAGCCCGTTCAATTCCAGCGAACACCAGATCCAGATGGAAAGCATCTGCGAGACCATCGAGAAGAACCTGCAGTCGATGCGCCGCGATGCCCTGGTCGGTGACCCGATCGCCTGATTGCCCTTGCTCAAGTGCCAGTGCCCTCGGCCGATATACCGAGGGTACGCATGGCCTCGCCTCTCACAAAAACGCCTGCGACACGCAGCACCAAATTTTTCTCCCCTTGCCAAAACTATAAATACCCGCGGGTGAAGTCATGAATATCAAGCAGAAGCTGACATGGGCGTTTGCGGCCATCGCGTGCGTGCCGGTCATCCTGGTCGCCATTATCGTGGTGCTGAATCTGCGCGAGGGTGCGCTGGCCAACTTCCTCGACAGCAGCGGCCGCGAGATCCGCCAGATCGACAATGGCATGCAGCAGTTTTTCGACGGCATCAGCCAGAATGTCGACTTCGTCGCCAAGGACCCGCGCGTGATCGCGGCCAAGAACCTCAAGAGCTACGCCGGCGCCGATGCCGCGCAAATTCCGCTGACGCCGACCAACATAGAACTGCTGGCGATTTTCGATCAGTTCGCCAAAAGCCACCCCAGCACCGCCTACCTGTCCCTGGGCCTGAGCGATGGCGGCTACGCCAGTTGGCCGGACGACACCAAACTGACCCAATACGACCCGCGCACCCGCCCCTGGTACCAGGCCGCCATCGCAGCGCCAGGCAAGACCGTGCGCACAGGCGCTTACTACTGGGCGCCGGACGATGTGGTGCTGATCGGCACCGTGCGCACCGTCGCGGATGCCACGGGCAATGTCCTTGGGGTGGTTGGCCTGGACGTGTCGCTCAAGCAGCTCACCGAGCTGGTGCGCACCATCAAGCTGGGCGACAGCGGCTACCTGATGCTGGTGGAAGCCGACGGCAACGTGCTGGTGGACCCCAGCGATGCCACGCACAACTTCAAGCCCCTGGCAGGCCTGGGCGCGAACTACGCCGAACTGGCCAAGCACGGCGATGGGGTGACCGAGGTGAGCATCGACGGTGTGGCCTATATGGCTAACGTGGTCAGTTCCAAAGACCTGGGCTGGCGCTTTATCGGCCTGATCAAGCGGGACGAAGTGATGGCCGGTGCCACCCGCCTGACGTGGTTGATCGCAGCGATTGCCGCCGTACTGGCCGTGGTGTTCGCCATCGTCGGCGCCAGTTTTGCCCGTGTGATCGTGCGCCCGATTCGCGGCGTGGCCGACGGCCTGCAGGAAATCGCCGAAGGTGAAGGCGACCTCACGCGCCAGCTCAAGGTGCAAGGCAAGGACGAAACCGCGAGCCTCGCCGGCTGGTTCAACCAGTTCCTGAGCATGATCGCGCAACTGGTGCAGCGCATCGGCAACGCCTCCTCAGACCTGCAAACCGCCGCCGCCGACACCAGCGCCGTGGCCAACAATATGAACCAGGCCGCCGGCCGCCAGCGCGAAGCCGTGGAACTGGTGAGCACCGCGTTCAACGAGATGGTTGCCACCGCCAACGAAGTCGCGCGTTCATGCAGCGCCGCCGCCACGAGTGCCGATGAAGGCTATCGCGACGTGCACACCGGCCAGCAGCACATCGGCGAAGCTACCGGCAGCGTGCTCAAGCTCAGCGAAGACCTGCAAAAATCCACACAGACCATGCAGTTGCTCGAGCAAGACAGCCAGAACATCAACACCATCCTCGACACCATCCGTTCGATTGCCGAACAGACCAACCTGCTGGCGCTCAACGCCGCAATCGAAGCCGCCCGCGCTGGCGACCAGGGCCGCGGCTTTGCGGTAGTGGCCGATGAAGTGCGAGCACTGGCGCGTCGCACTGCCGACGCCACCGGCGAAATCGACAGCCTGCTGGGCAACCTCGCCCGCCGCACCCAGGAAGTCACCCAGCAGATGCAAGGCAGCTTGCTGGTGTCCAACACCAGCGTTGCGCGCATCCAGCAGGCCCGTGACAGCTTCGACAAGATCCGGGGTTCGGTGGACTCGATTCGCGACCAGAACACCCAGATCGCCACCGCCGCCGAAGAGCAGCACCAGGTGGCCGAAGAGATCAACCGGCATATCGCGCAGATCCACGCCGACGCGCAGTTGGTGAAGGCTTTGCGCATTCGGCGCAGACCGGGTCCGGGCGGTTGACTGATATTTCCGGCCAGCTCAATGGGCTGGTGGGGCGTTTCAAGTTCTGATGCTGTGGCGAGGGAGCTTGCTCCCTCGTCACCGGGTAGCCGTTGCCTGGACCACTAATGCCGCTTCAGAAACGGCCCGCCCCATCATCGCAGTACCTGCAACAGTCTATTGCAGGACTCAAATGTACTAACCGGTTACTTATCTTGCTAAAATCGCGTCTTTGCCCTCTCTCACTCGAGTCCATTCGACATGAAACGAGCATCGCGCGCCGCTGGCGTCTCTAGATTCTTACTCCTGGGCCTGGGCGTCGTCATCGCCCTGCTCGGCCTTGCGCTGGCCGTCGGCGGCGCCAAACTGGTCAGCCTGGGAGGTTCCTGGTACTTCCTGCTGGGCGGCGTGGTCATGGCCATCTCCGGGCTGCTGATTGCCCGCTGCAAGCCTGCCGGCGCCTGGTTGTTCGCCGCGTTTCTGCTGGCTACCGCCGTGTGGGCAGTGGCCGACGTGGGCCTGGAATACTGGCCGCTGTTCTCGCGACTGTTCATGTTTGCGGTGATCGGCGTGGTGGTCGCACTGGTGTATCCGTTGCTGGCCGGCAAACCGGCGCGGGGTGCCTATGGCGTCGCCGCCGTGTTGGCGCTGGGCGTGGCGGTGGCAGCGGGCAATATGTTTGTCGCGCACCCAAGCGTTGCGCCCACCGGAGCAGGCCCGGGCGTCACCCCGGTGGCTGCGGCCGATGCGCAGAAAGATTGGGCCCACTACGGTAATACCGAAGGTGGCAGCCGTTTCGCCGCGCTGGACCAGATCAACCGTGACAACATCGACAAGCTCAAAGTCGCCTGGACCTACCACACCGGCGACGTGGCCATCAGCGACGGCAACGGTGCCGAAGACCAGCTGACGCCCCTGCAGATCGGCAACAAAGTGTTCATCTGCACCCCACACAACAACCTGATCGCGTTGGATGCCGACACCGGCAAAGAACTGTGGAAGAACGAAGTCAACGCCAAATCGGCAGTGTGGCAGCGTTGCCGGGGCATGGCGTATTTCGACGCCAGCGCGCCGATTGCCCAGCCGACCCAGCCCAACAGCTCGCCGATCCTGGCCGCCAGCGTACCTGCCGGTGCGCAGTGCCAGCGTCGCCTTTTGACCAACACCATTGATGCGCGCCTGATCGCCGTAGACGCCGACACCGGCAAGTTCTGCGAAGACTTCGGCACCCATGGCCAGGTGGACCTCAAGGCCGGCCTGGGCAATGTGCCGGACAGCTACTACCAACTCTCTTCGGCGCCGCTGATGGCCGGCACCACCGTGGTGGTCGGCGGCCGCGTGGCAGACAACGTGCAGACCGATATGCCCGGTGGCGTGATCCGTGGTTTTGACGTGATCACCGGCCAAATGCGCTGGGCCTTCGACCCAGGCAACCCTGAAGACAAGCAGGCCCCGACGGGCGATGCCACCTACGTGCGCAGCACCCCGAACAGCTGGGCGCCGATGTCTTACGACCCGCTGATGAACACGGTCTTCCTGCCGATGGGCAGCTCGTCCACCGATATCTACGGCGTGGAACGCACCCAGCTCAACCACAAATACGGCGCTTCGGTGCTGGCACTCGACGCCTCCACCGGTGCCGAGAAGTGGGTCTACCAGACGGTCCACAACGACCTCTGGGACTTCGACCTGCCAATGCAGCCAAGCCTGATCGACTTCACCCCGCCAGGCAGCGACAAGGCTGTACCGGCCGTGGTCATCGGCACCAAGGCCGGGCAGATTTACGTGCTCGACCGCGCCACCGGCAAGCCGCTGACGGACGTGCAGGAAGTGCCGGTCAAAGCCGCGAACATTCCCAACGAGCCGTATTCCCTGACCCAGCCGAAATCCGTGGGCATGCCGCAGATCGGCGCGCAAACCCTGACCGAATCGGACATGTGGGGCGCCACGCCGTATGACCAGTTGCTGTGCCGCATCGACTTCAAGGGCATGCGCTACGACGGCCTGTACACCGCGCCGGGCACCGATAAATCCCTGAGCTTCCCGGGTTCCCTGGGCGGCATGAACTGGGGCAGCATTTCCACCGACCCGGTGCACGGTTTTATCTTCGTCAATGACATGCGCCTGGGCCTGTGGATCCAGATGGTGCCGTCGCAGAACAAAGCCCAGGCCTCTTCCGGTGGTGAAGCGCTGAACACCGGCATGGGCGCCGTGCCGCTCAAGGGCACGCCGTATGCGGTGAACAAAAACCGCTTCCTGTCGGTGGCCGGCATTCCGTGCCAGGCGCCGCCGTTCGGCACCTTGACCGCCATCGACATGAAGACGCAAAAGGTCGCCTGGCAAGTACCGGTGGGTACCGTTGAAGACACCGGCCCCCTGGGTATCCGCATGCACCTGCCCATCAAGGTAGGCCTGCCGACCCTCGGCGGTACGCTGTCCACCCAAGGCGGCCTGATCTTTATCGCTGGCACCCAGGACTTCTACCTGCGCGCCTTCAACAGCGGCAATGGCGATGAAATCTGGAAAGCCCGCCTGCCCGTCGGCAGCCAGGGTGGGCCGATGACCTACGTGTCGCCCAAAACCGGCAAGCAATACATCGTCATCACCGCCGGCGGCGCACGCCAATCCACCGACCGCGGCGACTACGTGATCGCCTACGCCTTGCCGTAACCACCCTCTGTGCGCGCGGTGCCCAGGCGCCGCGCTTTGTGTTTGGAAAATTCCCCCATGACCCCTACTCCTCATACCGCCTGGCGCCTGGCGCTGGGCCTGGCCTTTGCGGCCGCCCTGCCTGTTCAAGCCGACGACACCACCCTGACCGGCGACTGGGGCGGCCTGCGCCGCGAACTCGACGCGCAAGGTGTGCGCTTTACCGGTGACTACAGCGGCGAGACCGCCTACAACGCCCACGGCGGCCAGCACCGTTCGGCGCGCTATTCGCAAAATATCAAGCTCGGCGTGCAGTTCGACCTGGGCAAGCTCTACGGTTTCACCAACGGCGACCGCATCCAGCTGACCCTCAACGACCGACGCGGCAACAGCGCCTCCGAGGACCTGGTGGGCAACCGCCTGCCGATCCAGGAAAACTACGGCGGCCTCTACACGCGCCTCACCGAGCTGAGTTACGAGCGCACGCTGTTCACGCCGGCGCTGAACCTCAAGCTCGGCTATATGGCCATGGGCAATGACCTCGGCGGCCTGGACAGCGGCATCCTGTGCAACTTCATGAACGCCGGGTTCTGCGGGCATCCGCTGAACATGTCCGGTGGCAGCGGCTGGGCCAACTACCCGAACGCGCACCTGGGTGCCCGGGTGAAATACGACTTTTCGCCCAACTGGCAACTGCGCGTGGCGGCGTTCAATGTCGACCCGTCCAGCAACGGCAACGCCAGCCGCGCCTGGCACCTGAGCCCCAAGCACACCACCGGCACCGTGGTGCCCATCGAGCTGATCTACAAGCATGCGGGCGCACTGCCGGGTGAATACAAGCTCGGGTATTACTACGACAGTTCCGATGTAAAACGCATTGGCAGCAACAAGAGCGTCAGCGGGCGTGGCGGTCACTACCTCTTGATCGACCAGGCGGTGTGGGCTTCCCCATCATCCCAAGGCCGCAGCCTGCACGCCTTCGGCCAGTACTCCGCCGCCAGCCAAGCGGCCTCGCCGTTCACCAAGTGGTATGGCGCGGGCGTGGTGCTGTACAAGCCGTTCGAAGGTCGCCCGCGCGATACCGTCGCCCTGGGCTATGGCCGTGCGGTGCCAAACCCGCGCAGCCGTGATGTACAGGAGCTCGCAGCGTTCAACGCCGGCACGGCCTACCCCGACCTGGACACGGCTGAACAGTTGATCGAACTCAGTTATGGCTACCAGGCCACGCCTTGGCTGACCTTGCGCCCGGATGTGCAATACATCATCGAGCCGGGGGCGTTTTCCGGTGAGAGCATCGACAATGCGCTGGTGCTGGGTTTGCAGGTCAAAGCGGTATTCTGACCGCCTGCCTCAACCAGCCCCCAAGGATTTGCCACGGCCACCGTTCTTCAGCATCGACGGGTTGATCCCGAACTGTTTGCGGAACGCCGTGGCAAAGTGGCTGGCGTTGGCATACCCCAGGTCCGAGGCGATGCGCATCACTGATTCATCGCCGCTCATCAAGCGGCTGCGCGCCTGGATCATGCGGGTCTGCTGGAACATGCCGTAGACGCTATTGGAGAACAGCTGGCGGAACCCGCGCGTGAGCTTGGGCTGGCTCAAGCCGGATTCACGGGCCAACTCCGACAGGCTCGGCGCCTTGCCCAGGTCTTCGAGCAAACGATCGCGAGCACGCACCAGCCGCTGACGGTCGGTGTGGCTGACCCGGCAGGTGCACTCAGCGTCCTGGCGCGCTTCCAGAAACAAGCTCACCAGCGTGACACTTTGTCCGTACAACCACAGGCTGCTGCGTGGCTGAGCCGGCGCCAGCTGGGTGCCTTGGTCCATGGCCAGGCCGAGCATATGCGCGGTGGCGCTCATTTCGCCGCTGCGATGGCCGTCGAGGAAGCAATGCTCGCAAGCCAAGGCTTTGTTCAGCAGCGGGTCGAGTTTCAACTCCCACTGGGCAAGTAACTCCGGGCGGATCATCACGGTGATGTTGTCGATTTCGCCGTGCTGGTGATAAAGGCCATGGCGGCAGCGACCAAAGCTGATATTGCCCGCGCCTTCATCAATCGCATGACGACGTTGCCGGCGCCCATCGTGAAAGCTGCACGCAGCCTTGCCCTTGAGCAGGTTGGTAAAACTGAAGTGGATGCACTCGCTGTCGTCCTGCAGCGGCAGTTCAACCGGCTGCTCGAACGTGCTTTGCCAGCGCACGATATCCAGGCCCTCCTGCAGCGTCATGCGGGTGACGCGGCAATGCGCCCCTGGGCCGAGATCGCTCCCAAACCCGCCCGTAATGATTCGCGAGACTGGCATCGGCTCCCCTGCGCCTCCTTGAACAGCTGACATCGTAAATCTCCTGGCTGACCGGATACGGCTCGAATCAGATCACATCAGGGTAGAAGCCTGCAATTGATAATTATTAGCATTTGGAGTGCGGCACGCTGTATCAAACCGCCGCTGCCCCTGCGCAACGCGCCCGATCAATCTGTTCAGTCAAGGTCTCATCATGTCTGCACGAGGCAACACGACGGCTTCCCGTCAATCTTGCTACAAATGTAATAGTATAACAATAGCAATTGCTTTGACACTGTCCCCTTCTGCCTTTGCCGCCGATGAGCTATTGCAACTGCCAGCCTCGACAGTCACCGCGCGCATGGCCCAGGAAGACCCCAAGGACGTGCCGATCAGCGTCAGCGTGATCAGCGGCGAACAGCTGCGCACCCAACGCCTCGACACCCTTGAAAGCGCCCTGCGCAACACTGCCGGCGTCAGCGTGAACTCTTCCGGCGGGCCGAATGATTTCAACGTACTGATCCGCGGCGTCGGTTCGCTGTATCAAATGTCCATGGACGACAGCTCGGTGGCGTTCAATATCGACGGCGTGCCGGTGTCGTCGCGCAGCCTGGGCTTGGGCACACTGGATGTCGATCGCATCGAAGTGCTCAAGGGCCCCCAAGGCACACTGTCCGGCGCCATCGGCCAGGCCGGCGCGGTGAATATCACCACCCGCCAACCCACCCGCGAACTGGAAGGTTATGTGCGTGGCGAAGTCGGCCAGAAAGGCCAGTTCCTCACCGAAGGCGCCATCGGCGGCCCGCTCAGTGACCGCTTCAGCGGCCGCCTGGCAGTGCGGCGTGCCGGCTACGACAGCTGGATCGACAACGACCAGACCCACCACCCCATCACCAAGCCACGCAATGAAGCCTATCGCGGCAGTCTGCTGTGGGACCTCAACGATGACACCCACGTAGTGTTCAGCGCTGAACGCCAGCAAACCGAACGCGCCACCAACTCCCTGGTGTTGCGCCCCTACGGCAGCCACCCGAGCCTGGACCTGACACCCGGCCTGTTCGACGACAACGACAAGACCACCGAGCGCTACACCCTCAAAGTCGATCACGACTTCGCCAACAGCCGCCTGACGTCCACCACGGCTACTGGCACCGCCGATTTCACCGGTTTGATCGCCTACGACAGCAAACTGATGGGCGCCCTCTATGGCACGCCCAGCGAGTTCTGGGTGGTGGACAAATCCTTCGAGCGCAACTGGAGCCAGGACGTGCACCTGGGCTCATTGCCGGACGCTAAAGTGTTCTGGGTCGCCGGCGTCGCCGCCAGCCGCAACGAACGCAGCTACGATACCCCGCGCAACACGTATGGCACGTCCGGCGCCAAGTTCCGCGACTTCACCACCACCACTTACGCAGGCTACGGCGAAGTAACCTTCCCCCTCAGCGAACGCCTGAAGCTCACCACCGGCTACCGCCACTCCTGGGACCGCAAGACCTACAACGGCCAATACTTCGCCGGCGCCAGCGCCGTGGATGACTCGCGCAGACTGACCGACCACTACGGCACCGGCCGCGCCGCCCTGAGCTATGCGATCACCCCACAGACCAACGTCTACGTGCAACTGGCCCGGGGCTATAAATCCGGCGGGTTCAATGACTATGCCTCCCAGGTCAGCGACAGCGCCCCCTACAAGGCCGCCGTCAGCAAAGCCGCTGAACTGGGCTTCAAAAGCACGACAGCAGAGGGTCGTGGCAGCCTCAATGGCGCGCTGTTCTACACCCGCGTGCACGATGACCATTTGCTCGGCTATGACGCGGCGACCTTCGCCACCAACGCCTTCAACGCCGACACCCGCACCCGCGGCGCCGAACTGGAAGGCAGCTGGCGCTTCGACCAGGGCCTGACCCTGGCCGCCAGCGCCACCTACCTCGACGCCAAAATCACCCGTGACGTGCAAGGCATCCAGGCCGGTGACGTCGCGGCCGGCAACCGCACCCCGGATGTACCACGCTGGAGCGCCAACCTCAACGCCAGTTGGAAGCACCCACTGGGCAGCTTCGCCAGCCTGGGTGAAACCACCCTCAACACCAGCCTCAACTACCACCTGGTGGGTGAG
Source organism: Pseudomonas salmasensis (assembly GCF_014268375.2). Taxonomy (NCBI): domain Bacteria; kingdom Pseudomonadati; phylum Pseudomonadota; class Gammaproteobacteria; order Pseudomonadales; family Pseudomonadaceae; genus Pseudomonas; species Pseudomonas salmasensis. Next base: position 6,187,134 of record NZ_CP077083.1, read on the forward strand.
CGCGCGGCCGACCCGCAGAATCATTTCAACCTGGATAACTACGAGAAGCTCGACCTGCGGGCAGGGCTGGAGAGCAAGTTCGGGGAAGTGTATGCGTTCGCCGACAACCTGCTGAACCAGACGTACGATACCTATGGTTTCTACAGTGAGCCGGTAGCCTATGGCGGGCCATCGCGGCGGCGTACGTTAGGCGTGGGCTATACCTACCAATTCTGATCCTGTAGGAGCGAGCTTGCTCGCAAAAAACGTCAACGATAACGCGGGCACCCTGGATGAACGCGGTGCCTGTGAGTTTTTCGCGAGCAAGCTCGCTCCTACAAGAAGGCAATGTACGCCTCAGAACTCGTAGCTGTACCCCACCCCCGCCGAACGCCCCCTGCCCGGCATCCCGGTCAGCACCGCATCAGTGGAATAAGCGCCATACAAGTCATACCGCGCATCCAGCAAGTTATCGCCCCACAGATAAACTTCCGAACCACCGCTCTGCAACCCCAAGTGCACATCCAGCTTGGCGTAGCCCTTGAGGTCATAGTGATTCTGCGCATCAGCCGGGCGGTTTTTCTGCACGCGGTAGTTGAGCAAGGTGTTCAGGCGCGGCGCCGGCAAGCCCAGCAGTTCACCCAAGGGCTTTTGCCAGGCGATGCTGAAGTTGCCGCTCCACAGCGGCACATCCGGCACGCGGCTGCCTTTGGCCACATCACCGCCGGACACCCCCGGCGCATCGGAGGTGACGACCGCGTTGGTGTAGCTGATGGCGCTGCCCAGGGTCAGTTCATCGCTGACATGCCAGGTACTCGACAACTCGGCACCTTTGCTGCGGGTATCGGCATTCACCGCGCTGACCGCCAGGGACGTGAAGTCATAACCGAGCAAGTGGTCATCCTGCACGCGAGTGATGAACAACGCCCCTTCCAGGCTCAACGCACCGCCTTGGCTTTCATGCTTGAAACCGACTTCCGAGGAGTTCACCTTGGCTGCCTTGTAGGGTTGGCTGTCCTTGATCGATGTCGCGTAGTCGTTGAACCCGGCCGACTTGTAGCCCCGCGACAACACCGCGTACAGGTTGGTCTGCGGGGTCCATGCGTAGCTCAGGGCCACGCGCCCGGTGTTGTAGTCGTCCTGCAAGCGGCGGCTGTCGTTGATCAGGTTGGCGCCACTGCTGTAATCGGCGCCGTAGGTCTTGCGGTCCCAGGTGTGGCGCAGGCCGGTGGTGAGCTTCCAGTCCTCGGCAATCGGGAAGGTCACTTCGCCGTATGCGGCATAGCTGTTGGTGGTGAAATCGCGCAGTTGCCGGGCGCCATTGGTGAAGTTGTTGGAGTCAAAACTGCGCTCGGAACGGGACAGATTCACCCCGGTCACCCAGAACACATCGGCGTCGGCCAGTGAGCCCAGGCGCAGGTCCTGGCTCCAGACTCGCTCATGGGCCGAGTCTTCGATCAGGTACTCAAAAGGCTGGCCGTACAGCGCACGGGTGATATTGCGATCATAGCCCTTGATCGCGTTGAAGTCGGTGCTGGTATAGGCGCTGATCGAGGTGATCCGGGCCTGGGCCAGGTCATGGTCGAGTTCGAAGGAATAACGCTCGTTGGTCTTCTTGTTGCCATTGAACGTGCCAGGGGTGTAGTCGAGGCTGGGGCGGTTGCCGAACGGTCGCAGGATCTCCAGGCCGGCATAGTGATCGGCGCGCTGGCGCTCGGCGGTCAGCAGGCCGGTGGTGCCCGCGTCGTTGTCCCACAACAGGCTGCCGCGCAGGGCCAGGTCGCGGGGTTTGGTCAGGGGGTCGCCGTCTTGTTGGTCATCGACCCAGTTATCAAAGCCGCTGCGCCGCACGGCAAGGCGCCCGGCCAACGACTCCGTCAACGGCCCGCCCACCGCACCCTCGGTCATGAACTGGCCTTGGTTGCCCACTTCGCCACGCACGTAGCCCTCCAGCTCGCGGGTGGGTTTGCGTGTGGTGACATTGATCGCGCCCGCTTCGCTGTTACGCCCGAACAAGGTGCCTTGGGGCCCCTTGAGCACTTCCACTTGCTGCACGTCGAGGGTGGCCATCGCTGCGTTGCGCACCGACATCGGCACGCCGTCCACGTTCAGCACCACCGAGCCATCGTCCATGCTCATCTGGTTCAGTGAGCCAACCCCACGGATACGCACGTTGGCATCGTTGGCGCCGCCCCAGGAGTTCACGTCCACCCCAGGCGTGGTGCGCAAGGCGTCTTCCAGAGTGCGTAAACGCCGAGTCTCGAGGGTTTGCCCATCGAGTACCGAAAGGCCGAACGGAATGTCCTTGGCACTTTCCTGGTTCAACCGAGCGCTCACCGTCACCGGCGCCAGCTCGATGGTCTCGGCCCTGGCGGCCGGTTGCGCCTCAGCGGCATAAGCCGCACACATCTGGCTGGACAAGGCCAGTGCCATGGTTTGGGTCAGCACGTTGGCCCGCCAACCGATGGGACGGCGTAGCGGCTGGATAGACAGTTCAGGTGACATGGCAAAGCTCCAAAAGGCAGGGATGGTTCACAGTCATTGCGCAGGCCCCCAGCGCTTGAGCGCGGCGGCAATCGCAGGGTCGGAGGGCGCGCCCAGCAGGCGCTGGATCGCAGCGGGCCATCCCTGGCCGTGACGCACGTCGGCGGTCATCGCCGTGAGGTGTTCGGGGGATTGCGCCGCCACCCAGTCAAGGCTGACCAGCGCGGCATAGTGGGCGGCCCAGCCCTGTTCGCGAGCATCGGCCAGGGTGCCGACAGGCTCACCGTCATTGCCCAGGGCGCGCGTCAGGTCGTCGGCCATCAACTTGACCAGCGCGGCGCGGGCGTCAGCACCGTCGACGTCCTCCACGCACAGCAGGCCCACCGCCCCCGCCACACCCTGGCTCAGCCCCAGGTAACCGGGGACCTGACGCAGGTCGCTGGCCTCGATCAGCGATTGGCGGGCAAGCAGCTCGGCAATGTGGGCGCGACGCGTCCAGCGCCCGACGCCGACCGGCGCCACATCCCAATTCGGTGACTGGCTGAGCAATAGATGGCCGTGGCTCAAACGGCTGGCGCCCATGCCCGCAGGCCACAGGCTCAGGTGTTCGACACGGGGCCGGCTGCCCAGGCGCCGTGCTACGCAGGCACTCATCAAGTCTAGGTCTTGCTGTACTTCAACGGTGGTGTGCGCACGGCTGGGGTCTGCCTGCGTCGGTGTGACATAGGCGAAGTCCAGTGAGCCAAGGCTGCGACCGTTAAAGGCGCGGCCATCGACCTCGACCTGCCATTGCCAATCGCCGGCCGGGGCGACAGCCTCCACGGCCACCGCCGCGCCCGTCGGCAGTCGGGGCACCCGCACCGGCAGCCCGGCTTCGCTACGCTGGGCCGGCGCACGCAGTAGGCGTTCGCTGTCCAGGCCCAGGCTCGGCACCACGCGGTGCGCTTGCAGCCACACACCCTCAGGCCCGAGCCAGAACGCCTCACCTTCGGCGGGCCAGCCGTCGGCGCGCACCGTCCAGTTCAACGCCACCTGGCAACCGCTCGCCGCACAGCCGTCCAGAGGTACGCGCAGATGCTCGCTGGCCTGTTCGAACCTCACCGGCCGGCCCATCACGCTGGCGGCCATCACCTGCAGGCCCGGCGGTAACTCGGCGTCCAGCTGGGCAGCGACCACCCCCTGCAACGTCCATTGACCCGCTACCTGTCGCGCCGCCGAATCAACCTGCAGGTGCAACTGCCCGCCGGCCATCTGCCAGGCGCTCGCGCCAGGCAGCCAGCGCCGTTCCCAGTCAGCGCGTTCGGCACGTTGCGCAGCAACAGACTGGTAACCGCCCAGCTCCACCAGATGCCGCTGCAACAGCACGCCGCTGCCGAGCATGCCCACAGCGCCGAGGGCCAGCAACCCACCCGGCAAACCGAGCAATCCGTCGCGCACCTCACTCAAGCGCCGCCGCTCCGGCCCACGGGGCAACACCAGTGCCGCCACCGCCAGTAGCACCAGGCAACCGGCCAGTTTCCAGCCGCCCAAGGTGGCGAGAAACGCCAGCCAAGGCGCCCAGCCGGTCAGCAGCGACACACTCACATGCGCCGGGATCGCCATGGCATAGGGCGGGTAACTGACCAGCCCCAATTCATGGTTGAGCACCAGGAAAAACGTCAGCAGCATCGAGGTGGCATACGCCAGCCCCGAGCGACGAATCAGCGCATGCACCAGCACCGTGAGCATCGCCAACTCCATCAGCGGCGGCGCGAACACCAGCGCTTGATAGACCAGCACAAAGCCCGGCGCCAGGCTGTCGGGCGCGGCAATCGCACTGATCAGCACGCTCGCCAGGCCCGGCACCAACGCCAGAGTCAGCGTCGCCAGCAGCACGCAGGCCACCCGCCCCAACAAGCGCAACCACGCCGGGGCTGCTGTGGCCTGCAACATGGCGCCAAAACCTTCGACGTCGTCACGCCGGCACACCAGCCCAACCAACGCTGTGACGATAAACGCGATCACCAGAAACAGCGCGCTCGACAGCAATGGCAGAGTCAGATCCGCCCTGGGCACCATCGGCCCACGCGCATGCCACACCCCGTGGACAAACCCACTGAGCACACCCATCACCAGCAGCAAGCCCAGGGCCACCCAACCGATACGCCGGGCAAACACTTGGCGTACCTGCCAACGCGCCTCGCGCCACAAGGCCCGTGGCCACTGGCTGCTAACCAGCGGGCCAGGCAACGTCACGGCGTTCACCAACCGCATCGGCGGTTCTGCCAACACCGCCCCGCTACGCTTGCCCATCAAACCCTGACGTGTGGTGCGGGCCAGCACCACGGCCAGCAACAGCAGGGGCACTGCGCACCACAGCAGGCGGTTAAGCCAGAAACCCGGGGTCAGCGCCAACAGCGATTGGGATTTCTGCGCGGCACTCCAGGTTTCCACCTGGGCCTGGGCAAAGGTAAACAGCGATGGGTCCAGGCTGGCCGCCAACAGCGGGTTGATCTGCCCGCCCTTGAGCACCACCACGGCAAACATCCACAACAGCATCAACACCGTCGCCAACCCGAACGGCGCGGCCAGGCCACGGCTGCGCAACGCCAGCAGGTAATACAGCGCACCGATCCCGGTACTCACCGGCAATAACAAGGCGACCCAGGCAAATCCCAGCGCCGACCACACCGGTGCACCGATACTTGCAGCCGGCACCCAGCCGAGCCAACCCAGCACCGGGCTGACCAAAAACCCGACGATCAACGAACTGCCGAGCAAGCCGCCCACCAGCGCTGCGCCAATGAACCGCCCCCACAACAATGCCGGCAGCGACAGCGGCAAGGCCAGCAGCACCTCTTCCAACTGTGCCTTGCGGTCGCGCAGCGCCGGTTGTGCGAAGACCCAGGCCCAGGCGAAGAACAGGAAGAACATGCACCCGCACGACATCAGGTAGATCAGGCTCGGGGCATTGCGCGCGATGTCGCTGGCGCCCATTTTCTGCACGTAGTCGGCATTGGTCAGGGACATCAGCAAATAACCGGTGAGGCCCAAGAACACCAGCAACGGAATGCCGCTGCGCAGCCCAGCGCGCACTTCCACCCAGGCTTCACGCATCAACAGAGCGAAGGTATTCATGCCTCGCCCGCCTCGCCGGCCTGGGTCAGCGCCAGGTAATAGATATCTTCCAGGCGCGGCGTGTGGGGCGTAAAGCGCGGATCAGCCGGGCGCTCGCCGTGCACGATTACCCGGCTGCCAACGGGGCTGGCGGCCACATGCAAGGCAGGCGGCAGCGGTTCACCCCGGGCGAAAGAAGCCTCCCACAAGCGGCCCTGTTCGGCGCGCAGCAAATCTGCCGGGCGGCCTTCGATGACAATCCGCCCCCCGGCCAGCACCGCCAGGCGGCTGCACAGGTTCTCGACGTCTTCGACGATATGGGTCGACAACAGCACGATGGACTCGGCCGCCACATCCGCCAGCACTCGGTGAAAGCGGTTGCGCTCGGCCGGGTCGAGGCCGGCGGTGGGCTCATCGACAATCAGCAGGCGCGGCGAGCCGATCAGGGCCATGGCGATGCCGAAGCGGCGCAACATGCCCCCCGAGTAAGTGGCGAGGGCGCGGTGCGCAGCTTCCTGCAGGTTGACCTTGGCCAGCAGACCCTCGACTTCCTCACGGCGCTGGCGGTTGTCGGTGCGCCCCTTGAGCCAGGCGAACCGCTCAAGCAAATCCCGCGCGCTCACCCCCGGGTACGCCCCCAACTGCTGCGGCAGGTAACCCAAGCGGCGGCGCAACTGCCCGGGCTCGGCGAGCACATCCAGCCCGTCCAGTTCGATGCTGCCGGCGTCCGGTTGCTGCAAGGTTGCCAGGGTGCGCATCAGGCTGCTTTTGCCCGCGCCATTGGGGCCGAGCAAACCGTACATGCCAGGGCCCACATTCAGGTCCACGCCACACAACGCTTGGACGCCATTGTTGTAGCGCTTGCGCAGGCCGCGCACTTGTAAACCTGAATCGACTGACATCCACACCTCCATCAAGGGACTAGCCCTGCAAAAGGGCGGCGAGCGACGGTAGTCAAGGGCGGTGGCGCGACGCTACCCGATTCAAGTCATTTTCCAACCGTATCCCGCGCGGTGATCAAAGCCATGGCCCGCCCCCGCGCCGCTGTCACCCGCGCCAGGCAAACGGATACGGGGCAAAAACGATTCGATGCGGGTAGTCCACACAATGAGAATGACTAGCATCTTCTTCCACGCAGTTACCTGCCTTCAGCGCCTGGGCCAACGCCGGCCCGGGCCCTAGCGATGAGAAGACGTTGAGCCATGGCCACTCCCAGCACCTCAACCGCAACACTGTTGCGCCGTTCCCTGTCCGAAGCCCTGGGCCAGCCTGCCGAGCAGATCCCCCTGGAGGCCAACCTGATTGAATGGGGGCTCGATTCGGTGACCCTGATCCGCCTCGCCGGCCAATGGCGCCGCCAGGGCCTGGCCGCACGGTTCGCCGAGCTGGTGGCCGACCCGCGCCTGTGCGCCTGGCTGACGCTGCTCGACACCGCGCCGGTGACGCCAGCGCCCGTCAATAGCCATACGGACGACGGCCTGCCCTTTGAACTGGCGCCCATGCAGCACGCGTACTGGATCGGCCGCGCCCCAGGGCAACAACTGGGCGGTGTGGCCGCGCATTTCTATAACGAATTCGACGGCCACGACGTAGACCCGCTCCGCCTGGAAGCCGCGGTACAGGCCTTGCTGGCACGCCACCCCATGTTGCGTGCGCAGTTTCTGGAGGAGGGTCGCCAACAGATCCTGCCCCGTAGCCCCTGGCCAGGGCTGAAGGTGCATGACCTGCGCCAGGCCGATGCCACACAACTGCAACAGCAACTGCACGCCTTGCGCGCTGCGCTGTCCCATCGCCAGTTGGCGGTGGAACACGGCCAGATGCTGGATATTCAGCTCTCGCTATTGCCCCACGGCACCCGCCTGCACCTGAACCTGGACATGCTCGCCGCCGACGCCTTGAGCCTGCGCACCCTGCTGGGCGACCTGGTGCAGTTGTATCGCCAACAGCCCCTGCCCGCGCTGGCCTACAGCTTCCCGCGCTACCTGGCCGACCTGCGCCAGGAACAGGCCAGCCCCGAGCACCGAGCACGTCACCAACACGCCCGCGACTATTGGTTGCAGCGCCTGGACACCCTGCCCGGCGCCCCGCGCCTGCCCATCCAACCCCAAGGCGATGAGCGCCATGTGCGCCGCCGTCACCATTGGCTGGCGCCGTCCCAGCGCCAGGCATTTGAACGCCACGCCCGCGAGCACGCCCTCACCCCGGCCATGGCCCTGGCGGCGGTATTTTGCGAAGCCCTCGGCGCCTGGTGCGAGACGCCCGAGCTGTTGCTCAACCTGCCGTTGTTCAACCGCACGCCGTTGCATGAGGACGTCGAGCGCCTGGTCGGTGACTTTACCTCCTCGGTCCTGCTGGCCTGGGATGGCCGTGTGGCCGGCACCTTCGCCGCCCGTGCCACGGCGCTGCAACGACGCTTCCACAGCGATGCGGCCCACAGTGCATTTACCGGGCTGGAGGTGTTGCGCGAGCTGTCGCGGTTGCGTGGCGAGCAAGTCCTGGCACCCGTGGTGTACACCAGTGCCCTGGGCCTGGGGGAGTTGTTTGCCGAGGGCGTGCAGGAGAGTTTCGGCCAACCGGCCTGGATCATTTCCCAGGGCCCCCAAGTGTGGCTCGACGCCCAAGTCACCGAGCTGGACGGCGGCATCCTGGTCAATCTTGATGCCCGTGAAGGGCTGTTCGCCGAGGGCGTCCTGGATGGACTGTTCGACGCCTATACCGGCCTGTTGCAAGGTTTGTGTCATGACGCAGCCGCCTGGGGCCAAGCGACTCCGGCGCTGATCCCCAGCCGCCAGTTGGCCGAGCGCAGCGCCGCCCAGGGCCACGTCGCGACGCTGCCAAGCCAACGCCTGCACGAAGGCTTTTTCACCCAGGCCCGGCTGACGCCTGCCCTTCCAGCCCTGTTGTACGGCGACCACGCCCTCAGCTATGGCGAGTTGGCCGAGCGCGCCCTGCGCGTCGCGGCGTACCTGGAGGGTCAGGGCCTGCAACGCGGTGACGTGGTCGCCCTGCAACTGCCCAAAGGCCCCGAGCAGGTGATCGCCGTACTGGGCATCCTCGCATGCAGCGCCACCTACCTGCCTATCGGCATCGACCAGCCCGCTGCGCGCTGCCGCACGATCTGCGACAGCGCCGGCGCCCGCCTGCTACTTACCCAACTGCCGCAGGCTGGCGACGCACTGGCGGCGCCACGGGCCGGTGCGGTCAGCGACCTGGCCTACGTCCTCTACACCTCCGGTTCCACCGGTGAACCCAAGGGGGTAGAGATCAGCCACCTGGCCGCCGCCAACACCCTGGAGGACCTGCAACGACGCTTGCAGCTTAACCGCGATGACCGAATCCTGGCGCTCTCGGCGCTGGAATTCGACCTGTCGGTATTCGACCTGTTTGCCCCACTGGCCTGCGGCGCGGCGTTGGTGTTGATCGAACCCCACGCGCAGCGCGATGCCCTACGCTGGCGCGAACTGGCCACTCAACACCGCGCCACTGTGCTCAATTGCGTGCCGGCGCTGCTCGACATGCTGCTCGGCTGTGGCGACGCCCCGTTGCCCCTGCGTGCCGTCTTGCTGGGCGGGGACAAGGTCGCGCCGCAGCTGGCGCCCCGCCTGTGGGCCCAAGCCTCCGGTTGCCGCTTTATGGCCCTGGGCGGTGCGACGGAAGCGGCGATTCACTCGACGCTGTTCGAAGTCGTGCCCGGCCAGAAGTTGCACTGGCATTGCCTGCCGTATGGCAAACCCTTGGATAACGTCAGCCTGCGCATCGTCGACCCGCAGGGTCATGACTGCCCGGACTGGGTGGCCGGCGAACTGTGGATTGGCGGGGCCGGAGTAGCAGAGGGTTATCGTGGCGACCCAGTGCGCAGTGCCGAACGCTTTGTGGTTTATAACGGCCTGCGCTGGTACCGCACCGGCGACAGTGCGCGCTACCACCCCGACGGTACGGTCGAGTTCCTGGGGCGCAGCGACTTCCAGCTCAAGCTGCACGGCTACCGTATCGAGGCCGGTGAAGTGGAACACGCGCTACTGGCCTGCCCCGGCGTCGACCAGGCGGTGGCGCTGCTCGCCGGCCAGCAGCTGGCGGCGGTGGTGCGCCTGGCTAAGGGCCCGATGCAACCTACCGCGCTGGCGTTTCCAGGCCTGGCCGAGCGCCTGCCGGCCTACATGATTCCCAGCCTGATCCTCGGCTGCGCGCAATGGCCGTTGACCACCAATGGCAAGGTGGACCGCAAGGTACTCCACGGCTGGCTGGCGGACCATCGCGGCACTCACCAAGCCTTGCTGTCGCCGCCCTGCGGCGCCATTGAACAACAGGTGGCCCGCGCCTGGCAGCAGTTGCTCGGCTGCGGCGAGGTGTGCCGCGAGCATAACTTCTTCGCCCTGGGCGGCGACTCCCTGAGCGCCACGCGCCTGGTGCGCCTGCTGGCCGAACAAGGGCTGGGCGGCGCACGAATCGCCCAGGTATTTACCAAACCAGTGCTGGCGCAGTTTTGCGCCGACCTGCATCAACAGGCCCAGGCCGAACCGCAACGTACCGTTGTCCCAGACCAGGCCCAACGTCACGCGCCCTTCCCCATGACCGAGGTGCAGCAAGCCTACTGGCTGGGTCGTGACCCGAGCCTGGTATTGGGCGGGGTGAGCTGCCACTTCTACCGCGAATACGACGTCGAAGACCTCGACCTGCCGCGCCTGCAAAACGCCCTTGGGCGCCTGATCGAACGCCACGAAATGCTGCGTGCGGTGTTCGATCAAACAGGCCAGGCCCGCATCCTTGCCCAAGTACCCACCTTCGTGATCGGCCAAAGCCACGCTTGCCTCGAAGACCTGCGTGAGCACTGTGCCCACCGCGTGTTCGATCCCGCCCAATGGCCGCTGTTCGATGTGCAGGCGGTGACCCAGGGCCGGCATACCCGCCTGGCCATCAGCCTGGACAACCTGATCCTCGACGCCCTCAGCATCCTGCGGTTCTATACCGAACTCGACGCGTTGTACCGCGAGCCGACGCTGGCCATGCCACCGCTGCAATTGTCCTTTCGCGACTACCAGATTCAGGCCGGCGTGGAACCCGCCGAACTGCACGCCGCGCAGCAGTTCTGGCAAGCACGCCTGCCCACCTTACCGCCGCACCCGCAACTGCCCCTGGCTGCCGACCCCGCCAGCCTGGGCCGACCGCGCTTCGAGCGCCTGCAAGGGCAGGTCAAGGCTCGGGCCTGGCAAGCGATCCTGGCCAAGGCGCAACAGCACAGCCTGACTGCCTCGGCGGTGCTGCTCTGTGCGTTTGCCGAAACCCTCGGGCGCTGGAGTACGCGCCCGGACCTGAGCCTGAACCTCACGCTGTTCGACCGCCGGCCTGTGCATCCGCAGATCGATCAGGTGATGGGCGACTTCACCTCCCTCACCCTGCTCGGCTACGTGCCCGTGGCCGGCGAACGCTGGCTCGACCGCGCCAGGCGCACCCAGCACACGCTCGGCGAGGCCCTGGAACATCGCTGCGTGGGGTCGGTGAGCCTGTTGCGCCAACTGGCGCGCAGCAATGACGAGCACCAGGTGAGCATGCCGGTGGTGTTCACCAGCGCCCTGGGCGTACCGGATGGCACCGCCGCGCCGGTGGACGGGCCCTTCGCCAGGCAGGTCTTCGGCCTTACCCAAACCCCGCAGGTGTGGCTCGACCATCAGGTGGTGGAAGCTGACGGCGGCATCGCCCTGAACTGGGACCGCGTGATCGGGCTGTTCCCCGACGGGCTGGTCGAGGCGATGTTCGACGCCTACCTGCACAGCCTTGAGTGGTTGGCCGAACACCCCTGGGACAGCGCCCCGCCAGACCTGCTGCCCCTGGCACAGGCGCAGGTACGCGCACGGTTGAATGCCCCTGGCACCAGCGTTGCGGGGGACCCGAGCCTGCATCAGGGCTTCTTCCAACAGGCGCACCAATCGCCGCAACGCCCTGCGCTGTTGTGGGGCGAGCATGGGAGCCTGAGCTACGGCGAACTGGCCGACCGCGCCCTGCGCATCGCCCGCAGCCTGATGGACGCAGGCGTGGCGGCCGGTGACCTGGTGGCAGTCTCCCTGGGCAAAGGCCCGCAACAGATCGCCAGTGTGCTGGGCGTGCTGGCAGCGGGCGCGGCCTACCTGCCGGTGGGGGTCGACCAACCGTTGCAACGCTGCCAGCGCATCCTGCAACAGGCCGGCGTTGGCCTGATCCTCGCCGAGCACGACCCACACTTGCCTGGGGTCAAGCACCTCACGCCTTCACAGGCACAATGCGCCGAACCGTTGTTGGCCCCCCTGGCCGTGTGCGCCAACGAACTGGCCTACGTGATCTACACCTCCGGCTCCACCGGCCAGCCCAAGGGCGTGGAAATCACCCACCGCGCCGCGATGAATACCGTGGCCGAGATCAACCGTTGCTACAACATCGACGCCTCGGACCGGGGCCTGGCGCTGTCAGCACTGGACTTCGACCTGTCGGTGTATGACCTGTTCGGCCTGCTCTCGGTGGGCGGCGCCCTGGTGTTGATCGAAGAAGACCAGCGCCGCGATGCCCGCGCCTGGCTCAAGGCCCTGCAACACCATCATGTAAGCCTGTGGAACAGCGTGCCGGCGCTGCTCGATATGTTGCTGGAAGCCAACGCGCTTGAGCGCCACCCTCTGGCGTTGAAAGTGGCCCTGCTGTCGGGCGACTGGATTGGCCTGGACCTGCCGCAACGCCTGCGCCAACAGGCGCCGCACTGCCGCTTTGTCGCCCTCGGCGGCGCCACCGAAGCCGCGATCTGGTCCAACCACTTTGAAGTCCAGCAGCCGTTGCCGGGCTGGCGTTCAATCCCCTACGGCGTGCCACTGGCGAACCAGGCGTACCGGGTAGTGGACGCCCTGGGCCGCGACTGCCCGGACTGGGTCACCGGCGAGTTGTGGATCGGCGGCGCCGGCGTCGCACGCGGCTATCGCCATGCACCGCAGTTGAATGCCGAGCGCTTTATCGACGGTTGGTACCGCACCGGTGACCTGGGCCGCTACCGGCCAGGCGGTTTGCTGGAGTTCCTTGGCCGCGCCGATACCCAGGTCAAGGTCCGTGGTCACCGTATCGAACTGGGGGAAATCGAAGCCGCCCTGGCCCGTCATCCCTGTGTAAACCAGGCCGTGGCGCTGGTCGCGGACACACGCTTGCTGGCTGCAGTTGCCGCCAGCACCCACGCCGACGTACTCGCCCAGCACTTGGAACACTGCCTGCCCGCGTATATGCGCCCGGAACAGATTCTGGTGCTGGAACGTCTGCCCCTGAGTAGCAACGGCAAGGTGGATCGTCGCGCCTTGCTCGCCCCCTTGGCGGCTGCGGCCCAGGCACGCCCCGCGCCGGATGAGGCCCCGTTGAGCGTCGCTGAACAGCAGGTCGCCGAGTTGTGGCAGCAGTTGCTCAACGTGCCCAGCGTGTCACGCCACGACAACTTTTTCCGCCTGGGCGGCGACAGCCTGCTGGCCACGCGGTTTCTCGAAATGCTGCGCAGCCGCCTTGGCCTGGAGCTGCCCATGGGCCAGCTGTTCGGCGCCGCCAGCCTGCTGGAAGTGGCGCACGCCCTTGAGCGCCAGCCCACCCCCGACACCGTTGAAGAAGGCCTCATCTGATGCCTGCGCAAACTCCCCCTTCTCCAGGAGCTGTCCCCATGCCCGCCGCCAAACTGTTAAGCGAACTCAAATCCCTGGGCGTCGAGCTCTGGCCCCAGGATGGCCAACTCAAGTTCCGCGCGCCCCAGGGCCTGCTCAACGCCGAACGCCTGGCGCAACTGCGTGAGCACAAGCAACAGATCCTGCACCTGCTGCAAACCCAGGAGCGGCCCGAGGTGGTGGCCGACCCGGCCCAGCGCCACGCGCCGTTCCCGCTCACTGACGTACAGAACGCCTACCTGCTCGGGCGCCAGTCTTCGTTCGGCTACGGCAATGTCGCCTGCCACGGTTACCTGGAACTGAGCTGGCCGAACCTCGACCCGCAGCAGGTGGAACAGGCATGGAACCGCCTGATTGCCCGGCATGACATGCTGCGCGCGGTGATCGCCAGCGAAGGCTCCCAGCGCGTACTCGCAGAGGTCGACCATTACCCACTGGCGGTTACCGACCTGCGCGGGGCCACCCGCCAACAGCACCAACACGGCGTGCAACAGATTCGCCAGGCCATGGAGCAGAAGCTCTACCCGACCGAGGCCTGGCCGCTGTTCGAGTTGCGCCTGAGTCGCAGCGACAGTGGCGACACCCTGCACTTTTCCATGGACTCGCTGATCGCCGACTGGGCCAGCGCGCAATTGCTGTTCAATGAGCTGGAGCAGTTGCTGCACGATCCAGAAGCCCGCTTGCCCACCCTGGACATCAGCTTTCGCGACTACCTGCTGGCCGAACGCGGCCTGCTCGAAGGCAGCCGCCACCAGCGCGACCGCGACTACTGGCTGGCGCGCATCGACGAACTGCCCGCCGCACCGCAACTACCGGCGCCCCTGAGCGGCGAAGACACCCGCGTGCCGCGCTTTCAACGCCACTCGGCGCAACTCGACGCCTCGCAATGGGCCGCCCTGAAAAGAGCCGCCAGCGCCCTCGGCCTCACCCCCTCCATCGTGGTGCTCAGCGCCTACGCCGGCACCTTGCAGCGCTGGAGCCAACAACCCGCCTTCAGCCTCAACCTGACCCTTCTCAACCGCTTGCCCCTGCATCCGCAAGTGGGCCAGTTGGTGGGGGATTTCACCTCGGTCAGCCTGTTGCAGGTCAACGATCCCCAAGGCCAGGACTTCACCAGCCAGGCGCGCCTACTGGGCAACCAATTGTTTGCCGACCTGGAGCATCGGCTGTTTCCCGGCATTCAAGTGATGCGTGAAATCGGCCGGCGTCGCGGCCGGGAAGCCGCCGCCATGCCGGTGGTGTTCACCAGTGCCATCGGCCTGGGGATCGAACCGCCGGCCAGCAGCCAGCGCCGGGTCGGCCACGGCATCACCCAGACGCCCCAGGTGACCCTCGACTGCCAGGTGATGGACGACGCCCAGGGCCTGCACATTCACTGGGATGTGCGCCAAGGCGTGTTCTCAGACGGCCTCATCGAGGACATGCAACAAGCCTTCGTTTGCGAACTGCGATTGTTAGCCCTCGACCCGGCTGCCTGGGACCACCCCATGCACGTGCCGCTGCCGGCCTGGCAACAGCGTGAGCGCCTCGCCGCCAATGCCAGCGCCGCCCCGCTGCCCACCGGCCGCCTGCATGACGGCCTGCTGGCCATGGCGTGGGAACGCCCACAGGCGCTGGCGGTGGTCGATGCCCACGGCAGCTTGACCTACGCCGCCTTGATGGAGCGCGCCCTGGCGGTGGCCGCGGCCTTGCACGCTGCCGGTTGCCGGGCCCAGGAACCGGTCGCAATCCTCATGCCCAAGGGTCGCGACCAAGTGGTGGCGGCCTACGGTGTGCTACTGGCTGGCGCTGCCTACCTGCCCCTGGACAGCCACGCCCCGGCCGCCCGCCGCGACCGCGTGCTGCACAGCGCCCAGGTGCGGCATGTGCTCGGCTGTTCCCAGGCGCTGCCCCAAGTGCCGTTGCCCGACGGTCTGGCCTGGCATGCCGTCGACCAATTGGCCCCAGCCATGCCGGACTTCCCGGCAGCCGACGGCAGCCCCGACGACCTCTCCTACGTGATCTACACCTCAGGCTCCACCGGCGAGCCCAAAGGTGTGATGATCAGCCACCGCGCCGCCCTCAATACCGTGCAGGACATCAACCGGCGCTTTGAGGTCAGCGCAACTGACCGCGTGCTGGGCCTGGCGCAACTGAGTTTCGACCTGTCGGTGTATGACCTGTTCGGCCCGCTCGCGGTCGGCGGCACCCTGGTGCTGCCCGACCCGGCACGCGGCGCCGACCCGTCGCACTGGGCCGAGCTGGTGCAGCGTCATCAGGTGACGCTGTGGAATTCGGTACCGGCGCAACTGCAGATGCTGGCCCACTACCTGCAGGCCGAGCCACGGCCTTTGGACAGCCTGCGCCTGGCGCTGCTGTCGGGGGACTGGATCCCACTGAACCTGCCGCCCCAACTGCAAGCGTTGTTGCCAAGCCTGGCCCTGGTGGCCTTGGGCGGCGCCACCGAAGCCTCGATCTGGTCGAACCTGCACCCCATCGGCGCGATTGACCCGGCGTGGCGCAGCATTCCCTACGGCCTGCCGCTGGCCAACCAGGGTTTTCGCGTGCTGGACAGCCAATGGCGCGATGCGCCCACCTGGGTGCCGGGTGACCTGTACATCACCGGCGTCGGCCTGGCCCAGGGTTACCTGGGCGATCCAGCATTGACCAACGCGCGGTTTTTCGCCCACCCGCTCGACGGCCAGCGCCTGTATCGCACCGGTGACCGGGGCCGCTACTTGCCGGGGGGTGAACTGGAGTTTCTCGGCCGTGAAGACGGCCAGGTCAAGATCCGTGGCCATCGTGTGGAGCTGGGCGAAATCGACGCCGCGTTGCTCGCCACGCCAGGCGTAGACAGCGCGGTCAGCCTGCTCAACGGCGAGCTGCTGGCCTTCGTCACCGCCGCGCGCGTCGAACCCGAACCGCTGCCGGGCGCGCCGTTGCTCAGCGCAGTGCAGCGTTACGCCGACAGCCAGGTCGGCAGCTTCGATGCGCAGCAGGTACGCGACTATCAGGCCGACCTCAACGCCGCGGCATTGAGTTCCATGCTGGAGGTGATGCGCAAGGCCCAGCTATTTAGTGGTGCGTTGGCCGAGCCGGATGCGGCCGCCATCCTGCAAGCCCTGCAAGCGCAACCCCGCCATCATTGGCTGGTACGCCGCTGGTTAACGGCCTTGTGTGACGCCGGCCTGTTGCAACGCGAACAATCCCGCTATCGCCTGCTGCACAGCGGGCCGAACCCGGCGCTGGCCTGGGGCCGGGTGGAACAGGCGCTCGCGTGTGGGTTATGCAGCCAGGCGCTGCTCGACTACCAGCTCGATCATGTGCGGCAACTGCCGCAACTGCTGCGCGGCGAGGTCAACCCGTTCGACCTGTTGTTCCCCCAGGGCCAGCAAGACCTGGCGTTGCAGCTGTATGGCGGGGATGCCGTATCGCGCTACAACAACCACAGCATCGCCGCGCTGATCAACCGCCTGGCCACCCACCATGAGGGCGACGGCCCGCTGCGCGTCCTGGAGATCGGCGCGGGCACCGGGGCCACCAGCGCCTCGGTGATCAGCCTGCTGGATGGCCTGGAAGTGGATTACCTGTTCACCGACATGACCGCATTTTTCCTGCCGGCGGCCAAGCAACGCTTTGCCGACCACCCCTGGGTACGTTACGGCGTGTTGGACATTGACCAGGCCATTCGCCCCCAGGGTTTGGCCAGCAACAGCGTGGACATCGTGCTGTGTGCGGGCATGCTCAACAGCGTCAAGGACATCGACACCGCCCTCGGCCAGATCAGCGAATTGCTCAGCCCGGGTGGCTGGCTGGTGTTCAGCGAACCGACCGGTGAGTGGCCCGCCATCTTGCTGACCCAGGGCTTCATGATGACCCCGGCGGGCGGTGACCACGAGCAGGGCCGCAGCGGCTTGCGCAGCGCCGAGACCTGGCAGGCGCGGGTGCAGGCACTGGGCGGCGAAATGCTGCCCGCCCTGCCCCACGCCGACCACCCGCTGGCCGCTCTCGGCATGCAGGTGTTCGCCGCACGCTTGAAGGCCGGCTTCCAGCGCTTGAGCGTCGATAACCTGCGCAGCGCGTTGGCGCAGCGCCTGCCGGACTACATGTTGCCGGCACACCTGCAAGTGCTCGACCGCCTGCCCCTGACCGCCAACGGCAAGATCGACCGCCAGGCCCTGGCCCACTGGCGCCCCGCCGTGGATGCCCAGGCCGAAAGCAGTCAGGATGCACCCAGCGACCCGCTCACCGCCGAGCTGTGCCGGGTGTGGGCCGAGGCCCTGGGCTTGGCGCAGATCGGTGCGGACGACAGCTTCTACGAGAAAGGCGCCGATTCGCTGATCCTCGCCCGCGTCGCCGGCCAGTTGCGCGAACAACTGCCCCAGGCCCACAGCCTGAGCTACGACACCTTGCTGCGCCAGATGCTCAACGAGCCAAATGTGCGCGCCCTGGCGCGCCTGCTCAACCACGGCGAAAACGCACCTGCCGCCGCGGCGCCCGACCAAGCGCAGCGCGCCAACCACAGTAACGCCCTGGTGGTGCCGTTCGGCGGTGGCGAGAGCGGCCCGGTGCGGGTGATGTTCCATGCCGCCCTGGGCACGTTGGATTATTTCCAGCACCTGGGCCGTGCACTGGCGGCTCAACAGGCCGGCCCGGTGATTGGCTTCGCGGTGGCCGACACCGCGCAATACCTGGCGCTGGACCCCAAGCGCCTGATCGAAAGCGTGGCCCAGGACTACGCCGACCGCTTGATCGCCGACGGCCATCAACGCTTCCAGTTGATCGGCTACTGCCTGGGCGGCCTGCTCGCCACCGAAGTTGCCCGGCGCCTGCTGGAACGTGGCATGGAGGTGGTAGACCTGAGCCTGATTGACAGCATCCCGATGTTTATCGACACCGACGAAGAGCTGGCCTATGAGGCGATCTTCGTGCCCAACCTCAACCTGGACCCGGTGAAAACCGTGTTCGGCGCGCATATCGAAGACTACGACGTGTACCGCGCCATCGACCTGCTGATGGCCCGCGACAACCGCCGCGTACCCGCTGGTGCCATGGCCGCCCTGAGCGGCGATCCCGGCCTCGACGCCTTGGCGCTGGCGGTGCAGCAACAGTCGGCACGCAGCCAGGAGGAGCGCCTGGCCGAGTACGCACGCCTGGCGTCTGGCCAGGCCGGCGTGCCCATCGGCCCCGAGCTGGTACCGACGCTGTTTCGCGTATGCCGCCACAGCATGCGGGCGGCGCGGTTCGACCCGCCGCCGTTCCTGGGCAACATGACCTACCTGCGCTGCCTGGAGCAGCAATCGTTCGGTATCACCGGCGGCGTCGGGCACCTGGCGGCGCCGTTCTGGGAAAACGCGTGCCTGGGTCAATTCACCCTGATCGACGTGCCCGGCAACCATTTCAGCGTGATCGAACCGCCCCACGTGCACACCGTCACTGCCCACCTGCTTGAGGCCCTTGGAAAACACTCATGACCACCGCCTTGGATACCCTCAAACGCCCGGTCAACCGCCTGATTCGCCTCGGCGTGGTGTTCGCCGCGATCGGCGCGCTGGCCAACCTGGTGCCCTTTATCGGCCTTACCGAACTGGGCCGCTTGCTGCTCGCCGGCAACGCCGACAGCCCCACGCTGTGGCGGTGGGCGGCCCTGGTAGTCATCGCCCTGAGCCTGGGCTGGATGGCCAGCGGCGTGGCGCTGTGGCTGACCCACCTGGCCGACCATCGCCTGCAATCGAGCTTGCGCGAAGCCATGGTGCGCAAGCTCGGCCGCGTGCCATTGGGGTGGTACACCGACACCACCTCGGGCGCGGTGCGCAAGGTGGTGCAGGACGACCTTGAAGACCTGCACCACCTGGTCGCCCATCACGCGGTAGAACTCACCGCCGCCCTTGTCACGCCACTGGCGGGGCTGGTATGGCTGGCCACGTTGAACTGGCGCCTGGCGCTGCTGGCGGTGCTGACCCTGCCGATCTACGCGGTGGCCTACAGCCTGATGATGCGCGGCTTCGGCGCCAAGATGCAGTTGCTCGACAAGAGCATGACCCGGGTCAGCGCAGCGATTGTCGAGTTTGTCCACGGCATTGCCGTGGTCAAGGCGTTCGGCCAGGTGGGCCAGGCCCATCGCAGTTATCAACAGGCGGTCAATCAGTTCAGCACCCAGTACGCCGGTTGGGTCAAGCCGCTGCTGCGCCTGGAGGCGTTTTCGTCGATGGCCCTGAGCGTGCCAGTGATTCTACTGGTCAGCCTGGGGGTGGGCAGCGTGTTGTTGGCCCAGGGCTGGATCACCCCGTTGCAACTGTTCGCCGAAACCCTGGTGGCGGTGGTGATTCCGCAGTCGCTGCTGGTGATCAACCAAAGCCTCACTGCACAACGTACCGCCCTGGCCGCAGCCGACCGCATCGAAGCACTGCTGGAGGTCGACGAACTGCCCACGCCCAAGGTGTGCAGCCCGCCCCAGGGCAGCGACATCCGCTTTGAACAGGTGCAGTTCGGCTATGACCCTGCGCACCTGATCCTCAATGGCGCCGACCTGCACTGCCCGGCCGGCAGCGTGACGGCGCTGGTGGGGGCTTCCGGTGCGGGCAAGTCAACCCTGGCCAAGCTGGTGCCGCGTTTTCACGACGTGAACGCCGGGCGAGTCTGCGTGGGCGGTGTGGACGTGCGTGAGATCGACCCGCGCCAGCTCTATCAGCACGTGGGATTTGTGTTGCAGGACGCGCAACTGGTGCACGGTACCGTCGCCGACAACCTGCGCCTGGGCCGCCCCGAGGCCAGCGATGCCGAGGTCGAGGCGGCGGCACGGTCGGCGCAGATTCATTCGCGCATCCAGGCCCTGCCCCGGGGTTACCAGTCGGTGATCGGCGAGGACGCGATTTTTTCCGGCGGCGAGGCCCAGCGCCTATCCATCGCCCGCACGTTATTGGCCGACACGCCGGTGCTGATCCTCGATGAAGCCACCTCCCACGCCGACCCCGAGTCCGAAGCCTTGATCCAGGATGCCCTGTCCGCCCTGGCTCGGGGCCGCACGGTGCTGGTGATCGCACACCGCCTGGCCAGTATCTGCGGCGTCGACCAGATAGTGGTGCTCGACCAGGGCCGAGTCATCGAAAGCGGGCGCCATGAACAGCTGCTGCAGGCCAACGGTGCCTACGCCCGGCTGTGGCGCGCCAGTGCCGAAACCACCGCCCCTGACCTGGAGATGTCCTTGTGATCCGCAGCCTCGTGACTTTATTGGGCCCGGCCCATGCCGCACGCCTGTACCGCTACCTCGCCTGGCTGGTGACCAGTGCCGTGCTGCAAGGGCTAGCCGTCGCGTTTCTGGTGCCGATTCTGCACGCGCTGTTTGCCGGTGACCTGCGCAGTGCCTGCCTGTGGCTCGCCGGCCTGGCGGCGATGGCAGTGCTGACCTGCATTACCCATTACCAGCAAGCCATGAAAGGCTTTGCCCTGGCCCTGGTGGTGTTGACCACCTTGCATGACCGTCTTGGCCAGCACCTGGTGACCTTGCCCCTGGGCTGGTTCAACTCGGAAAAGGTCGGGCGCCTGTCGCGCAGCGCCACCAGCGGCACGCTGATGGTCACCGGCTTGTTTGCTCACTACCTGGGGCCGGTGGTATCGGGTGTGGTGGTGCCGGCTACGGTGGCGTTGACCCTGTTCGTGTTTGACTGGCGCCTGGGCCTGACCGCAGTGCTGTGCGCGCCGCTGATCTACGTTGCCCATCACTGGTCGGCGGCCGCCATCGGCAGCAACGATGCGCGGGTGGAGGCCGCGGCGACGCTGGCGGGTAACCGTGTGGTGGAGTTTGCTCGCTACCAGCAAGTGCTGCGCGCCTTCGGTCGCACCCAGGACGGCTACGCACCTTTGCAGGCGGCCAACCTGGCGCAGAAACACGCCGGCGGCTCGATGCTGTCCCAGACCTTCCCGAAACTGCTGGCCGGTGGCTTGACGGTGCAACTGGCGTTTGCGCTGCTGGTGGGTGTGGGCATCGCCCTGGCCAGCCACGGCGCAATCGACGCCATCCAGTTGGTCGCCCTGCTCGCGCTGGCCGCGCGGTTTGTCGGGCCATTGGCCGAAGCGGCGGCGCGCAGCGGCTTGTTGCGCATGGCGGGCAACGACCTGGAACAACTGGTGAGTATCCTGCGTGAGCCGCCGTTGCCAGAGCCCGCCGTCAGCCAGCCGTTGACGGCGCCTGGCAGCCTGGCCTTCGACCGGGTCAGCTTTGCTTACCCCAGCGGGCCCAAGGTACTGCACCGTCTGTCGTTCAACGCCCCGGCCCACACGATGACTGCAATCGTCGGTGCCTCGGGCTCCGGCAAGACCACCGTCACGCGTTTGCTGATGCGTTTTTTCGATGCCAGCGAGGGCAGCGTCAAGGTGGGTGGCGTCGACGTGCGTGAGCTGTCCAACGCCGCGCTGATGGCCCAGCTTTCCCTGGTGATGCAAGACGTCTACCTGTTCGACGACAGCCTTGAGGCCAACATCCGCGTCGGCAGCCCCGACGCCAGCGCCGAGCAAGTCGCCGAAGCGGCACGGCTGGCCGGCGTCGATGAAATCGTCGCGCGCTTGCCCCAGGGTTGGAACACCCCTGTAGGGGAAGGCGGTGCGGGGCTATCCGGCGGCGAACGCCAGCGGGTGTCCCTGGCCCGCGCCTTGCTCAAGCGCGCACCCATCGTGCTGCTGGATGAAGCCACGGCGGCCCTCGACCCGCACAACGAAGCCTTCGTGCAAGCGGCCATTGGCAGCCTGATGCAAAGTGCCACGGTGCTGGTGATCGCCCATCGCCTGCCGACCATCATGGCCGCCGACCAGATCCTGGTGCTGGATGAAGGCTGCCTGGTGGAGTCTGGCACCCATGCCCAATTACTGGCCCGGGGCGGTCGCTACGCCGGGTTCTGGCATGACCGCCAGCGTACCGGCGGCTGGCGCTTGAACGCCGAGGCCCAGCCATGCTGATCGGGGTGTTGGGCGCCAGTGGCGACGTGGGCCTGGCCAGTGCCCAGGCATTGTTGACCCTGGGGGTGAGCGACCTGCGCCTGGGCGGGCGCGATGCCGTCAAGGGCGCAGGCTGCATGCAGCTGCTCCAGCAGCAATGGCCACGCGCGCGCCTGCAGTGGGCCTCGGTGGACTTCAACGACGCAAAAGCTATGGCTGCCTTCGCCCGTGGCTGCGACGTGCTGCTCAACTGCGCGGGCCCATCCTGGCAGCTGCAAGGCCGTGCCGCCCACGCAGCGCTGCGGGCCGATGCCCATTACGTCGATGCCGCCGACCCCGTGCAACTCGACCCGGCCCAGTGGCGTGGCCGTTGCGCAGTGCTGGGCGCCGGCTTGCAACCGGGGCTTACCGGCCTGCTGCCGCGCTGGCTGGCCGAGCAAGGGTTTAGCCAAGTACACCGCCTCACCAGCTATTTCGGTTTGCGCGATCACTTCACCCCTGTGGCCGCCGATGACTTTTTGCAAGGCGCAGTGGATGGCAGCAGCGAACCGCTGGCAGCCTGGGAGCACGGCCGGCGTCCTCGCGCCTTGCGCCGGCAACGCGACGTGTCCGTGCCCTGCTTTCCCGGCCGAGTTCACCTGCTGCCCTACCTCAACCTTGAGGGCGAGCGCCTGGCCATGGACCTCAACCTGGACGTCGGCCAGTGGTTCAACGTGATCACCGACGGCCACGTCCTCAAGGCTCTGGACCAGGCCCATGGTTTGCCACGGGCCGACGCCGTGCAGCGCTTGTGCGAAGCCAGCCGGCTCGACCTCAGCGGCCGGGCGCCCTTCGTCACCCTACTGCTGCAACTCGATGGCCTGCACCACGACCAGGCCCTGACCCGCAGCCTGGTGCTCAGCGGCGCGGGCAATGCAGCGCTGACCGCCGCCATGGCAGCGGCCACGGTCATCAGCGTGGTGGAAGGTGAAATCCGCGCCGGCTGCCATGCCGCCGCCCAGGTGCTGCCGCCCGCCGCCAGCCTTGAACGCCTGCTGCGCACCTCGGCGATTCAGGCCCTGAACCTGCTGTACAGCCCGCTCGATCAACTGCATATCGCCGACGAAGGTTGCCTATGAACACGGCTTTGAACGAGCTGGAACAGCTGAGCCTGGGCGTGATGGCCCAGGTGTTGCTGCACACCCAAGCATTGCCGCTACAGGCATGGCGCGACGCCGAACAGGTCAACCAGGCCCTGGGCACAGCGGCGCGGCATGCCTGGGTGGTACGGCGTTGGCTGGTCGCGTTGCGCCGTGCGGGCCTGCTGCGCGAAGCCGGCGAACGGGTGGCCTGGCGCACGCCGCCACCTCACCCGCAGCTCGGTGAGTTGCCACGCCTGTATGACGCGTTGGGCTTTCCCACCAGCATGGCGCGCCTGCACACCCAAGTCATCGAGTGCCTGCCCGACCTGCTGCGCGATCAGTTCACCCTCACCCACTTACTGATGCTCGGCGGCGACCCGGTAAAGGTATTGAGCGCCTACCAGCACAACCACTTCACCGCCACGATCAATCAAGCCCTGGCTGACCGCGCGCGGCAAATCAGCGCCGCTGACGGGCGACTAAGAGTGCTGGAACTGGGCGGCGGCGCCGGCTGCACCACCGCCGCAGTGCTGGCGGCGTTGCAAGCGTGCGAAAAGGACTATCGCTTCACCGACATCAGCTCGCTGTTTACCGGCGCCGCGCACCGCCAGTTTCGCCTCGAACCGGGCATGCAGGTCGGCCTGCTCGACCTCAATCACAGCTTCAGCGGCCAGGGCATAGTGCCCGGCACCCAGGACTTGGTGGTCGCTGGCAACGTGCTGCACAACGCCCGCGACCTGCCCTACAGCCTTGGTCAGATCCGCAGCGGCCTGCGCGACGGCGGTGCCTTGCTCTTCAGCGAATCCATCGCCGACAACCCGGCGATGCTGACCTTCATGCACCTGTTGCTGTCGCCCGCTGCCGATGCGCCGTTGCGCCCACACGATGAAGCCTTCCTGGCCGCCGATGCCTGGGACCTGGCCTTGCAGGCCGCAGGTTTTGAGTTGCTTGAGGTATGGCCCAGCGCGTGCGACCCGCTCGCCGCGGCGGGGCAACGCTTGTTTCATGCCATAGGAGTTTGAGGATGAATGTCGATACCTTGCTGATCGATCTGCCCGCCGGAGCGCATCCGTGGCGTCTGCCAACCTTGACCGACCTGGGCGCGCATCAACAGGCACCGGCACGTTTGCTGGCGGTGCTTGAACGCCAGCGCCCGACGGTGGTGGTGATGAGCGCCGAGCAGTTGGAGCGCCTGCTGGACTTTCCCGCCCTGGCCTTGAGTGATCTGAGCCATCTTGAGCAGTTGGTGTTCGTCAGCGAACGTCCCGGCGACTGGCAACTGGCCGAACGCGCCGCAGCCCAACTGGATTGCCACGTACAGGGTTTCACCGAAGATGGACGCGACCTGGCCGACCTCAAGCGTGAGCAACAGCGCTGGTGTGAGCGGGCCCTGGGGCATCCTCAGGTGAGTGCAGTTGCGCTGCACGGCCAGACCTTGTTCGCCGTGCCCCAGCGTTGTGAAGCGACTGCGGTGGACGATCATCTCGACGCAACCGAGGCAGCTGTCAATCAGCAGTTCAGCATCACTCAATTGAACCAGGCCGTGCAGTTGAACCAACGTTTGAGCCACGCGGCCTTGCTGTCGATGCTTAATGGCCTGGAACAATGCGGCTTGCTGCCGGCACCGCTCAACAATGTGGCCCAAAGCCTGGCCAATGCCGGCATCGCGCCCGGTCACCGGCCCTTGATCGCACGCTGGCTGGACGTGTTGCAAGCCCAGCAACTGCTGCAGCGCAGAGGCGACCACCTCTACCCCAGCCTCGACGCCAACGCCTGGAGCACCGCCACGTTGGAAGACCTTTGGGCACAGTTGAGCCTGGACTGGGCGGGCAACACCGGCGGCAGCGCCACCCTCGACTATGCACGGGACAATGCCCGCCAGTTGCCAGCGCTGATGCGCGGCGAGTGCGCCGCCGTGCACCTGCTGTTTCCCCAAGGTCGCACTGATCGCGCAGCGGCGCTGTACCGCGAAAGCCTGGCGGCGCAATACCAGCATCGCAGCGTGGCGCATTGGGTGGGTGCCTGGGCAGCGCGCCAACCCACCGATGCGCCGTTGCGGGTGCTGGAGGTCGGTGCCGGCACCGGTTCCACCACCCAGGCGGTGTTGCCGGCCCTGGCCAATGTGGCGGTGGACTACCTGTGCACCGACGTGTCGCGCTACTTCAGCGAACAGGCCGCCGAGCGCCTGCACGCTTGGCCATGGGTGCGCCACGACGTGTTCGATATTGACCGCCCTGCCCTGGCCCAGGGTTATCACACCCAGGACTGGGACTTGATTGTTGCGGGCGGCGTACTCAATGCCGCCCGCGACACCGAGCGCTCCCTGGCCATCCTACTGACCTTGCTCAAGCCAGGCGGCTGGCTGGTGTTCAGCGAGCCGACCCAGGAGGAATTCTGGGTGATGGCGTCCCAGGCCTTCATGCTCAACCAGGCCAGCGATGAACGCGCACTCAGCAGCAGCACCTTCCTGGACCTCAACCAGTGGCAAAGCGCCCTGGCCCGTGCCGGCTTCCAGGGCAATCGCAGCCTGCCCGCCGCCCACCACCCATTGGCGCGCCTGGGCCATCGCGTCTTCGTCGCCCAAGTGCCCGAGCAACGCCTGAGCCGTGCCGCGCTGGCGGCCCACCTGGAACACCCTGACCTGCAGCTTGAACTGCTCGACCGTTTGCCCGACCTGCCTACTGCCAAGGACCTGCCATGACCCCGCTGGCCTACCCCTTCAACGCCTTCACCGACCTGGCGCTGGCTGAGCCTTATCGCCATGCCCAGCAAGCGCCCGGCCTGCTGCGTATCCAGATGCCCATTGGCGCGCCCGCCTGGCTCGCCACCCGCTATGACGATGTGCGCCTGGTACTGGGCGACCGGCGTTTCAGCCGTAGCGAGGCGTTTCGCCGTGACGATGCGCCGCGGGCGTTCCCACGTATTGCCGGTGGCATTGTGATGATGGACCCGCCGCAGCTGACCCGCATTCGCTCCCGGGCTGCCCAGGCGTTTACCCGTCGCCGCGTCGAAGCCTTGCGACCCCATGCGCGGGCCTATGCCCACCAGTTGATCGACCGCATGCTCGCCGCCGGCCCGCCCGCCGACCTGGTCAATGACTTTGCCTTGCCGCTGCCCCTGGCGTTGATTTGCCAATTGCTTGGCGTACCGCTGCAGGATCGCGAACGTTTCAAACAGTGGAACGACTCGTTGCTGTCGACCCGCCCCGAAGACGCGGCCCTGACGCAACAGCACTTGAGCGAACTCGCGGCGTATATCAAGGGCCTGGTCGCCGAGCGCCGCCGCCACCCCCAGGACGATTTCATGACCGCCCTGGCCCAGGCCGACGAACAAGGCGAGTGCCTGAGCGAAGAACAACTGCTGCTGTTGTGCATCGCCATCCTGGTCGCCGGCTACGAAGGCAGCGCGTCACAGATTCCCAACTTCATCCTGGTGCTGCTGGACAACCCGCAGCAATGGCAACAACTCAAGGCGCACCCCGAGCACATCCCCCAGGCGGTGGAAGAGCTTTTGCGCTATATCCCGCTGGCCTCGGCGGCGATGTTTGTGCATTACGCCCTGCAAGACATTCAGGTGGGTGAAACCCTGGTGCGCCAAGGCGAGGCGGTATTCGCTTCAATCGGCGCGGCCAACCATGACCCGGCGCGCTTTGCCAACCCACAGGCCCTGGACCTGCAACGCGACGCCCAGGGCCATTTCGGCTTCGGCCACGGCCTGCATCATTGCATCGGCGCGGCGCTGGCGCGGGTGGAGTTGCAGGAGGCGTTGCAGACGCTGGTGCAACGCCTGCCCAGCTTGAAACGCTGCGGGGCGGTACAGTGGAAAACCGCGACCTTTTTTCGCGGTGCCCACTGCCTGCCGGTGACCTGGTCATGAGCCGCCCACGTCAACGCGTGATCGTCGCAGGCACCGCGTTTGGCCGCATCTACCTGCAAGCCCTGGCCCGAGCCCATGAGCGTTATGAGCTGGTGGGGATCCTGTCGCGCGGCAATGCCTACTCCCAGGCCTGCGCCGACCACTACGGCGTGCCACTGTACGAGGCCGTGGAGCAGGTGCCGGACAGCGTCGATATCGCCTGCGTGGTGGTGCGCTCCGGCGCCACCGGTGGCGCCGGCAGCGAACTGGCCCAGCAACTGCTGCGCCGTGGCATTCACGTGTTGCAGGAACACCCGGTGCATCACCGCGAAATCGCCGCGTGCATGCAGGCGGCCCGCCAGGGCCAGGCGGCCTACGCGGTGAATACGCTGTACCCCAATATCCTCGCGATCCGGCGCTTTCTCGCGGTGGCCGACTACCTGCGCGAGCAACACGGGTTGGCCTATATCGACGCGGCCTGTAACAGCCAGGTGGCCTACCCCTTGCTCGACATTCTCGGGCGCCTGGCCGGTGGCCTGAGGCCTTGGGCATTTGCAGCGACCGCCGCCAGCGTCGGCGCACACCCCTTCACGCCGTTGAGCGCCAGTTTCAATGGCGTGCCCATCAGCCTGCGCGTACAGAACCAGGTGCATCCCCAGGACCCGGACAACCATTCGTTTTTGCTGCATCGCCTGGAAGTGGGCTGTGAAGCCGGCGTACTGAGCCTGTGCGATACCCATGGCCCGGTGCTGTGGAACCCGCGCCTGCATGCGCCACGGGACAACACCGACCGCCTGATCATGTCGGGCCCCGGCAGTGAACGACTGGCCGGGCCGACCCTGGTGGTGCTCGACCCGCAGATACCTGCCAGCTATCACCAGGTGTTCAACCAGGTGTGGCCGGATGCGGTCAGCCTCGCCCTGGACGCGTTGTGCGCCGACATCGAAACCCCCGCGCAACGCCTGCGCAGCGGCGTGTGGGCCACCGAAGTGTCGATGGCCTGGCGCGAAATGAACAGCCTGATCGGCATGCCCGAATTGATTGCGCCGCCTGTTCCCCAGGCATTGCCGCTGGCCGAGTTGCACCGCCGCGCCGATGCCGTGCAACCCCCTGACGCTGACCCCAGCGCTCAACTCTTGGGAGCCCTGCCCTTTTGAATACTGCCCAATCCCGTTCCTCCTGCAGCCATGTATTGCTGTGGGTGCGCGACCTGCACCAGGCCGTGGCGAGTTTTCGCGCCGCCGGGTTCGAGGTCACCTACGCCACCGCCGAGGCCCGCGCTCAGCACGCGCATATTTGGTTCAGCCACGGGCCGATCATCGAGTTGCTCACCACGCCGCGCCACGCCTGGCTGTTCAAGTGGCCCATCGACTGCCTGGCCGGGGGTGGTGCCGGGCGGCGCATGTTGCGCTGGGCCGCCCACGGCGAGGGCTTCTGCGACCTGGCATTGCTGTGCGATGACGCCGCCCTGGCGCCGCGGCTGAAGGGCCTGGCGGCCAGCGGCGTGGCCATGGGCCGCGTGGTGAACTGGCAACGCACCTGTGCAGACGGCAGCCAGACGCGCTTTCGTTTTGTCTACCCGCGCCATGAGCGCCTGCCTTTTCTGGTGACGCCGTACACGCCCACGCAGCATCCGGCGCGGCTGATCCATCCCAACGGCGCCACTGGCCTGGCGGCCATTCACCTTGGCGTGAGCCCCGCCGACCACACCGCCCTCCACCTGCTCGCGGGCGACGACCCGATGTTGCATCTGCAACCGGCCACCCACACCGGCGTCCAGGCGGTGCAAATCGCCGGCCTGGCGCAACCGCTGACCCTGCACGGCGCCCAATTGCTCGGCTGCCCGACTGCCCAAGGAGATTGCCATGCTTGATGGATGCACTGACTGGCCCGAAGACTTTATCCGCCGCTACCGCGAGCAAGGCTACTGGCAAGGCGTGCCCCTGGGCCAACTGCTGCGCGAGCAAGCCCAACGCACACCACAACGTGAAGCTTTGGTCGACGGCAACCGACGCTGGAGTTACGCCGAACTGGACCAACACGCCGACCGCCTGGCCGCCGGCCTCGCCGAACGCGGGCTGGTGGCCGGCCAGCGGGTGCTGGTGCAACTGCCCAATATCGCTGAGTTCTTCAGCCTGACCTTCGCCCTGCTGCGCCTGGGAGTGATCCCGGTGTTTGCGCTGCCGGCCCATCGCGAGTACGAATTGGCCCACCTGGCCCATCTGAGCCAGGCGGTGGCCTATGTGATTGTCGATCAGCACCTGGGCTTCGATTACCGGCCACTGGCGCGCACCCTGGTTGAACAGGTGCCGAGCCTGCAACAGGTGTGGGTGGTGGGCGCGGCCGAGGAGTTCGTGGCCCTGGCCGATTGCGTCGCCACCCCCCGCGAGTTTCCCGCGCCAGACGCTCGGGACGTCGCGGTATTGCTCTTGTCGGGCGGCACCACCGGCCTGCCCAAGCTGATCCCGCGTACCCATGACGACTACGCCTGCAACGCCCGGCTGGCGGCTCGCGCCTGTGGTTTCGACGACCACACCCGTTACCTGGCGGCGCTGCCGGTGGCGCATAACTTTCCCTTGGCCTCCCCCGGCGCACTCGGCGTATTCAGTGTCGGGGCCACCTTGGTGCTGGCGCCGGAGCCGAGCCCGGACACCGCTTTTGAACTGATTGAACGCGAACGCATCACCCACACGGCGTTGATCCCGCCCCTGGTGTTGCTGTGGCTGGAGGTGGCGCAATGGTCCGACAACGACCTCAGCAGCCTGCAATGGCTGCAAGTCGGCGGCGCGCGCCTCAAGGCCGAGATCGCCGCACGCATCGGCCCCGCCCTGGGCTGTGGCCTGCAACAGGTGTACGGCATGGCGGAGGGCTTGCTGTGTTTTACCCGGTTGGATGACCCGCAGGCGCTGGTCTTCGAAACCCAGGGCCTGCCACTGACCGCCGCCGATGAGATCCGTATCGTCGATGCCGATGATGTAGCGGTCGCGCCTGGCGCCGTGGGGGAACTGCTGGTGCGTGGCCCCTACACCATTCGGGGCTACTACAACGCCGCCGAGCACAACCAGCGGGCGTTTACTGCCGATGGCTTTTATCGCAGCGGCGACTTGGTAAGGCGTCTGCCCGAAGGGCATTTGGTCGTCGAAGGGCGCAGCAAGGATGTGATCAACCGCGGCGGCGAGAAGATCCCCGTGGAAGAGATCGAGAACCTGCTGCTGGGCCACCCGCTGATCCGCGATGTGGCGCTGGTGGCCCTGGCCGATGAGTTGCTGGGGGAGCGCAGTTGCGCCTGCGTGCTGGCCCACGACGAACCCATTGACCTGGCTTCGATCAACGCCTGGCTGCGCGAACGTGGGTTGGCCGCCTACAAGTTGCCGGACCGCTTGCAGGTGCTGCGCGAGTTTCCGCTGACACGCCTGGGCAAGGTCAACCGCAAGGCCCTGGCGGAACAGGTGATGGCGTCATGAGCCGCTGGCTGCGCGTTTTGCGCGAGGGCCCGCAGCCCCGCGCACGCTGGGTGTGCCTGCCCCACGCCGGTGGCAGTGCGAGCTTTTACCGGCCGTGGCTGGCGCACTTGCCGGGGGATATCGACCTGCTGGCGGTGCAATATCCCGGCCGTGAAGAGCGCTTCAACGAGGCGCATGTGCCGTGCCTGGCGACCCTCGCCGAGCACATCAGCCAGGCGTTGCTGGCCTTGCCTGCGCAGCCCCTGGTGCTGTTTGGCCACAGCATGGGCGCGGCGCTGGCCTATGCCGCGGGCGTACGCCTGGAAGCGGCCGCTGCCGGCGCGGCCCATGTGTTTGTCTCGGCCCATGCGCCGCCCCACCGGCAACCGCCCAGCGACCTGCACCGCCAGGACGACAGCACACTGATCGCCGACATCCTGCGCCAGGATGCCCAGGCCGCCGGCCTGTGGGCCAACCCGCAGTTGCGTGCCGTGTTCTTGCCCGCGCTGCGCAGCGATTACCAGGCCATCGAAACCTGGCGCCCTGCACACCTGCCGCCCCTGGCGGCGCCGCTGGATGTGCTGCTGGCCCGCGATGACGCCGAAGTCAGCCTGGAACAGGCCCGCGCCTGGGCCGACCTGAGCGGCCATCTCCCGGATATCCGCCTGTTCGACGGCGACCATTTTTACCTCAAGCATCAGCCGCGACCGGTGATCGACCACCTGTTGCAACGCACCGCCTACCTTCAGGGAGACACATGATGAAAACCCCGGAACACTGCACCGGCCTTGCTGATATCCGTCACGCCATCGACAGCCTCGACCAACAGATCATCGACGCCCTTGGCCTGCGCATGCAGTACGTCAAGGCCGCCTCCGCATTCAAACCCGACCAGGCCAGCATCGCCGCCCCGGAGCGCGTCGCGGCGATGCTGCCGCTGCGTCGGCAATGGGCGCAGGACGTCGGGCTGGATGGGGAATTTATCGAAAGCCTGTTCAACCAGATCATCCACTGGTACATCGCCGAGCAAACCGCCTTCTGGCTGCAGAAAAAGAGCAAGGCCGTATGAACGCGCACGATTTGCTCAAGGTGTTCCAGGCCGCGCATCAACGGGCGGTGGCGTACCAACGGCCGGTGATTGCCGTCAGCGCATGCGCCGCGCCGACGCTTGCGCCCTTGGCGCTGTATCAAGCCCATCGGCAAGGTTTCTTCTGGTGCGCGCATTCGCCGGACCTGAGCCTGTTCGGCCTGGGCTGCACCTGGCAGATCGAAGCCACCGGGCCCCAACGCATGGCCGAGGTGGATCGCCAATGGTTCGCACTGTGCGCCGATGCGCTGGTGCAAGGGCAGCATGCACCCTTGCTGCTGGGCGGCATGCGCTTCGATGACCAGCAACCCAGCGCCCCCCATTGGGCGCCCTTTGCCGACGCCAGTTTTCACCTCGCTCACTGGTTGCTCAGCGAAGACGCCAGCGGGCGCTGGCTGCGTTGCCAGCGCGTGATCGAGCCGGGCAGCGACCCCGCCGCACTGGCCCAGGAAAGCCTGGCCGCCTATGAACACCTGCTCACCCCCACCCTCAACCTGGCCGCCACACCCACGGTGTTGGGCCGTAGCGCCTTGCCCCAACATCAATGGCAGGCCAAGGTCGAGACCGCACTGGGCGCCATCGCCCAAGGTGATTTGAACAAGGTGGTGCTGGCGCGGCATATCGACCACCGCCTGGACGCTGCCCTCGACACCGGGGCGGTGATGGGCCGCCTGTACGCACGCCGTAACGCCTCGCACCTTTTCGCGATCCACCGTGGCGACCATTGCTTCATGGGCGCCACCCCCGAGCGTTTGCTCAGTTGCGCGTCGGGCCACCTGACCACCCACGCCCTGGCAGGCAGCACCCGCCGTGGGCTCAAGCCGAATGAGGACCAAGCGCTGGGTGAGCGCCTATTGGCCGATCCGAAGGAGCAGCATGAGCATCAATTGGTGGTGCAGACCATCACCCAGGCGCTGCATGACAAGGTCAGCGACCTGCACGCCGCTTCCAGCCCCAGCCTGCTCAAACTGGCCACCGTGCAGCACTTGAGCACGCCGATCAGCGCCCGACTCAACGCGGGCAAGCGCCTGCTGGACGGTATCCAGGCCCTGCACCCTACGCCCGCCGTTGGCGGCCTGCCCCGGGCATCGGCCCTGGCGTTCATCCGCGAACATGAGGGTTTTGATCGTGGCTGGTACGCGGCGCCGGTGGGCTGGCTGGACGCCCAGGGCAATGGCGACTTCCTTGTGGCCCTGCGGTCAGCGCTGATCACCCCAAGGCATTGCCACGCGTTCGCCGGCTGCGGCATTGTCGAGGGCTCGCTGCCGGCCAATGAATACGAGGAAACCCAGATCAAGCTGGCGAGTATGCAGCAGGCCTTGCAGCTGGCCTGCCCTGCTGATACTGACGCGGCGTACAGCCAAATTCGCGGCGAAACACCGTATGCAGGTACTGCGCAGAGGTAAAGCCGCAGCGTGCGGCAATGTCGGCGATAGCAAGGCTGTGGTTTTCCAGGCCCTTGGCGGCGGCAGCGAGTTTGAAGCGCAAAATCTCATCATGCACGCTGCAGCCGCGGGCCTTGCGAAAATGCGCTTCCAGGGACGAGCGTGAAACGCCGACATAAGCGGCGACCTGATCGGTCTTGATGCCCTGGCAGGCGTACTGGCGGATAAACAACAAGGCCTGCATCACGTAAGGGTTGCCCAGGGGTTGATGCAGGCTGGAGGCCTGCACGTTGATGGCGTCCGGCGGCACCAGCACCTGCGTGCCCGTGCACGGTTTGCCGTGCAGCATCTGATGCAACAGCGCCGCAGCGGTGCGGCCCATGGTCTCCGTGCCCTGGATCACCGAACTGAGCGGCACCCGCGTGAGGGTACGGGTCAGCGGGTCGTTGTCGATGCCGATCAACGCCACCTCCTCCGGCACCGCAATGCCCGCCGTCAGGCAGGCTTGCAGCAATTGCCGGGCGCGGGCATCGGTCACCGCGATAATGCCGATAGGCTTGGGTAGGCTGTGGAGCC
The DNA here is from genome assembly GCF_014268375.2 of Pseudomonas salmasensis. Lineage (NCBI taxonomy): Bacteria > Pseudomonadati > Pseudomonadota > Gammaproteobacteria > Pseudomonadales > Pseudomonadaceae > Pseudomonas > Pseudomonas salmasensis. The sequence continues at coordinate 6,220,722 of NZ_CP077083.1, forward strand.
AGGCAATCTGCTGCTCCACCGCGCTGTCCCACAACGGCGCACTGGTGCCCAGCCCGCGATACACCTCTACCTGCAAGCCATCGCGCTGCATCAAGCGGCGAAAAGCTTTCTCACGCTCCTGGGCCCACCGATTGGCCTGGGCTTCGGGCAGGCTGAAACAGGCAAACCGCGTCAACCCCGCCTCCACCAGATGCTCGTAGGCCAGCTTCATCAGGGCATGGTTATCGGTGGCCACATAGGGAATGCCCTTGGGGTACTTGCCCACATCCTCATAAGAGCCACCCACCGCCACCACCGGAAGCCGACTGCCGGCCAGCGCCTCGCCGATCAGCGGGTCATCGAAGTCAGCAATGATCCCATCGCCCTGCCAACGCTCGATACCGCGCAGGCGGCAGAGGAAGTCTTCTTCCAGGAACAGATCCCAGGATGCACGGGTGCTACTCAGGTAATTGCCAATGCCGGCGATGATGCCGCGGTCGTAGATTTTGCTGCCGTTGAACAGCAAGGCGATGCGGTGAACGGGCGGTAGGGTTTTCATTGTTTTTGTCCTGGGGCCGGTCGGTGCAGATGAGTACGCAGAGGTTTGACTGATCAGGATAGCGGGCCTCGGAGGAGGCCCGCTTAACTTACCTAAATTCCACCAACATGGCTGCAACTGCTGCCCAAAAAACGGAACCGATCAACATCATCATATTGATGGTCAACAGACGTTTTAGATGAGGGGGGAAATTTTCAAGATCGCCTGGGTCCAGTTCTCCGATGCGAATAGAGGCCTTCGGCAACGTCACCATTCCGGCAATTTTTGATATTTCCAGAAGCGACCAAATGACCCCTCGCCTTCCAAGGCTCGTCCCCCATATATAGATAAAACGGCTGTTTTTTAAAGCATCCTTTATAGAATCCAAATGCCGACGACTTAGATAAAGGCTAAAAGTAATGCCTGCAGCGGCAAGCAAAATTGGCCCTCCTGTAACAATAATTGCGATCCAAGGAGGCCAAGCATCGATACTGGTCATGGTTGTCTGGCCTCATAAATTTTTTCACCGATGTACTCACCAGTTTTACCACCGTACGTCGTACCCACCCATGCGCCAGTCCCTACAACAGCAGCAACACAAATAACACCACCAATTCCTGTTGTGACGCCAAGCGCAACGCAGACGGCAGTGCTGGCGTAGCTCGAAACTAATCCGCTTGCAGCACCGATAGCAGTAGATCCAGCGAATTTTCCTCCTTCGGTAAATTTAATCCTTTCGCAAGCCGCCCCAGAATCCCCGTTACACACCTGCTCAATAGCCAACAACGAAGACACCCCACCAAGGCCTATCCCGATATAACCACCTGCCTTCATATACTTCGTGGCACGGCTGACCGCTTCCACATGCGCGGCATACCCCGGAATCTGCCCCGGCCCACCCGCCTTGTCCCAGTGATGCACCAAGCTGCGACTGGAAATTCCAAGGGCCGTTTTCAACTTGGGATGATCGCCCAGGGTGGTCTGGCCGCGCAGGCGGGTGGAGTTGAGCAGATGAGCATCCAACTGGTTCATCAACCGTTGGCGATCAGCGAAGAACTGCGGTGACCGAAGGTGCCCGTGCTGCCGATAGCTGTCCTGATGCAGGCGCTCCATAGCCTGCAGCGTTTCGCGCAGATTGCTCAGGTGCTTTTCCATCACCACCGCACTGACGCCGAGCCAGGTTGAGGTGTGGCCGATAAAGCCAGCGATCTCGGCACCGTGGCGATACAGAAAGTCGGCCTCGTCCGGCGTCAGCTCATCCAGTGATGCGCTGACATGTTGTGCAGCCTGCATCAACTGAGCTTCTTCATACGTGCAGGAGGTGTTTTTCGGATCGCTGAGCACGATCATCGAACCAGCTTTGACGTGGCCTGTGTTGGGATTCAGCGATTGAAACTTGCGCATTACAGCCGGGTCGAGCGTCGGAAAAAGTGTGGCTTCCAGCGCCTCGCGGCTCATGCTTTTGGGCACGATGTAAAAACCTGGTTCTTCGCCTATTAGCGCTTTAAATGCGGCAAATGCGGATTGGGGCGACTCACTTGGCGAGGTGGAGGTGCGTTGAGAGGACGCTGCCCAGTGGGCTACTGGCTGGACCGGCTCAGCGGCCAGTCTGTTGGCGCTTACGACCGAGCCACCTCTGCCGTGGTACTCGCCGAATAACGCCAAAGGAATCAGCTCGGCTTTACAGGGACAGCCGCTGTAACTATCCACCGTACCGGCAACAAGCCGGCCATTGCTCTCCATGAAGGAAATGCCGCCGATGATCTTGTACGTTCGCCCATCCTTGCCGCAGGTAACTGGGTCACCTTCGCAGGCACGAAGACGGCCATTCATGTGGGTTGTTTGATCTACGCCCAGCACTTCGCCGCCGCAACTGGTTTTGTCACCTTGACAGATGAAATGACCCACGCTCATTTTTTCGCCTCTTATCCATGTTTTTTTAGCCGTGCTTTCCTGCTCGTCTCGATAAGAAAACTGACGCGTGGCGCCTTCCGAGGTAAACGAGCAAGAGCAAGTCAGTGGCAGTCAAAACCTTGAAGAGGCATTTCCCCACCGTAAAGTCAGACGTTTCCCTAAATCCTGTACTCCCTCAGCCGTTCTCAGCCCTTCACTCAAAATCGCACTCCCCTTTAACGCTCAATACCGCGCGGACGGCAGAAAAGTCTTCCTCCAGGAACAGGTGCCAGGATGCCCGGGTGCCGCTCAGGTAATTACCAATGCCGGCGATGATGCCGCGGTCGTAGATTTTTCTGCCGTTGAATAGCAAGGCAATGCGGTGAACGGACGGTAGGGTGTTCATTGTTTTGTCTTGGGGCCGGTCGGTGCAGATTTGGCCCGTGGACTGCGGACGCCTAGCTACATTCAAATCGATGTCACATCCTGGGAGCTGTATGGGCATATCGGGCCTCAGGGAGGCCCGTTCGTTACCTAAGTTTCCAAAGAATGATTCCAACTGCCATCCAGATAAGGGCAGTGAAAGCCATCGTGATATTGATGATAAGACGACGTTTCAGGTAGGGCGGAAACTTTTCAAGATCGGCGGGGCTTACATCTCCCAAAATGATATAAGCCTTCGGCCAAACCACCATTCCAGCAATTTTCGACATTTCCAATAGGGACCAAATCAAGCCTCGTTTCCCAAGACTAGGCCCCCAAAGATAAATGTAGCGGCTATTTTTCAACGCATCCTTAATGGCATCCAAGTGGCGGCGGCTCAGGTACAAGCTGTATGCAAGACTCGACGCCGCAAGCAGCATCGGACCACCTGAAATAATCCAGAAGGCCAGCCAGGACTTCCAAAACTCTTCTGCTGTCATGGCAAAGTTTGCTCGTACAAAATTTCTCCACCTATTTCTCCCCCCAAACCGCCGTAAGTTGTACCGACCCATGCGCCAGCGCCCACTATGGCTGCGACACAGATAACACCACCTACCCCCCCTGTAGCAACACCAATCCCCAGACAAATCGGACCACTGGCAGTACCCGCCGCCCACCCACCCAAACCACCAAAGAACGTGGAACCAGCGAACTTCCCCGCTTCCGTAAACTTGATCCTCCTGCAAGCCTCCCCGGACTCGCCATTACACACCTGCTCAATAGCCAGCAATGAAGACACCCCACCAAGGCCTATCCCGATATAACCACCTGCCTTCATATACTTCGTGGCACGGCTGACCGCTTCCACATGCGCGGCATACCCCGGAATCTGCCCCGGCCCACCCGCCTTGTCCCAGTGATGCACCAAGCTGCGGCTGGAGATACCCAGGGCCGTTTTCAACTTGGGATGATCGCCCAGGGTGGTCTGCCCGCGCAGGCGGGTGGAGTTGAGCAGATGAGCATCCAACTGATTCATCAACCGTTGGCGATCAGCGAAGAACTGCGGTGACCGAAGGTGCCCGTGCTGCCGATAGCTGTCCTGATGCAGGCGCTCCATAGCCTGCAGCGTTTCGCGCAGATTGCTCAGGTGCTTTTCCATCACCACTGCGCTGACGCCGAGCCAGGTTGAGGTTTGGCCGATGAAACCGGCGATCTCTGCACCATGGCGATACAGAAAGTCGGCCTCGTCCGGCGTCAGCTCATCCAGTGATGCGCTGACATGTTGTGCAGCCTGCATCAACTGAGCTTCTTCATACGTGCAGGAGGTGTTTTTCGGATCGCTGAGCACGATCATCGAACCAGCTTTGACGTGGCCTGTGTTGGGATTCAGCGATTGAAACTTGCGCATTACAGCCGGGTCGAGCGTCGGAAAAAGTGTGGCTTCCAGCGCCTCGCGGCTCATGCTTTTGGGCACGATGTAAAAACCTGGTTCTTCGCCTATTAGCGCTCTAAATGCGGCAAATGCGGATTGGGGCGACTCACTTGGCGAGGTGGAGGTGCGTTGAGAGGACGCTGCCCAGTGGGCTACTGGCTGGACCGGCTCAGCGGCCAGTCTGTTGGCGCTTACGACCGAGCCACCTCTGCCGTGGTACTCGCCGAATAACGCCAAAGGAATCAGCTCGGCTTTACAGGGACAGCCGCTGTAACTATCCACCGTACCGGCAACAAGCCGGCCATTGCTCTCCATGAAGGAAATGCCGCCGATGATCTTGTACGTTCGCCCATCCTTGCCGCAGGTAACTGGGTCACCTTCGCAGGCACGAAGACGGCCATTCATGTGGGTTGTTTGATCTACGCCCAGCACTTCCCCGCCGCAACTGGTTTTGTCACCTTGACAAATGAAATGACCTACGCTCATTTTTTCGCCTCTTATCCATGTTTTTTTAGCCGTGCTTTCCTGCTCGTCTCGATAAGAAAACTGACGCGTAACGCCTTCCGAGGTAAACGAGCAAGAGCAAGTCAGTGGCAGTCAAAACCTTGAAGAGGCATATCCCCACCGTAAAGTCAGACGTTTCCCTAAATCCTGTACTCCCTCGGCCGTTCTCAGCCCTTCACTCAAAATCGCACTCCCCTTTGGTGATTTTCATAATCAGCCGCCCAGGTGCCATTGCTAGTATCCAGACACCGCCCAGAACAATAAGGAAAACCCCATGCCGTACTTCCCCGGTGTCGAGAAGGTGCGCTTCGAAGGCCCTGCCAGCACCTCTGCCCTCGCGTTTCGTCACTACGACGCCAACAAGCTGATCCTCGGCAAGCCCATGCGTGAGCACCTGCGCATGGCGGCCTGTTACTGGCATACCTTTGTGTGGCCGGGGGCGGATATGTTTGGGATGGGGACGTTCAAACGTCCGTGGCAGCGCAGTGGCGATCCGATGGAGGTGGCCATCGGCAAGGCCGAGGCGGCGTTTGAGTTTTTTTCCAAGCTGGGCATCGACTACTACAGTTTTCACGACACCGATGTGGCACCCGAAGGCAGCTCGCTAAAAGAGTACCGCAACCACTTTGCGCAGATGGTCGACCACCTTGAGCGCCATCAGGAACAGACCGGCATCAAGCTGTTGTGGGGCACCGCCAATTGCTTCAGCAACCCGCGTTTTGCCGCCGGGGCTGCGAGCAACCCTGACCCAGAGGTGTTCGCCTTCGCCGCCGCCCAGGTGTTCAGCGCGATGAATGCCACGCTGCGGCTCAAGGGCGCCAACTATGTGCTGTGGGGTGGCCGTGAAGGGTATGAGACCTTGCTCAACACCGACCTCAAGCGCGAGCGCGAACAGCTCGGGCGCTTTATGCGCATGGTGGTGGAGCACAAGCACAAGATCGGCTTTACAGGTGACCTGTTGATCGAGCCCAAGCCCCAGGAACCGACCAAACACCAATACGATTACGACAGCGCCACCGTGTTCGGCTTCCTGCATGAGTACGGCCTGGAACACGAGATCAAAGTGAACATCGAGGCCAACCACGCGACGCTGGCCGGGCACAGTTTTCATCATGAGATCGCCACCGCCGTGTCGCTGGGGATCTTCGGCAGCATCGACGCCAACCGCGGCGACCCGCAGAACGGTTGGGACACCGACCAGTTCCCCAACAGCGTCGAGGAAATGACCCTGGCCACCTATGAAATCCTCAAGGCCGGCGGGTTCAAGAACGGCGGCTATAACTTCGATTCCAAGGTGCGCCGCCAGAGCCTGGACGAGGTGGACCTGTTCCACGGCCACGTCGCCGCCATGGATGTGCTGGCCCTGGCGTTGGAGCGTGCGGCGGCGATGGTGCAGGACGACCGCTTGCAGCAATTCAAGGACCAGCGTTATGCCGGGTGGAGCCAGCCATTGGGCCAGGCGGTGCTGGCCGGTGAGTTCAGCCTCGAGTCATTGGCTGAACATGCCTTTGCCAACGCGCTGGACCCCCAGGCGGTGAGTGGCCGCCAGGAGATGCTTGAGGGCGTTGTGAATCGGTTTATCTATCGGTGACATTTGCACGACAAATCTCTGCACAGAGCGTCGAGTGACGCTCTACAGTTCAACCCGCACCACCCTGTGTCTTTCCAACAACAATAAAAGGACGCACCACCATGAAGTCATTCAAACCTGCCCTGCTCGCCGCAGCCCTGGCGCTGCTCGCCCTGCCGGTGATGGCCGATCCTGCACACCCGAAAATCGGTTTTTCCATCGACGACCTGCGCCTGGAGCGCTGGTCCCGCGACCGTGATTACTTTGTTGCCGCCGCAGAAAAGCTCGACGCCAAGGTGTTTGTGCAGTCTGCCGATGCCAACGAACAGAAGCAGATTGCCCAGATCGAAAACCTCATCTCCCGTGGCGTCGATGTAATCGTGATCGTGCCGTTCAACGCCACGGTGCTGACCAACGCGGTGGCCGAAGCCAAGAAGGCCGGGATCAAGGTAGTGTCCTATGATCGCCTGATCCTCAATGCCGACATCGACGCCTACATTTCCTTCGATAATGAAAAAGTCGGCGAGATGCAGGCCAGCGGCGTGTTGCAAGCGGCGCCCAAGGGCAATTACTTCCTGCTGGGCGGTGCGCCAACCGACAACAATGCCAAGGTGCTGCGCGAAGGTCAGATGAAGGTGCTGCAACCGGCCATCGACAAGGGCGATATCAAGATCGTCGGCCAGCAATGGGTCAAGGAATGGAACCCCACCGAAGCCTTGAGCATTGTCGAAAACGCCCTGACCCGTAACGACAACAAGATTGATGCCATCGTTGCCTCCAACGACGCCACCGCCGGCGGTGCGATCCAGGCCCTGGCCGCGCAGAAGCTGGCGGGCAAGGTGCCAATCTCCGGCCAGGACGCTGACCTGGCGGCGATCAAGCGCGTGATCGATGGCACCCAGACCATGACCGTGTACAAGCCGCTCAAGCTGATCGCCACCGAAGCGGCCAAGCTTTCGGTACAGCTGGCACGCAGTGAAAAGCCTACCTATAGCTCGCAATACGACAATGGCAGCAAGAAGGTCGACACCATCCTGCTTACGCCGACGCCGTTGACCAAGGCCAACATCGATGTGTTGGAGAAAGACGGCTTCTATACCAAAGAGCAGATCGGCCTGTAGGTGCTGGCAGGCAGCCCGTGTCGCCTGGGTTTTTTTCGCGAGCGAGCTCGCTCCTACACTGACGGTGTTTCGTCGGCCTTTTGTGTGAGCCATTGCCATGTCGCATTACCTGCTGCAAATGAACGGCATCGTCAAAAGTTTTGGCGGTGTCAACGCGCTCAACGGTATCGATATCAAGGTCAAACCTGGGGAGTGTGTGGGCCTGTGCGGTGAGAACGGTGCGGGTAAATCCACCTTGATGAAGGTGCTCTCGGCGGTGTACCCGCACGGCACCTGGGAGGGGGAAATCCTCTGGGATGGGCAGCCGCTCAAGGCCCAGTCCATCCGCGAAACCGAGGCCGCCGGCATTGTCATCATTCATCAGGAACTGACCCTGGTGCCCGACCTGTCGGTGGCCGAGAACATTTTCATGGGCCACGAACTGACCCTGCCCGGTGGGCGCATGAACTACCCGGCGATGCTGCACCGCGCCGAAGCCTTGATGCGTGAACTCAAGGTGCCAGACATGAACGTGGCGCTGCCGGTGTCGCAGTATGGCGGCGGCTACCAGCAACTGGTGGAGATCGCCAAGGCCCTGAACAAACAGGCGCGCCTGTTGATTCTTGACGAGCCCTCCTCGGCCCTCACCCGTGGTGAAATCGAGGTGCTGCTGGACATCATCAAGGGCCTCAAGGCCAAGGGCGTGGCCTGCGTGTACATCTCGCACAAGCTCGATGAAGTGGCGGCGGTGTGCGACACCATCGCCGTGATTCGCGACGGCAAGCACATCGCGACCACTGCCATGGCAGACATGGACATCCCGCAGATCATCACGCAGATGGTCGGCCGCGAAATGAGCAACCTCTACCCCACCGAGCCCCGTGACGTGGGCGAGGTGATCTTCGAGGCGCGTCACGTCACCTGCTACGACGTCGATAACCCCAAGCGCAAGCGCGTCGACGATATCTCCTTCGTGCTCAGGCGCGGCGAAATCCTCGGCATCGCCGGCTTGGTGGGCGCCGGGCGCACGGAGTTGGTGTCGGCTTTGTTCGGCGCGTACCCCGGGCGCTACAGCGCCGAGGTGTGGCTGCACGGCCAGGTGATCGACACGCGCACGCCGCTCAAGTCGATCCGCGCGGGGCTGTGCATGGTGCCCGAAGACCGCAAGCGCCAAGGCATTATCCCCGACCTGGGCGTGGGCCAGAACATCACCTTGGCGGTGCTCGACACCTACGCGCACCTGACCCGCATCAACGCCGAAGCCGAACTGGGCAGCATCGACCAGCAGATCAGCCGCATGCACCTCAAGACCGCCAGCCCATCGCTGCCGATCACCAGCCTCTCAGGCGGCAACCAGCAAAAGGCCGTGCTGGCGAAAATGCTGATGGCCAAGCCCAAGGTGCTGATCCTCGACGAACCCACACGCGGCGTGGACGTGGGCGCCAAGTACGAAATCTACAAACTGATGGGCGCACTGGCGGCCGAAGGCGTGTCGATCATCATGGTCTCCTCGGAACTGGCCGAAGTGCTCGGCGTGTCCAACCGCGTGCTGGTGATTGGCGACGGCCAGTTGCGCGGGGATTTCATCAATGACGGGCTCACTCAGGAACAGGTGCTCGCCGCCGCGCTCAGCCAAAACAATAACAATCGGAAGACCGCGTAGATGAACCAGGTTAAACACCTTTTTACCCGCTACAAGATGCTCGCGCTGGTGATCGCCGTGGCGTTCATCTGGCTGTTTTTCAGTTGGCAGACCGAGGGTGGTTTTCTCACCCCGCGCAACCTCTCCAACCTGCTGCGGCAGATGTCGATCACCGGGATATTGGCGTGCGGCATGGTGCTGGTGATCATCAGCGGCGAGATCGACTTGTCGGTGGGCTCGCTGCTCGGATTACTGGGCGGGCTGGCGGCGATTCTGGATGTGGTCTATCACGTGCCGCTATTGGCCAACCTGAGCCTGGTGGCGCTGTGCGGCTTGATGATCGGCCTGGCCAACGGCTACATGACCGCTTACCTGCGCATCCCCTCGTTTATTGTAGGCCTGGGCGGAATGTTGGCGTTTCGCGGGATTCTGCTGGGGATCACCGGCGGCACCACCATCGCGCCGGTGTCGCCGTCGCTGGTGTATGTGGGCCAGGGGTATTTGCCCCACTGCGTCGGTATCGGGCTTGGGGTGTTGCTGTTTGCCCTGACGCTGTTCCTCACCTGGAAACAACGGCGTAACCGTGCGTTGCATGGCCTGGCTGCGCACTCACTGCTGCGCGATGCGCTGCGGGTGGTGCTGATTGGCGCGGTGCTCGCAGGCTTTGTCACCACCCTCAACCGCTACGACGGCATCCCGGTGCCGGTGCTGCTGTTGCTGGCGCTGCTGGGGGTGTTCAGCTATGTCACGCACCAGACCGTGTTCGGCCGCCGGGTGTATGCGGTGGGCAGCAATATGGAGGCCACGCGGCTGTCGGGCATCAATGTGCAAGCGGTGAAACTGTGGATCTTCGGCATCATGGGGGTGATGTGTGCGCTGGCTGGCCTGGTCAACACCGCGAGGCTGGCGGCGGGTTCGCCGTCGGCGGGCAACATGGGCGAACTTGACGCCATCGCCGCGTGCTTTATTGGCGGCACTTCGATGCGCGGTGGGTCGGGCACGGTGTATGGCGCGTTGTTGGGGGCGTTGGTAATTACCAGTTTGGATAACGGCATGTCGATGCTGGATGTGGACAGCTACTGGCAGATGATCGTCAAGGGCAGCATTTTGGTGCTGGCGGTGTGGGTGGATGTGAGCACGCGCTCGGGCAGGCGATAAGTTATCCGCCAGAGCACCACTGATCACCCTGTGGGAGCGGGCTTGCCTGCGATGGCGGTGGGTCAGTTACCTCTTTACTGCTGACAGACCGCCATCGCAGGCAAGCCAGCTCCCACGTTGATCGTATTGCACGCTTGGGTTAGTGGCATTTGGTCATGGTTTGTAAAGGGCCAGCAAGGCGTGTCCCTTTAAATTGCAGGACGTTTCCTAGACAATCCTTGCCGCCTTGTGCCTGCTGGAATCGGTGGCTAGTCTGCGGTCCGTCACTGCCAAATCAGTGATCGGGTTTAGTCGCCCGGTTTGAGAACAGGCGCATGCTCCCATGAAGCTTTATGGTGGCTGTGCGCAGGGCGCCTTCGGGCGCGCCGGGTTCCTGTTCTGTCCGGTCGACTAACCTGCGTACAGCCGCCACCTTCGTTTAGTCGCGAAAAGTGTCAGCTCCTTGATATCAGACAGGAACTACACCATGAATAAAGTACTACCCGACCCACCCATCGATCCCGCAAAAGACCGCGCCGCTTTCAACCGCGCTATCGACCACTACCTGCCTACCCAAGGCTTCCATTGCGTCAACGAAGACCTGAGTTTCGAAGACGCCCTGCTCTACACCGCCAGCCTGCTCGACAGTGCTTCTGCCACGGCACTCGATTGCGGTGAGCTGCTGCAAAGCCCTGAACGGGCGAAGATCCTGGCGGTGTGGCATCTGCTGGAAATTGCAAAAACCACGGTAGATCGCTCCATCGAGTGCCTGACCGGCACCAAAGCCACCGCCTGACTGTAGGAGCGAGCTTGCTCGCGAAAAACTCACAGGCGCTGCGTTTATTCAGGAAGCACGCGTTATCGTTGAGGTTTTTCGCGACCAAGCTCGCTCCTACAATGGGTGGGGGAACAGCCCCCGTAAGCCTCATTTTTCCCTCGGGTTATTGCGGATAAAAACTAAAAGTCCATAATGGACAAATTAGTTTATCCGGAGAACCCCATGCCCACGACGCCCCTCGTTATCGACCAAGCCCAGGCCCGCATCCTGCTGGCTCAAGTCGACGTGCCCTTGATCCTGCGCAAGCTGTTTCGCGACCTCGCCGCCGGGCAAGCGGTGCAGCCGGCGCAACAGCTGGTGGCGTTTCCCCAAGGCGCCGGGGATTTCATCAACTACCTGGGCGTACTGGCCGAAGACGGGGTGTACGGGGTCAAGACTTCGCCCTACATCGTGCGCGAGCAAGGCCCGTTGGTGACGGCCTGGACCCTGTTGATGTCGATGCGCAGCGGCCAGCCGTTGCTGTTGTGCGATGCCGCTGAATTGACCACCGCTCGCACCGCCGCCACCACGGCGTTGGCGGTGGATGCGCTGGCCCCGGCGGCGGCGCAACGTTTGGCGATCATCGGCAGCGGCAAGGTCGCCCAGGCGCACCTGCGTTATGTGCAGAACCTGCGCGACTGGCAGCAGATCCGCCTGTATTCCCCCAGCCTGGGCAGCGCCAGCGTCGAAACGCGTACGCAGTGGGCCTGCCTGGACCCGCGCCTGACCCTCGCCGCCACCTGCGAGGCCGCCCTGGAAGACGCGGATGTGATCCTGCTGTGCACCTCGTCCGCCGGCCCGGTCATCGACCCGTCACGCTTGAGCAAACCCGCGCTGATCACCTCCATCAGCACCAACGCACCGCGTGCCCATGAAGTGCCGCCGCAATCCCTTAACCAAATGCACGTGTTCTGCGACTATCGCCAGACCACTCCAGATTCGGCCGGTGAGATGCTGATCGCCAGCGAACAGTACGGCTGGGATAAACGCACAATCATTGGCGACCTGCCCGAGTTGTTCAGCGACATGGCCCAACGCCCGGCCTACGATCGCCACGTCTTTTTCCGCTCCATCGGCCTGGGCCTGGAAGACATCGCCCTGGCCAATGCCCTCTACAAACTGTAGGAGCGAGCTTGCTCGCGAAGACCTCACAGGCACTGCGTTTACACAGGATGGGCGCGTTATCGTTAACGTTTTTCGCGAGCAAGCTCGCTCCTACAATGCTTATTTCAGGAGTTCTTCATGAGCCACGCAGACTTCATCATTATCGGCGGCGGCATTGCCGGTGCGTCCACCGGGTTCTGGTTGTCGCAGCACGGCAAGGTGTTGGTGCTGGAACGTGAAAACCACCCGGCCTATCACTCCACCGGGCGTTCGGCGGCGCTCTACACCGCCGCATACGGCACCCCGCAAGTGCGCGCGCTGACCTTGGCCAGCCGGGCCTTCTTCGACCAGCCACCCGCAGGTTTCTGCGAACACCCACTGCTGACGCCCCGAGGCGAAATGACCGTGGATTTCAACGGTGACCCGGCCGAACTCGACAGCCAGTACCTCAGCGCCAAGGCCACCGTAGAGCAGGTGCAGCGACTGACGGCCGACGAAGCCTGTGCACGCTTGCCGATCCTGCGCCGTGAAAAAGTCCACGGGGCTATCTACGACCCCACCGCTTGCGACATCGACACCGACGCCCTGCATCAGGGCTACCTGCGCGGTATCCGCCGCAACCAGGGCGACGTGCGCACCGACAGCCATGTGCTGGGCTTGAGCCGCGACGCCGACGGCCTGTGGCAGGTGCGCACCCAGGATGCGAGCTTCACTGCGCCGGTCATCATCAACGCCGCCGGCGCCTGGGCCGACCATATCGGCGGGCTGGCGGGCGCGGCGTCCATCGGCTTGCAGCCCAAGCGCCGCTCGGCCTTTATCTTCGCCGGCCCCGAGGGCATGGACAGCCACGACTGGCCAATGCTGGTGGCCCTCGACGAAGCGTTCTACATGAAACCCGATGCTGGCATGTTCCTCGGCTCACCGGCCAACGCCGACCCGGTAGAACCCCAGGACGTGCAACCCGAAGAGCTGGACATCGCCATGGGCATCTACCAGATCGAGGAAGCCACCACCCTGACCATCCGCCGCCCGACGCGCACCTGGGCGGGCTTGCGCAGTTTTGTGCAGGACGGTGATTTGCTGTCGGGCTTTGACCCGCAAGTACCGGGGCTGTTCTGGGTGGCGGCGCAAGGTGGCTACGGCATCCAGACCTCACCCGCCATGGGCCAGGCAAGCGCGGCCCTGGTGCGCGGCGAACCGCTGCCCGAGGCACTGACGCGGTTCGGCCTGGACGCTGGTATGCTCTCCCCGGTCCGCCTGGAGCCCCATTGATGAACACTGCTGAACAAGACAAGGTCATGCAGAACTTCCGCGCGATTGCCGATGCAATCGCCACGCTGTTCTTTCCCCATGCAGAAGTGGTGCTGCACGACCTGCGCACGCAAACCGTGGATTACATCGCCAATAACCTGTCCAAGCGCAGCCTGGGTGACGACTCGTCCCTGGAGGACATGCTCGACGGTGACGTCAGCGAGGTGAATATCGGCCCTTACGAAAAGCTCAACTGGGATGGCCAGAAAATCCGCAGCCTGAGCACCGTGCTGCACGACCACAACGGCCGCCGGCTGGCTGTGTTGTGCATCAACCTGAATATTTCAATCTTCGAAACGGCCAAGGCGGCGCTGGATTTATTCCTGTCGCCAAGCAAGCTGATTGCACAGCCGGACGCGCTGTTCCGTGATGACTGGCAGGAGCGTATCAACACCTTTCTGCATGCCTGGCTGCGCGAGCGGCAGTTGAGCCTGAACCTGTTGACCCGCGACCACAAACGCGAATTGGTGCTGGCGCTGCATGCCGAAGGCGCCTTCAAGGGCAAGAGCGCCTCCAACTATGTGGCCAATGTGCTGGGCATGGGGCGAGCGACGGTCTACAAGCATTTGAAGGAATTGAAGGCATGATCCGTTGTAGGAGCGAGCTTGCTCGCGAAGAACTTTAACGATAACGCGTGCATTCTGGGTAAACGCGGTGCCTGAGAGTTCTTCGCGAGCAAGCTCGCTCCTACAAAAGTTCGATCCGATGGGATCAGTCGCCGTAGATATCGGCCTTGAAGTACTGCTGTGAAATCTTCTGGTATTCACCGCTGGCGCGAATGCCGTCGATGGCCGCGTTCAGTTCGCTGACCAACTCGCCATTGCCCTTGCGCACTGCAATACCGGCGCCCTCGCCCACGTATTTCGGGTCCTTGAGCTCTGGGCCGACAAAGGCATAACCCTGCCCGCGCGGCATCGACAGGAAATCGCTCAGCGGGATGGTGTCAGCAAAGATCGCATCCAGGCGCCCCGCTGCCAGGTCCATGTAGATTTCTTCGTTATTGCTGTAACGCTTGACGTTGATGCCCTTGGGCTCAAACACCTCGGTGGCATACCGGTCGGTAGTGGTGGCGCGCTGTACGCCGACGTTCTTGCCCTTGAGGCTGGCGTACTGATCATCCACCACGGCGCCGTCCTTCATCACCAGCCGCGAAGAAGTGAAATAGTACTTGTGGGTGAAATCCACCGACTTCTTGCGGTCTTCGTTGATGGTCATGGACGACAAGGCCATGTCGATCTTCTTGACCTTGAGGGACGGAATCAGCCCGTCGAACTCACCTTCAATCCATACACACTTGACCTTCATTTGCGCGCACAGGGCGTTGCCGATGTCGTAGTCGAAACCGACGATCTTGCCGTCGCCGGTCTTGGAGGCGAACGGTGGGTAAGCCGCCTCGATACCAATACGCAAGGTTTTCTCGGCGGCCAGCAGATGGCTGGAGGCGAAGAGGCTCAGGGCCAAGGCGGGAAGGAGGTGGCGTTTCTTCATGAGCGGGTTCTCGCAAGTTGTTGTTGGTTTGGCAAGAGTGAAGAAAAACGTGCAGCGGCTTTTTTGTACTTATAATTCCATACTGGACTTTTATGTGTTTAGCCGTCAACAGGCAAAAAAAATGTGGGAGGGCTTGAGCCCTTCCCACATCAGATCCTGCAGCACAGCTTAAACCTTACTTGGACACCGGCATCGCAAACTCCGCGCCCTGCTCGATACTCTCCGACCAGCGCTGCATGATCGACTTCTGCTTGGTGTAGAAGCGCACACCCTCGGTGCCGTAGGCATGCATGTCACCGAACAGGCTCTTCTTCCAGCCACCAAAACCGTGCCAGGCCATCGGCACCGGGATCGGCACGTTGATACCGACCATGCCCACTTCGATGCGCCGCGCAAACTCACGGGCAATGTTGCCATCGCGGGTGAAGCAACTGACGCCGTTGCCGAACTCGTGGTCGTTGACCAGCTTCACCGCCTCGGCAAAATCGTTCACCCGTACACAGGCCAGCACCGGGCCGAAGATTTCTTCGCGGTAGATGCTCATGTCCTGGGTCACGTGGTCGAACAAGGTCGCGCCCAACCAGAAGCCATTTTCTAAGCCCGGCTCGGTAGGCACGTAGTCACGGCCATCGAGCAGCAACTGCGCGCCGGCGTGTACACCCTGTTCGATATAGCCACTGATGCGTTCCAGCGCGGCCCGCGACACGATCGGGCCCATCTCGGCTTTCAAATCGCGACCATCGGTGATGCGCAACGTCTTGGCCCGCTCGGTCAAGGCGGCGATGACTTTGTCACCCACATCACCCACCAGCACCGCCACGGAGATCGCCATGCAGCGCTCGCCGGCACTGCCGTAGGCGGCGCCCATCAGCGCGTCAACGGTGCGCTCGATATCGGCGTCGGGCATCACCACCATATGGTTTTTCGCCCCGCCCAGGCCCTGCACGCGCTTGCCGTTGCGGGCGCCGCTCTCGTAGATGTATTGGGCAATTGGCGTGGAACCCACGAAGCTCACGGCCTTGACGTCCGGGTGTTCGATCAGCGCGTCCACCGACTCTTTATCACCCTGCACCACGTTGAACACGCCTTTGGGCAGGCCGGCTTCACGCAGCAACTCGGCCATGAACAGCGAAGCGCTCGGGTCGGTAGGGCTGGGCTTGAGAATAAAAGTGTTACCCGCCGCAATGGCGATGGGGTACATCCACATCGGTACCATCACCGGGAAGTTGAACGGCGTCACGCCGGCGACCACACCCAGCGGCTGGCGCATCGTCCAGTTATCCATGCCACGGGAGACCTGGTCGGAGTGTTCGCCCTTGAGCAGGTTGGGAATGCCGCAGGCAAATTCGAGGATGTCGATGCCACGGTCGACTTCGCCCTGGGCATCGGTGAACACCTTGCCGTGCTCGGCAACGATGATGCGCGCCAGGTCGTCCTTGCGTTCGCGCAGCAGGTGCAGGTATTGGAACAACACGCGGGCGCGACGGATCGGCGGGGTGTCGGCCCAGCCGGCAAACGCGGCCTGGGCAGCGGCGACGGCTTCGGCCACGGTCTGGCGGCTGGCCAGGGCCACGCGCGCGGTGACTTCACCAGTGGCCGGGTTGTAGACGTCCTGATAACGGTCATCGCGGCTGACGCGCTGGTCGTTGATGTAGTGCTCGATGGTTGCAGTCATGGCAGTCGATCCAGGTGGGTAGCGTTGGTTCACACGATAGGCTTTCGCTTTGTTCCGAACCAGAGCAGAATCCTGAACTTATTGTCCTTATAGGCGAACAATGCACCCATGGAAAAGGCTGAGATCGAAGGGCTGTGGACCCACATTCACTGGCTGTCAGTGCTGGAGGAACAAGGCACCTACACCGCCGCCGCCGCGCGCCTGGGGGTGAGTAAATCGGCGGTGAGCCAGCGCATTTCCGACCTGGAAAAGGCCACCGGCACGCGCCTGGTGACGCGCACCACGCGCAGCGTGCGGCTGACCGATGCGGGGCTGTCATTGACTCGCGAAGTGCGCAGCGCCTACGCGCAGATCGCCCGCAGTTTTTCCTCAGTGCGCGACTCGGCCGGGGAAATACGCGGGCTGGTGCGCCTGACCGCTCCCGTGGCCTTCGCCCGGCAACAACTGGTGCCGCACCTGTCCGGCTTTTTGCAGCAGTACCCCCAGGTGCGTATCCAACTGGACGTCTCCGATGCCTTGAGCTCACTGGCCGCCGAGGGTTACGACCTGGCGGTGCGCCACGGCTTCCAGGTGCCCGAAACCCACGTGGCGTGGAAGCTGTGCGACACCACCTCAGTGCTGGTCGCCACCCATGATTACCTGCAACGCCACGGCAAACCCCGCGAGCCGGGCGAGCTGTCGGCGCACAACTGCCTGTTTTACCCACGCGGCACCGACCAGCCCGCCTGGACCTTCGAACGCGGCAGCCACCCCGTCGAGCGCCTCACCGTGCCCATCGCCGGCAGCTTCGCCACCAACAACAGCGAAGCCTTGCGCGACGCCGCACTCAACCACCTGGGCATCGCCCTGCTCCCAGACTTCAGCGCCCAGGCGGCGCTGAACGCGGGCAAAGTGGTGCAGGTCTTGAAGGACTGGACACTCAAAGGCGCGTTTGCCGATGAGATCTATCTGATACGGCCCTACTCGCCCCATGTGCCCAAGTCGGTGAGTGCGTTGGTCAACTACCTGAAAGACAAGCTCTCGGGTGGGTTCCGCTAGGCGCCAGGGTTAAAAATCCACCGTCGCCGACAGTTGCAAGGTGCGCGGATAGCCCGGCGAGAAGGCGCCGTAAGACGCCACGCCCGACCAGTACTCGCGGTCAAACAGGTTCTGCACGGTGGCGCGCAACGTGGTGGGCCGCTCTTCTATCTTGGTCGCGTAGCGTACGCCGGCATCAATGCGCGTCCAGGCATCCAGCTCCTGGGTGTTGGCCTGGTTGATGTATTGGCTGTCGGTGTAGATCGCCCCACCGGTGAGGGTAAAACCTTCCAGCCACGGGGTGTCGTACTCGGCCCACAGGTTGGCCTGGATATCGGGCACGCCGACCGGCTTGTTACCTCGGTTGGCGGCGGTCGCCGACTGGGTCAGCTCGCCATCGAGCAAGGTCACGCCGCCCATCAAGCGCGTGCCAGGAGCCACTTCGCCGTATACGCTCAGCTCGACGCCACGGTTGCGCTGCTCGGCCTGCACGGAGTACACACCGTTGGCGCCCAATTCGCCGCTGGGCTTCTCGATCTGGAACAACGCCAGGGTGGTCATGAGGGTGCCGTGTTCATACTTCACGCCCAGTTCGTGCTGCTTGGATTCATAAGGCGCGAAGGTTTCACCGGCATTGCTGGCCGTGCCCGGCGCGATATCGCCTTTGCTCAACCCCTCGACATAGTTGTAGTAGAGCGACACGTCATCCCAGGGCTTGACCACCACGCCCACCAAAGGCGTGGTTGCAGCATCCTTGTAGCGCGAACTCACCAAACCCGCGGCGTTGTAGTTACGCGATTCGATGTCCTGGCGCCGCACGCCCAGGGTCAACTGGATGCGCTCATCGAGAAAGCCCAGAGTGTCGGTGAGCGCCACGCCGGACAGCTCCGATTCGGAGATGCGCAGCACTTTCGGCGCCCGCAGGTTTTGCTTGGGCGTGTCCACCGGGTGGTAAATGTTGGAGCGGATTTCGGTGCCGTTGTTGATGCCGCGAGACAGCTCATCCTGGTAACGGGTCGCCATCAGCGTGGTGGTGTGGGTGATCGGGCCGGTGGCGAACTGCGCACGCAGGCCCACATCGGCGGTGGACCGGTCGACGTTGAACTTGTAGTAACCCGGAATATTACTGGTGTCGCCAGCATCATTGAGGATGCGCGGCACCTGGTCCGACAGGCGCTTGACATCCGACCGCCCACCGCCGGCATGGGCGAACACGGTGAGCGAATCGCTGAGGTCATATTCACCGCCGAGCAAGGCCGACTGCTCCTTGGTGTCCGACCAGCCCCACTTCTGCGGCAGGCTGGTGCGGCCATTGGGGGCCGAAGGCACCTGCACGCCCGGCGCCAGGGTGAACGGGCGCGAGGCGCCTTCAAAACTTTCTTTCTGGCTGATGTAGTCCAGGTTCAGGCGCAGGCGCTCGCCGCGATAATCCAGGGCAATGGCGCCCACCCCCACGTCGCGATGCTGATCGTCCACGGCGGTGTCGCCCCCTTGCAGGCTGCCGTTGAAGCGCACACCAAACTGGTTTTCCTCACCGAAACGGCGGCTGATATCCAGGTGGCCGCCAACTTGAGTATCGGAGGCGTAACTGCCGGTAAAGCGGGTGAGGTCCTGGTCCAGCGGGCGCTTGGGCACGATATTGATCACCCCGCCCACGCCGCTGTTGGGCGAGATGCCGTACATCAACGCCCCCGGCCCCTTGAGCACTTCGACGCGCTCGGCGTACTCGGTGAATGCGCGGTAGTTGGGGGCCACGCCATACACGCCGTCATAGGCCAACTCGCCCAGGTTGCCCTCGCCAATCGCAAAACCACGCACGAAAAACGAGTCGACAATACCGCCAGTCTGCCCGGTAGAACGCACCGAGGGGTCGCGCTCCAGGGCATCGGCCACGGTCACCGTCTGCAGGTCGGCGAGGGTCTTGGCGGTGTAGCTGGTCACGCTGAACGGCGTGTCCATCACGTCCTTGTTGCCCAGCATGCCCAGGCGCGCGCCACGGGCCACCTGGCCGCCAGCGAGCACCTCGGGCAGGTCGGTGGGGCCCAGATAGCGGGCGTTGACGTTCGTCGCGTCAAGGGTCAGGCTTTGCGCGCTGTCGTCGGCTGACTCGGCGGTGGCGGCCCAGGCGTTGCCACTGGCAGCAGCCAGTAACAGGGCGGTACGAATAGCGAGGGTTAACCGGCTGGCAACAGGCATGACGTCAGGGCCCTTTGATCAAGTGAAGTGAGAGTTACGCTTGATGCCAGTCGACGCGTGAAAAAGTATCACCCCTGCCGCGACTTTTTTTGTATAGCGAGACTGCTCCATGCCACCCACCCGCGTCCTGATTGCTCTGCTGTTCACGATCCAGCTTGTGTCCATGGGCGCCATGGAAATGAGCGGGCCGTTCTGGCCGGTGCATTTACGCCAACTGACCGACTCCGACACGCTGTTCAGTTTCGCCAGCATCGCCGTGTACGTGGGGCCGATGCTCGGCATTCTGTTGACCAGCGCGTTCTGGGGCCGTATCGGCGATCGCTACGGCCACAAGCTGATGATGATTCGCGCACTGGCGGGCCTGACCCTGACGCAACTGGGGCTGGCGCTGTTCAGCGACCTCTGGGCGATCCTGGTGCTGCGTTTTCTGCAAGGTGCCTGTGCCGGCTACATCGCCCCGGCCCAGGCGTATGGCGTGAGTATCGAGGTGCCGTCACGGCGCGCGCGGCTGTTTGCGCTGCTGCAGATTTCCACCAATGTCGGCTCGCTGCTCGGCGCCGTGGTCGGCGGCTTGATCCTCGACCATGCGACGTTCTTCTGGATCAACCTCAGCGCCGCGGCGCTCTGTGCGGTGTGCACGGTGATTGCAGCGCTGACCTTGCCGGATGTGCCACCGGTGAAGAAAACCACAACCCCGTCAACGGGCGGCGCCTGGCAGGCCTCGGCCCTGTTGCCGCTGCTGATGGTGATGGGCATTCTGCTGCTGGCGCGGATGCTGCCGCAGACCTCGTTCGCGCTGTATGTGAGTACGACGTTCACCGTCAGCAACGCCCTGGTCGGCCTGTGCTACGGCTTGCTGGCCCTGGGTTTTATCCTGTCGGCCACTGCCTGGGCGCGCCACTTCGAAGGGCGCAGCCAGGCGGACAGCTTGCGCCGCCTCACCTGGGTAGTGGCCGGCTGCATCGCGCTCACCGCCCTCGCCGGCCTCACCCGCAACCCGCTGGTGTTTGTGGTCGCTTATTTTGTCTGGGGCGTCTTGCTGGGCGCGACCACACCGGTACTGATGGCGCTGGTTTCAAAAACCGCCGACAGCGCGCAGCAAGGCCATGTACTGGGGATCGCCCAAGGCACCGCGCAATTTGCCTCGATTGTGGGCATCTGCGCCGGCGGCCTGCTCAGCCAGGTCTATGGCTTGGCGTACACCTACCTGTTTGTGTGTGTGGCCTATGCCATGGCGCTGATTGCGATTCTCGCGTTGCGCAACCGACGGGTTTGCACTTAGCATTGGGAATACTTCTCAATTGCACGGTTGCGCGCCATGAGCGAAAGCCTTCCCGCCGATAACACCCCTCACCTGCGCGCAATCGAGGCGCTGTACAGCGGCCATCACAGCTGGCTGTACGCCACACTCAAACGCAAACTCGGCAATGCCATGGATGCGGCAGACCTGGCCCAGGACACCTTCACCCGTATCCTGGCCTCACAAGTCACCGTGATCGACCAGCCACGCGCCTACCTGAGCTGCGTGGCCAAGGGCATTCTGGTCAACTGGTACCAGCGCAAGGCCCTGGAACGTGCCTACCTCGAAGCACTCGCCAGCGTGCCAGCCCACGAGGTGCCGTCGCCGGAAGCGCACTTTATGGTGCTGGAGACCCTGCACGAAATCGACGCGATGCTCGACGCCCTGCCGCCGCTGGTCAAGCGTGCGTTCCTGCTGTCGCAGCTCAACGGCCTCAAATACCAGGACATCGCCGAGCAGTTGGGCGTGTCACTGATTACCGTCAAGCGCTACATGAAACAGGCACTCGTCCAGTGCCTGATGCGGGTGGAATAAGTGCTCAGCCTGGGCAAGGAACCACCGCTGCCCACCGACGCCCTGGAAGAAGCCGCCGAGTGGCTGATGCGCCTGAGCGAGAACGAACTGAGCGCCAGCGAACGCGCCGAGTGGGAGCGCTGGAAGGTCAGCAGCCCCGAGCGTCGCCGGGCCTGGGCGCGCGCGCAATTGCTGCAAAGCAAGCTCGGTGGCCTGCCGCCGTCCCTGGCGATGTCGGCGCTGGACCGCCCGAGCAACCCGCAACGCCGCGAAGCCCTTGGCAAACTGGCCTTGTTGCTGGCGGTAATGCCGGTGGGCTGGGGCAGTTGGAAGCTGGCGCAGTCCCAGCAATGGAGCGCCGATTACCGCACCCGCATCGGCGAGCGCCGCGAACTGACCCTGGCCGACGGCTCGCGCCTGACCCTCAACACCGAGACCGCCATCGACGTGCAGTTCGACAACCAGCAGCGCCTGGTGAGCCTGCGCGAAGGCGAACTGCTGGTGCAGACCGCACAGGATGCATCCCGCCCGTTTCTGGTCAGCACCCGCCAGGGCCATATGCAGGCCTTGGGCACACGTTTTACCGTACGCGAACGGGGCGCGCGCACGCATCTGGCGGTGCTTGAGGGCGCGGTCAACGTGATGCTGGCCGACAATAGCCAGAGCGCACCCTTGATCGTCAACGCCGGGCAACGCACGGATTTTTCTGCGCAACAGTTCGGCACGCTCACCCTCGCCGACCGCCATGTGAGTGCCTGGACCCAAGGCATGCTGATGGCCGACAACATGCGCCTGGCAGACTTTGTCGCGGAACTGACCCGCTATCGGCGTGGCTTCGTGCGCTATGACCCGGCCCTTGCCAACCTGCGTATTTCCGGGGCCTTCCCCATCGCCGATACCCAGCGCACCTTGAACATGCTGGTGCAGACCTACCCGGTGCGCGCCAGCGGCCATTTGAATGGCTATTGGGTCAGCCTGTCGCCGGCTTGAGGCGGCGCAAAAAAAAAACGCGGCGCGGCTGATACTTTTTTCGCGCTCGGCTGGCAAACACTCAAACCCCTTTTCCCTTTCGTCCATAGGGCTGCCCTCCATGCTTGTGATTCGCAGCGCGCTGCTCAGCCTGGCCCTGGCCGGTGCCGCCCTGGCGGACGTGCCGGCGCAATGGGACAGAGTGACGGTGCGCGCCTACCACATCGACCCCGGCCCGCTCGGCGCCACGCTGTCGAGCTTTGCCGTGGACGCCGGTATTGCGCTGTCATTTCTCCCGGCACTCACCGAGGGCCTGACCAGCCCGGGATTATCCGGCCGTTACTCGCCCCAGGAAGCCGTCACGCGGCTGTTGGCCGGCAGTGGCCTGGACATGGTGCAGCGCAGCGACGGCAGTTACACCCTGGTGCCGGGCCAAGTCACGCTCTCGGACATCACCGTCAGCGCCACCGCGCCACGCGCCAGCGACCTGCCACCGCTGTATGCCGGCGGCCAGGTAGCTACCGGCGCACGCCTGGGCATGCTGGGCAATACCGACGTGATGGATGCGCCGTTCAGTGTCAGCGCCTACACCGCCGCGCTGATCCAGGACCAGCAGGCAACCACCGTGGGCAATGTGCTGGAGCGTGATTCCTCGGTGCGCTCCACCGGGCAGACGGGCGGGATTGTCGACTCGTTCTTCATCCGCGGCTTTCCGGTGGGTGAAGGCAACCTGGGAGAACTGGCGTTCGACGGCGTGTACGGCGTGGCCTCCAACTACCGGGTATTTACCGACTACGCCGAGCGTATCGAAGTGGTCAAAGGCCCCGGTGCGCTGCTGTACGGCATGTCGCCCAACAGCGCGGTAGGCGGTGTGATCAACGTGGTGCCCAAGCGCTCCCTGGATGAAGACCTGACCCGCTACACCGCCAGCTACACCCAGGACGCGCAGGTCGGCAACCACCTCGATATCAGCCGACGCTTTGGCGACGAGCGCCGCTTCGGCGTACGCCTCAACGGTAGCCTGCAGAACGGTGACACGGTGATCGACCAGCAGTCGCGCGATGTCGGCATTGGCGCACTGTCCCTGGACTACCAGGGCGAACGCCTGCGCACCAGCCTCGACCTGATCTCCCAGCAGGAGCAACTCGACGCGGCCTCGCGCCCCTTCCTGATTGCTTCCGGCGTCGACGTCCCTTCCGCCGCCAACGGCCGCACCAACGTCAGCCAGGACTGGGGCTGGTCGCGCACGCGAGATAAATCCGCCCTGCTCAGCGGCGAATACGACCTCACCGACGCCGTCACGCTGTTCGCCCATGCCGGGGGCGGCAGCTCGGCAGTGGCGCGTATGTCCGACCAGACGCCGACCGTCATCAACGCTGCCGGCGACACGTCGTCAGTCCCCGGTTATTACCGTTTCAACGTGCAGCGCTACACGGTCGACGCCGGTGCGCGGCTGCGCTTTGAGACCGGGCCCATCAGCCACAGCAGCACCGTGCAGGTCAGCCGTTATCGCGACGAGCTGTCGCGGGGGATTATTTCCGGGGCCCCGGTGCTGTCCAATCTCTACCATCCGGTGGACCGGCCAAAGCCTGCGATCGCCAAACCCGCCACGCCGAAAGTCTCAGCCAGCGAACTGTCCGGCGTGGCCATCGCCGATACGTTGTCGGTGCTCGACCAGCGCGTGCAAGTTACCGTCGGCCTGCGCCAACAGCGTATCCAGTCCAGCAACTACAACAGCGCCGGCGTGGCTACCAGCACCTACGACGACGCCAAGGTCACGCCGCTGTTCGGCGCGGTGCTCAAGCCCTGGGAGCATGTGGCGTTCTACTACAACTACCTCGAAGGCCTGAGCAAGGGTGACGTGGCGCCTTCCAACGCGGCGAACGCCGGTGAGGTATTTGCACCTTACGTGTCTAAACAGCATGAGGTCGGGGTCAAAGTCGACTACGGTACCTTTATGTCCACCCTGGCGCTGTTCCAGATCCACAAGCCTAGCGGCGAGTTGGCCGCCGGGCGCTTCTCGGTACAGGGCGAACAGCGCAACCGTGGCCTGGAGTTCAATGTGTTGGGCGAAGTCGCCCACGGCACGCGCCTGCTCGGTGGCGTGACCCTGCTGGATGCCCAACTGACCAAAACAGCCATTGCCACCAACAGCGGCAACACACCGGTGGGCGTGCCCGACGTGCAAGCCAACCTGTGGGCCGAATGGGACATCTCGTGGGTCGAGGGCCTGACGCTCACCACAGGGGCGATCTATACCGCCAGCCAGTACGTCAACCAGGCCAACACCCAACAGCTCGATGCGTGGACCCGCTTCGACATCGGCGCACGCTACAGCACGCGTATCGCCGACCGCCCGACCATTTTGCGCGCCACGGTGCAAAACCTGTTCGACCGTGAGTACTGGTCGGGCGTCGCCTCCTACGGCGCGTTTTCCCAAGGCTCGCCGCGCACCCTCCTCCTCTCGGCCACGGTCGATTTCTGACACCTGCAAGGGCTTGATTCATGATCTGCATTGTTCGACGTTGCCA
The DNA here is from genome assembly GCF_014268375.2 of Pseudomonas salmasensis. Taxonomy (NCBI): domain Bacteria; kingdom Pseudomonadati; phylum Pseudomonadota; class Gammaproteobacteria; order Pseudomonadales; family Pseudomonadaceae; genus Pseudomonas; species Pseudomonas salmasensis. The sequence goes on from NZ_CP077083.1 coordinate 6,245,861, forward strand.
CGTTTTAGCGGCGCTGCTGTTCACCGGGTTGTTGGGGGCTAGCCTGCCGAGCATGGCGGCGCTGACCACCGTCACCGATCTGCTTGGACGCCAGGTCAAGGTCAAGCTGCCGGTGCAGCGGGTGATTCTTGGTGAAGGCCGCCAGCTGTACCTGGTGGCGGCGCTGGACACGCAAAACCCGATTGAACGGATCGTTGGCTGGCGCAAGGACCTGATCCAGTCCGACCCGGACACCTATAACGCTTACCTGCGCAAATTTCCCGCCATCGCCAAGATCCCCACCTTCGGCGGCTTTGAAGACGGCACCTTCGATATCGAGCAGGCCATCTCGCAACGCCCCGACGTAATCATCCTCAATATCGAGGCGCAGCATGCCACCGAGGATGCGCGCTATATCGAGAAGCTCGACGCCTTGGGCATCCCAGTGGTGTACGTGGACTTTCGCAACCAGCCGATGACCAACACCGAGCCGACCATGCGCCTGTTCGGCCAGTTGTTCGGCAAAGAACAGCGGGCCGAGGATTTCATTGCGTTTCGCAACCAGCAGATCCGCCGCGTGACCGACGTGATTGCGGCGCAGCAACCGGCGCGCCCGTCCGTGTTTATCGAGCGTATCGGTGGCTACACCGATGACTGCTGCCTGAGTTTTGGCAATGAAAATTTCGGCCTGTTCGTGCAGATGGCCGGCGGCAACAACATCGCCAAAGCCATTATTCCCACCACCTTTGGCCAGTTGAACCCCGAACAGGTGATCGTGGCCAACCCCGACCAGGTCGTTGTCACCAGCGCCAATTGGGAGGCGTTTGCCCCCGGCGGGCATTGGGTTGGCGTGGGGCCGGGTGCCGACATGGCCCAGGCCCGGGCCAAACTCGCGTGGTACACCCGGCGCCCCGCCTATGCCGGCATCAAGGCCCAGGGCCCGCAAGCCTTCCACGCCATCTGGCATCAGTTCTACAACAGCCCGTATCAGTTCGTGGCGATCCAGCAACTGGCCAAGTGGTTTCACCCCGACCTGTTTGCCGACCTGGACCCGGACGCCGCGTTTCGAGAACTGCACGAACGCTTCCTGCCCGTGCCTTACGAGCCGGGTTATTTCGTGAGCCTCAAGCCATGAGCGCCCCGACCTACCGCAGCCTGGTGGTACGCAAACGCCTGATTCTGGTTGCCCTGGCGTTGCTGTTGCTGTGCAGCGTGCTGCTCGACCTGGCGCTGGGCCCGGCCAGCTACAGCCTGGGCGAAGTGCTCGGCGCCCTGTTCTCGCCCGACAGTGCCGCGCCGCAAGTGCGTGTGGTGATGTGGGACATCCGCCTGCCCGTCGCACTGATGGCGGTCGCCGTTGGCGCGGCGCTCTCACTGGCCGGGGCGCAGATGCAGACCATCCTCAACAACCCGCTGGCCAGCCCCTTCACCCTAGGCATTTCTGCCGCTGCCAGTTTCGGCGCGGCCATGGGCCTGGCGTTCGGTGTGGCGCTGTTTCCGTTGGCGGCGCAGTACATGGTGCCGGTCAACGCGTTCATCATGGCGATGCTTTCGGCGCTGCTGATCCACTTCCTGAGCCTGCGCCGTGGGGTGACGGCCGAAACCATTGTGCTGCTGGGCATTGCCCTGGTCTTCACCTTCAACGCGCTGCTGGCGCTGGTGCAGTTTTTCGCCACCGAACAAGCCGTGGCGGCCGTGGTGTTCTGGACCATGGGCAGTTTGACCAAAGCCACCTGGCCCAAGCTTGGGGTGATCTGCCTGATCATCCTGATCACCCTGCCGATTTTCGCCAAGCGCGCCTGGGCCCTGACCGCCCTGCGCCTGGGTGACGACAAGGCCGCCAGCTTCGGCATCAACGTGCGCAGCCTGCGCTTTCAAACGCTGATCATGGTCAGCCTGCTCGCCTCGTTCCCGGTCGCCTTTGTCGGCACCATCGGCTTTATCGGCCTGGTTGGTCCGCACATCGCGCGCATGTTGATTGGCGAGGACCAGCGCTTCTTCCTGCCCGCCGCGCTGCTCACCGGCGCGTTGATCCTGTCGGCCAGTTCGGTGGTCAGCAAAACCCTGATTCCGGGGGCGATTTTCCCGATAGGCGTGGTCACCTCGCTGATCGGCGTGCCGTTCTTTATATCCCTGATCCTGGGTGGGAAGAAAAACTCATGGTAAGCCTGCAACTCAAAGACCTCGGCGCCCGCTACGGCCAGCGCACCATCATCCGTGGCGTGAGCACCGCAGCCTTTGTCGGCGGCCAGGTGGTGGCGGTGGTCGGGCCCAACGCTGCGGGCAAATCCACCCTGTTCAAGCGCATGGCCGGGCTGCTCGACGGGCCGGGCGAGGTGCTGCTGCACGGCTCGCAAAAAGGCGCACAGGCCATCAGCTACATGCCCCAGGGGCTGAACGCCAGCGCCCGGTTGACGGTGTACGAATCAGTACTGCTGGCGCGTAAACAACTGACGCCGGGGTGGGTGGTACAAGACAACGAGTTGAACTTGGTCGACGAAATGCTCAGTGCCCTGGGCATCACCGGCCTGGCCTTTCGCAACCTGGGCGAACTCAGCGGCGGACAACAACAGCTGGTGTCCATCGCCCAGACGTTGGTGCGTGAACCCGACGTACTGCTGATGGACGAACCCACCAGCGCCCTCGATATGCATCGTCAGGTACAAGTACTGGATTTCATGCGCGCTCTGGCGCGCAAGCGCGAGGTGATAGTGTTTATCGCACTGCATGACCTGAACCAGGCACTGCGCTTTGCCGACCAGGTGCTGGTCATCGCCGACGGCACAGCCCAGGGCAGCGGGCCGAGCCATGCGGTGATCAACGAAGCGATGCTGCGCGAGGTTTACCAGGTGCAGGCACGCATCGAGCGCTGCAGCCGCGGGCAGGCGCATATTTTGATTGATGGGGTTGTGTGAATAGGCCATGCGAAAGCATGGGTATCCACGATGCGAAGCGAGCCGCTCTTGATCTGCTTGTGATCTGCTTTTGATCTTGATCTCAGGCGCCCCGTTAAACCACGCTGGCCGAACGCAGGCTTGAATTCGTGGCCCACGGATTCAAGCCTGCGTTCGGGCACACCGAGCCCAAGCGAGGTGCCGAGTGGTGGGGCAAGAGCGTTTTGCTTACTTTTGCGCTGTTCAAAAGTGAGCCGCCGTCAGGGCGGAACCCTAAGTGGCCGTTACCTAAATAACGGATATGTACACAATCCAACTGTGTCGCCTGTCAGGCCGCCTTCGCGAGCAAGCCCGCTCCCACAGTTGGATCGTTGAGGTGTCAGGTAGATAGGCGTCGGCTGTCAGGCCGTCATCGCAGGCAAGCCAGCTCCCACAGAAGATCACCGCACTTCAGTCAAAATCTCGGATCAGCCACTGCTTCTATCGCTCAATCCTCGCGAATACTTGCCTGATCCTCCGACTTATCGCCTGCCGGGATAGATACCCCTTGCGCCGTGGTCTAGAGTCCAACCATGCGCGCGTGGCCAAGATGAAACCAGTTCTCAACCCCGCCGCCATAACCCGTCGCCCATGAGCGACACCAGGGCATGCCACCGCGCACGTCCCTGATAAGAAAAAGCACCACCAACCGATGATCAGCAGGTGAGCCCGCATGGAATTACGTATCAACCAAAAGGCCTATCAGGTCGATGCCGAAGCCGACACCCCGTTGTTGTGGGTGATCCGCGATAACCTGGGCATGACCGGCACCAAATACGGCTGCGGCCTGGCCCAGTGTGGCGCCTGTTCGGTGCTGGTGGACGGTAACGTGGTGCGCGCCTGCGTGACGCCCGTGGCTGGGGTGGTCGGTCGTGAGATCACCACCATCGAGGCCGTGGAGGCCGATGACGTGGGCAAGCGTGTGGTGGCGGCCTGGGTCGAACACCAAGTGGCGCAATGCGGTTACTGCCAGTCCGGGCAGGTGATGGCGGCCACCGCGCTGCTCAAGCACACCCCCGCGCCGACCAAGGATCAGATCAACGCGGCGATGGTCAACCTCTGCCGTTGCGGCACCTACAACGCCATCCATGCCGCCATGGACGCCTTGGCCGCCGGGAAGGAAACCGCCTGATGAATACTAACGAGATCATTCCCGGTGTTGCCCTGGGCGAACCGATCAACCTGTCCCGTCGCCGCTTCCTGGCCAGCACCGCCGTGGGCGCGCTGGTGATCGGCTTCGGCTTGCCGCTGGGCACCTCCCGCGTGCAAGCCGCGACGGCTGCCGCCGCTGAACGCGGCACCCAAGTGCCCGCCTTCCTGGAAATTCGCCCCGACGGCAGCGTGCGCTTGCTCAGCCCCTTCATGGAAGGCGGCCAAGGCACCCACACCGCCATGGCGCAGATCGTCGGTGAAGAGTTGGATGCCGACCCGGCCACGTTCATCGTCGAAGCGGCCCCACCCGGCGAAGCCTACGTGGTGATGGAAAATGGCATGCGCATCACCGGCGGCAGTATGTCGGTGCGCATGAGCTACCCGACCATGCGCCGCCTCGGCGCCCTCGCCCGTGCGATGCTGATGCAAGCTGCCGCCGAGCAACTGCGTGTACCGCTCAGCGAGTTGACCACCCAACCCGGTCGCGTGGTGCACGCTGCTTCCGGCCGCTCCCTGGGCTACGGCGAACTGGCCGGGCGCGCCCTGGATATGCCGGTGCCCGACCCGGCCAGCATTACCCTGCGCGACCCGAGCCAGTTCCGCTGGATCGGCAAACCGGTCAAGCGCCTGGATGCCTATGACAAATCCACCGGCAAGGCGCAGTACACCATCGACCTGAAAATCGACGGCATGCTCCACGCGGCGGTCCAACACGCGCCGCGTTTGGGCATGACCGTGGGCAGCCTGCGCAACCAGGCGCAGGTGCAAGCCATGCAAGGCGTGCACTCGGTTCACACCCTGCCCGGCGCCGTGGCCGTGGTAGCTGAACGTTGGTGGCATGCCAAGCGGGCCGTCGAAGCCATCCAGGTAGAATGGCTTGAAGCCGCCGCCGACTCCACCGTGCGGGCGATGCCGGCGGATTTTTCCAGCGACAAGTACCGCGACTTCCTCGCCGCCCAGCAAGGCCCGGCCCGCGATGACGAAAACGAAGGCGATGTGCCCGGCGCACTGGCCAACGCCAAGACCCGCGTCGAAGCCACCTACCACAACCAGTACCTCAACCATGCCCAGCTGGAACCGCCTTCAGCCCTGGCACGCTTTAACCCCGACGGCACGCTGGAGGTGTGGCTGCCTAACCAGGCGCCGGATATGTTCCGTGCCGACATTGCCAAGCGCACCGGCCTGAGCATCGAGCAAATCACCCTGCACTCACCGCTGCTGGGCGGCTTTTTCGGCCGGCATTTCCTGTATGACTCGGCAAATCCTTACCCGCAAGCCATCGCGCTGGCCAAGGCGGTGGGCCGGCCGATCAAGCTGATCTGGAGCCGTGAAGAAGAGTTTGTGCGCGATGTATTGCGCCCGGTCGCCGTGGTCAAGTTCCGCGCCGCGCTGGATGACAAAGGCCTGCCTGTGGCCATCGAAGCGGTAAGCGCCACCGAAGGCCCCACCGAAGCCATCGCTGGCAAACAGGGCGACGCCATCGACCCTACCGCCCTGGAAGGCTTGTCGGGCAAGAGCTACGCGATCCCCAACAAACGCATTGCGCAGATCTACGTCAAAGGCCCGGCCATGCTCGGTTACTGGCGTTCGGTGGGCAACTCGCTCAATGACTTTTTCTACGAAGCGTTCCTGGACGAACTGGCCGACAAAGGCGGCCATGACCCCTATGAACTGCGCCTGCACCTGCTGCGCGACAACCCGCGCCTGACCACCCTGCTGCAAGCGGCCGCCGAGCTGTCTGGCGGCTGGAAGCGTGGGCCTTACACCGCCGAAGACGGCACCCGCCGTGCACGCGGCGTAGCCATGGCTTCGCCGTTTGGCTCCCATGCGGCGGTGGTGGCCGAGGTGTCGATCGAGAACGGCCAGGTCAAGGTTCATCACATCTGGCAGGCGATTGACCCGGGCAGCATCGTCAACCCGGCGATTGTGGAGGCGCAGGTCAACGGTGCCGTGGCTTTGGGCCTGTCGCAAACCCTGTTGGAGGAAGCGGTGTACGTGGATGGCAAGCCACGGGCGCGCAACTACGACCTTTATCCGGTGCTGCCGCCTTCGCGTATGGCGCAGGTCCACGTGAAGATCGTAGAGAGCGGCGAAAAGATGGGTGGCATCGGCGAACCGCCGTTGCCAGCTGTGGCCCCCGCCGTGGCGAATGCCGTGGCGCAATTGACCGGCCAACGCATCCGCAGTCTGCCTTTGAGCCGCTACACCTTCAGCTAACCGACAGGGAATGCCCATGAATAACCGCCGATTCGCAAGAACCGCAGGGTGGCTGGTGCTGCCCTGCGTGGTCGCCGCCGGCCTGCTGGCCTGGTATGTCACCCGCGAGCCTGCCTCGCCTTTTGAACAGCAACAGGCCACCCGTTTCGACCCCGCCTTGGTCAGCCGCGGCGAATACGTCGCCCGCGTGAGTGACTGCGTGGCCTGCCACAGCCTGCCAGGCAAGACGCCCTTCGCCGGCGGCCTGGAAATGGCCACGCCGCTGGGAGCGATCCACGCCACCAACATCACCCCCGACCGCGAGCATGGCATCGGCACCTATAGCCTGGCCGATTTTGACCGCGCGGTACGCCACGGCGTGGCACCGGGTGGGCGACGGCTCTACCCGGCCATGCCCTACCCGTCTTACGTCAAACTCAGCGATGACGACATCCAGGCGTTGTACGCGTTTTTCATGAAAGGCGTGCAACCGGCCAATGAGCCCAACCTGCCCAGCAGCATTCCCTGGCCGCTCAACCTGCGTTGGCCCATCGCCCTGTGGAACGGCGTGTTTGCGCCTACCGCGACCTATGCCGCCAAGCCCGGCCAGGATGCGCTGTGGAACCGCGGCGCGTATATCGTGCAAGGCCCCGGCCACTGCGGCAGTTGCCACACGCCACGCGGTTTGGCGTTCAACGAGAAAGCCCTGGACGAATCCGGCGCGCCATTCCTGGCCGGTGCCCTGCTCGACGGCTGGTACGCCCCCAGCCTGCGCCAGGACCACAACACCGGCCTGGGCCGCTGGAGTGAGGAACAGATCGTGCAGTTCCTCAAGACCGGTCGCAACCAGCATGCCGTGGTCTATGGCTCCATGACCGAGGCCTTCAACAACTCCACGCAGTTCATGCAGGATGATGACCTGGCCGCGATCGCTCGCTATCTGAAGTCACTGCCCGGCGACCCACAGCGTGACGGCAGCCCCTGGCAGTATCAGGCAGTCACGGCGCGCTCGGATGCCCCCGGCGCCCACACCTACGCCACCCGCTGTGCCTCCTGCCATGGCCTCGACGGCAAAGGCCAACCCGACTGGATGCCACCCCTGGCAGGCGCCACCTCGGCCCTGGCCACGGAAAATGCTTCGGCGATCAACATCACCCTCAACGGCTCGCAACGTGTGGTCACCGCCGGGATGCCGGACGCCTACCGCATGCCAGCATTTCGTGAGCAATTGTCCGACCAGGAAATCGCCGACGTGTTGAGCTACGTGCGTGGTACCTGGGGCAACCACGGCGGCGCGGTCGATGCGAAGGCCGTTAGCAAGTTGCGCGGGCATACGGACCCTGCGAGCAGTAGCCCGATTATTTTGCATATGCGCTGAGGACCAGGCGGTGCAGCGCTTGTGGCCGTTGATAGGCCCAAGGGGTGCACTGCCTCTGAGTACAGGCAGCGAAACGACTGGTATTTCCGAAATGGAGCATATAGCCAAATAGTTTTCTGCCCCACTGGCGAGCAATCGGTACCGCGACTAACCTCCCCTCAGTATCAGAAAGGAATCACCCAGCAGCCACGGAGGCTACCCCCCGCTAAATATGATCCAACTGCCCACGTTATCGAACGTTATAAATGGATTATCCAATCTACTCGTTGTTGTAGGTCAGTGCGCGAAAACAGGCTCACTCACTTGACAGTAATCAGTAAATAGGGAGCGAGGCGACCTATTTGATTTCTGCGTCTCCCATTGCCTCTAAGCAGTGCAATTCACGCCCTTAATAAACACGTCTTATCGCCACGCAAAAGGGCGCAGGCGTGCTCATATAAAATTATTGCTTCAGCAGGAGATAACCATGAGACAAATTCAAAAAATCACCGTCAATAACAAAGGCGGTTACGTGTTTAACTTCAAGGTCCAATGGCTCAATAGCGACGGCAAGTGGTACACGTCCCAATGGAGTAGCGGTGACTATCCGGTGGCGCAGTCTCGGACCACACCGAATCTGGAAACCATCGGCGTGCCTTCAGACGCGCTGGCCGTCACGGTGTATGGGCATGCACTGGCCGGGTCATCAGGCCAAGGCACGCCGTTTGTGGGGTTTGCCGCAAACGGCCAGATCGCGACCTACGATGCGGTAGGAACAACCCTCATCGGCTTTGCGATTAACTTGATCGAATAAATCAAGTTCTTTACCACGGGGTATCCGGCCCCCACTTTTCGTGACTTGCCGTTGGAAGTTGGCGCCGGCTTTCTTTTTTACTCTCAACTCACCTGACGTTAAAAACCACGTAACAGGACACCAACATGAAACAAGTCGAACGCATTGGTTGCCTTAACAACGGCATTTTTGTCATGAACTTTTCGATTCAGTGGCTTGATTCGGCCGGCCAATGGCATACCTGCGATTGGAACAGTGGCAACTTCGAAAATGGTGTGTACAAGGTCAGCCCCTCACTTGCATTGCTCGGTATTCCCGCAGATGCAATTGGCGTCACGCCTTATGTGTCCGCCGTCGCAGGCATCCAAAATCAAGGAGAACCTTTAGTTCAGTCGGCCAATAACGGCAGGCTGGCCGCCTATGAAGTCACGGGAACAACCTTGAATTTCAAGGTTCAGCCGCTACCGTGGAAAAACTGGGCTCAGAACATCGTCGACACCCTGGAAATCGATGGTCAATACTACTTCTCCCCAACCCATCTCGCAGCGCTTCAAGACATCGTTCGCCAGGCCGGCGCGGCGGGCGCCACCGTACGTGTGTCGGGCCAGCGGCATGCTCAACCGGCCCTGGTTGCCGAAGACAATCGCATCGCCCCAAACCCCCACCGCTGGCTCATCGACCTCTCCTGTTATTCAGACTTGGGCCCGAACGGGGATGAGTCTATTGTGCTAGGCACCACCCCAAATACGATCACCGTGAACACGGGTGTGCGCGAGGATGAGTTGGATGCCTTCCTGACCGCCCATGATTTGATGCTCAAGACTGCGACCGCCGGCGGCTTCTTCAGCCTGGGGGGCATGACCGCTGTCGATGTCCACGGCGCAACCATCCGCGCACCGATTTTTGCCGAAACCGCTTCGGCGTTCACCCTCATGGGGCCGGACGGCCAGGTGCGGACCATTGACGCACAGACGCCTGCAGTCAACGGATGGTCGCCTTTGCAATTTGCACGCGTCTCCCTCGGTGCGTTGGGCGTTGTCACTTCAGTGACTCTGGATGTATTACCCCGCCCATGGGCCACCACGTTGAATGCAGGCAAAGACACCAACGTTGTCTGTGCTGACGAGCCAACCTTCATCGCCCGGTTCAAGGCGCTGCTTACGGACCATGACCGCGTCGAATCCTTTCTCAATCCCTACACCGACAATTTCCTGATCTTGTGGTGGGATGTGGTTGCTTCCCCTGCCACCCAGGTTCCCAACCTGAAGACAAGCGTACCGAATGCCTGTGCCCTGGCGGGAGAGAATGTATTCGGAGCACCCTACCTGATACCGTTTGAGCCCATCATCGAGCCGCCCCTCATCGCCGCCCAGTATGGCAATAACACGACAACGGCGAGTGCAATCATCGACGCTGGGTTCCTTACGATCGAAACGCTTTTTGATCAAGCCGCGGCGGTCTACTCAGACTTGTGGCTAACCAAGGCCTCACGCGTTATTTTCATGTCGTACTTTATCGAGCTCCCGGCTCTGGATGACGAAGGCCTCAGTAAAGCCTGGCAAGGACTCGACGCCGTAAAGGCACGGATCAAGAGTACCAGCGACTTCCTGGTGGTTGCCCCGCTGGAGTTCCGCCTCGTCCGTGGTGGGGACACAGCGTTGGCCGGGACGTACACGCAAACCCCAGACGCTACCTTCGTGAACCTGGATCTTATCGGTTACGTACCCGCTGTGGCGGCGTCTGACTACCCGGATCGCCTCCTGCGCTTTTTTGCGGATATTGAACGAGACTGGGTTGCCCTGGGTGGCATGCCGCACACCGGCAAAATGTTCGGTTTTTACAACCCGGCTCAACCCTCGGGCACTTACTCTGAGCCGTTCAACCCGGAATTCCTGAAGGACCTTGCACAGCGCCGCAGCGAGAGAACTGCGGCCTTCAACGCCTTTCGCAAGGCCTGTGATCCAGCGGGTCTATTCCACAACCACTTTGTCGCGAGGCTGCTGGGAGACATGCCGTAGCAGGGGTGTTGTGCGCTTGCCTGTGAATGCATCGACTCGGTTTGTCTGATGTACCGAGGTGTTTGCATCGCAGGCAAGCCAGCTCCCACCTTCGAGCGATGAGTACCCGTGAGTTTGGACGGCTTATTTACTCTCCTCTGCCTTGCCTTCCTGCATCTGCACTGACGACTGGGTGCCACTGTTGTTGTCTTTGGTGGCGTTATCGGCGTTGTCAAAACAGCCGTGTAGCATGAACGCGCTGCATAGACCCAGGCACATATAGAGTTTCTTCATGAGGGTTCACCTGTTGATGAGTGAGTGATGTACGCGTGACGAAAGTACGATTCGTCCGCCCATGATCTATCTGTCTGGAATAGAGGCGCTGGCGTTCAAAAAATAGCCCCTTGGCTGACGAATGGGGGCCGCGTGTTATTCAAACGGGATCACCGAGATCTTGCCGTTGCGCTCAAGAATCGCGAAGCGGATCTGCTTGAGCTCGACAAGCCCTTGGGTGGACCGGGCCGCCTCAAGGATGTCGCCCTCGTCCAGGCGCGCATGCTTGAGGCGTTTATGCAGCACCTGGCCTTGCTCGACCAGCACCGTCGGCCCGCCATCGAGCACCCGCGCGAACCAGGCTGAACGCTGCTTGACCAGCGAGAATCCGATATCGATGGCAATCAGGGTGGCGATGACCAGCACAGCATTGGTCATCGAGAAGTCTTCGCCCAGCAAGGCCTGTTGGGTGGCCTCGCCGATGACCATCAACAGCACCAGGTCAAAGGTGGTGAGTTCAGCCAGCGTGCGCCTGCCGGCAACCTTGAACAGCACCAGCAGCACCAGGTAAATCGCCATAGCCCGGAGTACAGAGTCCATGGTTGACCCTCGCAACAGTGAATGGGAAACGACCGATTCATACGGATTAGGTGACCACCGCGCCGCTCAGGTTCATTCTTTCGACTCGCCCCGGCCACCATCTAAAAAGATGATGGTTCCAGCGCAACTGAAGCGTTGAAGTGATCGAAATTTCGGCAGAAACCCAATTGATATAGGGGGGCTTGAAGCGGGTCACACGTCTATATCGACCACGTTGAAGAAGGAAACCCCTGTCATGAACGACTCACAACGCGCCTGGGAATTGGCCATGGTGCTGATTGCCAATGGCCGGATCCCCTTTGACCCCGCCAACCCGAGCGGGTCGGTGAAGATCCTGTCCAAGCATTTGCAAGCACTGGAAGAAGCACTGCGTGAACAGGCCACAGACGTCGCCACGCATGAGCGCCTGGGCAAGAACAGCAGCCGCAGGCCCTCATTGGTGTGTGCCGACTAGGCGTCAGGCTTTGGTGCGGTTACAGCCGATCCGATTCGGCAACTGGCCCTGCCTGGTTTTCAGCGTGGCCTGCAGCGCTTGCGGCAAGGTGCTCCAGAACGTCAGCCCGGAGCGCTCTTCGATGTGATCCACGGTGACCTGGTAATCACAGAAGTCTGCGCCCTTGGGAGTTTCCTGGTTCATCACGAATGAGGCGTACAGGCCCGTTTCCGGCGAACTGCCGACCACGATGATTTTCCAGTAGCCGCTGGGGATGGTGTGCACTTTGTTCGTGCCCGGCAACGAGCCGACAAAATGCTCATACAACGGGCCGGTAGCCACATACACCTGATCGACGCCTGGCTCCTTGCTGAGGTTGCGCTCCTGGTCTTCCAGGCGCGCCCACGGCCCCTGGTTGAGCTCGGCCTTTTGCGGGGTGATGTTCGACAGGTAGTTGAGCGTTTGCCAATCGGCCACCCCGGCCATCGACGCCAGGTTGGCCTGATGCCCACGGTCGATTTTGAGCGCGACGTTGGCGCCGTTGTAATCCACCGGGTCCAGGGTTTCCCCGGCTGGAATATCCGGGTCGGTGCGCCAGTCGCGGGAGCGCCCGCTGGCCGCCGTGGCTTTGGTGATTTTGTAGGACACCCAATTGGCAAACTTGGTCGAGCCGTTGTTGTTCAAGGTGTAGGCCTGACGGTTCAACGTCACCGGGCTGCCGCCTGTGGGGCAACCAACCGCGCAGTTATCGAACGGCAAGGCTGGCGCCGGGACGACGACGGACTGGCGCGAGGGTGTGGTACAGGCGGCCATCAACGGGATCAATGCAAACGCCAGGTACTTGAACGATGTGCTTCCTTGCATGGTGTTACTCCTTGGAATGAATCTTTTAAGAGACTGAATGGCCTCGGCCGATGCGCTTCCTGCGCAAGCCGAGATGACCATTGAATCACATAAACATTTCTAAACAACGACAGCAATCAGGCCGACGAACGTAACTCCCGCGCGCGCCATCGCAGCCATAACTGTGCTATCCATAACGCCGCCCTTAGGCGAGCGATAGCACCACCTCATCAATGCACAAGGAACTTACACATGAGTGAGAAACCGGCAATTGTCTTGGTCCATGGTTTTTGGGGCGGTGCGGCGCACTGGAATCGGGTGATTATCGAACTGCACAACAAGGGCTATACCGATTTGCATGCGGTGGAGATGCCGCTGGCCTCGCTGGCCGACGATGCAGAACGTACCCGCAAGATGGTTGCGCAAATCAAGGGCCCGGTGTTGTTGGTGGGGCATTCCTATGGCGGCGCCGTCATCACTCAAGCGGGCAACGAACCAAATGTCGCAGGCCTGGTGTACATCGCGGCATTCGCCCCGGATGACGGCGAAAGCCCTGGCGGCATCACCCAGGAACATCTGCCCGAAGCCGCCCCTAACCTGGCGCCTGATAGCGACGGTTATCTGTGGGTCAAGCCTGAACGGTTCCACGACAGCTTCTGCCAGGACCTGCCCCGGCAAGAAGGCCAAGTCATGGGGGTTACCCAAAAGGCCCCGCTGGCCAGCACCTTTGGCGATGTGGTCAGCAACCCGGCGTGGAAGAACAAACCGTCCTGGTACCAGATTTCGAGCCAGGACCGCATGATCCATCCCGACAACCAGGTACGCATGGCCAAACGCCTGGGGGCGCGTGAAACCATCACCCTGGATGCCAGCCATGCCTCCCTGGCGTCCAGGCCGGTAGAAGTCGCAGCGTTTATCGATAAGGCGGCGCGTTCGCTGTAGGGATAGGGTGATCAAACATGGGGGTCCCCAATGGCGCGTTCAACGTTGCGTCCAATTGAACGCGCCTTATCCCCTTTCCTACAGCTTTGCCGGTCGTCATTCTGACCACTCATCTCTGCCGCACAATACTGCACCAATAGTATGATAAGTTCCTCGCGACGCTTATTTCCCAAGGAGCAGTAATGACTACCGTACGAAAAACTATCACCGTGACTGATCAACAAGACGGTTGGATAAAGGCACAAATTGAAGCGGGTCATTACACCAATGACAGCGAGTACATCCGGGACTTGATTCGTCGCGAACAGGAGCGCAGTGCACAAGTGGAGGCCATTCGTGCTGCTCTGCTTGAAGGTGAAGCCAGCGGTAAACCTCGCCCCTTTGACCCTGAAGCGTTTAAACAGAGGATGCTCAATGCCCATGGCTGACTACCGTCTTAGCCCCGCGGCCGAACGCGACCTGGAAGGAATCTGGACTTATACCGCGCAACAGTGGGGTGCGAAGTAGGCAGATCAGTACATCGATATCCTGACTACGACGTTTTCAGACTTGGCAAAACACCCTAAAACAGCTCCGACTTGTGACCACATCCGTGATGGCTACCGCAGGCGCAGCATCGAACACCATATGATTTACTTGCGCATTACTACGTATGGGATTTCGATCGTTCGCATCCTGCATGACCGAATGGACGCCCCCCACAAGCTATGACATTCCAGACTGTCAAACCGGTGGGTGAAGAGAAATTAAAATGCCTGACACAAAGCGGCCCCCCGCTGCCCCACACTGGCTGATCCGCCAAGCCACCCCCGACGATGTGCATGCCCTGGTCGCACTGGATGCCTACGCAACCGAGCATGCCAGCCGTCGCGTGTTTATCTATGACGCCGTGGTTCGCCAGCAATGCCTGGTAGCCGCCGACGCCAACCTGTGCGCCGGCTACCTGGTGCTCACCCACGATTTTTTCAACCACGGGTTTATTGCCTTGGTGGTGGTTTCACCGCTGTACCAGCGCCAGGGCGTCGCCCTTCGTCTGCTGGCAGCGGCCGAAGCGGCCTGCAAGACGCCCAAGCTGTTCGCGTCGACCAATGCCTCCAACGGCGCGTCCCAGGCCCTGCTGACGAAAGCCGGCTTTATTCCCAGCGGGCAGATCGAGAATCTGGACGATAACGACCCTGAACGTGTGTACGTCAAGTTCATTCGCTGACCTTCAGGCAATGCCTTTTGTAGGAGCGAGCTTGCTCGCGAAAAACTCCCAGGCGCCGCACTTCTTCAGGGAGCACGCGTTATCGTTGAGGTTTTTCGCGAGCAAGCTCGCTCCTACAGAAAGCAGAAGGCAGAAAGTCATCTGCGCGGGCAGGAACCTTTTCTTGAATGGGCAATCTGTGGTTCACCGTTTTGAACCGAATGAGACCCTGCGCATGCTTGTGAAAAAAACCGTCCTCTGCCTTGCACTGCTGAGTGCGGGCTTTATCGCAGGCTATGCGGCAAAACCCACCCCGCAGCTGCAAGTCACCGCTGGCCAACTGATGGAGTGCGGTGAACTCATGATCCCGACGCTGGGGATGTGAGTCGGTCCGCAGGATGCACATTGAACCCATTGCGCCCCGCCGCTTTCGCGCCGTAAAGCGCTGTATCCGCAGCCTCCACCAGACCCAACACCGGCTCCAGCCGTGAGCCCATGCCCGTCGCAATACCGATACTCACACTCACGCGCCCGAAGGGGCTACCTGGGTGTGTGATGTTCTCCAGCTGCAGGCGCGTAAGGATGCGTTGCGCGACCACCGCTGCCCCTGCGCTGTCAGTCGCGGGCAGGATGATCGCCATTTCTTCTCCGCCATAACGCGCCACCAGGTCCGACGGCCGCCGCACACACGATTCCAATAGCGCGCTGACCGCCTGCAAGCACGCATCTCCCGCGACGTGACCAAAGGCATCGTTGAAGCGTTTGAAATAGTCGATATCGATCATCAGCAATGCCATCGACGTACCTTCGCGCTGCGCCCGGCGGGCCTCCACGGCCAGCGTTTCATCAAAACAGCGGCGGTTGGCCAGGCTGGTCAGCGCGTCCTTCTTCGCCAAGAGTGCCAACTGCCGATTGGAGTCGAGCAACTGTTGCTGGGCGACACGCAACGCCTCTTCCGCCGCCGTACGCCTGCGAATATCCAGGATCAGAAACCAGCCGATCAGCCCCGTCAGCCCCAACAGCCCCGCCACCACGACCGCTGACAGCGCCGCCTCGATGCGCCACGCCGCGAGGGCTTCGTGTTTGCCCAACGCGACCGTGGTGATCAGCGGCAGGGTTTCGCTTTTGCGAAAGGCATAGAGCCGCTCTACCCCGTCCAGGCTGGAGGTATAGGCCGCAGTGCCCACAGGCTGGTCGACGAGGTACTTGGAATAAATAGGCGAGGTGGAAAAGTTGCGGCCCATGTCCTGCTCGCGGAAGGGGTAACGCACCAGCAACGTGCCGTCGGCGTAGGACAGGCCGATGGCGCCCTCCTGGCCCACATCGAGCTTGCCGAATACCCGCAGAAAGTTTTCCACCCCCAGGGTCACAGCGACCACGCCAGCGAAGTTGCCGGCCGCGTCGTTGAAACGGCGGCTGATGGTCACCACCCATTCATGGTTGGCGCGGCTTTGAATCGGCGGGCCAATAAAAGGTTCAGCGCTCGGATCGTCACGATGGTGGATGAAATAGGCCCGATCACTGCTATTGGCGCCCTCCGGGATCGCGCGATTGGAAGACAGCAACCACCGGCCCTGATGATCATAAATGGTGATGCCGCTGAGCTGCGGCATCAGCGGCTGCTGGCGGTTGATCAGCGTACTGATTCGCTGGATTTGCACCGGGCCACTGCCTTCGGTTTCCAGGCGCTCAACCAACCCCAGCAACAGCAACGAGCTTTGCCGCACGATGCCTTCGGTATAGGTGGTAAGCGCCTGGGTCAGGTTCAAGCCATGCACGTCCACTTCCGCCAGCGCACGGTCGCGGGAAGACAGGACTTTCCAAATCGTCAACGAAGTCAGGGAACAGCCGATCACCAACAGCAACAGCATCACAAGACGGGTATCACGCTTCACGTCAGCACCTTAAGGAAGTCCGGTTTCCATTCCAGCCATCATTCGAACGTCGGTACTCACAGGGGCAACCGGTTCCAGAGTGCCAGCATACAAGCAGTCTGTGCGGGCTGCAGCAACAGAGTATGCGGGTGAGCGCCGGCCAGAAGAGCCAGCGCCTTTCATGACCACTATCAAGCAGCGTATTGAATGCTAAACCAACCGTTAAAGTCGCCATTAATTCAATATCAATCGACGCAGCAAACTTATACGAAGCGGCACTCTCCGGGCCTACTTGTACAAGTTTCGTCTGCCCCTCTACCGTTCATCGCCCTTTTTAAAAAATTTCAAAACATCTGCGCACCTGCCCTTATCAGAAAAGATGTCCGTTGCATAAATGGGCAACTAGCGAAACGACATTTCAAAACTGGGAGTATTGTTATGACGACGAGCAATAAAAACCCTGGGAACTTTGCCAATGATCGCGAAAAAGCATCACAGGCGGGCAAGAAAGGTGGACAGGCCTCTGGCGGCAACTTCGCCAACGACCGCGAGAAAGCCGCGGAAGCCGGGCGTAAAGGCGGCCAGAACAGTCATGGTGGTGGACGTAAGTCCTGACCACACGGGCAGTACCGCTGTTCCGTTCGTTAACAAAGGGCATTGATCATGCGTGCGTCCATTGATAATCAGCGCGGCGAGCCAGCTCGCAGGCCGATTGTAGAAATGCAAACTAAAGCAAGGACTGGCCTGCGTTCTAATACGTCTGCGTGTTACGAACATCAGCAACTTGTTGAACAAGCCGAAGCCACGATAAGTGCATCTAAAACGCCACCTTTGTGTGAAAGGCACTTATAACCGTGCAGCTTGATGCACGCGACCAAGTGCACGTTTCCAGCACAATCGAAGTGAACGTTACATTACCGACATAACGACGAGGTAACTGAACATGACTACTCAAGACAAGCAAGGCCAAATGAGCGTCAGCGAAGCCGGGAAAAAAGGCGGCGAAGCCACTTCTGCGTCCCATGACAAAGAGTTCTACCAGGAAATCGGCAGCAAAGGCGGCCAAAACAGTGGCGGGAACTTCAAGAATGATCCCGAGCGCGCCGCTGAAGCCGGCAGCAAAGGCGGCCAGAACAGCGGGGGCAATTTCAAGAATGACCCCGAACGCGCCGCCGAGGCGGGCAGCAAAGGCGGCCAGAACAGTGGCGGCAATTTTGCCAACGACCGTGAAAAAGCTTCCGAAGCCGGGCGTAAAGGTGGCGAACACAGCCACGGCGGCGGACGCAAAAGCTGATGTGCTTGATGCAGGGGAGCCGTGCTCCCCTGCTTTCATTGATGAGGGACACCATGCCTTTACACATTATCAACTTCACCGCACCGGTCACCGCCTCGACGTGCAGCCAACTGATTGAAAAAGCCTCGTTGGCCGTACAACAAGATGCCCAGGGCCTGGTACTGAATATCGCCACCATGGGTGGTGAATGCAGCTACGGCTTTACGATGTACAATTTTTTATTGTCCCTGCCGATTCCGGTGCATACCCATAACCTCGGCACAGTGGAATCGATGGGCAATATCATCTTCCTGGCCGGTGAGCGCAGGACCGCCTGCAAGCACAGCAAATTCCTGTTCCACCCCTTCCACTGGCATGTGCAAGGCGCGGTTGACCATTCGCGAATGTCCGAATACGCGATGAGCCTCGATTACGACTTGCAGTTGTACGCACGCATCGTGGCCGAGCGCACCGCCGATGCCGTCGAAAAACTGGAGACCGAAAAGTACCTGATCGCCGCGCCACGCATTCTCGACCCGCAACAAGCGCTCACCGCCGGCTTGATCCATGGGATCGAACTGCCCGTGATCAAGGCGGAGTTCGTGAGCAGCTTCATTCATTCCTAGGGCTTAGGAAACAGAAACCGCACACAAAGTACGCAGCACAACGGCAAAAACCTGAACCCACGAACCGTGCGTGCGCACGCGCCCGCCGATAAGCTTGCCACGTTTTGATTCCTCGGCAGCCGTGCGCACGCCATTACCCAACTATCACCGCAACATACTGGCATTGAAACATCAACTAATCGCTTGTTTGAATTCTTCCATTTTAGCAGTTGAAAACGCTCGCTTCTTAATTGAGAGTGGCCGTTTCATTCAGGGAGGAATCGATGTGACGCATCTACAAGCGAACCGACGTTGCCTGCACTGCAAACAGCCCTACGAATCCACGCTGGATGAGTCCGACTACATGGTGTCATCGGCGTCTGACATGCTCTGCCCGGTGTGCAAGCAACGGTATGCAGCCGACCTCATGAAAGAGGCGTTGCAACGCAGCGTGCAAAAGTTGTGCATGTTGCAGGAGCGACGCAGGAAACAGTAAGCACTTGCCTCGCTCCTACCGCCCCCGAATGCATATCATCCATTAAAAACACATTCATTCGGGGGGCGGTGGCACATAGGGCTTTGCAATAAACGGGATACTCCCAGACGGACGCCATCTTACATTCTCAAGACCGTAGCGCTCGGCCAGCGGTTTACTGACGCGTTTGATCTTTTCATTACGCGACCTGGGAATAATGCCGATTCCTGCATCGCAACAGGCCCAATGCCACGCCTCTGCGTTATTCATCACCTCCGCTCTTATAATGAAAGACTTAGGCTCGTGGTGGTATTCGTACTCGATGACATATAAAGAATTTTTCATAACCTCTCCTTCTGATTTTTTGTTATTTGCTCAGAACGAAGGTTCAGAAATTTTAATGTTTTAATGACGACGATCACGCACTTGCTGTTGCACTACCGTTCGTCGGCCTCGCATTAAAAAAATAAAACTGCTCATGCTTCTTTTGTTTCTTAATACTGAGTCTGTTCACTCCAGGCTCTTGGTAAAAACTCCTGTCTTGCCCGCACTCCGTGCGGGCTTTTTTATTTTGCCGCGACGCTACACCGTGTGGCGAGGGAGCTTGCTCCCTTGACGGCCGGGCAGCCGACGCTTGTCCAACCGACGCACCGCGGTCCAAGCTTGCCTGTCGGACCAAAATCCTCGTCGGCTGTCAGGCCGTCATCGCAGGCAAGCCAGCGTCCACATTCAAGATCGCGGAGCCACTCAATCGTCGTCGTGCACGTGAGCGTCAGCACAGGGCAGTCGGCCGGACTCACCCCCGGCAATCCGTTCCGCCTGATCAATACCGCGTTTGAGCGCGTCATTCACCGTCCATTCGGCACCCGGCAACTGCTTGATGCGTTCAACCACGCATTGTCCCGTCGCGGTATAAACGCAGAGCAGCACTTCAATATCAGCGTCCTCCCGCTCTCGGGCCCTGACTTCGATATGGCAGCCGTTTTCGACTTCCCGGGTGAAGCATTTTTCTTCCAGTGCTTTTGAGACCCAGGCTTTATAGGTGTTGCCACGTATAAACATAGCGCTTCTCCAAAACCGTTAGTGGGGTTGGCCATCAACTAACGACTAAAATCCCTAACCAGAATTCAGACTTTCTGCAAGGCCACCTCCATCATGCACCGATAAAAACCCTTTACCGTTTCGCCTGTTAAACCGTTCGTCAGGCGAGGAAACAAATTGTTAAACCAACCCACTGGGCTCTATTCAAAATGTTCGGGAGCGCGGCGAAATGCGCCCTGCAGAGCGGCAGCAAAAGCCAATAGAACCGGGCAGTAGACGCACTTTGTCTACTGACGGCACCTTATTGCCGAGTGTTTAACACCTGACGGCTCCTGAGGTTAACAAGCGCTTCGCTTAGTTAACGATTGAGCACTGATTCGGCACAGCAAAACGCAAGTTTCCACTACAGGAGCAAGGCATGAAACGAGCGATGGGTTATTGCCTGGTCACTATCACCAGCCTCTTCTTACTCACCAGTTGCAACCTGGTGGTATTCAACCCCAAGGGGCAAGTAGCAACCGATGAGCGCGACCTGATTATTCTCGCTACGGGCCTGATGCTGCTGGTGGTCGTTCCGGTGATTGTGATGATGTTTGTCTTCGCCTACCGCTACCGCGCCACCAATAAAAAAGCGCGTTACTCCCCCCGCTGGGCCAGTTCGCACAAAATCGAAGCGGTGGTATGGGGCGTTCCCCTGCTGATCATCATCGTCCTGGGGTGGGTGACGTGGGAGACCACCCACGCACTCGACCCCTATCGCCCGCTGGAGTCAGACACCCCGCCGATCAATGTGCAGGTGGTGGCCACCGACTGGAAATGGCTGTTTATCTACCCTGACCTGGGCATCGCCAGCGTCAACGAACTGGCCCTGCCGGTACACACGCCGGTGAGTTTCACCGTCACCTCCGACGCGGCCATGACCTCGTTTTTTATTCCGGCACTCGGCGGGCAGATCTACGCCATGGCCGGCATGCAGACCAAGTTGCACCTGATCGCCAACGAAACCGGTGAGTTCAGAGGGATCGCCGCCAACTACAACGGCCCCGGTTTTTCCGACATGCATTTCACCACGCTGTCCCTGAGCGCTGCCGACTTCCAAAGCTGGGTGACAAAGGTCAAGGGCGCGGCCACACCTCTGGATCACGGCGCCTATACCCAGTTGGCCAAGCCCACCCTCAGGCACCCGGTGACCTATTACTCGGCGGTACAGGAGCGCCTGTTCCTGGACATCGTCGACAAATACGAAGGCATGAACAAGGCCAATAAACCCCAGCGCTCGCCATTGAGCGACGCTGCACAACGCACCGATCAACACCCAAGTCTGCTGGCTGAGGAGCGGTAACCATGTTCGGAAAACTGTCGTGGGACGCGATCCCAACCACTGAACCCATTGTGATGTACACCCTGGCCGTCGTCGGCCTGATCGGGGTGGCGCTGGTGGGCTCGATCACCTGGAAACGCAAGTGGGGCTATTTGTGGCGCGAGTGGTTCACCTCGGTGGACCACAAGAAGATCGGTTGCATGTACATCATCGTCGCCCTGGTGATGCTGCTGCGCGGGTTCTCCGATGCGATCATGATGCGCACCCAGCAAGCCATGGCCGCCAGCGGCGGGCCGGGTTACCTGCCGCCGGAACATTACGACCAGATCTTCACCGCCCACGGTGTGATCATGATCTTCTTCATGGCCATGCCCTTCGTGGTCGGCTTGATGAACATCGTCGTGCCGTTGCAGATCGGCGCTCGCGATGTGGCCTATCCGTTTCTCAACGCCCTGAGTTTCTGGCTGTTCGTGGTGGGTGCGGCGCTGGTGAACATTTCGCTGGGGGTCGGTGAGTTCGCGCGCACCGGTTGGGTGGCTTATCCGCCGTTATCCGAGCTGGGCTACAGCCCCGGCGTCGGCGTGGATTACTACATCTGGTCATTGCAGATATCCGGCATCGGCACGCTGCTCACGGGGGTGAATTTCTTCGTCACCATCCTGAAGATGCGCACCGAAGGCATGACGCTGTTCAAGATGCCGGTGTTCACCTGGAATGCGCTGTGCACGTCGGTGCTGATTCTGGCGGCCTTCCCGATACTCACCGCCACCCTGCTGATGCTGACCCTGGACCGTTACCTGGGCATGCATTTTTTCACCAACGAGGCCGGCGGCAACCCGATGATGTACGTGAACCTCATCTGGGCCTGGGGGCATCCGGAGGTGTATATCCTGATCCTGCCGGCGTTCGGGGTGTTTTCCGAGATTGCCGCCACGTTCAGCAGCAAACGGTTGTTCGGCTACGTGTCGCTGGTGTGGGCGACGATCGCGATCACCGTGTTGTCGTTCATCGTGTGGCTGCATCACTTTTTCACCATGGGGGCCGGCGGCAACGTCAACGCGTTTTTCGGCATCATGACGATGATCATCGCGGTGCCCACCGGGGTGAAAATCTTCACCTGGCTGTTCACCATGTACCGCGGCCGCGTGCGTTTCGAAACGCCCATGCTGTGGACCCTGGGCTTTATCGTGACCTTCAGCATCGGCGGCATGACCGGGGTGCTGCTGGCGGTGCCGGGGGCCGACTTCCTGTTGCACAACAGCCTGTTCCTGATCGCGCACTTTCACAACGTGATCATCGGCGGTGCGGTGTTCGGCTATATGGCCGGCCTGACGTATTGGTTCCCCAAGGCGTTCGGTTTCCGCTTGAACGACAAGCTGGGCCGCATCGCCTTCTGGTGCTGGCTGGTGGGCTTTTACTTCGCGTTCATGCCCTCCTACGTGCTGGGCTTCATGGGCATGACACGCCGCCTCAATCACTTCGACAACCCGGAGTGGCGGCCCTGGCTGCTGCTGGAGTTGGTGGGGGTGGCAATCATCCTCTGCGGCGTGGCGGCGCAGGCCCTGCAACTGTTGGTGAGCATCCGCAACCGTCATCAATACCGCGACCGCACCGGCGATCCCTGGGACGGGCGCACCCTGGAATGGGCCACCGCGTCTCCCCCGCCGCTGTACAACTTCGCCGAGCAGCCCAAGGTCAATGACCTGGACGCGTACTGGGGCATGAAGGAGCGCGGGGTCAGCACCCTCAGCCACACCGACTATCGCAGCATCCACATGCCGCGCAATACCGCGTCGGGCCTGGTCATCAGCCTGTTTGCGCTGGTCTGCAGCTTCGCGCTGGTGTGGCACATCTGGTGGATGGCGGCGTTCGGCCTAGTGGCCTCGGTGGTCGCGTTCGTGGTGCGCAGCTACGACGAAGACACCGATTACTTCGTGCCCGCGCAGGAAGTCGCGCGCATCGAAACGGCACGTCTCAAAGACCTGGCAGAGGCTTGACCCATGTCCAATATCGTTATGGAAAAAGACATCGCTCACACCCACGAACAAGGGCATGAAGACGCCGGTTCCCTGAGCCTGTTCGGGTTCTGGATCTACCTGATGACCGACTGCATCCTGTTCGCGACCTTGTTCGCCGGCTACGCCGTGTTGCGCGACAGCGTGGCGGGCGGGCCGTCGAGCATGGACATTTTCGAACTGCCCTATGTGCTGGCCGAAACCATGCTGCTGCTGTTGAGCAGTATCACCTACGGCTACGCCATGCTCGCCATGAACCACGGCAAGCAACGCGATGTGTTGCGCTGGCTGGGGCTCACGTTCGTACTGGGCGCGGGCTTCATCGCCATGGAGATCAACGAATTCCACCACTTGATCGCAGAAGGCTACGGGCCGGACCGCAGTGCCTTCCTGACCGCCTTCTTCACCCTTGTCGGCACCCACGGCGCGCACGTGTTAACCGGGCTGATCTGGATGGCGGTGCTGATGGTCCAGGTCAAGCAACGCGGCCTGACCAGCACCAACGCCACTCGGCTCAGTTGCCTGAGCCTGTTCTGGCACTTTTTGGACGTGGTGTGGATCTGCGTCTTTACCGTGGTCTATCTGTTGGGGGTGGTGTGACATGTACAAGCAAAGCTCGCTTCACAGCAGTGCCGGTACGAGCCATGGCAGCAGCCGCTCCTACCTGGTCGGGTTCCTGGTGTCGGTACTGCTCACCCTGATCCCGTTCGGCCTGGTGATGTTCCCGTCACTGCCGCGCACCTTCACCGCGTGGCTGGTGGTGGCGTTGGGCGCGATACAAATCGTGGTCCACCTCAAGTTCTTCCTGCATCTGGACACGGCCGAAGAACAACGCTGGAACCTGATTGCGCTGATTTTCTCGGCGGTCATCATTCTTCTGTTGGTGGGGCTTTCGTTATGGATCATGGACAGTATTCATCACAACATGCTGGCGCACTGAAACACTGGCGGGGGTTGTTCAATACCGCCATCGAGCTCACCAAGCCGGGCATTATTGTCGGTAACCTCGCCTCGGTGCTGGGCGGTTACCTACTCGCCGCCAGCGGGCATGTGGCCTCGGTGACGCACGGGTTGGCCACCCTGCTCGGTACGGCCCTGGTGATCGGGTGCGGTTGTGTCATCAACAACTGCATTGACCGCGACATCGACCGGCGCATGGTGCGCACCTGTCATCGGCCATTGGCACTGCGCACCATCAGGGTGTCCACTGCCGCAGGCTATGCGATCGTCCTGGGCGCCTGCGGTTTTGGCTTGTTGTGGGTCGGCAGCAATGCGTTGGCGTGCATGCTGGCCATGGTCGGGCTGGTGATCTATGCGGGGGTCTACACCTACTGGCTCAAGCGGCGCTCCCACTGGGCCACCTTGATCGGCAGCCTCTCCGGGGCGATGCCGCCGGTGATCGGCTATTGCGCGGTCACCGGGCGGTTTGACCTCACGGCGTGGCTGCTGATCGTGGTGTTCTGCTGTTGGCAGATGCCGCACTCACACGCCATCAACGTGATGCGCCGCGAAGATTTCCGCGCCGCAGGCCTGCCGCTGTTGAGCCTGGCCCAAGCCCAACGGCAGATACAGGCGTACATGCTGGCCTTCCTCGCCAGCGCCCTGATGCTGGGCGCGGTGGCGCAGATGGCGGCGTTGTATTTTGTGGTGATGCTCGGGCTGGGGGGTTATTGGCTAACCCTCGCGGCCAGCGGTACACGCCTCGCTGACCCGACCGGCTGGGCGCGCAGGATATTCGGGTTTTCGATTGTGCTGGTGCTGGCGCTTAACCTGGCGTTGGCGGTGCTGAGGTAGCTCTGCGGGCGACGCCCTCCCTGTAGGAGCGAGCTTGCTCGCGAAAAACGTCAACGATAACTCGGGTTGCCTGAATAAACGCGGCGCCTGTGAGTTTTTCGCGAGCAAGCTCGCTCCTACAGAAGGTCATATCGTCGTCGGCTGTCTGGCATCGAGTACCGCCCGGATTTTGCGCGGCAAATCAGCAGGCTGATACGGCTTGGGAATCAACTCGAACTCATGCACCTCTATGTCCGCGCGGGCCAGCGAGTCTTTCGCATAGCCAGTGGTCAGCAGGATCCTGATGTGCGGATACAAGCGCGACACCTCGCGCGCCAACGCTGCGCCATTCATCACGCCGGGCATGATCAAGTCACTGAACACCAAGTCATACGTCGCCTGCTTGAGCATGCCCAAGGCCTCGGCGGCATTGTGGGCGATGGCCGTGTGGTAACCGTAGTCAGACAGAATCACCTGCGCCAACTCGGCCACCTCGGGCCGGTCCTCCACGATCAGAATGCGCTCGCTACCTTGCGGTGAAGTGGCCGTGGGTGTCTGCTCAACCCACAGCTGGCTGTCATCGGCCGGAAAGTACAAGCGTATCGTCGTACCGATACCCGGGTCGGAATGAATCCGCGCCGTGCCGCCCGATTGCTTGACGAAGCCGTACACCATCGACAACCCCAGGCCCGAGCCCTGGCCTTCTTCCTTGGTGGTGAAGAACGGCTGCATGACTTTGTCCTGAATACCTGCGTCGATGCCGTTGCCGTTATCCGAGACCGAAATGCTCACGTAACAGCCCTCGGCCAACCCCTCACGCTCGGCATCGATATCGCCGGGCACTTGGACGTTGCAGGTCTTGACGGTCACCGCCGGGTCAGCACGCCCGTGCAAAGCGTCCTGGGCATTCGACAACAAATGCTGCACCGCCAGCTCCGCCTGGACCGGGTCGATGCGGCAGTTCCACAACTCGTCGGCAAGCTCCACCTGCAACGCGACGCCCTGCAGCGCACGCGCCATAAAGTCCGGGCGACCGAGCAAACTGTTCAGATTGATCACCCGGCTGTCGAGCCGTTGCTTGCGCGAAAACGCCAGCAACTGCTGGGTCAGGGTTTGCGCTTTTTCCGCCGCCGCCCGCGCACGGCTGGCACTGCTGACGATGCGCTGCGGATCGCTGCCGGGGCGCTTGGCGCTCTGCTGGATCAAGTCGAGATAGCCCATCATCACTTGCAGCAGGTTATTGAAGTCATGGGCAATGCCACCGGTCAGTTGCCCCAGCGCTTCCAAATCTTGTGCGCGACGCACGCGCTGCTCAGCGTCGTGGCGCCGGCTCACGTCCAGCTGCGAGGCGAAAAAATACACCAGTTGCCCACGTTCGTTGAACAACGGCGAAATGAACAGCTCGTTCCAGAAGGTCGAGCCGTCCTTGCGGTAATTGAGCACCTCGACACAGGCCTCATGGTGCCGCTCAACTGCGCGTTGCACCTGGTGCAGCGCGTTTTTGTCGGTTTGGGGCCCCTGCAGGAACCGGCAATTGCGTCCGATCACTTCGTCCAGTTCAAAGCCTGTCAGGGTCAGGAACGCCTGGTTGGCAAAGATGATCGGGTTATCCGGCTCGGCCGGGTCGGTCACGATCATTGCGCTGTGGCTGGCTTGCATGGCCGCAAAGAACAGGTCTTTGCGGCTGGCAGACAGCATCGCCAATTCCATACCCTCGACCACAGGCTTCTTCTTTGTCGCCAAGGTTCACCTCCAGATACGTGGTATGTGTTCCATGGACCGTGAAAACGCTGCGCAGTGCCATCAAAGGGCGCGGCGCCCGTGATTGGGCGCCGCGCGACCGTACAGCCTGGGTCATGGCTCAGGTTTTGGCTGCACCCCCCTGCCCAGGTCAGCGCCGGTGGTGGGGTCGCTGGTGGGGTCCGAGAGCGTGCGGATCTTCATCGCGCTCAGCACCGCTTCCTCGTCGGCGTCCAACTGCACGCTGGCGGTGCCGTCACCACCATCGACCGCCGGTTGGGGGTTTTCCACGAACTCCCAACCATCGCCCTGGTTCCAGGGCCCACGCAGGTTTTCCGCGCCTTGGGACATGTTGAAGTACACCTGCGTGAACTCCGGCTTGCCCGGCAACTTGCCTTGGGGGAAATTCGGTTGAATGGCATGCAGCGCTTTTTCGAAGGATATCTGGTGAGCAATTTCCCGCGTCATCAAAAACCCCAGCGCGTCTTTTACACCCGGGTCATCGGTGACGTTCATCAGCCGCTCATAGACGATTTTGGCCCGGGCTTCGGCGGCGATATTCGAGCGCATGTCTGCGGTGGGTTCACCGATGGTGTCAATGTAGGCGGCAGTCCACGGCACACCGGCAGAGTTGGTCAGCGGCGAGCCCGCCCCGTACAGCAGGCTGGTGATGTGCGAGTCATTGCCGGCGCCATTGAGGGCACGATACAACTCGCCCTCCTCTTCCACGCCTTCGGCCATCCGCCCCTTGGCGCCCTTGTTGAGCATGACGATGATGGAACCGACGATCTCCAGATGGCTGAGCTCTTCGGTGGCGATGTCCATCAGCAAATCTTTGCGTCCCGGGTCATCTTCCGCCAAGGCTTGGGTGAAGTAACGGGACGCGGCGGCCAACTCGCCTTGAGCGCCGCCAAACTGCTCGAGCAAAAGGTTGGCCAGGCCCGGGTTGGGCTCGGCGACGCGGACGGTGTATTGAAGTCGCTTGTTATGTAGAAACATGAACAAATCTCCTCAGGCTTACGGAAAAAGGCGCCCTGCTGGAATGCGCGCCTACCTTGCATGGGAAGTGGCCTGCGCATGGAAAATTTCAAAATAAACCGGCGCCTCACGACCAGCGGTAATGCGCTGCAGGCCAAGCGAAACGGCGCTTGTAGCGCAGCTCTCTCAATCGGCACCGTGGTTTTCCGACTCGGGCACGACGTCGATGCCGGGCGTACCGCTGGCGGGTTTGATGCTGGCGTCCGCGGGTGTCGCGGCGCTGTCGGGATGGTCCCAATCGGTGGTCGCGTTGGGGTCTTCGTCGCGCCCGGCAGTACCGATCACGCAACCGTCTTCATTGGGTGCGTCTGGTTGCTCAAGCGGCCGGTACTGTGGGTTGGATGGGTTGTGTTTCATGGCTGAAATGCTCCCGTTCACAGGTTAGGAACCTCGTTGGAACGACGCCTTTTTTTGGAGTGCGACGAAAAAGACGAATGGCGGGACCGTTAACTAAGCCAGCAGTTTCTATCGTATTAATGCCGAAGTGCTGACCGGTAATAAAAGTTATACGAAGCGGCGCACCAACGAAGTTTCTGTATAACTTTTTCAGCGAAATTACCGTTCGTCGCCGGTTAGAAAAATCGGTAAAACATTTCCCAAACAGCCAATATCGGAATAAGTGTCCGTTGCGAAACGGCCAACTAACGAAACGCTAACTTAGCGATTGGAGAACTATCATGACTACAGGTAATAAAAACCCGGGCAACTTTGCCAATGATCGCGAAAAAGCCTCCGAAGCCGGTAAAAAAGGCGGCCAGGCGTCGGGCGGCAACTTCGCCAACGACCGTGAAAAAGCCTCGGAAGCCGGCCGTAAAGGTGGCCAGCACAGCCATGGCGGCGGTCGGAAGTCGGGTTCTTGAGTAACGGTGGGAGGGGCAGCCTGGCTGCCCCTTCAAACCAATCGTACAGACCATAAGTGAGTTATACATATTCATCACTGATAAATAATCGTAAACGTCGCCGACGCATTGGCCGGGCCTGGCGTGACTCGGTTGGCGGTTTGCAGATAACGGGCGCGCAAGCGGATGTTGTAGCTGGACTCGAAGGACAGTGGGTTAATACCGCTGGCCCGATTCACCCCCAGGGGTACCGGGGTACTGTCCAGTGCAGCTACCTGGATGCCGATTCCGCTTGCAGCAGGCGAATTACCTGTGCCCGTCGGATCAATGCTCAGTAAACCCGTGCTCGCATTCAGCGCCGGGCGCGCGGGGTCGATGCGAAATTGCAGGGTGTTGCCCTCTCGGGTTCCGCTGGTGCCGCTGCCGGAGGGAGAAGTACCGCTTTGCGACACCCAGCCCGGGCCGTCGGTGGAATAGGTGCCATGGAACGCCGGGCA
The DNA here is from genome assembly GCF_014268375.2 of Pseudomonas salmasensis. NCBI lineage: Bacteria > Pseudomonadati > Pseudomonadota > Gammaproteobacteria > Pseudomonadales > Pseudomonadaceae > Pseudomonas > Pseudomonas salmasensis. Next base: position 6,275,036 of record NZ_CP077083.1, read on the forward strand.
ATCATTCAAGTTGATGGAAAAATCCGTCCACCCCGTGGCGCTGTTGAGCCCGGTGAACTTATTGGTCAAGTGCGTCCCCATCGGCACTGAGACATCCGGCGTACTGCAGGTGCGCGAGACAATCTGGATACTACCGGAGATGCCCATCCTGAAACCCTGCATCCTGGCATCGCCGAAGTTGCCAAACAGGCTCACGACCGGCAATGAGCTGCCCGCCAATACACCTGGGGTAACTTCCCCTAGTTTGATCAGTATCAACTCGAAGTTCGAAGGCCCATCAAATGGAACCAGGCAGCGGAAACCCGATGTGCAGGTGGTCCAGGCTTTGTTGGTTTGCCGGGGCAGCACGCCGCCGCGGCTATTGAAAGCCACCCCCAGCCCTGGAATTCGGGTTCTGTAGACCTTGTTGGCATAGGGGCCGCTGGACCAATTGGCTAAGCCAGAAGTCGCCTCGACCGTCATCTCGGTCCACTGTTGAAACGGCGCAACCCGGCAATCCAGTGTGGGTGCCTGGCCCGAGGCCATGCTAAAGCGCTGTCGATAGACTTCGGCGCCCACCGGCACATCACGTCCGACGGTAATCGCCGAGACCTGCAATGGCATGTTGCCCATTGCCGGCTGGATTCCGTCCACATAAGTACAGGTCACCGCCATGGCCGTGTCTGCCACCGCCCAGAGTGATGCCAGCGCCAGGCAAGGTTTGATCAAAGCGCCCATGTTCATAACGGTACCTTTTGCATGTTGTTGGGCGGCGTGCTGCCTGCAACCTGTTTGCCGGCGGCGCAAATAGCGTCCACCTGCTGCAGTTGCTGGCCCTCACCGGGGCCAGGAGGAATCATCAAGGCGCACTGTTGATGGGTCTTGTTGCCCCAGTTGATCAACAACTGGCGGGTTTCTGGCTTGATCCGGGCATAGAGCAGACCGCCCTGCCCGACCATGCCCACCGAGGCGCCTTCGCCGTCGGTCACGCCTGCGCCAAATGGCAAGCTGCTGCCATCGTCCAGGCGCACATTGAGCAGCACCGCACGGCCCTGATTAGTGGTGTATTTAAGATGCACCACGGCACCGGCGCGTGGGGCGACTTGTTGGCTGGTCTCGTTGAGTTCGACATCCAGCGAACTGCCAATCGGGTCGATGGCCACCTCGTTCAACTCATAAGGCCGCAGGTACGGCACCACGGCATTGCCGCGACTGTCGAGCGTCAGGCCGGGGTACCCCGAAACCTTGGCGCCCGCCGCACCCGGCGCACTGACCACCGCCATGGTTTCGCCGCGGTACGGCGTCATGGTCACGCCCTCTGCATGGGCCACCACGGTGCCGCTGGCGCCCACCGAGGCGCTGGTATACCCATCGCCACGCCCCAGTGCCGCACTGAGCATGGCTCGCCCACCCGTGTACTGACCGTTAATCGCGGCGCTCTTGCTGTGGTTGGCGCCGTCATGGCCGAAATTGGCGCTATAGCCATATTGACGGTCTTGGCCGGCGGTGCCGCTGATACCGGCCTGCTCACTGTAATTGCCTTGGGTATCGCGGCCCACCTGCGCGGTTATTTGCGGAGTGTTACCCGACGCGCCGAAATCCAGGGGCATGCTCATGGTCAGCAAAAAGCTGTTCTCCATGTCGCCCAGCCCCATGCGGCTGCGGTTGGCATTCACACTGAAGCTGACGCGGTTGAACTGCTTGCTGTAGCTGAACTGGTACTGCAGATCACTGCCCGGCTGATTCCAGTAGTTTTGCGCGTAACCGCTGATGGAGACTTGCCCCCAAGCCCCAAGGTTCTGGTCGGCGGTCACCGAAAAACGGCTGCGCGGGCGACCGAGCATGCTCGAATCCCAGCCATTTTTCTCGGCATCCAGCAGTTGGATGGCGTTGCTGAAATCTAAGTAGTCCTGCGTAGAAAACCGATAGGCCGCCAGCGAGAAGTTACTGCCGGTACTGAGCACATTCTTGCTGTAAGACACCCGCATGCTCTGGCCCTTGGCAGCGCCGCCGGCCAGGTCGGTCTGGGCGTGCGTGATGTCCACGGCCATCGCCCCGATGGGTGTGCCGAACGCCAGGCCGGTGAGCACCGCCGTGTAGTCATCGCTCGATTGCAGGCCGGCAAAACCGGTGAAGGTATTGTTCAAGCCGTACTGCACTGTCCCTTGCAACAGGCGCGCCTGATCGTCGACGAAGTTGTTGCGGGTTTCACCTGCGGTGAGGCTGAACCGCGAGGTGCCGGGGCGCAGCAACTGGCTGACCGAGGCGTAGGGCACGATAAAGTTCTGTTCAGTGCCGTCGGCTTCGGCCACGCTCACGTTGAGGTCGCCACCATAGCCGGTGGAGTACAGGTCATCGATCACGAACGCGCCAGGGGCCACGGTGGTTTCCAGCAAGATATTGCCGGCCTGGCGAATGGTCACGCGCGCATTGGTGCGCGCAATACCCCGGATGACCGGCGCATACCCGCGCATCGAATCAGGCAGCATGCGGTCGTCAGTGGACAGTTGCACACCACGGTAGGACAAGGTGTCGAAGATCTCGCCGGTGGTGTTGGACTCACCCACGGTCAGTTGGCTTTTCAGCGCGGTGATATCACGCTGGGCGTATGTGTCCAGAGCCTGATACCGGCTGCCCAAACGTGACTGCCAGCTCATGGACGCGTTGTGGCGCAGGCGCCAGTCCCCCAGGTTCAGGCCCGCGTTGAGGCCCATGAACGCCGAATCGGAGTTGCCACTGCGGGTGCGGTTACGATTGGCGTTGAAGTTGTAGCTGAGCATGGCGGCCGTCACGCCACGGTCCCACAACTGCGGGCTGACGTAACCCCGCGCATTACGCTTGAGCGCCACCTGGGGAATGCTCAGGTCCAGCGCCTGGTTCTCTGGGGAAAAGTTCGCGGTAGCGCCAGGGATTACCTGCCCCACTGCCGGGCACGCCTGACTGTCGAGCATCGTGCTGGCCTCGGGCGTAAGGCTGGCCATTTGCACCCCCTGGCGCTCAAGCAAGCCACGGTTCATACACACCACCGGCTTGCTGCCGTCGGCCTGGGCGTCAATGCGAATATCCTGCCGGTTGTTCAGTTGCCCGTTGAGGATGATGTCGGCTCGGTATTGGCCGGGCATCACCGGGTTGCCGGCCTGGTAGGCACTTAGGTCAAGATTTCGCGAGTCTTCGGGCAGGAAGGCGTCATTGAACTGCACTTCTTGCGCCAACGCGTCTTGCATGCCCCACACGCCTGGAGCAATGGCCAATGCCTTGAGGATCAGGGCAGTGAGCGGATTCAAGGCGAAGCGAGGCCGCGCCCGCAGAAAAAGCCTGGAGCAAGAAAAGGTCGACATAGATGACTCGCGGGTAAAAACGTCAGGAATGGATCAGGGCTGCAGCGTGTTGCGGGTCGGGACCAACGCGCCGTAATCGTTGATGGCGCTGAACTCCACTTGTGCCTGGCTCGACGGCCTGGCCTTGAGCGTGGGCAGCGCGAACTGCCGGGTTTCTCCAGGGCCGACCATGCCGTCCTCACTGCGATAGCGTTGGTTACCCGCCACCAGGTCCAACTCGATCAGCGAGACGTGGAACGCCGACGGGTTGTACGCCTTCAGCGCCAGGCCTTGGCCATCGCGTGCCGTAACCAATTGCCACTGCACCTGCTCAACCGCCTCATTGGGATTTCCAGGCAAGCCAACCGGGCGATAGAACAGCTTGATGCGCGAACGGAAAGCCATTTGCAGCGTATTAAGGTCTGCACCCGCCTCGGGTTTGGGCGGGATTTCGAGAACGTTGAGCCAGAACACCGACTCTTTGTCCTGCGCCAAAGGCGCGCCGGTAAAGAGCACTCGCAAGCTTTGGCCCTTGGTCGGGTCAATGCGCGCCACCGGGGGCGACAACAGGAACGGCGCCTTGGAGCTGGTGGGTGTCGATTCGACGCTGCCGGTGTCGATCCATGATTGGACCAGCGCGGGCAACGTGCCGTTATTGTTCAGTTTTACGGTGATTTCTTTCTGGTCCGCCGGATAGACCAGGCGCGTACCGGTAATCACCACTGCAGCGAATGCATGGGAACACATCAGTGTGGCCAGGCCGATCAGCAGCAGTGGTTTGAATGCACGTGTGCACGACATAGAGCAATCCCTTTACCGTCTGGATGCACGCCCTTCAATACCGAGCAGGGCGTGTGTCCAAAGCCTGCGACTTACTGATAATTGATGGAGTAAGTCACGGAGCCCACAACGGTGCCCGGCGTGGTAGCGGACTGGGCGTAGTACTGAACGGCATACGGCAGTACAGCGGTCAGGGCGGTTGGGTCAACAGCTACGCGGCTGGTGGAGGTGACCTGAGCCGTGTTGCCGGCCTTGATCGCGCTGCCATTGGTGGCATCCACCAATTGCAGTTGAACCTTGGTGGCTGAACCGCTGATGTTCTTCACATTACCGCTGGCCGGATCAACACCACCGCCCGACTCAAAGAACGCCGCCGCGGTTTTGATCGCAGCAGAGCACTTGCTCAGTTCGATGTTGAAACCAGTCTGGCCAGCCACTTGCCCGGCGGAAGCCAAGGAAGCGGTGGAGATGGTTGGCAAGGTGACGGTGGTCGCGCCGGAAGCTGCTGCACCATTGACGGCCACTTGGCAGGTTTCGGCTTTCAGCTCACCGTTGAAATCAATTTTGCCGTCCGAAGCCATGGCAGCAGAAGAGACGGTGGCAGCGACCATTACAGCGAGGGCGCGAGCTTTGTAATTCATGAGTAACTCCGAGAACGCGATAGGCTTGATTAAGTTGTGAAGTTCCCTGGGCGGGAAATACTTCTGCGTTGTTGCGAAATGAAGTGTAAGCAGCCCACTTAATTCTCAAAATAGGAGTGCTCTGAAAAACAAATAACTCGGGCAAATAACCTTATAAACAGGCGATTAAAAGCAACAAACAAAGCCCCCCGTCATAGTGGGCTGGTTTTCATAAGCCAACAGACAAAGCGTCTATAGGAGTGGTCCTAAAAGCGCGCCTGGACGGTATATTTAAATCCAGCTTATATAATGGGTCATCGTTATTCTGATCATCAGATGTTGACTGACCCACCGTTATCGCAGCATAAGCATCTACACAACTTCGAGGTTAGGCTGGACCCGTGGCGAGGGAGCTTGCTCCCGTGACGGCCTGACAGCCGACGCTTATCTACCTGGCGCCCCGCGATCCAACTGTGGGAGCGAGCTTGCTCGCGAAAAACTCACAGGCGCCGCGTTCATTCAGGAAGCACACATTATCGTTGACGTTTTTCGCGAGCAAGCTCGCTCCTACAGAGGGCGATATACGCTTAACTGAACGGCATTAAGGCAAGCCCCACCTGTGAAGCGGTATTCAGACTGAACGACCGGGTACAGCAGCGAGGCTATGCTGGCGCAGGCCTTTGCCCAGCAGCACGCTAAGGCGTTCAGCAATCTGCTGCGCGGGCCAGTCACGCTCATCGCGCAATAACCGTTCCAGGCTGTCGACAGTGCCCACCAAGTCGTCCCGCTCCAGCCCCAGCGCCGCCTCGTGCAGACGCTGAACTGCCTGCAACGCTTGGCTGCGCTCGCGCAAGGCCAGCGCCTCGATCAAGTCGTTTAAGGCCGTGCGCAGGACAAGCGACTCCTCCACTGGCTCTTCCTTGGGCATTGCCGGCAGCGGACCTTGCGGCATGTCACACCAAAGCTCGATCATCTGCTGCAACTTGGCCGGGCTGATCGGCTTGACCAGCACCCCGTCGAGCCCCGCATCAAAACAACGCTCAAGGTGCTCGTTATCGCTGAACCCCGCAACAGCCACAAGCGGACAATGGGCACGCTGCAGCACCTGCTCCAACTCACGAAAGGCGCCCGCCAGCGGCTCGATTTCACTGTTTGGCAAGTCGCAATCGATCAATACCATATCGACCCGTCGCACATTGAATAGCGTCAACCCCTGGGCGCCATCAATTGCCAGCAACACCTTACAACCCAGCGCTTGCAGATGTGCCGGCAGTGTCTGTTGGCCGGACACAGGCGCCTGCACCACCAGCACATGTAGACCGTTACCCTCCGCCTGGGCCTGCGCCGCTTCAGCCTGGGGTATATCCAGGGTCTTGGCCCACTCGACGGACAGTTTGACTTCAACCTCAGTACCCACGCCTTGGGTGCTGTTGAGGGTCAGCTCACCCGACATCAGCCTCACGAGGCGGCGGCAAATCACCAGGCCAAGCCCGCTACCACCGGTACGTTTGTAAGAGTGCTTGGCCCGTGCATAGGGCCGAAACAGGCTGGCCTGCGCCTGTTCCGACAAGCCGAGGCCGCTGTCGATGATGCGGATCAGCACGTGCGGCGCACGAACGTCTGGCCATTCAACGACCTTAAGCTGCACCTCTACCCCGCCTACCTCGGTGAACTTGACCGCATTGGAGATCAGGTTGCGCAGCACCTGACTCAAGCGCATGCCCTCCAGCATCAAGGGGCCGCTGGGGCGTTCACCGCTCAATGTCAGCAGCAGGCCTTTTTCTTCGGCGCCGGCGCGGTACTCCTCCACCACCTGCTGGACCAAGGCCCAGAGGTCCACAGGCTCCAGGGTCAGGGTCAGTTGCCCGGCCTCCATCCTGGAAATGTCCAGCACGTCATCCACCAGCCGCAGTAAGGTATTGGCGCCGCCGTTGGCCAATTGAGTGAAGTGGCGCTGCTGTTCGTCCAGCGGTGTGTGCTCCAACAACTCGATAGCCGCCAGCACCGCGTTCATCGGCGAACGCACTTCATGGCTGACCACCGCCAAAAACATCGCCTTTTCCCGCTCGCTCTGCACGGCCTGGCGGCGCTGACGACGACTTTGCCAGGCGAACGCCACCAACAGCAGCACCACCAACAGCAACAGCCACAACTCACCCTGGAAATGCTCGGCGATGTCCTTGATCGTCGGAATATCCAGGTTCATGTCATCGAACCAGGCGTCATAGATCGCTTTGCGCTCATCGCTGCTGATGGACCCCAGTACCTTTTCCAGGATAGACAACAGGATCTCGTCGCTGTCACGCACCGCCATGCTCACGCCGGTATGCAATTGCGGCACCACCCCGGATACCTGCAACACCCCCTGGTATTGCCGGGACAGATAGGGGATCAGTAACCATTCGGAAGCGATGGCCGCATCTGCGCGACCGTCCCTGACCATCGCCATGATGTCGACGGCGTTCTGGCCGGAGATCACCGTTATGCCGGGGACCTTCTGCTGCAAAAACCCCTGATACCCCTCGCGCCCCAACATCACCAGGCGTTTGCCGGCAAGTTGTTCCAAGTCCACAAATGGCTGTTGGCCAAAGCGGCTGACGAGGATGGTGGAACTGGTGTTGTAGGGCGTCGTATAGCGCATGCCCAGGTCCTTGACCGGATCGTCGTCGCGGCGCCGGGTCGGCAAGATATCCACCTCGCCGCTGATCAGCATGTCCTTGCGGGCGCTACGATTGCCGGTGACCACCGACTGGAAATGCAGGCCGGTACGTGCCGCAATCAACCCCAGGTACTTGGCCGACAGCCCACGCAACTGGCCGTCGCTGATGTACTCGAAGGGCAGCAGGTTGTCGAACACACCGACACGCAACACGGGGTTCGCGGCAATCCAGTCACGCTCTTGCTGGGTCAAGGTCATCGACGGCGGGTCGGCCTGCGCACCGGCCAGGCCCGCGCTTGCCAGCAGCAACCACCCCAGCAGCAGGCGCAACCGTGCAACCCTCATGGTTGCGTCATCGGCGGCGGCGCGACCATGGCCAGCATGTCCAGCGGGGTCTCCTCGCTCACGGCACGCCAGTGCTGAACCAACGCCTGAAGCGTGTGCACGTAAACCGGGTTGCCCCAGCCCTCCTCTGCCCGCAACAGGTTCTCCATGTGCGCGGCCGCCTGGGCCAGGCCCGGCCACTCGATGATCAGTGCCGCGCCGTGCAACCGATGGGCAACATGGATGGCCGAAGGGCGATCACAGAGCGCCATCGCCCTGAGCAGGCTGCCCAGGTCGGCCGCCATCTCACGGTTGATAGCGGCCTGATCAAGTCTCGGGGCCATCAAGCTGGCACGCGGCGCCGCCAACGTGACGCCGCACCACTGCTCGATCACGTCACTCAACTGCCCCAGACGTATGGGCTTGCTCAACGCCCCATCCATGCCCGCCGCCAGGCAGCGTTGAAGGTGCTGCTCACCGGTCAAGGCGGAAATGGCAATGATCGGGCAACGCGCTCGCCCCCATTGCTGTTCGAGCGCCCGCAGTTCGCAGACCAGGCTGTAGCCGTCCTGATCCGGCAAGTCGCAGTCCATCAATACCAACGCGTAAGCGCGCTCAGCGAACCGCACGCGGGCCTGGGCCGCATCGGCGGCAATCACTGGCACACAACCAAACCCGCTGATTTGCGCCCGCAGCACTTCCTGGTTGGCCAGGGTGTCTTCCACCACCAGCAGCTGCAAACCACCGGTGACATGCAAAGACATTGGGGCTGGGGCTCGCGTCGGTTCAGCGGCCTCAGGGGCAAGGGTTGCGGGCAAGTACAGGTTGATACACGTTCCCACTCCCGGCTCGCTGCGCAGGGTCAGCGAGCCTTGCATCAAATCGACCAATTGCCGACATATCATCAGCCCCAGGCCGCTGCCTCCCGCACGCTTGTAGGACTGACTCGCCTGGGCATAAGGCCGGAACAAAGAGGCCTGCACCGCTTCGCCCATACCGATGCCGGTGTCGCGGACTTCAACCTGCAACTGATGCTTACCGTCCAGCAAGTCTTCCAGGCGCAGGGTGATATCAACAGCGCCGGTATCGGTGAACTTGATGGCGTTGGACAACAGGTTATGAAACACCTGCGTCAGCCGCGAACGGTCAAGCCACAACGACGGCAGGGGTGTCTGCACGCTCACATTCAGACTCAAGTGCTTTTCCCCGGCACGCAGGCGATGCAAGCCCACTACGCCATGCACCAGCGCGATGACATCCGTCGCCTCAAGTGTCAGGCGTAACGCCTTGGCCCCTGAATCCGGCCGGTGCAGCACATCATCGAGCAAGCGCACCAGCATATTGGCGCCGCTGTTGGCCAAGTGCGCGAAGTGGCGCTGCTGGTCATTGAGCCGGGTGTGCCACAGCAGCTCCATGGCCGCCAGCACGGCGTTCATTGGCGAGCGTATTTCGTGACCCATCACCGCCAGGAACATGGTTTTTTCCTGCTCGTTCCGCTCGGCCTGCCGCTGCTGGCGGTAACCGCGATAGACCAGCACACACAAGCCAATCAACGCCAACATGCCCAGGATCAAAAGGTGCAAGTAATGGCTGGCGATGTCCCACAGGGTCGGCGCATCTACCTCCAGGTCCCGGTACCAATGCTCGTACATCGCATTCTGTTGTGAGGGGCTGATCGAGCCTAGGGCTTTGCCAATGATCGAGGCCAGCATGGCGTTATCGGCGCGCACCGCCATGTTCACATCCAACATGCTACTGCCCACCACGCCAGAAATTTCCAGCACGCCCTGAAACTGTCGATACAAATAGGGCATCAAGAAGGCTTCGGAGGCCACGACTGCATCGGCACCACCGTCCCGGAGGGTGTTCAGCATGGCCAAGGCCTGGGGGCTTTTGATCAGATTGGCTCGGGGTGCCCTTTTTCTGAGCAACTGCTCGTAATACTCCACATCGGGGATCACGACGGTTTTATCTTGTAGCTGGTCAAGGTCAAAAATATCGGCGTCGTCGACACGGGTCACGATGATCGGCACGGTAGTGTCGTAGACCAGCGCGGTAAGGTCCTCGATAGGCGGCTCGTCACGAAAGCGAAAGTGTGAAGACAGCAGGTCTACCTGGCCATCCAACAGCATGCGCTCACGTGCAGCCCGGGTCTTGACCGGCACATAGGTGAATTCAAGCCCCGTGGCATCGCGCACATATTGCAGGTACTGCACCGGCCGCCCCTGCAGCACGCCACGACTCATGTACTCGAAGGGGACCAGGTTTTCCATCACCCCCACTCGAAGGACCGGATGCTGCGCTATCCACAGCCGCTCCTGCTCCGTCAGCTCAACCGGCGCCGCACAGGCAAGCGCGGCATCCAGCATCAGCAACATGAATAAGAGGGCACCCGGTCGCCATCGCCTCATGGTGAGCCGATGATTTTATTGAGCTTGAACAGTTCATTGTTCGAGGTGACCCCCAATTTGCGAAACGCTGAGGTTTTCTGGGTGCTGATGGTCTTGATGCTGCGATTGAATTTTTCTGCGATTTCACTCACGGTCATGCCGGCCAGGTAACAGCGGATCACTTCCTGCTCACGGCTGGTCAGCTCGGCCTGGACCAGGGCATCCGAGGCTTCGCTGGGGTCTTTGCGCGTCTCGCTGGTGACGGTTTCCGCCAGGCGATACGTCATGTCGGTGCTCAGGTACACCGCGCCGGAGACCACCTTGCGAATGGCCTTGACCACTTGCGTCATGTCCTCGCCTTTGCCAACAAAGCCACGGGCACCGACCCGCATGGCCAGGGCCACGGTGGCCGGGTCATGATGGGCGGACAACACCAGGATCTGACAACTGGGAAACTTGACCCGCAAGGCGCGGATCAGCGATACGCCATCCATCTCGTCGGGGCTCAGGGAGAAATCGAGCAGCAACAGGTCGGCCGGAGCGCTGACCAGGCCAGCGAGCAAGTCGCGGCTTTTTTCATAAATGCCAACCACGTCAAAGTTGGCCTCGGCCGCCAAGGTGTTGGCGAGCCCATGCCGAACAACAGCGTGGTCGTCCAATAAAGCAATGCGTACAGGTTTCATCGTATTCGAACCCACTTGGCCCCGCTTAGGTGGCGCGGTCAAACAACAGGGACAGCTATTACGGCACTTCAAGGAGTATATGCAACAACCGCCAAAGGGCACGCCAGCCTACCGCTGTTTTTGCGCGCGTCGGCGTGGCCTGGGTTTAGCGCTAAACACTCTCGATGATGTGCTTGATCCGAAACAGCTCGTTGTTGGACATCACGCCCAACTTGCGAAAAGCCGAGGCCTTTTGCGAACTGATGGTCTTGATACTGCGGCTGAATTTTTCTGCAATTTCGGTGATGGTCATGCCGGCCAGGTAACAGCGGATCACCTCTTGCTCCCGCGCAGACAGGCTGACAAAACGCATCGCGTCATCGCGTGATTGCTCCTCACCGTCATAGTTGACCGCCGTGGCTTCGGCCACCCGATAGGCCATGTCGGCACTCAGGTAGACAGCGCCCGAAGCCACCAGCCGCACTGCGCTGATCAATTGGCTCATGTCTTCACCCTTGCCGATAAACCCACGAGCACCGACGCGCAGGGCAAGAATCACCGTGGCCGCGTCATGGTGTGTGGAAAACACCAGGATTCGGCAGCCCGGGTACTTTACCCGCAGGGCACGGATCAGCAGGATGCCATCCAGCTCATGAGGGCCGAGCACAAAATCGAGCAACAACACCTCGGCCGGGTGTGTCAGCAGGCCGGCCATCAACTCACGACTGCGAGCGTAGACCCCCACCACTTCAAAATCAGGTTCCTGTACCAACCGATTGACCAAACCATGCCGCACGATTGCATGATCATCCAGCAAAGCAATTTGTAGGCGTTTCATAAATGACGGAACACTCTGTATAGCGTGCAAAAAAATGGACAACGACGCTGCCTCACTCTGAATAAGTTAAGGTCCTCTCAGACTCATCCATTTCATCAATTACATCCGTGCAACTGAACATCACACGCCACACGCTTACCCCCCCTATAACTTAACGCGCACAGGTTCACCATCGCATTTAAAAAATGCGTCAATCTTTCACAATAACAACGGTATAAAACTTAATAGATTCGCGACAAAGTTAATATAAGAAAACTCCTAAAAACCAAGTGCCGACCTACACATATCAAGTTTCAATACTTACTCACCCACCCTAAACCTTACATCAGCCGTTCTTTTCCCGCTCAATCACAAAGTTCAAGAAGGCGTCTATTTCCATCGGGCGCGCAAGCGCATAGCCCTGCCCTACTCGGCAACCCAGACGGTGCAGCAGTGGGATCGTGGACTCGTCCTCAATCCCCTCCGCCACCAGGCTCAGGTTGAGCAGGCCCGCCCAGTTGACGATGCCGGCGATCACCTTGCGTGACGAGGCGTGTTGCTCGACACCGCGCACAAACGAGCCGTCGATTTTCATTTCATCAAACGACAGGTTCGCCAACAGCTTGAAAGTGGCTGCGCCGCTGCCGAAGTCATCCAGCGAAACCTGAAAACCCTTGGCGCGAATAGTCGTCAATGACGCCGAAAGATGCAGCTCATCCGGCTCCTGCACATCTTCGGTCAGCTCCACTTTCAGCAAGCGGCTCGGCAGATCTGCCTGGCGCATACGCAAGGCCAGGCGTTCGGCAAAATTGGGGGTGCACAGGGTCTTGGCCGACGCATTCACCGCGATAGGGATCTTAATGTTTTCGCGCTTTAACGCTAGCATCACGCGCAGAGTCCACATCTCCACCAGGCTGAACAGCAACAGGTCCAGGCCGAGACGGTTGACCAGCGGCATCAACACCGCAGGCGGAATTTCACCAAAGCGCGGGTGCTTCCAGCGCACCAACGCCTCAGCGCCGACGATGCGCCGGCTCAGCAACTCGAACTGAGGCTGAAAGACAAAGCGCAATCCCTCGCCGGTGGTCAGGGCGTTGATGACTTCATCCTCAGCCAGCGATTCAAACGTCATGGCCTGCAGCTTGGGGTCCGGTTGAGCGAGGGTCAGCAGCACCGTGCGCAAGGCATCGCCCAGCTCCAGCGGGCCACCGTCACGCAAGATCTGCACGCTGATTCCCGCCGACTGCGCCAGGCGCGAATGGGATTCCAGTGCGCTGACGGCTACGCCGCCCATGTGCTTGACCCACAACTGCTTAGCGGGCGCTTCGCACGCCGGCGTAACCGTTGCTTCGATCAAATTTGCCTGAACATTCAGGGTGGTTTCGCCGGTCCAGAAAATACTCGGAAACTGCATTAACGTACCCTCGTCATGCAGTGCTTTGAGCACACTTGGCAACATCAGGCCATCGCCACACTCGGAGCGGATTTCGCACACGATGATGTCCACGCGGTGCTCGCTTAACCACGCCTGCAGCGCCTCCAGTGAGGCGACCGTGGCCAGCGGCGTGACCCCCATGCCACCCAACGCAGAGGCGAGGCGCAAGACACACGCAGGGTCGGTTGCCAACGTGATCACGCGCAGGGCGCTGAACTCGTTAGGCGCGGCGGCATTTAAGATCATGACAAAGAATTTCCCGAGATTGTTTCAGCGAAAAAGCTTATCAGTGCCTAAAAAGAAGCAAATAGGAATGGGACTAAAAGCATAAATATTCGGTTTTCTCCAGCAGGTTGCCGTTGAGGTCGTAGGCATACGCGGTGCGCTGGCCGTCGAAGCCGGTTTCCTGGCGGATCAGGCCGTTGGGGTGGTAGTCGAGTTGGTAGGTTTCGCCGGCTTCGTTTTCGATCTCGGTGAGCAACAGCCGCACGTTGTCGTAGCGGTACTTGACCTGGGTGCCGTCGGCGTTGAGGCGGCGGCTGATCAGGTGCAGGCCGTCTGCGTATTCGTAGCGGGTGACGTGGCCGAGTTCGTCGCGTTCGGCGATGATTTTGCCGTAGGGGTTGTAGCTGAATTTTCGTGTGGCGCCGCCTGGCAACACAAGGCGAATCAGCCTACCGACGCTGTCCCATTCATAAACGGTCTGTGCGCCGTGTTCATCCTCACAGGCAACTTGCCGCCCCAAGTCGTCATAGCGATAACGCCTGATCCCACCATTGGGCAATTGCTCTTCAAGCAACTGCCCACGCTCGTTCCACACCAGCCGATGACAACTGCTGTCGGGATACCAAACCCCGGTCAGTTGCCCCTGTTTGTTGTAGCTGTAGTCCGTGACCTCACCATCGGGATCGGTCCTACGCGTAACATCGCCTTGCTCATTACGCTCATATTTCCAGACTGCCTCCCCACGCCTGACAACCCGTACAAAACCATTGTCATGCTCGTAGGCCGTCGGCTCATCATCCCCCGGAAACAGCC